>JAJFFF010000022.1 GCA_021776785.1 Planctomycetota bacterium | reverse complement strand
CGCGGACCGGACGCACAACGGGAAGCCGATCCGGATGCTGACGATCGTGGACGAGTACACACACGAGTGTCTAGCGATCCGAGTGGATCGCCGGCTCAACTCGGAAGATGTTTTGGAGCAACTCGCGGCGCTGTTTGTGTATCGCGGTACGCCGGCGTATTTGCGCTCGGACAACGGGCCGGAGTTTGTCGCCAAGGCGGTGCGGGAATGGTTAGAGAAGGTCGGCGTACAGACCCTGTTTATCGAGCCGGGCTCGCCGCGGGAGAACGGATACGTGGAGTCGTTTAATGGCAAGCTGCGCGACGAGCTCTTGAATGGCGAAATCTTTTACACGCTGCGCGAAGCGCAGGTGCTGATCGAGTGGTGGCGCGAAGAGTACAACGAGCTGCGTCCGCACAGCTCAACCGGAAGACGACCGCCGGCGCCCGTGGCACGACTCGGCTCCAAGGTCGGCTCCGCTACGCTCCGCCGACCTTGGAGGGATGCCCTTGCATCCATCGCGGGACTAACATAGACATTGGTATTGAAACTGGGGGCAGGTCGCCCGCGTAACGCTCGGAAATCAGTGGATTCGGGTCAGTGGCTACCTGGAGTGGTGTGTCCTCGCCAAATTCAAGTTTGAAAAACCGAATGCGAATCCGGGTAAGTGGCAAGACGATGAGTCGAAGCAGGGCCTTGGAAACCCGGGGTGGGAATGATGCGATTTTGTGTGTTTTTGTTGATAGGCCTGGTAGGTGTCGCGTGTGGCGGTCCCCAAGAACGCGGCCAAGATGAAGAACCCGACGCAGTCGATCTCACCGCGATCCCTGCGACGCCAGCGGGTCAAGACATCATTGAGCATCTGAAGAAATGGCGTGTTGAGGACGCCGAAGCCAACTACGAGATTGACGTCAGTAGACCGTGGACGGTGCGCAAGCTCACGGCCGCCGTTCCGTCAACGAAGGACTTCAACCAGCGCGCAACCTTGGTGTATCTGCTTGCCGCCTCTCGAAATACGGCAGGACTCCGTGCAGCAGCGGCGGCGCTGGACGATCGAGATCCGCACGTGAGAGTAACGGCCGCCCTGGCCATAACGTCGTACTGGATCGGTCCGCTCGGCGATGGAGACGCGCAGAGCACGCTGATAAAAGCGAAAGCATGGTGGAAACGACGTTCGGACCGAGAGGACGAATGAGCCGGGGCAGAGCAACTTCTTTCTGTAAGTAGCGTACGCGGCTGATCAGCTTTCGTCCTTGGGCAGGTACTTTCGTCCGGTTTCCCACTCCTCGCTGATCTCCATGAGCACCGCGCTCGCGAGCTGCAGTAAGGACTCCTCGTTTGGAAAGAGACGCACCACGCGGGTGCGCCTCTTGATCTGCTGGTTGAGGTTTTCGAGGCCGTTGGTTGTGCGCAGCCGTTTGCGCTGTGCCTCCGACAGGCCAAGGTCGAAAACCGTCAGGCCTTCGCTCACGTTCTCCTCAGCCAAGGCGCGAGCTGGGGCGCATCCTCGCGCTCCTGCGTGATCGCCGCCACCCGGCGCGTCGAAACGCCCTGCGCGTACATCTCGGCCACAACAAGACGAAGCGCACGCCCAGATCGCTGACCCCGCTCCAGGCTTTGGGGGTAAAGCGACTCGTTGTCTTCGACGTCGCGCACCTGCGGCACCCGTAGATCCACGTCGCCGGCGCACGTTTTCACACGCTTGGCTTTGTAGCCTGTTGGCGTGCCCACGGCGCTCCTCGCTGCGCTCGTGCAGCGAAGCCCTCAAAAACTGGAACGTAACGACATCAACTTGAAATCCGTTGCGGGGGCGGAATGGGCAGAGCGACACAGCGCAACGGAATACGTGTGTTAAGAAGACGTGGCGCGCCGTAGAAACAACGTGTTCGCTCCGCGAAGGCGTCGGGCGGTGTTGCTTCGGAGCCGATCGCGATCTACACACCGGCGCGTGCTACGCCAAACCGCAACAACGCCTGTGCTGCGCGGGCGCCGTCGATTGCCGCGCTCATGATGCCTCCGGCGAAGCCTGCTCCCTCCCCGACGGGGTATAAGTTCGCCAGGCCTCTTGCGCGGTAGGTTTCTCGGTCGCGGGGCATCCTTACCGGGCCTGCGCTGCGCGACTCCAAGCCGACCAAGATGCCCTCTTCGCTTGCGAATCCGTTGAGCATGTTGTGGAACTGTTCCAGTGCGCGGCGGATCGCGTCGCGTGCGATTGGCGGCAACAGATCGTCGATGCGGGATGCCGTCGCGCCGAACGTGTAGCTTGTTCGGCAGTCTCCTGTCGATTCGCGTCCCGCGATGAAATCGGGGGCGCGCTGCGCCGGGGCCGTGTAGTCCGAACCGCCGCGCTCGAAAAACGCTTTCTCGTAGTGGCGCTGCATCGCCACGCCAGCAAGCGGACCCTCGCCGTACGCCGCGAACGCATCGACATCGATCGTCGTCACGATCGCCGCGTTCGCAAACGGCGACGAGTGGCTCGAGTTGCTCATGCCGTTGGTGCACAACATGCCCGGCTCGTTCACACTCGCCACGATCTTGCCGCCCGGACACATGCAAAACGAATACGCCGCGGGCAATCCGGACCCGGCCTTACACACCAGCGAATAGGCCGCCGCGCCCAAAAGCGCCGCCTGCTCACTGTCGCCGTGCCGCCCGATCGTGATCATCTCCTGGGGATGCTCGATGCGGACACCGAACTGAAACGGCTTGGCTTCCAACGCCACACCGTCGCGCGCCAGGTGCTCCCACGTGTCGCGCGCGCTGTGACCGAGCGCGAGCACAACGGCGGCGCACTCGATGTCGCCGGCCGAAGTCTTGAGCGCGCGCACGCGCCCCGCGGCCGTATCGATCCCGTCCAACCGCGTGTTCCAAGAAAACCGGACGCCGCGCGCCACCATCCGCTCGCGCAGACGCGGCAGGATCTTGTGCAACTTGTCGGTCCCGATGTGGGCGCGGCTGTCATAAGCAATCGCAGGCGGCGCACCGCACGCGATCAACTCGTCCAACACCGCGGTCTCCAAGTTGTCCTTGACCCGCGTGTACAGCTTGCCGTCCGAGTACGTCCCGGCGCCGCCTTCTCCGAAGAGAAGGTTAGTCTCAGGATCGGGAACGCCGCTCCGGTGAAACGCGACGAGACGCCGCGCGCGCTCCTGCAGCGGAGCCCCGCGGTCGATGACCAAAACGTCGCACTCATGCAGCGAAAGCGTAAGCGCCGCGAACATGCCCGCGGGCCCCGACCCCACCACGACGACCTTGGCGCGCCGCGTTGATACGTGCGGTTCGTCCACGCGAAAGCTGCCGGGCGTAGGCGTCTCCTTGAGTTCGCCCCGCTTCTCCAACCGCTTCATCGCCTGGGTCCGCACGGCCGCGTCCAAAACGACATCGACCTGGCACTGAAACCGCAGCCCCGCATGCCGCCGCCGCGCGTCAAGCGATTGGCCGGCGAGCTTAAACCCGCGCAACTGCGCCTCGTGCACGCCGAGCCGCTTGCACACGAGCTTACGCAGCACGCTCTCGGGGTCGCCGACCCCATAGGTCAAATTGCGAAGCCTTAGGCCCCGTGTCGCCTTGTCCGGTGTCGCCCTGTCCGGGGTCGCCTTGTGTGGGGTCGCCATGTCGATCCTTGATCCGTTCGCTCGGCCGTCAGGCCGCGGCCTTGCGATCCATCATCCGATCGATCACCACCGCCCCCACCGAGTCGCCCATGATGTTGGTCGAAGTCCGGAACATGTCGAGAAACGCGTCCACGGCAAACACCATCACGATGTATTGCTCGCTCAATCCGACCGCATTCGCGACCAGCACCATCGTCACCAATCCGGCATCGGGCACGGCTGCGGCCCCGATGGAGGCGAGCACGGCCGTTAAGAAAATAACGATGGTCGTGGTCGCATTGAGTTCAATCATCGCGCCCTCCATCCCGCCAAAAAGCTGGATCAGGAAGATGATCGCCACGCCCTCGTAGAGCGCGGTTCCGTCCATATTGATGGTCGCGCCCAGCGGCAACACGAATTCGGAGACGCGCTTGGAGACGCCGAGCTCTTCTTGCACGGCCGTCATGGTCACGGGCAGCGTCGCCGCGCTCGAACGCGTCGCAAACGCCACCGCCCACGCCTTGCGAATGCCCCGCAAAAACGCCAGCGGCGATTTCTTGCCGACGACCGCGCAGATGGCAAGCAACACGCAGATGTGAATCGCGATCCCGCCGATGACCGTGACCACGTACCAGGCAACCGACGAAAACACCGCTGTCCCGTACCGCGAGATGAGCGCCACGATCAAACAAAAGATGAACAAAGGCGCGCCCGCCATGAGCCAGCGCGTCATCTCCATGATCGCCGCGTTGATCGCTTCGATCACCGGGACAACAGCACGCCCAGGCTCCCCAATCACGATGATCGCGACCCCCAACAAGATGGCAAAAAAGATGATGCCCAAACTGTTGGCGGTGGACAGCGCCTTGAACGGATTTTGGATGATGCGCTTGACGTTGTCGCGCATCGTCTCGCCGGCGCCGCGCGACTTCGCGCCCTGGACCTTTTTCTCTTTGGCTTCGAACTCCGACACGATCTCGGCGCGGGTCTCCTTCCATTTCGCGCGAATCTCGGTGCGAGAGCCGCGTTCGCCGGGCGCGATGGCGAGCACGAGCATCAGTCCAATGCCGACCGCGATCGATGTCGTCACGAAGTAGAAAACGAGCGTTCGCCACCCGATCTGCCACAGCTCGCCGCGGGTGGGCAGGCTGACGACGCCCGCCAGGATCGAAAAGAGAATCAGCGGCGCCACGATCATCTTCAGGGCGCCGATGAAGATGTCTTTGCCCAAAAATTCGCACGTATCCACGAACCAATGGCTGCCCTTCACGCCGTCGGCGCCACCCAGCCAAAGCCCGATTCCGGCTCCGGCCGCCATGGCGACGAAGATGAGCGAGTGTTGCTTGATTCGCATCGGGGCCAAGCCTACCAAGATCGCCTGTAGCGCGAACCGGTGGACCGCGGAGCCGCGCCGCCCGGCCAGCGGCCCGCCCGACGCCCGACCCTGGTATTCTGGCGCGCATGAATCGGTGCTTTTCCCTCCTAACCACGACCCTCGTCATGGCGTTAGCTCTCGCCGGCTGCTCCAAGGACGACCCGAGTAAGACGAACGGTCAGCCGAGCAAGCCCAAGGAAGACCCCGCCGTCGCCGCCGCGAAGCGGAAGGCCGCGGCGGAGGCGCGCACGGAAAAAATCGCGACACTGACCGCACAACGCGACAAGCTCAAGGGCGAACTCGCAGCCGCGGAAAAAGCGATCAAGGACTTGGCGATCAAGCACGAAGCCGAAGAAGCCGGGGCGCCGAACCTGCGCAAGATGCAACGATACTTCTTGCAGTTGCAAAAAGACTCGCGACGCGAAGCGAGCCGCCTGAAGACGATGGAGAAGCAATACGACGCGGTCAAACAGGCCGCAGCGTTGGCGGCGACGAGCGAGATCAAACGTCTGCAGGGCGAACTCGCCGCATACGAAGCGCAGTATGACGACGCGATGTCGAGCTGGCGCAAAGTCGCCGACGAAGCGGCCACGGGCGCCGTCGAAGAGTCTCCGGTCAAAAAAGACCTCGATGCCATTCGGGTGATTCGCACGCGTTGGTTTGACGCGACCCCGAAATCGCGCGTCGGCAAAGCGAGCGGCGGCGAAAAGAGCTCGATCAGCAGCAAGTTCCGGACGTGGATCAAAGAGGACAAGATTCGCACGCGAGTCATCGACGATGTGCTCAAGGGCAAGCACGCGCCCAAGGGGAAAACCGTCGATAGCTACGACTTCACCGATCTTGATTTCTTCATCCTGCTGGAAGTCCACGAGGCTGACCTCGACCGCAAAAACATCGTGGAAGAGCTCAAGGGATTGGGCGAGTCGATGAAAAGGGCCGACTCGATTATGGTGAAAGCGGATGCGGTGCGTGCGGCCATCGACGCCAAGATGACCGAAGGCGGCGGAGATCTAGAGATCTACGCAGACCTTCACGCCCGTCTGCCGGGCCAACGGACCAAGGTCGATTCGCTCGCCGCATCGGTCAGCGCCATGCTCGCCGTGTTTAGCGAGGCCGATTCGGCGAGTGAGAGCCGCTCCAAGGCGATGGACGAAGCCATCCAGGCACGCGACGCCGCGAAAAACGCGGTGCGCGAGGCGACAAAAAAGCTGCGCGCCATGGGCGCGCGCTAGGGCGGCAACAACCCACGAAAAAAGAGCCGCGACGTGGCCCGTCGCGGCTCTTTTTTTTGTGGATGGCTTTGTTTTAGCCGCCGCCAGCCGCTTTGGCCTTCGCGAAGGCCGCCTTGTAGAGGTTCGGCGTGGGCTTACGCAGGTAGAGCGCATCCAGCGCCAGCAAACAGCGCTTTTCGAGCGTCGAAGACGGTTTGGATTCGTGGGCCAGCACGACCAAGCCATCCAACTCGGCGCGCACGTAGCGCCCGCCGTCCGACGACACGGAAACGACCGTGGCTTTCTTGTTCGACAGGTGGATGGACGCCTTGCGCTCTTTGACGGTGCCAAGCCCTTTTAGCGACTCCACTTGCTCGGCCGACCACTTCCCGCCGTCGTCGGGGTCGGCGACAAAAAACGAGTAGCGCGAGTAGCCATACTCGTCGGAGTCGGATTCGGCAAAGTAACCGATCAGGCATCCGGCGACGCGCGTTCCGCGACCCGGCGCGACGTACGCCCGCTTAAAGAAACGGTTGGAGCCGGGATTCACCGTGAGCAACACTTCACCCGGCAACTCCGCCGCGAGGCAGCGGAAAATCGAATCCGGGTTCGGCGGATCGTCGAGGCGTACCTCGGCGAGCGACTTCGGCTGGAACAGTAGGAGCCGCGGCGGCGGCCGGTACAAGACGCCGCGCACACCGAGCGGCCCCACTTCGAACGTGAGGTTGTGGAGCATGTCGAGGCCGTCTTGGTAACCATACGCGCTCATCTTGGTGCGGTAGGGACCGCGCCCGTCCGGTCGATAACGCTCCATGAAAAACCCCGGGCCCGATATCTCGCGTTTGGGACTGCGCATGATGTAGGGGCGCGCTTCGGGCCGCGCCGTCCGCACCGCCACGAGTTCCGCAAACCCTTCGGAGCACAGGAACGCGACCGTACCCTGATCTAACTCCGCCTCCGGAATCGAATCCTTGCCAGCGCGCAGCGTCGCGCGACGCGCGTTGCCCAGCGGGACATAGAAATTCTGGTAGTGAATCGCGTGCGTGAGTTCGTGAATCAAGATGGGACCGAGTTGCCCCAGCCAATTCTGCTTCGTTTTGCGGATCGGCTTCCCGCCCAAGTACCGCCCCATCGTCCACGGCACGACGGTAATGGCGTTCGCGATAATGTCGTAAAACGCAAGTCCGGTGCGAGCTGCATTACCGGCGAAGCCCTTCCGTTTCAACGCCTGTTCCCACGCCGCCTTGGTCTGCACATGGACCGGCACCTTGCGCCGGAACTTCATCCGCGTGTAGCGTTCGATCGCGGGGACGAGGTCGGCGACGAGCGATCGGCACGTCGCTCGGTCCAGGGCGTCACCGGCATGCTCGAGTTCGCCGTCCTGCGCGACCGCCGGAACCGCCGTGAGCACGAGTACAAGCCAAAGTTTCTTCATCGCATCCTCATCCTTAGTGGGGCCGCCATTCTAGCAGTCTCGTGCGCCAGTCGCGCTGGCCGAAAACACACCGCATCTACGGACTAATGCCGCCGGCGGGCGGAGCGTGTCATCCCATCTCAAAAAGCGTCCGCGTCCAGCGAGCGCCCGTTCCAATGGACCGGATCCAGCTGTCCGAGCAGGGACACCAGCGAGCCAGCGCATCCATCTGGCGGCGTGAACCCGGAGACATCGGACTGAAAGCAGCGGGCGAGCATGTCGGTGGCGACCACGCCGGGGTTGACCGCGATCACGCAGACGCCGGGCGCGACTTCAGCGGCCAACGACGCCGTGAGCGCTTCGACGGCGAACTTGGTGGCGCAATACGGCGACTGCTGGGCTGCGGCGACGCGTCCCCACGTCGACGATACGTTGACGACGACGCCGCTGCCGCGCGCGTTCATAGCGGGGACAAACGCGCGGAGCATGGACACCATGCCGAGCACGTTGGTGTCGAGCAGGCGCTTCCACTCCTCGTGCTCGATCTCCCACAGCGGCGCCGGGTCGTGGATGGTCGCCGCGTTGTTGATGAGAAGATCGACGGGTCCGACGCGCTCCGCCAGCGCGTTGACCTGACGCGGATCCGCGATGTCGGCGTCGTCACGCGTACACGCGATCACGTCGCAACCCGCCCTGCGCAACGCGGGCGCCAGTGCGGCACCGATGCCGCGGGCCGTGCCCGTGATCAGCGCGCGCACGCCCGCCAGTTTCATCGCAGCAAAAACACCAGTCCGAAGTTTTGCGTGACGTCGGCAAACGGGCCCTCCGCGCGGCGCCGCTGGGCTTCGGCCGTCACGCGCCACCGCGCGCCGTCACGCTCAAGCGCGAACGCAAACGCGCCGATCGCGCTGAACTTCCCGTCGGAGCCCGGCACTTCTTCCGAAATCGAAAGCACGTAGCGATCGGGCGCGGAATCGACAGGCGACGGGCGCAACGCAAACCGCGGAATGAACGGGGCGGGCTCGGTCACCTGCTCGGCGCGTGTTCGCTTGACAGCTTGCTTTCCGAAAAAAGTCGCGACCATCTCGAAGAACACGGCGTCGTAGGCGGCGCGCGCTTTCATGCGATCCGCGCGCAGGCGCCGCATCTCCTGTTGGAGCAACGCCAGCGTCCCGTCGGGTGTTTTGGCGTCCGCCTTCGCCACCGCGCTCTTGGGCCAAGAGACCGGCGGCGGACGGCGCGGTGCACTCACGAAGCGTCGTTCCTGCTTACCGGCCAGTTCGAGCAACATGGCGTCCACCCACCACTGTCCGTCGCGCTCGACGCACTCGAGCTTGTACGGCGGGATCCCGGAGCGAGCCGCCTCGGTCTTCGCCAGCGCCGCGTACGTCGCTTTTTGACGCTTGAGAAACGACGGCGCGTAGTAACGACTCAAGATGGTTAGGTGTTGCCGGCGAAACATCGTCCGAAACAGCTTGCTGATCGCCGCTTGGTCGCGCATGAGTTGCGCGTACGACTGCTCCATCGCCTGGCGCGTGTCGCGCTTCACCGCGGCCTTGTTGAAGCGCACGGTCAATGCGGACAGCGTCGTACCCTCCGCGATCAGGACCCGATCGTCGGCAAACGTAGCCGCCGCCAACGAGAGGATGGCAAGCAAGACGGTCGCCACTGTTTTAAAGATCATCAGATTCCCATTCCCCCGTGGGCGGCGTAAGCCAACGCGCACGCGCCAAGCCCGGCGGCAAACATCCAAACGCGTCGCCGCGAGGTTCCTTGCACCAGGCCCACCGTCCAGACCGTGGCGACGAGCCCGATCGCGGCAAGGGGCGACCACGCCGCGTAATGCCCTTGACGGTGCGCATGCCATAGCAAAACGACCATGGTCAAAAGACCCGCCGTCGCCAAAAGATCGGACCATGTCCAGCGACGCCCGAACCAGCACCAGAAAAGCGCACCCAGTCCGAGCAACGTCGCGCCCAGTAAGACGAGCCAACGGCCGGGTGCGATGCGCGCGGTCAACGTGGTCACCAGCCGCCCGTCGCGCGGATCGACGCCGGTGGCGGCAGGCGCAAACGTCACACCGCCGCGCGCAAACGACGCGTCGCCCGCCCCATCGATCACGGCAAGCCGGTGGTCGAAGTGATCGACGACGGCAAACGCACGCTGCGCGCCGTCGTCGAGTAGTTCGGCTTCGAGCTCCGCCGCAAACCGCGGATCTTGGGCGTCCCCGTCAAACCCGGCCGGCTCGCCCCCGACGACCAGCGTGGCGCGCTGGGTCGTTTCGCCCTTTTTCCATTCGATATCGACAGCGGTCCGACACCGCGCCCCGTCGAGGCCCGGCCGGCTCGGATCAAACGCGGCCTGCACGGTCGCGTCGAGGTATCCCAGGCTGCGCCCGGACTGTGCGAGCGTGTCATCGACCGCGCCGATCGCACGCGCCACGAGCGCGGCGGCGTTTTTCTCGCCGCGCAATTGAGCTTCGACGCCGCGCACGACCACGCTCACAAGAGGGCCCGAGCTGTTGCCGCCGGCCGCCGTCACCGCACCCAAGACGGTGCGCACGCGCGCCTGCACCTCGCGCGGATCCACGCCCTCCGGTTGCTCCGCGATCTTGAGCACCGTCAACGTGATCGCGCCGTCCTCGATCTTGTGCACGTCGCCCGCGCGCGCCGGCGCGACCTGCGAGAACGCGACCTTGCCGCCGCCGAGCTTGGAAACGCGCAGCCTCAACCGATGACGAAACGAGGAGTGTGTCAGGTGCAAGCGATACGGAAGATGCACAAAACGGTTGTGCGCGAGATCGGTGATCTTGCTCTCGATCCGGTGGGTCATGCGTTCGTGGTCGAGCGCGACGGTGCCGTAGCGGCCCACGCAGCGGTCCACGGCCAACCCGCACAGGAGCGTCAGGAGTCCCGCGACGCCGAGCGTCCACCCCAGGTTGGCGCGAGCAAACGGCAGCTGCATCCAGAGCCGCGCGCACGCGTGCAGCGCGAGCACCAGCAGCAAAAACACAAACCACCACGACTGCGCGATCTCGTATAGACGAAAGATCCGCAGGATCCGCCACGCCGAGTACAACGACTCAAAGTGATGCGCGGCCCACCCCTGGTCGATCTCGTCGCGCAGACGCACACGCTTTTGTCGCATGTGCTCGGTGCGCCACGCTTGCGCCGCGTCCGCGCCAAACGTCGCAACGCGTTGGTCGAACTCCGCCGCTTCGGATTCGCTAAGGCCGACGGTCGGCTCGTTGCCAAACATCGCTCCGCGCAGCCGCGCGATCCGCAGCGCGAATCCACCGCTTTGGGTCTCGGCCAAAAACACCGGACGCGCGCCGGCTTGCGGCAGCCCGGGCTCGACGTAGCCCGCCGCGCGCAACGAAGCGCCCTGCGGAATCACAGCCATCGCGATCCCCGCCGCCGCCAAAATCCCGAGAATCACCCCCGCCGAACGCCGGCTGACCAAGACGTCGGCGACAAAGGCGCGATACAAAAAGGCCCACCAACCGCCGACCAAGGCGGTCGCGATCCCGCCGACAACCAGCCACATCGCCCCCCGATCCCCCAGATTCTGGAGAAAAATCCCCAGCGCCACCACGCACAGATGGAAGGCAAAGAGGAGGCTAAGGGGTAGTTGCGGGCGCTCGCGGTCCATGGGCAAAGTCGGGAACTTGGGGCAGTTAGTGTATGGAGTCTGCCAAGGCGCCCGATAGACTAAGGGGGCCCCCACATGGGGGCACAGAATCGTGGGAGCGCGGCCTGGTTTACGAGCGCATCCCCGCTGATCCGGGATCGTGGGCACCTGAGGGTGTCGCGGGCCTGTCGGCGGGTGGGCTACCGACCGGGCCCCGCTTCGACGATTCCTGCGTTCGTCCGGCGCGAGAAATTCGGCCTGGGCGTCGCATCCGAGTCCGACGGGACCCGCCTCGCAGGCGACTGCAGGCAAAATCCCCGCCCAGCGCCGCAATTCCGTGTCAAAAACCCCTGCCTCCTGGGCGTATTAGCCTCAGGATGGCGGTAAGCCGAGACCAACTTGCTCGAGATCGAAGCCTTCGAAAGGTACTACCTGGAGATCCGGCCGGGCTTGTTGCGGTTCATCTCTGTTCGCGTTCGAGACGCGCATCAAGCGCAGGACGTGATGCAGGAGGTGTACACCAAGGCGTTTCGTCACCTGGAACGATATGACCAGTCACGCCCGTTTAGCACGTGGATCTATGCGATTGCTCGCAACTCGTGCATCGACCACCTCCGCCGCCGACGACGCGATCCGCTCGCGCACGCCGCGACCGGTGCGAGTGGATCGGTCGCGGACGGATCGGGGATTCCCGACCTCGACGGCCTCCCGGAACGAACGGCGATGGACCCAGCACGACTGGCGGAGCGCAACGACCTCATGGTGGCGGTCCGCCGAGAACTCGCGAAGCTGCCGGACCACCGGCGGGCGGCGGTCGAAATGAAGATCGTCGAAGGATTGACGTATCGCGAGATCGCTGCCGCGCTCGACGCACCGTTGGGAACCGTCGCGTTTTGGGTGCGTGAAGCTTTGGACGCGGTCGCGCGCCGACTGGAGCACCTCCGATGAGGGAGCGCCAAAAAAGCCCGCGTGCGCCCGAGCGCGACCAGCTCCTCGATTTCGTCCTCGGTGAACTGACGCCCCAAGAGGCGGAGGCCATCGAAGCCGAGTTGGCGGCGCAACCGGCATCGCCGCGCGCGCACGAACGCGACAGCATCGTCGCCGCGATGGGCTTGATTCGCGAAGCCGCCTCGTTGGGTTGGGAAACGGAGCCGCGCGGCAAAATTACGACCATGCGTTGGCTCAAGCCGGCGCTGGCGATCGCTGCCGTGCTTGCCATCGGGTTCACGCTGCTGATTACGCAGGGCAACGGACACGCTCCGCGCGTGATTTACGAGCCGGACATGGCGCACGGTTATCTCCTGCCGGAGGAAACTGACGCCGCGGGCGCGAGCCGCGACCACGGCATCGGAGAGGCGTACACGTTGCGCGCCGGCGAGGCGACCGTCGCTTCGGTCGGATCGACGCAGGAGTTTCCGTTGGCCGCTGGTCAACCGGTTCCGAGCGAGAGCGAGATCCGTACAACGGATGCCGCGCGCATCGACCTCCCCCACGGCGGCGTTGCGTTTGCCGCCCCGTTCACGGATGTGCGCGTGCGACGCCACGACAACGGCGATGCGGCCCTGCGCTTGATGCGCGGCTCGCTCTGCGTCGTCGTCGGGTCGCGCCCCGTCCACATGGCTGTGCACGGCACGGACTTGTTGCTCGAACAAAAGTCCGGCGCATCGATGCTTCGCACCACGGAGTCGGACGCGCTTTGTTTCCGCGGCACGCTTGAGCTCAAGCAGGCGAACCAAGACACGTTTCGGATTCCGGAAGGTTCACGCCTTCCGTCGGCCTGCGCACGCGAGCCGATCACGTCGCTGATTCGGTATAACCGCGTCAACTTGGATTGGTACTTCGAGTTGGTGTACGGCGCGACCGAGACCGTTACCGTCGTCGAGTTCCAGAAGCCGGGCGTTTCGGCGCCGATCGACGCGCCGGCGGGAGCACTGCTCTATCTAAGCGTGTTGCCCAACCACACAGGCGTGATTCGCGTCTCGTTTGGCGAAGGCGCCCCGCGCAAGCTCGCGGTCGTAAAAGGCGAGCGACTGCGAGTCCGCATTCCGCTGCACACGTTGGGCAAGGGCCCTGTGCTCCGCATCGAGTCGGAGTCGCCGCAAGTCATCGCCGAGACGCACGCGCGCCTGTTTACGCCCCAGCGGTAGTACGCGCACGGCGCGCCGGGCCATTTCTCAGGCCTCCCGGGCTTCTCAGCTTCCCGGGCTTTTCAGCTTCTCGGGCTTCCAGGCGGAGACTTAGTCTTCCGGCGTCCCGCGCAACGCTTCCAACTCGCTCGCGATGACTTCGTCGGGGATCTTGGCGACCAACACCGACGCTTCGCCCAACGCGTGGCCCTCGGCTAACCGCTCCGACGGCAGCAACGGGCCGGCGCCACGCGGTGCGAGGTTGAGCTGGGTTCGAAGGGAAGCCGCCAGCCCAGGCACAAACGGTTGGGCCAACGCGCTGAGCGCGGGCAGGTATTGCAGGGCTTGGTGCAACGCCGCGCCGCACGCCGCGAGATCGGTCTTACGGAGTTGCCACGGTTGAGTGTCTTGCAGAAACTGATTGCCGTCTTCGGCCAACCCTAGGAACTCGTCCAAAGCGTTGCGAAAACGATATTCCTCAATCGCCCGCGCCATCGCTTCGGTGCGCGTGCGCACTTCGTTCGTAACGCGGTCCAGCGTCTCGCTGCCGAGCGCGGGGACGCGGTTGTCGAAGTGTTTCGCCACAAACTTCAGGATGCGCGATGCGAAGTTTCCAAACGCGTTCGCAAGCTTGTCGTTGCGCGCCTTAAAGTCACGCCAGATGAAGTCGGAGTCCGACGTTTCGGGCATCGCCGCAATCAGGTAATAGCGCGTGCGATCAACGCCGTACTTTTCGATGAACGGTCCGATGTCGATCGTCCACTGATCGCTCTTCGAGAACTTCTTGCCTTCTAGGTTGAAGAACTCGTTGGCGGGTACGTTCTCCGGCAACACGTATTGTTCGCCCTTGCCGGGACCGGTGAGCGAGTAGTCGCCGTCAACCTGTTGCCACGCGAGCATCGAGGGAAACACGATGCAGTGAAACGCGATGTTGTCTTTGCCGATGAAGTGAACGAGCCGCGCGCCGTCCTCGCCGTCCTTACGAATCCAGTAGCGGCGCCAGTCCTTGTTCTCGCGCTCGGCCCACTCCATCGTCGAGGAGATGTAGCCGATCGGCGCATCGAACCAGACATAGAGCACTTTGCCGTCCACGTCCTCGATCGGCTGCCCGTCGAGATCGACGTTGGGCACCGGCACGCCCCAGGGCAGATCGCGCGTGATCGGGCGCGACTCAAGTCCCTCGCCCTCGATCATTTTCTCGAAGACGAACTTGGACACGTTGGTCTTTAGTCCTTTGCGAAACTCCGTGAGCCACGGCTTGACGAGTGGATCTTCCGAGAACGGCTTGAGGTCCAACTCAAACTGCCAGGCGGCGCGAAGTTCTAACTTGTCTTCGGGGTCGGTGCGACTGCGCGGGTTCTTGAGGCGGTTGGCCTCCAACCACGAACCGCACTTCGGGCACTCGTCGCCGCGCGCATCATCGTGGCCGCAGACATAACACTCGCCCACCACGTAACGGTCCGCGAGAAACCGGTTGGTCTTGGGCGAGTACAGCTGTTCGATGTCGCGGCGCACGATATGGCCGCTCTTCTTACAGCGCAAAAAGAACTCCTGCGCGAGGGCGTAATGCGGCACCTCGCGACAGGTCTGCGAGAAGTTATCGAACGAAATGCCGAGCTGGCCGCAGACGTCGTTCCACACATCCCAGCCGCGCTGCACAAACTCGCGATACGGGACGCCTTCTTTTTCCGCCGCAAGCGTGTTAGCGACGCCGTGATCGTCGGTGCCGCAGATATAGAGGACATCGCTGCCGATCATCCGGTGATAGCGCACGAACACGTCGGCGGGCAGATACGCCCCGACCAGATGGCCGAAGTGGGGCTGCCCGTTGGCGTAAGGAAGTGCGGAGGTTACGAGGATCGGACGCGTCACGGGCGGGATTGTACGCGCCCAACAACGCGATGAAACAATGGCGAACCTGAAATCGAGCGAGTCTGTCCACGTTTCCGCTTCTCTTCATGCGGGCGGGGTTACGCTGCGCACGTGACTCACTCGCTCGCGAAACGGAGGTTGCGCCCGGAACGGATGGACGAACCGTCGTTGCCGCGCGACGAGCACACCGAAGCGCTGCGCGGCCTCGCGCGCCTCAACCGGTTGGCGGGCAGCACGCGCCTGATCGCCGCCCCGCTCTTTGCCTGGGCGCGCGCGCAACGTCGACCGCTCCGCGTCCTCGACTTAGCAACCGGAAGCGGCGATCTTCCCGTGGCGTTGACCCACCGCGCACGCAAGGCGGGGCTCGACCTCACGGTGCACGGGTGCGACATCAGCACGCACGCGCTGGCCGTGGCGCGCGACCGCGCCGACGACAACGTGCATTTTTTTGAGTGCGACGTCTTGTCCGACGCGTGGCCCGCGGGTTACGACGCGTACGTGAACTCGCTTTTTTTGCATCACCTTCCTGAAGACGACGCGGTGGCGCTGCTCGCCCGGCTGCGGGACGCACCGTTTGCCGTCGTAAGCGACCTGCGTCGGTGCCGGCGCGGTGCGTGGCTGGCGGCCGCGGTTCCGCGCGTGGTCACGCGCAGCGCGGTCGTCCATGAGGACGCCGTGCTCTCGGTCGGCAACGCGTTCACAGAGAGAGAACTGCGGGAACTCGCACGCCGCGCCGGGTTGGAGCACGCGCACATAAAACGGCGCTGGCCGTTCCGCATGGTGCTGACATGGGAGCGCCCATGAGGATGACGTGGGATGCGATCGTCATCGGCGCGGGCCCGGCGGGTGCGGCCACGGCTCTCGGCCTCAACGGCCGCGGCCGCCGCGTGTTGTTGCTCGAACGCCATACCTTTCCGCGTGACAAGGTGTGCGGCGGCTGTGTGAACGCAAGCGCGCTCCGCGAACTCGACGCACTCGGACTCGCGAAAAACGTCGCCGCACTTCATGCGCCGGTGCTCTCACGCCTCGTGCTGCACGGCGGAGGCGCGCCCGCGCACGTCTCGATTCCGGCCGGAATCGGCGTCACGCGCGCAGCATTCGATCAGATGTTGGTCGAAGCCGCCCGCGAACGCGGCGTGACTCTCCGCACCGGACAACGCGCGCAACGAGTGGGGCCGGGCGCGGTCGCTGTCGACGGGCGCATCGAGCGCGCCGACGTCGTCGTAGCGGCGGGCGGTCTTGCGAATGCACAGCCCGACATCACCACACGCACCGCGCCGCGCTCACGCATCGGCGCGCAGACGTTTCTCGAACACGCTCCCGCGTTTTGCACACCGGACGCCATCGACATGGTGTGCGGACGGCACGGATACGTCGGCTTTGCCCAAACCGAAGACGGACGATGCGACATCGCCGCCGCGCTGGCGCCCGCGCTCGTTCGGCAGTCGGGTGGCATAGCGCACGCCGTGCAACAGATTCTTGTCCGAGCCGGTCTGCCGCCACTCACCGCAACGCGGGCGTGGAGCGCAACGCCAGCGCTGACGAAAACGCCCTGTCAACGACACGGCGACCGCCTGTTTTTGGTGGGCGACGCGGCGGGGTACGTCGAACCGTTCACCGGCGAGGGGATCGCGTGGGCGCTGGCGGGAGCGCGCGCACTCGCCCCCATCGCGGCGCGCGCGTGGCGGCCCGAAGCGGGCGCCGCGTGGGAGCGCGCCTACAAGACGACGGTCGGCAAACGCCAACGTGTGTGCCGTGCGCTCACCCACGGACTGCGGGTCCCGCATGTGACCGCCGCTGCGGTGGCCGTCCTACGACGTGCACCGCGGATCGCACAACCGCTCGTGCGCGCGGCCACGTTGGGGAGCGCACGATGACCACGATCACGAAGATCGGCGTCGCCGTACCGGACAAGTCTTTGGACCAGGAGACGTTTACGAAGTGGGCCGCCGCGCTCGCGGCGTGGCCCGGACGCCAAGAGCGACTGATCCCGATTTTGTTTCGGCGTTCCGGCATCGAAAAACGACACAGCGTGTTGTTGGAAGGCGATCCGCTACGGCAGGAGTTTTTCCAACCCGCGCACGAGAAAAACGATCGCGGCCCGACGCTCGGCGAACGTATGGAACGCTACGAACGCGAAGCGGCGCCGCTGGCGTTGCGCGCGGCGAAACAAGCGTTGGGCGACGACCGCGCGCTCACGCATTTGGTGACCGTGTCGTGTAGCGGATTTCAAGCGCCCGGCGTGGATGTCGCGTTGATTCGGCATCTGGAGTTACCGGCGACGACGCAACGCACGCACATTGGGTTTATGGGGTGTCACGGCGCCCTCAACGGGTTGCGCGTGGCGCAGGCCATCGTGCGCGCGGAGCGCAAAGCGCGCGTGCTTGTCTGCGCGGTCGAACTGTGCAGCCTGCACTACGATTACCGTGCGGAAGTGGAGCCCATGGTCGCCAACTCGCTGTTTAGCGACGGAGCCGCCGCGGCGTTGGTGGAGGCGAGTGACGACGCCAACGACGCGTGGCGCATCGAAGCGACCGGCGCGTGCGTGTGGCCGAGTACCGAAGATTTGATGCAGTGGCGCATCCGCGATCACGGCTTCGAGATGGGTCTGTCGGCCAGCATTCCGCGACGCATCGAGGAACACCTAGCGCCGTGGCTGGACGGGTGGCTCGCCGAGCACAGCGTAAAACGACATGCCATAAAATCGTGGGCCGTGCATCCAGGAGGACCGCGGATCCTAAGTGCGGTCGAAAAAGCCCTCGCGCTCAGCGAAGACGACATGCGATGGTCGCGCGAAGTGCTAGCGAACTACGGCAACATGTCGTCGCCGACGGTGCTGTTCATCCTCAAAGCACTCCAAGAAGCCAACGCCAAGCGACCGTGCATAGCCCTCGGATTCGGGCCGGGCCTCGCGGTTGAAGCGACGTTGTTGCTTTAGCAGCCCATTGAAGAAGTCACATGGGCTGCGAGCGGGCCTCGAAGCCGATCTCTTCGTCGCCAATCCTCGCTGTAGCCTTGCTACAGCTGTGGTCCGCTCCTTGATCTCGACTCCGATCTCTCGCTCTCGCTATTCCAAGCACTTCTTCAACGGGCTTTAGCAGCCCAATGAAAAAGTCACATGGGCTACGAGCGGGCCTCGAAGCCGATCTCTTCGTCGCCAATCCTCGCTGTAGCGTTGCTACAGCTGCGGTTCGCTCCTGGATCTCGACTCCGATTCCTCACTCTCGCTATTCCAAGCACTTCTTCAACGGGCTGCCAGCAGCCCATTGAAAAAGTCACATGGGCTACGAGCGGGCCTCGAAGCCGATCTCTGCGTCGCCAATCCTCGCTGTAGCCTTGCTACAGCTGCGGTTCGCTCCTGGATCTCGACTCCGATTCCTCGCTCTCGCTATTCCAAGCACTTAGCACGGCAAGGACGTCAAAACACCCGTTCGATTCCCGCCACGTCAACACCCTCGTGTTCGAGACGAAGGCGTTGGTAGCCAACCGCACCGAGCACACCCGCAAACGATGCGATCGCGATCGTAGAGACAAACTCAAACCACTCGTTGACCTCGGTCGTTTGAAACGGCGTGTCGTACCCCCGCGCGAATTCTTGGACGATGCCCAATGAGAAGACAACGATGAACACGTGGAGAAGACGCCCACGAACCAGGACCCAGCTGCGCCGCACGGGGCCGGTCCGCTCCAACAACGCGACGGGTACCGCACACCACAGCGGCACCCAAGCGAGCGCGTGCAGGATCCGACTCAAAACAACGACGAGGCCTTCATCGGGAAACCATCCGCACAGCCAGGCGATCATCAACGCGACCTGACACACGATCGAGAATCCGACGCCCGCCGCAACGATCCAAGCCAACGAAAACAAAGCGCGCCTGCGGGACCGCGTCGGCCGCTCCCCCCGCGTTTCCTCTGCGCCGGGACGAAACAAGAAGTGAACAGCTAGCGCCTGCACGCCCATCCCCGTGAGTTGCGTCCAAAACGATGTCGTCCAAAAAAACATAAGGCTCCGCGGATACGCGAAGTCCGGCACACCGGCGTAAAACGGCCGGGTCTCGACAAAGCGCTTGGGTCCACCGAGGACAAAGAGCGCATACGGAATCGAAGCGCCTGCGGCGTACAGCAAAAACCGCAGGAGGTGAGACTTCCACATCCACAGGCCATCACCCAACAACGGCGCGAGAAAAAACTCCAACCGGCGAGGTCGCGAACGACGAGAACTCATCAAAGGCGCGCCTGCACGACGCGGTACCCACGCCACCCCAAGGCGGTACCAGGTTGGATTTTTTTCGTTGTAACTGTTTTTGTGAAAGTCATTTACATCGTCGCGATGCGGCATTTGCGCCGCACTTTGGCCGCGCAACCGCGGTTGACACGCTGGTGTTATGACGCTTGCCATTCGCTCTTTCTCTCGCCCGGAATGGTCCCCGCCCCCGCATCCGGATTGCCGCGGCGTGAACGGCCGCGTGCTGCAAAACGAAGGGTCGCCGCGGATCGCGCTGCTGCACTTTGGAGCCAACGCGATGATCCACGAACACGCGGCGCCGCATCGCAACAACATGATGCGCACGCTCATGGTGGCGTTCACCGAGCAGGCGCCGTCTCTCCCGCTCTCCCACCCGGGCGTCGGCGCGGTCGCTTGACATATTCCGTAATCGGCATATATTTTTGTCATGGCCCGCGCGGCAACCAACTCGGATGTGTACAACGCGATCGCTGAGCCGCGACGGCGCGCGATTTTTGAGCTCTTGTGCGAAACGGAGCGCGTGGTCAACGACGTGGTCACAGAGCTCGCGCTCGATCAACCGTCGGTGTCGAAACACCTGCGCGTGCTCCGGGAGGTCGATCTGGTGAGCGTAAGACGAGAGGGCCGGCATCGCTTTTATTCCGCAAACCCGCGCTCGCTCGAACCGATTCACGCATGGATCGCCAAGTTCGAGCGATTTTGGGATGCGCAACTGGATTCGATCCAGCGCCGCGCCGAAGCCAAGCACAAAAAAAAGCGCAAGCCCCGGCGATCGCGCTAACCAAACAAGAAAAAAATCCCACCCGAAGACGAAGCCCAAAAGAAGACGAAGCGAGAATCGAATGAGCAGCACACTCCCCGCCGAACTCAAACATCTCGAACTCCGAATCGACCGCGAGAAGCGCATCGCCGCGCCCATACAAACGGTGTTTGACGCCATCTTAGAAGAACTCACGTCGGGCACGAACGCGGACGGCGAAAGTCTGCAGTTCAAGTTCGAACCATTCCCTGGCGGCCGCTGGTGGCGCGATCTCGGCGACAACAACGGACACCTGTGGGCGCACGTGCAAGCGATCAAAGCGCCGACGCTGCTGGAACTCACCGGCCCGTTGTTCATGTCGAACGCGGTCGTAAACAACGTGCAGTACCGCCTCGAAGCGGACGGTGACGGCACCGTGTTGCGCCTCGTTCACGAGGCGTTCGGTATGATTCCCGACGCGGCCCACGAAGGCGTAAGCAAGGGCTGGTCAGCCCAGTGCGATCGCATCGAAGCGACCGCGTTGCGCTAAAACGCCGCAACCAATCCGAGTCACATCCATAACGAGGAAGAGGAGAACGAAATGAACATGATGGAAGGCTACTTGGCCGAGTTGGAGATGGAATCGCAATCCACGCGTGCGTTGCTCGAAGCAGCGCCCGAAGCGAAATACGGTTGGCGTCCGCACGAAAAAGGGATGTCGCTCGGCCAACTCTGCGGCCACATCGCGGGCGCCGGCGCCCAAATGACGCAGATCTTGGGCGGCGACGGTTTCGATATCAACGATCGTCCCGAGCCGAACGAAGGCCCCGCGACGCGCGCCGAGCTCTTGAAGATGCACGATGAAGCCTACGCCGCGACCAAGGATTGGCTCTCGTCGCTCGGCCCCCGCGCAGGCGAAATGTGGAGCCTCAAGAAGGGCGATCAGGAAATCATGGCGATGCCGCGCGCGGTCGCGATCCGCTCGTTCCTGTTCAACCACACCTACCACCACCGCGGCCAGCTCTCGACGTACCTGCGTTCGATCGGCGAAGCGGTCCCGTCGGTCTACGGCCCGACCGCCGACGTCGACCCGTTCGCCTAGGTCGCATCGTTCGCAAGCCAACAACTCGATACCGAACGCGGGGCCGCCCAGCCCCGCGTTTTTTCGTGAGCGGTTTGAGCCAAGTCGCACGCCGGGGAGCGTGCGTGCGCGCACGCGCGTCGCGTAACTCGTACGAGAGTGCACGCGATCGGGCGAGAACACGCCCCAGATTTGACAGTCGCCCGTCATTCAAGCGGCCCGTCATTCAAGCGGAACGCGGCTTGCGTTAGCAGTGTCGGTTGTTCGCTCCGCGCGTACTCGCGCGCACAGGTCAGAAATCGGGTACGGGAACCGAAGGAGTGGACTATGTATTGGGGATGGCCCAAGCGCTTCGCTGGCGTCCTGGTAGCAGGATTGGCCGGCTTTGGCGCTGGATGCTCGGGCGGCGGCGGCGCCGACGCGAGCTTTGATCCAGAAGACTTGGCGTTGGTCCGCATCGAACCCGGCGACGGGGAAAGTGCAGTCGCACGCAACGACGTCATTCGCATCATTTTCTCGACGACGGTCGACCCGGACTCGGTCACCGACCAGTCGATCCTCGTGCGAACCGGCGCGAACTTTCAATCGCGGCCCAAGGGAGCGTTCTTAATCTCCGGCAACGTGATCGAGTTCGACCCGACCATCACGCAGGCTCGCGAAGACAACGCAAGCGGCTTCGAAGCGGGCATTCAAATCCGAGTCGAAATTCCGCTGCACCAGGCTGGAGACAATCGACCGGCCACGCGGTTCGTAAAGAGCATCGAGGGCAACCCGATCGCGTTGTCGCTCGTCAACGGCTCGACGGCATCGTCGGTTCTTTCGAGCGCGTTCACGACCGGGTCCGGTTGGAACGATCCAAACCCGGGTCCGCCGGGCATCGTCGGACTCGAGTTCACGCCCGGCCCCAACGGACTCGGCCAGATTCCGTCCGACGCGGCCGTGACGATGGAGTTTTCCGAACCGATCAACCCGGCCACGTTCGCGCTGGGCGAGAACGTATTCCTAACCAACGCCACGGCGACGTCGCCGGCGTTTCAGGACAACATCCCGTCGGCCGTATTCTTCGATGGCTCGCTGAAGCGCGTCACGATGGTTCCGGTGTTCGGATTCGGGCAGGGTCCGTTCAAAATTCAGGTCAACTTTATCGACCCGACCGATCCGACGAAGTTCACGCCGGGGACACTCCCGCGCGATCTCGCCGGCAACTCCATTCAAAACTTCACGTTCCTGCAGACGTTCACCACCGCGTTCAATCCCAACTCCCCCAACACCGGTGTGATCACGGAGGCGTTTGACACAACGAGCGCGCGCGATCCGGCGCTCACGGACGCGGTGTGGAGCGACGACGCGACGTTTCCGTTCTCGATCGTTTCGCAACCGATCACGACGCGTCTCGCGACCGTGGACGTGCGCGCGATCACGGCGGGAGGGATTGCACTAAGCATCAACCGCCCCCAAACCGCTCCGTCTCCGTCGCCCCCGCTCGTGCCTTTTGGGCGTGTGATCGGCGAAGAGGATTACTGTCCCGGCGCGAACCCGCTCATCGGGCCGGACCTTCCGGCCGTACCGCCCAACCCGCCGACCGCGGCGGGCCGGCGCCAACTCAACCTGTATCGCCAGACAGAAGTCGGCGGCGCGGGAACGATCATTCGCGCGGGCTGGGGTCCCGAAAGCGACGCAACGTTTGCAACGACGTACCCGAGCGTCACGTTGCGGCTGGGCCACAAAAAGACCGGGACGGGCTTCGCGACCGGCGGCCTCTCGGATCAATTCGACGTGAATGGGTTTGTGACCGTCGTCAACCCGACCGGCTACAGCATCGCCCAATCGGCGGAGATCAATGGCGGGAACCTAAACGATGGGTTCCAGGACTGGCCGGCGTTCGACACGTTCTTCGCCTATGACGGCGTCAACGATCTGATCGTGGACGTGGAAGCGAGCGAAGGCGGAACGTTCCAGACGAGCCGCAACTTCTTGGGCGTCACGCAAGTTGGCGGGGCGCCGACGTGCAACTGCATCACGATCTTCACCGGTTCGTGCAACCAGAACACGACGTTTGGCCTGCGGCGCGCGGACGGCATCTTTGGAAGCAACGCGCTCGTGCCGGCGCCGTCGGCAGCAGTCTCGAACCCCTCGGCCGCGACAACGATCATGGAGTTCGAACTCGCAAAGCTGAGGTCGGTGGCGACATCGCGTTACTACGACACGGGCGTGGAGTCGCCGGACTTCTTCGCACCGCTTCTGCGCCCGACGGTGCAAGACGGCGGCGCGTCGGTGACGTGGCGTTGGTCCGGATCGGCGGATGGAATCGTGGATGATGTGCCGTTCACGCAAGACATCAACGCGGTGGATGGCCTCCGGTTCATCCGCTACGAAGCGGTACTCAACGCCAACTTCTTCACGGGAGCAAGAGCGGTCATCAACCGCCTCGAAATCCCGTTCACAATCGACGATTAAAGCAACCAGATCACGACGAAGCCGGCAGGGCGTGAACAGCCCTGCCGGCTATTTTTGTGCGCACTAGAACGACTCCGCCACGTCGGCTGTGTCGAGTCCACCCACGTAGCGATCGAGGTCGACGTAGATAAGCGTGGCCCACACGCCGCTCAGCGAAGCGAATACGACGTCCGCAGCGAGCCACGACTGGTGGACCCAATAGATGTGGCCCTCTACCTCGGGAGAAGATTCCGATTGAAGCGCGATGAACAGCAACAGCCGCAGCGTGACCAGAGATGCTAGCACGGCGAATATGCGCGCGGCCTTGCGCCGCACGAGAGCGACGCTGCGCCGCAACGGATGCGTGCGATGAAGCAGCAAGGCTGGGATCGCTACGAAGAACGGCGTGACCAGCGCGCATTCGACGAGGCCATAGACCACAATCCCGAACTGCGATTCTGATGTCAGGATCGCGAGGATCGCTACGACCCGCACGACCAGGTAGCCGACCATGAATCCGATCGGCCTGACTATCTCGCGTGCGGTGCGTTGACGCGCAACGCCCGGAGGCCGATTGCTGGGCAGACTAACGACACGTTGGGCCACGAGAAAGTGAATCCAAAACGACGTGGCCGGAACGCCCCAGACAAGGAGCGGCATTTCGGAGATCAATTGTCCCGCAAACGTCCAATACGAAGGTTCGCGCTCGAAGAAACGCAATCCGGGCCACCCTTCGACGAGCACCCATTGATAGTTCGCCACGGCGACCGGAGCGGCGCATCCAGCAGCGATCCCAAGATGGAGCGGCGCACGCTTAAACCAAAGCAGCAGCCCACGTCCCATGATGGGCAAGACCGAAAACGATGCTTGGCGACGCCTCATCACGCCAGTCTAAGACTCGAAACGTCGTCCGAATCACCTCGGCAAAAAAAGAGGGCTACGCCCGTAAGGTCGTAACCCTCTTTCTCGTTCGTCTTCGTTGCCGATCAGGCCAGGTCGAACCGGTCTAAGTTCATCACCTTGGTCCAGGCCGCCACGAAGTCGCGCACGAACGACTCTTTCGAATCGTTGCACGCGTAAGCCTCCGCCAGCGCCCGGAGCTGCGAATTCGAACCGAAGACGAGATCCACACGCGTGCCGGTCCACTTGACTTCGCCCGTCGCGCGATCGCGCCCCTTAAACATGTCGTCTTCGCCCGACGTCGCCTGCCACTTCGTGCTCATGTCGAGCAGGTTGACAAAGAAGTCGTTGGTCAACACGCCGGGACGATCGGTGAACACGCCATGGTTGGAGCCATCGAAGTTTGCACCCAAGACGCGCATGCCTCCGACGAGCACGGTCATTTCCGGTGCGGTCAGCGTCATGAGTTGCGCCTTGTCGATCAAGAGCTCTTCGGCCGACACCGAATACGCACCCTTTTGGTAGTTGCGAAAGCCGTCGGCGATCGGCTCGAGCACGGCAAACGACTCGACGTCGGTTTGCTGCTGGGACGCATCGGTACGACCCGGCGTAAACGGAACCTCGACGGCGTGTCCCGCATCCTGCGCCGCCTTCTCCACCGCCGCGCAACCGGCGAGGACGATCATGTCGGCGCGGGATATTTTTTGGCCGCGGCCGTTGAACTCTGCGCGCACACGGTCGATCGTTTCCAGCGCGCTCACCGCTAACGCGTTGACAGCCCAGTCCTTTTGCGGCGCCAGACCGAGGCGGCCGCCGTTGGCGCCACCACGCATGTCCGAGCCACGAAACGTGCTGGCCGACGCCCAAGCCATGCTCACGAGTTGGGAGACCGAAAGCCCGGCGTCGAGCACGCTCTTTTTCAGCGCCGCGATGTCGCTTGCATCCACAAGCTCGTGATCCACCGCCGGAACGGGATCCTGCCAGAGGAGCTCTTCGGCGGGTACTTCCGCACCGAGGTAGCGCGAACGCGGGCCCATATCGCGATGCGTGAGCTTGAACCACGCTCGTGCGAATGCGGCCGTCAGTTGGTCGGGGTTTTTGTGGAAGCGACGCGCGATGGGCTCGTAGATCGGATCCATCCGCAGCGCCATGTCGGCGGTGGTCATGATGGGCGCGTGCGTCTTGGACGGGTCGTGTGCATCCGGAACCGTCTGCGCAGCCGCCGCGTCAGTCGGAATCCATTGCCACGCACCGGCAGGGCTCTTCGTGCGTTCCCACTCGTACTTAAACAACACGTCTAAGTAGCTGCTGTCCCACTGGGTCGGCGTGGGCGTCCACGCCCCTTCGATGCCGCTTGTAATCGCGTCGCCGCCCTTTCCGGTGCCGTGCGTGTTGCTCCAACCAAACCCTTGCTCTTCGATGCCGGCAGCCTCGGGCTCGGCGCCGACGTGCGCCGCGTCCCCGGCGCCGTGGCACTTACCAAACGAGTGTCCGCCCGCAATAAGCGCGACCGTCTCTTCGTCGTTCATGGCCATGCGCGCAAACGTCTCGCGGATGTCGCGACCGGAAGCGACGGGGTCCGGATCACTGTTCGGGCCTTCGGGGTTCACGTAGATGAGACCCATCTGCACCGCAGCGAGGGGGTTCTCGAGGTCGCGGTCACCGGAGTAACGCTTGTCGCCCAACCACTCCGTCTCCTTGCCCCAGTAGATGTCTTGCTCGGGCTCCCAGACGTCTTCGCGCCCACCGGCGAAGCCAAACGTCTTAAACCCCATCGACTCCAGCGCCACGTTGCCCGCGAGGATCATGAGGTCGGCCCACGAGATCTGCTTGCCGTACTTTTGTTTGACGGGCCAGAGCAGCCGGCGCGCTTTGTCCAAGTTACCGTTATCCGGCCAACTGTTGAGCGGAGCAAAACGCTGCGTGCCCGAACCGCCGCCGCCGCGGCCGTCCGCGGTGCGATACGTACCCGCGCTGTGCCACGCCATCCGGATAAACAGCGGTCCGTAGTGGCCGTAGTCGGCGGGCCACCAATCCTGCGAATCGGTCATCAGCGCGGTCAGGTCTTGCTTGAGTGCGCCGAGGTCGAGCTTTTTGAATTCGTCCGCGTAGTTGAAGTCGCCGTCCATCGGATCCGACAGCGACGAGTGCTGGTGCAGGACCGAGAGGTTGAGTTGGTTGGGCCACCAATCACGGTTGGAGGTTCCTCCGTGCATGACAGGGCACTTTCCGGCGCTTGCGGGGTTGTGATCGCTCATCTTGTTCTCCGTTTCGACCTGGCCTCATTGGACCCCGCGCCCGGGCCCTCCTCAAGCCTATGCCACCGATGGCACCGATAGGCATGGCCTATAGATTGCTCGCCTCCAACCGCGCGCGCGCTTACGCTGGCGTGCATGGAGATCCGGCAACTCGAGTACGTCGTCGCGGTGGCGGAAGCAGGAAGCGTTTCACGAGCCGCGGAACGACTTCACGTCGCACAGCCTTCGGTAAGCCAGCAGATCAAGAAGCTGGAGACCGAGCTGGGGACGACGTTGTTCGATCGGCTTGCGCGCGGCGTGGTGACGACGGAGGCGGGCGAGCGATTTCTCAAGCGCGCGCGACACATCCTCGCCGAACTTGTGGATGCGCGGCGCGATGCAAGCGACACGCGAGATGCCGTGCGCGGGATTCTTCACGTCGGAGCGATTCCGACGATTGCGCCGTTTCTCCTGCCGGGGCTGGTGCGGGCGTTTACGAAACGCTATCCGGACGCGACGGTTCACATCGAAGAGAACGTTACGGACCGTCTGCTCGACGACATCGTGAACGGCAAGCTCGATCTCGCGATTACGTCCTCGCTCGAAGACGACCGCGCGGTGCACATCGACACGATCGCGACCGAACCGTTGTGGGTGCTGCTGCCCCAAGACAGCGCGTTGGCGAGACGCAAGTCGGTGTCGTGGGGAGCATTCGACAAACAGCGCACGTTGGTGCTGCATGAGGATCACTGCCTTTCCGGCCAGGTCACCCGTTTTTGCCGGCAACGCGACAGCCAACCGGCGGTGGTCTCACGCGGAGCGCAACTGGCGACGATCGCGGAGATGGTCGCGAACGGACTCGGCGTCTCGGTCGTACCCGAAATGATGCGAGCACAGGACCGGTCCAAGCGCCGGGTGTATCGACCGTTCGCCGGCGCGCGGCCGAGCCGGGACATTTGCGTCGTGTGGAGCCTGTTGCGCTACCGGACCAACGCGGCGCGAAAGTTCGGGGGGATGGTCCGCGAGCGGCTCGGCGCATAGCGAGCGCGCGTGTTCGGGGCCGTCGAGAGAGATCTCCGCGATGTGCTTGTACGGGCCAATACGCCCGCTCGCGCTACGGCGAGGTCTTGAGGTTTGAGCAGCGGCAGCCGTCCGCCGATCCATGGCGCGACTCGCGCGAACGACGCCGCCTCACGCGAACCGGTTTAGAACGCGGCGTTCAGTACGGCAGATCGCGTCGTCACAAGATCGCGATAGGCAAGCGCGACCCAAACTCCCCCGACGCAAGCTATAACCGTATCGGCAATGAGATACGCTTGGTGATTCCAGTAAACGTCGGTCGTTCTCATCGCGAAGTAGAAGGCGATTCGCGCACCGCTCAGCGTCATCCCGAGTGCCAATGCACGGCGCTTACGTCGTCGAGAATCCAAAACGGTGCGACGAAGCGTCCATCGCTCGCCACAAAAAAACGCGGGAACGACATCCCACGCGGTGCGCAGCAACAAGCCCTCGACAACCGTGGTGATCACAACGGTGCCGACGTTGCCCGAGGGACCCGCCAGCACGGCTGCAACCGATGCCGTGCGCACACCGAGATACAACACGAGCAAGCCGAGCAAGCGTCTGAGATCCGCACCGCTGCGAGGCGCAAGGGGTACAGACGGACGTTCCCGACGCAAGGTGAATCGAACGGACGCGCAAAAGACGACAAACCCCGTGGCGGCAGCGCCCCACACAAGGGTCGGGATCGCCATGCAAAATGTCCACACCCGCGAAAGAAACGGAACGAACGGGGTCCAGTACACGCCATACTCACCAGGAACTGCGAGCAACATGTAATTCGTGATCGCAAGCGGTGCCGCACACGCGGCCGCTAGGCCCAGATAAGCAGGCAACCGCCCAAGCCAAACAAAAACGCCGCGCCCTGCAGAAGGCCGCGCTCGAACGGAAGCGGAGAGAGGAGTAGCGATGAAGCTAATACCGCGCGAAGCTCCTCTTCATTTTGTCTGCGTGCGGATTTCTTTCTTCGGAGTCTTCTGGATGATGACGCTGTTTCCTTAGCTCACAACTCACCCCTAGGATGGGCCTATGAACGAACCCGCGTTCTCCCTGTCGGCTTTTCGAATGGGACTTGCCGAGACGGTGGTGTGGTGCGCCCGACACGCGGTTCTGGAAGAACCCGCGAAGAGCCTTAGGACGGCTTCGTGCGCGCCCCATCCGTTTGGGCGGAAGTTCGAAGACGTCGTGGAGTCGGCGCTCACTCGCCGGCGCTCTGCACTCACTCGTGCGGGATTAACATCAGGGACGGCGAACGGACGGTTGCTGGCATACGACCCGGACTCCAACTTATCCGATGGAGCGGCGCGGCAGGAGAGCCGGGGTTTTTTCGACGACGACAACACGCCGCCTTGGGACACTTGGCTCGGCTATGTGACCGAGGACGACGGCGCGGGCTCCGGGCGATTCGTACAGTTCACGGGTTACTTGATCAGTTGGGTTCCACAGGAATTCGTCGCACTGGCCGAGGCGGGCATCGATGCGAATCCAGAGCGATGCATCCTATGGCTGGCGGACGTCCCCTATCTGCGCGAGCGACCGTCGCCGATCGCGAAGTCGATCCTTGAATCCGGCCTCCCCGGCACGCAACTCCACTGACCTTTGGCGACGCGGCCGGAACGTTACCCGCCGGTGATCTGTCCGATGAATTTTTTGAGCGTTTCGTGGATCTGGATGAGTGCCGGGTCCTTGCCGCCCAGCTTGCGATAGCTCTCGAAATGCTTCATCGCAATCTGCGTGCGCTTCTTGTTTTTGTAGAGCGGGTTTTGCGCGATGCACAGGATGGCTAGGTTCTTGTGAGCGTCGAGGAAGTGTTCGTCGAGCGCGATCGCTTTTTGGTACGCCTCGATCGCGTCGTCGTATTTTTCCGACCGCTCCAGCGCCAGCGCTCTTAAGAAGTAACCGAGCGGGTGCTTCTTGTTCTTTTTGCGAAAGCGGTCGGCGACCTGCGTCGCCTTCTTCAGCTTGTTCTCGCCCAGATAAAACAACACGGCGGCCTGCGTGATCACCGGATCGTCGCCGCCGAGCTTGAGCCCCTTATCGATCGATTTCTTGCCCTTAGCGCCGAGCGTGTCGTGTTGCGTCGCGATCCCCAAAAAACAGTGGGCGCGCGCCGACGTCGGCTTCGCTTTCACTGCACGCCCCAAAACCTCTTTGGCTTCGGCGTACTCTTCAGCGGCGAGGAGCGCGCGCCCCAAGCCCGTCAGGATCGGCTCCGCCTTCGGCTTGACCTTAAGCGCGCTCCGAAACGATGTCGTCGCTTGTTCGACATCGTCGAGCATCAGCGCGATCTCGCCACGCAGATACTGCGCACGCGCGTAGTCGGCGTCTTTTTCCGCGACGGTTTCCGCAGCCTTGATCGCCTCTTGGAACCGGCCGGCGGCGAAGTGCTCCTTGGCATCGCCCAACGGCGTCGCCTGCGCAATCGTCGCAAACAGCAAAAGAGCGAGAGATGTGATTTCGATTCGGCTCATGTCGGTCTTCCTTCCTTGAGGTTTGACAACCGCAACGGCTGCTACCCCCCACGGTTTTTGGAGCGCAGCTCCGGAAACACGCCGTGTCGTTCGACATGACGCCGGATGCGCGCGAGATCGTCGGCGTATGCGGTGCCGCGCCACGCCTGCGCGAGTTGCGCAAGTGCTGCGGCGGCATGCGCCAGAGGGCCGTCGCGCACGGCGAACAGCTCGGCTTGGATTGAGGCTTCCACGCTTACGCGTTGCGCCCGCGCGGCGTCGCGCAAAACGCCGTCCGGCCCGTCGGTTTCGACAGACTTCCACAGCGCGAGTTGGACCGCGGGGTCGTCGGCCTGGGCCGCCTGCTCCATTTTTTGTGCGGCTTTTTGCAGGGCGTCCCAACTCGGCGGGGGTTGATGCCCCGCCTTTTGCCACGCGCGCGCGCCGCGCTGTAACCACTGCGCCAAACGCGGGGCCTGTTTTACGCCGGTCAGCCCGGCGAGGATGCGACCGCGCGGCTCGTACACAGCCAACACCGGCCAACCTTCCGGCACGGTCTCGGCGATCCACGCAGGCACGGCGTCGTGCGTCAGCTTGAGCATCACGAAGTCCTGCGCCGCAGCGATGACCTCGCGTTGCCGGAACGGCCCGCGTTCGTATTGCCGGCACAGCGGGCACTGCTCGTGGTGCAAAAACACAAGGAGCGGACGGTTGGACGCACGCGCCCACGCTTCGGCCTCGGCGAGGTCGTTTTGCCACGCGAGCGGGACGTCGCCGCGCGGCGGCGTGAAACTCGCGAGCGCGCGCGGCCACGACGGTATGTCTAAGGGCTGAATCGGACCGAGCGGAATCGCTTGGAGCGACACGCTCTTGGGGGCGATGGGAACAGCCGCGATGTCGCGCGAATCGGCGGCCTTCGGTTGCGGCCAGAGCGCGAAACTCGCGGCAAGGAGCAGCGCGGCGGCGACCGCGCCCGTCACGAGACGGCGACGCCACACGGGTTCGCCCTTGCGCGAAAACGTAAGCGGAGCGGAACGTTTGGGCGCGGGCACATCCGTCGCACGCACGATCAGACGATAGGTCTCGACGGCGCGCGCCAACTCGGGATCGGTGGCGAGTTGCGCTTCCCACGCCGCACGGTCTTCGTCGGGCAAGGTGCCGTCGACGTAGCTGCGCATGGTTTCGAGATCCATCATCGCCCTCCGTACTCCGTGCGTAGGTCGTCCACTTGCGCGGCCACGGAATGGAGCGCGCGCGCCACGCGGTTTTCGGCCGCTTTGGTTGTGATGCCGAGCACTGCCGCCACCTCTTTCAGCCGAAGTCCTTCAAACCGAAAGAGCACAAACGGTTCGCGCAACGAGTCGGGCAGTGCATTCACCGCTTGCCGGACGCGCGCGAGCACGAACTGCTCGAGATCGTCGCGACTGGCCGCTTCCGCCGGGCCGCGTTCGCTGTCGAGCGGCTCAGGGCTGCTGTCGAGCGAAACGGCGCCGTTGCGGCGGGCCAGCCGCGAACGTGCATTCAGAAAGGTCCGGTACGCAATGCGGCGCACGTAGCCGGCAAAGCTACCCTCGCCCCGAAACTGGCCGCGCTTTCTCCACAACTGTACGAACGTCTCTTGCAAGAGATCTTCGGCGTCGTGGCGATTGCGCGCGAGTCGGTACAGGTATCGAAACAGGGCGTCCGCTTGCGTCTCGAAGAGCTGGCGAAACTCAATCCGCTCCCGAGATTCCCAGACCATGGAGTGCGCTTTTAGATGCCTTCGACGTTGCGCAGAACAGTCTTCACGAGCTGCTCGCGCATGGTGACGGAGACGCTCAACGATTCATTGCCGGTCGCCATCCGCGTGTTGGCTTGCTTGGCAAGCGGGCAGGCGTTGACGCATTCGGTGCCGGAGAGGCAGTCGCCGGCAAGCGCCGGAAGCGCACAGAGGCCAAGCGCCAAAACGATAACTTTCAAAGTCTTCATCTCGGATTCCTTTCGAGTGAGTTTGGGTTGCACCTATGTAGACAGGGGCTCCTGGGGTTACCCCTCAAGGAATCCTTGGCCTGTGGGGTCCTCAAATCCGAAAAAACAGCCCGACGTCGGCGGTTCCTTGGGGAAATTGTCACCAAGAGCGGGTTGACCGATCTCCGCCCCATGGCTCGCGGGTTGGATCTCCGCTCACCCGCCCCCGACCCGCGGCAGAAATCCAGGGGGTCGCTGGCGACCTACGCGCCGCCCGGTCACCGCTCGATTCGGAGTTCGACGCCTTCGAATCGGGCGCTTACGTGCTGCTTTGCGTTGGCTTTTAGGTTGAAGCGCAGGTTTGCGAGGCCTTGTTCCTTGGTCCACTTGGGTTCGTGGCCGACGCGGACTCCGTTGAAAAAGAGCTCGTATCCGGTCGGCTCGGCCCAAAGAATGAGCTCTCCGTTGTAGCGGCCTTCGACGCGCATCTGGGGTCTTCTCGACCGGTTCCCGCGGAGGTTCTCGATGGCTTGCTGCATGGTCCAGGCGGGCTCGTGGCCGACACGGACTCCGTTAAAAAAGAGCTGGTAGCCTTTTTCGTCCGCGTGCAGCACGTGCCCGTTGAACCGCCCTTCGACGGGCTTTTTGGACTTGCGGTTTAACTCCTTGCGCAGCCGCGCGAGTGCGTTGCGCCGATTCCAAGTGGGCTCGTAAGCAACGCGCTTTCCACCGACGAAGAGTTCGAAGCCGCTGCCGCCCTTCTCGCGCTTGGCGACGTCTTCTTCAAACGATGCTTCGCCGGGGATGGGCCAGGCCGGGAGCTGCGCAATCTTTTGGATCTTGTAGCCAGCGGGTACGTCTTTGCTCGGCTTGAACTCGAGCTTCCCGAACGCGCGATCATTTAGGGCCAACGCGCGAATGTCTTCGGGGATCAAAATTCCAGGGGTCTTACTCGGCTCGAATCCGGCGGTGTGGTGCTTTGGGTTGTACGACATGAGCGACTCGTTGTCCGTCATGGAGTAGCCGTAAGCGTCGACGTGGACGAGCCCGAACCCGTGTCCCAGCTCGTGCTGCAACGTCCCTTGAAAACCAGGGTTTTTGTCCAAGCCGTAAGACGACACTTCGACGAAACCGCCGCCGTGATTGAATCCGCAATTGAGCGGGCGCGCGCCGCCGGCCGGCCAGTTCTCGCACGGGTTCATCACGACGATCGCGAGCACGTAGGGACACGTGAAGCGGTCGGTTTTCAGGTGGGCCAAAAGCTCCGCGGCAAACTCGTGGCTGGCGTCGCCCGGAAGCGGGCGATAGGCAAGCAGCGGATGACGACCGACGTAGACCAGTGGTGTTTTCTCGAGCCGAAACGTGTCGCGACCGCCGAGCAACTCCTTGTAGCGCGCTTGGGCGATGCGTAGGTGCTTTATGAGAGCGGCTTGTTGGGCCACCGTGGGTTGCGGCTGGTCCGATGGCACGAAGAAGACCGGCAGGACGGAGACGCGCTTGGGGGCCGGGTTGGATTCGGCGTGTGATGTTTGCGGGGTGGGCCAGAGTGCGAGGACGGATATGAGCAGGATGACAGGTGCCTGTTTCATTTGGAAACCTCGCGTGCGGCAATGTGGACGGCCCGGAGTGGTGAAGCGGACTCTCCGCAGGCTAATTTATGGACGGCTTGGTCGGGGTGACTGGACCACTATGCGGTGTCGGCGAGATGCTTGGAAAATCCCTCGATGTAGCTGTCCCATCCAGAATCGTGGACGGACATACTTTCTTGGGATGAAAAACCGCTATGAACGATGTCAACTTGAGTGCCTGATTCCACGCTCGTGAATCGCACATCAATGGTTGAAACTTCTCCGTCCTTGTTCCATTCCCACGTGTAGGTCAGTCGTGAGAGTGGTTCAACTCGTGAGAATTTCCCTTCATTTTTTGCCGTGAAGTCAGCAGTGTCGATCAACAGTCGATAGCGCCCGCCGACTCGTGGGTCAATATCCATACTCGTCGCCGGCGCAATGACGGTCGTTGACGCGACCCACGCCTGATACGCCTTCTCGACAGAAAAAGGAAGGTTGTAGGTTTTCTCAATTTTCATAACGGCCCCGACAAGTGTGCTCGCAAGTGTGCTCGAAGGTTTCATATTCTACCGGGTTCACCGCGACGGCAACAACGCCACGTCAATCTCAGTGGTCTCTCCTTCGCGAACGGTGACGCGCCGGACGGCTCTCTCGCCAAAACGGCGCACGACGATCACGTCGTACGAACCGGGCAACACGCGCTGGCGAAATTTGCCCGTCCGATCGATGTCGATCCATGTGTCGCCTTTCGGCCCACGCAAACGCACGTGTCCAATCAGACCGTCAAGCGGCTTGCCTTTCTGGTCAACCGTACGACCGGTCACGATTCCGCCCCGCTCGACCACAATGCGCAGCTCACCACTGGCGTCGATTTTTCCCTCGCGTACGGCGACCGCAACGAAGCCGTCCGCCTCAACAAACACAGTGGCAGGCTCGACTCCGACGCGCCTTAACTCGAATCGCCCATCCGCGTTTGTCTCGCACCATCTCGCGATCATGGTTCTGGCCAACGACACTTTGGCTCTCGCCACGGGATCACCGTTGCGCATTTGCAAGACCCCCTTCAACGTGCGGCCCTGAGTCAGCTCGACGACGCCAAGGTCGCGGTCTTCCTCTGGTGCGAGTTCGCCAAATCGGACAGCGCTCGGCGCGTAGCCGACCACTTCAATCTTGACGACACCGGCACGCCCTGTCCCAAGGCCGGAAAGTCGAATCGTTCCGTCGGCGCCGACCTTTTCACTGCGAGGTGACTCCCAACTCCCGTCCAACCAGACCTCAACATTGACGTTTGTGATCTTGGGCGCCGGGGTCAGTCTCACTCGCAGAGACGCAAGCCGCGAGACCACGATGGGTCCCAGTTTCGATTCCCCCGCGACGGCCTCACGCTTGGTTTCGGCGTAACCCGTCGAGTCTCCGCCGACGACAACCCACCCGCGGACTTTTGGAAGACCGCGGATCTTGAATCTTCCGTCGTTTCCAGTCTCGGCATGGCCGAGAAGCTTCCACGCCATCGGCCGCCGCGATGCTGCATCCTCATCCTCGGGCTCAACTAGGAAGCTCACCGTTACGCGCGGAACCGACCGTCCCTTCCGATCGATGACCCTCCCCACAAGCGCTAAGCCGGCCTTCGCCCGATGCACATACGTGTGTAGCCCTGGGCGCGCAAGGTCTAGTTCCAGCGTCTCCCGCATGTGACCGCGCGGCGCCACGCTCAACTTGTACCGGCCAAGAGGCACGTCGAGGAACAAGTGCCCTCCCTCAACGTGGGAGTACGCCGCGCGACTCCAGTCTCCTTCACGCGAACTCGTTAAGTCCATGTGCGGGTCCGTGATCGGCTCGCCGTCCGAGCCCACGAGTTTCACGAGCAACCCCGCCTGAGGTTTGAACCGAATGTTCCTGCGCACTTCGCCCGCTGCCTCGAACGGGGTGGTGCGTGCTTCACCTTCCCGCGGCAAAAACGCGACGAGGATGGTTTCACCGGGAGGCACGCCACGGATCACGAAGTTTCCGTTCGCGTCCACCGCCGCGCGGGCGCAAAACTCTCGGTCTGCGTCGCCGAACGACGATCGCTCGAACCAGGTGCGGTCCACCATCCAGAAGACATCGGTCGAGATGGCAAACACCTGCGCGTCCGACGGTCGCTTCGTCCCCGCTACGCGCCCGGTGACGCTGGCGCCGTCGCCTAGGCGCACGACGATGTCGCTTGATTGGCTCACGCGCAACGAGGCAACGCCGTATCCCTCTGCGACTGCTTCCACAACAAAGGGCGGGTTCGACGATATTCCAAATCGGCCTTCGTCATCCGTCACCTGGGCGCGTTCCACCGCAGTGCCCCGCTCGTCCTGCAAGATCCGGACGAGCGCACGCCGCGCCGGCTCGCCATCCGGCAAAACAACGCGGCCCCGGCTATTGGGAGCAGGTGCCAGTTCAATCGAAGCAGTTTCGTCGACGCGCTCTTCGCATTCGTCGTCGTATTGTTCGTAGACGCCGACTTCGCCCCACGAACAGTAGTAGCCCGGCAACTGCACGAGATAGCTAGAACGGCAGTCCGGCACGAGGAAGCTCGCCTTTCCCTCGCGATCCGTCTCGAGCGCGCCGCCGGCGGACTCCAACGTGATTCGCGCGCCCACGCATGGACGACCACCCGCCGTGATCTCAAAGTGCACGATTCGTTTTGGCAGCCGGACGCATTCCACTGCGGGTAGCGGCGCAACCTCGGGTGGGTCCAACGGGAGCAGCACACAGTACACAGCAACGGCCGCGACTATGGCCAACACAGCGATTGCAATCGGCCTCACTCGCACGACCTCGTCTCGCCCTCTTCATTCTGCCGCGACGCTTGCGGCCTGCACCCAGCGGATCGGGAGAAGACGCGTGGTTCACTCGCACCCGATCCAATCGATAAGGAAATGTACTACAAGTGCGAACGGCGTGAGCACGAAGAGGGCCGAGGGGGCTTGCCGAGCGTGTTCGCTACGGGCTTTCGCCCGCCGCTACCCCTGGTTGGTTGGTCCAAATTTGAAAGAACCGCCCGCGGTCGGACGGTTCTTCGATTTGTATCGGGGTGACTGGATTCGAACCAACAAAGCGACCGGCTTCGCCGGTAGCTTTGCAGCGGCGCCTGCATTAAAGGGGGGCTGGCCCCCCTTCGCTACGGGCTTTCTCGCCCCTGTGCTTCGAGCGCTGTTCCTTGTTCGGTAGCCAACGAGTTGGACCGGGTTTCGGACGCCTCGGGGTGACTGGATTCGAACCAACAAAGCGACCGGCTGCGCCGGTAGCTTTGCAGCGGCGCCTGCATCAAAGGGGGGCTGGCCCCCCTTCGCTACGGGCTCTCGCCCTTCGCTACCCCCACATTCGAGGTCGCTGGTTGGGTTGATCCTCAAATTGGAAGAACCGCCCGAGGTCGGACGGTTCTTCGATTTGTATCGGGGTGACTGGATTCGAACCAGCAAAGCGACCGGCTTCGCCGGTAGCTTTGCAGCGGCGCCTGCACTAAAGGGGGGCTGGCCCCCCTTCGCTACGGGCTCTCGCCCTTCGCTACCCCCACCAGAGGTCGCTGGTGAGTTCTCAAATCTAAAGAACCGCCCGAGGTCGGACGGTTCTTCGATTTGTATCGGGGTGACTGGATTCGAACCAGCGACCTCTGCGTCCCGAACGCAGCGCTCTAGCCAAGCTGAGCCACACCCCGGTCTTTTTGTTTGGCTTCCGTTTGCCTTTTGGCTTTTTTGGCTGCCTTCCTCAGATAGTAGGCTCGGTCGGCGGATCTTCCAGCTTTGAGTGAAAAATCCGCGGCGCTAGCCGGAATTTCGTCGGCGCGCCGCAAATTGTGGAGAACTCCGCCGCCGCGCGCCCCGGCGCTTGCGCGCGGGCTCCCTAACCTCACCCTTGGCAACCACTTGGGGCCGCGCTCCGGAATCTTGGATCGGTTCCGCAAAACCTTGGCGGATTTGGGAGAAGCCGCACGCGGTGTGGGATATGGCGCAGCGCGCCGAACAAAACCGACGCGAGATCCGTTTGCGATGCTGTCGTTGGATTCTTGGCCGTTGGTTGGCGCCGTGTCTGCGGTGCGTGGATGACAAGCCCCTGCCGATCGTGAGACGCGATTCCGAGCGATCGCCGTGACTTTTGAAACGGGCGGCTCGGCTCGGTCTAGGCGTCCCACGGCACGGGCATCACCGTCCCGCTCGCCCACTCATCGCGCAGGATGCCGTAGCCGATCGTGTCGTGTTGCGGGCCGTTGTCGTCGCGCCACGCTCGGCGATAGTGCGCTTCTTTTTGGTAGCCGCATTGTTCGAACACGCGGCGCATCGGCGTGTTGTCGATGCGCGTGTATCCGCCGACGCGCGTCACGGTTGCGTGGTTTTGAAACACGTGGTCCGTGATCCATCGCACCATCGCTTTGCCTAGTCCGCGACCGCGCGCGCCTCCCGCGATGCGCAAATCCAAAAGTGCGGTCGGGTCGTTGAGGTCGAACACGCGCACGATGCCGACACGCTCGTCGCCCTGCATCATCCAATGCGCTTCGAGCGTTGCGCCCCACGCGAAACCGTCGTCCACCACTTCCAACGCGCGCTCCGTTGTGTACGTCGTGTAAACGTGAAACGGCCACTCGCTCGCGACAAGAAACGCGGCGACCGCATCCCGGTCGTCGGATCGAATCGGCTGAAACGTGTGGCCCGTGTTGTTGGTCATGGCGCCTATCGCGACTGCGGGATTGGAAGACGAGAAGCCGTGCGTTCGGCCGGCGGCGCCGTCAATCCGTTGCACGTAGCCCTTGTAACACCGCGTTCGCGGCACGCGACGATCAACTCGGCGATCGGGCCGAACGGAACGTCCGGCTCGCAAGCCAGCGTCAAGCTGAATTCGATGGTTTGCTCCGGATGACTTTCGATTACACGTGCGATGGCGCGTTCGACCGCGTGATTCACGTCCGGTAGGGATGCGCGGCCGCCATCGGGAAACGCGTAAAAGAGGCGTTGGCCGGGCTCCCGCCACACAACCGATACGGGAACCCAATACCGCGAGTCCGGCGCGTCCGGATCGTAGCCGCCCCCTAGTCCGATGATCGGACTGAGTTCAAGTTCGGAGTTCATGCGATCCAGATCGCCCGGGCGAAATCTCAATTCAGGATCTTGGTCCATCCCTCGCTGCGCGACGAAGTCGGGGAACTCCAAGGTATCACCGTCCGCGATGTGCACACGCACCGAGACGCTCGTGAAAGCGGCGGCGTTGCAGGCGGTGAGTATCAATCGCACGTGATCCCAGCACGCCCGTTCATCCACGCGGAGCGTGATTCGAACCTGTTCGAGCTTGTGCCGGAACAGCCACGGCTGGCTCCTGTAGGTCGCATCCGCGCCGGTCACGTTGCTGCCGATTTCAGCCAAGTAGTCCTGAAGTTGCTGTAACGAGTAGTCGCGCCACGCTCCGCGCCGGATGGTGATCTGCCCACGCTCATCCAAACGAACCATGACGTTGTTTAGAAACGCCGGTGCGCGATGATCCCAGAGGTAGGCCGCCACCACGCACGCAACCACGGCTGCGAGGATCGAGATCCCGATCCGCCAACGCTGAGGGCCATCTCGATCGCTCTCCTCGGTCGACCAGACTATCGCGTCCGTGTTGCGTCTCATGGCTTCAGCATCGTTTCAGACATGAGATTCTCGCTACTCGGCATCGTTCGCCTTCCGCGTCGCCCTCTCTTTCGCTGCTCGCGACGTGGCCACGGCCGCTCGTGCGCCTTCCGTAGTCTCAAGAAACGCGCAACGCACCTTGTCGACACTTTGCTCGCGACATCCGGTGATCAAGGCCGCGATCTCGGAGAAAGGCACGTCGCGGTATGCCATCGCGAACAGCGTGAACTCCGTGCTCTCGCCCCGCTTCTCTTCACGCAGCTTGTGTACCGCTTTCCCAATCGCGTAAACAACTTCGCCCGCGGACCGGCGGGCCCCTCGTCCGACCGAGTACAGAAATCCCGCTCGATCTACGTCCCACTCCACGACGACCGTGATGTCAAACCTCCAGTCAGGAAGATTGGATCCACCGAGCCCAATGACCCACTGCGCAAGCTCCAAGTCTTCGTCTGAAACTTCGAAGCGCCCAGGGCTGTAGGGCGCGGCCACGTGTTTCTTATTGTCGGTCAGTTCGAACACTCGACACTCTGCGGTGCCGCCCCCTTTTTGGCCGACGTGGAATAAGACATCGGTGAAGTGTGCGTCAACGACCGAACGGACAACGCCGCGCACATCGCCCCATCTCGCATCGTGCGCAACGTGGATGCGCACCGGAATGTCCGCCAAGTCGTGTCGCAGGATGCTCGCCACGTCGAAGTAGCGGTCGATATGGTGGCGCGCCAACCGATCCAGATGCGCTACGAGTTCGGCGTTCGTGATCGCGTTCCACCGCCAAGTGCGCAAGGAGAGCTGGCCGTCCGCCTCAACGCGCAACGTGACGGATCGTTTAGCTTCGTCGGTTCCCGTTTTCCAAACATGAAGGCAGGCCAACGTCGCTCCCACGAGCACGACCACAACGACGGGATACCAACGACTCCAGAAACCTCGTTTGTTCATAGTGCGCGCGCTCGCCGTCCATGGTTCGGCGAGCGCGCGGCTATTCTATCGGATGCAATCGCTGCGCGTTGTGGTGCTACCGCGACGACTTCACTTTGGGCAACAACGGCGCCAGGCGTTGCTCCTGGGTCGGCAGTTGCGTGCCGCGAAACGACACTTTGTTCACGCCCTCGGCGCGCAGCGTTGCGACCAACGCCGCTACGGCGCCGAACGGCACGTCCGGGCTGCCGCGCGCTTCGGCGCGATGTGTTGCCGGCATCACTTTGATCGCGCGCTTACCGTCTCGGACCAACTTGACCACGTCTTTGAGCGTCATCGCCGGCCTCCCCATCATGCGATACACGACTGCCGTCCGGTCCTTGTTCCATCTGACATCGATCTTTAGGTCGAGGGTCAGGGTTTCCTTCGTACGGCGAATACCGATTCGATCACCCTTGCGCGGGCCGCGAAACGGCTCGTCGGCGTCCGGCCTCTCGTTGTGTCCGTCGAGGCGCTTGTCCAAGTCTTCTTCGATCTCTTCTTCGACCTCGATCTCTTCTTCCATCTCTTCTTTCGGATCCTCTTCGACGATTGGTTCTTCTTCCGGTCTCTCGTCGACGACTTCGATTTCTTCTTCGACGATTTCTTCTTCGGGTTCCTCTTCGATCTCTTCTTCGATCATCTCGCCATCGACCGTTTCGATCCCGTCGCCTATGGGACCGATGCCACGATCAGTTGGAAGCGACGCGTCAAAGAGGAACCGTTTCTTGTCAGCGCTCATCAACTCAAACGCGATATTGCCAAACGACTGCTCGGCGCAGACCTGCATCAGCCATTGCACGTGCTGCCACGACACGCTCTTGTCTACGGCCATGATGATGCGCACGTGCGCTAACTTCGCCTTCCTCTGCTTCCATTTCAAGCCCGACGTGTACGCGGCGGCAAACTCTTGGAGGTAGCTTGTAAACCCTTCGAGCGAAACCTTGCGCCACGCGTTCTCTTTTTGATCGCCACGGACGGTGACCTGCCCCGTGTCGGTCACGCGCACCTGGATCGATCGCTTCGCTTTGCGGATCGCCGCCAACGGCTGTTGCACGACCGGCAACGCGACGCCTTCCCCCGCAACATGCAGGTCGGGTGAGCTGGCGTCTCCGCCGCGAAACGCGAGCGCCAAAAGCAACGTCGCGCCCAAGAGCGCAGCAGCGGCCACCCCCATCCACAGGCGCGCCGTCATGCGCGCGCCGTCGCGCTCCAGCGTCAACTCCGCGAGCACGCCGTCTTCGACGCTCGTGGACGGATGCAGATGCTCATATGCTGAGGCGACGAGTTGTTCGGTTTTTTTGTTTTTCGTCATCGGACTTTCTCCTGGTCAGTGATTCTCTCAGTTGAGCAAGCGCGCGGTTGTAGTGCCGCCGCACCGTCGACACGCTCATGCGCTGGGAGCGCGCGACTTCCTCGGCGCTCCACCCCTCCACGGCGCGCAAGAGCACGATCGTGCGCGAACGCGGCTTGAGCCCGGCGACCAAGTCGCGGACCGCGTCGATGCGCGGCTGCGTGTCGTCTCCCACCGCAGCCAACAAATCGACATCGTGCAGACGGAGCCCGCGGGCGCCATCGCGACGCATGTGGTCACGCGCCTTGTTGCGTGCGATGCGAAACAGCCACGGCACGAAGCGATCCGGTTTGCGCAATCGCGGCAACGCCCGCCACGCCGTGACGAACGTTTGCTGCAACACGTCTTCGGCATCGTGACGACGCCGCAAACGCGCCACGAGTTCTAAGAACACGGGCCGTGCATACCGGCGATAAAGCCGGGTAAACGCTTCGTGATCGCCGCCCATCGCCGCTGAAACTTCCGCTTGCATCACAGACCAGACGGACCACGCTCGCAAAAACGCGCAGCAAAATCCCCCGGAACCGACTTTTTTTGCCCGAAAGCGCTCTCTAAACAGGGAATCGCCAACGCGTTACGCCCAGGGTGTCGGATCGGGGCGGGTGAGACAGTTGGGACGCTTCGGTCTTTTTCGCGGTCCGCCGATATCGAGGCATGACCTTAAAGACAATTTGCCTGACGGGCCTGCTCATGATTGGGCTGGTCGGTTGTAGTGGCAGTACCGAAGGCACGCTTACCGTCTCGGCGCAAAACGCGGAGACGTTGGCTGTCCAAGCGACGCTGACGACAGATTTCCTCTTGCAGATGGATGACTTCGTCACGCAGTTCGCTGACTTATTTGAAGATGCCGAAGCGCAAGCCGCGCTTTGCCAAGGCGGCAGCGCCTCGATCACGCCGAACGATGTGGCGCCCTTGGGCGTTCTCTCGACGGGCGACTCGATCATCTACACGTTTAACAACTGCTCGTTTGAGATCTTCGGGATCACGTTCTCGTTCGCCGGCACGGTGACGCTGACGGCGACCGAGATTTCCGGTACGCCGGGTGCCGCGTTCGTCCGCGAACTCGACGTGTCGTATCAGAGCTTCACGTTCACGCTCGGCGAGGCGTTTGTCCGCGTCGATGGCAGCTACACGGTGCGCGCGAGCTCGCCGGACGGCAATGCCAACACGACGTCGATCTCGGGTACGTCCCTTGCGGCGTACTTGGGTGGCCCGAGCCTCTCGGTTTCGCGCTCGTGGACTGACTTCGCACTTTCGCGCACCGAAGACACCGGCGCGAACACGTACGCGATGACGTTTGACGGAACGTACTACGGTTCGATCATCGGCGGTTCGATCTCGTTTGAAACGCCGGCGACGGTGAGCGGCGGGATCGATTCCAACCCCGACACGGGCACGTTCCGCGTCACGGGACTGAACGGTTCGACCGTGACGATCAACGCACTCGACAACGTCAACGTCGAGCTGTTGATCGACGAAGACGGCGACGAGGTGATCGACGCAACGATCACAACGACCTGGGCCGCGCTCGAAAACTAAGCGCTCTTACGCCCTCATCCACGACTACTCATAAGCGGCGGTCGAGGCCTACCTGGCTTCGATCGCCGTTAATGCGTTACGGGCACCGATGCGCAGCGATTCGTTCGCATCATCGTTAGCGATCAGGCGACGGAGTTCCGGGATTGCTTCGCGCCCCTCGACTCCGAGGCTCTTGAGTGCCGCCATCGCGACGCGCGCGTTTCTCAGATTGGTATCGCGCGTACCCTGGAGTAGAAGCGGGACAGCCCAAGATCCGGTTGTCCCTAGATCTTTGTAAATCAGGTAGCGCACCGTCGAATTCAGATCCCGCGCTGCGTCGCGCATGTACTTTTGCACGCCGGTCACTCGAAACATCGCCACGTGTGCGTACCCGCGGGTGGGGCCACCGACGTCCGTAAGGTACGGCTCAATGTCGGGTGCCGCGGCGTGCGCCGCAAATCCGATCGCAGCGACCGACCGGAACATCGCGATCCTTGTGTATGAGTGTCGGGAATTCGGTTCCCGCAGGACTTCTCGAATGACGGGAACAAGCAACGCGCCGTGCGCCCCAAGAGCTTCGACCGAGTCGGCGGCGTCGAATCGTCCCCTTCGAATCATCTTCGTAACCATCGCGACGTCCTGCTCGACATCCACGATGGCACGATCGCCCGGCAACCGACGTTTCACAGCACTGGCAATCTCCTCGTCGCGCGCTTCGATCAACCAGGACCATCGTTTGATCTCGTGCTGGGATGTGTGGGGGTCGTCGAGAAACGCTATGAGCCGGCGCTTTGCGTAGTCGGGATCGTTCCGATAAAGGAAACGCCACAAATCACCCCTCCAGATGTTGCGCGGTTTCATCATCTCGTCGCCCAACATCTGGGTCAGTCGCGGCGTGAACGCATCGAGTTCCATGAGCAAGCGCAAGTCCATCGCGCTGTGTTTGTGGTTTGGGTTTGCGAGCATCTTGTCGGCATATCGCGCCGCTACTTCGTCGCGCGCTCCGAACGCCGAAACGAGCGTTCTCGCGGCGCGATCCGCGTTGCTGTCGGACCGCAGGATCGTTATGAGCTCCCGCTTCCCGGACTCGCCGAATCTTCCCAGCAGCACGGTGCGATTGCCGCGGTCCCCAATGATCGAATTGCGCGTGGGACCCTGGACATAGAGCGCCGCAAGCGGCGCTAGATCTTCAGGCGGCTTCGTTGTGAAGAATAGGAACTCCATAATCGCGAGCGGTGTCTGGTCTCCCATCCGCCGAATCGTCTGAAACACCTCATCTTCGATTGCAACCACGTTGTGGTTTTCTGCGAGTGCGTGCCCGACCCGCCAACGCCCTCTCGTGTCGCTCAAGAAGGGACGCAGTTCCCGCACCGCCGGCTTGCCCTGAACCGCGAGATATCCGATTGCGAGACTCGAGCTCCAAGCGTCGGACGAGAACCATTTCACGAAATCAGGCCGCGTCGTCTCGCCAAGAGCACCGAGGGCGCGTCCGATCAAACTGGCCGTGTAGTCGTCATGCTCTTGCTTTGCAAGGGTGAAGAGCAACGGCGCGAACTCCGGAGCAGAAGGTCCCCACTGCTCGATGATCGAAAGCGCGCCTCTTCGCGCCCGGTAGTGGACTTTGGAGAGCAACTCGCGAACGGCATCGTGGGCTGCGGGGCCGATCGCGACGATCGCGGCTACCAGTTCCACGCGCACGTGACGAAACTTGCCGCCTTTTTTTTGATCCAGGCTCTCTACGAGGTCAGCAAGTGCGGACTTGGCTTCGGGTCCGAGCTCGACGAGTCGCAACAGAGCGAGACGGCGCCGCGTGTCGGAGTTGCCTTTGAGATCGGCAACCAGCTGTCGAATCTCGTCGGTCGCATACGTGCGCAGTGGATCGTAGGGCTCGCGCTCGACGCTGGGCCGCACGGTCGGCGGCGCGCTCGTGTTACTCACGTCCGATCGCTGGCGCTCCCTATCGCCGGGACGCGCCGACCAAAACGCCACGCCTAGAAGCGCCAACACGATTCCGATTCCAAGGCGCGCCATCGAAGGCATCGTAGCGCGGAATGTCCTGCGCTAACTCAGTTTTTGCGCGGTCGCGGCGAGAGCCGCACCGATCGCTTCGACGCGGGCGCGCATCTTCGCGTCTTTGAGCTGCCCGCTTTCGTCGAATGCTTCGTGGGCTTTGGCAACCGCGATCTGATCGGGGATCACGAGCACGCGAATCGAACTCAGGATGGCGCGCGCATGCACGAGACCGCGTAACCCGCCGAGCCCGCCCGGTGACGTGGCGATCAGCGCTGCGGTTTTGCCGGCAAAGCTGGCGAGCGGGGGCTCGTCACCGTCCGGACGCGACACCCAGTCGATTGCATTTTTGAGCGCCGCCGTGATCGACGCGTTGTACTCCGGGGATGCGATCAACAGCGCATCGTTTTGACCAAACAGCGCTTTGAGCTTCTTGGCGTTTTCAGGCAAACCGTCGCTCGCTTCGAGGTCGCCGTCATACACCGGCAACGGGTAGTCAGCTACGTCGATAAGGGTGACGTTGGCGCCCGCGTTGGTCGCCCCCGCCGCCGCAGCGCGCACAAGTTTTTTGTTCCAAGAATCGCGGCGAAGGCTGCCGGCGAACGCGAGTACATTGGCCATTACTTTTGCTCCTTGAGCAACTCGTCGACGGCGCGCTTGAGCTGCTTATCGAGGCCCGCGGCGCGCGCGTTCGGATCGTTGTAGACCTCGATGTCCGGTTGGAGCTCGAGATTTTCTAAGTAGTTGTTGTTGCCGTCGCGCACGCCGACTTGCGGAATGCCGTAGTGCAACGAACGGTCGATCAGGCGCTCCCACCAAACCGCCGTGCCCGTGCCCGCCACCGGTGTCCCGACGAGCTTGCCGATCTTGAGCGTCTTAAACGCGTAAGGAAAGATGTGCGCGTCGGAGTAGTTGGCCTGGCTTTGCACGACGATGACCGGTTTGGTCCAGCGAAAGCTCGGGTCGCCGCCAAGCGCGCCGGCTTCTTTGCCGCGCGGTTGATAGGTTGAATAACGCTTGGCGCCCAAGAACTTCACGAGGTCGTCGTGTAACCATCCGCCGCCGTTGAAGCGCGTGTCGATGACCAACCCCTTCTTGTTGCCCATACGTCCCAACACGCGGTGAAACAGATCGCGAAAACTCGCGTCGTTCATGCCGCGGATGTGGACGTAGCCGAGCGTCCCTTTCGACCATTCGGTGACCCATGCCTCGCTGCGCTTGAGGAATCGGCGGTAGAGCAAGTCGTACTCCGCACGGAGTGCGATCGGCCGCACGACTTCGGAAAACTCTGCGCCCTCGGCTTCGACGCCCGCGACCAGAACACGCTTCCCGGCCTTGCGGTTCAAAAGCGCATGCGGGTTCACGCCCTCGACGATCTCGACACCGTCGATGTGCGTGATCAAACAACCCGCCGCCAGATGGCTGCCGGCGCGATCGAACGGACCGCGCTCCAAAACCTCCGCGACGCGCAGACCGTCCTCGTTGTTGATCTCGTACAGCAGGCCCAGCGACGCCGTTTGGTCGGCGCCGTCTTGCGGGATGCGATAGCGCGATCCCGTGTGGGACGCGTTGAGTTCGCCGACCATCTCGCTGAGCAACGTGGCGAACTCGTGGTTGTCCACGATGTGATCGAGATACTGCGCGTAGTGCGCTTTCATCGCCGCCCAGTCCACGCCGTGCATGTCGGCGCGATAAAACTTTGTCTTGGACTGACGCCAGCAGTGCTCCAGCATGTAGCGCCGCTCCGCGGGGCCGTCGATCTCCATCTCGGCTTGGAACTTGATGGTCTCGCGATCCCCTCCGCCGGAACCGCCGCGCGCGCTGCCGCGTCGGCCACTGCCGCCGCCACCACCACGCACGGCCGCCGTACCGAGCGTACCGTTCGGGAAGCGGAGAAACACCTTGTCGCCGTCTTCGCTGAACACGACGTCGCCTTGGTTGCTACCGCCGACACCGACGAGCTTGCGCGTTTCGCGCTTGCGGATCTCGTGGATCCAGACGTCCCACTTTTCACCGACGCGCGCCCAGTACACAATCGACTCACCGTCCGGCGCGATCGCGAACGAACCGAGATCGGCCGAGTGCAACGTCAACCGGCGTCCGCGTTCATCGCGGTTGTCGAACTCGATCTCGATCGGCTCGATCTTCTTCTTTTTCTGGTCCTTCTTACCGCGACGTTTCTTGGGCGCCTCTTCGTCGTCGCCCTTTTTGTCGGCTTCTTCGTTCTCGTCGCCGTCGTCCTCGCTGTCTTTGAGCAACTCGAACTCTTCCTCCGAGAGCTTCGCGCGATCATGGGCCTTTTGCGTAAGGTCAATGGCAAGGATGTCGCCGTCGCTGCCCCAGCTGCCGTGGCTGCGCCGCCCGAACCGGTTGGACACGTACGCCAAAAACGCCCCATCCGGACTCCAGCGACCGTAGCCGCACCAATAGCCGCTGCGGGTCATGTTGACGGTTTCGCGCGTTTCGATCGACGTGACGCCGACGCCTTCCGCCCACGCGCCGTCGTTTAGAAGCGTGTGCGCGAGCCAGCGACCGTCGGGCGACCAACGAAAATCGATATCGCCATCGGCGTACGAGTAGTTGCGCGCCGCGGGCACGAGAACCTGCGTCTTCTTGGTGGCCAGATCCAGGAGCCGGATCTCGTCGCGGTTGTGAACGTACGCGATCGACTTGCCGTCCGGCGCGACTTCGGGCTGAAACTCCTCCGCCGCCGTCGCGAGCACGACCGCCTCGTCGAGCACCGTCGCCAAAAAAAAGTGCGACTCCTCCTTGCGGCGAATCGTGACCGAATACAGGTCCCACGAGTGGCGTCGCTCGGCTGCGAAGTACAGCGTGCGGCCATCGGGCGCCCACGAAAGGTTGCGCTCCTGTTGCGGCGTCTTGGTGACGCGCTTGGTCGTGCCGTGCTTGACCGAAGCGACAAAAACCTCGCCGCGAACGATGAACGCGACCTCTTTCTCGTCCGGCGAGACGCGCATCTCGGTCGCGCCTTCGCGAAACGACTCGACGCGGCGTGCATTGGAACGCGGACCCGCGGCGACGTCGATGGACAACCGCTGCGGCTCACCATCTTTGCGCTTGACCCACACCGAACCGTCGTAGGCGTAGGCCAGCGTGTCGTCTTTGGCGATCGACAGGAAACGAACGGGGTGCGTGGTGTGCGCGGTGACGGCGCGCGGTGCGGCCTTCCCGTCGCTATAAAACACGTTGAAGCTGCCGGCGCGCTCGCTCAGGAAATAGAGGCCGTTGTTCGCGGCCCATACCGGGTTGCGATCTTCGCCGCGAAAGTTCGTCGTGCGCTTGGTGTGCTTGCCCGACTGCACCTCAAACGTCCAAACATCGCGTGCCGCCGACGACACGTGGTGTTTGCGCCACTCGTGCTCAAGACCCGGGCGATCTTCGTACGCAATCCGTGCTCCGTCGCGCGAGAGCTGCGCGTTGAGGGCGGGCGTCGTCAAGACTTGGCGCGGTTGACCGCCGGTTAACGAAATGCGGTACAGCTCGCTCGGGCGTGGGCTCGCGAGTGCCGCGCGCGGCGCGTCTAACCGTCGCGACGAAAACACAACGGATTTGCCGTCCGGGGTCACGTAGCACGGACGGTCTTCGGCCGAATGGTGCGTGATGCGCACCTCGTCCCCACCGTCCACCGAGACGTGAAACAGGTCGAAGTTGCCGTGGCGCTCCGAACGAAACACCAAGCGTTTCCCGTCCGGCGTCCAAATCGGCTGGGTCTCGTGCCCGACATGCGAGGTGACGGCGCGCGCCGAGCCCCCTTTCGTGCTTGCAACCCAGATGTCGCCGCGATAGCTGAACGCGACCAATTGACCGTCCGGCGAAATGGCCGGATAGCGAATCCAACGCGCCTCTTCGGCGGCGACTGTCGTTAGTAGAACTAGAGTGAGGAGAATGGCACGGCCCATGGCGCGCATCCTACAACGTCGGAGGGCGAGTCCCTTCATGGTGTGTGGCGCTTTCGCGATCCTTTTTGGGTTGGGCTGCGCCACACCGACCGGCCGCGGCGCGCCCGAACGGCGAAGTCGCGCGTCCGTCGGGGACACCGACGATGGCGCGTCCCTCCGCGCCGGCCTGCCGGAGACCGCGATCGTGCGCGTGCGCCATCACGGCCAGAAACTGCTTTCGCCGCGCGCACTGGAGCTCTCGGAGAGTCGCGGCAGCGGTTTTTTGGTGAGCGCGGACGGGTACGTGGTCACCAACCATCACGTGGTCGCGTCGCGCGGATTGGATGACGAGTACATCACGGTCGAGCAGGGCGAGACGCTCTACTTCGCCCAGGTCGTCGGGTTCGATGCGGGCGGCGACCTGGCCGTACTTCGCATCCGCGGGGCGCCCCGCGCCATGCCGTACCTCACGTTGCGCCAGTCGCTGCCCCGCCCCGGCGAGTCGGTGCGCGTGATCGGCCATCCGGGCGGCGGCGAACGCACCGAGATCGTCGGCACCGTGTTGCGGTTGGCGTTGCCAGATCCCACCGGCGTCGCGAAGGGATACCTCGAAAGTGACGCGATCGTCACCAAGGGGTCGAGCGGCAGTCCGGTGCTCGACGCGCGCGGCGATGTCATCGGCATCATCAACGAACGAAGTCCGACGCGCTCCCGCGCCGTGCTTGCGGAGTACCTGCGTCGTAGACTGGCGCAGTGGAACGTTCCGCTTCGGTAAAACGCATCCAACGCATTCACGTGACCGGCCCCTCGGGCGCCGGCACAACAACGCTGGGATGGGCGCTTGCGCGCGCGTTCGGCGTGCCGCGGTTCGACAGCGATTTCTACTTCTGGACCGATTCGTGGCCGTATCGCGTGAAGCGCGCTCCCCGCGAACGCGACGCGATGTTGTTGGCTGACCTGTCGGCGCATGACGCGTGGATCGAATCGGGTTCGCTCGACGGATGGAGCGAGGCGATCCCGGCGCTGTTTGATCTCGTCGTTTACCTGTACGTCCCGCCGGCCGTTCGCGTAGAGCGCCTACGCGTGCGCGAGCAGGCCCGTTTTGCGGTGGCCGGAACCGATCGCGCGAAGTTTGAGAGAGAGAGCGCCGAGTTTTTGGACTGGGCGCGATCGTATGAGGCCGGTGACAAGGGAGGCCGATCGCAGGCGCGGCATGAGACTTGGCTCGCGGGCCTCTCCTGCCCGGTTCTGCGCCTCGAAGGCGCGCATTCCACCGATGAACGCGTGGCGCGCGTAACCGCGTTCTGCGCCGATGCATGCCGTCCGTTAGGATGAGCGCGTGAAATCGGGTTGGGGAATCATTCTCGCGGGAGTTCTTTGCGCTGGGCTTGTGAGCGCCGGTGGCGGACTCAAGAGCCGCAAGGCGCAAAAACTCGTCGCGCAAGCGATGCCGATGATCAAGCGCGGCACCACGGTCTACAAGGACTGGATTCTCGACCGCATTCCGCGCGAGAAGCAACTCGACGCGCTTTCGGAAGCCGTCAAGATCATGGACGACGGCTGCGCGCTCTTGCAAAAAGCGCTCGATATCGAAGAGCACGGCGGCGTGATCCATCAGCTTTCCGTCGCCGCGCGGTACATGCAGAAGATGCGATTTCAAATCGAGTTTCGATTGAAGCCGCGCTTGAAAAAGCCCGCTCCCCCGGACAAAGAGAAACCCGCCGAAACGCCGGACAAAAATAAACCCGACAACGGGACCCCGGAACCGGCGCCCAAGCCGGATCCGCAGCCAGGTCCCAAGAGGCCCACAAACGAGTCGCCCGAAAGGGACCCCGTCGATCGCGCGGAGGAAACCAACGGCACGCTCGCTTTCGAGAACGGCATGCCGCCCGCGTCGCCGGTGGACCGCGACTTGGGCATCGCGACTGGGCTCGATCACGAGAAGTATGCGCGCAAGCAAATCGAAGCCGCGTTGCGTGCGCACTTTCAATCGCGACGCCCTAACAAGCTGCACGCGCGGCACAAGCTCTGCCGAGGGAAGGGTTCTTACCCCGACGGCACAGCTTGCGATGAATGCTGCGCGACCGGTCACCTAATCAACGAGTATCACTTCCGCAAGGTCTACTGGAACTCGTACTCGCCGCTACTGCGGGACGCGGACGGAGCCAAGGATGCCCTGGCGCGGTTTTTTGAACGGGCGCGGCGCAAGCCCGACCTCCTCGGCGCGCCGATTCGATCGTTTAAGGTCACCGACATTGCGTTTTTCGGCCACTGGGCGAAAGCCAAGCTCGAGCTCAATACAACGGCGGGCAAAAAGGAGTCGACGATTACGTTGATCGGTCTCGGGAGGAGCTGGTTTTTCTATCACCCGGAAGCCGATCGCTCGTTGCTCCCCGCGCCGACGGACACGGAGAAATAAGATGACACGTGCATGGGTTGCCCTGGTCCTGTTGACGTCGGTTGCGGCGGCGAACTCCGACCGCGTTGCGATTGACGCGATCGTTCAGTTCCGCCACCGCGTCGTTTCGTCGTCGAATGACATGAGCGATATCGAGGCCAAGCTCAAGCCGGTCATGAAGAAGATGAGCGCCAAGCTCGCCGTCGGTGTGGTCCGCACGCTCAATCGCGGGTTCGAACGTAAGTACAAGAAGGGGATCGAGTTTTATCGCGGCATTTGCTCGTGTCTCGCAGCGGGCGGTGGGCGCGGCATTTCGACGTTGTATCGACGCTACAAGGCGGAGGGCAAGCGCCATGACCTGCGCCTTGAAATCGTCAAGGCGCTCGGCGCGTGTGGCGACACCCGCGCCTTGTCCACGATCATGAAAATGGTGCACGACAAAACCGACGAGGTCGCCGCCGCCGCCATCCAAGGGTCCGCGTCGTACAACACCGTCGACGAAAAGACGCGCAAAAACGTCGCGAAGATCCTCGTGCAGACCTACGTCAAAACCGAATCCAAAGCCGCGGGCAAAGGGCGCACGACAAAAGAGCGCGTCCGCTTAGACCTTCTCAAAGAGCCGCTCCAAAACGCGCTCACGGCCTACTGCAACGGCGAAAAATTCACCAACGGCGCCGCGTGGTCAAGCTGGCTAAGAGAAAACATCACGCAGTCCTGGAAGAAGTAACCCACCGCCGCGACGCAACCACCCAGCACCCAACGCCGCACCGACCACCCCAAGGCGGCCCCCCCCCCAAGGCGGCCCCCCCCAAGGCGGCCCCCCCAAGGCGGTACCAGGTTGGAATTTTTTTGTCGTAAGTTGTTTTTGGTGGGCTCGTTATGGCGTCGAAGTGCGGCATCGGCGCCGCACTTTCGTCCAATTTTCGCGCCGACGACGGAGTGGAACGCGAAACAACAGTTGTTTGGGCTTTTCTTCGCTAGGTCATGCTTCTTAGAATCGGAACGTCGGTTCGAGAGGGCTATGAGGGCACACTCGGTACGCCATTCGCGCACCCGGTCTGTCTCGCCCCCTTTTGTTTGGAAATTAAAACATGCGTTCGTTTGTCGTCTTGTTCGTTGCCTGCGCACTGCGCGCCCTTGCGGGTTGTGCGGGCGGCGGTGCGGACACGGCGGCCGTCGAAGCGGCCAACCTCGCCGCCGACGACGTACGCGAGGATTGCGTGACGCGCACGCTCAGCGTGTTGCAGATCGCCGCCGACCTCTGCGCGGCCCTTCCCGATCTCCGCGACGCGGACGCACTGGAGGCGCACGCCGCCCGCGAAGGTTGTCGCGTAGAGGGCCCGGATGCGGACGGCGTCTATACCTTGATCTGCACGACGCGCTTGGTGGACAACGAAACGCTCGGCTTACGACTCTTGGTTCGCTACGTCCGCGACGGCCTCGCATCGGTCGCCTCCAACGACGTCGAACGCGTCGAAGTAACGGTGAACGCTGGAACCAACTTCATGACGTGCAACGGTCGACTCGATTTCGTGTCGGACGCGGATCGCGGCACGTTGATCGAGGGCGTTTTGGACAGCCAGTATTTCACCGGATGCACGCTGCATCTCATCGGCGAAGACATCGCGGCAAACATGGTCGCGGATCTGCCGAGCGGACGAAACGGCGCCGTCTTCGCCGCGGGTCACCTGGACCTGGCGCTGACGTTTGAGACGCGCGCCGACGTGACCGGCAGCGCCGCGTTGATCGGGCGGCGCGCGGTGATCGCGCTCCACATGGACGGGGTCGCCACGACCGGCGAAGTCGTCCTCGATCCGTAGGCCAAGAGCCCAAAAGCCGCGCCAAACCCCGATTTAGACGCCAAATTGGCTCCCTACGCAACCAAATGGGGCTGATCGGCGTTAGTACAAGTGACCATGCTCGTCCTCTTGCTTTTGATCCTGTCTTTGTGTGCCGCGCAACACGTGTGCGCACGGCAAACGCGCCAGATGAAAGACCATCTGATGCGCCCCGCTCAGGACTGGGAGGACGACGACGTGGACCAATGGCTCAACCTCATCGAGCCGTTCCCGCTACCGGACCGCCCGTCCGAGAGCCGGTCGTAATCGCGCGGAATCTCGCGCCCCCCAGCGCGACACTTACCCCACGATCACCGCCCCACGATCACCGCATCCCAAAAAAACCCGCAGCCGATCCATGTTCGAATCGGCTGCGGGTTTGGTTCTAGGGATGCGTGCGCGCTTACGGAAACAGAGTCACGTGGACCGGTCGGTCGCCAAAGACCAGACCATGGCCGCGGATCGTGCCGCCGACCGCGAAGTTGACGCGGCGCAACGCCTTGGGCCAGTCGTCGCGGCCTTCGCGCGAGCCGCCCGCGACGTCACGGATGGAGCACGTGGCCATCAACTCTTCGAAGATTTTTTGGGCACTGTGCATCGTGTCGTGCGAGCCGGATGCCTGCAAGGCGACAGAAGTCTTCAAAGATACCGGACCCGATTCGAGCAGGTAACCGTGCAACAAACGCGGCGCCATTTCGAGCATGAGCGCGCGACTGCCGAACAGCTCTGCGCCGAGCACGTTGCCCTCTTTGGAGAAGATAACGAACCCGTTCGCGCGGCCATCGCCTTCCAGGGCACGCATCAAGCGCGTCACGGTACGCTCGCGCGCACGCTGACTCTTCGCCATCAGCTCGTGCAGCGGGCGCGAACCGTAGATCTTTTGCAGAACCGCGCGCGCCTCTTGGTCCTTGCCCGAACGCGTTAGCAACGCCTGTCGCGTCCGCGGCCCCAAGACGATCGGCTGCGAACTGAGTTTGCGCGCATACGCACCGCGTCCACGCGGCGCTTCGATCGTGTCGGCCCAAACCGTGGGGATCAGATCCGCCTTGTTAAGCCAACTGGTCCGCGTCGCGATGCGCGTGCGGTAACTCTTATCGAGCGCCCCCACCCACACCGTCCCGGCCGGAATAATCAACGGCTTGCGCTGCGGCGAACTCACATACAGGTTGGTCTCGCCGTCCGCATCGGTCGCGACGGTCGTGGCCACCTCGGCGGCAAACGCGCTCGCCGGAATCTGCGGGCGGCGCAGCAACACCAAACCACTAAGGGGCGCCGAAACGACGCTCAGCGGCGCCATCAGCGCGGTCATGCGCGGGTCGACCGGAGCCGTCACCGTGCGCCGTTCACGCGGCATCGGTTCGCGGGCTGCACGCCGGCGTTCCCACGCCAGGACCAGCATCTTCATCTCTTCTTGCAGCGCGATCGAATCGTCGGACATCGCGTGCCCGTTCACAATCCGGTTGTCCAAGCGACGCCGCATGACGTCGCGGAAGCTCTCCGCGTCGGCGACGCTCGAGGCCGGCAACTCCAGCGGCGGCGATTCCGCACCGGGATTGACGCGCAACGAACCCGTCGGTTCTGACTCGGGCAACGGGATCGCGGCGCGCTCGTCTTGCATCTGGACGGACGCCGGCGCGCCCATCACTGCCGCGGTTACGCCCAACGCCGTCGCGACGAGCAAACCAGCCGCGATCGGAAGCGGCTGCAACCACGCGCCAAATCGGTCGCGCAGTCGATCGGCCGCGCGCTGCTGTGCATGCGCCTGCTCCACCATCCGCTGTCGAAAACCCATGGGCGCGTCGGCGGGATGGTCCGCCTCGTCCCACGCGCGAAGCCGCGCGCGTAGTTTGCGGTAGTCCACGACTTCGCGCCGGATCGCCGGATCGCGTTTGCACAACGCTTCGATCCGTACGGCGTCGGAGCCGCGCAGCTCGCCGTCGACATAGGCCGACAGAAGCTCCCGCATCTCGTCACTGATCATGAATCATGGCCCTCAAAGAGGGGAGAACGCCGCATGATCTTGAGGAGCGATTTTCGCCCGCGATGGATGAGCACCTTCACCTCGTTAAGGCTCAACCCCAAGACCTCGGCAATCTCCCGATATTTCAACTCTTCCAACTCCCGCAACACAATCACTCGCCTCTGCGGATCCGGGAGCTGCTGAATCGCCTCGCGCACCAACCGGCGCTCTTCGCGCACACGCGCATGGTCGTCGGGCGCACCGCGATCGTCGCGCTCGGGCATGCCGTCGAGAATCGGATTCTCAAACGACTGGAAGTCCGGGAGCGACTTGCGATTCATCCGCCGCAGCGTGTCGAGGCACAAGTTGTTGAGCACTTTGTAGAAGTACGTCTTGAACTTGCCCGCGGGCTCGTAGCGTGAGGCGTTGCGAAACAGCTTAAAAAAGAACTCTTGGCTTACGTCTTCCGCGATATGGCGGTCGCGAAAGATGCGGTAGGCGAATCGATACGCCATCCCCTGATGCGAAGAGAGCATCTCCTCAAACGCAACCACGTCCCCGGTTGCCATTCGGAGCATGAGGGCTTCGCCACCTGTTACTGCCATGGAGTTCTGCTTATCAGTAACGCACGCCGGGGCCCTTTCGGCGCGAATCCACGCGAACTCGCCCTAAATCGCTCTAAGCCGCCCTAAACCGGCCGGATTCGGCCCGCGGTTTGCCTTACCCCAAAGTGGACAGTAAATCCCTGGCCAAAATGTCCCCCTCAGGAGACACTCGGGCCGTTAGGAGGCTACAGATGAAGGCACTCATCATTGATGACGACCCGGGCGTGCGCGAAGCGCTCCGGATGACTTTAAAAAGCGACAAGATTGACGCCGAGCTCGCCGAGGACGGACGCCAAGGGCTCCAAGTCCTCGCGGAGAGAGACGACATCGGGCTCGTGTTCTTAGATATCAAGATGCCCGGCCGCGACGGCATGGAGATCTTGGGCGACCTGCGGCGCGATCGACCGGAGCTACCGGTTGTCATGATCTCGGGGCACGGTTCGATCGACACGGCCGTCGCCGCGACCCGCGAGGGTGCGTTTGATTTTCTCGAGAAGCCGCTCGATCGCGATCGGGTGCTCGTCCTGGCGCGCAACGCCCTGCGGCAGACGTCGCTCGCGCGCGAAAACCTAACGCTCAAGGAACGCGGTGCGGCCAAGATGATCGGGCAGTCCGAGCCGGTACAAGAGCTGCTCGCGTCGATCGATCGCGTCGCCCCCACCCACGCGCGCGTTTTGATCACAGGCGAGAACGGGACGGGGAAGGAACTCGTCGCGCGCCGGCTTCACGACCTGAGCCCGGTGTCGCACGGTCCGTTTGTCGACGTGAACTGCGCGGCCATTCCGAAAGACCTCCTGGAGAGTGAGCTGTTTGGCCACGAGAAGGGATCGTTCACCGGCGCGCACGCCCAGAAAAAAGGCAAGTTCGAGCTGGCCGACGGCGGCACGTTGTTCCTCGATGAGATCGGGGACATGGATCTCGCCGCGCAGGCCAAAGTGTTGCGCGTGCTGGAGCAAAACCGCGTCGAGCGCGTCGGCGGCAACAAGCCGATCGAAGTGACCGTGCGCGTTCTCGCCGCGACCAACAAAGATCTTTTGGAAGAAGTTCGCGAGGGGCGTTTTCGCGAGGACTTGTATTACCGCCTCAACGTCGTCGAGGTTCGCTGTCCGCCGCTGCGCGATCGCGGCGACGACATCACGCTCTTGGCGACGGCGTTTTTGGCGGACGCCGTCAAGCGTAACGGCCTTTCGACGCGCGAGTTCACGGTCGCGGCGAAAGATCTCATGCTGCGCGAAGACTGGCCCGGCAACGTGCGCCAGCTGAAGAACGTCGTCGAGAACTTGGCGATTCTGGCGCGTGGCTCGTCGATCGATGCGCCGGATGTGACGCGGGCCGCGGGCGGTGCGGTGCGCAACGAAGCGCCGCCGGAAGATCCGTATCGCTCGGTCGCTACGTTTGAAGAATTCAAGGAACGCGCGGAGCGAGATTTCATCGTCAGGCGTTTGGAAGACAACCACTGGAACGTAAAGCGAACCGCCGAAACGCTCCATATGCAGCGATCGAACCTCTACAAGAAAATCGAGAAGTACGGGCTCAAGAAGCCCGGAAAGTAAACGCTCATGCGTCGTGTCGCGGCCGTTTTGGCCGTGCTCGGTCTGCTGGCATTGGTCTGGCCGACGTCTACTCCGCCGGGGTTTGCGGAAGCGGAACGTCGTCTCCGGGCTGCCTTCCAGGAGTGGCGCGATCATGTGGAGTCCGGCGCCGAAGAGTTGGCGGGGTTGGCTGGCGAGTCGGACGCCGCGACGCAGTTTGCGCGCGCCGAAGAGATCGCGCGCGACCATGCCGTGGACGGTGTCGTGCTGCTGGACGGTGCGGGTCAGGCGCTGGCTTGGGCGGGGCGGACGTTCGACACGGCAGACGCGTTTGAGATGGCGCAGTCGTCGGTGGGTCGCGAATCCGTCAACGTGTTGGACCATCCCGCGCATCCGCTTCTGTTTGCGTCTCGTCCCGCTGGCGACGGCCTTGCGCTGACGTTTTTGGCCCTGGGCGAGCGCTTTCCGCTGCAGCGCGGCGCGGCCGACCGCATCGCGCAGGAGTGCGGCCTGCACTCGATTCGCCTGCGGTTTGGCAGCAGCACGGTGCCGGTTCATCACGCCGACGAGGGGCGCGCGCGTCACGTGATTGTGATCGCGGACTTGGTTCACGTCACGATGCGCGAACCAACCGCGACGGAGCGCGCCAGCGTCGACGACCACAAGCGCCGCGATCGTCGCTCCCTTGGTCTGTGGCTCGTCGTCGCCGCCTTGTCGCTGGAGCTGCTGCGACGCGTTCTGCACCGTCTACCGCCGTCGTCTTGGGCGATGCCCGCCATCGTTGCGCTCGCGATGATCGCGCTGCGTTGGTTCGCCGCGTTGTTGCGCGTGCCGACGTGGGCGCCGTGGCTGACGCCCGATGTCGGCCCCCACCCGCTTTGGTCGGGACCGGCGGACTCGCTGCTCACGGCGGGCGCCCTTTTGGGCGCGATGTGGGTTTTGTTGCGCTACGCGCGGCGGATGCGGCGCGAGCCCGTTGTGTACGTGTTTGCGGGCGTAGCGCTGGTCGCATCGTATTTCGCGCCGCGCGGGTTTCGCGCCATGGTCGCTTCCGTACCGGCGCGGATCGACGGCATGCTCGTGTTCGATCCCCTTGCGGTCATCCCGACGCTGGAAGCAACGATGCTTCTCAGCGCCGTTTGCCTGTTGACGATCGCGCTCTTTTTTCTCGTGCACAACGCGCGCACGTGGCTCCGTTCGATTTATCCGCACCTTCAGTGGCTCGCGCCGCTCGCGGTCGCGGCGGGTTGGTTCGCGCGGGACGGCTTCGTCCTCGCGTTTGGATGCGTCGTCGCGGGGTTTGTTGTCGAGAGGCGCGCAACGCGGCCCGAACGAGCAACGATGGTCACGCTTCTCGCCGCGATCGTGGCGGCATCCCCGCTCATGGACGCCCATCGGTCCGAAACGGCGCACGCCACGGCTGCGCGCGCGCAGGAGCTACTCGGTCGTGCGCGCAGTGATGCCGTGCAGGCGCGATTGGAGCGCGCGACCGCGCATGCCACCGACGACGTCGAAGGTGTGGATCGCGAAGTCGCGCAAATTCTCGTGGAGGGACGCCCCTCGCACAACGTCGCGTTTCGCATTTGGAGCGCGTCGCGTTGGACACCGGGCGAGCCGTGCGCGGTTCAGGTGTGGAGTCGTTCCGGCGAGTTGGTCAGCGCGTTCGACTATGACAGCCCTCCCGCACATTGGCTGCCCGGGCCGCCGAATCGCGAGCGGCTCGGAAACCAACGTCTCTCAGGGCGGGGCGCCGGGCGGGCGGTGCAGTTTCATGTGATCGACTTCGAGCTGCGCACCATCGGCGACGAACGGTTGGCCGGTATCGTGCGCATTCTCGCTCCGGACCCGTGGGACATGCTGATGGCTCAGTTGCGCCCTGCGATGTTTGGCGAGCCCCTTGACCAGTTGGTCAGTGCGGGCGCGCCGCCTGCGTTGCTTGTCGAGTATGCGCCCGACGGAACGCCGCGTGCGACGAGCGCCGGCGCCATCGCGGACGCGCCGACGCCGACTGAAGCGGTGCTTGCGCGCGCACGGCGGGCGGGCCACGCCGAGGAGCGTTCGCGCTACCGCGATCAGGATGCTCGTTTGATCGTCGCGCACGGCCGGTATCGCTTTGCGGGCATTTTGTTTCGCGAGAACGCGTGGCAGGCAGCCGCGTTTGTGTTCGCCAAAATCTTGCTGGCAGCAGCGATCGCGTGCTTGGTCTACATGACCTATCTCGCCATCCGCGCCCGTGGCGCTGTGCGACTGCTGTTTCGGCATCGGGTCGCCCTTGTGCTGCTCGCATTGTCGGTGCCGACGATTCTCCTGCTCGCCACGCACAACCGGACGGCCGCCGAGGAGCGCCACGAAGAGCAGATTCGGGACCGCTTGGATCGACGCCTCGATCTCGCGGCCACCCTACTTCGTCAGCGGCGCGCGGAGCCGACCAACGAATGGTGCGCCACCGTTGCGGGCAACCACCTCGTCGATATCAACGTGTATCGCGGCGCGGAGTTGGTCGCGACAAGTCGTCCCGGCATTTGGGACACGGGCCTCTTGAGTCGGCGTTTGGACGCCGCGCCGTACACCGCGCTCGTCTTGGAAAATCGCGACGATTACTCGGGGGTCGAGGCCTTTGTGTACGGCGCTTCGCTGCGCGCCGCGTATCGTCGTTTTGATCGACCGGGCGAGGAGCAGCCGTTGATCTTGGCCGCGCCGGCGTTGGAGGATCGGCGTTCGCTCGATCGGGACGCTGCTGCGAGCAACGCGCCCTTGCTTGCGCTCTACATGTTGAGCGCGATCGTCACGGCCTTGCTCGCGCTTTGGCTGGGGCGCTCTTTGACGCGGCCCGTTCAGGAGTTGCGCGAAGCGACGAGTCGTGTCGCCGCCGGTGACTTGGATGCGCGCCTGCCCGAGGGGCGCCACGACGAGTTCGGCGACTTGATTGCCGCGTTCAACCGGATGACGGTTGAGCTGCGCGAGGCTCAGGATCTACGCGTGCGCGCCGAGAAGGCGGCCGCGTGGCGCGAGATGGCGCGTCAGATCGCCCATGAAATCAAGAACCCGCTCACGCCGATCAAACTGACGGTGCAAAACCTGGTCGCCATTCACACAGACGATCCCAAGTCGTTTGAGGAGGAGTTTGAACGCGGCGCGGGCCTGATCCTCGATCAGATTGACGCGCTGCATCGGATCGCCGGCGCGTTCAGTGCGTACGCTCGCTTTCCCAACCAACGGCTGGAGGCTCTAGACCTCGCGCCGGTTGTGCAAGAAGTCGCGGCGTTTTACGCGGCGGCGGGCGGAAGCGAACTCGTGACCGATGTGCGCGACGCGCCGTTGCTCGTACACGCCGACAACGACGAGCTGCGTCGCGTCCTGATCAACCTCGTCACAAACGCGCGCCAGGCCGACGCCACGATCGTCACGCTCCGCGCGCAACGAGAAGGCGAACGAGCGCGCATCGACATTGAAGACAACGGAACGGGAATTCCGCCCGATGTCATGGCCCGCATCTTCGAACCAAGCTTCACCACCAAGACCTCCGGTACGGGTCTAGGCATGCCGATCGTGAAAAGAATCATCGACGACTACGGCGGAACCATAACAATAAACTCAAAACAAAAAGAAGGCACAAAAGTAGTGGTAAGACTCCCCCTCGCCGCCCCACCCAATGCGGTACCGGGTTAGATTTTTTCGGCTGTAAGACCCTGTATTCAAACGGGTTATGCTATCGAAGTGCGGCATTGGCGCCGCACTCCCGGCCACGCGCTCGCGGGGAAACGGCCGCGAAACACCGATTCGCGCCCATCCAGCACACTGTTGCATTCAAACCGACGGTGCGGGTGCCCAAAAGTGCCCAAAGTGCGTCACAAATGCCGCACCTTGACGCCCTAACATGTTTTCAATACATCTTTTATGGCGAAAAAAATCCAACCCGGTACCGCATTGGGGGGGTTGGGGTTGGGCTGTTTACTTTGCGCTTTTGTCTATGTACAGCATTCTTAATTGGTAGAGACAGTCTTGGATGAACTTGTCTTCGGACTCGTTGCGGTTGCCTTTGGTTTTTTGTTCGAGCAGCTGCAGTAAATCGATGCCGAACTTCGCTTGCGGTAGGTCCAGGTCCGACTGGCGGGTCACAGGGTTGGGGATCTGGCCCAACGCGACGGCGGCCTGCGTGGCGAACGTGGAAACCAAGACTTCGAACGTGGCGGGAGGAAGCGAGTCAGTCACAACCGCAGCGTACTCCGGCTCCGGCGCCGAGCCAAGAGTGCTCAAAAAGAAGTGTCGGTCGCTTCGTTGTGCGGGGGCATGAAGTGACTCCACGCCCACACTTCTTGTGCGCCGATTTTCTTGCGGACGAGACGGAGAATCGAGCTGTACTGCAGGTCTAAGAAGAAGTTCGTGGGAAGCGCAAGGAGATGGGCGAGGACGGCCTTGAACACGCCGCCATGCGTAACCAAGAGGACGCGGGCGATGGGGTCTCTTGCTCCGATGGCGTCGAGTCCGGCGCCGACACGCGCGAGCAGTTCGGCGTTGGACTCACCGCCAAGTTCCGCGAATCCCAACCACTCGTTCGCGGGGCGCTCAAAGAACTGAGGATGCTCTTTCATGACGTCGCGGTAGCGTCGGCCCGTCGCGCTCCCGCAATCGATCTCGGTAAACGCCTCGTCGACGTCAAACGCGGCGCCCCCCAGCGCTCCCACCAACAACTCGGCGCTCTCCACGCAACGCTGGACGGGGCTCGTGACGCGATGCGAAAAGGTCCAACCGTTTTCCGTCATGCGCGCGGCCGCCGCGCGCACGTCATCGCGGCCCCGTTCGGTCAAGGGATAGTCCAGACGCCCCTGCGCAAGGCCCTGCGCGTTGCCGGTGGACTCGCCGTGCCGGACGACAACCAACTCACGCACGAAATTCACCTCGCGCACAACGCCACGCCTCCAAGACCTCGGTTCGCGACGTCCCCGTCGGGCAGGAGACGACCGCCGGCGCACCGCTCGGCAAGGCCGCGCGCAACGATCTCAGCGCGGCGTACTCGAGCGGATGAAACGACGCTCCAAACAACCGGTTGCCGGCCGCCTCTAAGTACGACTCGTCGGCACGCGCCACGTCGTGCCAGTAACCGACATGGCGCACGGCGTCCGCGATCCACTCAATCTCGTCGGGCGACGGGTGTCCATCAGGCTCCGGTCCGCACCGCACAGCAATCCGCACATCGCGCATCGCGTGCAACGAACGGCAAAAGGCGTCGAGCGACTGTTCGCGGTCGTCGGCCGCAATCACGCCATCCACCACGACGAGCGGCGGCGCGAATCCAGGCTTGTTCCCGAACACCGCGACGATCGGAACGCGGCGCGCCAAGGCGGCCAGCGCACGCACTTCATCACGCTCCGCGCCACGATGAAGCGCCACACCGCTCACGTCGAGTTCACGAAACGACGTGACGATTCGGTCCAAGCGCCACGTCGCAGGACCGCATGATGTCGAAAGAGCCAGCAAGCAGTCCAAGATATCCGGGCGGTCACGATTAAGATCATGGCCATGCGTTCGATGTCGCTGGCGTTGACCGGTTTGCTCCTCCTCGGGGTCGCCCTCGTCTATTTTGTCTTTTTCGACCTCAAACAGGTGCACATCGCGGCTCTCGTGCCGGACGACTTCTCGTTTGCGGTCGTTTACGCCTCGATCGACGACCTGCGCGAGTCGTACGAAGCGCCGTACGCGCGCCAGGACGCCGACACCGGAGTGGACCGAATCGGCCGCCCGACCAACGTCCCCGGCCTCGAAGGCGTGGCGCAGCAGCGTCCCGTGGGGTCGTATTGGACGCACGACCAGCAACTCGTCTGGCTCCTTCCGTACACCGACTTCGGCGCCTTCGAAGAGGCCTTTTTCACCAACCGCGAGAACACGCGGCTGCGCCCGCCCCAGCGCGTGGCGCAAAACTACCTGTCGCTCAGCGAAACCGCCGTCCGCCCGCGCCGTAGCGACGACGAACCGCTCTTCCGTCAGGCCTCGACGTACCCGATCGCGTTGGTCGGGCGGCCGCGCGACGGTGGCGACTTAAAGCGCATGTTCTCGTACCTGTTTCTGCACGAGCCGACGCGCAAACCGCAGGGCGTCCGCGTTCTCGGGCGCGAGATCGCACGGTGGCCGCCCCGCGCCGCCGCGTTCGCGGCATCGCAGATTGAGTCTCTGCTCGTTGGATTTCGCCCCGGCAAGAGCGAAGAGCCCGTCGGGGTCGATGTCGAACTCAAACCGCGCGCGGATACCGCCCTGCAACACGCCTTGCCCGACGGCATGGGCAAACTCGTCGCCGCGGCGCCCCACAGCACGGTGGCTCTCGCCGGCTTAGCACTCAAAAAGCAAGGCTGGGAACAACTCGGCTTCCCGCTTGAGGTCGGCGATGCCGCGGTGGTCGTCGCCATCGTGACGACGAAACTGCGCGCGCGGCCCAACACAATTCTGTTCGTGATCCGCTCCAAAGAAACGCCGGACGAACTAGCGCTCATCGACGGCGACGAGAGCTACGAATTTGACGTCTTCATGGATCGCAAAACCGAAGTGCGAACGACAAACATCGATGCGCCGGCCCGTTTCGCGCACATTTTGAGCTCGAGCGCGCGCAAACCCCCCGCGGTCGCGTTGTCGGTCGCCCGCGAGGACGGCGTTTGGTACTGCGCCATCGGATCGCAAGCGCACCAGGTCGTGCGGCACGCGCTCGGATGTGCGCGCGGCGCGACGGAACTCAGCATCGGCCGCTGGCTGCGTGAACAAAAACACGGCGATGTGTTGCAGCCCAAAAACCTAGGCGCGTTCGTGTTTCGCGCGGAGGCCGCGACGGCCATGGGTTGGTCGATGCCGCTGTTTGAAATTCGCTCGCTTGCGGTTCCGACGGCACTCAGCGCGGCGATCGTTCGGTCGGACCAATTCGTCCGCGCCGACCTGCGAATCTACCGCTGAGCGGCGCCCGGAGGAGCAACCAACTCCGGCCACACGCCGTGCGTTTCAAGAAAGGCCGTAACGGCCGCAAAGTCTGCCGCGTAGCGCGTTCCGGCGTAGCGGTCCATCAAACCGCGCATCGCCTCTAACTGGCCCGCGGCGTCCTTCTGCTGCGCCACGCCGCGCAGCGCCGTTTGCGCGTCGCGGTGCGCGCGAGCCAACGCATGATCGGCGTAGTCGCCCAACGCACCGCCCATCGTCCGCGCGCGCTCCAAAGCGTCGAGACGATCCCGCAACGGTGCGTCCGCGGCGAGCTCACGCAAGCGCTGGAGCGCATCGGTCCATGCATCCCAGCGAGGCGCGGCCGCCGGCGCGTTCGCGCTAAAAAACTCAGTCATCGCCGCTGCGTCGCGATTTCCCTTGAGCGTCGCCAAAGGCTTCGCGTCCCAGTCCTGGGCGTTGGGATCGAGCACGAAAAACAGCGGCCAACCTTCGGCCGGGCGGTGCCGCAGCGCGCGCGGCGTTTCGCGCCAATCCAATCGAACCAACACAAACGGGGCGGCTGCCCGAATCACTTCCGCGTCTTGAAACTCGTCTTGCGCAAACCCCAAGCAAAGCGGGCACCCCGGGTACTCGACAAACAACAGGATGCGCCGGTTTGAAAAGCGGGCGATGTGGCGCGCGTCCTCGAGCAGCGCCATCCACACAAGTCCGTGCTCATCCGCCGTCCGCATCTCCGTCGCGTCGTCGGGCAGCACATCGAGATCCGCAAGCGGCCGGTCCGGGACCGGAGCGTCATCGTATAGCGCCTGCAGGGTCACCGTGGGCCGCGCGCCCGCGCGGTCTGCGGTTTCGTTCGCGTCTAGGCCAGCATCGCGATTCGCCCAGAGCGACCATCCGATCGCGAGCAACGCGACCGCCGCTGCAACCCACCATCGGTACGCGAGCGGCGGAGATGCACGAGACGATCCCTGGGCGGCCGCGACAGCATCGTCAAGCGGCACGTCGTCCAGCGGGAGATCTTCAAACGTAGTCGTCGAAGGCGCGATCGGTGCGGGCTGCGCGCGCGCGACGAGTTCGTAGGCTTCCAAGAGCTCCATTCGCTCCGGGTCGTCGCGACAAGACTTCAGAAACGCGGCCGCGTCGTCGACGCTGAGATTTCCGCCGACGTAGTCGCGCATCCGCTCCAGCCAGGGGCCTGTCATACAACGCCCCCGGTTCCGCGATTCTTCGGAGACGCGGAGGGCCGCGAGGCATCGTCGCCGCGCGACGCGCGATCGTCCCGGTCCTGCACAACGTCGCCAAGCCCCGCCCGAACGGCGCGCAGCGCTCGCGCCAGACGCGCTTCCACCGCTTTGGGCGTAATGTCGAGCTGGCTCGCGATCTCTTTCATCGTGTGTCCCTCATATCGGAACAAAATGAACGCGTCTCGCCACGAGTCAGGCAGGTCAAGGACGACTTTTCGTACGGCGGAAAGCAGATGCGCTTCCCAGTCCCGCTTTTCGGCGCGCGCGGCGGGCCCCCGCTCCCCGAGCGTCGGCTCGACCGATTCGAGCGGAGCGGCCGACCGGGCGCGCGAGAGGTTGCTGCGGGCGTTGAGGAAGGTCCGGTACGCGATACGGCGGAGATATCCACCGATGCTGCCCTCGCCGCGAAACTGCTCCTGCTTGCGCCAGTAGCGGGCAAACGTCTCCTGAAGCAGGTCCTCCGCATCGTGCCGATTGCCCGAAAGCCGCACCAGATACCGAAAGATCGGCTCGCGGTGCTCCTCAAACAGCTGGCGAAACGCGTCGCGGTCGAGACCAAATGAACTACCCATAGACGCCGAAGTCCGTCAGATCCCGCGCACGGGCGGAGCCTGAGCAGGGCGGGCGGCGCCCGCGCGTCCGGGCCATCGAACGATTCGGGCATAGCGCGGCCCTGCACACATAAAGACAGTCTCCTGGGCGCCCAACCCTCGCTGAGAACGCAGACCCGCACGATTTTTCGCTGATATTTCCGATTTCGTGCGGTTTCTGTGAGACGTCCGCCCGGCCGCCAGCCGGGGCGCGTCGGATGCGAGCAGAATTCGGAACGAGCGAAAAGGGGCCGGGCGGCGGTACGTTGGGCGGCCCGTGTTTGCCCGCGTTGCGTTCGACCTCCCCGTGCCGACGGAGTTTACGTATGCCGTTCCGGAGCGGCTCCGCGCGTCCGTGCAACTCGGGCAGCGCGTCCGCGTTCCGTTTCGAACGACGACGCGCATCGGGTACTTGGTCGCGTTCGAGGACACCAGTGAGCTTCCGCGCATCAAGGACATCGCGTCGATCCTCGATCCGGATCCGCTCCTCCCCGCCGAACTCATGCAACTCGCGCGCTGGATCAGCGGTTACTACTGCTGCTCGCTGGGCGAGGTCATCCAAGCCATGTTGCCCGGCGGCGTGCGGAAGTCTCGGCCGAAGGTGCGGTGCGCGGTCATCGTCGAGGGGGCGACGATCGAGAGCCTCTCCAAACGCGCCAAGCGCGCCGCCGAACTCTGGGAGGAGTTGCAGGGCTATCGCAAGCCGCCCGTCGTGGCGCGGTTGCTTGCCGAGACCGGCATTTCGCGCGCGGCGTTGCAGACGCTCGTGAAGGCAGGGATGGTGCGCATCGAAGAGCATGACGCCGACGAGCAGTTCGCGACCGCTACGGCGGCGACCGGCGAAACGCCGCCGGAATTAGAACCTCAGCAAAGCGCGGTGCTCGACGCGATTTACCCCGACATCGAAGCGAAGATTTTTCGCACACACCTGCTGCTCGGCGTCACCGGCAGCGGCAAGACCGAAGTGTATCTCCGCGCGATCGACAAGACGGTGCGCGACGGACGCCAGGCGATCGTCTTGGTGCCGGAGATCGCGCTCACGCCTCAGACCGTGCGTCGGTTTCGCGCGCGCTTCGATCGCGTAGCCGTGTTGCACTCGGCGCAAAGCGAGAGCGAGCGACGGCGCGCGTGGACGCGAATTCGGCGCGGCGAGGCGGACGTTGTGATCGGACCGCGTTCGGCCATCTTCGCGCCGGTGCCGCACCTGGGATTGGTGGTCGTGGATGAGGAGCACGAGAACAGCTTCAAGCAGGAGACGACGCCGCGCTATCACGCGCGGGATGTCGCGCTCGTGCGCGCAAAGGCCGTCCACTGCCCGGTGTTGCTCGGGTCGGCCACGCCGTCGTTGGAGTCGTACTCGAACGCATTACGCGGGCGCTACGTCCTGCACAGGCTGCCGCACCGCGTAGGCAAGTTGCCGATGCCGCCGGTGGAGTTGGTGGACATGTCCGGCGAGCCCGGCCGCCTGTTCTCGCCGCGGCTACGCGTTGCGGTGCAACACGCGATCGACGCGGGCGGCCAGGTGATCTTGTTCCTGAATCGGCGCGGGTTTGCGACGCTCGTGCTGTGCGGGCGCTGCAAGCACATGTTGTCGTGCCCCCACTGTTCCTCGACACTCGTCTTCCACAAGGGACGGCGTCGCGCGGCGTGTCATCTCTGCGGTCACGAGACACCGCTTCCGGACCGGTGCCCGGAGTGTCACCAGGCGGCGTTGAAACAAGTCGGGAGCGGCACCGAGAAAGTTCTCGAAGAGGCGGAGCGTGCGTGGCCGCGTGTGACGTACGTCCGCGTGGATTCGGATACGGCGCGCGGCGATCAAATTGAAGAAGCGTTGGATCAGTTCCGCAACGGCGCGGCGCGCATCTTGGTGGGCACTCAGATGGTCGCGAAGGGGCATCACTTTCCCAACGTGACGCTGGTCGGTATCGTCAACGCGGACACAGCGCTGCACCTGCCCGACTTTCGCGCGAACGAACGAACCTTCTCGTTGATCGCGCAGGTCGCCGGGCGCGCGGGGCGCAGTGAACGGGGCGGGCGCGTGATTGTGCAGACCTACAACCCAGGTCACTACGCGGTGGCGCTCGCTGCTCAACATGATTTTGAGAAGTTTGCGCGGGCTGAGTTGGAGGAGCGCGAGCTGTTGGGCTTGCCACCGCTCCGTCGATGCGCCTTGCTGGTCGTCTCCGGCGAGGACCAGGCGCTCGCCAAGACGCAGATGCAACGCGTCGCCGATTCCGTACGGCGCCACAGCAACACGACACTGGTCGAAGTGCGCGGACCGGCCAAAGCGCCTCTCGAACGGTTACGCGGGCGTTGGCGGTTCATGGTGCTGATGCTCTCCACGAGCGCGTCGGCCTTGGCGGAAGCCTGCGCGATCGCGCGCGGCACAAAAGTCACGCGCAAGATCGATCTTGTCGTGGACATGGACCCCGCCGCGGCGCTCTAAGACCAGCCACCCGCGCGGTTCGCACCACGCGCGAACTCAGCCGATATCCGGGGCGGGCGGATTCATCGTTTCGAGCGCGCGCCGCTTGAACTCTCGGACGAGCCAGTCGCGGATCGCGTTGCGCGGCGAGTCGATGTGGTTTTCGTGCAGGATCGCTACGACCCGAACTTCGCCGCCGCTTGCAGGATCCATCCACGCGTAACACCGCGCCGCGCGGGCGTGACCGATCAGGCCCAACACGAAAACGTCGCCGTCCCACAACGTCTTGCCCCTCACGATTTCGGTGACCGCGACCCGATCGAGGTAGACCGCGTCGCAGCGGTGCTCGCTTAGGATCGCCGCGACGATCGCTGCGCGGAATTCGTCCGGCGTCGCACTCACGTTCTCACGTTCTCACGTTCACGTGCTCGCTTGCTCGCGTGCTCATGCGCTCGCGTGCTCATGCGCTCGCATTAGCCCATGCGTTTGGCGATGAGCCACTGGCGCCACGCCTTGGGATTCGCGGCCAGGTCGTCGCACTCCGAGGGCGTCTTAGCGAATCCGCTTTGGACGGCAATCGCGACGAGAGCGTTTTTGGCGTACGACTCCGTCGCCGTCGTCGGGCCGTTCTCCAAAAACTCAAGGAGGGGCTCAATCGCGCGTTGATCGCCGAGAACACGGATGCCGTAGAGTCCGCCGATCTGGACGTACTCATCTTGGTCCTTGAGACCGGAGACGAGATGCTCCAAGACGTCGGGGTGGCGCAAGTTCGCGAGGGCCCACACCGCGGCGCGGCGTCCGCGGATCGATTGCTTCTGATGGAGCAACGAAATCAACCGGTCGATGGCGGTCCAGTATTGCGGCGTGAGTTCGCGCGGTGTCTCTTTGATGATCCAAATGTCTTTGAGCGCGGTGGCCGCGTTGGTCCGCACTTCTACGTCGCCGTGGGCCAGGAGTTTCACGAGAACGGTGACGTCGGTGTTTTTTTGACGGAGAAGTCCAAGTCCAAGCGCCGCGTTCTTGACGAGCGTCAGGTCCGCTCCTTCGGTGAGCTCGATGAGGGCGACGCGCGCCTTCTCACGGTTGTCGGTGGAGAACCCAAGGCACTTCACGGCCATGTTTCGATGAACGATGAACTCCGACTTCAGCGCGGTGTCGCGAAACGTGTCGAAATTGTCGTCAACCGAGCGGCTGATCGCGCGCCGAACCGCCAACATCTGTTGCGTTTCACCCTGAATGCGGAGCTCCAAGAAGTGCTTCACGTTGCGCTCGGTGCTGCGAATGAGCCGAATGCCTTCGTCGGACGAAAACAGCGGCGAGTTTTCCTCCTCCGCTTCGGCGCGAAAGGCCGCCGACGTTTCCGTCTCCTGTTTCTTCGTCGATTCGCACGCCGGGACGAGTCCCGCAGCGATCAGACAAAAACTCACGCTGACGAGCTGCCGGCGGTGGGTCCCACGGCGTGGGGAAACGAAGAGTCGTTGCATGAAGTCCAAACAGGCGCTCATGGTGTTTCGACGCATAGAGTCGTGGCTCTCTTCCTTCAATTCGGATTCGGGCTCGCGCGATTGGAATCGCTGTCGCGCGCCGCGGCCCCTGCGCTCCCCGGGCTCCCCGTACCACGGCGCGCGCGGCGCCGCTCGCGCTCCGGCGGCAGAGGCAGCGAGGCGAGATGGCTCCGCAGATCGGCCGGAAGCTTGCGCGGCTCGCCCGCTTGATCGACGGCGGCCAACACGGTGTGGCCATCGGCGCAAATCGTGCCGTCCGCGACGCGCGTGACGGTGTATCCAAACGTCAACCGCACATACGAGTAGTCGAGAACGCGCGTGGCCACCTCGATCTCGTCATCGAAAAACGCGGGGGCGCGGTATTTCACATACGCGTCGATCACGGGCAGGTAGCAGCCCTCGCGCTCGGTGCGGGCATAGTCAAACCCCTCGTCACGCAGCAACTCCACCCGTCCGCACTCGAAGTACTGGAGGTAGTTGGCGTGGTACACGCGGCCCATGCAGTCGGTCTCGCCGTAGCGGACGCGAAATCGAATTTTGCCTTCCATTGGGGGTCGCGGAGCGTACCACGCGCGGCCGCGGATGGCATCGTGGGGTGCTCCCCACGCGCCCCGACGCATGCACCCGGCGGCGGGCGCCGTTCGCCGGGACCGGGAGGCGCCTTGTCGCTGCTCCCACGCGCGATCCGCGCGGCCTGCGCGGCCCGGGGAGGTGCCCATCGGGCACGACAGCCCGAGAACGTGCTCGAACGTCCGGTGGAGCCGTGGGTCGAGGCGAGTCGCACGACCGTTGAAGGCGTGGAATTTGGACACGGCGGCGAAGCTTGGGGCGCGGGGAATTTCGTTTCCACCGCCGTGAATGCCCCCGTACCCGTATCGTCATAAGCGAGCCGGTTCGCCCAATTCGCCTGTGGAGCCCTGTAGAACCCTGTAGAGCCCGATAAGCCCTGTGGAACGTGGTCACCTCGGACGGTGTGGCGACACCCCCAGCACAAAGACTGCCGACGAATCGGTCCCCTCACTCCAATCCCCACTCGCCGCCGATGAAACTCAACCCGCGCCAACGCTTGATCCGCCTCACCGGCGGCGTCGCATTTGTCGTTTTGGGCTCGGTCATCTATTCGATCTCGAAGTCGAATGACCCCAAAAACCGGGGCGCGCTGGTGGCGATCATCGTCTCGCTTGTGGGCATTACATGGCTCGGTCAGGCCATACGCGGCCGGACCGAGGGCGTCACGACAACCGAAGAGCCGGTCCTGAGCTACCCGCCCATTTCTGCGGAACGAACCGTCGCCGGCATTTTGTGCGCGTGGCTCGTGCCGGGCTTGGGCCACTGGATCGTCGGTCGGCGCGGCAAAGCGATCCTGTTGTTTTGCGCCATCACCACGACGTTTGTGATCGGAGCATTCCTTGGCCACGGTCGCGTATTCAACTATGACCGCGACGGCGTGTACTACCTCGCCTACATGTTTTGCGCGTTGCCCACGGGGATCGCATGGCTGGTGGCCGGAACGTGGGAACTCGATCACAACGTTCCGCATCTCCAACTCGGCTTTCTTTACACCAGCGTGGCCTGCCTCCTTAACCTCGTCGTTATCATGGACTTCTTGTCGACCTGCACCATGAGTGGCAAAGGACCGGCCTTGCCGGATGCCGACGACGAGACCGATTCCGCCGGCAACTCGAGCGCGTCAAGGGACGAAGACGGCTGGAACGGCCCGCAAAGCGATTACGTCGACCGCACCGACCGCAAGGACCGCAAAGACTCAGAGCGCGAACTTGATGACGGCCGGGACGACGCGACTACCGACGGGACTACTGACGGAAAAACCGACGGGGACGACGGATGGGACACGGACCCGAAGCGGGAGGGCGTGTCATGACGATACTCGCCGCGTCGCTCACGTTGCTGGATTTTGCGTTCTTGCCGCCGATCTGCCTCGCCATCGCACTCGTGACGGCGTCCGCGCATCGCAACGAAGTGCGCGTGATTGCACGCCACGCCGTTCGCTCGTGGTTCGTCTTGATGTTTGGCATCGTCTTGTTCGGATTCGCGCTCTCCTTCCTCATGGAATGGATTCTTCCCTCCTAGCCACCGCCTGCAACATGGGCCTGCAACACTGGCCCGCAACATGGGCCTGCAACATGGGCCTGCCACATGGGCCTGCAACATGGGCCCGCAACATGGGCCAGAGTCGTTGCCTGACGGTTAGGGCGGCGCCCGCTCTTCGAAAAACCTCTCATCGAAGCGACGGACGTATCCGCGCGCAAGCAACGCGATGAGATAAGACGCCGCCGATTGCGCGCTCAGCCCGACGCGCCGCGCGACCTCTTCTAAGCGCGCGCCGTCGTCACCCAGCGCATCGAGGCAGCGTCGCTCGATCCGCGACAGCGTCGTCGAGGTCCGTCCGACCAACCCCAGCGCCGAAAAGATGTCGAGCACCGACCCCACGGGCAAGGCGCCGTCACGGATGAGTTCCACAGCCATCCGCCCCGTCATCGTTTCAATCCTGTCGGGCACGACCAGGAGCGGGCGTCCAAGATCGACCGCGGCATCGATCGCGGCCCGCGCCGTCGGCCCGGGGCCGAGCACGACGAGAGCACTACTCCACGCAGCCATCAGCCGACCCACCACGGTGCTCCGCTCGCCCGGCGGCGAACGCGGCGCCGCTTCCGAAATCCAAACCGCGGGTCCGGCGCCGTCGGTTCGGTTGCCACTCTTGGCGCCACTCGTGGCTTGGTTCGTATTCGCACCGGCACCGAACCCGAGAGATGCTTCGGTCCAAGCAATTCCGCCGCGACAAAACAGATGCACCTCGCCTTGCGCTTCCAACGCCGCGCGAACGCCACAGCCCAGCTGCATCTCGACCGTCGCCGCCACCGCTACCCCGGCGGTCGTGAGGTCGCGACACAGCGCCGCAACGAGTGCGCCGCGCGAACCGGGCGCGGGCCCCGCCACCAACGATGGATCAAATCCGGCGAGCGGTTCACCGACCAGGCCCACGATGGGTTGATCGTCAAAACGACGGGCCCCGCGCTGGAAGTACGCTGGCGGTGGGTCCGCCAAATCACGCCAACCGTCCGCGTAAGACGAGCGGCGCCACGTGACGACGTCGGCCCCCGCCGCTTGCGCGTCCGCACGCACCTGATTTGGATCAATCGCCGCGAACTCCCGCACGAGGGAGGCGGCCTCGGCCCGGGTGCAGCCAAGCAATGCCGCGACGCGCGTCGGCGCCCGGGCGCCCGTGGCGGCCATGGCGGCCGCCCCGAGATCGCGCCCCAATCCATCGCGCGCCAGTCCATCGCGCGCCAGTCCATCCGGATCCGGCCCCGCCGGTCCCGCGTCGACGAGGCGCCGCCACCAGCGCGACAAAAACGACGCGCTCAGCGCCGCCCGGATCGCACCGTCGTCATCCTCGCGCTCCGCGGGCGTCGTCTCGCCGTGTAGGGGGTCGGATTTTCGGTCTTGCACACCCTAAGAGTCGAAATCGGTTTCATCCCGGAGGCTCGTTTGCTCCCAATCCATCTCAAAATCCTCTCTCCAGGCCACTTTTCGAACAACCGCCCGGGCGACGGGAGACGTAGAGTTAGGATGGAGACGAACATGTTTCGACGCGCCTTCACTCTCCTGATTCTCGGCAGTGCGCTCGGTGTCTACTTTGCCGCCTTTTTGGGCCCCCAACCGGCCTCCGGCGAAGATGCGCCCAAAGAACTCGTCGCCGAGCCGCTTCCGCCGACACGGTCCGCGAAGGACATTTCCCGGCCCATGATCCAAGCGACTCGCCGGGTGCGTCCGGCCGTCGTTAGAATCCTCGGCTACCGCCGCGATTGGCGCGGCGGGATGCGGGTCATCCAGTCGGGCTCAGGATTTGTCTTCTCCAAGAGCGGGCACATCCTCACAAACCGGCACGTCATCTCCGGATCGACGCAGCTCAGCGTGCACATGGACGACGGGCGCACGTTCGAAAAAATTCGTGTCCTGGGCGCCGACTCGCGGAGCGACGTCGCCGTCATCAAGATTCTAGACGCCGGCAACAAGCCCGTGCCCGTCGCCCCGCTCGGCGACTCGGACGCGCTTGAGGTCGGCGAGCTCGTCTTGGCCATCGGCGCCCCTTACGAACTCGCCTCGAGCGTGAGCCTGGGCGTGGTAAGCGCCACCGGACGCGCCGGACTCATCGGCGGTCGAGGCACGAACGCATCCGAAGATTTCATTCAAACGGATGCCGCACTCAACCGCGGCAACTCCGGCGGCCCGCTGGTCAACATGGACGGACAGGTCGTCGGAATCAACACGGCCATTCAGGGAGCGACGGGCGCCAACGTCGGCGTCGGGTTTTCGATTCCGATCAACCTGGCGCGCGCCATCGCCATCTCACTCGTCGAGCGCGGCGTGGCCAAACGTGGGTTTCTTGGCGTACGCGGCGACTTCGTAAAGGGCGGCATCATCGTCCGCAGCGTGGTCCCCAACTCCCCCGCCGCTGACGCGGGCGTCCGCGCCAACGATGTCATCACCGCCGTGGATGGGCGTGTGTTGAAGGACTCGCGCGTCCTTGCTGCACGCCTTGCGCAGACCGGCCCGGGTGGGGTCTTAAACATCTCGGTGCGCACGGGCAAAGAATCGCGCGACATTTCCGTTCGTCTCGGCGAGGAAAAAACCGCGAGCTTCGGCATCGAAGTCGAGTCGCTGGAGCCGACGCGCGCACGAGAGTTGGGACTGGATCCGCGCACGCGCGGCGTCGTGGTCACGCGTGTGTCGCCGGGCTCGACCGCCGGCGCCGCCAACTCGCGCAACCGGTTGCTCCCCGGCGACGTCATCACCGAAGTGCTCTGGCCCGGGGGACGCCGCTCCATCCGCGAACGCGCCGACTTCTCCGACGTCATGCAGGCGTTCACGGACTCGATGCCACGCGAAGTTCATTTCATCGTGAACACGCCGGAAGGTCGTTTTCGCGTGCGCCTTACGCCGTCCCGAAACTCGTAAGAAACGTCTGTAGCGCCGGCGTCGTGCCCGCGAACGCCATGTCGTCATCGCCCGGTAACTCTTCGCGCGCAAACCACCGGATCGCGAGCACCTCTTCCGAGAGAGCCTCTGCGACCGGCGGGGTCGCGATCTCCGTTCCATCGACGCGCGCCCCGTACACCGCAATCACAACTTGCTTGTTGCGCGGACCGACCGACGCGTAGTTGCCGACGAGCGACTCGATCACACAGTCGTAGCCCGTCTCCTCCAACACCTCGCGTCGCGCGGCCGCTTCCGGCGACTCCCCGAGATCCACAAATCCGCCGGGAAACGACCACAGTCCGCGCCCGGGTTGGAGCGCGCGCCGAACCAGGCAGATTCGCGACCCGTCGTGCAAGATCGCGCCCGCCGCGAACGCGGGCCCGACATAGTGCACATACGAGCACGCGCGACACATCGTGCGCTCCCGATCGTCGCGCGCCGGAATCGCGCTCACGAGGTCGCCACTTCCACAGCGTGGGCAGAAACAAATCTGTAGGCGCGGATCGGACGCGTGCGACACGGCTCCTATTGTAGGCCGCGCGCACCCGAGATCCGCCACGGTTCCGAATGCGTGGGCGGCGTCAAAATCGGTATGGTGGCCGCATACATGCCGCGACGCCGGACGCTCTTTGCCGCCACCGCATGGGGTCTGACGGCGCAGGCGCTCCAAATCGCGATCGCGTTTGCGTTGCTGTACTTCATCGCCCCGTGGATTTCGCCGCAGGAGTTCGGCATCGCGGGGCTCGTGGCGATCGTCGTTGGGATCGCCGGCGCGGCCGCCGATGGCGGTTTGCACATCCTCTGCATCCAGCAACGGCACATCGATCAGGCGCGGGCGGCGCGCGAGGCGGCGTTGATCGGCTGGGGTCTGGCTCTCGCGTTGTGGCTGCTAGCTCCCTGGATCGCCGCCGGGCTCGCATTGGAACCGAGCTTGTTGCGCGCCGGTGTCCTGACGCTGGGGATCCTCGGGCTCGCCGCCACAGCACGCGCCCGCCTGGCCCGCACGCTTTCTTTTGCACGCCTCGCCGGCATCGACGTCGCGGTGGCGGCGGCGGTGTTTGGCGCCACGATCTACGCCGCACGCGCCGGACTCGGGGCGTGGGCGCTCGTTCTCTCCGATCTGTTCGGCGCCTGTTGCGGCGCAGCCCTCCTCTGGTTGCTTGCTCCGCGCGCACAACCGGGCGGAGAGACGCCGCGCCGTCGGGACGGCTGGCGCATCGTCGGCGCCCGGTTTGCCGACACCGGCTTTCGCGAAGCGGATCGGCTCGCCGTCGGGACGTTTTTGGGGCCGCTCGCACTCGGGCTGTATCGGTTCGGTCTGCGCCACAGCCTCACGCTGGTGGATCGATGCAACGCGGTCGTCGATCAGGTCGCCCTTCCGGTCCTCAGCGAAGCAAAAAACGACCCGCAACAAACGGCGCAACTGTATCTCCGCATTACACGGGGCTACGCCGTGACGCTCGTCTTGGCAGGCGGCGCCCTGTGCTGGTTGGGCCCTGTTCTCCTCCGCGTTCTGTATCCGCCGCCATGGCAGTCCGTCGGTCCGCTGCTCGTCCCGTTTGGGATCGCGGTGATGGCGGCCGGATTCAACTCGCAGCCGGGCGCGCTTTGGCTGGCGCACGGCGATGCGCGGAAGAAGATGCGTTGGTCGCTTGGCAACCTCGCATCGTTGCTCGTGATCGTTCCCGCCGCGCGATATGGCGGGCTAATCACTGTGATCTACACCCTGGCCGCGCGTTCGTTGGTGGCGTCCGTCATCGCCCACCGGCTCTCGCGCACCTACGGCGTGACCATGCGCGCGTTGGCCCGCGCGGTCGCGCCCGCCGCGGTGCTCGCCGCGTGCGTCCTAGCTTCGCTTGTTTTTTAGGCTCTGCCTGAGAGGTAGCGTCGACCGCCTAAGGGCGAAAGAACCGCGTGCGATCGAGATCACTCGGATCGATGTTCTCGGCAGCGACGACTTCGATGCGCGGCCCGTTTTCGCCTACGCCCACCACATCGTTCTCGCGCACTTCGGCGGTCTTTATGCGTTCGCCGTTCAGCGTGATGCCGTTCGCGCTATGCAAGTCCTGGACGAGCCAACGCTCATCGACCCACGCAAAGAGCAGATGCCGCCGCGAGACGACCTCGTCTTTGATCAGGATGGCGACGCCGGGTTCTCTCCCCACGACGAAGTGTTCGCCGTCCAACTCGACGCGCACGGGCTCCGCCTCGCCCACGAAGACGTTGAGTACAAGACACGGCACGGCGTCACCCTAACAAATGGAAGGCGCAGCGCTCGGTCACGGCCGGCTGCGGGCGAGGATCTTGCTGCGCTCGCGCGGCGTCGGGCGATAGCCGCGGCGCTCCGCTTCAAACAGGTAACGAACGGCGCTCGGTTGACCGGCGTGTCGATGCGCAAGATAGACGTACGGCGAGGGACTGTGCGGTCGGACACGCAACGCTTCGCGCGCCCACTGGAGCGCTTGCTCGGGTTGCTTTTGGCGGTCGGCCAACTCGGCCAGCCCGAGATAGGCGCTCACGGGATCGCGCGGACTCTCCAGCGCTTCGCGGTAGAGCGCCTCGGCCTGCGCAAAGTCGCCGCGCTCCGCGAGCAAGCCCGCAAGCGGAAAGCGCGTCATCACGCGCAACCGTTCGTTGCGGCCGGCTAGCGCGCGCCACTCGGCCTCCGCTTCGGCTACGCGCCCCATCTGGTTCCACGTTTCGGCCAAGTACCAGCGGGAGCGCTCGGAATCCGGCTCCACCTCAAGGGATTCGTGCAACCACCGTTCGGCTTGCACAAAATCATCCTCGTTTTTGGTTTCGTGCCCACGCTGCAGGTAGAGCGTCCCCAGGTTGAAACGCGGCGCCCACGCGCGTTCGTCGAGCTTGCGACTCCGCTGGAACGATGCCAGTGCCCTGTCGTACTTCCCGGCAAGTCGCTGTTGTGTTCCCAGAGCGTTCCAGCAAGCGCCGGACTCCGGTGACACACGCACCGCCGCCGTCCACAGGGCTTCACTCGTCGACCAATCGCGATTTCGTCGGTGCGAAACGACGACGAGCGCGACCACGACAGCGCCGATCGGCACGGCCATGCGCCATCCGCGCCACCGCCCGCGCCACACCACCGAGACGCCGGCCGCGAGGGCAAGCATGATGCCGACCATCGGCAGGTACATCCGGTGTTCGTTCATCACTTGGTTGAGCGGAACGATCGACGAGGTCGGCGCCAGCGCCATGAAAAACCACACGATCCCCATGCTCAGTCGTGGGAAGCGCACGCGCTCCCGCCACGCGACCACCCATAGCCCGATGATCGTCAGGCCACACGCGATTACGTCCAGGTCCCACGCGCTCGAAGACACGCGCACGTGCCGATTCACACTGAGGTCGCTCGGCCACACAACAAGCCACAGGTAGTGGAGAATGACACGCGCTTGCGTGAACAGGTTCCATAGAACCGGTCGCCCGGCCCCGGTCGACGGATCGGCCTGCGCCACTCCGGCCGCACGCGCTTGGAAGTCCACAACGGCACTGCCCAACAGCAGATCTCGCGTAAACAGATAGAGCCCTAAGACCAGAAACGTTGGCAGGACGGGCACCAAGCGGCTGCGGGTTCGCAGGCAACACCAAAGAAGCAGCACGGGATACATGCACGCGATTTCTTTGCTGAATAGCGCGAACGCAAACGAGCTAAGCGAGAGCGCCCAGAGCGATAGCCGCGCCCACGGGCGGCGGCGTTTCTCGGCCGCGAAGTGCAACGTGAGCGCCCACACAACGCCGACCGTCGCGAGTAACGAGGAACGCGCGCTAGCGTAGTTCACCGACTCGGTAAGGACGGGGTGGGCGGCAAAGATAAGGGCGGCTACGGTGGCCCCGGTCAGCGGACGATGGCTTTTCAGCCGGTCCGAGACCGCCGCAATGGCCAAAAATACACCTAGCGTTGCGATGACGTGGAGCGCGATCGCGGTCAGGCGCCAGGCGAGGGGGTCGTAGCCGCCCCATCGGTAGTTGAGAGTGTGCGCGGCCATTACGACCGGGCGGTACATGTGGTGGCCGGGAAGCGCGCTGAACAGATCCGGACGCGTCCAAAAGTCGTCGAGAAACGCGGCGTCGCGGACGTATGGATTCTCGGTGATGTGATGGCCATCGTCGAAATGAAATCCGCCGTCCAACGTGTTGGCGTATGTCGCTGCGGCGACCGCCATCACGAGCACCGCCCCGAACAGGCGCGGTGCTCGTGCAATTTCTGTGCGCCACCAACTCACACGGGCACCTTCGTGTCCTTTAGGTCACGGTAGACATCGAGATGTTCCTGTGCGGAGCGGTCCCAAGAAAACTCTTGGGCACGGCGCAATCCCGCGGCGCGCAGCTTCGCGGCCAGCGGTCCGTCGTCCAGCACTCGTTCGATTGCGGTCGCCAGCGCCGGGGCGCTCCGCGGCGGAACCAGGATGCCCGCGTCACCGACCACCTCCGGCAGGCTCCCTGCTTCCGCCGCGATCACCGGAACACCGGTCGCCAGCGCCTCTGCGGCCGTGAGCCCAAATCCCTCGTAGGACGACGGCTGGACAAACGCGGCGGCATTCGCATAGAGCGAAGGCAACTCTTTGTCATCGACCACGCCGAGCAAACGCACAGGCGTTTTGCGGCACGCCGCATCAAACGCGTCCGTCTTCCAGCCGCGACGCCCCGCAATCACAAGTTCAAACGGCTCGCGGCGATACGCGCGCAGCAAAGCCACAGCCTCCACAAGAACATCTAAGTTCTTACGCGCTTGGATCGTGCCGACCGAAAGAATGTACGGACGCGGAAGATCCAGAGTCGGCTCCGGCGGCGCTTCATGGAAGGCCGGCGCCACGCCGTGATGCACAACGCGCAAGCGATGGCGGGCAACGTCCAAGTTGTTGCTGATGTCGCTCGCGGCGTGCTCGGAAGGCGCAATGATGCGATGCGCGTGCTTCGCCGCGTGCTCGTGATGCCACTTGAGATACGCGCGCGACAACCAACCAAACGTCTCCGGAAAGTGGAGGTACGCGAGGTCGTGTAGCGTCACGACGGACGGGCACGCGATCTTGCGCGGAAGCGCGTTCTTTGTGTTGTGGTACACGTCCGGCGCGAGGCGACCGAGCACGCGCGGAACGACGACGTGGTCCGCATAGGGACGGGGGCCGCGCAAGCGAACCGTTGGGATGCCAGGAAACGTCTGCGGGCGATCGGTCAGCACGACCAGATCGACATCGTCGCGGCGCGCCAGCGCTTCCGCCAAAGCCACGCCGTACGTCCGCGGACCGCCGCGCGATCCGGCCACCACATGAAGCGCCACACGGATCATGCCACGGCCTCCATAAAGACGGCGAGCAGCTTGTTTGCGCTCGCTTCCCACGGGAACGACTGCGCGCGCGCCACACCGCGCCGCGACAACGATTGACGCAGCGCCTCGTCGCGCGCCAAACGGTCCATCGCCCTTGCGATCGAGCTGGCGTCGTAGGGATCGAAATAGTGCGCGGCGTCGCCGGCGATCTCACGAAACACGGCCGTGTCCGCGCACGCGACCGGCGTTCCACACGCCATCGCGTCGAGCACCGGCAGTCCAGAACCTTCGTAGTGCGTCGGCTGGACGACCATCAACGCGCGCCGGTAAAGCGACGCGAGTTCATCCTCATCCAGGTGCCCCAAGAAGTCTACGGCGGGCGGCTTGGCCGCTCTCGCGTCGGCGGGCCCCACCATCACCAGTCGGCACGGACGCATCCGCGCGCGAAACACGGGGAACGCCTCCAGCAGCGAGTGGATGTTCTTGCGAGCGTCGTAACTTCCAACGACGGCGACGAAGGCCGCCTCCGTGGTCTCTTCGTCTCTCGGAAAATAGCGCGCCAGATCGACACCGAGCGGTACGACGCGCACGCGTGTTTCAAGATCGGCCCCGAATTGCTTGACCACATCGTTGCGCGTCGCGTTGGAAACGCAAACGATGCGATCCGCACGTTCGAGCACTTCCGGAATGCGGTAGTTCAGATACGAGCGAAACACCTCGCTCTTGCTGGCGGGCAACTTGCGCCACGCGAGATCGTGGACGCAGTGCACCGTCGCACGCGCACCGCTCAGCGGCGGCAGCAGGAAGCTGGGCGCGTAGTAAACGTCCATCGTCTCGTCGATCCATTCGGACAGCTCGCGCGGGTCCGACGGCTCACTCTGAAGCGGCTCGCCCAACGACAGATCCGTGCGAACGAGATGGAGCCGATCGCCACCGACGTCGAGCGTCTTCGGCGCGTCCCGCGGAAGGAGTAGATAGATCTCGTGCTCGGCACTAGCCGCGAGGAGCGCACGCACCGTATGCAGCGTCGTGCGTCCCAACCCCGGCAACGAGCGCGAGACCGCAAGGCCGTTGATCGCAATTTTCATACGACCCTCTGCAACGCTTCGAGAAGACGCTGTCCGATGGCACGACGACTGAATCGTTCCCGCGCCGCACGCCGCGCGCCGGCTCGCAGCCGTGGCGCGAGTCCGGGTTCGTCGCGCAACCGTCGAAGCGCACGCACAAGCTCGGCAGGATCATCGCGGCTCACAAGCAGCGAGTCTTGACCGTCGTGCAGCCACTCCGCGGGCCCCGCGCCGCCTCCGGTCACAACCGGCAGCCCGGCGGCGAGGCCGTCGTACACCTTGCAGGGCACAACGCGCGGCGACTTCGCGGTCTTGCCGAACACACCCAAGACCGCATCGGCCTCCGCAAGCCGCCGCTCGAGCTCGTCACGCGCGATGAACGTGCGCTCGAAACGAACGTTGGGGAGATTCCGCGCGGCAACGTCGCGTTCCACGCGCGCACCGTCGGGTCCATCCCCCACGAGCGCGAACTCAATGTCGGGTGCGCGCGCGGCGGCGTCCAAGATGTAGTCCACGCCTTGCAGCGGCACGAACGATCCACAGAAGAACGCTCTGAACGGGCGGGAGGACTCGTCGTCGACCCCGCCTCCGGCCACGCCGACGGCAACGGGCACACGCGCTTCGGCAAGACGACGCGCTGGGCGCTTGACCAGCGACCCCACCGGAATCGAAACAAAGCGTGAGCGCGGCACCGAAAACAACGATGCCATGTGATCGGAGTGAGCGGTCGTATCGGTCAGCACAAGATCGGAGAGGCGCAGCGCACCGCGTTCAAGATGAAAGAGAGTGCGCGCCGCTCGTGTGTTGGAAGCCACGATGCCGCGATCAAACACAACCGTGTCGTACGGACTCAAGAACGCGTCGAGGACGACCGGTTTGCGCCAGACGATCGAGAGCAACCGCGCCAGGTAGACGTCGGCGTGCCCGGTGTAGCCGACCACGACGATGTCGCGCCGTCCCGCCCGATAGAAGCGAAACGCCAATCGAACCCACGCGCCCACGGCACGGAGCCCCGTCTTCATCAATGCGCCAAGGGAGCGCGCGGCGGCGACTTTGTCTTGCGCTCCTCCGAAGAGGGGGACGTGGCACTCGCGGACTTCGACGCCGACGGCGCGAAGTGACTCGATGAGGACGGTGTTTCGCGGATAGCCCCCACCCACGCTGTAGGTTCCGAACCAGAGGACCCTCACGACGCCCCTCGTCGCTCGCTGCGGTCGAAGCGCAGTTGCGCAACCTGCTCGGAGATCAACGCCAAGCAAAACAGCATCACCGCTTGCACGAACATCAACATGGACATGTTGGTGAAGCGTCCGGCGGTGGCGAACGTGTAGGCGTACCAGCCGGCGCCCGTCAGGAACGACAGCGCGGACAGCGGAAAGAACACGCGAAACGGACTGAAAATGGTCGCGATCTTCAAAATGATCAAGAAGAACCGCGCGCCGTCGCGAAAGATCCGAATCTTGCTCTTGCCGATTCGCTTCCGCGCCGCGATCGGGCGATAGCAAACCGGAAGTCCAGTCTTAAAACACGAGAGCGTGATCGTCGTCGGGTAGCTGAACGTGTTCGGTAGCAGATACACGAATCGCTGCGCGACGCCCGCACGAATTGCGCGAAAGCCCGACGTGAGATCTTCGATCTTCTTGCCGGTGACGTAGGTTGCGAAACGGTTGTAGACGCCGTTCGCAAGACGGCGGTGGAAGTTGGCTTGCCCGGATTTTTGCCGAGCGCCGACGACCATCGCGTGATCCTCGAGCGCGTCGAGGAGCATCGGAATCTCCTCGGGGCGATGCTGTCCGTCCGCATCCATCATTAAGAAGACGTCGCCGGTGGCCGCGCGCATTCCCGCTTTGACCGCGGCGCCGTTGCCGATGTTGTACGGATGGCGCACGACGCGTGCACCCGCCTGCGCGGCGATGTCGCCGGTGCCGTCGGTGGACCCGTCGTCCACGACGATGATTTCGAATTGCTCGTGCTCGGCGCGTGTCTCAGCAACCGCCCAAATCTCACGAATGAGACCATCAATGGACGCCGCCTCGTTCAAGGCCGGCACGATGACGCTGACCTTCCTGACCATATATTTCGCGTAGGGACCAAGGCCCCGATCGCGCTCCGATCCCCTATCGGAGTTCAGACGCTCAAAGGTTTAGGAAAATGAACAATCCGACAGGACGCCGGCGGGGAGAGCGCAGCGTTTGGCCGCTCGTTGCAACGTCACGAGGGCGAGGAACGACTCTCGTTGTTCCAAGCTCGCCACGGGTTGCTAGCTGCCGATACGCTTCCAGAAATTTCCGTCGCGGCCCGACGCACCGGTCGCCACGGCCGCTGTAATCGAGTTCGCAGAACCAGAGCCACCCATCGCCGCGCCGGGTGTCGGCCCCGCGCCCGGACCGGAGTACGCGCGGTTGTCGGTAAAGATGATGTCGCCGCCCTGGTTGACAAAAAACGTGCGCAGGCCGCTCATCTCGTAGCTCGTCGGCCACGCGTAGCAACACCACGTCGTTTCCGCGACGTCGGGATCGATGCCAGCCGGAGGGCCACCGCCCGCCACTTCGCCGATGCCGTCGCCGGAAGCGTCCGGTAAAAAGATCCGGAACTGATAGCCGTGCGTGGCAAGCTCGCCGGATGCATTGACCGCGCGAAAGGCGGAGGACAAGACGAGGGGCCTGAGTATGTTCCCTCCACGAACGCCAACGCCGCCGGAGAGCTCAGCGAATACGCCCATCTCGCCGATGCCGTCATTGTCCTCGTCGGCGAGCGCGCGCGCTTGAAACTGCGCTTGGCTCGAGAGCAACTTGCGCAGCGTCGCAATGGCGCCCGTCTCGTTCGCACTGAGCCGCGACGAGAGTAGGTTTGGTAGCGCGATCGCCGCAACGACCGCGATGATGACCACGACGATCATCAGCTCAATCAATGTAAATCCGCGCTTGTCTCGCATGGCCCCAATGTCCGTCTTCGAAAATCCCGCATATCTTTTCGGACACCCGCCCCTTCGCTTAAGGGGTCAAATGAAGCAAGGGGCCCCAAAAGGACCCCTTGCGACAACTTCAAAAAGTAAGTTGGCGGTTTAGCCAGCCTGCTTCCAGAAGTTCGTGTCACGACCGGTGCCGCCCGTGGCGGTGCTACCCGTGATCGTCGCGCCGGCACCCGAGAACGCCGCGTTGGCCGCGGGGCCCGAGCCTGTTCCGCTGTAAGCGGACGATTCCG
>JAJFFF010000021.1 GCA_021776785.1 Planctomycetota bacterium | reverse complement strand
CTCGTCGGCCACCGTTCCTCGGAGGGTCCGGAGGATTCGCTCATGTTCGAGTGGGCCGGTGGCAACGGCTGCCGCCCGGTCGCTCTGGCGACGTCGGATTTTGATCGCGACAGCATCCTCGCCCTCGCGATCGCCGACGGCGACGGCACGATGCGGGACCCGACGACTTACGTGCGGCCCCAGCGACGGCATCCGCGTTTTTGCGGGGTAGCGCGGACGAATGCGAGCGCGCCGAGAATGACGCGCCCGCATGTGTTAGGCGAGGTCCGACGGCAGTGCGCCGGAACTAGTCGACGACGCTCTCGACGAGGTCGAGGATTGTCGCCCATCCCGTGCGGTGGTTCTCGCACTGCGCTTCGTCCGGTAAGCCGGCGTGTGTCAGCGTCAGCTCCGTGGCATTCTCGCCAACCGTTTTGAAATCAAGGGTCACGAGGCTCTCGGTGTGGTTGGTCGCGTCCGAAATCCACGTGAACGCGAGGCGCTCGTGGGGATCGATCACCGTGTAGTTGCCGGTGTGCGGGTACTGCTTGTCGCCCGCGATCATCACGATGTGGAAGGCGCCGCCGACGCGCGGATCGCACTTCGCCGTGGCGGTGCCGCCGGGCATGGGACGCATGAACTTCGCGAGAAGCTCAGCATTGAGCCACGCAGAAAAGACGTCTTCGCGCTCCGCCGGGATGGTCTTCGTGAGTTTGATATCGAGTTTGGTCATCATTGGGAATCTCTCTTTTTCGTTTTGGTTTTCTTTGACTTCGTCGGGTTCGACTTTCGTCGTTTGGGTTTCGGATCCGATTCGAAATGCTGCGCCAGCGCGTCCAATCGGCCGCGCCAGAACGGTTCATGGGAAGACAGCCATCCGTGCGCCGGTTGCAGCCCGGCCCACGCCACCGAAAGCCAGTGCTCGCGCCCGCGCACTTCGCGCCGGACCAAGCCCGCCGCCTCCAACACCTTTAAGTGTTTGGAGACGCCATTCAGGCTCATGACGAACACATGCGCGATATCGCCGACCTTGAGTTCTCCGGCTTCGCGCAGCAATGCGATCACGCGCCGTCGCGTGTGGTCCGCGAGCGCGTGAAACACCGCATCGAGCTGCGCGGTCGCGGCGTCCGGTGTGGCGCCGCTCGGCGACGAACGCGCGGAGCGACTTGTGCTCTTGGAACCTCGTTTTCTGATCGCCATGATGGAACTATATATTCAACCAAACGGTTGAACAAGAAAAAATCGAAGGGATCCGGGAAATGTGGGTCGTTGCGGTATCAAAGGGCGATGCGAGTGGGGTTTTTTGAGGTCGTAGGCCGAGACGAGAAGCGCGATGACGGTTGACGACTACACGCGCGACGCCCGCTGCGAGGTCTGCCGGCTGACGCCGGGGCTGTGCGTGTGCGCGTCCTTGCCCCGGATCGACTGCCCGCTCGAGATCATCTTGGTGCGCCACGCCAAGGAGGAACACAGCCAGTCCAACACCGGCTCGCTGCTCCATCGGCTCCTGCCCGGCTCGCGGATCCTGCGTTACGCGCGCGGGGCCGAGCCGTTTGACGCGTCGCCGCTCAAAAAAAACGGTGTGCACGTGTTGTTTCCGCGACCGGGCGCGACGATCGCCACACCCAAAGTCGCGCCAGCGATCTCCACGCTTGTTTTGTTGGACGCCAAGTGGCGCCAAGCCCGGCGCATGTCCACGCGCATCGAAGCGCTGCGTACGGCCCCGTTTCTGACGCTGCCGGATGACGTTCGTCCGCGCTGGGTACTGCGCAAGCCGCGCGTCGCGGGGCAGGTCAGCACGATCGAAGCGGCCGCGGTGGCGCTGGGGCGGTTGGGCCACACGCAAGCCGCCGACGCGATCTGGGACGTGTTGAACTTCGTGATGCCGCGCCGTCTGCACGTCGCCTCAAAAACCCGGCGCGACACGATCGAGTAGGTGGCTGTACCCGATTTCGTGCGCGCGCGGCGCTGCGTGCGCGCGCGATGGAACGGGCGCGTCTTACTTTTCCGCGAGTCGCTTGATGCGTTCGCGCTTCATCTGCACGGCGTACCGCACTTTGACCACACCGTTGCCGTCGGCTCCCGGGAGTCCGGTTGTCGCCCGCTTTAAGAAAAGCAGCGCGTACGCCGTATCGACCGCTTCGCCGTAGCCGGTCCCGTTCGTCACGCCGCGCGCCATCGGATCGCCCCACGCGCCGGACTCCTTTTGCAGACGCACGAGCTTTGCGGCGCCGACGCCGTACCAATCGAAGTCCTCAAACATCTTCACGCCGGTCAGGATCGCGGCGCGTTCCACGCCATACATCGCGTAGATCTCGGCGTCGTCGTAATGGTCGCGAATCAAGATCTCTCCCAGCCGCACGAGACCGGAGCCGATGCGTTTGGAATCGCGGACGAACTTGCGGACGCCGTTGCCGTGCAACGCCTCCATGCAAATCGACATCGTCGCGACGCCCGCGGCCGTCATCGACAGTTCGTGGAGTGACGATCCGGCCGGCCCGTAGCCCCAGCCGCCGCGGCCGCTCCGCGCCTTCTGCCAGAACGCGAGGTTTTTCTTCCAGACCTCGGGATCGATTTCGATGCCGGTGCGCCAGCACGCCCGGAGCGCGAGAATCGCATACTGCGTGTTCGAGTTGTCGCCCGTGCCGGCGTGCGCCGACGCCGCGTACTTGGGATCCTTGCAGAAATACGTCCACTGTCCGTTCGCCAATTGGCCGCGCGCGATGATCTTCGAGATCGCCTTGAGCGGCTCGATGAACTTCTTGCCGCCCAACGAGCGCAGCGCCAACGCGAGGTTGGCGAGACCGTAGGTGTACCCCTGCATGTCGCCGCGCAACGCCACGCCATCGACGAGCAGTGTCTTGTTCAACGCCTTTTGCAGCGCGGGATGATCCGCGGGAATTCCGGCCGCGCGCAGCGCGACGACGGCCAGCGCGGTCGCGCCGACGCGCGTGCCGCCGAAATCGGGGTTGGTGGGCCACACACAAAATCCGTCCGCGGCGAGGTCGGCGAGCAAGAAGTCGCGTCCGCGCAAAATGGCGGCCGTCGCGACGCCGGGCGAGGAGAGCGGCGGCGGCTCCCAGATGTCCGCTTGCGCCGACATCCAACTCACCCAGAAATCCTTGTCCGGCGGCAGGTCTTTGCCGGAGATCGTCATCAGCAGGAGGTGCGCACCGCGTGCGACCTTGGCGTCCTTGTCCGCGAGTAGATCCATCAGCGACGTGACGAGATCCCAGTCTTTGTTCGTGACGAAGTCTTCCAACATCGCACGCGCGGCGACGGGCGAATGCGCTTCGAGCGCGCGGCGTCGTGCGAGCGAACCGTCGGTCTTCACCGCCACCTTGCGGTCCTTGAGCACTTCGTACGCATAAGGACCGAGCACCGGATGCGCGATCAGCGTCTTGAGCTCAGCGTTGGAGAGATCGCGCCGCACCATGGCGAAAAACAATTCGCGGACCGCCGGTTGGCGCGACCCCAGCGCGCTGATGAGGCGCGCGCGGTTCGCTTCGTACCAGCGCAGCAAGTGCGTCGCGAGCACAAGCTGCGTGTCGAACGCGCCGCGTTTTGGAAACGCTTTTTGCAGCAGCTCATGGCGCAGCTCAACGTCATTGCTGCCGCGGGCCAAGGCGGTGAGGACCGGCTTCGCCAGGTGAAGTTGTTTCTTCCGGATGTGGTGGCGCGCGAGCGAGTAGAGTTTTTTCAACCCCTTCTCGCCGGTTTGCCCCAGCGCCAGGGCTGCGGCCGCCGCTTCGGGCGAAAGCGGCTGCTTTCGCAAAAGGTTCGCGAGTTTGCCCGGCGACATGTCGCGCACGCGCGCCGCTTCGGCGAGCACAAGAGAGGCACCCAGTTTTTCGAGGTAGACCGGATCGACGTCGAGCGTGATCGTCAACTCGTCGATCTCGACGCCGGCGTTGCGAACGAACCACCCAAAGCGTCGGGTTGGCATCGACGGCGCGCGCCCGGTCGAATCGGTCGCCATCATCAACGCGCCGAGCCGGAGGTCGTGTCGGTCTCCGTTGCTTTGGATCTCGACTTCGGTCAACTTGCCGAGCGGGAAACGACGCTCGACGTCGGTGGGCGCGCGCTTCCCGAGCAAGCGCCACTTGAGCGGCTCCTTGTCCCGCGCGGGCAAGCACACGCTAAAAAACAGCCCGCCGCGATCCTCGAAACGGCGATCAAACAGGTCCGCGCAGAGAAACGCGTCGGGACCGCCGAGGACTAAAGGACCTTGGTCGCGCCGCTGCCCCAGCAACACAACCGCGCGAGCGCGGATCAGCCCCTGCGCTTTGATTTTGTGCGCAAACGCTCCGGTCGCACGGAGAAACAGCCGGCCGTTGGCGACACCCCACCGGGGCGCGCCGGTCTTCCAGAGGCCCGGCGGCGTCACCAGTTCGAAGTCGTCTAGCTGCCGTTCGCTGGAAAAATCGTAGTGCACCGTTACGCGGTCGCCATCGATGTCGATGACCTTGCCGCGTAGCAGATGAGCGATCGGGACGGGGGCCGCATGCGCCGCGCCGCCACTCAAGACAGAGATCCCGACCGCGAGTCCCAGAAGCAATCGAATCATCATGCGGACCGTGCGTTCAACCGGCGACACCGGACGTCGCGCACAGATGTTGCGTAAAAAAATGAGCCTAAAATCAGCGCGTGGGGTTGCACAGAGACCATTGTCGCGTATTCTCGCGAGCGACGGAGGATTCTTAGCATGATTTATACGCGCAGTGCATACATCGATTTCGGGGTAACCACCCCGTAGTGAGCGAGCACTAGCGCGTAGGCGTTGAGAAGCCCGCTCATGAATCTGAGCGGGTTTTTTCGTGCCCAATTTCGCGCCGAAAACCACCCGCTGACTTCCACGAGCGAGGCAGCAAGAATCTAGATCAGGGTCAAACTAGAGCAGGGTTAAGAGGTGGGTCGGTGAACGTTGAATCAAGGCGCAATCTTTGGAAGCGCACAAAAGGACAGCGCACCCGATTTGTGGGTGCGATTGTCGCGATGGCGCTCGGGATTCACCTTCTCTTTCGTGTGCCACGCTGGATTCGTGCGGCGATCGATGGAGAGGTCGGTTTTTGGCCGGCGGCGGGCGCGATTATCGCGCTCACGGCCTGCGGCGGCTTCTTTCATTACCTGCGCGGGCGTTGGGCCGCGCAGGCGTCCGAGGGGGTCGTGCGTCGCCTGCGCGACGAGCTTTACGACCATCTGCAACGGCTCCCGCTGAGTTACTTCGACAAGGCGCAGACCGGCGATCTCGTGCAGCGGTGTTCGTCCGACGTGGAAACCGTGCGCGTCTTCATGGCCGCGCAGATCGTGGATCTCGCGCGCTCGACGCTCCTGGTCGTGCTGGTGTTGCCGGAGCTCTTCGCGCTCGACGTGCCGTTGGCGTGGGGCTCGATCGCACTGTTTCCCCTCATCTTGATGTTCGCGTTTATTTTCTTCGGGAAGGTGAAAGCGTACTTCTTGCGTGCCGACGAAGCCGAGGGGCGGATGTCGGCGGCGCTGCAAGAGAACCTGACGGGTGTGCGTGTCGTGCGCGCGTTCGCGCGGCAAGATTTCGAGCGCGAAAAGTTCGGCAAGCCCAACGCCGAGTTTCGCGACAAGACCAATCGTTTGATTCAGTTGCTTGCGCTTTATTGGTCGCTGTCCGACATCTTGTGCATGTCGCAACTCGGGGCGGTGCTGGTGTTTGGGTCCTATCGACTCGCGGAAGGCGCGATCACGATTGGCACGCTCGTGGCCGTGCTGAGCTACGCCAACATGGTGATCTGGCCGTTTCGTCAGACGGGGCGCCTGCTCGCCGATCTCGGCAAGGCGATGGTGGCGCTGGGGCGCATCGGCGAGGTGTTTGCGAGTCCCCAGGAAACGCGGGGCGGCGGCATCTCCGACGGCGCGATGCGCGTCGAAGCGAAAGATCTTACGTTCGGTTACGGCGACGACGATCCGGCGCTGCGCGGCCTGTCGCTCCGTGCGGAGCCGGGCGAAACGATCGCTTTGTTGGGCGCGCCCGGCGCCGGCAAAAGCACGCTGATCAAACTCCTGTTGCGTCTCTACGATTTCGAAGAAGGCTCGCTGACCCTCAACGGCGTGGATGTGCGCGAACTCGATCGCGGTGCGGTGCGCGCCGTCGTGGCGGCTGTCTTGCAGGAGCCGTTTCTGTATTCGAAGACGGTAGCGGACAACCTCCGTGTGGGTGACGACAGTGCGACCGAAGAGACCATGCATAGCGCGGCGCAGGCGGCGGGCGTGCATGATGACCTTTCACGATTTGAGAATGGGTATCACACACCGGTCGGCGAACGCGGCGTCACGTTGTCGGGCGGCCAGCGTCAGCGCGTCGCCTTGGCGCGTGCCCTGTTGCGCGAGGCGCCGTTGCTTGTGCTCGACGACGCTATGAGTGCGGTCGATACCGGAACGGAGTCGCGTATCCGCGAGGCGTTGGCGGAGCGCGCGGGAAAGCGCACGACGATTTTGATCGCGCACCGTCTCTCGACGGTCGCGCATGCCGACCGCCTTTACGTGATGGAGCATGGCCGCGTAGTGCAGGAAGGAACGCATCAAGAACTCGCGTCCCGACCCGGGCCGTACCGGCGTCTCTGGGAGATTCAGGGCGCGTTGGAAGATGAGATTGAGGCGCAGTCATGATAGCCGCAGTGGACTACGAGGAAGCGGTCGAGATTCAACAACTCCGGCTCGGCGTCTGGAAGCGTCTCTGGCGCTACACCAAGCCGTACCGCAAAGATGTCGTGTTGCTTGTGCTGTGCGGCGTCTCCGTCGCGTTGAGCGGCATCGCGACGCCCTTGGTCGAGGGCATGGCGATCGACGATGTGGCCGCGAACGGGCTGGACGCGCGCTTCACGCTGTATGCGGTGTTGTATTTCATCCTGGTCGCCTCGGCGGCGATCGGGATCTGGGCGTTCATTTGGCTTGCCGGCAAGATCCGTACGCATGTCGCGCATGACATTCGGCGTGACGGATTCGACACGCTGCAGCGCCTCCCGTTTGCGTTCTTCGATCAGCGGCCGGTCGGCTGGCTGATGGCGCGGATGACGTCGGACTGCGAGCGCTTGAGCAACATCTTGGCGTGGGGCGTGTTGGACCTGGCTTGGGGAACGACGAAGTTGGTCGCGATCACGATCACGATGTTGATCATCAACTGGAAGCTCGCGATGGCCGTGCTGGTGGTCTTGCCGTTCTTGTTTTGGGTGAGCGCACTGTTCCGCCGTCGGATCTTGAAAACGGCGCGCGAGGTGCGCAAGACGAACTCTCGCATCACGGCGTCTTACAACGAGTGCATCACCGGGGTGCGCACGACGAAGACGTTTCGCCGCGAGCAGCAAAACCTCGGCGAGTTCGGAGGCCTCTCGACCGAGATGTATGGCTCGTCCGTGCGCAACGCGGTGCTGTCCGCCCTGTATCTCCCGATCGTGCTCACGATCGGGAGCGTGGCGACGGCAGGTGCCTTGGTGTGGGGTGGCTATGACGTGCGCGCGGGCGGGATCACGATCGGCACGCTCGTTGTCTTTCTTCGCTACGCCCAGCAGTTCTTCGAGCCGATTCAGGAGCTGGCGCACTGGTTTGCGGAAATGCAAATGGCGCAGGCTTCGGCGGAACGCATTCTCGACCTGATCGACACCGAACCTGCCATTCGGGACAACGAAGCCGTGCAGCAGCGCATGGCGGCGCACGTGCCGCAACCCGGGCTCGCGCCCGACGGCTACCCGAACCGGCTCGGCAAGATCGAGTTTCGCGACATCGGTTTTTCGTATGACACCGGCGGCCCGATCTTGGAGTCCTTCAACCTGTCGGTCGAGCCGGGGACGAGTGTCGCGTTGGTCGGTGCGACCGGCGGCGGTAAATCGACCATCGTCAATCTGCTTTGCCGGTTCTATGAGCCGACCGCGGGCGGACTTTATCTCGACGGCGTCGAGTATCGCGAGCGAAGTTTGGAGTGGCTGCATTCCCAGCTCGGCGTCGTCTTGCAACAGCCTCACCTGTTTAGCGGGACGCTCCGCGACAACATTCGCTACGGCCGATTGGACGCGACCGACGAGGAGGTGACCGAGGCCGCACGGCTTGCGGGCGCCGTGGAATTCATCGAAGCGTTGAAGAAGGGGTTCGACACACAGGTCGGCGAAGGCGGCGTGCGGTTGTCCACCGGGCAAAAGCAGTTGTTGTCGTTTGCGCGCGCGATTCTGGCGCGGCCGCAGCTTCTGATCATGGACGAAGCGACGTCGTCGGTGGACACCGAGACTGAAGCGAAGATCCAGGCGGGCGTCGAGCGGTTGCTCGAGGACCGCACGAGTTTCGTCATCGCGCACCGTCTCTCGACGATTCGCTCCGCGGACCGCATTTTGGTCATCGACCGCGGCAAGATCGTGGAGCAAGGCGACCACCGCTCGCTGATGGCGCAGCGGGGGCGGTACTGGCGTCTTTACACCGATCAAAGCTTGCGCGATGTCACGAAGGGCCAAGGGGTGTGGCGCGACCGGCGAACAGAGATAGAGTGAGCGCGTGAAACAAACACTGCTGTTTTTCCTGCTGGCTTCCGTGGCCTGTTCCGCGTCGCGTGTCATCGACCGCACGGATGCGGGCAAACCGATTTTGTTGGTGGGGCCGCAGCCCGACGCTGAATCGCTGCAAAAAACACATCGCTACTACGGCGTGAAGACGGTGCTAAATCTGCGCGGCGAGAGCGCGCACAAGACCTGGTTCAAGAGCGAGAAGCGCGGCGTCGAAGCGATCGGCGCGGAGTGGGTGCAGTTGCGCATGAGTGGTTACCTTGAGCCGGCGCCCGACGACGTAAACGCGTTTTTTGACCTGGTTGAAAATCGCGCGAAGTGGCCGATCTTTATGCACTGCCAATCGGGCATTCACCGCACGGGACTCATGACGGCGCTGTACCGCCGCCAATACCAGGGCTGGAGCGCCGAAAAAGCAATCGAAGAAATGAACCGCAACGGCTTCCAACTAGGTTTCAAAGACCGAACAGTAGTCCTCGAAGCAGTCCGCAACTTCAAACCAAACCCAAAGCGGACGATCCCGCGCTGACGCCCCAGCGGAGGAGCGCGCCGCTTGGATTCCCTCGGGTCTCGACGTTCGGTAATGCGGATGACCGCGCGGCTCCGTCGAAGTGTTTTTCGTTTTGTCGCGCCCGGTGATGGTGACGAAACCTGCCCAAGCGTGATTGCCGTAGCCGTTGTTCCTTGAACTACCGTTAACGTACGACTTACGTGTTGACGACCGGACCTGTCCCGTTAGGTTCGATGGTGCCAAGAGAAACGCAACTTGACAGCAACCTGTTGAGTTGCACAAAAGGAACCGGGGGATGAAGATGCGCAAGTTATGGAAGGCGCGACGTGCGCGTGCATGGATTGCCGCGACGACTCTAGCGACCGTTGGTTTGTTTTGGGCGATTGCGCCTGGGCCTGCGCACGCTAATCCGTACGCCAACCCGTTTTGGGGGAGCGGCGCGTCCGTTGGAGACTACGCGTGGGGGGATGTTTTCGGGAACGAGACGTACCCGTTCATCAACAACGGCGACTCCTGCTACATCGCTGCGGACACGGGCCCGAGCTTTGGGCTCAATCCGATCACCGGCGAGCTCAAGGGCTCGATTCCCCTTTGGCGCAATCGCGGCATCTCCAGCGGCGCATCCGGGAACTCAAGTCACCTGGTCAACACGGCGCCGGGGAACAGCGCGGATCTCAACCTTCGCGGGATGCTGACCGGCGGGACTCAGGTTGGTTGCGGCGGTGGCGCTCTGCTCAGTTTCGTGACGACGGCCGAGGCGCTAACGGGCGGATCAGTGAAGGTTCGCTGGGGTAGCGGCCGCTCGTTCACCTTCTCGCCCGATGGCAGCGGCGGATTTGTTGCTGCCGCAGGCATCTACGACACGCTCTCGGGCGCCGGCACGGCCGGCGATCCCTACGTTTTGACCGACCGCCACGGCAACGCGCTCACCTTCGATGTGCGTGGCATGCCCTCCACGTACGTGGACCGCAACGGCAACACGACGACCTACACGTGCGACACCGACTACAAGGTCAACTCAATAACAACGGACCGCGGGCAGACCACAACGCTCACGCACAACGCAAGCAAGCTGGTGTCGGACATCACGGATCCCGACGGCAATAGTTGGACGTTTACGTACGACGGGAGCGGCCACATCACGAAGATTACGACTCCGCCCACGGCCGATCAGACGATCGGAACCGAGGTCAACGTTGCCTACGACGGAAACGGTCGCATCACAACGGTCGAAGACAAAGAGGAGAAGGACCCGGGCGGAGGCGGCGGAGGAGGTGGCGGCGGACCGCCCGACACCGACCCGCTTAAGATCGAAGTCGCCTACGTTGGCGCGACCAATCAAGTTGCGTCCGTCACGATCGACGGCTGCACGACCAGCATCAGCTACGGCGCAGGTGTGACGACGATCACGGACGCCAGGGGCAACGTGCATCGCTACTACTACACGGGCAACAAGGTCACGAAGATCGACATGCTGGTCGGCGGGTCTTCGAAGTATGCAACGTCATTCACCTACACCGGAGAAGCGTTGACCTCGGTGGTCTATCCGCGAGGAAACCGCGTCGATTTCAGTTGGGACGCCAACGGCAACCTGCTCGAACGTCGCCACAAGCTGGCGAACATCGCGGGTTCCAGCGCGACGGACCTGGTTCACACTTGGACTTATGACACCAACAGTTTTGAAACGGCGTACACCGATCCCCGCGGCAATCAATGGAGCTACACGCGCGACACCGCGGGCAACCTGACCCAGGTCACGAATCCGACGGTAACCACGCCCTCGGCCCAGGCAAGCTCGCGGAGCTTTACCTACGACACACGCGGCCAGGTCACGCAAGTGATCAACGAAGAAGGAACCGCGACGAACTTCACCTATTTCGCGACCGGCACAGCCGAGAAGTACCTGCTCCAAAAAATCGAAATCGATCCGACCGGTCTGGATCTCGAAACGTCGGTGACCTACGACGGGAACGGGAACGTCGCGACGGTCAACGACCCCCGGGGCAAGACGTACAACTTCACATGGGACGCGTTGCGCCGACTCACCGAGCGCGAGGCGCCGAGCCCGCTTAGCTATCGGGTCAAGTTCATCTACGACCCGCGCGGGCGCGTGCTGCATCGCGATGTCGAAAACATCGACAAAGACGGCAACCAAGTGACGGCGAATCCCTGGATCCGTACGTCATACGAGCGCGATCCGCGCTACAACGTGACCAAGATCACCGAGGAGATCGACTCGGCGACGACGCGATCGACCAACCTCGAGTACGACTGCAACGACAACCGAATCCGAGTGACCAAGCCGGAGGGGAACAAGGAGAAGTGGGAGTACGACGAGCGCGATCGGATCGTCAAGCACGTCGACGGGGAAACCGATGCGAACGCGGCCGACACCGAGTTCGAGTACGACGACAACGACAATCTCACAAAGGTCACGGACGGTCGAAACAACGCGACAACGTTGACGTACGACTTGTTCGATCGCCGCACCAAGGCCACGAATGCGCTTAGCCACTACACCGAGCTGACCTACGACAAAGCCGGCAACGTGACCAAGGTGCAGCGCAAAGACTCAACCGGAACCGAGCTCCAGCGTGCGAGCTACCTGTTCGACCAACGAAATCGTAGATGGCGCCAGTCCGTGCTCTTCAAAGAGGGCGCGACGACGCACTCGGACGCGGTGACGACTTGGGAGCGACTCAAAACCGGTCATCTGTCGCGACGGACGTCGCCGTCCAGCGCGGTCACGATCTATCGTTACGACGCGGCGCAGCGGGTGACAGAGGTCGAAGACGCGATTGGGAACGAGTGGCGCTACACGCTGGACGCCAACGGCAACTCCACCGGCCTCGACATCGAGGAGATCGACGGAGGCGGCTCGGTGACCCACAGCTACGAATCGACCTACGATGCGCTCAACCGGCGCACCGAATGGGTCGAGACCGATCGCGCAGATTCCTCCAACAAGCTTACGACGAAGTACTCATGGGACAGCCGCAGCAATCTCGTGTTCAAGGAGAACGCGGAGGGAAACCCGACCCGCTGGACCTTTGATGCTCTCGATCGGCTCGTCAAGCGCGAGCGTGCGCTGACGCTGGGCGCGACGATTAACGACTTCTCGACTGCGCAGGTCACGGAGTGGGGATTTGACGACAACAACCGGCCTACGTCGCACAAGGATGACGGGGGCAACGAGTCCACGTATCTCTACGATGCGCTCGATCGCCGCACACGTCTCACGTACCCCGACACGAAGTACGTCCAGTACGTATACGACAAGGCTCACAACGTCACGAAAGTGACCGACCCCGCGGGCAACGTGATCGACGACGTGTTTGACTTTCTGGACCGCAACACATCGCGTACCGTCACCAAGGCCACTGGATTCCTGGGGACGACGTCGGAGACGCGTACCTATGATGCGCTCAACCGCGTGCTTACGAATGCGGACGACGACTACAAGTTGAGCTACGAGTACAGCGAGATCGGACTCACGTCCCATGTCCGCAAGGAAACGCAGGAGTACGTGGGGCAACCGGCGCAAGCGCTGTCGTTCACGAAAACGTACGACTCGCGCGGCAACATCACAGGCGAGGTGTACCCCAGCGGAGCGAGCCTCTCGCTCACTCTCGGCTACAACGCGATCAACCAGCTGACGTCGATCACGGACGGGACGAACACGATCACGAGCTACGCATATGTCGGACTGCGCCGCAAAAAGATCACATTCCAAAACGGCACGACCCAGTCGAACTCGTACACGGGTTTTCGCAACGAGATCGCGACGATTCACCACGAAACGAGTACGCCGACGACGATCGTGAAGTTGGACTACGGATACAACAAGGTGCACGATCGCTTGTACGAGCGCTTCGGGTCGTCGGGCGCGAGCGGAGATGCGTTCGAGTACGACAAGATGCAGCGTCTCACAAAGGTGTGGGTCGGTTCGTCGAATCCGAGCAGTCCGTCGGGCAACAGCTACGTCAAGACGATTGCGTACAACTACGACGATGACGGAAACAGGTCGACGGTGGTGACGACGCCGAGCGGCGGATCCGCATCGACCGTCAGCTACTCGACCAACAACCTGAACCAGTACACGAGCGTGGGAGGCACGTCGCAAACCCACGACTCGAACGGAAATCTGACCCAGAACGGCACGTTCAAGTTTGAGTACAACTACAAGAACCTGATCGTGAACGTCCGGAACCAGTCGACGAGCGCGCTCGTGGCCTCGTACAAGTACGACGCGCTCGGACGCCGCGTCGAAAAGGACGTGAGCGGAGCCATCGAGCGATATTTCTTGTGCACGCGCGACGCCGAGGACGATCTCGGAAACCTCGCGAACGTGATGTGCACGTACGACGGGTCAGCGAACTGGAAGCAAAGCTTCGTGCATCACGGCGAGGTAGACGATATAGCGATGCTTGAGCAGGCTGACATACTCGACTACGACTCGGACCTGAACACCTCAGAGCTGACGCGGTCGTTCTATCATCTCAACGTTCTCGGCTCCGTCGTGGAGATCTCGGATCAGAACGAGTCTATCGTGGCAAGCTACCGGTACACGCCCTACGGCTTCATGTCCATCACGCGGGGCGGCGTTTCGCAGAGTTCGGACCC
>JAJFFF010000003.1 GCA_021776785.1 Planctomycetota bacterium | reverse complement strand
ATGCACACGCACTTCCATCTGCTCGTGCGAAGTCCCAAGGCTGAACTTTCTCTGGCCATGCGCTCTGTGCAGCTCGGCTACTCGCGGTGGTTTAACCGCACGCGCCGGCGCGACGGCCCGCTTTATCGCGGGCGGTTTTTGTCCGAGCGCATCCACGATCTCGAGTACCGACGCAACGCCGTCACCTACATTCACGACAACGCGGTCAAAGCCAAGATGGTCGCGGAACAAACCGACTACGCGTGGTCGAGCGCAACGCATATCGCGAGCGAAGATCGTCCGAAGTGGCTGAGCACCGACTGGATCGATGACGAGCTCGATCGCCGTGGAGGCGAAGGAACGCGCGAAGAACAGCTTGCTGAGGCATTTGGCTCGCGCCTCGATCCGGAGTTTCGAAGCGCCATCGAGAAGCGGTTGCGCAACCGCATTCCGGAGTCGATGGAAGAAGAGAACGCCGCCCAGCATTACGTCCGCGATGCGCACACGATGCGTTGGATGATCCGCAAGGCGAAGCTCGCCGACGGAACGCGTCCGTGGCAGCCGGCCGTCAAACGCGCGAACGTCCTCGCGATCGTGATTCAGCTCCAAGCAAAAGTCGAAAGCCCGCGCACGCAAACGCGCCCGCGCCTTTGGCGACGGATCGCGGCGTTGCTCTATCGGATGTCGGGACTCACGCAGCGCGTGATTGCGTGCCTGCTTGGATGCAACGAATCCACGGTGTCACGCGACATGCGCGACCATCGACATTGGCTCGAGCATTCGGACCAATACGAACATCTCGTAGCCCACGCGGTTGCTTCCGCGCGTCAGGCTGCTTGACGCTGCGAGCGGTGGCGGTTCCGTTCCGCCAGGTATACAGGACTAGACTAAACTCGCAGTCGCTCCGACGTACCGGTCTGCTCGCGGTGTAGCCCACCACCAAATTTGGGGGCCCGTGCAGCCCGACGACGCACGTTGACACTCGGCGCGCGTGAGATCCTGTCATTTCGCGATCACTGCGCCGCACTCTGTCAACACGAACGCAACCAAGCCGCCCGATTGACCTGGCTCCGTATGCGCGAGAACGCAACCAAGCCGCCCGATTGACCTGGCTCCGTATGCGCGGGTTGTGTGGGCGAGCGGTAAGATGACGTCGATGCGACAGGCGCGATACGTTTTGATCTCCCTGTGGGTTGCGAGCGCTTTCGTCGTGGCGCAGGGGCCCGCCGGCAACGACGCGAACAACGCGGCGGGCCGCGCCGTTTACGCAACGCAGGCGTGCTGGCAGTGCCATCGCCAACAAAAAGACGGGGCGTTTCCGCGGTTGGTCGGAACGCGCCGCGCCGGGCCGGTGCTGGATCAGACGCGGGTGCTCCGGTCGCGCGAGTGGCGCAAGGCGCTGTTGTTCGCGCCCCGTACCGTCGCGTCGGAAGCAACGATGCCGGCGTACCGGTCGTTGTTCACGGACCACCCCTTGGCGAAAGACGTCGCGGCCTTCGTGGCGCAGTACGACACCGCGGACGAAAGTGCGCATCAAGACGGCATCGTCACGCGCGCCGAGTATGAGCGTCAAGGAGCGGCGGACTGGGTGGTGCAACGGACGCGGTTGGACACCACAAAAGACGGTGTCGTGAGTGGGGCGGACGGAGCCCCGACCGAATCCGCGGCGCTGCGTGCGATGCTCGAGTATCTCGATCGTGTCGCCCGCAAGCCACGCCTACGGGTGAAACCGCCCGCGATGCCGAACGAAAATCCCGTAGCGATGATCGCGCGCGGGCAGACGCTCTACACGATGCACTGCGCTGGTTGCCACGGCGCCCGCGGCGACGGCAACGGACCGGCGGCGATGTTTTTTCCGCGTCATCCGCCGCGCAACTTCTTGCGCGGCCTTTTTAAGTTTCGATCGACCGGCGCCGGCGAACCGCCGACCGATCAGGATCTGTTTCGCACGATCCGCGTCGGCGCGGGCGGATCGATGCCCGCGTGGCCGCAGCTCACCACGCCCGAGATCTGGGACTTGGTCGCGTTCGTGAAGAGCCATCACCCGGCGTATCTGCCCGACGAGTTAATCGTCACGGGGCCGGACACGTCGCTGCGGTTCGTGCAGGGAACCGAGGCCGAGCCCGTCGAGGTGGATGACGCGGCCGGCGCGACGCTCAAGGGCGGTCGCTTGGTCAAACGCGCGGGCGCGTGGTGGTGGCGCGGGAAGCGCATCGAGAAAACGGTCACGCGCGACGGCTACACGTTTACCCTCGGCCGCCCGGTGTACGACTGGATGGCGGAACTGGGACCGACGGCGTTGCGGCTCCCGAAGCGCCCGCCGCTGCCGAGCGACCCTGAAGCGAAACGCCTCGGCAAACTCGTCTACGACGAACTCCGTTGCGCGAGTTGTCACGGGGACGCCGGTCAGGGCGACGGGCCGTCCGCGGCCACGACGCGCGATTCGCTCGGCCGCGTGATCTTGCCGGCTGATTACACGACCGGCGTGTGGAAGGGCGGCGACCAGCTCGAAGACATCGTGCGCACACTCATGACCGGCATCAGCGGCACGCCCATGCCGTCGTATGAAGCGAGCTTGAAACAGACCGCGTCCGTCGCGCCCGAACTCGCGCCGTGGGTGCTCGCGCGCTACATCCAGAGCCAATCTGAGAAGTAGCTCCACGCCGTCAGTCCGGTGAATCAGGGGCGTGAACCTGCTACAGTTCGCCGCTTCATGACGTGGCTGATCGACACTTTGAACCAGACGCCTTTGGCCGGACTCATGGCCGTCGTCGCGCTGGGGTTTACCGTCGGTCGCCTTCGCTGGCGCGGACTCAATCTGGGACCCGCCGGCGGCACGCTGCTCATCGCACTGGGCATGGGCGCAGCCGGACTGTCGTTTCGCAACTTGTACGGCACCGACGATCCCGCTGTGACGCTCGGCGCGTTCGGGTTCGCGCTGTTTATCTACTCCGTTGGGTTCGAAGCGGGTCCGCGTTTTTTCTCAAGCCTGCGCAGCGCGCTTGGGTGGCGCTTCGTCGCGGTCGGCGTGATTATCAACGTCGTCGCGCTCGCCGTGGCGTACGGTTTGGGCGAAGCGTTGGATCTCGGCGGCTCGGTGACGGCGGGGTTGTTGGCCGGCGCTCTCACGAGCGCACCGACCTACGCGGCGGCCATGGAGGTTTGTCGTGATCCGGCGCTGCTCGCCGGCGCGTTTGCTCTGACGTACCCCGTCGGGCTCGTCGGGCTCGTGGTGTTGGTCGAGTACCTGCCCGGCTGGATGCGCCAAAACCTGGCTGAGTTCGCCGACGACGAGGACGAGCGCGATCAGATCGAGGCGGCGCAACGCCCGCGCAGTCCGGAGCTTACGCGCGCGTTTTCGGTCGAGCGAGACGACGTCGTGGGCCAAACCCTGGCGGCGCTTAATCTGACGATGCGAACGGGTTGCTACGTCACGCGCGTGCATCGTGGCCCGGAAATCATTGTGCCGACCGCCGAGACCGTGCTGGAGCGCGAGGATCACGTGTTGGTTCGCGGGCGCGTGGACGAACTCCACGTCTTCGAAAAGCTAGTCGGCCCCGAAATTTACGACGCGGAGTTGCGCAACCGCATGCCCGCGGGCCGGCGTGTGCGCGTCACGTCGAAAGCGGTTCACAACAAGTCGCTGCGCGAACTCGACCTCACGCGGCGCCGTCAGGTGCTTGTCTTGTCGATTCACCGCGGCACGGTCGTGCTCGAGCCGTGGCCCGATCTGCCGATCCAGCGCGACGATGTCTTGGAGCTGGTCGGGCCGCGCGCATGCGTCCGCGCCGCCGCCGAGGAGTTGGGGCGGTTCGAACGCGCGGCGGACCAGACCGACATTTCCGTGTACGCGGGCGGCATTGTCTTAGGACTGTTGATGGGGCGGCTGCATTTCGCGTTTGGAGGGCTCGATTGGAAGCTCGGAACCGCGGGCGGCCTGTTGCTTGCCGGCGTGTTCCTGGGCCGCTTTCGCCATGTCGGCCGCGCCTCCGCTCATGTCCCGCAGTCCGCGCGCCAACTCGTGCGCGACCTGGGGATCTTGCTCTTCGTCGCCGAGACGGGCGTGCGCGCGGGGCAAAGCGACCTGTCGCGGTTGCACGCGCTGATCGTCCCGACCACACTAACCGCGTTCGCGGTGCTCGTGGTTCCGGTCGTTGTGGCCGCCATGGCGGGCCGCTGGCTGTTGCGGCTGCGGTCGGTGGACATTTGGGGCGGAATCGGCGGCGGTATGACGTCGTCCGCAGCCTTGAACACCTTGCGGCGAGCCGCCGATGGAAACGGTCCCGCGCTGAGCTATGCCGCTTCCTACGCCGTGGCCAGCGTGTTGGTGACCGTCTCCGGTCCCATTTTGATCTATCTCATGCGATAGGCGTTTCGCCCTGAAACGGTCCATCCCGGGTTGCCTCAACTTGGGGACACGCCTCGGTCGATACGGGACTGCGGAGAACGGCCGTTTCGGAGAGGCCCAGGCTCATGGCGACGACGACAAAACGAATCACGGCGGAAGCGCTTGCGCATGAATTGGCACGCCGTCTCGAAACGTCCGTGGGGGACGCGGAACGGCTCTTAGAAGTTGTGGGCGCCACCGTGGCCGAACTCACGCAGGGCGGAACGATCGTGGAACTGAGCGATCTGTTCTCGTTGTCGACATCCGACGAGGACTCGACCTGGCAGTCCACGCCGGTGCGCTCCCCGCGCCCTTTGGCGGCACCGGGTCGCGCGATCGCGTATTTCGTGTCGCGGCGCGACGACCATCCCCTGCTCGAAGAACTGAGCCGCTATTACGCCGAACGCGGGGCGACGCTGATTCGCACCAAGAATGGCGCCGAGTTGTTAGCGCGTTTGGAGCGGCAACCCGCTTCCGCCATCGTGCTGGACGGCCAAGTGGACGACTGGCGCGACGTGGTGCGCGAGATTAAGTGTGATCCCGCGACTAACGCGGTGCCGGTGGTGGGGCTCTTCCCCGCAAGCCTCTGGCACGCTCCCTTGCACACGGTTTCGGTGCAGCCGGACGAGGTGCTCGTCGAGCCGGTTGATCTCTCGGATTTTGTCCATACGCGCGCCGCGGAACTGTCGGACCCGACCCACGACGGCAGCGAGTTCTTCACGCTGGACATGCGCGTGCCCGGCGTCGCGGACATGCGCGGCGAGACGTGCGCGATCATCGCGGAATCGATGTTTCGCGCGAATCTGCGCGAGCCGTTCGTTACCGACGCCTGCGAGGCACTGGCCGAAGCGTTGGAAAACGCATGGCGTCACGGCCATAACCGCGACGATCGCGCCGTGATCCGTTTGCGCGTGATGCTTGACGCCAACCGCCTGGCGATGTCGGTTGCCGACGAAGGCGCTGGGTTTTCGCACGAAGCGGAGTTGTTTCGGGCGCGCATGACGATGAACCGCAGCGCCGAATCCAAATCCGTGCGCCGTCGCGGTATCAGTGAAGAGAGCGGATTTGTGCGCATGCTGCGTCAAGTAAGCCGCCTCGACTTCAACCGCACGGGCAACAACATCGTGCTGACGAAGTATCGCCGGTAGCCGCCCAGGATTCCGTCGCTACGCCCGTGTCTCCCCGGCCTTTAGGGCTCGTGGATCCGACAGGCGCTAGTCAGCCAGTCGATTCGCAATAATATGCGCACGGATGCGGTCGGAGGGCGTGCTTGGGACACGCGCAGACGCTCCAGCGTCTATTACTTCGTGGCCCGACCCGTGGTCCTCGGCGTCTTCGATGGCATCCGAAAGATGAATCCCTGACCGGAGGTTCTGAGAGGGCATGGAATCGAAGGCATGTCATCATCGGAATCTTGTCCGCATCCGGTGATGGTGTCGTCGTGATCGCGTTGGTGATTCTCGCGCGCGTAGACGGCGGTCGCTTCAGCGAGAGCGCGCCGGGCTCGTGAGATGATCGAGAACCGCATCGATGATTTGGTTCGGTGATGCGCTTCCATCGTGGCGAAGAAGCGACGTGGCGGGGGGCTCGAAGTTTGCCTTCCGTATTTGGTAGACGCTCCAGTCCGCATCGCTCACCGCGTCTTTGTCGGACTGGCGCGCCGTGATCCGTGCGCGGACGACGTCGTCCGCGCACGTTATCCAAACCAAAAACGCATCGGGGAAGAGTGCGCGCGTGGCCGCACGGTCAAACGTGGCGTCCAAGACCACGCGGCGGCCGCGCGCGCGGGCCTTTTTCTCGCGTTCCGCCAACATGGCGTGGGTGCGCGCCGTTACTTCCGGCGCGTACGGCCCCTCGTCGTAGGCGCCCTCCCAATGGTCCGTGGGCGCCATGCCCCAGATCTCTTTGCGAATCAGATCGCTGCGCAAGATGTCAGCGTCCCACGCGCGGGCGAGCGCGCGCGCCGCATGACTCTTGCCCGTGCCCGGTAACCCGCACAGCATGACGGTGAACGGGGCGAGCCCGACCTGTGTGGCGAAACGGAAGTAGGGGAGACCGTCGCTTCCGCGCATCGCCGCGGCGCCGCCGCGCACGGTCGCACGATGGCGAACGAGATAGGCCAGTAGGGCGCCTTGGTCCGTGTGGGCCGCACCCGTGCCCGCCCCGTAGCGCGCCACCAGTCGCTCGGCCCGACGCCACGCGCCGTGCGCTTGCAAATCCATCACCAAGAACGAAAGATCCGCGAGCGGATCGGCCTCGCGAAAGCGCGGCTCGAACTCAATGCGGTCGTAGAACACAACGCCTTCGGGCGCGAGGCAAACGTTGCCGGCGTGCAGATCGCCGTGCCCGTCGATGGCGAGCGGGGCGCGCTCGTCAAGGAGCGCCTGCCCGCCCGCGACGAATGCACGGTTGTATTTCACCCAGTGGCGAAACCAGAGCGGAGGTGCGTACGACTCAATCCACGCCAAGCTTCCGTCTATTTTTTGGGGAAGCGGCGCTGGCGTGACGCGAGGCGCGCGTCGGTGCGCGGCCACGAGGTGGTCCGCGATCGCATCGATGTCTTCGTCGGTGACTCCGTCGGCGGCGAGCACAGCGTCCAGCATGCGCGCGGCGGGCAGACGCCGCATCGCGACCGCGAACTCCACGGGCTGGCCCGGCCCGCCGATTCGTCCCGCCCCGTTGATGGGTACGACCGCGCGATAGACGTCGGGTGCCCAATCGGCGTTGACGCGCAGCTCTTCCCGGCACGCGTGCCGCCGTTGTTCGAGCGTACGAAAGTCGAGAAACGATGTGCGTTGCGCGCGTTTGACTTTGTACGCCCAGTCGCCCGCCAAAAACACTTCGCTGATGTGGGTTCGGCAGATCGTGACCGAAGGCGCTGCGTGCGGGTATGCCGCCGGAACCGCGAGCGCTTCGAGCACGCGCGCTTGGCTCACGGCTGCGTTTCCTCCGTGGCGCCATCCGCGTAGGCGTCGCGAGCGTACTCCGGCGCTGCGGTTTCGCCTGCCGCGACATCGGTGTAGTAGTCGAGCCCGACCCAGAGCGCGCGCGCGAACGGGAGCGCGACATACGAGAAGACCGCGATCGTCGGCAGACCGACGAGCAACTTCGTCGTTGTCGTCCAGTCGGTCGCCAGCCACACGACGAAAAACAACGCGGCCGCAAACAGCTGCGTGACGATCGCGATCAGGTACATGGCGCCGGTCACGGCGCCCGCCTCACGTTGGATGATCCAGCCGCACTGCTTGCACGTGGGGGCGAGGCGCGTGAATGTGGCAAAGAGCGATCCAACGCCGCACGCCGGGCAACGCCGCCGCAGGGCGCGCCGGACGATGGATCCAAAAGTCTGCGCCATGAATGCGAATCTAGCGGCCTCTGCGAAAAATTCGCAGGAGTCGGCCTTGACTTTCGGGATTTAGCGAAATTCTCGATTCAGTTTGCGGACTCCGAAGTGCCGATAGAATGGCCAGCGTCATGTCCGTTGTCGATACTCTTGTGCTCGGCGTGCTCGCCATCGGCCTCATCTTGGGGATGGTGCGCGGGTTCGTTTCTCAAGTCACTGGCCTTCTTGGTCTGGTGGGCGGACTGTTCGTCGCGATGCGCTACAACGCGCCGTTGCGCAAAGCTGTGCTCGATCCCAACTTCACCTGGGATCACAACGGCGAAGTGGCATTCCTCTCCATCCTGATCGTGTGCGTGTTTTTCGTCGCCGCCGTCGGATGGGCCGTGCGCAAGGTCGTGGACAAGCTTGAGCTCGGTGCGTACGACCGCATCATGGGCGCGGGATTCGGCATCGTGAAGGCGGGCCTGATCACCGGCGGCGTCATGCTCGGCATCGTGAGCTTCGCGCCGGACGAGGGTGGCATCGAGAAAGCGATCGGCCGGTCCAAAGCGGGTCCGCGCCTGTGGTCGTTTATGGAGACGGTCGCCGATGTCTTGCCGACCAAGGTGCGGGGCGACGTGCAGGAGTTCCTGCTCGATAACGCCCTTCCCGCCAAGAGCGCCAAGGAAACAGCGCGCGGCGAAGCTGGCGAGCGCCGGCGCAACGACCCGTCTCAAAAACATCCGCTCGCCGCACCCGAACCGCCCGAATAATCGGTGCGCGGAACAGGTACACTGCCGCCATGGAGACACCCCTGCTTCTTTCGGCCGGCGAATTCCCCACGACGTGGGTCCTGATCGGCGTCGGCGTTTTGCTCTTTTTGTGGGCGATCGGCCTCTACAACGGTCTGGTCAAACTCAAGAACATCGTTAAGGAGGCGTGGGCGCAGATTGACGTTCAGCTCAAGCGGCGCCACGACCTTATTCCGAACTTGGTGGAAGTGGCCAAGGGCTACATGAAGCACGAGCAGGAAACGCTCGAAAAAGTCATCCAGGCGCGCAACTCGGCGGTCGCCGCTACGGCGGACCCGGGTCAAGGCGTCGCCGCCGTGGCGGGCGCGGAGACGATGCTGACCGGAGCGCTTCGTCAGTTCTTCGCTCTGTCGGAGAGCTATCCGGACCTCAAAGCCAACACGAACATGTTGAAGGTCCAAGAGGAATTGTCGAGCACGGAAAACAAGATCGCGTTCGCGCGCCAGCACTACAACGATTCGGTGCGGCGTTACAACACGAAACTGGAAGTCGTCCCGACCAACATCATTAAGAACTTCGGTGACTTCCCGCCGCGCGAGTTCTTCGAGATCGAAGACGAGAAGGAACGCGAAGTCCCGAAGGTTTCGTTTTAGACAAACAAACCCCGCGTCGCGGCGATTGGTTCGCGGCGCGTGTTTTCGTTTGCCTGCGTGACCATGCCTGACCTCGGTCTCTTCCAGCACATCGACCACAACCGCAACCGCTCGGCCATCCTGGTCGTGTCGGCGGTGTTGTTTTTGGCCGCGTTCGGCGCCATCCTCGGCGCCGCCACCGGATTTACACCGTGGGCGGGCATGGGCGTCGCCGCGGTTGTGGGGCTCGTGCTCGCGGCTGTGGCCTGGGGGCAGGGCAGCGAAATCGTATTGGCCTCGTCCGGCGCCGAAGAAATCGGAAGGGATGACGACCGAGAACTCGTCAATATTGTGGAGGAGTTGTCCATCGCATCCGGTTTGCCGCGTCCGCGCATCTACGTTGTCCCCGATGACGCACTCAATGCGTTTGCGACGGGGCGGAGTCCCAAGGAGGGCGTCGTCGCCGTAACCCGGGGTCTGCGCAACAAACTGTCGCGCGACGAACTGCAGGGCGTGATGGCGCACGAGATGGCCCACATCGGCAACTACGACACGCGTCTCATGGTGCTGATGGCCGTCATCGTCGGGAGCGTCGCGATCATGGCGGACTGGTACCTGCGGTCGATGCGGTACGCCCGCTACACGCGGTCGAGTTCGCGCAACAAGGGCCAGGCCGCGTTGGTGATCGGGGCAATCCTTCTGGCGATCTTGGCGCCGATCGTTGCTTCGCTGCTCCAGTTCGCGGTGTCCCGCAAGCGTGAATACTTGGCGGACGCGACCGCTGCGCGCATGACGCGTAACCCGGGTGCGTTGGCCGATGCGCTCGAAAAACTCGCGCACTCCGGAGAGAAACTCAAGGCCGCCAACCGCGGTACGCAGCACCTGTTCATCGTCAATCCGTTCCGTCAGGCCCAAAAACTTCGCAACGCGTTCGCGACGCATCCGCCGCTGCAGGATCGTATCGACCGACTGCGCCGCCTGGCCGGTGCCACGCAAAGCAAGGCGAGCTAGCCCGCGATGCTTCCGTTGGTGGAGTGGCTGCTGATCGTCCCGACGTTTCTCGTCGCCATCGTCGAAGGCGACGCGACGGAGGTGGTGGCGTGGCGGCAAGGCGTGGCGTACACGGCGCCCGTCCGAAATGGGCGGGCGGTTGTCGGGCCTATGCCGCGCGGCGCGTATCGCGTGTACGCGCGCGGCGGCGGCGTCATGAGTGCGCCGGTCGCGCGTGTGTTGACCGCACCCGCGCCCTATGACGCAGGCCACGACGTCGTGCTCACCTGCCGTCGTGCGCACAAGGTGACGGTTTTGACCACAGACGGCGCGGTCCTGCGGTGGCGCGGCATCGATTGGCCGACGACAACCATGCTGCCCGAGGGGTTGCACAGGATCGTCGTGGATCACGCTGAACGTGTGTCGAGCGCGGAGCGTTTGGTGCGCGTCGATGGTCCGACGACGCTCGACGTGCCCCTGGACGCGGGGCTCGTGGTCACCGGCGAGGTGCTCGACGCGAGCGGCCAACCGGTCGCGGGCGCGCGCGTAACGTTGTTTGGCGATGGCTATGACCGTCAACGCGGCACATGGTCCGATGCGGATGGATCGTTCGGCGTCGCCGGCATCTCTTCCGATGTCGTGACGGTAGCCGTGCGCGCACAGGGCTACGCGGTCGCGCGGCGGCGCGTGTGGTTTCCCGCCGGCCGCCAGCAAGCACGCGTGACCGTTGTCTTGCGGCCAGGTTCGCAAGCCGTGGCGCGGGTGACGGACGAACACGGACGACCGCTTCCGACGGCCAAGATTACTCTGCTCGCGCGCTGGTACGAAGACGTGCTCGAGCAGCCGCGCCTGCGCGCCAACGCGCAACCGCCGACGCGCCGCGGCGCACGAATGCGTTTCGCGGGCTTGGTGCCCGGTCGCACCTATCGGCTGCTGGTCGCCGCGCCCGGGTACGGCCCCGCCGCGTCCGCGTCGTTTGTGGCGCCCGCGCCGGGGCACGTCACCGATGTCGGAACGATCTCTCTGAAGCGCGGCCACACGTTAACGGCCGTGCCGCCGTCGGGAAGCGGCGCCGAAGTCTTGTGCGTCGGTGCGGGCGGCGTTTTGCGCCACCGACTCGGCCGCACCGGCGCCGTGCGCTTCGCGGGACTGGATGCGGGCTCTTACCGATTGTCGGCGAGCGCGCGCCCGGATCAGGTGATCGAAGCCGAGGTGTCTCGCGACACGACGAAACGTTGGGAGGCGGACGCGCGAGACGAGCGACCGCTCACGGGCGAAGTGGTGGACGCGGACGGCAAGCCTTTACCCGGCGTGTTGGTGCGCGTGCTCGAAACGACGACGATCACGGATGCGAACGGCGCCTTCTCGATCGCCGGGTTGCCGCGCAGCATCGACCGCTGGTCGGTCGCGCTCGAACCCGGCCCCGGCTGTCGGGCGCTGGCGCGCGATCCGCATCTACCCAAGCTTGAGCGCAAGGTGGCGGCGGGGAGCCGTGTGCGCGTGCGGTTGGAGCGCGCCGGTGCACTGTGGCTGCGGTTTTCGGGGCCGCGATTGGCCCGCGCTCGCGTCGAGTTGGCCGGCACCACGAACAACTTGCGGCGGCGTCAGCGCGTCGCCCGCGGCGCGCGGGAGGTGTTTGTGTTTGATCTGCCGGTCGGCGGGTACGTCGTCGGCGTCCGCGCCCCGGGCATTGCCTCGCCACCGCAAGAAATTCTCGAGGTCACACCGCGCCCGGCGCAAGCGACGGAGTTGACCGTCACGCCGGGCCGCCGTGTGTCCGGCGTCGTCAGCGTCCGAACCGAAGGGTCGGCAGCGGTTCTGTCGGTTCGAGACACCCGGGCCGAGCGCGGGTGGGTCATGCTCGTGGACGGCCACTCGCTCTCGTCCCTCGCCTTGGTCGCGATTGACGCCGACGGCTCGTATCGACTGAGCGGGCTGCCCGCGCGCCCCGTCATCTTGGCCGCGACCGCGCCGGGGCTTCCGCCGACGTGGGTGCGCGTGGACCTCACCCAGGGCGATCAGGAGGGCGTTCAGATTGCGCTGAAGGCATCCGCGGAGGCTGCCGTAAGCATTCTTGGCACCAAGGATGAGCCGCTGACGGGGGCGCGTGTGCGCTTCCGTACCGAATTCGGACTAGATGTGTTCGATTTCGTCGCCTTCGCTCGGTTTCGCCATATCGTCGCGGGCGACCGGGATGTGGACGAGTTTGGTCCTCTTTTGCGGATGTACAAGCACGGCGCTCGCTTCTCGATTCGACAAGCGCCGGGCTCATATCGCGTGGACGTAGCAGCCGATGGATACAAGTCAGTGCGTGTCGGTGTACGCGCGCGGACCAAGGCATCGTTGGGACCGGTCGGTTCGATTCCGGAACTGCCCAAAGATTGGGCCAGCCCCGTTCGACTTGTCCCGGATAGAAGGTAGTAGTAGTTGACAAGAGCGGTCTTCGGACCGAATCTTGTAGGCGTCAGTGAGGGCCGGATCGTCGGCCAGAATTCAAGAGGACAATCAAAAACCATGACCTACATCATTTGCGAACCGTGCGTCGGTGTCTGTGACAAGGCGTGCGTCGAAGAGTGCCCGGTCGACTGCATCCAACCCCGCGACGGATACGACGATATTGCCGGCAAGCAACTCTACATCGAAGCCGATACCTGCATCGACTGCGGTGCGTGCGAGCCGGTCTGCCCGGTCAATGCGATTTACCCCGAAGCGGACGTCCCCGAAGAGTGGACGAACTACATCGAGATAAACGCCGCGCACTTTGCGTAACGGCCAAAATTCAAATGCGAAACGGGGGCCACCGCAAGGTGACCCCCGTTTTTTCGTGGGCTGTAAGCTCCGCGCTGAAAGTTTGGCGAGCCAAACTCGAGCGCGGCTAGCTTCAGAGCACTAGCTCCACTTCTTCATGTGCTTCCAGTTGCGCGGCTTGCCCTCGGCGATCCACTCCACCGACTGGACGATCCGTCGTTCGCGCGTTGCTTCCCGCTTCGCGTCGTGAATCCACTCGATGTATTCCTTGCGATTGGTCGGCGAGAAGTTCTGAAACGTCTTGTTGGCCGTTTTGTTTTTGCGCAGAGCGGACGCGAAGTCGCCGGGAACCGACAACGCCTTGGCGGGTTGTTCCGCCCTTGCCTTCCGGTTCGCCGGCGACTTGGCGGCGATCTCGTTGAGGCGCAGTGCCTCCTCCACATAGGCCACCAGCGTTTTCTGGCTGGGAAGTTCATCGACCGACTCGAAACGCATCACGGCGATCTCGGTCTTCCCCATGATCTCGAGTAACCCCTCGGGATCGCGCATGCGCTTGCCGAGCCAGAACCCGAAGTTGACGTGGTTCTTAAACGCCGCGACCCCGCCGAGGATGCCGTTGTGCTCGTAGTGCGGATTTGACCACTTCATGGTTTCGACGACGTCGGGGCAGGCCTTGTGCATGGCCTTTCGGATTTTCTCAAGGATCGGGATCGCGTATTCCGGAGCGGATGCGATGTAGTCATCGTGCAAGACGTTCATGCGTCAATCTCCTACGCTTTCTCGAGCGCGGCTTGGGCTACTTTGCGCTCGTCGACGATGCCTTGAATCATCGCTTCGTCCACGTCGCCGGTCGGGTACTTGCCGTCCATGCAAGCCGCGCAAAAATTCTTGATCTCAGGGTTGCCGCGCTTGGCGGAATCGATCATGCCGTCCATCGACGAGTACACGAGCGCATCCGCGCCGAGCGCTTTTTCGATTTCGGCCTCGTTTCTTCCGTTCGCGACAAACTCTTCGCGCACGCTCATGTCGATGCCGTACACGCATGGGTGACGAATCGCGGGGCAAGAGCTCGCGACGTAGACGGCCTTGGCTCCGGCGTCGCGCACCATCTGAATCAAGCTCTTCATCGTCGTGCCGCGCACGATCGAGTCATCCACCAAGAGGACGCGCTTGCCCTCAATCTCTAACCGCATCGGCGTGAGTTTGTGGCGCACGGACTTTCGACGCTCACTCTGCCGCGGCATGATGAACGTGCGCCCGATATAGCGGTTCTTGATTAAGCCTTCGCGCATCTTGACGCCGAGTTTTTCCGCGACGGCTTGCGCACACGGTCGCGCGGAGTCCGGAACGGGAATCACGACGTCGGGCTTGAGGCCGCGGTCGCGCACCAACGTCGCGAGATGTTCGCCCAAACGCAGCCGCGTCTTGTAGACGCTGATGTCGTCGATCATCGAGTCCGGGCGCGCAAAGTAGATGTACTCGAAGATGCACGGGTGATGTTGGGGCTCCACGACCTGGCGCGAATCCACGCGTCCGTCGGGATGGATCACCAACACTTCGCCGGGGTTGAGGTCGCGGATAAGTTTGGCGCCGATCACATCGAGGACGCACGACTCGCTCGCGATGACGTGGTTCTCGCCGCACTTGCCGTAGACAATCGGCTTGATGCCGTAGGGGTCGCGCATCGCGACCAACCCCTTGCGGTGCACGGCGGCGACGACGCTGTAGCTACCCTTCACCTTTTCGTAGACCTCACGCGCCGCGTGCTCGCAAGCGTCGACGAAGTCTTTTTCGATGTGATGCGAGAGGCCCGCCGCGAACACATTGAGAATGACCTCGACGTCGCACGACGTGTTGATCTGTCGGTGCTCATGATCTTGCAGGTGCTCGCGGAGCTGCTTCACGTTCGTGACGTTGCCGTTGTGCGCCATCGCAATGCCGTGCGGCTGGTTGACGAATAACGGTTGCGCGTCCGCGACATCGCCGATGCCGACGGTGGGGTACCGCACGTGGCCGATTCCGATGTTGCCGTCCAACGCCTTCACGTCGTCTTGGCTAAACGCGTCGCGCACCAGCCCAAACCGTTTGCGCAGGTGCAACCGGCCGTCAAACGTCGCAATGCCCGCCGCGTCCTGGCCGCGATGCTGAAGCGCTACGAGGCCGTTTAGGATGTCGGGAGCAACCGGCTCCGGTCCGAGAATGCCGAGGATGCCGCACATAATTGAGAAACCGGGGGTAGGGGGCCTAGCCGGCCGTCGAAAAGTCACCAGAGCGGCGAGCAGGTCTCGCTTTTGCGGCTCGGAGCACTTCTCAACGGACTGCTAGTCCATGTCTAAGGTCCTAAACGGCAATTGTAGCCAGGGGCCACCCCCGGGGCCGAGCTATCGAGAGGATCGGTGCAAAGTTCTGGGACGGTCGCCATAGAATTTCGGGCACTCCCGCGCTTGGCTGCTTCTCCAAGCCCTCGCACCCGGCGCGGGTTTTGAAGCTCCGCAAGACCCATGACGCTGCTCGCCCAACGCCACACCCGCCCGCGCGGCGGCCCCTAAAAAAAAGCGGCCGCGTGCCGCGTCGCGTCGGTAGCTTCCCTGAGGCGCGATGCGCGCTAGCGGCGGACCCTGGTATTGGATTTACAACTTCGCGTTGCACGTGGCGGCGCTTTGTTGTCTGCCGTTTTGGCTGTTTGTGCGCTTTTTTAAAGGGCGCTACCGGGGTCAATTTCGCGAGCGGATGGGGATCTTGAGCGAGTCGGTGACGGCGCCGTTCGGCCAGACGCCGGCGCTTTGGGTCCACGCCGCGTCCGCGGGCGAGTCCGCCGCGGCCACGCCGCTCGTGCGGGCGCTCCGCGCGGCGTTTCCCGACCGTCCCATCCTGTTCACCGTCACGTCGCGATACGGCAAGGCCATGGCGGAGCGGCGGCTCCAAGGTGTCGCGGATGCCATCTGCTTCTCGCCGCTGGACCTGCCGTACTTTTGCCGGCGTTTTCTCGACCGGATCCAGCCCGATCTCTACGTGATGGTCGAGACCGATCTTTGGCCCAACCTGGTCCGCCAGATCAAGCAGCGGGGCGGACGCGTCGTGTTGGCGTCGGGTCACGCCGGTCCCAAGAGTTTTCCGCGCTCGTTTTGGCGCGCGGTGTTGCGCCACGTCGATCTCTTGCTGATGCAGACCGAGACCGACGCCGCCCACATCCGACAACGGGGAGCGCCGGCCGCCCGCGTCGAGGTCACGGGCAACCTTAAGTTCGACGGAAGCGGCGATCCCGTGCCCGCTGGCGATGTCCCCGCCCTGCGCGCGGAGTTTGGCGTCGGCGACGGTCCCGTGTTGGTGGCTGGATCCACGCTGCCGGAGGATGAGGGCCCTGTGCTCGATGCGGTCGTCTTAGCGCGCACCGGGTCGGTCCGGGCCATCGTCGCGCCCCGTCGCGTCGAGCGCGTCGTCGAACTCGAACGCCTTTGCGCCGAGCGCAACCTGACGTGCGCGCGCCGGACGGAAAGGACCGCCACTCAGCCAGGGGTAAGCGTAAAGGAGGATACTCCCATCGACGTGTTGATCCTCGACACGATGGGCGAGTTGGCCCGCTCGTACAATGTCGCGTCCGTCGCGTACGTCGGTGGTGGGTTTACGCCCGAGGTCGGATTGCACAATCTCATCGAGCCGCTGGTGTGCGGCGTCCCGGTTCTGTTTGGGCCGCATCGCGGCAAGGCGCGCAAAGTGGCGACCGAGTTGGTCGAACGCGGCGCGGGTGTCGAGGTTGCGGACGGCGCGGCGCTGCCCGGCGCGGTCTGGCGCGCGCTCCATGACGAACCCCACCGCACCGCTCTCGCCGCCGCCAGCGCGGCCGTCTTGGCGAAGCATCGGGGCGCAGCCGCCCGGCAGGCGGTCCGGATTCGGGAGTTTCTCGCATGAAAATCGCAGGTCGACTGGCGGGCCTGGGGATGACGTTCGTCGTTCTGGCGGCGGTCGTGATGTTGCCGCCCGTCCTGGCACCGCGGCCGTTGGAGCTGCGCGTCATCGACGAGGCGGGCCACGATCAGCGCTGCCCGCCGAGCTTCGCGCATGCCACGACGCCCGACCGCAGCGCGGTGCACGCGCGTGCGTTTTTGGACGACCTTGCCTATGCGGCCGCCGCGGCGGGGCCGATTGGCTCCGGTTTGCTCGTCGCCGCTCTCGCTATGCTCGTGTGGCTGGTCAGCTGCCTGACGCGAGGGCTGCGCTGCGCGATGCGTCGCATCCTCGTGACGTTCGCCATCGGCATCCCCGGCGCGCTGTGTGTTCTCTACCTTTCCTGCTTTTTGGACGGTCGCGCGATCCGCCTCGGGCCCGACGCGCTCGACTGGATCCCCGCGAGCCTGCACACCCAAACCCATCGCACGACCGGATTGTTGAGCCCATCCGACTTGGTGCGCTGGCACTACCAGCGCGGATTTCGCGTGCTCAACGTTTCGGACCGTGACACCACGGCCGGCGCGCTCGCCGCCCGAAAAATGGCGTCGCAAAAGGACTTTCGTCCGTCGCTGCTCGTGTTGATCGGTGAGGAGTGGCATGGCCACCCCGATATCGTCTTGGTCAACGCGAAACAGGACTGGAAGCCCGGCAACCCTGCGCTCCCCGAACTCGTGCAACGCGTGCGCGAGCAGGGGGGCGCGAGTTTTCTGGCGCACCCCTGGGCGAAGCTGCCGGGCACGCTCGACGAGTCGCTCGTGGACGGATTGGACGGCGTCGAAATCGTGAACGGCGTCATTCACGGGGGCACGCTTGTGCGCGACGCCGCCAAAAAACACGAGAAGTGTCTGCTGGGCACGACGGACTACAAGTACGGCCCGCACGTCAACGTGATCACGCTTCTTCCGGCCGAAGCCGCCAAGTCGCCCGCCAACGTCGTGCGAGCGCTCCGGCACCGCCACACGCGCATCCTGTATGCCGTGCCCGGTGGCGCGGTCACTGGCGAGGTCTGGAAGGCGCGCCGTTTGGGGCTCACGTCCGCGCAGGCGGGTTTGCGCTCGCTATGCGAAACGCCGCGGCAGCGCCGTCTCGTGTGGTTTGGCTGGCTCGCGCTGACGGCCGCTCTGTGGCGCGTCTCGACGTGGAAAAAAGTGGCGGCGCCCGCGCGGCTGCGCGGACCTCGCCTGCTCTTTTTTGGAAGCGCGATCGTGTTGTTGGCCCTTCCGCTCGCGTTGGGCTGGCAGTTTCGCGAGCGTTTCGGCACCGTCGCGATCCCGGTGCTGTTGGCGATGGCATCTGTCGCAATCGTTCCCCTGCTCGCGACCTCGCACATGTTGGGACGCGCGGAGCTGAGCGACGACGTTGATGATCACACCGCTGATCGGGTCGATGACCACACGAGTGTCGAGGCGTGACCGCACGCCAGGACTTCGCCGTTCGCCTGCTCCTCGCGCTCGCTGCGATGTTTGTGCTGTCGCCGTTGGTGGCGTGGGTGTTGCCCAACGAACAGTTCCACCGCGTGATGACCCGCGTCTTGCAGGGTGCTGTGCTGATCGCGCTCCTGGTGAAGCGTCCGCCCCGTCGGACGTGGAAACACTATCCGGCGACCGTCGGCCTGCGTGGCCCGGACCGCACGAAGCGCGCGCTGGTCGGCGCGGCGGTCGCCATCGGCCTGCTCGTGTTGTTGCTGGCGATTTCGTTTGCGATGGGAGGGCGCGATTGGGCGACCGTGTTTTCCAAAAAACCGTTCATCGTTCGCCTGATCCAAGTGATCGGTGCCGCGATCATCGTGTCGGTCGCGGAAGAGTTCTTGTTTCGCGGTTATCTAAAAGACCTGCTCGGCGGTTGGGGAAGCGCCGCGATGTATGCCGCTGTGCATTTCTTCAAGCCGTTGCAGGGCAGTGCGCCGGCCGGAGGTGGATTCGATCCGTGGATCTCGTTGCGCCGCGCCGACGTGATGTTTGAATCGTGGTTTGATCCGCGCGTCGCGCTGACGGGAATGGTGGGGTTGTTTTTGTTCGGCCTCGCGCTCAACCGCTTGCGCGAGCGCACCGGGACTTTGTACCTCGGGATCGGCCTGCACGCGGGCCTCGTGTTCGCGTTGGGTCTGTACCGTGTGTGGGTCGACGGCGTGAGCCCCAACCCGTGGATCCACGGCGGCTCGCGGGTCCACGACGGTGTCTTGGGCGTCGTTTTTCTCGGCTTGGTCTGCCTGGCGGCCTACAAACTGCCGCTGCCGCGTTCGTACACGGCCAGCGCCGGACCGGACCCGGAGTTTCGCCCCGAAGCGCTCTAGCAGATCCGTTCGAAAAAGTAGTCGTCAGGCGAGAGCGAGAGCTCGGAGTCGAGATCAAGGAGCGAACCGAAGCCCTGGCCTTCAGCGAGGGCGAGGAGGGGCGACGCCGAGATCGCCTTCGCCCGATAAGCGACGCGGCGCGCGCCGCCCACGGGGAGTTTTCAACGGGCAGACGAAGAGATCCATGAAACAGTCGCCCGTTCGGCGGCACAATGGGGTAGATGGCGGATCGACCGGTGGACCTTGAAGCGCTCCTGCGCCACCGCCCTTTCGTGAAAGCGTTGGCGCGCCGGCTGGTGCGCGACGATGCCCGCGCCGAGGATGTCGTCCAAGACACCTACGTCACGGCGATGGAGAACCCGCCGCAACACGGGGGCGCGTTGCGCGCGTGGTTGGCCACCGTCGTTCGCAAGATGGCGTGGACGCACAACCGGAGCGAGGCGCGCCGCGCCGCGCGTGAACACAAGCGCGAGATGCCCGTGACGCCGCCGACGCCGGACGAGGTCGTCGAGCGCGCGCAGTGGCACCAGCGGCTCGTCAACATCGTGATGGAGCTCGACGAGCCATACCGCGGCACTGTGCTCCTGAGCTACTTCGAAGGGTTGACCAGCCAAGAGATCGCGCTGCTGCACGAGGTTTCGCCGGCGACCGTGCGCACGCGGCTTCACCGTGCGATCGCGAAGTTGCGGGCGCGGTTGGACGACGACACCGACGGCGGGCGCAGCGCTTGGCTGGGGGCGTTGACGCTCCTGGGTTGGCCGCCGCCTGTGTCAATTCCGCCGGCGGCCCCGACGTCACCCGCACCGGAGCCGATGTCGCCGGCGCCGTTGTGGCCGTGGGTCGCGATCACCGCGGGCGTGCTCGGGTTTGGTGTGCTCGCCGTGTGGTCGCAACACGAGCCGATGTCGGCGCGCCGCTCGACGGAGCGGTCCGAGCGCGCGGCCGTCCCCACGCCGGACGAGGGCGGCGACACTGACGAGCGCACGCGCGACCACGAACGCGATCTGGCGAAGGGGCTCGCCGTCGTCGTGATGCAAGACGGACGGCCGTGCGCGGACGCGGCGGTGGTCGTGTTGCGCCACGATGCACACCTATGGCTCCGTTCGCCGTTTGATCGTTGGACCGAATGGGCGCGCGCGCGGACCAATCAGCGCGGCATCGCCCGCGTGCCGAACGTCCCGTCGGGCTACGCCCGTTTTCTCGCGACCGCGCCGGGTCGCGGGCGCGGCGCCACGCTGTCGCACTTTCCGCACGAATTCGAGGAGTCGATCGTCATCGATCTCCCGGTCGAGCGAACCGTTGCCATCCATGTCCGGGACGGCGCGGGCGCGCCGATCGCGGGCGCGCAAGTGAATTTGCACGATGCCGGCGATGCCGTGCGCGTTCCGGGCCCCTCGACGTGGACCACGAACGCCGAAGGCCGCGCCGTGGTGGGCGGCCTCGCACCCCACGAGCACGCGACCGTGCGGATCGAGGCCGACGGCTACGAGCGTTCGCGCGCCTATGAACTCGACGCGCAATCCGTCACGGCCGTCCTCACCGAGACCGCTGGTTTTGTTCGATGGATTCTCGATCAGGGGACGGCACCCCGCGAGGGCTCGCGCCTCGAACTGCGGCGATCGAACGAAGAGTTCCCCGTCGCGCTCGCGCGCGTGGAGCAGGGGCAGTTGGTGACCGACGAGTTGCCTGCGGGGTGGATCCCCGACCTCTTGGCCGTGGACGAAAACGGACGCATTGCCTTGTTGAGCGACGTGAGCACTGAACTGGATCAACCGCTCGTGTTTTTCGATCCCCAGTACTTCGACGTTCGTTTGCGTGACCGCAAGGGTCCCGTCGCGGGTATGAACGTACGGTTGTTCGACGCGCGGTCCGGCGGTCCCCGTTTCCCCGATGCGAAGACCGGCGAAGAAGGGCTGTGTCGCTTTGCTGTGTACACCACCGATCCGCTGCGGGTCGGTTGGCGCGCGGCCACGCGACCGTTTCGGATGGCGGGGCTTTGGTCGCCGACCGGCGGCGCGCGCGTCGTCGACGTCGAGCTTCCAAGTTCGATTCGCGTGACGCTCGCGTTGCGCGAACCGATTCCGGGCGAGTTTGCGCTCTACCAAGGCGAAGAGCGGTTGGCCGCCGCCGCGTGGAGTCTGAGTGACGACCGCCGTGCGTTGCAGATCGATCTGCGTCCGCATCGAACCAACGAAAGCTTGACGCTGTCGATCCTCGCCCACGGTCGTTCGCCGTGGCAAGGGTCGTTTGCGCGCGACGCGAGTTTGGACATTGCGCTGCAAAAAACCGGCGCGCTCGTGTTACACGTGGCGCGCACCCGCAGCAACCGCCCGTACGCGTTGGAGTTGGTGACGGAGCAGGAGCCGACGCGCGGTCCGTTCCCGTTCCGCCTCTACGCCGGCCCGGATCACGTGGTCCGTGAGAAGATGCTTCCGCCCGGACGTTACCGCGTCGTGGATCGAAGCAGCGGGATCACGACGAAGCCGTTTGTCGTAGCCGCCGACGCGACCACCGAAGTGTGGCTCGACCTCAATCGTGAGCCCGACGGCCTGGTCGAACTCCGCGGCCGCGTCGAGCCGTTTCGCGATATCGATTTGTCCAAGGCGCAGGTCCTGGTGCGGGCGCCGGATGACGACAACGTTTTCGAGAGCGTTCGCGTCGAAGCCGATGGATCGTTTCGTTTGGCGTGGTGGCCCGGGGTCGCGCAAATGCGGCTCGTCGCGATGCACCCAGAAGCGGAGCGCTCGCCCGTGATGGTTGTGGAGCGCCCGCGCGACTACGTCGCGTTACGCCTCCGCCCGGCGATGCAGACGCGGTTTCCGCTCTCCCCGCATGTTCCCGCGGACGCGTTGGTGCGTGTGCGCGCCGGCGAGTTTTTCTTGCCCGCGCGGATGGAGCGCGGCGCGCTCGCCGTCGCCGGATTCCGCAACCCGTCCGCGAAAGCGTGGATCGACATCGCAGGTTTTGTTCCGCGCATGCTTCCGGCCGGGACGCTGCGGACGGGCGAGGGCGAACCCCTAACGCTTGCGCGCGGCACGGTGTTGCGCCTCCGCATCCTGACGCGCGACGATACGCTGCGACCCGAATTGCAACTGGTGGCGCGCACCAACGCCACCACGAACGCGCCCGGCTACGTGCGCAGCGCCAAGACGACCGGATCCGACATCGCGCGGATCGAAGGACTGGGCGCCGGTCGTTTTCACGTCACGGCGTGGGATCCCTACACAGGGACGCGCGTGTGGTCGCACACCGTCGAGGCGGACGGAAGCACCGCGCAAGAGCTGACGATCGACCTGCGCTGACGCTCCGGCGCGTATCCCGGGCCCAGGTACCCGTGGCCCCGGCGTATGCTGAGCGGATGGCCGCCCGGTTTTTTGAGTCGATTCGGGGCCGGGCGGACATGGACTCGTAAGCCATGAGCGATTCCCCGTCGTTGCCTCCCGAAGACGCGCTGCTTCAGCACCGCGCGTTCCTCCGTGGGTTGGCGCGCACGCTCGTGATGGATGGATCCCAGGCCGACGATGTTGTTCAAGAAGCCTATCGGGTCGCCTTGGAACGTGCGCCTGCACATGCGCCCGAGCCGCGAGCTTGGCTCAGCGGTGTCGTCAAGAACATCGCGTCCGTGTGGCGGCGTTCGGAAGGACGGCGCGCGCGGCATGAACGCGCGGCGCCCCGTAAACGGAGCGCGGACTCCGCTTCCGACCATGTCGCGCGGTTAGAGATCCAGCGTCTTGTGGTCGAAGCCGTCATGCAGCTCGCCGAGCCGTACCGCGAAACCATCGTGTTGCGGTTTTTTGACGAGTTGCCGCCGCGCGAGATCGCGCTGCGCCGTGGCGTGCCGGTGAACACCGTACGAACGCACCTGCAACGTGGACTGGAGCAACTGCGCGTCCGGCTCGACCAGCAGCACAGCGGTGACCGCCGCACATGGGCGCTGGCGCTCGCGCCGCTTGGGGTGCCGGCCGCGACCAAGGGAATCGCCGTGGCGACAGGAGTCGTAGTCATGAGCAACAAAGTCAAAGTTTCGATCCTTCTTCTGCTCGCGCTCGGTATCGGGATCGGTGTGAGCGTGTGGCACGGGCGCACGGGTTCCGACACGGACGGATCGCCGAAGCGTACGACGGCGGCGGGACGTTTCGCCAACGGCCCACGGCCCGACGCCGCGGGCGAAGAATCAAAGTCTCCGGCGCCGGATCCGAAGACTCCCGCCGCTGCGTCCGCGCCAGGATTGCGCGGCCGCGTCGTCGGGCCGGGTGGACCGGTGGCCGGGGCGTGGATTCGTTGCGAGTACGGGACGCGCTCCGAAGTCGAAACGACCACGGACGCAACCGGTCATTTCTTTTTTCCGGACCTGAGCGGCGCCTGCACGCTGACGATCTCCCACGTCCACCACGCGCCGCTGCGCAAGCGCGGCAAGGTACCCACGGACGGTCGCGTCATTACGTTGACGCTCGTGGCGGAGCAGACACTAGATCTTTTGGTCTTGGATCCCAACGGTCAGCCGTTGGCCGATGCGCGGGTGTTTGTGGTGGCGGCCACGCCGCGAGCCGGAAAGCGCGGCGGCAACAAGGCGTTTGAGAAAGCGCTCGAAGCCGAACTCAAGCAGCGCCGCGTAGCGTTGCTGGCCGCACTCGACCTGAGTATCACGGCGTCGTTCGACAACGCTCTGTTGCGGCAGCCTCCCGTCCAAACCGACGGTTCGGGTCACGCACGGTTGCGCGGACTCCCCGACGGGATGGTCACGGTGGTGGTTCACCATCCGCTTTATCCCGCGGTTCGCGCGCGCGGTGCCCCCGGTGCCGAAGCGATGACCGTCCGACTGAAGGAGCCGGCGCGGCTGGTTGTCCTTTCCACGCGGCACAACGAATGGTGTGAAGTGCTGCAACCGACGCTGATGGGATTCCCCGTCGGCATGGGGCGCACCGATGCGTCGGGCCGGACCGAAATCTCGATGTTGCCGGCTGGGCGCTATCAGATCGCGCTCTCCAAGCACGGCACGTCATATCTCCTCGCGTCGAACGAGCGGGAGTCGGGTCCGCCGAGCGAGACCGCGACGGTCGAACTGCGAGCCGGGCAGACCACCACGCTGGATCGCCGCGTCAAAATTGTGGGCGCCGTTGTCGAAGGAACCGTCGCGGGCGTTGCCGAGGGTACGTTGATTGTCCTTACGGATTCCAACGGCGAGCGCGACGTCGCGCAGCAGCGGGTCGGTGCGGATTTGGCCTTCCGATTCGAGAACGTCCCGGCGGGTTCGTACTCCGTTTCCGCCGTTCCCGATCAGAAAAAGCCGTTTTCAGAGTCCATCGAGGTGGCGCCCGAACAGGAACGGGTGCAGGTGAACCTCGTGATGGCCACGGGCGTGGTCTCGGGTCGGCTGGTCGATGGGGACGCTCGTCCGGTGAAGCACGCGTGGGTCGTACTCGAGCCCGACCGTTGGGCGGACTCCCGTCGCGCTCCGAGCCTGACGGTGTTTATGGATCGGTTGTGGTCGCAGGCGCGCACCGACGACGACGGTCGCTTCTCCATCACGCAGGTCCGCGGCGGGCGCTATCAAGTCTATGTCGGATCGAAGCGCCGCTTGCTGACGAGTCGTTTGGAACTTGGCGACGGCGAGCGGCGCGAACTCAATCTCGAACTGGCGCCGCGCGCCCTGCACGCGATTCGCGTTCGATTTCAAGGTCCGGATGGGGCACCGGTGCGCGTGCTTGCCGAACTGCTCGGACCGGGCGCTGGACTGGGCATCTCCAACGCGTTGAGTTCCGATCCAGAACCGATGGACACGCTGCAACTAGAAGTAAGCCCCGGTCGTTATCGGCTCGCCGTTTCGGCGCCAGGATTGGCATCGTGGCGCGCCTACCCGCTGGAGGTAACGCGTGCGGAGGAGTTTGTGGTTTCCCTCGTGCCGGGCCTCTCCGTGGTGCTCTCGTGCGATCAAGCGCCGAACCAGCCGGTCGCTGTGCGCGACGAGGAAGGGTTTCGCGTCGGTCTTGGCGGCACGCCGTTCGAGATCATGATGGCGGGGGGCGATCTGCGCACCGACGGCGAGGGCCGCGTCACCGTAAACCATCTCGCTCCGGGCACGTATACCGTCGAGGTCGCGGGCCGCAAGAAGGTCAAGATCAAGGTCAGCGCCGAGGCGCGCGAATTCGAGATTCGTTGACGCTAGCAGCCCCTTGAAAAAGTCACATGGGCTACGAGCGGATCTCGAAGCCGATCTCTGCGTCTCGAATCCTCGCTGTAGCGTTGCTACCGCTGCGGTTCGCTCCTTGATCTCGACTCCGATCTCTCGCTCTCGCTATTCCAAGCACTTCTTCAATGGGCTGCCAGCAGCCCCTTGAAAAAGTCACATGGGCTACGAGCGGATCTCGAAGCCGATCTCTGCGTCGCGGATCCTCGCTGTAGCGTTGCTACAGCTGTGGTCCGCTCCTTGATCTCGACTCCGATCTCTCGCTCTCGCTATTCCAAGCACTTCTTCAACGCGCTGCCCAGCAGCCCATTGAAAAAGTCACATGGGCTGCGAGCGGATCTCGAAGCCGATCTCTGCGTCTCGAATCCTCGCTGTAGCGTTGCTACAGCTGCGGTTCGCTCCTTGATCTCG
>JAJFFF010000020.1 GCA_021776785.1 Planctomycetota bacterium | reverse complement strand
CGAGATCAAGGAGCGGACCGCAGCTGTAGCAAAGCTACAGCGAGGATCCGCGACGCAGAGATCGGCTTCGAGGCCCGCTCGTAGCCCATGTGACTTTTTCAATGGGCTGCTGGACCCCCGCATACGCGACAATACCGCGATGGCGAGTCCGCGCGGAACGCGGCGGTCGCGTACGCTTTCGACCGAAGCGCTCGCGGTTCGCATTCACCCTTACGCCGAGTCTTCGGCCATCGTCGTGTTGTTGACCAAAGACTTGGGGTTAACGCGCGCGGTCGCGAAAGGCGCCAAACGCCTCTCCAACGGGTTCCGCGGCCCGCTCGACAAGTGCGTGCTCCACAACGTTCGCGTGTCGCGGCGCGCCCGCGAAGGCCTGTACCACCTCACGTCCGCCTCGGTCCGCGAAGCGTTCCCACGTCTCCGCTCCGAGACGGAACGGTTCTTCGCCGCGAACTGCGTGATCGAAATCGCCGCCGATCTGATGCGCGAAGAGGAGCCGAACGAGGAGCTGTTCCGGTTGACGACATACACGCTGAAAGCGCTCGACAAAGCGCCGCGCGAGCGCATCGGCCTCGCCGCCACTTTGTTTTTGGCGCGGGCCGCGGCACTCTCCGGCCACGCCCCCGAGATCAAGACCTGCGTGTCGTGCAACGAGTCGCTCCACGGCGAGCTGACGCCCTACCTCAGTCCCTTGCGCGGCGGTGCGCTCCACGCAGCGTGCGGCCAAGGCGAACCCGGCGCGCGCCCCGTCGCGCCCGCACTCCTCGAACTACTCGCCGCGCTCTGGCGCCACGCGCCGGGCCCGATCCTCACGATGGACCTTCCCGCGGCCTCGCTGCGGGATCTGCGCATCCTGCTCGAAGGCTGGCTCGAAAGCGTGCTCGAGCGCCGGTTCCGCGCCGCCGCACCGATGGAGCGCGAATTGGCCCGCAGCGCAAAAAAGCCGCGCCGAAGCGTCGGCTGAGCCCGAATCCGACGCCTTGGGCCCATCCTTTGCTTACCATCCTCGGTATGCCCGCGATTTCCCGCATTCTTCTGCCGATTTGGCTGATCGCGCTCTGCGTCGGCTGCCGCTCGACCTACTCAGGTCCGAGCGAAGAGCTGCTCGCGAAAGGCAAAGCAGCCAAGGAAGCCAAGAAGTACCCCGACGCGACCCGGTACTTCCTCGGCATCGATCGCGACCATGTTGAAACGGCCGAGCACGAGGAGGGACTTTTCCACCTCGCCGACACACGCCGCCTGCGCGGCAAGGGTCAGTCGTCGTTTCAGACTTACCGCAGGTTCGTGGAAAAGTATCCGAACAGCCGCTTCTCGGTGGCCGTCGCGGAGGGCGAATTCCAGCTCGCGATGGACCACCTTGAAGGTCGCATTTCGGGGTTTTTGTTCTTCGGATCCGATCAGCGATTGGGCGTCACGATCATGGAGCATCTCCAGCTCCATTTCCCCAACCACTCGCTTGCCGATGACGCACTCGTGCGCGCCGCCGACTTCGAACTCAAGGCCGAAAACTACGACAACACCATCGAGTTGCTGCAGCGCCTTTTGTCCGACTACCCGCGTCGCCAGCACCGCTTCTGGGCGCGCTACCAGTTGGCGCGCACGCTGTGGCTCACGAACGAGGGTGCGGTCTACGACGACCTCGTCCTCCAAAAATCGAAACGGGCGTTCGAGGACTTCGTCGCGACGGTGAAAGCCGCGGGCGTCGAAAACGAACACGCCGAGCACGTCGCCGCGGCGCAAGCGATGATGCTGCGGATCGACGAGCGCCGCGCGGAACGCGAGTACGCGAACGGGCGCTTCTACGAGCGCATCGGCCGACCGATGTCGGCGCGCGTGCACTACGAGACCTGCGTGAGCGCGTTCCCGACGTCGCAAGCCGCCGAAAAATCGAAAAACCGCATGCAGCGTTTGGGGAGCGACGGTTGAGCCGCGGCTTCCCCCTACGCTTCGTGTGCGCGGTCGGGATCGCGCTGGTTTCGTGCGGTGGCTGCGGCTACCACGCGGACGGCGACCGGCAGTGGAGCCGGCGCAGCGATGGATCGTTGCCCACGGTCGCCGTCGAACCGTTCGAAAATCAGACATACCGGCGGGGGCTCGAAATGGGGCTCACGCGGCAGATTGCGGACGAGTTACGGGGCCGAAGTCCAAGGGCGGCGACGACCCGAGATCGGGCTCAGATCCTGCTGACCGGGCGGATCTTAACCGCTGTGGAGCAGGTACTGAGCGAGGACCGCGACGATAACGTGCGCGAGAGCTCGTTTGTCATCACCGTCGAGGTTGTGCTGAAAGATCCAGCAACCGAAAAGGTAATTAGGACGTATTCCCTTACAGAGAGCGCCCCTTTCTCGCCCCGTGCGGGTCGCGTGGCTACGCTGGAACGTGCGCAACAAGAAGCGCTGCGCGACCTGGCGGAACGCATCGTGTACCGCCTCGAAACGCCCGGCGCGAAACAAGAGTCGTCAATTGATTAGCCGTGACGGGACAGCCCTCGAGGGGGTCGGCGTCCGGCGTGGAACTTATCGACATGAGTGAAGACAACAAACCGAAAAACGGTTCGGAACCGCGCCCGAGGCGCGCCCGCAACCTTCCGTTGATCCTGCTCCTGTCGGTGCTGGCGCTCATGGCGCTTTCGTTCGTCGACAAGGGCGGCGCGCCCGCCGCGCTCACGTACGCGCAATTTCGCGAGTTTGCCGAGCGCGGTGCGTTGGACAACGTTGAGATTCTCCATTCGCCGGGATCGACGGGCCACGTCGAAATCACCGGCAAGTTCAAGAAAAAAAAGCTGCAGGAGCTCCTCGACAAGGGGTTGGTTCCCAAGGCTGCCAAAGATGTCATCGAGAACCGGGAGCGCTATCGCGTCGACGGCGTGTTGCGCGGTGCGATCGACGGCCCGCAGATCTATGAGGACCTCAAAGCCTGGGGTCTGAAGCCGGAGCAAGTGGACGAGGACGAAGCCTCGCAACTCCTGCCGACGTTTCTCTTTTCGATCATGCCGTGGATCTTGATCGCGGCGTTCTTTTGGTTCTTCATCTTCCGCCCGATGCGTCAAGCAGGCGGCGGCGGCGGAGTCTTAAGCTTCGGCCGGAGCCGCGCAAAGCTGTACACGCCCGAGATGACGAACATCACGTTCGACGACGTGGCGGGCATCGAAGAAGCGAAAGAAGAAGTACGCGAGATCATCGAGTTCTTGCGCAGCCCACAGCGGTTCCAAAAACTCGGCGGGCGCATTCCGCGCGGCGTGGTGCTGTACGGCCCTCCGGGCTGCGGCAAGACGTTGCTCGCGAAGGCCATCGCCGGCGAAGCGGGTGTTCCGTTCTTCGCGATCAGCGGTTCGGATTTTGTCGAGATGTTCGTCGGTGTCGGCGCGTCGCGTGTCCGCGACCTGTTCAACCAAGCCAAAGAAAAGTCACCGTGCTTAATCTTTTTGGATGAGATCGACGCGGTCGGACGCCGCCGCGGAAGCGGTATGGGCGGCGGCCACGACGAACGCGAGCAAACGCTCAACCAGATCCTCGTGGAGATGGACGGATTCGAAACGGACAAGGGCATCATCGTCGTCGCGGCGACCAACCGTCCTGACGTGCTCGACCCCGCCTTGTTGAGGCCGGGACGGTTCGACCGTCAGGTCACGATCGATCTTCCCGACGTGAAGGGTCGCGAAGCCATCCTGACCGTGCACGCCCAAAAAGTGAAGACCGCACCCGCGGTCAACATGAACAAGATCGCGCGCGGCACACCGGGCTTCTCCGGCGCCGAGTTAGAAGCGGTGGTCAACGAAGCCGCGATCGGCGCGGCCATGAACAACCGTCAGTGGGTCACGCAAGGCGACTTGGAAGAGGCGCGCGACAAAGTGCGCTGGGGCCGCAGCCGCCACTCGCGGGTGATGACGGATCGCGACAAGGAGGCGTTGGCCTGGCATGAAGCCGGTCACGCGCTCACCCACCTCCTCCTGCCCGACGCCGAGCCGGTTCACAAGGTCACGATCATTCCGCGCGGACAAGCGCTGGGCGCGACGATGTTTTTGCCCGCGCGCGATCGCTACATCTACAGCCGTAACTGGCTGCTCACCAACATCGTCACGCTCTACGGCGGACGTATCGCCGAGGAGATGATCACCGGCGATCTGTCGACCGGAGCCTCGGACGACATCAACCGCGCGACCGAGATGGCGCGGCGCATGGTGACGCAATTCGGCATGAGCGAGCTTGGACCGATCAACTTCGCCGAGGAACAAGAGACCATCTTTTTGGGGCGGGAGATCAATCGCACCCACAACCACTCGGACGAGACGATTCGCGCGATCGACGAGCAGATCACCAAGATCTCGTCGGAGTGCTACGAGCGCGCCAAGACGCTGCTCACCGAAAACCGCGACAAGCTGGAGAAGCTCGCGAAAGCACTGATCATGCACGAGACGCTGACCGCGGAGGAAGTGCAGATCGCGCTGGATAGCGGTGACATCGGGGCCTACCGCGAAGCCAACGAGAAGCGCAACGGCGGCAGCAATACGCCCGCCCCGCAAACGCCCGAGGATAAGCCGGACACGCTCCCGGGCTTGGACCGCGGGCCCGCGCCGGGAATCGCGTAAGCACAGCTTTCTGCGGCCCCCGATCCCGTCCAAAATGACCACGGGCGGCAGCGATGCGATACGCTGCCGCCCGTGGCTTCCTTGACCGAGAACTTCTTGGCGCAGCTCGCCGCGCGCCGCCACGCCCTCGTGATGGGCGTATTAAACGTGACCCCCGACTCGTTCTCGGACAGGCGACGTTTCGCGACGGTGGACGATGCCGTTGCGGAAGGGCGAGCGATGCGTCAAGCCGGCGCCGCCGTGCTGGACGTGGGCGGCGAATCGACGCGGCCCGGCGCCGCGCCCGTGACGCCGGACGAGGAATGCCGCCGCGTCCTCCCGGTCATCGAACCGCTGGCCGACGCGCCCGTGTCGATCGACACGCGGCACGGAACCGTCGCCCGGGCCGCGTTGGTCGCCGGCGCATGCATGGTCAACGATGTTTCGGGCGGATCCGACCCCGACCTGCTGGCCGCCACGGCGGAGGCGCGGGCGGCGCTGGTTCTCATGCACATGTCCGGCACCCCCGAAACGATGCAGGACGCGCCGCGCTACGACGACGTGGTCGGCGAGGTCGAGTCGTTTCTTCTGGAGCGCATGGAGCGTGCTGTGGCGGCCGGTGTGGCACGCGATCGCATCCTTCTCGATCCCGGCATCGGGTTCGGAAAGTCGCAAGACCACAATCTCGCGTTGCTCGCCGCCACGCCCCGCCTCGCCGCGCACGGCTTCCCCATCCTTTTGGGCGTGTCGCGCAAGTCGTTGCTCGGCTCGATCACCGGACGCCCGGTGGACCAGCGCGTCCCGGCGAGCATCGCCGCCGCGGCGCTTGGAGCGCACGCGGGCGCCGCGGTCGTGCGCGTCCACGATGTGGCCGAATCGCTGGACGCCGTACGCGTCGCTGCCGCATGGCGCTCAGCCTTGATAGAGTAAGCGCGGTCCGCATCGAAAAGGCGGCCTGCTAGCACCCAACCGTGGACGACTTCAGCGAACTCATAACCGTTCAGAACCTGATTCAGGTCGGGATCTTGTCGGTCATTGTGTACTTCGTACTTCGGTACCTAGAGACGACCGTAGCGGGCGCGTTTTTGCGAACGATCGGGTTGATCGGCGTCGTCGTCGCGATCGTCGCGATGCGCATTTTTGACCTCGCGCATTTCGACACGCTGAGCCTGATCTTTCGTTACCTGATCATCTTCTCGTTCTTTGCGGTCGTGATCATTTTCCAACCGGAGTTGCGCCACGGCCTCACGCGGCTCGGTCGCTCCCCCATCGCGCGCGCGCTGCGGCGCATTGGTCTCAAGACCGACGAGGGCGGCGAGTCCGTCGCTGACGAGCTGTTGAAAGCCGCGCGGCGCTTTTCGAAAAACCGCATCGGTTCGATGGTCGTGATCGAACGCGAAGTGAGTTTGCAGCCGTACATCGATCGCGCGGTGCGTGTCGACGCGGCCGTCAAAGCCGAACTGCTCGACACGATTTTCTCCACACCCACGCTGCTGCACGACGGCGCGGTCATCTTGCGCGCTGATCGCATCGAGGCGGCGGGAGCCGTGTTGCCGCTCACGCAAAATCCGGACATCCCGAATCGCTACGGCACGCGCCACCGCGCCGCCATTGGGATCACGGAGGAGTCGGACGCCGTCGTCATCGTGACATCGGAGGAGACCGGCACGATCTCGTTTGTCTGGAACGGCGCGTTGCAACCTCAAGAGGACACCGTGAAAGCGGAGGAGACGCTGAGCGCGCTCATCGCGGGTGAACAGCCCGGCGACCCCGCGGCGGATGCATCCGGGGAGATCTCGGCATGAAGCAGTTCATGATCGGGATGTTCTCGCGTCATCTCGGGACGAAGTTCCTCGCGATATTGCTTTCCGTGATCCTGTTCCTGTTCGTCCACGAGCAGCAGCAGGTGGAAAGCACGATCCCGCAGGTGTCGCTCAAGTTCCGGCTCGACAAGCAACTCGTCGATGAATACATCCTCACGCGCGACGAGGTCACGCTTCAGGACCTACGCATCACCGGCAAGCAAAGCGATGTTTCGCGCATCACGGACGCCATCAACAAGTCACCGACGCGAGAAGTGATTATCACGCAGTCGTTTCTGGATACGTACGGCAAGGATCGCACGATCAAACTGGATCGAAACGTGATCCGCGACACGGCGATCTTTGGTGGCACGGTCAAGTTCTCGGCGGTCTCCGGCGAAAAGACGATCGAATACGACGAGCTTGAGGTCGTTCAGGATGTCGAGCTGCGTCTCTCGCCTGACCAAACCGACAAGCTAAACGTGCGCCGCAACGCCGATTACGAGCCGACCGAAGGCGACGGCACCAAGTTCCAGGTCTACTTCAACGTGAAACTGGCAACGATCCGCGGGCCGAAGTCGCTGTTCACCAGCGGTCGTCCGACCGCGTTGTACGTCAACATTTTGCCGCTCGATCCGCAACCGCCGACGGACGGTTCCGCGACAAGCGAATTCGAAGCAAGCCAGCCCATCGCGAGTATCGATTGGAACGGAAGTGGCCTCGACTCCGGACTCCTGGGATCCGCGACGTTTTTGGTGGGGAAGGGCACCGGAGTCCGAGACGTGGCGTTCACCCGCTCGCTCCGCGTGCTTTATCGCGTGCAAGAACGCGCCAAGGAAGTCACCGTTACGCTCCCGATTCTCGTGCGCGAGCCGCTGGTCGAAGACAACGCGGACCGGCCCCGCCTCAAGGGCTGGTCGATGAACCACCAACTCTTAGACCTCTCGGATCAACCCAAGACCGTGTCGCTCAAACTCAAGCTTCCGGGCACGCTCGCGGTCCAACAGACGTTCCTCGACAGTCTGGTCTTGGTCATCGATCTGGCGAACGCGAGCAAAAACCTCGACCTCTGGCGCTGCAACGCGTACCTGTCGTTTCGCAACGGCGAACGCCCCAACGACCGGTTGGCGCGCGTCCGCTTCGCCGACGCCAACGCGCGCGTTCTCGTCATCGATCTCGAGAAAGAGGGGTAGTGGCAACCGTTCTCGGGATCGACGTCACCGGACCCGGCGGCGGCGCATCGCTTTTGGGCAAGACCCACACGATCCCGCCGGCCGTGGCTCGCGGGCGCGACCTCATCCCGATCATCGCGCGCCTTTTCGAGGAGACCGGGATTGCAGGCCGCGATCTGGACGCGATCGCGTGTGGTGTGGGCCCCGGCTCGTTCACCGGGATCCGGATCGGCATCGCAACCGCCGCGACGCTCGCGTACACGTTGCAAAAGCCGGTCGTCGCGATCGGATCGATGCACGGCATCGCCGGCCACGCGCCGGCGGCCGCCGCACGCGTCCTCGTCGTGCTCAACGCGCGGCGCGGCGAGTTGTTCGTCGGCGACTTTCCGACCGGCGCGTACCGTTGCGCCACGCCGGACGACACGGTGCGAGACCTCGCCCCCGATACCTATGTCTTGGGCGAAGGCCGCGCCGTCGCCCCGGCGTTGTTTGCCCCGTTTCCCGGTCGCGAAGACGCGGGTGTGCGCCCGGATCGCATCGCCGAACTGGGCGCTTTCGCCTGGGCGCGCGGCGAAACGCTCGCGCCGCACGAACTGCGCCCGCACTACATGCGACTTTCCGATCCCGAAATCCGACGCGCGGAACGGGACGGGTTATAAAGCACGCACCCGCGTTCGCGGGGATGGACGTCTGCCGTGTCGGAACCGCACCGTAGAAGAGGTGTCGGTATGCAGAGTCGACGGGTTTGGGCCGAAATCGATCTCGACGCCGTGACCGCGAACCTACGTCGAATTCGTTTTTGTGCGGGCGACAAGGCGGTCATCGCGATCGTGAAAGCCAACGCGTACGGACACGGCGCCGTTCCGATCGCCTGGCATCTAGCAGCGCAAAGCCTGGGCGGATCGGGCGTCTCGGGATTGGGCGTCGGGGACTCGCAGGAAGCGATCGAACTGCGACGCGCCGGGATTTCGATTCCCATCCTCGTCCTCGGTGCTGTCGTTCCCGGCGAACTTCCGCAGATGGTCGCGCACGACATCGCGATCACGGTGCACAGCCTGGAGCGTGTGCGCCTCGCGGCCCGGGAAGCCCGCCGCGCGCGCCGCATGGTTTCGGTCCATCTCAAGGTGGACACCGGCATGGGCCGCCTCGGATGCGCTCCCAGTCGCGCGGTCGAGATCGCCAAAATCATTCAATCCGCGGAGTTTTTGCGGTTCGACGGACTGTGCACGCACTTCTCATCGGCGGGCCCGCAACAGGCCGATCAAGGCGACGACTTCACCGTACGCCAGATCACGGTATTCGAAGAAGTGAGCCACGCCCTGCAGCACGCCGGCATCGCATTGCCTCCGCGCCACGCCGCCAACACCGCCGGCCTCCTCACGCGCGCCGCCGATCACTTGGACTTAGTCCGCCCAGGGCTCGCGCTCTACGGAATCGCGCCGCACCAAGAGTTACGGCAAGGCCTGACACCGGCGCTCACGCTCAAGACGCAGATCATCTTCCTAAAAGACCATCCCGCTGGATCCGCCATCGGATACGACCGCACCCACATCACCAGCGCGACCACCCGCGTCGCCACGCTTCCGGTCGGATACCACGACGGCTACCCGTGGCGGCTCGGCGGCAAGGGCGAAGTCCTCATTCGTGGACACCGCGCGCCCGTCGTCGGCCGCGTCTCGATGGACTACCTCACCGTGGACGTGGGCAAGATCCCGGGCGCCCGGGTCGGGGACGAGGTCACGCTTCTGGGGCCGGGCCTTGGCGCCGTGGAATTGGCCCAGCGAGCGGGCACGATCCCCTACGAGATCTTCACGCGCCTGGGCAACCGGGTGGAGCGGGTCTACCACGGCGGCCAGGAGCGTCTCAGCTTGGGTGGATTTTCCGTGGTGGAACGCCCCGCGAAGTTGGAAACACCGGCCCGAAATCCGATGGTTCAGCGGTCCAATCCGCCGATAAGAGAGGATGGACGCGGCTAAGCTCGCTGCCGGTCGCATGCCGGCCCATTTGCAGGCGGAGACAAGGCTCTGTCGGAGAATAGGCCGTCGCACGCAGGGCGAGTCGATTCGCCGCAGGCCGAGTGCCGCCGCCGCCGCTGTATCCAGGAGGTACAGCAAGAAGGGGGCGCGAAGATCCTGCGGTGTAGCGGCCGACCGAATGCAGGCCTGTTTTCAGACAGAGACTAGGATAAGTGCGGGGCGGCGGTAACTCCGCTTCTCTCGCGACGACCATCCCCCATGGCCCGCTCCCGCCGCCGCGTTTTCGGCCGCGCACTCGCGCTGCTCATCTTAGGCATCGTCCTGGCCGTGAGTCTGTTCTTGGCGCGCCACCTGCGACCCAGTGCCATCAAAGCGCAGGTGCGTGAAGCGTTGGCCGAACGCATCGCCGCGCCCTTCGACTTCGATGACGTGATCCTTGACCTGGATCGTGGCGTCGAGCTCATCGGCCTTCGCATCTACTACGGCGACGGTACGCCCGCCGTGGAAGTCGAGCGCATGTTGCTCACGGTCGATCACCAAAAGCTGTTGAGCGGGCGCGTCATCATTCGCCAGGTCGACATAGCCGGACTGATCGTGCGACTCCGCAAGGACCAGTCGGGTACGCCGGGCCTCCCCGGTGTGTTGAGCCCGCAAGAGGACCCGACGGCTCCCGTTCCGCCGCCGCCGCTGATTCGCATCACCGGAGGAAAAAACGGAACGCGCGTGGAGATCCACGACCTCGACGCTGTGCGCGACGGCGCGCCCGTCATCTTGCACTGCGACCACGCGGAAGGTCACCCCGATCAGCGTCAGTACACCGTCAGCGGCGTGTTCTCGGGCAAGTTGCTGGAGCGCCTCACGCTGCGCATCGCGTTCGACAAAGCCGACGGGACGATGCGCATCGACGCCGAGGCCCAAAATCTTCACTGGACGCGCGACACGTGGAAGGCACTCAGCCCGTCGCTGCGGGCCTCGCTTCCGCCGCTCGAACTCGCCGGGCGCGCGTCCGCGAAGGCGGCGCTTCGTTTTCGACTCGGACCGTGGCGACTCGACCACTGCTTTGTGGACTCCAACATCACCGACCTCGGTGGCGCATTCGGCAACATCCACACCGGCGAAGCCGTCGGCCTGCCGTTCCGTTTGCGCGAGGGCGCCGCACATTTGGTCTACGACAACGGTCTGATCACGATGGACCAGTTTTCGGCGCGCTACATCAGCCCCGCGGATCAGGAAGGGCACCTCACGGCGACGCTCGGCGTCGATCTGCGGCGCCGCGATCCCCACGTCGATCTGCACATGGTCGCGCAAGACATCCATGCCGAGACCGCCGATCTTCGCAACCTCTTGCCGCCCAACGTCGTCGATGACGTCGTGGAGTCTTTTCTGCCGGCGGGCGTGTTCGAGTTCGACCTCCACATCTCGGAGCGCCCGGGCATCGGCGAGCGCGTTCATCTCGACTTGCGCCTTGACGAAGGAAAGGTCAACTACGCAGGTCAGTTCGACGAGCTCACCGGAAAACGATTCGGGTTTCGCTATCCGGTCTCGCGTTGCAAAGGTCACTTGGTCATCGACACCGGCGTGCCCACACCGCACGGTCCGGCCGATCGCGTGTCGATTCACAATCTGACTGGGTTCAATCCGATCGCACGCCCACAGCCGGGCGGCCCGACGGATGTGCGCCTGGTCGCCAACGGCGAGGTCGTCTCCTACGACCACTCACCGGACGGCAGCAACCGCGAAGACGTAAAAATCGACATCGCGGTCGCCAACCTTCCCATCGACGCCAAGCTCGCTTCCGCGTTCGCGTCGACTCCGCGCGGCATGCCGTACGAGAAGTTCGCCCTCACGGGATGGGCCGAGCGCGTCGATATTCGCGTGCGACGCGACGCATTCGGCGACAACCAAGCGCGCGCGTCCTACGACGTGATCCTCACGGACTGCGCGATGGCCTACGAGTCGTTCCCGATCCGCATTCGCGGCATCCAAGGGCGCATCGTGAGCAAAGAGCTCGCCCCGGACAAAAACGGAGTGGCGTGGCGCACGCTGCAAATGATCGACCTCCGCGGGGAGACGGCGGACGGCGGCAACGTCATCGGCAACGGCGAGGTTCGTCAAGACGACCGCGGAACGGAAACCCTTCAACTCAACATCGACATCAAAGAGCTCGCGCTGGGGGAAGACCTCAAGCGCGCGCTCCGCGACTCCCCCGTCATCGGCGACGAACTGCGCCGGCTTTGGAAACGGCTCGATCCGCAAGGATCTGTGAACGCGAACGTGACGTTTGCCTCCCCCACGGACCCGCGCATCCGCATCGACCTGGCGGGCACGACCGACTTCATGGGCTTTCGCGACATCGATCTCGAGCTCACCAACGTGAAGGGCGAAGTTTCGTTTCGGGACGACATCGTCAAACTGCACGGTATCGCGGGCGAGTCGTTGGGGACCAAGTTCGTCCTCGGCGGCAAGATTCTCAATACCGGTGAGTTCGAACTCGACGCCGCCGTGACCAACCTCCGGTTCGACAAGCGGGCGCGCGCGCTTCTTCGTGAGTTCGCATCGCACCGCGTCGAAAGAATCGAAGCGCTGGGTATCAGCGAAGACTCGAAATTCGACGTCGTTTTAAAAGCCACGCGCCAAGACCTCGCCTCGCCGATCGAAATCGCGACGCACCTCGCCCGCCTGCACGTCAAGATGACGGCGCTGGGCTTGCCGCTCGAGATCGAGGGCGGCCCACTCGACATTTCCGACACGCTCCTAACCGGCAAGAACCTGTGGGTACGGTCGGGCGAAGGCGAAGTCCATGTGTTTGAGATTTCGATGCCGCCTTCGGGATTCGGCGACATTCGCGCACGCCTTTCGGCCAAAAACATCCACCCCAAGGATCACTTGGAAGCGCTCTTCGGGCCGGGACTCGGTCCGATTTTGGGCCACAACCTGCGCCTCGACATGGAGGAGATGGAGTTTGACTTAATCGCCAAGTCGCGCTTGCTGCGCGTGCGCGGCGAAGTCGATCTCCGGCGCCATGCACTCCTCAACCGGCCGCCCGACGCGCTGGAGCCGACGGGACATGTGCAGTGCGATCCGATCCTCTTGCGGCTGCCGGAAAAGCGCGGCGACCCCGTCGAGTTTTCCGGGATCCTGCACTACACCGGACTCAACATGAACCTGCCGGTGGACGCACGCGACATGAGTGGCGAACTGCGCATCGGCACCGCGACCCTTGCGCCCGAGTTCAGCCTGAAAGGCGCCGTTCACGACGGCAAGGTCACGGTCATGGACCGCGCGATCTCGTCCCTGTCGCTCAACTTGGAATACGTGGCGGACTACCTGCGGCTCGGCAACCTAAACGGCAGCTTCTACCAGGGCATTTTGCGCGGTGACATCGAGGTCCATCTCGGCGACCCGGGCGCGTTTCGCGTTCGCATGCGTGCGAGCGACGTCGAGCTCGGCGAGATGCTCAAGCAAGACCTGCCGCGCGACGCCAACATGTCGGGCTCGCTCGAGGCCGCGATCGAATTCGAATCGGTCAGCGGCGAACTCGAAGACATGAAGGGACGGGGCGAGGTTCGTGTCAAAGAAGGCCAACTGTTCGCGGTGCCGGGGATCCGTCGCTTCCTGGCTGTCTTGGCGCGCGCGGCCCCCCTCGAAGGGCCGCGCTTCGAGCGAGCCGAGGTTGACTTTCGCATCGAGGGCGAATCGATCCTGATCGACAAGCTCCACGTCGCGGACAACCTAAACGACATCTACGGACGCGGCACCGTGTCGATCTACGGCGACTTGGACCTGGTCATCGAACCGCAGGTCACACGCCTCCTCGACTTGCCGCGTTTCATCAATCTCCCGCTCTTGAGCACGCTGCGCGATCTGTGGCACCGCACCGCCTACGAAATTCGCATGCGGGGAACGATCGATAGCCCCGCACTGAAGCTGCGCGCGCTGCCGTTCCTGAGGCGCACGCGCAAGCCGTTTACCCAGAGTCCGCACGCCGGCCGCACGCGCCGCGTCCGCCCCCGCGTCCTGCCGCGCTGAGCGGTTGTGCTCGACCGCGGTCGTACGGCATGTCGAAAGCGAGACACCGCAATGCCCTTGAGATCTCCGATCAACGGGTCCCTGCCGTAGAATCTCGGGCGTGGGAACGTATGTCGTGATTCTCGCGGGCGGCGCCGGCACGCGCTTTTGGCCCGCCGGCCGCCGGGCCCGCCCGAAGCAACTCCTCCCGATCGCGTCGAAGCAATCGATGTTGGTCGAGACGTTGGAACGCTGCGCGGAACTCGCGCCGCCCGAAAACACGTTCGTCATCACGAACGAGATTCAAGTCGAGGCGACGCGGCAACAAGCGCCGCAACTGCCCGCGGCCAACGTCGTCGCGGAGCCGTCGATGCGCAACACGGCCGCCGCCATCGGCGCCGCCGCCGTGCTGGTCGAAGCGCGCGATCCCGAAGGCGTGATGATTGTGCTGCCCGCCGATCATTCGATCCGCCCCCGCGAGGACTTTGTGCGTTGTTATCGAGCGGCGGCCGCACGCGCGGCGAGCAACGACGTTTTGCTCACCGTCGGAATCCGCCCCACCGGCCCCGCCACGGGCTATGGCTACATCGAAGGCGGCGACAAGCTGAGCGAAGTCGACGGCCACGCCGTCCATCAGGTCAAGAGTTTTAAAGAGAAGCCGGACGCCAAGACGGCGGCGGAGTTCATCGCGACGGGTTCGTATTTTTGGAACGCCGGCACGTTTGTCTGGCGAGCGTCAGTGTTGCGCCACGCGTTCGCACAACACCTCCCCGGACACGCGAAGGTTCTCGACGAGATCGCCGACCAACTGCGCGGCGGCGCCAAGCTGAGCGAAGACGTCTACGGTAAGTTCGAGAACGTGCCCATCGACATCGGCGTCATGGAAAAGGCCGACAACGTCGAGGTCATTCCGGCATCGTTTCAGTGGGACGACGTGGGATCGTGGCTTGCGATTGATCGGCTAAACCCGCGCGACGAAGAGGGCAATGTCGTCCGCGGCACGCACGTCGGCATTGATACGAGCAACTGCATCGTGTTCAGCAAAGATCACGTCGTCGCAACCGTCGGTGTGTCGGATCTCATCATCGTCCACACACCGGATGCCACGCTGATCTGCCCCAAGAGCCACGCGGAAGACGTCAAAAAAATCGTCGCCGAGCTCAAAGCGCGCGGGCTCGATCAACACACGTAGCGCCGCCGCCTGAAGAATCCGGGTAGACTGACGCCGTGGCGCCCCTAGGTGAAAGCACGGCAAGCGAGAGCAAGTTGCAACCGGTGTTAGTCGGCATCGATTACGGACGCAAGCGCATCGGCGTGGCCGTGACGACCGCGCTGGGGACCGTGCATCCGCGGCCGCGCGTCGAACGCACAAAGCCCGAGCACGATTTTGCGATGATTCGCGCCGTCGTCGATGACGTCGAGGCGAGCGCGGTCATCATTGGCCTGCCGCACAACATGGACGGCACCGTTTCGGCGATGGAGCTGGAAGTGCGCGCGTTTGCCGTCGAACTAAAAAAGGCGGTGGCCGTGCCCATCATCGGCGTGGACGAGCGGTTGACGTCGGCCGCCGCGGACTCCGCCCTTCGCCAACAGAACCTGGACGGCCGACAACGAAAAGCGCGCAAGGATTCCGCCGCAGCATGCCTGATGCTGCACGACTATTTAGACCAAGGCAAGCGGGGAGAAGAGATCGCATGAGCACACAAAGCATCACACGCATCCTATGGGGGTTCACGATCCTCGCCGCGCTGGCGGCGAGTTCGGCCCACGGCGACGAGCGCGCCGACCTGTTGCGTCGCGCCAAGCGATTGGAAAAACGTGCTGGCCAGCTCCTGGACGCCGGAAAAAAAGACGACGCCGTCGAACTCATCATGGAAGCCGCCGAGTTGCGGCAAAAGGCGCGGACGTTGCGCGCCAAGATCGACGTCGCGCCGAAGCCGACCGACAAAGCGAGCCCGAGAGCCATCGACGATGCAGCGTCCAAAGCAAAACGCGAAGCGAGAGAAAACGCACGCAACATGGAGCGCGCCAAGGCCAAGAACACGCAACCAGAGCGCGAGGGCCGATCGCCGGAGTCCGCCATGCGCGCCCGCCTCGGCGAAGCCATGAAGCGTTTGGATCGCGCGGTCGCCGCCAATCAACCGCAACAAGCCGCCGCGGCGGCAAAACAAGTCCGCGCGTTCCTCGGCGCGTGGCAAAAACGCCTGCAGCAACGCGAGCAGACTCTGAAAAAGAAGTACGCAAAAGTGAAGGACTCACCCGAAGGCCTAGCCCGACGCATCGCAAAACTCGAACGCGACGTCAAACAGCTCAAGAAGTTGCTGCAGGCCGGCTAGTCTTTACGCAAACGAATTTCGACCCGGTTTTCCTCGCCGGCCGCGAGATGTACTTTGCGCGTCACGGTATTGTAGCCCTTCGCTTCGACGCTGATCGTTACTTCGCCCGGCGGCAGCGACGGCTGTGAGATGAGGCCGTCGGCGCCCGCCACGTGGTTGCCGTAGCCCGGCGGAATCTTGTGCTGCGCCAACTTGCTTGTGAGCGGGGCGATGTCGGGGAACGTCCACCACAACTTGGCACCCTCCAACGGACGGTTACCGACGCCGCGGACGGTCACGGTCAACGGACTCGGTTGCACAAACCGCACGTTGACGTCTGTGGTCTCCGCCTCGACGACATCGATCCCGCGAATGAGCCCGAGCGGGTGACGCGGAGAGACAGCGAACACGGTGTACCGCCCGGGCGAAACGCCGGACAAAGAAAACCGCCCCTCCTGATCGGTGAACGGCTCGAGGCGGTTGGTTTGCAGCTTGGTGTCCAAGATGTTGATTCGCGTGTACGGCACAGGAACGCCCTGAGCATCGACCACCTGCCCAGCGATCGTCCCGCCTTCGCCCAACCGCAACGTGCCGACGTCGTGGATCGCACCCTGTTTCACCGTGAACTTGTCCGTGCGCACGGAGGCGAGCCCGTCCGCCGTTGCGTCCACTTGGTACGTTCCGGCGTCGTCGAGCTCGACGAAAAAACGCCCATCGGCGTCCGTGCCCTGGCGTCGATGGGTATCGACCGGGACAAAGAACTTGTAGCGCAAAAACCCGAGTCGAACTTGCGCCAACGGCCGTCTGTTTCGCTTCGACACGACACGCCCGGTAATGATGACACCGTCGATCGGAACGACGAGCTCTAAGTCCGTACGCCCCGCGTCAACGACGATCGGTTCCGGCGTCGCGCGGAACTTTCCGCTGCGCCCGAACCGACCGTCCGGATCCGGCAGACCGAACTTGTAGCGACCCGGAGTCAGGTAGGCAAAAAACTTGCCGTCCTTGGTCGCCTGCACGTGCAACCGCGTTGCCGCGCTCCCACCCGCCGCGACGACGGCAATCATGACCGCGCGCGGCCGCCCGTCGGGAGTCACGACGCGGCCGCCGGTTTTTTTAAGTTCCAGCGCGGTCAGCTCAATACCGTCTAGGACCTGACCCGGCGTTTCGATCGAAAAATCGAACGGTTGCGATCGCAACGACGGCTTGCGATGCACGTCGGCCACGAGCTCCCAGCGACCAACCGGCACCCCGCGGAGTTCGAACGTCCCATCCGGTTTGACGTCGGCATACTGCTGGCCGGCATGAACGTAGCCGGGGCCGACCGATCGACCCTTCCCGTCATTCACAACGCCTCGGACGATTCCCCGGCGCGTCGCGCGGATGTCACCCACATCGAGCGTGGCGCCAGCTCGCACCTTCTTGTCGCGAAGCGGCATGATCTTGTGGTTGTCGGACTGGAAGTACAGATAGGCCGCCATCTCCGCGCCGCGCGTATGGAGTGGCCCGAGACGAAACTTCCCTTCGGCGTCGCTCTGTCCGTTGCCGTGCGGCCAACAGTCGATCTGAACGTCTTTTACCGGTGCGTTCTTGTCGTCGAGAAGCCGCCCGACGACGAACGTCGCTACGCCAAGGCGGATGTCGACACGCCCCACCACTTCGCCGGGGCGCACGTGCACGGGTACGGCTTGGCCCCAGCCCATCTGTTCGCCGAAAAATGCCGGGCCGTAATCGGGCGACGAGGCCGAGACAAGCGCGGCGCGGTTCCCGACCGGCGCGAGACGATACTTGCCATTCTCGTCCGTCGTCGCCGTCGGTCGCGGGTGGCCCGTGTTTACTTTGGCGTGGGCCACCGGCGCGCCGTCGGGTCCATACACGGTTCCCTCGATCGCACCGCCGATGGGCAACCGCACCATGTGCTCGATCGGGTCTACGCCCGCGATCTCGACGGTTTCGGTGTACAGCGGATAGTTCGGGTGATCGATCCCTAGCGCGACGGGAAGTTCCGGCATCGCGGGAAGGACCGCGCGACCCGACGCGTCGGTCTTCGCTACACCGAGATCGTCCTCGTCGGTCCAGGCCCAAAAGCCCGACATCCCTCCTTGGCGCACGTACTTCGCCGTGATGTTCGCGCCAACGACAGGCGACTTGTCGGGCGCCAACACGGTGACGGCGAATGGAGCGCCGCGCTTCATCTCGATGACGACCTCGTCGGAACCGAGCGCCCACTGTTCGACGCGCAAGTACCGAAGATGCGTGACCACGAGGTGGAGGTAGGGCGAGTCGGCGGCGGCGGCCACAACCGCGCGCCCGTCCGCGTCGGTACGAACCGACACGCCGTTTTCTTGTTTCGAAGCCACGTCCGCGCCCGCGATCGGCTGCTTGCGCTCGTCGACGACCCGCACCGGCACGGTGCGCGTCTCGCGAGGCTCGTCGGAATCGGCGCCGTCGGTGCAGCCATCGGGCGCGGCCGGGATCGCTTGCTCGCTCCGCGTGCGCCCGGGCCCGTCGCGTCCCGCGCGACCCGCGTCGTCGTCGCGCATCGCGATCCAAACCACCGTTGCGACCGCAACCGCCGCCAGTCCCATCCAAATCCGCGTCATCGCATGCGGATTATCGCACCGGGTTTGTCACCGCCACGCCTCCGCGCATCGCGCACCGCGAAACCAAGGGGCAGCCAACCTTAAAGTGTTACAATAAAAGATCTTACGTCGCGCTCGACACCGCTGCAGTGTCGCCCGCGCGCCGTTTCGACTCGCCGCTCGAGGCAGCTCGCCGAGGCCGCCGCGCTCCCTTCGCATCCTTTGGCGCGGTGGTATCCTTGCGCCAACGTAATTTAGGAAAGTTTTTAGGAAGCTCCCTCGACTCGGTACCGTGCGCCGCGGCCACGGACTTCTGAGTTGTGCGGAAAGAGACAGGACGCAGCCGCGCCATGACGACCGAGACAGACGACCGCAAACAGCGGGTCATTGGTGAGTACAGCACTCACGATTCCGATACCGGTTCCCCCGAAGTGCAAGTCGCGATTTTGACTGATCGCGTACGTCACCTCACCGACCACCTCAAGACCCATAAGAAAGACCACGCTTCTAGGCGCGGGCTTCTCAAGATGGTGGGTCGACGGGCCAGACTCCTACGCTATCTCCAGAGAAAAGACTGGGCACGCTATCAGGAGCTGATCCAACGTCTCGGCATCCGGCGCTAACGCGTCGCGCGGAAACAAACAACACGGGCATGAGACCCGTCCGCGCAGAACACGGGGCCAACCAACGCCCCTAGGAGACAGATGTTTGTCAGTAAGACCACGGAGATCGGCGGAAAGTCGATCTCCATCGAGGTGGGTAAACTAGCCCGCCTCGCGCACGGCAGTGCCGTGCTCCGCCTCGGCGACTCGATGGTGCTCACAACGGTGTGTAGCGCGGAGCCTCGCCCCGGCATTGACTTTTTCCCGCTCACGATTGAGTACCGGGAGAAGACGTACGCAGCGGGCAAGATCCCGGGCGGCTTCTTCAAGCGCGAAGGGCGCCCCACCACCAAAGAGGTGTTGGGTTGTCGTTTGATCGACCGTCCGATTCGCCCGCTCTTCTCGAAGGGCTATCACGCCGACGTCCAAGTCATCGCAAACGTGTTGAGCTATGACGGTGTCAACGACACCGACGTACTCGCGGGTATCGCGACGTCGATGTCGATCATGGGCGCGGGCATTCCGCTGGAAGGTCCGGTGAGCTGGGTGCGCGTCGCGCACATCGACGGCAATCTGGTTGTATTCCCCGACGACTCTGACATGGCGCGTTCGCGCTTGGATCTCGTCGTCGCCGGTACGACCAACTCGATCACCATGGTCGAGGCGGGGTCCGATGGGCTCCCCGAAGACGTCATGCTCGACGCGATCCTCATGGGTCACGAAGCGATCAAGAAGCTCAACGCGTTGCAGATGGAAGTGATGGACGCACTCGGCAAAGAGCCGGGCAGCAAGTCGTTCGTCACGCCGGAAGACAAGTTGGCCCCCGTGGTCGACGTCATCCGCGCAGCGTGCGGCAAGCAGGTGCTCGAAAGCATCGTGCAGCCGTCGAAGCCGGGCCGCCAAGAAGCGCTCTATCCGATTCGCAACGCGATGGTCGAACAGTTCGGCGATCTCGACGAGTCCGGCGCGGCGGGCAAGTTCCCCGTGAAGGACATCAAGAAGGCGTACCGCAACGTCTGCGACGAGGTGCTGCGCGGTTTGATCGTGCAGGGCAAGCGCGTCGATGGACGGGCGCCCGACGAGATTCGCAACATCGAGTGCGAGGTCGGGGTGCTCCCGCGCACGCACGGTTCGGCGCTGTTCACGCGTGGCGAGACGCAAGCGCTCGTCACCGCTACGCTCGGTACCGGCCTCGATGAGCAGATCATCGACGGCATCAAGGACGAGTACAAAAAGAACTTCTACCTGCACTACAACTTCCCGCCGTTCAGCGTCGGTGAAGTGCGTCCGTTGCGCGGCACAAGCCGACGCGAACTCGGTCACGGTAATCTCGCCGAGCGTGCGCTCGAGCCGATGATGCCGGACAACCTCGAATTCCCGTACACGATGCGACTTGTGTCCGAGGTTTTGATGAGTAACGGTTCGTCCTCGATGGCGAGTGTTTGCGGCGGCACGCTTGCGATGCTCGACGCCGGCGTCAAACTCAAGGAACCCGTTGCAGGAATTGCGATGGGCCTGGTGAAAGAGGGCGACACGGTCGTCGTGTTATCCGACATCTTGGGCGACGAAGACCACAGCGGTGACATGGACTTTAAAGTCACGGGCACCGCGGATGGCATCACGGCGTTGCAGATGGACATCAAAGTGGACGGGGTCAGCCGCGAGATTCTCGAGCAGGCGATGGACCAGGCCAAAATCGGCCGCCTCCACATCCTGAACGAGATGGCCAAGGCGATCGACAAGCCGCGCGAGGAGTATTCGGATCACGCGCCGCGCTTGTTATCGATCAAGATTCCCACCGACAAAATTGGCATGGTGATTGGCCCTGGCGGCAAAGTCATCCGTCAGTTGCAGGAAGAAACCGGAACGACGATCGAGATCATCGACGACGGTACGGTCAAAGTGTTCTCGACCAACGGCGAGATGGCCGCCGAGTGCGTACGACGCATCGAAGGCATCACGGCGGAGGCCGAGGTCGGCAAGATCTACGAAGGCCCGGTCGTGCAGATTCGCGACTTCGGCGTGTTCGTGCAGATCCTTCCGGCGCAAGACGGCATGATTCACGTGTCCGAGCTCAGCGATGAGTATGTGGACCGCATCGAAGACGTGGTCCAGATGGGCGACGTCGTCAAAGCGGAGTGCATCGAAGTCGATGACAACGGCCGCATTCGCCTGAGTCGCAAAAACGTGTTGTTGCGCGAGAAGGGCGAGGATCCTGCGGATCACCAACGCGCACCGCGCGGTGGCGGTGATCGTGGCCCCCGCGGTGGCGGCGATCGCGGACCCCGCGGTGGCGGTGACCGTGGACGAGGCGGCGGCGGCGGCGGACGTGGCGGCGATCGTGGAGGCCGCGGCGGAGACCGTGGCGGACGCGGTGGCGGCGGCGGACGACGCTAGCCGAACGAAGTAGACCCAACGAAGTAAACTCTGGGCGCGCCGGCAACATGTCGACGCGCCCTTTTTCGTCGTTCCAAAAAAGCAATACCGATGAGCCGCCAAACGGGCACGATCCTCTGGTTTCACAACCCCAAAGGCTGGGGCTTCGCTAGATTCGAAGACGGCCGCGAAGCGTTCGTGCACTTTCGCAACATCGAGCAACCCGATCGCGGCTTCCGCGCCCTCAAAGCCGGCGACACGATCGAAGCGGAGCTCGAGGACGCCGCGAAGGGCCTCGTGGCGAAACGGGTGCACTGCCGCTCGGCATAGCTCGCGCCCGACGAGCATCGCGCGCCAGAGTACGACTCGCGTAGAGTACGATCGCGCTATGCCGACGGAGATTCGCAGACTCACCGCGCACGACGCCGAGCCGTACTACGCGCTCCGGATGCGCACGCTTTCGGAAAACCCTGAGACGTTTCTGATCACTCCGGATGAGGAAGCCGGCTTAGACGAAACCCGCGCGCGTCTGGCGCGGACCGAGCCGCGCGACGACGATGTGATCTTCGGCGCGTGGGACGGATCGACACTCATCGGCACGGCAGGCATGTTCCGGCAGACGCCGAACCGCGTTCGCGGAAGGCATCGCGCCATGATCTGGGGAATGTACGTCACACCGGAAACACGCGGCCACGGAACGGGGCGTCGACTTTTGGACGCCGCCATCCACGCGGCACGCAACGCCGAAGGCATCGAGCTGATTCACCTCGGCGTGGTCCCGGAAAACAAGCCGGCCCGACGCCTGTACCGCAACGCCGGATTCGAGCCCTGGGGAATCGAAACCAAGTCATCCAAGATCGAAGGGCGCTACGTCGACACGGAGATGATGGTCCTGTTCTTGTAGCGTTCGCGAGCCGGGCCGAGCTCGTGGCCCGCGTCGGCGACGGACGCGGCGGACCGAGTCGCGCCCGTTCCTTGCCGCTATTGCTTCAGCTTTTCGCGGTATTTTTGCGGGGACTTTTCGAACGCCTTGAGACAGCCCTTACAGCACAAGAAGACGGGGTCGCCTTCACCCGCCGCACTCTTGATCGGCGTGCCCATGCTGCCCAACGGCTCATCGCTGACCGGGCAGACCGCCTGTTCGCGCGCCCGCTTTTGATCGGCCGCGCTCAGGCCTTGGAGCGCCGCCTTGGCGCCATCGCCATCACCGTCCGCGTCGGCTTTCTTCCCGTGGTGATCGCCATCGCCGTGCGCGTGCCCGGCGTGATCATCGTGGTCCGCATGCTCTGCCTCCTTGTCGCCGCAGCCGGCAAAGAGCGCGCCGACGATAGCCATCAGCAAGAAAGTGGTTCGGGGTTTACTCATGATCGATGGTCCTTTCAAAGTGTGGATCGTTCATGCCCAAGCGCCACTTCACCTCTTTCACGAGGCAGTACACGCAAGGCACGATGAATAGCGAGATCAGTTCGGCGAGCATGCCGCCCACCGCGGGGATGGCCATCGGTTTCGCGACATCGCTACCGGTGCCTGTGCTCACCAGGATGGGAAACAACGCAAGAATGGTCGTGAACGTCGTCATCAAACACGGGCGCACGCGACGTAAACCGGCTTCGAGCGTGCGCTCGCGGATGTCTTGGATGCTGCGCACTTTTTTGCGCTCAAAAATCTGCTCCAAGTACGTTGCCATGACGACGCCGTCGTCAGTCGCGATGCCGAGCAGCGCGATGAACCCAACGATCACCGCGACCGTGATGTAGATTGGCCCGGTTCCGGGTTGGCTCACCAAACCCGCCGCGAACGCCGCGTCCCACAACATCGGAAACGCCCAGATCAAGATCAGGCCGCCCGCGATCACGACGGGAACCGCAGCGAACACGTTGAACACCGTCGGCCAGCTGCGGAAGTTGAGATACAGCAGAAACAAAATCACGCCGAAACAGATCGGGATCAAAACGGCAAAGCGGTTGCGCGCGCGAATTTGGCTCTCGTAGCGGCCGGCCGGTTCGATGCCGACTCCAACCGGAATGGGATCGGGATGCCCTTGGCCGATGTGTTCTTTGCGCCACCGCTCCACTTCCGCGATGACGTCTTCCATCACGCCCGCCTCGTCGCGTCCGCTCGCCGCGAACGTCACGTGCAAACGTAGGCGTCCGTCTTCGGTCTTAATCATCGCGGGACCGATCACCTCGCGGATCGTCGCCACCTCTGCAATCGGCACCTTCAGGCCGCCCGCCCCTTCGACCAGCACATCGCGCAGCGCTTCGACGCGATCACGCAGCTCACGCGCGTAGGCCACGCGCACGGCGTAGCGCTCGCGCCCTTCCAGCGTCTTCGTGATCGACATGCCGCCGATCGCGGTCATGATCGTTTGTTGAACATCGCCCAACGTGAGCCCGTAGTGCCCGACTTTGTCGCGCTGGATGTCGAATTCGATATACGGCTTACTGCCGATGTTTTCGACGTTGGGTCCGGCCACGCCGGGGACGCTGGAGATACGATCACGGATCTGGCCCGCGACCGCTTCCAACTTCTGCACGGCTGCTTTCGTTTCGAGTGGCTTCCCATCGGGTCCGCGCGGATCGCCGATCAGCTTCACCGCGAGTGGCGCGCGAATGCCGGAGTTGAGCATGATGACCCGGGTCTCGATCGGCTGCAACCACGCTCCCGCGCCCTCGGTCGCGCCGGGCGTGTGCACAACCGCCATGAGCTCGCGTCGAATGTCTTCCTTGGTAAATCCTTCGCGCCACTGATCCTTGGGCTTTAACTGCACGACCGTTTCGAGCATGCCGACGGGCGCTGGATCGAGTGCGCTTTCGGCGCGCCCGAGCTTTCCGACGACCCTGGCGACCTCGGGCACCATGCGCATCGCTTGGTTTTGACGCCGCATCACCTGCAACGTCTCGTCCAAACCGGCTTGCGGCAACAGCGATGGCATGTAGAGGAGACTGCCCTCGTCGAGCGGCGGCATGAATTCTTGGCCCACGCCGGGAAACGTTTCCTGAAGGCCGCGCACGACGCGCAGGCGATCGACGCCATCGCCGAACAGCGCGCGTGCCGGCGCCGTGAAGGCTCGGCCCCCAATCGTGACCAGCACTCCAAAGAGGAGAATCAACGTCGGCACAATGAAGAACGCAACCTTGTGCGCGAGAATCCAACGCAGCATGCGTTCGTAGCCACTCGCCACGCCGCGGCTGACCGGGTTCTCCTCCACCGGGCGCATGCGTTCGTGCGTGACGCGGTGAAGCACCAGCCACGCGAGACCCGCAGCAAGCACGAACGCGAACGGCATGGTGAGCCCGAGCCATGACGCGCGCGCCGCCAGCCAACCAAAGGGCAGCGCTAACACGATCGGAGCGAATCGCCCGACGCGCTCGCGCCACGCGCTCTGCTCACGTCGCGTATCGCGCAAAAACAAACGGCACAGGACCGGGATGATCAAGACACCGGCGATCGCCGCGGCGGCCAACGCAAACGTCTTCGTCCACGCCAGCGGTCGAAAGAGCTTCCCCTCCTGATCCGTCAGGAAAAAAATGGGCACAAAACTCACGATCGTCGTCGCGATCGCCGTCGCCAGCGCCGGGGCGACTTCGATCGCGGCGTCTTCCACGACGGCGGTTCGATCGCGTTGGCCTCGATTCTCGACGAGTGCTTGATAGATGTTTTCGGTCATCACGATGCCCATGTCGACCATCGTGCCGATCGCGATCGCGATGCCGGTAAGACTCATGATGTTGCTGTCGACGCCGAGCACCTGCATGGCGATGAACGCGAGCAGCACAGCAATCGGGAGCGTGCTCGCGATGATCAAAGAACTGCGAACGTGCAGGAGAAAAATCAAGACCACCGCAATCGTGATCCAGAGTTCGTCCATCAGGGCGATTTCAAGCGTGGTCACCGTCTCTTCGATGAGCTGAGTCCGGTCATAAAACGGAACGACGCGTACACCTTCCGGCAACATGCCGTTGGCCGGGTCGTTCATCGCAATCACGGCCTTTCGTACCTCCGCGATCACATCACGCGGGTTCGCGCCAAAACGCATGACGACCACACCGCCCACCTGCTCCGCGCGATCGTCCGCCAAAGCGCTGCGACGAAACGCAGGTCCTAAGCGCACCTCCGCGACGTCGCGCACACGCACGGACGCGTGCGGGAGCGTCTTGGGCTGGGACGCCATGTCCATGCCATCGCCGGACATCTCCGACGCCCCCGGCATCGATGCGCTCATCCCCATGCCGGCCGCGGGAACAAAACCGTTCTCGGTCGCAACACCGACAACGGTCTCCTCCAAGTCCTTGATGCTCTTGATGAACCCGAGCCCACGCACGATGTACTCGAGCCCACCCGCTTCGATCGTCTTTGCGCCCACGTCGAGGTTGGACTTTCGAATCGCGCGCGAAACGTCGAGCAGACCGACGCCATAGTGGCGCAATCGGTTCGGGTCGATGTCGACCTGATACTCACGGACCATGCCGCCCGCGCTCGCCACCTCCGCCACGCCGGACACGGTTTGAAGTTCGTAGCGCACGATCCAGTCCTGCACGCTGCGCAACGTCGCAAGGTCTTGGGGCCCCTCGACCGTGTACCAAAATACTTGCCCGAGCGCGGTGGCGTCCGGACCGAGTTCGGGGACGACGTTTGCCGGGAGCAACTTTTGGATCGACGCGAGCTTTTCGAGAACGCGCGTGCGCGCCTCGTAGAAGTCGCGGATCTGCCCTTCGGAAAAGAATCGAATCTCCTCATCGAAGACGATGTAGACCTGGCTCCAACCGAAACCGGAGAGGCCACGAATCTCTTTCACGCCCTTCACACCGGCGAGTGCGGTTGCCAGCGGATAGGTGATTTGATCTTCGACGTCTTGCGGCGAGCGACCCGCCCACTCCGCCAAGACAACCGTCTGGTTTTCTGAGATGTCCGGAATGGCATCGACGGTCTTGCCTTGCCAAGCCTGCCAACCCCAGACCAGCGCAAAGCCCGTGAGGACCAGCGTGATGAACGGGTTGCGAACACAGAAACGAATGAGACTCCGCATGGTTAGTGTCCCGCGTGCGGATCGGTCGACCCGCGACTTCCGTCCGGAAACAAGAGCGACGGCTTGCCGGAGAGTTGGGCCTGCGAATCAAGCAACAGGTTGCCGCGCGCAACAACCACGAGCCGTTCCAACGATTTGGGAATCTCCAACATGCGCTTCTCGCTGGGGGACAGTGTCAGATCGACCAGCGGGTAGTACAGCGCGGGCATGCCGTTCTCGATGGCGGTGGCCACCGGACCCAACGACACGGGCAACATCTGATAGAACACCGTTTCCGGCAGCCGCGCCGGATCGAGGTCGTACTTGCGCTTCCCGTCGCGCTCGGTGAACACGACGTACACCACTCGTCGCTTGCCGGTCGATAAGACCGCCGAACGGGGCACCACAAGCGGCGACGCCGTCTCCGTCGCACTTGCCGCCACCGGCTGTCCGCCAGCGTCCACGGCGCCGTCGATCCAAACGTCGACACGCTGTCCGACACGTAGCGCTCGCACACCGTTTGCAGACGCTGGGTTTTCGACTTCGACCCGAACGCGCGCCGTCCGTGTTGTCGAGTTGATGACCGGGTCCACAAACGCAACGCGCCCGACGATGGGCGTGGGCCGCCCATCCACCTCGACACGCACCGATTGGTCCAGGCTTACCCAAGCGAGGTCCATCTCGAACACTTCAGCCTGCACCCACACGCGCGAGAGGTCCGCGATCGTGTAGAGCATGGCTCCCATTTTGACCGACGCGCCCTGCACCGCGTTGCGTTCGACGATGACGCCGTCCTGCGGCGCACGCAGAGTCAACGTCTCCTGCGGGCCATCTTGGGTCTTGAGCTGCGCAATATCAGCGGCGCCGATTCCGAGCAAGGCCAGGCGCCGACGAGCGGCCCGCACCAACGGATCGTTCTCGTCATTCGCACCCTTCCGCGCGACGAAGTACTCGTTTTGCGCGGCGTAAAGTTCCGGGGCGTAGATCGCGGCCAACTCCTGCCCCTTCGTCACGGTCGCCCACGTCGTATCCGCAACGACGCGCTCCAACCAGCCCTGCACGCGCGTCGTGATGCGCGACAGGCGCGTCTCGTCGTAATCGACCTCCCCTACAAGGCGCATCGTGTGCGCAAGCTTCTTGCGACCAACGGTGTGCAGCTGGAGGCCGACCATGCGTCGCTCGTGTTCGTTGAGCGTGCTGTTGGCCGAGACCGGCGTCATGTCCATTCCGCAAACCGGACAGCGCCCGTCCTGCGGAAGGTGATCCATGATCGTGCAAAACATCGGGCACGCGTACTTCGTGCCGTCCATTTCGTGCGGGCCGTGCCCGGTGTGGTCATGCCCCGTGGCGTTCTTGGCGTCGTCGACGAACACCCACGACGACGGCATGACAAAGCCGACCAGGAGTCCGATCGAGAGCCCGATGGCCGCGATCAGCGGCGTTCCCGTGAGTTTCATTTAGTTGTCTCCTGCGGGCTCGCGAACGACCTTCCACTGCTTGCGTATCTGCGCGAGCAAGTGCTGCTTGTGGCCACCGGACGCCGCCTTGTATTCCTCGACCGCCTTCACTGCTTCGCGCCATTTGACGCCCGACGCATCGAGCACGCCGGCCGGATCCTTCCCGAAGGGGCCGTCGCACCCGGGGCAGCAAAAGCCGACGCGTAGGGAGTTCCACTCCTCATACGTCTTGCCGTCCACCGCGTTGTTCATGACGGGGCAGTCCGTGTTGCCCAGATCAAGTAGCAACGCTGTCGGCTTCGGTTTCGCGACGGGTTTTGTCGCGTCCGACTTCATGCTCATCGTCTGCTTCTTGGGTTTTTCCGGATGCGATGTCGCCGCACGAATGCCGAACGCGACAAAGATGCCGACGAGCAAACACGCGACCAGTAGTTTCCAGTTCGATTGCAGTGCGTTCATTTGATGTTCCTCATGTCAGGCGCACGAACGCCGACGGCGCGGAGCCTCTGGGCGCGCGCATGCGCAAAGTCGCGCCGCGCCGAAACGAGATCCTGGCGCGCGCGCAACAAGCGGCGCGCGTTGTCGAGAAGTTCGATGTAACTCGCACGGTTGCCTTCGTAGGATCCCCGCGTCGAGTCCAGCGCGCGCGTCGCGAGCGGGACGATGTCATCGTGTAAGACCGAATACCGGCGGTGCGCGGTGTCCATCGCGACCAAGGCCGCACGCACAGACTGCTGCGTTCCCGCTCGCACCGACTCCAGTTGACGCTGCGCGGATTCGAGCCGGGCGCGCATCTCGGCGATCTGCGCCTCGCGAACACCGAACTCCGCCCGCGGCATCGACATACGACCGGGCTCGGGAAACACCATCCCCCGCTGCACGCCGGCCTCGCCCGCTCGCTCGCGCTCCAACCGCGACGAACCAAGGTCGAGCCGGGGAAGCGTCATCGTTTCGGCCAGCCGCACCGCGATGGCGCCCATGTCAACGCGCAGCGCAGCGATGCGCACGGCTTGCTGTTCGCGCAATCCCAGCGCCACCCACGCGTCCGCATCCGGTCCCGCGTCCATGGCGGGCACAGCATCCGAAACGACCCGAAGGTTAACGGGTGCGTTCTCGGCGCGGTCCAAGAGCCGGTTCCAGCGCGCACGCAAACCCGCCTGCTCGTCGACGAGCACCTTCGCCGAAGTTCGCAACGATTCCAATCTAGCGCGAAACGTGAGCAGCGCCGCTTGGGTGGCCTGCCCCGATTCCAACCGCGCCTCGACAATCCGAACCAACGACTCGTGGAGAACGACGTCCGCGTTCACGAGATCGAGCATCGCCAACAATCGCACACCGTCGGCGTGCGCCCGCTCGGCAGCCGCCACGACGTCACGCACGGTGCGACGCCACGCCTGTTGCGCCACCGAAACCTTGCGCGCGACGAGTTCGCCGGAGAGCGCATCGATGTTGGGCGCGGGCGCGATGGCTCCGGTGGCCCGTCGGCTCCGCTGCGGTCCGACGCGCGTCTTCGTCTCCCGCAGAAACGATCGATACTGCGCGACCAAGTCCTGCAGATCGGTGGACTGTTGATAGCCCGTGCGGGCTGCCGCCACGTCGGCGCGCGCCGCGGCGACGTCGGGTGACCGCAACCACACGAGCGCTTCGAAGTCGTCGCGCGAGATTGGCGCCCGCAAAAACGCGGCGAGCGCTCTCTCGTCGGCCGCGACAGTACGCAGTTCGGCGATGCGGGTCGCCGAAACGGACAACAAGCCACCGGTTTCGTCGACTCTTGGCGCCGTTCGCTCCGGAGCGGGCCGCGCGCCGGCTTGACCTACGATGTCGTCCTCCACGCCTCCCGCGAAACGCGCGAGGTAGGCCACCGCAACCGCGGACTCGTCCGCGGACGGAACCACAGGCGTCGATCCACACGCACCAACGATCAGAAACATTCCAAGCCACTTCATCGAACACCTCCCTTGAGGACGGCGAGCGGTCGGCCCAAGACCGACTCCAACGTCGCCACGGCTTGCCCGTAGTCCGCGCGAGCGCGCGCGGCGGCCAAACGAAAGTTGTGCAAAACCGCGATCGTTTCGATCGTGCCGTTCAACGAGCCCTTGCCGGAAGCGTGAAGATCCTCAGCCGTGCGCGCCGCGAGCTCCGCGCGCGGAACCAACACGGTGTGATAGAGATCAACCAGACGCTTGGCGTTCCCGACGTCAAACCACGCGCGCGCCAACTGGGTCCGAACGCGCAGCGCCTTCCCGCGACGACTCTGAACAGCCACCCGTTGCATCGCTTGCGCGCGCCGGATCGCGGCCGCGTTCTTGTTCGCCCAAACAGGCAGCGTCATGCCGAACTGCAAGATCTGCGCGTCATCGCCGTTTCCGGCGGGGTTGCCGACCGATGGCGACAGCCGTTCCGTGAACACATGCATGTAGCCGACCGTGAAGTCGGGCCACCGACTTTTGCGCGCGAGTTCGGATTGGATGGCGGCGGCTTGGACGTCAAACCCGGCCTCCACGACCTCCTGGTTGTGCTTGCGCGCGATCTTGAGCAGATCGTCGTAATTCGCCGTGATGGTCAGCGCTGCGGGTGCGCGCGGCGTACCGAAAGCCGTGTCGGTCGGCAAGTCGAGCAGCGCCAACAGCCGCTCGACTTCGACTGCACGCAGCTCCGCGAGGATCACGCGATCGTTTTCGAGCTGCGCTCTTTGGGTTTCTGCGCGAAACAGATTGGAAAGCGGATCCTGGTCGTTACCCGCCGCCGCCGCCGTGTACCGCTCCAGCAGCGGCGCGATGTCGGCGGAGATCGCCACCGCCGCATCGATGTAACGCAGTTCGTGCGCGGCACGAACGACCTCGGCCAAGACGTCGCGGATGGTGCGTTCCCACGCCACACGATCGCGCGCGGCCAACGTGTCGCCGAGTTCTTTGCGCAGGCGAAGCTTGGACGGAAACGGCACGGCTTGTTGCAAGCCGAGCGAATACTCCTGCGGCCCCACGCGCGTCTGGACCGATTCGGCGTACCAACCCAGGAGCAGTTTGGGATCGGGAAGCGCGCCCTGCACCGTTCCCGCTTCCGCCGACGCGAGAGCTTTTTGGCGTGCGGCATGAATGCGCGGATTGCGCGCGAGCGCCAACGCCAACAGATCGCGCAGGGTCGCACCATCCGCCAGCGCCCCGCCGGGTGCGGAGGCCCCCGCGAGTTCCGTGGTCTCGGGAGCACCCATCAACCATGCGTCCTCGCGCACAACGAAGTCGGTTGACGTTGCCGCGCAACCGACACTCGTCAACGCGAGCGCGCTCATGATTACGAACCGCTTTCGTAACGAAAGCGAAGAAGAGTCCATCGTTTGTTCCTCACCGGAAGACAGCTTGTAAAACCCGAAGGCGGGTAGCGGTCAGGGGGGCGTTGAACACAACGGGGCCGTCAACAAACGACGTCACCCGGCGCGCACATGCCGCGGGGAGTGAGGATCTAGACGAGGAGTGGCCGTGTGGCTGGGGGACGGTAATCCGTCCGGTGCGCCGACAAGACCTGGTGCGACCACGCCGCGACGAACGCGTCCGTCAAGTGCGCGGCAGCAGCCTGCAAGCCCAGCAACGTGATCGGTGCCGGTGCGGCCTGCTGCGTGATATGCCCGCAGATACACCCGGAACCCGTTACCGGATCATCGGGATCGACCGGCTTGTTGTGCGCACAACCGGGGCACTCACAGGAAGCGTCGCCCGCGCAACAGCAGGTACCTACCGTTTGGGCGTCCGCCGTGACCTCCGGCGTCGCACCGCAGACGCAGGGGAGCCCCTGCACAGCCGGCGCCAGCACCACAAGGGCGGCGAGGATCAACACTTGCACGATACGCATGCCTACATAGAGGAATACGCGCTACCGTAGCGAGGAGATAGAAAATTTTCCGCGGCCGCCATCGCGGGCCCATGTCGGGACTGTTTATGGGACCCCGGATCCCTTCCGGGCCAGGACGGCCAGGAGGCGGCGCGCCCTTATCTGTCGGCGTCGGCTGTCTTCGACCCGCTCGCGCTGCCTTCGCGTTCTTTGCGGAGCTTGGCCAGGCGGCGGCGCTCCATCGGCGGTACGAACACGCTCTTGGAAAGGCGCTGGCGCAAAATCGTCGGCGTGATGAAGAAGTCGAGCTCGGATTTGACCTTGGTCTTTTTCGTGGTGCTAAACAGGTAACGCAGCACCGGAATGTCGGCGAGCAACGGCACGCCCGCGCGGTCCTGAATCTCCGACAACGAATACAACCCGCCGATGACGAGCGTCATCCCGTCGCGGATGGTGACCACGGTTTCGGCATTGCGTTGCGCGATCACGGGGTTGGACACGCGCGTCGTCGCACTCTCCACCACTTGAAAACCGGTGATCGACGACACCTCGACGCGCACACGCAGCTTCACGTATTCGCGCCCGATGTGAAGCGGCCGGAAGTCGAGCTTGATGCCCGTTTCCTTAAACTTCGTCGCCAATCGCTCCGTCGAACCGCTGATCGAGACGTCGATGATCGGCGTCTCCTGACCTGTCACAATCGAAGCCAACTGCCCTTGCGTGGCGACGATGCTCGGTTCCGACAAGATGTTGGCGCTTCCTCGTTCGCGGAGCGCTTCGATCGCGGCGAACAAAGTACCTTCGTCCGTCGTGATGGAATCAAACAGCAAGCTCAGGCCCGTGTTCTCGGGCGAAAGCACAGCGTTCGTAAACGACCCCGGGCGAAACTGCGATCGCGCCGACCGAAAAAACGAGTTCGGGTTTTCGGATCCCACCGAACCCGTACCGGCGTCCCCCGCTCCCCGATCGAAAAACCACGAAACGCCGTACTCCAGATTGGAGTCCAGCGTGACCTCGACGACCTTGGCCTTGATGTAAACCTGCGGGTCCGGCACGTCGAAGCGCTCAACAAACTCCTCGACGATGTCTTTGAACTCTTCTTGGAACGTGAGCATCAAGACGTTCTCGTCGGTCACCTGCGTGCGCCGCGGCGGGTTCGCGTAGTTGGTGCGCGCTTGGCGGATATCGTACGAAAACTGATACGAGTCGCGCTTGCGCAGCGACGTCGCCACGCCGGGCAGCTTGAGCTGATCGATCGACGACTTTAAGACGGTGGATCCGACGTGGTTCGTGACATAAAGCCACGTCAGCGTTCCGTTCTTGTTGCGGATCAAGTCATCGCGCAAAAAGTAATAGTCGCGTTCGGCGACGTCGGCTCCGGGCGTCTTGGGAGCCGGCTTGCCTTTTCCTTGCGCGGCAGCGGGCACGGCAAACGTCGCAAGGGCCAAGCACACACCCAGCAAGGTGGCCCGCGCGGGAATGCAATCCCTCACGTTAGGAGCGGCTCACGATTTCGATGGCGTCATCGGTGGCGTCGGTGAGCTTTTCGTCCGGCTTGCCCTTGACCTTGATCGCACCCTCTTCACCGATCATGTCGTAGCCCTCACGCTTCGCGATCTTTTTCAGCGCACCGTTGAAGCGCTCGGTCGCCTTCTTCATGAGCAGGTGATACGCAGGATCGTCGTCGCCGAGATCGTCCTCGATGATTTTTTTGTATTCGGGGATCTCTTCCCACACCTCATCGGCGCGGATGATCGCGGGTGTTTTTGGGCTGGTGCCGGAACCGTAGTAGATCGCGTCTTTGTCTTTGACCACGTAGACGACGGGCTTCTCGGCGGCGAGAGCCCCAGCGCCCATCATCCCCATCATCGTGAGCACCAACACCCACGTGAAACCAGCTTGAAAGCTCTTTGCCCGCATTTGGACCTCTCCGCTGCTTGCGGGGCCCAAAAGCGGGACCCACACCCCAACCAAGCCCTACACAATAGCTGTGCCTAACAAACGCGGGTGGGGAGATACCTAGGGAAAACACCCTAAGCACTTTCCTTGATTCGGATTAGACGAACCGGGAAATTCAGCCCTTTCGCACCAAATATCGTTATTCCGCCACATTCCGCCAACCGGGTGTCCCAAAAGGAAGATTCCGCCAACGATCGGCGGTTTTTTTTGGCCCAACATCTGACGATGTTGGCGCTTGAGGCTCGGGCGGTTTGGCATGCCCTTGAGCGCCCCCTGGTCGCCTCTGGCGGCGTGGACGGGCGGCTTGCCATACCCCATCAGTTTCTTGGCGCTCGAGGCTCGGGCGGTTTGGCACGCCCTTGAGCGCGTCTTTTGGTTTCGCCTCTCACGGCTTACGAGGTGGGTTTGATCGCGGGTTCGACAGAGCTCCCTTGTCCCCTGGTTGCGCGAACCGATCCTGCCTGTTGACCTAAAAACCTTTCGAATAACGAATGAACCAATATCGATTCGAGGAGTCGGTCGAACCCGCTTACTCTCTACCCTAGCTTACTTAACTAACTAGTCAATCACTATTCAGGATTGATTAACCAGGTGGTCAAAAAGGGGTGGCGGCGTGGGTCTGGGGGCATACGATGACCAAGGATGAACGACTTTGCTGCGACCGTTGTGGCGGCCCGGCGCCGGGTCGGGCTCACACAGGCTCAGGTAGCCCAGGCTGCCGGGCTCACCGCGTCGTATTTGAGCTTCATCGAAAACCGCAAGAAGCCGCCGCCGTCCGACGAGGCGTGCACCCGCCTGGCTACCGTGCTGGGGCTCAATCCGGAAGAACTTATCGCCGCTGCCCAACTGGAGCGCGCGCCCGAAAAGATCCGGGAACGCGTGGCGCGCCTTTCGTCGACACTGAGCCGCGAGCGCAACCGCCGGTTCCGCTTGCTGCACCGCCTGCTCTCGCCCTATCTGTTTGCCGGCCCGCCGGGATATCTCGAGAGCGCGGTCGGACGGCTGAGCTTAGGCGCCCAACGGCGCAAGCGGTTGCGCGCGACCCTGCGCGCGCTGGAGCGCAAGGACTTTGACCGCGCCGACGACGTGGCCGCCATCCTCGACACGCTGCCCGACAGCGACCGCGAACTCTTACTCGATACGCTGCCCGATCTGTTGTCGGCGCGCGCGGCCCACGGTGAGGCGGCAGGCAAGGCGCCTCCGCCCCCTTCCAAAGATCAGCCCCCCACGGACGACGCGCTTCCCGCCGCGCCTCTCGACGCGGAACCGGCCTCCGCCGTAGCTCCGCAGGAGTGGATCACAGCGACCGCCCCGTTCGCATGCGAAGGCATCGAGTGGCGGGCGGGCGATCAACTCCTGGTCGAGCGGGTCGCGACACCGGAGGGAGGCGATGTTTTAGTCGCGCGCGAGGCCGGCGTCCTGCAGTACTACGCACTCGGGTATTCCGGCGACACCGCGCAGCCCCACCGTCTGCGCGCGGACGTGTTGCTGCGCGCGGCGGCGGAGCGCTCGCTCAGCGCCGCGGATCTGGCGACTTGGTGGGACGCGTGCGGCCAGGGCATTGTGGTCGAGATTCGGCGTTCGCTCCGCCGGAGGAACTCGTCGTCATGAGTCCGCAGAGGTATCGGCGAAATGGGTCGGTGATCGGGCCATGACCCGTTTTTCCGACCGTGGGCGCGTGACTCGACGTGCACTCATCGGGGCGGTGACCGCGCTCGCGCTCTTTCCGATCGGCGCGGCGTGGTTGGATGCAGCGCGGTCGGTCCGCCAAACCCGTCACGCGTTTTTGGAGCCGGGCCGACGCGTCGTGGTGTTGGGCTTTGACGGCGTCGATCCGGATCTCTTGCGCGAGTATCTAGACGAGCTTCCCGCGCTCGCGAAACTCGCAGCGGAAGGGTCGTTTCGCGAATGCCGCACGACCAACCCGCCGGAGTCGCCCGTCGCGTGGGCCACGTTTGCCACGGGGCTTTTGCCCGGCGATCACGGGGTCTTCGATTTCGTACGGCGCGTTCCCGACTCCGACGATGGGTACCGGCCGCGCAACGGCATGATCGAACGCGTCGCGCCCAAGCTCGGCCCGCTTGGCATTCCGCTGCGCCCGCCGCGCGCCATCAACCTGCGGGGGGGCGAAGGATTTTGGGAACCCGTCGCGCGCGCGGGGTATCGCACGTCAATCCTGCGCATGCCGTTGACGTTCCCCGCGGTCCAAGCGCGCGGCGGCGAATTGCTGTGCGGTCTGGGCGTGCCGGATCTGCGCGCGACCCAAGGTTCGTACACGCTGTTTTCAGCGGGCCGCGATGCATGGGAGGGCCACACCCAGTTTGGCGGTCGCCATCTCAAACTCTATCCGCGCGAAGGGATCGCGCAATCGGTCCTGGAGGGTCCGCCGGACCCGCGTTTTGAAGACGGCTCGCGACGACTGACGGTTCCGATTCAGTTTCGGTTCGCCGGCGCAAGCGCTGCTGTTTCGCTCGACGGCGCGCCCGCCGTCGCGTTGCAGCCTGGGCTTTACAGCCGGTGGGTGCCGGTGCGGTTTCGCGCCGGGCCGTTCGTGACCGCCGAAGGTCTCGTGAGGTTCTTGCTCCTGGAAGGTGGCGCGCAGCCAGCCGTCTACGCATCACCGATTCAGATCGCGCCGCACGCCTCACCGGTTCCGATCTCGGCACCAGCCGACTTTGCAGCGCGGATGGCGCGCGACCTCGGTCCTATGAAAACAGCCGGTTGGCCCGAGGACACGTTTGCCGCCAACGACGGCGTGCTCAACGACGTTCAGCTCTTTGACGAAATTCGCGATACGTACCGCTCGCAGGAACGTCTGCTGATGGACCGTTTGCGGCGCGCCGATGCGGCCTTACTCGCGATGGTATTTACCGCGCAGGACCGCGCGTCGCACATGTACTACCGGTACCGCGACAAAAAACACCCGGCGTATGACGCCGAACGCAGCGCGACGTTTCAAAAGAGCACCGGCATCGCCGATCCCATCAAGGAGAGCTACCGCTGGATGAACGACACCGTCGCGAAAGTGCAAGCGACGCTGCAACCCGGCGACCTGTTGATGGTGGTGTCGGACCACGGCTTCCATACCTGGCGGTACGGGTTCAACATCAACACGTGGCTTCAGCGCGAGGGTTACTTGGTCCTTGCCGACCAGGGCGAAGGGCAAAAGCCGCGCAACCTCGAGCGGTTTTTTCGCCGTCAGTCCGCCACCCATCACATCGACTGGGATCGCACCAAGCTGTATGCGCTGGGGCTCGGGCAGATCTATGTCAACCTCCAAGGACGCGAACGACAGGGCACCGTCGAGCCCACCGCGCGCGCCGCCCTCTTGACCGAAGTCACAAACAAGCTGCGCGGGCTGGTCGGGCCGGACGGAGAGCCCGTCTTCAGCGGGTTCTACACGGCGGAAGAAATCTGGCAAGGCGAGCGGGAGGCGGAAGCGCCGGACCTGCAATGCGCATTCGCAACCGGATACCGCGTATCGTGGCAGACCGCGCTGCTCGGTGTGCCTCCCGAGCTGTTTGAACCCAACACGTATGCGTGGTCGGGCGATCACTGCAGCAACGACGCGGCCGATACGTCGGGAGTGTTGCTGACCAACTGGAAAATCCACGTGGACGACGACCCCGGCCTCGAAAACATCGCGCCGACGATCTGTCAGCTGTTTTCCGCCGAGCCCCCCCGCGGTGCCAAAGCGAAACCGCTCCGGCTCACGCCCCCGATCAAGTAGCGCGTGGCCTCGGACGGAAGCGCTGGATCGAGACGCGGCCGGGCGAGAAGCCGCGATCGTTCGCTCTTTTGCGCAAACTCCAGCGCTAGGAGTCGTCGTCCGCGTTGCGGCGCGGCCGGCGATCGAATTCCTTGCGAATTTTTTTGAACGCGTCTTTAGCGCGGGCCCGCGCCGTTTCTAACGGACTGCGATCGCGATCGTCCACCAGGCTCTCGATCTCGACGTATCCCGCTAACTCTTCGATGTCTTGGTCCGACAGGGCGCTGCGGTTGAGCGGCAGACCGGTGAGCTTTGCGCGCTCCTCGGCGCGGCGACGCGCATCCTGACGCGCGAGCAACACGCGGTACTTGGCCGGGTCACCGACCATCACACCGCGATCGCCGTCGCACGCGATGCAACGTTTACGGCCGCGGCAAACCGGGCACCGCACTTCGGCCGTGCCCTCCATGACCGCGCCCAGCCCCGCACAGTACGTACACGCGCCCTCGTCGATGGCGCGGAAGTACGCCAGCTGAAATCCGGCGAGCGACTTCGGCAGCGGCTCCTCTAAGTCCAGCTCGTCGATCATGTCCTGGAGGTAACCGATATCGGTGCGCGGCAGGCACCAGCGGCACTCCTCCTGCTGGGGGCTCCAATCGACCGAGCGGTTGCACTCCCGGCAGACGTTGGCGAGCGACGGCAGATCGACACGGCAATACGGACACAACGTTTTGCGCCCTTCCCAGACGACGTCGCGCTCATCGACGGCCAATGCGCCCAACGTTATCAACAACACGACGCAAAACCCGGTGAAGACAAGCCACTTCATAGTCCGCGGATTATAGCCGTGGGCGGCAAGGGGCTAGCTCGGCTTTCCGTAACCGCCGCCGCCGGGCGTGCGAATGCGTAGACGATCACCGGCGTTGACCTCGACGCGCGCACGACCGGGAAGCGGCTCGGGTTCGGACGCCGGGCGGATCACCCAGGCCGCGCCGCACGCGCCGGGCAGGCCACCCGCCAAGCCGTACGGCTGCCCTTCGCGGCGATCCGCGAGGAGATGGACGACGCACGGCGCCAAGAACTCGAGCTCCTTTTCGAGGCCGTCGCCCCCCGGGGCCGCGCCCGCGCCGCCCGTCCCGCGCGCAATCGCCAGCCGCCGCACGAGCAGCGGCAGGTCATGCTCCAGCGCTTCGATCGGCGTGTTGCGCGTGTTCGTCATGTGCGTCTGAATCGCGGACGCGCCCGGTGATGCGGGCGCCGCCCCCGCGCCGCCACCGATCGTCTCGTAGTAACTAAACCCGGCGCCGCCGATCGTGAGGTTGTTCATGGTGCCTTGGGACGCCGCAGGAATGATGCGATCCGTCATCGACGCGAGCGCACCCAAAACGACATCGACCATGCGTTGGCTTGTCTCGACGTTTCCGCCCGCGACCGGCGCCGGGTAGTTCGCGTGCACGAGCGAGCCCGCCGGCGCGCGCACGACGAGCGCGTCGCGCAACCCCTCGTTGAGCGGTGCCGTGTCGGGCATGAGCAACGCGAGCGCGTACGTAACCGCACTCGTCGTGACGGCTAAGTTGGCGTTGATCGGCAGCTCCACTTGGTCGCCGGTTCCGGCGAAGTCGGCGATCAGTTGTTCGCGCTCGACCGACAGCGTCACGCGAATCGTGTGACCGCCATCCATCTGATCTTCAAACGTGTGCGCGCCGCCGCGCAGCGTCGCCAACACGCGCTGCGCCGCACCGCGCGTGGCCTCCCGAAGAGCCCGGCCCGCTTGTGTAAGCGCGTCCCCGCCAAACCGCGCCTCGGCTTCCGCCAGTCGTATCGCCCCGCGCTTGAGCGTTTCGACCTGCGCGATCAAGTCCTCTTTGCGTTCCCGGGGCGCGCGCACGTTCGCGCAAAACAGGTCGAGCAAGTCGGGATCGATCTCACCGCCGCGCACAAAACGCACGGGCGGAATGCGCAGGCCTTCGCCGAAAATGTCGCGCGCGAGCCCCAGCGATCCCGGCGCCGCGCCGCCGATGTCGGCGTGGTGCGCGCGATTGGCGACGATAAATCGGCCGGCGCGCATCACCGCCGTCAGATCGGGAAGGTGCGTGCCGCCGCGCCACGGGTCGTTGAGCAACACGACATCACCCGGCGCCAACGAACGCGCGTCGAGCGCGGCGCGCACACTCATCGGCATCGCCCCGAGATGGACAGGGATGTGCGCCGCCTGGGCAAGCAAAGCGGCGTCGCCGTCGAACACCGCGCAACTTAGGTCGCGCCGCTCCTTGATGTTGGTCGAGGTCGCCGCGCGCACCAACGCCTCACCCATCTCCTCGGCGACGGAACGAAACAGAGCATCGAAGACGGCGAGGTCCGCGGCGTTCATGACGCTCATGGCGTGCGCTCCAGTGCAAGCGCGCCGTCTTCGCAAACCGTGGCCTGCCAACCGGCAGGGACCACGGTGGTCGCTGTGTCTTCGTGCAAAACGACGGGCCCGGCGACGCCCCCTTCGACCGCGGCGCGGGCCATGCGGATCGGTCCTTGGGCCCACGTCTTGGACACGCGCGGCGCCAGCGGCGGTACCGGCGGGCCCGGGTCGATCTCGGCTAAACGCAGGTTGACCAATTCCACCACCCGGGTGTCGTCGCGATACCCAAACGCCGCTTCGTGGGCCGCATGGAAGCGTTCGAGCAAACGGTCGTCCGCCGCCACCGAGAGCTCGTGCGACTGTCCGCGGTAGCGCACGTCCGCCGTGCGTTCGACGCGCGCGCCCAAGCCTTCACCGAGATCGGCAAACAATGCGTCCCATCGCCCCATGCAGGACGAAGCGTCGCACAAGAGTGTCCGCACAAAGTCGCGGCGACGGTCGGCGGTGCGCATGCCGTGCGCCGAAAACGTGCCTGGGTGACTTGGCACCAAGACGCCGCGCATCCCCAACAGGTCCGCGAGCCCGCACGCGTGCAGTGCCCCCGCGCCCCCAAAGGCCACCAACACGCACGGACGCGGATCGACGCCGCGCCGCACGGTCACGTTGCGAATCGCCCGCTCCATCGCCGCGTCCGCGACACGCACGATGTCGCGGGCGCGATCCCCGACCGCCGCGTGCGCGCGCGCGACGTCGAGTGCCAGCGAATCCGCGAGTGCGTGGTCGGCACTCAGGTGCCCCAACACCGCGTGCGCGTCGGTCACGGTCGGTTCGGTGCCGATGCCGTAACACGCGGGGCCGGGATGGGCGCCCGCGCTGCGCGGCCCGACACGGAGCACACCGAGCGCATCGACGAAAGCCACCGAGCCGCCTCCCGCACCGACCGTATGCACGTCGAGCACCGGCACGCGCAACGGCAATCCGCCGATCACAAACTCCGACGTGCGCGCGGCACCGCCGCGAAGCAACGAAACATCGGTGGACGTGCCCCCCATGTCGAAGCTGACGGATTGTTCGATACCGTGACGGCGCGCCAACGCCGCTGCCGCGACAACGCCCCCCGCCGGTCCGCTCAACACGGTGCGCACCGGAAACTCGGCGACCTCATCGCACGTGGCGGTGCCGCCGTTGCTTTGCAGGATGTGCAGATCGAGATGGCGCAGCCGCGACACGTACGGCGCGACGACCGGCAACAGCCCGGCGTTCACGACGGTGGTGGCGGCGCGTTCGAATTCACGAAACTCGTTGCACACGCGATGCGACACACTGAGCGGAAGCCCGGGAAGCGCGCGCGTAAGCGCCGCCGCGAGCGCGCGTTCGTGCGCCGGATTGCGATAGGCGTGCAGCAGGCAAATCGCCACCGCCGCGACGCCACTCGCACGGACGCGCTCCACAAGGTCGCCCATCGCGAGCGGTTGCTCGACCGAACCGTCCGCGCGCATCCGTTCCGAGACGCCAATCCGATCGGCGCGCCCCACCATCGGATCATGGCGCGAGGGCGCCAGCGCGTACAACTCGCGGCGGTCCTGCCGGCCGATTTCGAGCAGGTCTTCGACGCCTGCCGTCGTCACAAACCCCACGCGGGCGAGCGCGCCGGTCAAAAGCGCGTTGGTCCCGACCGTGGTGCCATGCACGACGGAATCGTGGTCGTCGATGCGCCCTAACCCGTCCAAAACGGCGCGCGCGGGGTCGTCGGGGGTCGAACGGACTTTGAACGCACGGTCCCCCACGACAAAGTCGGTAAACGTTCCTCCGGTATCGACGCCAACAAGTCGGCTCACGCGCGCGATACTCTACAATTCCTGCGATGGCGGCGGTGACCTGTTTGGATTCTTCAAAGCGAGGCGTGCGCGGCAAGCCCGTGCGGACGCGAGGTCACGCGTGATCGCCCAGTCCACGCTGTCGCTGATCCTCTTGCTGAGCGGCGCGTTTTTGGTCGGGTCGATCCCGTTTGCGTTTCTCGCGGTGAAATGGGTGTTTGGCCAAGACGTCCGCGCGCACGGGAGCGGCAATCCGGGCGCCACCAACGCCTCCCGCTTTTGGTCCAAGCGCTGGCAGCTGCCGGTCTTCTTGACCATCTTCGCGTTTGACGCGGGCAAGGGCTACGTCGCCGCGGGACTCTTGCCGCGCCTGCTCGACGGGTGGGCGCCCGAGACGCCGGCGATCGCCGGAGCCGCCGCGGTGCTCGGCCATCTGTTCACACCGTTCCTGCGTCTCAAGGGCGGCAAGGGCGTGGCGACCACACTCGGCGTGGTGCTGGCATTGGAACCGATCGCAACACTGATCACGCTCGCGGTGTTTCTGCTCGTGTTTTTGACGACGCGCATCGTCGCGCTCGGATCGTTGATGGTCGCGATCGTCATGCCGGCAGCCGTGTATTTCCACGGCGTCGCGCACAGGAGTGTGCTCACGCTCACGATCGTCTTGGGACTCTTAATCATCGTCCGCCATCGCAGCAACATCGAACGATTGCTGCAGGGAGTCGAGTCATGAAGGTTGCGGTATTGGGCGCGGGTGCCTGGGGCACGACGATGGCCATACAGCTTGCGAAAAACGGGCACGAGACGTTTTTGTGGACGCGCGACAAAGAGCGCGCCGCGACGATGCAGCGCGACCGCGAAAACGAACGGTACTTAGCCTCGTTTCGCTTCCCCGACAGCATTACGGTATCGACCGATCCCCCGCCGCAAGATGTCGCGTTCTTAGCGGGCGCGATCCCGACGCAGCACATGCGCAAGGCCGTCACCGAACTCGCGCCCAGCCTTGCGCATGTGCCGTTCGTCTCGTTGAGCAAGGGCGTCGAGATCGGCACGGGCGAGTTGCCGACCGAGATCTACAGAGAAGCGATCGGCGCACCCGTACCGCGCGCCGTCCTGACCGGACCGTGCATCGCCCGCGAAGTGGCGCGCGGCTTGCCGACCGCCGTCGTGGTCGCCGGCGACCGCGCCGAACTCTTCCAAGAAGCGTTCACGAGCGATCTGTTCCGCGTGTACACAAGCGCCGACCGGATGGGCGCCGAGCTCGCGGCCGCACTTAAAAACGTGCTCGCGATCGCGGCAGGCATCGTGGACGGCATGAAACTAGGCGACAACGCGAAAGCGTCGCTTCTCACGCGCGGCATCGTTGAACTCACACGCCTCGGCGTCGCACTGGGCGCGGACGCCCTCACGTTTACCGGTCTCGCCGGATTCGGCGACCTGTTTACGACGTGTGTCAGCCCGCACGGACGCAATCGCGGGGTCGGCGAACGCATCGGTCGCGGCGAGACGCTGGCCGACATCTTGGAGTCGATGACGTCGGTGGCCGAAGGCGTCCCGACGACGCAAGCGGTCCTAACACTCGCCGAGCAAAAAGGCGTCGAGATGCCGATCGCCGGCGCGCTGCGTCTGGTGTTGTTTCACGGCGTGCCCGTGGCCGAAGCGCTCGGCGGCCTCATGCAACGCGAGTACCGACCGGAACACGCGTAATGCGCAAACGCGGCGGTTGGATCCTGACAACGCTTGGGGTCACCGCGTTGCTCGCCGTCTTGGCCTACGGCTGGTACTGGAACGAACACTCGAGATTTCATCGGCACGTCGAGAACTTGTACGCCGCTGGTTACGAGATCCAGCCGCATCCATGGGGCGCGATCGCGATCCGTTCGCGTGAACTGGGGCCGATCGCACCGTGGCTCAACGCGGTGACCGAACTCGACTTATTGGCGGAGCAGGCGTCGTTGTACGACCGACTCGACATCGAGACTCCCGCGCTTCAAACCGAGACGTGGCCCGCCATTATTCGAGCCGCGCTTGCGAAACCGTTCTATCGCAAGAATCCGTTCAACATGGCGGACCACGAAGCCGTCGTGAATCACATGTTGCGGCGCGACCGACCCGACGAACTTCCCTTGCTTTTGCAATGGGTGAATCGAGCACGCGATCCCGAGCACCAACGCGTTTACCTCAACCCAACGCTGGAACTCGGCGTCTACGAAAGCCTACGGAAGCTGCATGAGACGACGGGCATCTCGGCGCGCCTGGCGCACGAGTGCCTCCGTGAGTTGGATCACTACCGGACCGACGTTCCGCTGTCGGCGGCCCTCCGGTCGACCCGCATGAGCATCATCGCCCACGTGCGCGGATGGGAACTCGGGATGAATCGGCTCGCGATTGCTCCGGAACTAAAGTTGTTCCGCAGCCTGCGCGCGTACGAGACGGTCAACCAATACATCAAAGCGATCATGGATGCGGAAGAATGGGCCGACGGCCCGCCGCACGAAGTCCACGAACGCGCGATGAACTTGCCGCGAGACGACTCCGTTCCAGATAGTTCCATCGTGGCGCATATCGTTCACTTTCGATTCACGCTGGAACACCAGAGAGCCATGACGCGCCACCTTCTGGAACTCGCGTTAGGCGCGTCGAGCGATCTACCGCGAGACGCTCGCTTCAACCGCCGCGTGACAAAAAAAGAATGGAACGAATGGCTCCGCCGGAACAAGCGTACGTCGGAAGAAGATGAAGAGAGGTAATGGGTGCGCGGCGGCACTCGCGCTCGTGTTGATCGCATGTGCCTGGGGTTGGATGTGGGTGACGTCAGGCAAGCGGACGTTTGAAGACCGAGCGAACGAGCGGCTCGCGACTGGACTCGTTCCGCGGCGTATTCATGGCGTGGCGCGACTCGTTCCTCCGGATTTTCAGGCTCCCGCCGACGTCGTTCCTTCCGAGCTCATGTTCCTGACGGCGCTTGTCGTTCCGAGCTACGCCTTCGGCGACTTCCGCACTCTCGCCCACGCGTGGGATGGCCTCTTAGACGGCGCGTTGCACGGCACGGGGCGGGTGCACGGAATGAAGCTTGAGCTCGGAGTGTTTGCTGACCGCTTAACGTGGCGCCGCGATCCGCGGGACGCAGCACGGCTCCTTCGACTCGCCCGACGCTGTGGCGACCTGCACCTTCGCGTGCTTGTCGAGAGCAGCGCCTCGAAACTCCTTTGCGACCTGTTTACGTCCCGTGAGCTCGATCGCGAAATCGCGCAGGAGTGCCTTGCGATCATGACCGCACCGGCATTTCACCCAACACGTTCGAATACACTTCGGGAATATCGCGACAAAATGATCGCCCAAACGCTGCTTAGGGCGCAGAAGCGCCCCGGCACGATTCGCCCCCGGTCGCTGCGAAACAAGTGGCGCAGGTACCGCCGGGTCATGGGCGTACTGGATGAAATCGACGAGATTCTCCCGCATCTCGACCGCGCGGACGGACTGCGGCGCTATGGCGAACTCAACGCCGACCAACCGACAAGAGTCAATCTCGAATTCGTTGTGCAGATGATCTGTGAACTGGAACGTGATGCACGGTTCCGGCGGCGATTGCTGCGTCTTTCCTTGGGTGAAACAGCACCCCTCCCCATCGATCTGTGGACGGGCCAACGAATCGACGCCAAGTGGTGGGACTGGTGGCTCCGGCACAAGCCCCGCTAGCGCTCACGCACCGACACCGTCACCTTGAACGGATACAGGCGCAACGGATCGCGGCGGCGGCGGAAGTCTTCCAAGACGGCCGCGACTTCCGGATAGATCAGATGCGATTCCGGGACGCGTCCGTTCACTTTGATGCGCAGCGGTTTCGAGAGATCAAACAGCTCGGGATCGACGTGGAGTTCGAAGCTGTTGATGCGCTTGGTCACGACCTCGACCAAGTTGTTGGCCAGGATTGTCGCCATGATCGTCCCCGGGCGCTTGAGCGATCGTGCGGTCCAACGCTTGCCGACGCGAGTCTCTTGCTCGGCGCGCGGACGCGGCGACGCTTTAAGCCAAAACGAGCGCGTCGGCGTCGGACGCCCGGCCGCGAGCATCACGCGGCGGGTGGTGCGACTCCGCTTCGTCGCGTCAAACCACTCCGCCATGCGGATCCGCGCGTCGCCCTTCGTCGCGGCCGTGGTCGGGACGTCGAGGACCAACGTGCGCGCGCCCTTGTACTTGAGCGCCCGCGATAGCAGCGTGTGTTTGTCGCGCGCGAAAATCAGCGTCGAGAACGCCGTGGCGTTTTCGGCTAGGCCGGCGCCGCCGACCCAGTCGCCGCGGCTGGCCAAAAGGCCGCCGAACCGATCCGGGTTGTTGAGCGCGATGTACCAAGCGAGGCTCGCAACCGCGCCGTCCGCGCGTAAAAACGTGCGCGTCGGATCGAGACGCACGAGTTCTTGCACATGCGCGATGAGGCTCAAAACCAAGTACTCCGCCGCCCACGCGTGCGCGACCGCCTGCGCATGTTTGCTCACGTGGACGCGCAAGATGACGGCGTCCGCGGGTTCGCTGAGCCCGCCCCAATTCGACGGCGCGAGTTCGACGATCAGTTGGTACGCGCGCTTCGAGTCGTAATCCTTGGGCACAATCAATTGGGCGTAGGTCCCCGCGGAATCCGCAACGGGCCGCAGGCGCGGACGTCGCTGCGAAAACTTGGGGAGCGCGCCGCCGGTCTTGAGCACGGGCGTCTCGGGAAACTTGATGTGATCGCCCGCGCGAATCGCGGCGACAACTTTGGCGGCGTCCCCGGCGACGAGCGTTTCGATGGATTCCAAGTAGTCCTCGCGGCGCGCGGGCGACTCCTCGCGGAGGTACCAACGAATCAGCGTGCCGAGGCGCGACGGGCCGGCCGCACGGTTGCCGGTGGGTTCCGCCGCGGGATCGGCGGCGGGATCGCCCGGAGGTTCGGCCGGGGGTTGGTCTGCCGGGTCCGCCGCGGGACGGCCGGGGAGGCGGCCCGGTCGAGTCGGCCGCTGTTGTGCGGATGCGGGCGCACAAAAACATCCGAGCGCCATGAGCAGGCAAAAAAACGAAGGGAGAGTTCGCAGCAAACCGGACACAAGCACTAACAACGGGGCTGAAAGAAAGCCTGCCACCAATTCTAGCGCCCAACAGAGCCGGAATGAGCCGCCTCGACAAAGGCCCCAAAAACGCGAGAACGACGCAAGAAACGAAGCAAAACCGCCAAAAACATCACCTTGCACGCCAAACGAGCGAGGTTAAACTCGGCGACTCGCTCGGGGTGTAGCGCAGCCTGGTTAGCGCGCTTGACTGGGGGTCAAGAGGTCGGAAGTTCGAATCTTCTCACCCCGACCAATTGAAACGGCTGAAGGGCGAGGCAACTCGCCCTACCTGCCCATACGGCAGCGCGGCTCACTACTAACGGCAACCCGGTAATTACCGGATTGCCCGAAGGAGACCGCGATGACGAGCCGCTCACGCATCCCGAGCTACCGCAAACACAAGCCGTCCGGGCGTGCCGTCGTGACCCTGAACGGGCGCGACATCTACCTAGGGCCTCACGGGGCCGAAGTCAGCAAGGCCGAGTACGACCGCGTCGTGCGCGAGTGGCTGATCAACAACCGTCAGCTCCCTGCACACCCGGGCGGCGGTTCGATCAGCGTGGCCGAGCTGATGAACAGCTACTGGGCGTGGGTGCAAACGCACTACGTCAAGGAAGGAAAGCCGACGGGCGAGCAGGGCGCGATCAAGGCCGCGCTGCGTCCTGTGCTAAAGCTCTACGGCCATGTGGACGTGACGGAGTTCGGCCCGCAAGCACTGATCACGTGCCGCGAAGCGATGGTCGAACGGGGCTGGTGCCGCAAGACTGTCAACAAGCACGTGGGACGGGTGAAACGGATGTTCGCGTGGGGAACGGAACGCGAACTCGTGACCGGCAGCGTCTACCACGCTCTGCTGGCAGTGAAGGGACTGCGGCGAGGTCGCACAGCAGCGAAGGAGAGCCTCGCTGTACTACCCGTGACCAAGGAACACATGGAAGCGGCGATCCTCCACGTGTCCGCGCAGGTCGCCGCGATGATCCGTCTGCAGTGGGCAACCGGGATGAGGCCCGGCGAGGTGGTGCTGATGCGCTCGTGCGACATCGACCGGGCGGACGACGAGACGTGGACCTACAAGCCGATGCGGCACAAGACCGAGCACCACGGCCACGCGCGGCTCGTACCGTTGGGGCCGCTCTCGCGGTCGATCATCGAGCCGTTCCTCGATCGACCTGATGAGGCGTTCCTGTTCGATCCGAGGGAGGCAGAGGAAGCGAGGAATGCCCGACGACGGATGCAACGCGCAACGCCGATGCGCCCGATGGACCGACGCCGGAAGCGCAAGACGAACCCGAAACGGGCGGCGCGCGATCGGTACGGCGTGGACTCGTACCGGCGCGCGGTTGAACGGGCGTGCCAACAGGCGGACGTCCCCAAGTGGACCCCTCATCGCCTGCGGCACAGTGCCGCGACCCGGATCGAGCGTGTCGCCGGTGGCCTGCTCCCCGATTCTTGATCCGGATTGAATGAGAGTTTTTTGACCGGTAAGGTCAGGAGACGAAATCATGAAGAAGAAGCGGCACACGACCGAGCAGATCATCCGCAAACTGCGTGAGGCGGAGAAACTCCGGGG
>JAJFFF010000019.1 GCA_021776785.1 Planctomycetota bacterium | reverse complement strand
CAAAAACCGCCCGCGATAAAGCGGGCCGTCGCGCCGGCGCGTGCGGTTAAACCACCGCGAGTAGCCGAGCTGCACAGAGCGCATGGCCAGAGAAAGTTCAGCCTTGGGACTTCGCACGAGCAGATGGAAGTGCGTGTGCATCAGCGAGTACGCGTGGACCTCGATGCGCCCCCGCCGCACCTCCCGCGCAAGCAACGCCAAAAACACACGAAAGTCTTGGTCGTACTCAAACAACGTGCGCTTGGCGACACCGCGATTGGCGAGGTGATGCCACGTGTCGATTCCGTATTCCCTTGCTCGGCGAGGCATGTCGAACTCCATCAATGAGCCGCGCACAACGCACGGCGAGCATCACTAAGAAGTCGCGAAATCGCCCCAAAGGTTTCATACAAAATCCGCGCAGTTGGCTAGCCCCGATCAGGAGCCAGTTTTTTCACACGCCGCGCCCCCAAAAAAACGGGCCGAGGACCCGATTGGCGCGAAATGGCGCGAAACGCCCCCCGCGATCCGCGCGGATTGACCTGGCTCCGTATCCGGGCTCTCGCTACCGGTACCGCTTGCCCTTGTAGTCGATCCACCCTCCGGAGTGATAGCCGGTCGGGTGCTTGTGGGTCCAGTGCATCACTCCGCCACGGTCGCTGTATTCGTACCGGCCGCGGAATTCGATCTTGTCGCCCGGCCTTAGCGGAATGCGCGGCGCGATGTCGATGTTGTGCGCGAAGAGCACCGTGAGTCCACTCTCAATGCGAACAAGCCACTTCTGGTGCTTTTTTCCTTCGAGATCGTCGCGCAACAGCTTTGTGACCACACCGCTTTGTTCGAGCCACACCTCGGACTTCTTGTCGCGATACGCCTTGTCGATCGCCGAAAGCTCGCCCTTGGGCTTCGTCGTGCGCTCGGTTTTTGGCTTGTTGCGCGATGGCGGCGCTGCCGGCGGCCGGTCCGCGTCTTCAACTTGGCGCGTATGCGGAGCGGAATCTCCTGACTTCGCGTCGCCCGCCACGAGGCCGTATTTTTTCGCCACAAACGCGAGGCCCGCGACAACGAGAACGATCAGGATCTGTTTGGGATTTTTCATCACAGCCTATTCAAACGCCGGCTCGGCGATGCCATCGCGCCCGACCCAATACGGCAACCAAGTGAGAGCAACGCGTCCGATCGTGATATCGGACTTGCGCGGCGCGACGGTTTTTTCGTCGTATTCGACCTCGTCCGGATCCAACGCGGTTCGCTTCTCCGCGAGATCTTGGGTGAACTTGGCTTCCAGCTCGGCCAGCTTCTCCTGCTGCTCGATCAGTTGCTTTTTCGCCACTTCGACATCCAACTTTTCTTTGCGCGCGGAGCCCGCCCGGCGCGCCGTCGTCGCTGCGCGCCCGACGGTCCCGACGCTCTTGACCTTGCGGCCAAACATCGCGCCGAGAATCGTCGTTCCGATCGAGATCAGCGTCGATCCTTTCTTCTCCGAGTACTGCGCTTTTTGTTTCGACAGCTTCTCTTTGGCGCGTTCGATGCGGTCTTGGATACGCTCCAGACGCGGAGCGTATTTGTTGCGCAGTTTCTCCAACTCGAGATCGCGCCGCTCGCGGGCGGCATCCCGCACGCGCAACGTAAAGTCGCGCTCCGACTCCCCCGCCTCCGAGATGACCTTGGGCTTGATCGACTTCCACATGGTCAGCGGAAACGTGCGGTAGAGATGTGTCTTGAAGCGACGCTCCCACGTCGTGTACATCTTGGACTTTGAGGCCGCGCTCGGCAGCTCCGCGAACTCGGCGTCCGGGTCCGGTCGGCTCGCAAACTCCGGCTTCGCGTTTTCGAGCGTGGTCGCTTCGGCCCACACGTTCGCCGCCAGGTCGTCGTGCAAAGGCGTCAGGCAGGCCACGCGCGACCAGTGGTCCAGATCGAGCGGCGAGTTGGCGTAGTGCAGTTCGGCCGTTCCGACCAGGGCCGGGCGGTACACGAGTTTCGCCTCGCGTCCCGCGCGCCGCCGCACCGGAAAAAACGACTCCGTGATGTCGGCGGGCACGACCGGGCGCTGTCGCTCCGTGGGTTTGGCCACCGCCACCGTTTGCTCCATTTTCTGCGCCGCGTTTGAGCGCGCCGGCACGCGCGATTGCTGCAACGCCTCCTCGCGCCGATCCTTCATAAGGATGCGGATCTGCTGCCGCGTCAACGGCCCGCGCAAGTACGAGAGCACCCACCGCGTGTTGAACAACACGGGCGCATCTTCGTGCACGTTGTTCATCAAAAACATGCGACTCTTGAGCCCCGAGAGAAGGGTCTCGGTGCGTGCCCTGTCGAATCCGGCGCCCGACTGTGCCGCCGCACCTTCGAGCCCGTCCAGGACGCGCGCCTAGTCGCGCTCGGTCTGCAAGCGCCCTAAAAACCACGTGCCGCAGTTCGAGAGCCCCTTGTAGTCCAAGTCCACCGGGTTTTGCGTCGCGAGCACGCAGCCGACGCCGTACGCGCGCGCTTGCTTGAGCAGCGTGAGCATCGGCTTCTTCGACGGCGGGTTTGCCACCGGCGGGAAGTACCCAAACACTTCGTCCATGTAGAGCAACGCGCGCAGGCTCGACGTTCCCGACTGCGATCGCATCCACGCAATCAGTTCGTTCAAGACGATCGTGACGATGAACATGCGCTCCGACTCGCTCAGGTGCGCGATCGAAATGATCGAGATGCGCGGCGTGCCTTCCGCCGTCCACAGAAGGCGTGAGATGTCGAGCGGCTCGCCCTCCATCCACGGCGCAAAGCCGGGCGAGGCGAGCAAATTGTTGAGCGCCATCGACAGACCGAAGCGATCTTTCGCCGGATAAACCGCCTCCAAGTCCATCACGCCGATCCGTTGAAACGGCGGCGTCTGAATCGCGTGAATCAATCCCGGTAGATCGAGGTCGCGCCCGTCGCGCCAATGGTGCGACAGAATCGAACTGAGTAGGATGTGTTCGCGATCGCGCACCGGATCCGCATTGATCCCGAGCAACGCGAGCAGCCCCGACACCGACGAGGCAACGCGGTCACGGAACGCGTCGGCGTCGTCTAACAGCGCGGGCGGCGGCGCCGCAAACGAGCGCAACACCTGGAGCGGAATACCCGCATCGCTGCCCGGCGTGTAGATGGCGAACTCGGCGGAATCCTGCAAGCGCTTGATGCGGTCGGGACCTTGGCCCCAGCTCGCGAGCCCCTTTCGCCAAAGCTCTGCCGTTTTGGTGGCGTGCTCGTCGGGCGTCCGCCCCTTGCGTGCCGCCTCGCCGGCGTCCACCCACGGCCGAAATTCGCTCGGCTGCAGATTCGGAAACTGCAAGAGTAGGTTTCCGATGTCGCCCTTGGGGTCGATGACGATGGCGGGGATGCCGTCGATCGCCGCCTCCTCCAGCAAGCCGAGACAGAGGCCCGTTTTGCCGGATCCGGTCATGCCGACGCAGAGCGCGTGGGTCGTTAGGTCCTTGGAGTCGTAAAGGAGGAGCTCGTCTGTTTCTTCGCCGGTCGGCGATTGCGTACGCCCCAACCAAAACGCCCCCAGTTTTTCGAACTCTTCCGCCGTCGGCGCATTCGCCATGTCGTATCTCCTCCGTAGCCCCGCATTGTCCCCCGTCAGTCAAAAGCG
>JAJFFF010000018.1 GCA_021776785.1 Planctomycetota bacterium | reverse complement strand
GGCCTCACAGATACGGAGCCGCGTCAATCCGTCGTCGTTGAGTAGCGCGTAGCGAGCGCTCGCCCGCACAGTTTATGAATCGCAGTGTCCCCCATTCAAGTTGACGCCGTTTAGAGATGGTTCCGTATCTCAGAGTACGATCGGGGGCGGTGGGCAACCCAGGTCGGGACAGACAAACTTGAGATACCTAGATGACTGGCCGTCGGAAGCGCTGTTCCTCCTCTACGTCAACGGCCGATTCATGTGGGACCTATTCTTAGACACCCGAAAAACGGAACCATGTCGAAATACGGAACCATCTTCCAATCGCAGGTTCAGATACAGAGCCATCTCTAAGCAGGCCGCGGCTACAAGTCGCTAAACGTGGACCGCGTCGAGCGCCTCGTCGTAGGCCATATCAGGGCTCCGGTTCGCTCCTTGATCTCGACTCCGAACTCTCACCTGACGATTACTTTTTCAACGGACTGCTAGGAAGATACGTGCCTTCCGTATCCTGTACAAGAAGGCAGCGAAGCTGCAATCTAGAGGCAACTAACGGGGATACGGAACCAGGTTAATCCGTCGTCATCGGTCCGGGCGTTCGATCCCTGGCGGTGTCGCACAATCGCGCCAACCGCTGTGGCGCGATCGCGGCTTGCCCGTTCGCGCTCGATTGACCTGGTTCCGTATCCGAAGCCGAAGCGGCCTAAACGGACAAAGAACAAGCGCGATGCGCATGACTACGAAACGCGAGTGTCCGGAGACGTTCAACATGAAATCTCTGTTCCGGGTACGGCGGACACATGGAAGCCCGACGGAATCGATGGCGATACACTCATTGATGCGAAGCACGCGCGACAACGAAACTCCCCATTTGACCTCGACAATGTGGACCTTGACAATCTGAGCGATGCCCCTTACCACGTTCAGTCCATCATAACTGCGCAGAGAGAGTGGATGGAAAAGGCCAAGAAGATCATCGCGGACAGCAAAAACCCCTGGAAGTCTGTAAGAGTAATCACCAATACGAGTGGGTCGAAACGACTGTTCGAAGAGCTCATGCGAAGAGCTGACCTAAGCGGAACGGTTGAACTCGTAAAGTAAGCACGATTATGCAAATTTATATTCTCTGCTCACCCAAGAAGACCCGATTTGACAACGAGCAGCTCTTGGCCGCTGCTGAGAAGATTCCGCAATTCGTCAACTCCAGTGTGGACGAGTCCGGCGCACTTGACCTCCACTTCCGCAAGAATGGAGAGAGAGTCACACTTGAGAGTCAAGCTGACGGGTTCTCGCTGTCCGGTCCCTCCAGCGACGAGACTCTAGAACTGATGTTTGAACTAAGCCAGCGGCATGGAACCGCGCTTGTCATCATTGACGAATACGGCTACATCAGTCCTGAGCTGAGTTCGTTCGCCTCCGTAGAGGACCTCTTCGCTCATATGGACTCGGAATAGTCCACGGGATCCGTGAGCTGGGCGCATGTTTGCAAATACGGAACCATCTCTAAACGGGCCGCAGTGTTCCAGTCGCAGTTTTGAGTTTCTTGTTTTGTGCGTGTTGAGCTTCTCCGAGTGTTGGGGTCGCAAGGGAGAGGGTCAGCTCGTAGCCAATCATCTCTGCGGGCTTTTCATCCCTGACTGTCGATTTCGGAGGGCGGCGTCCCTATCAGGTCAACGATCGACACGATGACCGCAGCCCGCCGCGCGCGATGCGGAGTTCCTCACTGGCAATGCGCCGACCCCGGTCAAGGCGCGCTACTTGCTTCCGGTTTCCCGTCTCCCACATATTGTCGCCCATTTCATTGATCACCTGGATCGAAGCCCTCAAGTCTCCTGGGATCTCGTGTGAGCACTGTACTGGCGAACGCGGAGGTCGCTTCCCCACGGGCAAGGGTCCACGCTGCCGAGTTGTAGATACTGGACTGATCTGGTTTTGTGCTGCAGCTTTTACTACGACCTCGTGCTGGCAGACGTCCTCTGTTCATTGACAATCTACGAACGAAGAGAGGACGCTAGATTGGGAAGCACGATGACGGTATTGTCGCCAGGCGATTGCTTTGCGTGCGGCGAGACGGGACGAGTTGTATTTCTCGCGGCCCTTCACGACGACCGCGTGTTCATAGCATGCAATTCGTGCAAAGCGGCGGCGCACCCGGTTACGTTCGAACAGCCGTGGCTCGCTGAGGAAATCCACGATCTAAATCACTTCGCGCCCCGCGGGTTCAGACTCGCTACAGAGCGCGAGGTGATCTCGTTGGGTTACGAAGCTCGGCGCATCCGCATTCTAGAAGATGCCGAGTTTAGACTCTTCTTCTAACGGCCCGAGCTTCGTTGTCATTGATTCTTGAAGCCGTGGTCGGGTCATTTACCCGCCCGAAACCGGCGGGATGACGTCAACTACGTCGCCGGCGTTCAGTTCTGCGCCGTCGCCGACGAACTCGTCGTTTTTTGCGAATCTGCAGAACCTTAGGCGTTCGTCGATGGCTGGGCACGCTTCCGCTAGCGCGCCGCGGAGCTCGCTGATCGTGCTTGCGCTGACTTCGAGTTCGTCTTTGCCGGCTTCCTCGCGGAGGGCCGCGTGGAGTCGGACTTTGACCGCGCTCTTGCTTGCGTCCGTCACGTCGCGACGGGCTCCGGCTCGCGTTCGATTACGTTGTAAAACGCGTCGCGCTCGACCGGCTCGCGGCCGGCTTCTAACACCACTTCGCGCAAGCGCTGCTCCGTCATCTCTTCCGGCGTCGTCTCCGCGCCCGCCATCTGGTAGATGCGCTCCCACGTCACCGTGCCGTCGATGTCGTTGGCACCCCACGCCAGCGCGAGCTGCGCCGGTTTGATGCCCAACATCACCCAGTACGCCTTGATGTGGGGGATGTTGTCCAAAAACAGCCGCCCGATCGCGACGTTTTTCAACACGTCTAAGCCCGACGGCTCGCCGAGTTTTTTCGATCCGAGCAAGTTGTTGTCGGGGTGAAAGCGCAGCGGGATGTAGCTGAGCATGCCGCCGGTCTTGTCCTGAAGATCGCGCAGGCGCTGCAGATGATCGACGCGTTCTTCGTGCGTCTCGATGTGCCCGTACAGCATCGTGCAGTTGGTCGGGATGCCGAGCGCGTGCGCTGCTTCGTGGACTTCAAACCACCGGTCCGAGTCCGCCTTGTCGCGGCACACCTTGTAGCGCACGCGGTCGGCGAACACTTCCGCGCCGCCGCCGGGCAACATGCCGAGGCCCGCGTCCTTGAGCTCGCTTAGCACTTCGGTGAGCGACTTGCCGGTCAGCTCCGCGAAGTACGCGATCTCGATCGCCGTAAACGCTTTCAGCGTCACGCCGGGATGCGCGTCGCGCAGTGCGCTCAACATGTCGGTGTAGTACGAAAACGGAAGATCGGGGTGCACGCCGCCGACGATGTGAAACTCCTGTAGCCCGGAGTCCTTAAAATCTTTGACGTGATCGAGCACCTGGTCGACCGTCCACTCCCACGCGCCTTCGTCGTCTTTGCTCTTGCGGAAAAACGAGCAAAAAAAGCAGTCGTACTTGCAGACGTTGGAGTAGTTGATGTGGCGGTTTTTTAGGTAGTACGTCGTGTTGCCGTGGCGCTGCTCGCGCACCTGGTTCGCCGCCCAGCCGACCGCGGCCACGTCGTGCGTCGCGAACAACCGCACGCCGTCGTCGAAGCTCAGGCGGTCGCCGGCGATCGCTTTTTCCAAAACGTCGCGGACTTCGGAGTCCGCAAACACGGTGGGGATGCTCACGCCATCACCTCTTCGTACAAGACGTTGCGGCGTTGCGGCTCAAAGCCACACAGCCGGATGCTGCGCTCGATCTGTTCGGAGTTCATGCAAAACGTCGTGCCCGCGGCGCTGACGACGTTTTCTTCCATCATTGTCGAACCCATGTCGTTGACGCCGCCGCGCAGCGAAATCTCGGCCACGCGCGGTCCCTGCGTCACCCAGGACGCCTGAAGGTTTTCGACGTTGTCCAAGTAGAGCCGGCTCACGGCGGCCGCGCGCAGATATGCGTGCGACTCAAGTTTGGTGTAGCGCCACATGGCCGTGTTGTCCGGCTGAAACGTCCACAAGATGAACGCCGTGAACCCGCCGGTTTCGTCCTGAAGCTTGCGCACCTCGTCTAAGTGAACGACACGCTCGGCAACCGTCTCGGCGTGGCCAAACATCATCGTCGCCGTCGAGCGCATGCCCAACGCGTGCGCGTCGCGGTGCACATCGATCCAGTTGTCCGTTGTCGTCTTGAGCGGCGCGATGATCTTGCGTACGCGATCGACCAGCATCTCGCCGCCCGCGCCCGGCAGCGTGCCGAGGCCCGCTGCGCGCAACCGCTCGATCACTTCTTTGACCGAAACCTTCTCGACGCTCGCGATGTGTTCGATCTCCGGCGCGGAAAAACCGTGCACGTTGATCTGCGGAAACTCGCCTTTGATGAACTGAAGCATCTCTTCGTAAAACGAGAGTTGCAGGTCCGGGTGATGCCCGCCTTGCAACAGGATTTGGATGCCGCCGGCGTCGACAGTCTCCTGAATCTTTTCGCGCAGCTGCTCGTTGGTGAGGACGTACACCTCGCTATGGCCGGGGCGTCGGTAGAACGCACAGAAGCGGCAAAACGTCACACACGAGTTCGTGTAGTTGATGTTGCGCTCGACGATGTAGGTGACCACGTTGTCGGGGTGCATATGCATCCGCCGTTTGTGGGCCAACCCCATCAAGAGATGCGTGTCTCCACGCTCAAGCAAGGCGACACCCTCGTCCAACGAGATTCGTTCGTGGGCGGCGGCCTTTTCGTAGGCGCGCTCAAGCAAGCGCCGATCCGGATCGGTCATCGAAAATCAGGCTATCACGAGTCGGCCCAACTCCCACGGGATCGGGCCGAGCGGCGGGTCGAAGACGCTGTCGTTGGGGCCGATTCTGTTGCCCTGGCGGGCGGCGGCGTACCATCCAGCGATGCTTGTCGAGAAATTGGTCACGGGCCCGTTTTCCGAAAACACGTTTTTGGTCGCGCGCGATCGGGGGGAGCCCTGCGTGTTAATCGATCCCGGCGACGAGGCGGAGCGGATTGCCGCGCGGATCGAGGAGCTCGAACTCAAGCCTGAGATCATCCTCAACACGCACGGGCATCTGGACCACATCGGCGCGGTGCCAGACCTGTGTGAGCGCTACGACATTCCGTTTGCGATCCATCCGGCGGACGGTTTTTTGTTGCAAGACGTCGAGTCTCACGCCGCCATGTTCGGTCTGTCGGGCTACCGCGACCCGGTCGTGGATCGCGACCTAATCGCGGGCGAACAGATCGAGGCCGCGGGCCTCACGTTCGAGGTTGTGTTCACGCCCGGCCACAGCCCCGGTCACGTGACGTTTCTGGTGGAGGGCGCCGCGTTTAGCGGCGACTGCCTGTTCATGATGAGTATTGGGCGCACCGACCTCCCCGGCGGTGACCCGCGCGTACTCGCGAAGACGCTGCGCGAGACGTTTCTGGCGTGGCCGGACGAGACGGCGATCTACTGCGGCCACGGACCCACGACGACGATCGGGCGGGAGCGAAAGTTGAACCCGTTCTTGCAAAACTGGTCGTGGGGGGAGTAGGTATGACCGTGTGGCGAGTATGAGAGTGTTGGTGTTGGAGGACGACGCGGATCAGCGTCGGCTTCTGACTCTGATCGTGCGCAGTTGCGGTCATGAGGTCATCGGTTGCGCTTCGCTGGCCGCCGCGCGGACCGCCGCCCCCTGGGATTTAGCACTCATCGACCGTCGTTTGCCCGATGGGGACGGCCTCGACTGGGCGCGCGAGCTGATGGCCGCGACCCGCGAAAACGACACCGGAAGGCGGGTCTACCTGTTAACCGGCGAAGAGCAAAGCGACATCGATGTTCCGATGTTGCTCAAGCCGGTGCGAGCGCGCGAGCTCGAGCGGCTTCTCCAGTAGTCGGGCCGAGTGCCCCGTACCGGGCCGCCGCGCTCTGATTCAAACAGAGGATCGAAGTGGGTTGTTCGATCCATCCGTGGCTCATGGCATGATCTGGGCGCCATGGGTATTCGCAACGGACGACGCGAGGACATTCCCGCTGTCGTCGACATTTTTAGGCGCGTGTTTCCCGACAGCGTCGCGCCGGAGAGGCTTGCGCCCTACATCGAACGCATGCTGTTTGACGGCCCGTGGGTCGAAGACGACATGCCGTCGTTGGCGTTTGAAAACAAGGACGGCGAGTTGGAGGGTTTTCTCGGCGTCGTTCCGCACCGTTTGCGGATGGGCGATCGCGAGTTGCGCGTGGCGGTGAGCAGCTACCTGATGGTGGCGCCGGAAGCGCGCGCGTCGCTGGCCGGCGTCATGTTGTTGCGCAAACTCTTTGCCGGCCCGCAAGACCTAACGGTGGCCGAGGGCAACGACGCGTCGCGCAAGCTGTGGGATCGGTTGGGCGGTAAGACGTCGATTCTTTACAGCACGCACTGGGCGAGTCCGTTGCGCCCGAGTCGCTACGCGGTGGATCAAGTCGGGTCGAGCAAACTGCTCGCGCCCCTGCGCTGGCTTGCGGGCCTCCCGGACTGGGTGGCGACGACCGTCGAGCGCAGCCCGTTTCACCGGCCTGCACCCGACGTGCAAACCGAGGAACTCACACCCAAAAATTTCATCGAGGCGATTGCTGCACTCGCCCCCGAGTACAAGATCACACCGAGCTATGACGAGCAAAGCGCGGCCTGGATGCTGGAGCACTTGGCGCGCCGCACGGCGATGGGGGCGTTGCAAAAAACGCTGATCCGTTCCAAGGATGGATCGATTCTAGGCTGGACCATCTGGTACGCCCTACCGAACGACACCTGTCATGTCGCTGCGGTGGTCGCGCGCCGCGGCGCGGAAACGGACGTTGTCGGTCACCTGTTCCGCGCCGCGACGCAAGCCGGTGGAACGGTGCTCGCGGGGCGCCTGGAGCCGCGCCTCATGCGCGAGCTGGGCGCCAACGTCGCTCTGATCAGCCGCAGCCACACCTGGATGATGATTCACTCAGGAGACGATGAGGTTCTCACCACGATCCAAGACGGCGACGCGCTGATGACGCGCCTCGAAGGCGAGTGGTGGGTGCCGTACCGCGAGGCGTAGCCCGCCGGCTCATCGCTGTCGGTCAAGACAACGAACGTACCGGCGACTCAGCGTTCGGGTCGCGTCACTTGGACGAGGCCGCGACGCGCTTGAGGCGACGCTTGGACCATTCTTTGACCCGGCACACGTTCATGTAGGTCCGGGCGCGCAATCCGCGCTTCGCGATCAGATACGTGCGCGTGTGGCGAAACGAGGTTCCGAAATCGAGTTTGTACGGTTCGTCGCCGCGCAGAAAGTCAAACGTTTGGAGCTCCGCTTCGATGGCCGACGCGATAGCCCGGGCCGTGAGTACGATCCCGGGGCTGTGCTTCATGTGTTCGCTCGCCGGGTTCCAACCGCCTTGGTAGTGCATCGCGGTGTAGCCGTGGCAGTGAAACACCATCAACGCGCCGAAGTACTCATCCTTGTCCCGCAGCAAGTAGAGCCGGGGCTCCACCGACTCGGGCGCGTTGCGGACGAAGTCGTTTAAGAACTCGCGAAAGCCCGGTCGCGAGAATGTTCCAGCTTCGCCGCGATCTTGCCAGCGCATCGCGTGCAGACGATACAGATGGGGAAGATGATCGGCGACTTGCTCGCGATCGGTCAGCGCCACGAACTCGACGGCTTCGAGGAGCCGCCTTGTCTTGCGCCGCACCGCGCCGCGAAACTTGCTCTTGAGCGAGCCCAAGTATTCGTCGAAATCACGCGGGAGTTCGAAGTACGGACAGCGTCGCGCTTCCTGAATGCGCGTCTTGTATCCGCGCTCCTCGACCCACGTTTGGAGAACACGGTCGGTGTGGGAGCCCTGAACGATCTCGCCGAGGATCGCCATGCGTCCCGCGTCGAGCTCGGCGTCGAGGGCGTGCAGCATGTCCGCAGCCACCGCGTCGCGGTCTTCCGGTTCGCACAGCCAATCCAGATAGTCGCCGCTTACGACCTCGCGGCCGCTGAACCGGACGGCCGGCACCGACATCTTGAGATCGCGGTACGTCTGACGACAAAACGGGGCGATGCCGCGCACATGGCCGGCCTCGCCGATCGAGAGAACGACGGACGGGAACGCGTCGTGGGCGATGTGCTGCATCCAGCGGTCGTGCCAGTCCTGCGTCGCGAACATGCCGGCGATGCGCGACGTGGCCGCCAGGCGCGTCCATGCATGCTCGAGCGTCTCACCGCCGCTCACAATTGTTTCGTTGGTCGCGCGTAGAGTCACCGAGATGTTCCACCTCCTACGCGCGTGTATACCGCTTCGTAGCCGGCGATCATGGCGCGCATCGAAAACTGTTCGAGGACATGAGCGCGCGCGGCCGCCCCGTGGGCGCGTCGCATCGCGGGATCGTCGGCATACCCACGCAGATGGGCCGCCAGCGCGTCGACATCGCCGGGCTCAAACAGCCGCCCGGTCTTCCCATCGACGACGAGTTCAGGGTTGCCGCCGACGTTAGTGACGACGGCAGGCAAGCCGCTCGCCATGCCTTCAAGGATCGCATTGGAGATTCCTTCGTTGAGCGATGTCAACGCGAACACGTCCGACGCGCGCAAGATCTCCGGCACTTCGCTGCGCTTACCCGGCATGATTACGTTCTCGCCCGCCATCGCGCGCAGCTTGTCCTCGTCGAAGCTGTACCCAACGAGCAGCAGCACCGCGTTGGGGACGTGCGCGCGAAGTTTTTGGTGCGCGGCCATCAACGTGGGGATGTCTTTGATCGCGTCGAGACGGCCGACAAACGTGATGAGAAACGCGTCGGCGGCGATGCCGAGGTCCTTGCGCATACCGGCGTCGTCGGGGCCGGGCGCGAAACCGTCGCTGTTCACGCCGTTGTAGATCTGCGTCACCGGTGACTTCACCCGCACGTCATCACGGAGCCACTTGGCGATGTCTTGCGAAACGCACGTGAACTCTTTGACCCAACGCGAAACAAAACGGCGGACGAATCGTCGCTTCTTGTTCGTGCCGTGAGGGTCGTGCACGTTCCAACCGTGTTCGCCGTGAACGAGACCCTTGATGCCGGCCATCCGGCCCGCGATGACGCCGTCGATGCCGACCCAATTGCGGGTATGCACAACGTCGGGCTTGAGCGCCTTCAGCTGCTTGGCGAGGCGCCGCAGGTACCGCAGCGAATTGCCCTCGGGCTTGTGCATCGAAACCACGGTGACCGACGGCGGCAGTTCGGCGGTGAGCTCACGCGCGCGCCGCTGCACGACGAGGTGGTGGTCAAACCCCGGTCCGGATCCGCAGATGAGCTTCATCACGCCGCGTTCCATCCCGCCGGTCCCGAAGTCGTCGATGACATGCACGACGCGGATCGGGCGCGGACCCGCTTCTTTTTGCGGGGGATCGGGGAGGGTGGAGGATGCGCTCACAGCTGACGATTGGGGGCGGGGCCATAGGTTTTGTCGGCAAAATCTCGGTCGGGACTGAGGAACGGGCCATCTCGAGGGGACTTTCGTTCCGCAGGCGGACGTTTCGTGATTTTCTGACAACCACGCGGGTTCCTCGGAAGATTCCTTCGAAACCAAGGCGAAGAAACCGGGTTAGTGTTCGACGGTGTCGATCCTCGTTGGCTTGTTTGGGCTCCCGGCCGCCTCAAACCGTGCCCCCGCGTCGCCGGACGAGTGTTCGAGTCGCTCGGTCCGTGGCGCGCGCGAAGGCGTCGTGGAGCACCGCGTGCGGCGGCCGGGCGGTTTCGTCGTCAAACAGGACTTCGGGGCATTTGTGACCCAGGGCTTGGTGACGGACGACGACGGACCGGTCGCGGTGGTCGTCGGCGACCCGTTGGCGGGCGGGGCCGATCGGGACGCGGGCCTGGCTGCGATGCGGCGCTCTTGGTTGGCCGGCGCCGACGAGCCGTGGCGCGAGGCCCGCGGGACATTCGCCGCTGTGTTTTGGGATCCGCAACGCGCGCGCGTGACGCTGGTGGCGGATGCCATGGGACTGCGGCCGCTGTATTACGCCGCCGTCGACGGACTCCTTTGGGTCTCGTCGTCGCTGCGCGTTCTGGAGGAGCTTCCGGGCTTACGCAAAACGCTTTGTCCGCGCGGCGCCGGCGAGGTGTATCGGTTGGGCCACAACCTTGCCGACCGCACGCCCTACGCCGAGATCTTTCGCGTCGAAGGGGGGCACTCCGTGACGTGGGAGCGCGGTGAGATTTCGCGCCGCTGCTATTTCGCATGGGATGCCATCGCGCAGGACGGACGCGACGCTGCCACGCACGCCGAACGGTTGGCGGCGGTATTCAAAGAGGCCATCGGCCTTCGTTGCCGGGACGACCGCAGCGTTGTGGCCCACCTCAGCGGCGGTCTCGATACGCGTGTCGTGGGTGTCACGTTGCGCGGTCGTGGCATGGACGTGAGTACGTATGGGTTTGGCGTGACGGGCTCCAAAGAAGACGTCTACGCCGCGGGCTTCGCGCAACACATCGGCATCGACCACCAGTTTTTTCCGATGGTGAGCGCGGGTTCAGTGGACTGGGCTGCAATCACGGCGGAAACACTCTTGCGATCCCCGCCCAAGGTTGCGCCGTCGCGCCCGCATAGTCTGTGGACCGGCGACAACGGAAGTTTTGTGATGGGCTTGGTGCATCTAAGCGAGCGATTGCTCGAGCTGGCGCGGGCGGGGAACGATGGCGCGTTGGTGGACGCGTATCTCTCGAACACCCCGTTCCTCGCGCGCGGGATCCGACCCGAGCTCCATCCGCAGTTCGATGGGGCGCGGGCCGGGATCGAACACGAGCTGAGCCGATGGTCACCCGACGATCCCGCCAAGCGCATTTATCTTTTCTACTTGCTCAACGAAGCGCGCCACATTTTGGACGCGCACTTTGAAGGCATCGACCTCCACCAGCTCGATCTGCACGTGCCGTTTTGCGACGCGGCGTTCATCGCCGAGTTCTTGCGCGGCCCGCTGGACGCGGCGCTGGGGCATCGGCTCTACCACGTATGGATGCAGCATCTGGACGCGCGCACGGCGGAGATCGCTTGGCAGACGTACCCCGGTCACGAGCCGTGTCCGTTGGACAAGGGCGAATTCGCGGAACAGTGGACCGACACGGACGAGTTCAGAATGGCGCGACGCGCACGCGCGCTCCGCTGCGTGGGCGCCGTCATGGAGCGGGAGGGCTTCCCGCACCAAGTGTTTTCCCGCACGACGCTGCGGTTCGCGAGTTGGTTGTTTCGATCGAGGCTGCGCGAGCTCGGCTACTTGTTTCGCGCGCTCGCGCCGCTCCGCTACCAGCTCAACGTAGCGCGGGGCCGCCTCTCTCAAGACGACCCCGCGGTGTGATGCTGATTTAGAGGCGCGCCTAGCCGTCTTCGGTCGAGCTTGGCTGTGCGCCGTCGTCGATCCATCTTCCGATGAGATCGCGGGCCAATGGGTCCACGAGGCGACTGCCCAGACGCGGCATTCGGGTGGTGTCCGTGCGCAGCATGCGCTCCCACAACACGCTCGACTCTTTCGAGCCGCGCTTGATGCGGAACGCGTCGTCGAGGCCCAATCCGCCTTGCGTCGGGCGCACGTCGACGACGTTCATGCTGTCTAAGTTGATGTCGAAACGTAGGTTGAAGTTGCCCTGCGTCGAGCCGCCGGGTTGGTGGCACTGTGCGCAGTTGATCTCGAGGTAAGCCCGTGCTCGATCGGCCACAGGTTGTGACTCGTCGGACGGGTTCGGCATCGCTTCATGGTCTTCATGATCGCCGATGTCGGTATCGAAGAGATTGATGTGGTTCCAGGCGCGCAGTTGGTTATCGACGGTACCGTTGTAATCGAACGAACCGTTGATCTGACGCGTGCGCAGTCCGAGCACGAATCCGGCAACCGGCGTGTGGCACTGGAAGCACTGCGAACGACTCGGGAAGTCCCACGTCTGTTCGCGCGTGCCGCCGGGCGCTTCGTCGTCTTCCACCGTGTACGTCTCGGTGTCGGCATCGCTCAAAAGATCGGCGTCGGTCTGGAGGAAGTTCCACTTGTAGGTGTAGCCGGCCCAGCCTTCGCGCTCATAGACCATGACGCGCGTTTCGAGGCGCGTGGTCTCCGAGTCGGATAGACGCAACTCGAAGTGCTTGACCAAAACCGTCCCGACGGGGAAGTCCCACTCGCCGGACGCACTGAAATCGATCTTCTTGTTCCCGGGCAAAGCCATCCAGCGCCGCTTGAGCGCGCCGTCGGACCAAAGCGGTGAGTTGACCTCGTACTCGATGAGCCCGTCGACGGGTGTAAGTTCGGTCGTGCTGTCAAACAACCCGGTGTCGGACAACTTGGCCGGAATCGCGGGCTCTTCGCCGCCGCCGCCCTCGCCCGCGCGCAACGTGTAGATGCGACCCGGGTAGTACTCACAGACGTAGAGTTCGCCGTCTTCGTCTTCACCGAATCCGGCCGGAGCACCGCTCAACTGGCCCAGAGATTCGTGCGACGTGACGGTCGTGCCGCTGAGGCGCATGATGTATACCTCCGACGACGTGTTGTCGCCGTAGACGTACGCGCCGCGAAGCGACGTGATGCGCGAGCCGCGATAGATGTAGCCGCCGATGACCGCGCCGCCCTGGCTGCGCCCATACTCGCGAACGGACGTTTCGTGCGTTCCGTGCGAGAGTTCGGTGTTGGTCTTGCGGCTTCCTTCGTATCCGGACCAACCGTAGTTGGCGCCCTTTTTGATCAGGTTGATCTCTTCCCAAGTGGTATCGCCGACATCGCCGAGCCAGAGGTCGCCGGTGTCGCGGTCAAAGCTCATGCGCCAAGGGTTGCGGAACCCAAACGCCCAGATCTCGCCGCGCACTCCGCCGCCTTCATCCGCGAACGGGTTGTCGGACGGGATGTACGGGGCGGCCGCATGCGGATCGATGCGGATGACGGTGCTGAGCAGGTTCTCGCGGTTCTGGCCGTTGCCCTGCGGATCTCCGCCGAGGCCACCGTCGCCGAAGCTCGCGTAGAGCATGTCGTCGGGGCCGAAGCACAGCGCGCCGCCATTGTGGTTGCCGTGCGGCTGCGAGACCTCGACGAGAACCTTCTCGCTCGACGAGTCGGCCACGTCCGCGTCGGTGGACGAGACCTTGAAGCGCGAAATCACCGAGCGGCGCGGGCCGGCGGCGTTGTAGTGGACGTAGAAGTATCCGTTGTCGTCGTAGTCCGGATCGAAGGCCATCGCCAACAGGCCCATCTCGCCGTCGATCAAAACCTCGTCGCTCAGGTCCAAGAACAGGGTCTTGGTCGAAACCTCGGGGTCGTTGTCGAATACGTAGATCTTGCCGAAGCGCTCGACCACGAAGATGCGGTCGGTGCCGTCGCCGGCGTGGGTGACCATCACCGGGCGGTTAAAAAAGCCGAGGTTTTCAAATGTCTCTTCGACTTCGACCGGGCCGCTGGTGGGAGCGTCGATGGGGAATTGGAGGCCGGTTACCGTTACGCGTTCGGTCAATCCGAACGGATCGGGCTCGGGCTCTTCTTCGGGGGGCGGCTCTTCCACCGGAGGCTCCTCCTCCGGAGGCAGCGGCAGAATGCTCTGCGCGCAGCCGACTACGAAACATATATAGATTAGGGCTAGAAGTCTCCGTGACACGGTGGCCTCCCTACCTCGTTGTTGTGAATCTTGATGAACCCTCGCTGCGCTCGACGTACGAACACAGCACTCTCTCTCCAAATCTCGGAGTTATCACGTTTCGAACGTGACGTGAGATTGCGCCTTGCGCGACACAGCATGAGACGTTGTTCCATAACGTGACCGACCGAAGGTGCGCAAACGTTTCGCTGTCGCGACGCGCTGCCGCCGTCGTTGGTTCCACTCGCTCCTTAACTTAGAGGTTGCGCGAACATCGACGTCATCTTTGTCGTCGCGCAGGTGTTGCCTTTGTCGCGGCGCGGTCCGGCGTTGTTCAAAAAATTGAACACGTCACAAGATGGAACCAATGCGGCGGGCTTGCCGCATCGCAGAATAGGGCTAGCCTTCCGCCGGAGAACCGGTGCATCCGGGTGCCGCTTTGGCGGTGCGTGCACGCGAACGGCTCCGATAAAGGCAACCCCCGGGTAACCGGGTGGACGCAAAGCTATAGGACCCAGGCCGGAAAAAGAGATCCGGTTTGGGTAGCCAGCTACCGAAGAGTTTTTAAGCAACGCATATGGCGGACGGGTAGAAATCCCGTTCGCGTACACTACGGAAGGTAGGAGGGTTTCCATGAACCTATGGGTGCGCCAAGCGACCGCTTGGCTTGCAGCCTGCATGTTGGTGCTCGTCACTGGCTGCGACTCAACTCTGTTTTCGACAGAGGGAGCGCAGGTCGTCATCGATACGATGAACGTCTCAGTGACCGAGGGCCAAAGTGCGCAGGTAGGTGTTCGCCTTAACGAACAACCGTCAGGAAACGTTGTCGTTCGAGCGGAGCTCGAAAACGGCGACGGTTCGATTTCGATCGAAGACGGTTTCGCGCTGACGTTTACCGGTTCCAACTGGAACGTCACGCAATACGTGTCTCTGGCAGCCGCGCTGGACAGTGACACAGACAACTTCGCGACCAAAGTCCGCTTCACCGTGGGCGGCAGCTACGTGATGAGCGTGGACGTGTCGGAGATCGACACGGGCGCCAACGAGCCGCCCGCCGAAGAGGAAGAAGAAGAGGAAGAAGAAAACCCGGAAAACCCCGGCACGAATCCTCCGCCGACTCTTCCGCCGGTCGATCCGGGCGAGCCGCAGGGCGGCGTGGCGCTCAAGATCAAAGACTCGTCCGGCCAGGGTGCGGTTGACTATCCGGTCACGGCAGTGATCCCCTTGACCTACGGCGTCTATCAAAACACCGATGGTTTCCGCATGGTTGACGGCGAAGGCACAGCTGTGCCGGCGCAGTTCGAAGTGTTGAACCGCTGGTGGGCGCGCGACAACTCGCTCCGTCACGTCATGGTGCACTTCCGCGCCACCGTCGGCGCGAACTCGCACGCGTTCTACTCGTTCCAGACCCAGGAAGGTGCGGGTCCCGCGCCGTCCAAGTCGGTCACGGTCACGGAGAACAACGGCGTCTACACGGTCGATACCGGTGTGGTTCGCTTCACGGTCAAGGACAACGGCTTCAACATCTTTGACACCGTTGACCTCGACACAAATGGTGACGGCACGTATCAAAGCGGCGAGCGCATGGTTTCGCCGGGTTCGTCGGAAGGCGCGGTCTTCGAAGGCCGTTTGTCCGGCGACATCCAGCGCGCGCGCGATCGCGGCAACCTAAAGGTCAAGATCGAAGAAGAGGGCCCGATGCGCACCGTGTTGCGGATCAGCTCGATCGGTCAGTACACGAGCCGCGACGACCACGACCACGGCTTCGCCATGCGCATTTATGCGTACGCCGGCAAGTCGTACATCAAGATGGACTACCAGCTCCAGAACTCGGCGAAGAACGTGCGCTTCTCGGCGCCGCTCTACTTCGAGGATGTGAGCCTCAACATTAAGCCGACGCTTTCGAACCCGACGGTCACGATGGCGCCCGGCCCGGGCAACCACTGGACCGGCACCGTTAGCGGCGGTCGCTACCTGTTCCAGAGCTCGGTGAAGGATTCGTCCGTCCACAACACCAACAACAACAGCACTCTGCGCGCTGGCGACAACGTAGGCGGCGAACCGTCTTACGGTTGGGCCGACGTTTCCGACAGCAACCGCGGCGTGTTCGTCACGACGCGCCAGATGGCGGAGTTGTGGCCGAACGGCTACGAAGTAGAGAGCGACGGCAACGTTGCCGTGCGCCTATGGCCCCGTTGGAGCGCGCAGCGCGACGGCGGTGGCATCAACTCCACGGGCCTGTACTGGCTCGACGACATGCAGCATGTCGTGAAGGAGTCGATGATTTATTTCCATGGCGCCAACGTCTCGGCCACAGAGCTCGATCGTTTGGCGATGACGTTCTCGCGTCATCCGATTCCGTTCGTGCCGGTCGCTGAGTACCAGCGTACGAAGTCGAGCTTCATCTGGGGCGGCATCGTCCCGATCAACGAATTCGTTACCGAAGACGACGACACGGGCAAGCTCGAGTTGCTCGCCGCCCGCTCGGTTGAACAAGGCTCCGACATCTACAACTTCGGTTGGAAAGATGCGATGGCCGACGTCGAACGCAAGGCGGCCGCCGCGACGGGCGGATTCCCCGAATCTTCCATGGCGATCGTGGCCACCGGCCGCGTCGACAAGTGGTTGACGGCGGAAGCCTATGCCATGGGCGAACTGCGTGCACGCGCGCAGTGGATCGCCGAGTACACCGTCGAAGAGGACTTCGAGCGCGTTCAGCCCTCGCAGGATCCGTACTCGTCGGCCTCGTGGCGTAACTACGACACGAGTCGTCAAGACGACTCGCAGCCGTTGGCGTCCGGCTATCTTCCCGGCACGAGCTGGGATGGCTGGCACCCGCGCGACAACGCGCACGGCTGGTTCTATCACGTCGAAGAGTTCTACTGGCTGTCCGGTAACTACTGGATTCGCGACTGGTATGACTTCATCAAGGAGTTCCGCATGTCGGAACGCGCCTTCGATGACTTCGCCGGTTGGAGCTGGCACTCGCGCACGGGTTGGGTCACCGTTCGTGGCGAGGGGCACAGCCTCGCGAACGCCATGCAGGCGTACCGCGTCACAGGCGATCAGGACCTGATGACTTGGTTGCGTGTTCGCATGCCGGCGCTCGCCTTGCACCGTATCGAAAAGAACGGAAGCTTCGGCGGTTCGGCGCTCGGTCGTCACATCACCTCGCAGTTCGAGCACGGCTTCTTGGCCGGCGCGCTGGCGCAGATCTGTGACGAGACGCAGGGTTACCAACGCGATATCTACAACCAGGCGTTCCAGTACTGGTGGGGCATCGTGGCGTACAACACGCACCAAGCGCAGTTCGAGTACCACTGGGAGTACGACAACCCGCCCTCGTCCCGCGAGGGGTCTGGCGGAACGTCGACGCCCTTGGCGGACCCGTCCGCGTATCTCATCGTCAAGACCGGTATGACCGAGTACCAGCCTCTGCTGCTCGAGTACCTAAACGGCGGTGTCAACGGTGGACGTGAACCGTTCAACAACCTTTCGAACACGATCAATTGGGACGGCGGTCCGTATGGCCGCATCACCAACTTCATCCTGGACTTCAATGTCGTGACCGACGCGCCGGCCAAGATCAACAATCTTGCGGCGACGACGGCGAACAACAAGATCCGGCTGACCTGGACGACACCCGCGGACGCGAAAGCGTTCCACGTCGTGTGGTCGACCAAGCCGTTCTCAAGTTCGTACACGACGGATCCGGCTCAGTCGAACCCGTTCTCGGGTACGGCCGTCAACCAGTCGCTGGAAGCGACGCCTGGCTCGAGCCAGTCGCTCGACTTCACCGTCTCGGCAGGCGCAGGAACGAAGATCTATTGCCTCGTGTATGCGATCAGTGAGAACGGGCACTTCTCGCCCATCTCGAACAAGCCCTCGGTGAACGCACCGTAGGCTCGCGACAAAACGCAATAAGCTATTTCGCGGCGCGCTCCCCATGGGGCGCGCCGCTTTTTTTTGCGCGATGCGCACGCGTGTCTCACGTTGAGACGGTGCTGTCGGTCGCGCCAGTCGCCGTCGCCAAACCGGTGATACGCTTGCTTCGGAGACCGTTGTGCTTTTTCGCCGCGGGCTTCGATAAAGGCAACCCTCGGGAAACCGAGGCAACGCAAAGCTATAGGGCCCGGATTCGGAAACGGATTGGGCAGCCAGCTACCGAAGAGTTCATAATCAACTGGCTTTTAGCCGGTTGCTGGAGGTAAGGAAAAGCGATGTTTCATTTGAAACACCGAGCGCGTCTCGTGTTGATCACAACGTGCTCGCTACTCATTAGTACAGCGGGGTGTCTGGACGTTCTTGAGAACGATTCGACATCCGTCGGCTCCGAGCCGCTGGTGTTTGTTCTGCCCGAAAGCGGCGCAGAAGTGCAGCAGCCGATCACCATTGGAGCAACGGGCACGGGGATCACTTCGGTCTCGGTTGTGCTCGACGGCGAAACGATCTCGACCGACAACGAATCTCCGTACGAGTGGATCTTAGATCCCGCTCAGTTCACGGCTGGTTCGCACGAGCTCGAGCTTGTCGCCGTGCAAAACGGAACGCGTCGTAACGTGACCGTTAATCTCACTCTTGTTTCCGAGTCCGGCGAAGAGCCCGGCGAGGAGGAAGAGGAAGAAGAAGAGCCGACCGGATCGGGCGAAGTCGAATTCATCGTCCCGGCCGACGGCGCATCCATTCAAGCGTCGGTCGTGTTGACCGTGCAAGGCGCAGGCGTAACTTCGGTTCGCTTCCTCTTGGACGGCTCCGAGGTCGCCAACGATTCGAGCGCGCCTTTCCAGTGGACGCTGGATCCCGCGCAGGTATCGGCCGGCAGCCACGCGCTTCGCATCGAAGCGAACTACAACGGCGGCACGGACGTGCACACGTCGTCGATCACGACGATTGAACCCAGCGATGAGCCCGCGCCTCCCAGCGAGGTGTTGACGGCGATTCAGAACTTGCAGCCGGGCCAGTGGTACGAGATCAAGAACACGCCCATGGATGCTGTGGCACCCTCGCCGCAGCCGCAAGGTTCGTTCCGCGCCATCATCGGTGCATGGAGCGGCGGGGCGTTCGACACCAAGCGCAGCCAACTCCTCGTGTGGGGTGGCGGCCACGGAGACTACTCCGGCAACGAGATCTACGGATTCTCGATGAAGAACTTCCGCTGGACCCGCCTGACCGAGCCGAGCTCGTTCGGCGGCGATCCCGGGAACGGTTCGAGGCGCCAAGCGCACGCCGATGGCGGGCCGATGTCGCGCCACACGTACGACATGATCGAATACATCCCGCAGGTCGACCGTTTCGTCGCCGGCGGTGGCGCCGTCCTCTGGCAGGACGGGCAATTCGAGGACCAGCGCACGCGCTCGTTCAACTTCGACACCAAGCGTTGGAGCGACGTGGCTCCGGCGCCGTGCGCGAGCATCGCGGCGGTTTCGGCCGTCGGCCCCGATGGGCGGATGTGGATGCACGGTTCGTGGGGCAGCGCGGCGAAGCTCGCGGCGTTTGACCCGACGACCAACGAGTGGTCCATCCACGTTGAGTGGGATCCGGGTTGGTTCGGCTACGGCCGCAACGCCGAGATCGATCCGAACACGAACAAGTTCTACGCGATCGGCTCGGGCGGGATCACCGTTTGGGACCTCGCGAAGCCGAACGAAGAGGGCCAGCGCGTTTCGACGTCTGGCTCGAACGACATCGAGAGCCGTTCGTACCCCGGCGTCGCCTACCACCCCGGCACGAAGCGTATCGTTGCCTGGAGCGGCGGCAGCACGGTCTACGCGCTAAACGCGGCGACGATGACTTGGACTTCGCGCAGCACGAGTGGCGTGAACACGTCGGCGCCGAGTGCGCCCGGGAACGGCACGAATGGTCGCTGGCGCTACTGCCCCGACCTCGACGTTTTCGTGGTCGTGAACGCGACGTCTGGCAACGTGTTTGTCTACAAACACGGCTAGCGTCGGCCCGACTCTGCATGCAAAGCCCTCCGCGCAAGCGGGGGGCTTTTTTTATGCGACCGTCGGTCGCGCTACACTCGGCGCGCGATGCGGCCGGATGACAGCGTGCAACTCCTCCCCGGGCTAACCCCAGGCGCGTTGCGTGCGCTCGAAGGCGGGTCGCTGCGCACGGTCAAAGATCTCTTGTGGCACCTGCCGCGTCGGCACGAGGACCGGACGTCGTTTCGGCCGATCGCTTCGCTGAAGGAGGGGAAGCCGGCGATCGTTCGCGGAACCGTGGAACGGGTCCGATCCGTCCGCATGCGCAATCGCCGCACGTTCGTGACGGTGGTTGTGTCGGACGACTCCGGCCGCCTCGAAGCCCGCTGGTTCAACCTGCCTTGGCTCGCGAAATCGTTGAGCGCCGGCATGGAGCTCGTGATGTATGGCCGCGTCAAGGACGGCAAGATCTCGCAGCCCGAGTTCGAGATCGTCGATAGCGACAGCGCGCTCCACGTCGGTCGCATCGTTCCGATCTACCCGCTCACCAAGGGCGTGACCATGCGCGCCCTCCGCATGGCGATTCACGCGGCGCTGGACGCCGCCTCGGAGCTGGAAGACCCCCTGCCGCAAGAGATTCGCGACAAACGCGCGCTGCCGGCCCTGGGCGACGCGATGCGCGGCGTGCACTTCCCCGCCGATCGCGCCGCGTTGGAGTCCGCGAAGGAGCGGTTGCGCTATGACGAGTTGTTCGGATTTCAGATGGCTGTGGTCTTGCAGCGACGGTACCAACGGCGCGAACCGGGCTTCACGCATCGGTTCGGCCAAGAGCTCGAGCACCGCATCCTCGCGCGGCTGCCGTTCGAACTCACGAGTGCGCAGAGCCGAGCCATCGCCGAGATTCGTGACGATCTTTGCGCCGACGCGCCGATGAACCGACTGCTGCAAGGCGATGTGGGCTCCGGCAAGACCGCCGTTGCGCTGTACGCGGCTCTGATCTCGATCGCGAACCGGTTGCAAGTGGCGTTTCTGGCGCCGACCGAAGTGTTGGCGCGCCAACATCAGCGCACGATCCGAGAGATGCTCGCGGGCTCCGACGTCGCCGTCGAACTCCTCGTCGGCAGCACGAAGGCGGCGGAGCGGCGTCGCATTCTCGGCGCGCTGGCCGCGGGTGAGGTGAACCTGCTGGTCGGCACGCACGCGCTCTTGGAGCCGAGCGTCGAATTCGACCAGATGGGTCTCGTGATCGTGGACGAACAGCACAAGTTCGGTGTGCGCCAGCGAGCGAAGTTGATTCGCAAAGGGCGCCGCCCCGACGTGTTGGTCATGACCGCCACGCCCATTCCGCGGAGCTTGGCGCTGACGGCGTTTGGCGACCTCGACGTGTCCGTGATCGACGAACTCCCGCCCGGGCGCCGCCCCGCGACGACGAAAGTCTGTTCGGCGGCCCGGCGCGGCCCGGCGTACAAGACGCTCCGCGCCGAGGTCCTCGCGGGGCGGCAGGCGTTTGTGATCTACCCCTTGGTCGAGGAGTCCGAAGAGATCGACGCGGGCTCGGCCGAGGAGGGTTTTGCGCTGCTGCGCGACGGCCCGCTTTGTGACTTACGCGTCGGACTGGTGACCGGCCGCACGCCGGCCGCCGAGCGCGACGAGACGATGCGCGCCTTTCGTAGCGGAGCGCTCGATGTGCTCGTCGGCACGACCGTGCTCGAAGTCGGCGTGGACGTTCCCAACGCGAGCGTAATCGTGGTGGAGAGTGCGGAGCGGTTTGGGCTTTCGACGTTGCACCAGCTGCGCGGGCGCGTCGGACGCGGCGGAACCGACGCCTACTGTTTTCTCGTAGCGACGAAGCTGACGGCGGACGCGAAAGCGCGCCTCAAGATCATGGAGCAAACGAGCGATGGATTCCGGATCGCCGAAGAAGACCTGCGGATGCGCGGCCCCGGCGAATTCTTTGGAACCCGTCAGCACGGGCTCCCGGAGTTTCGCGTGGCCGATCTGACGCGGGACTACGATGCGTTGCGGCGCGCGCGCGAGGACGCGTTCGAGTTGTTGGCGCTGGATCCGAAGTTGGCGCGGCAGCCGGCGCTACGCGTGGAGCTCATCCGGCGTTTCGCCGGGCGGTTCGACCTCTACGACATCGGCTGACAGCATCGCGAACACGTCGTCGTACTCGCGCTCCGCCCACGCGTCGCTGACCTTGTCGAGCTTGCCCATGCACGGCAACAGGTCGAAACCGCAGCGTCGGACGGTCGCCTCGAACGCCCGCGTGAACGAAAACAGATCCAAGCGTCCGCGTTTTTTGGAGGACACCAGGCTCTCGACGTGCTCGCCCCAAAAGATCAGGTCCACATAGCGGGAATCGCGGCGGAGGAGGATCTGTTCGCGGTCGGCGACGACATCTTTGTAGATGCGCGCGCGATGCTCCGGACGGAGCTGACGGTCGCCCAAAATCACACCGATGGTGCGCGACACGGAATCGGCGGTTTTCGGTACAGAAACCAGCACCGGCTTCATTTCGTCGCCTTTATGCAGCTCCGCTACCCGGTCAAGCAGCGGACGAAGAGTGTCTGTGGGCGCCTCCACGGTGCCTAGAATACCGAGGTTGGCGCTGTCTGAATAGGACAACACACGCGGAGGCCGCCTCGTATCGAGACTTTCGCCGGTGACTCGACCGTGACGGCCCGGACGCATCCTGCCGGGTCACATGAGGGTCCTTGCGAGCGTTCTCTTCGTCTGCGTAGCCGTGTCTGCGCAGGGCACGAAGAAAAAACCGGTCTTCGACGTCGAGAAGGATGAGGAGCGTGGAGACGACAACGTCGCGCGACCTCAACCGGACGACGTTATCTGGCGCACGATCTCGCGCCTTGCTGGATGGCCACATCAGCGCGCCCGCAATGCGGCCGAGCGTTTGATTGTGCAAAAGGAGAAAACACGCGATGCCGTGCTTTCTGTGCTGCTGTCCACCGAGCGCCGCCACCGCGCGCTGAAGCCCGGTGCCGCGTATGTCCTCGGACGGATCGGCGAGCCGGCGCATTTTATGACGCTCTTGCACGTCGCGATCGAGAAGGAGCAGCAGGCGCAGGCCGGCGTGTTCTTGGAAGCCGCCTGGCGACTCGACGAGCCGCGCGCGGTTGCCGAGTCGTTTCGCTTTTTTCATCTAAGTGCGACGACGTTGCGGCGTGAGGCCACGCGGTTTGTCCTGGCCAACGTGACCAAGGCCAATACGAACGCGGTGTTGGATCTGCTCGATCGCCGTAAGGCGGAGCGTCCGTTTACGCGGGAGATTGGACTGCGGTTGCTCGACCGCCTCGTGCAGACGCGCGAGGTCGAGTGGGCCGAAGTGAAGCAGTACTTCTACCGCGCGCTCGGCGACGATTCGCCTTCGGTGGCCAGCCGTGCGATGCGGCTCTTGGCATCGCTCAACAACGAAGAGAACGTAACCGCGCTCAACCAACACATCACGGGCGCAAAGATGCCGTGGCGCAAGCGGTCGTACGCCGCGCTGTCCCTATCAATTCTCGCGTCGGCGTTCAAAACACAGCCGTACACCAAAGAAGCAATCGAAGTGTTGCGCGGTCGCCGCGGGATGAACCATCCGCGCGAGATCTTGGCGCGCGCCTCGTCGTCGCTCGCGCTGACCCAGGTGGCGCTGCGCACCAACGAAGATCAGTACGTTCGCCTGCTCGATCGCGATATCCCGGAACGGCTGCTGGAGGCCGTCGGCGCCACGATGCGCCACTACCGCGATTTTGGGACGGTGATGCCGCTCGCGTTTTCCACGCTGCGCCGTATCACCGGACAAACGTTGCCCGACCAAGCGCCCGCATGGACGCGATGGTGGCGCGATCACCGCCGGACGTTCCGTGCGAAGCGTGAACTGACGGACGTGTCCAAGGTAGACCTCGCCGCGGCGATGTTTGAGCTGCATGCACCCTCCGGCGATGGTGGACGGCGCGTGCGCTTCCAGGTCGTCGCGAACGTGCGCCCGACGTTTCGCAACGGTCGCGCGTACGCGATCACGAAACAGGACATGGCGCAACTCATGGATGAGCTGCGCGCCGGCGACTACTTCGCTCGTCCCGAGGAACGCAGCGAGAAGCCGCCCGCGGACATGGCTGTCATCGTGGTCCGCGTGGGCGATCTCGATCGCAGCGTGGGCTATTCGTCGCATCGCGAAGCCGACATGGTCGTGCGCGATGCCCTATTGGCCCGCGCCCGCAAGCTGCGTCGCCAGTACGAATGGCAACACTTCTGGGACATCGACGCGCAACCGTCATGGCAGCTCTTCTTTGTGGAGAACCACCAGTGGTTTAGCACCAACGATGATCCGGAAGAACGCGGCACGCGACTGCGCGAGATGATCACGGGCGCGCTTAACGACATCATCGAACTCGATGCGCGGCACGAGGCCGCGAAAGTGTTGGGCGGTTTGCCGGGCGGCGGTGCGGCTCTCAACGAAATGCAGGTCAAGCGCCTGATTCGCGCCGTGATCTCGGAGCCTGAATCCAACAAGTTCGTCTCCGAGGTCGTGGAGTTGCTCGTGCCGGCCGCCGGTTCCGAAGCCGCGTTCGGCTTGATCGGTGCGCTGGCCAACAAGGTTGGACCAAGCGCGCAACAGATGCTTGAGCATCTCTGCACGATGACCGCGACCAAGCAGTTGACCGATCTCAGCACCGACAAGCGCTGGAAAGTGCGACGTGCGGCGGTTCGCGCACTGGCCGAACGGTCGCCCAAGATCAGTCGGGCGCTGCTTCGCGCACGGTTGGACGACACGGAAGCTCTGGTCCAGGCCGCCGCCGCCGAAGCGTTGGCGCGTCAAAAAGACCCGACGGTCCTGCCCGTCCTGCAAAAAATGGCCAAGAACGAAGCGACCGAGGTCCGCGAAGTGACCGCGTACTCGCTCGGTTTGCTCGGTTCGCGCAAGGCCATCGGCACGCTTCGCGCGCTCCTGTTCGAAGACGTAGCGCCGTCCGTCAAACGGCGCGCGATCGAAGGGTTGGCCGAGAGCCGTCATCCCTCGACGGCGGCCTTGATGATTGAAGTGTTCCGTTTAGAAAGCGATGTCGCCGTGCGATCGGCGGCCGCGTCCGCGATCCTCAAGATTGAGACGCCGAAGCTCGTGCGCGATCTCATGGACCGCTTGCAACTCACAACGGCGTTGGACCCCGAGCGGGTCGCGCTCGTGAACGTGCTCGCGCGTTTTCAGTCCGACGAACCGTTGGATCCGTTGCGCCAGGTCCTCCAAGGCGACGACAAGGCGTCCGCCGATGCGGCCGCCCTCGGGCTTGCCCGCCGTTGGGACGAGGCGTCGATCACGCAGCTTGTGTTGATGGTGAAGCGCGGTGGGCCGACGACGCGCGTCGCCGTGCGCCATCTGCAGATGTTGACCAGCCAGGAGTTTAAGACGGAGAGCTATCGCAGTCAGGCGGAGAGCTACAGTGCGTGGGCGACCACGGCGCTGAGCGAAAACCCGCGCAAGTGGTACATGGATACGCTCACGACGAAGGGTTACGACACCAAAGGGTTCGTGGAGTGGGCCAAGGGCCCGTTCGGCGGCCCCGGCAAAGTGTCGGAGTCCATGGTGCCGACGTTGCTCAAGGCTCTGCGTGATGGCTCGTGGCATATTCAGCGCAATGCGTCGTATCTGCTCAGCCACAAGATGGGCAAGGGCGCGCCCGTAGTCATCGACTACAAGTCCTCGACGTCCGAAGTCGAGGAAGCGATTGCGAGGTACTACGACTGGTGGAACGCGATCGTGGCGAAACGCCGCGCGGAAGAGCGCGGCTAGCGCAACAAGAACCAAACAAGCGCGTCCCGGCGAGCCATCGTTGGGGCGCTTTTTTTATTTGCGCGCTTGCGCCTCGCGGAGCACGCGCTTGACGTAATGTCGCGTCTCCGCAAATGCGTGCTTGTTTAAGATTTTGCGCGTGTCCGTTTCGCGTCGCTGCCACTTCGCCACGTTGCCGGGCCCGGCGTTGTAAGACATCAGCGCGAGCATGACGTCGTTGTTGTGGCGCGCGAGCATCTTCTTGAAGTAGCGACAACCCATCTCCAGGTTGAACTCGGGGTCGAACAACTCCTCGATCCCGACGGCGCGTCCCGCCATGTCGCCCGCGGTCGGGAGCCGCAACTGCATGAGGCCGTACGCTCTGGCGCGCGACACCGCCCGCGGGTTGCCGCCGGACTCCGATTTGACGATCGCCGCGAGGAGATCAACATCGAGATCATGCCGCAGCGCCGCGTCCGCGATCATGCGCTCCAGCGTCTCCTCGGCTTCGATGTATTGCCGCACCAAAATCGTGGCGAGGCCGAGCACCGCGAAGACAAGCCCGATCCAAATCCAACGCGGCCGCTTTCGCAAGGCGCCGTTTTGCTGCACGGGCTCCTCCGGCGTGATGTTTAAGCCGGTCCAGTCGGCGATTTCGGGTGTGTTGCCCACGGGCGCCAGATTACCAGTGGGGTGCGATTGCCGCGGACAGGCTTTGCGCCTAGCGCAGGTCCAACGTCATCAAGAACTCGGCGTTCGAACCGGACTTTTCGAGGCGGCTGCGCAGGAGCGTCATCGCTTCGGGCAGCTGCATCTCGTTCATGATCTTGCGCAACATGTAGATGCGCTCCAGCTCGTCGGGGTGGAGCAAGAGCTCCTCCTTGCGCGTCCCCGAGCGCTGGATGTCGATCGCCGGCCAGATGCGCCGTTCGGCGAGACGTCGATCCAGGACAAGCTCCTGGTTTCCCGTCCCCTTGAACTCCTCAAAGATGACCTCGTCCATCCGCGACCCGGTCTCGATCAATGCCGTGCCGAGAATCGTTAAGCTGCCGCCTTCTTCGATGTTGCGCGCCGCGCCGAAAAATCGCTTCGGTTTTTGCAGAGCCGCAGAGTCGATACCGCCGGTCAGGATGCGGCCGGAGTTCGGAGCCTCGGCGTTGTAAGCGCGTCCCATGCGCGTGATCGAGTCGAGCAAGATGACGACATCGCGCCCGCACTCGACCATGCGTTTGGCTTTTTCGATCACCATCTCCGCGACGTTGCAGTGACGCGACGCCGCTTCGTCGAAGGTGGACGAGATCACCTCGGCTTTGGTGTTGCGCTGCATGTCGGTCACTTCCTCCGGACGCTCGTCGAGGAGGAGGATGATGAGATCGCACTCGGGATGGTTTGTGCTGATCGCGTTGGCGATGAGTTGCAGGATGATCGTTTTACCCACGCGCGGCGGCGACACGATCAAGCCGCGTTGGCCCATCCCGATCGGCGAGAGCAGGTCGATGATGCGCGTCTCGACGATTTCCGGCGTCGTTTCGAGCATGAGCCGTTTTTCAGGGTACAGCGGCGTCAGCTCGGAAAAAACAGGTCGCGTGGCCGCCAACTCCGGCTTGTCGCCGTTGACCTCGTCCACCTGCACGAGCGCGAAGTAGCGCTCGCCATCCTTGGGCGCGCGGATGTGCCCCGAAACGTGACAGCCGTTGCGCAGCCCGAGGCGGCGAATCTGACTCGGCGCGACGTAGATGTCGTCCGGCGACGCCGTGTACGAGTAAAGCGGGGAGCGCAAGAACCCGAAACCGTCCGGCAATACTTCCAAAACGCCTTCACCGAACAGCGTCTCCTCTTCGGCGCCGCGCGCTTTGAGGATCTTAAAAATCAGGTCCTGCTTGTTGAGGCCGACGCAATCGGCAAGCCCCTCGCGGACCGAAAGCGCGAGCAGTTCGCCCGCGGTGAGCTTTTGGAGGTCGCGCATGAACACTTCGCCCGCGGCGAGCTTCTTCGCGACGGCGGCGACTTCCGGCGTGTCGTCCGGTTCTTTGGCCGTGACCAACGGGCGTGAAGGCGCCGCGGCCTTACGCGGGGCCTTCTTGCGCGGAGTTTTCTTCGAAGTCTTGCGTGTCGTCTTTTTCTTTTTCGCGCCCATCGCTCAGTCCTCTTCTCAAGCTCTCTCAATATGCTGCAGTGCGGTCCGTACTTCGCGTCGCGTTTGCTCGCGCGCGCCAGAGTTGTCGATCGCGAGATCGGCGCGGGCGCGCTTTTTTTGGCACGACCATTGGCTCGCCTCGCGGGCGCGCCACTCTTGCTCGGTCCAACCCCGGTTCGTGATCGCCCGCCGGCGCCGCACCCGCGCGGGCGCGGCCACGTACACAACCCAAGCGCAGAACTCATGGAGGCCGGTTTCTTGGAGCAGGGGGGCGTCCAACAGTGCGTAGGTGCCCTGTACGCGCTCCAGGGCGGTCAGGATAGAGCGTCGGATGAGCGGATGCGTAATCGCTTCCAACGCCTTTCGTTCGCCCGCGTCGCCAAACACGCGTCGCGCCAGGAGGGCGCGATCGATCGCGCCGTCCTCGCCCACGCAATCGGGAAATCGCTGGTGCAGCTGCCGCTGCACCGCCGCGCGTCCTAAGACCCGCCGTGCGATCGCGTCCGCATCCACCAGCCCGCCCGAACGCTCCTCGAGCCAGAGTGCGGCGACCGTGCTCTTGCCTGCGGCGACGCCACCGACAAGACCAACGACAGTTTGGGAGCCAGAATGGGGGGACATGGGGCCAAAAAAGGCGGGGCCGAAACGGCCAAAGGACGATAAAGTTCCGGAACGGAGGCGAAAACCTCGATCCGGGGATCCGGATGCGGTCTCCATCGGCTGCCAGCAAGCGCGAAGCGCTCGACGACCGGTTGGGGAAAACGTCTCCGGGATTAGACGGTGAAAAAGCTCGAAATCGAGCTGACGATCACCAAAAACGACGGTATCAGCGAGGGCCGGGGCGGTCAAGCCGAACGGAAAGGGCGTCGCTGTTGACGCCGTGACCTTGGCTCGGGTAAGGTCTCGCGTTCGGGGTAAACCCCGGGGTCTAGGCCGAACGGCCGTGGCCATTCGATTGCAATAGAATTTCGTGGAGGCCGGCGCGAGGGCGCCGATGGAGATCATTCCATGCGTATGAACGAACAGGCTCACGGCGAGCGAGGCATCGGTAACTTCGCTTTTATCGCCGTCCTGGTGCTCTTTGTTGTGGCATTGGCCATGTGGTTTGTGGCCAAGGACGAAGCGGACACCAACACGGCGAAGGCTGCGAAAGCCGAAGCTCAAAACAAGGTGTATCGCGATCAGCTCGGTGCCGCGGAGAACTCGTATGACGCCATGCGAGAGATGTGGGGCTTCGGGATCCAGGAGCTCATCCGCAAAGGGAACACGTTCCCCGATCCCAAGGTCATCCAGGCGTCGATCCGCACTCGTCTGACGGGCATGGCTTCCGAGATGGAGTCGAAGTCGGAGACGACTTTGAGCAACCGCGTCTATGAGATCACCGAATCGGCGATCAAGTTCACGCCGGGCGACCCGAACAAACTTCAGCTCTACGTAAACAACATGACCAAGGACACGATCACCGTGGCCGGCATGTTGGCTGGCATCCCGGCGCAGATGGCCGCGGCCGCCAAGATGATTCGCGAGAACAACGACCGGTTCGAAACCGAAACCGCGAACGACAAGAAGTTCCGCGAGACGATGACGACCTCGACCAACACCATGAAGTCGGAGTTCGCTAAGCAGAAGACGCAGCTCGAGAACGAGTTGGGTGTTGTGCAGACAACGAAGTCGGAGTTGGAAAACAGCGTCAGCACGACGTCTGCCAACTTGGACGCGGTCTCGTCGAAGCTATCGACGGTCCAGACGGACTCCGCGAAGCGTGAGGGCATTCTCGTCCGCGAGAAGCAAGCTCTTCAGAACCGCTTGATCACGGAGAAAGAACGCAAGGAAATCGCGCTCGCTGAAAACCCGGTCGACGGCGTAATCAGCTACTCGAACGCGAGCAAGGGCATCTGCTACATCAGCCTCGGCAAGGTCAATCACCTTTCCGCCGGTACGCGCTTCTCGGTCTGGAAGGCCGGCAAGGGCAACCGTCGCGTTGATATCGCAACGATCGAGACCATCCGCGTCAACGACAAGAACGCGGTATGCCGCGTGCTGCGCACGGTCGATAGCCGTTTGCCGGTCGCGAAAGATCACAACATCTCGAACCCGTTCTACGATCCGAAGGGCAAGGTTCGCGTGTTCATCTACGGCGATCTCACGCGCTACCCGACCGACGTCGCCCGCGCCCGCTTGGCGCGTAGTGGTGCGGTTGTCGCGCGTACGCTCGACGAGCGCGTCAACGTAATCGTGCTCGGCGCCCCGCCGGTATCCGGCGGCGACGGCGAGTCGTCCGACGATGAGGCCGAGCGCGCCGCCGCCGTCCGCAAAGCGGATGCGGAGCGTGAAAAGCGTGTCCGCGGTATCGTCGAGCGCGCCCGCGCTTTGGGTGCGGTCGTTGTGAGCGAACGCGTCCTCGCGACGTTCATGGACTACTAAGTCCTCCGGTTCTTCTAGGGAATCGAAGAGCTTCTATCGAATCGAAGAGAACTCCCCCGGCTTACGGCCGGGGGAGTTTTTTCGTCGCGCTTGGTTCGTTCCTTGCGCCGCGGCTGCTAGATCCGAGAATCGCACGCTGTGGCCGCCGAAGAAGCGAAGATGACGATCTCGGAGCACCTAGAGGAGCTCCGGACGCGACTGCTGCGCTCGTTTCTGGCGTCGCTCGTCGGCTTCGTCATCGCGTTCACGTTCATCGACGAGGTCTTTTGGTTCATCCGGCAGCCGTACGATCGCGCGGTCGCCGCGCTCAACGCCGACCCGAGCACGATGAAGCTCATCCAGTCGGCGCCGTTCGAGGGATTTTTCACCTCGATGAAGCTGGCGTTTTTGGCCGGGATGATCTTTGCCGCGCCGGTCATCGTGAGCAACATCTGGGGGTTTGTGGCGGCGGGCTTGTATCGCCACGAGCGCTCGACGGTGAAGTACTACGCGATTCCCGGATTGGCGCTGTTTTTTGCGGGCGCGGGACTCGCGTATCAGTTCGTGATGCCGTTCGCGCTCGAGTTCTTGATGGGCTGGTCCCAAGACCGGCTCGGCGCGGACTCGTACATCGGCATCGACAAGTACATTTCGATGATCGCGTGGGCGATGTTTGTGTTCGGGCTCATGTTTCAGCTTCCGCTGGTCATGGTCTTTCTCATGCGATTGGGCGTCGTAACGGCGGACACCTTTCGCAAGTATCGCCGGCACGCGATCGTGGCCGGGTTCGCGATTGCGATGGTGCTGACGCCGCCCGACGTGTTGTCGCAAGTCGCCCTCGCCTCGTGCATGGCCCTTCTCTATGAAATCGCGATTTTGATCGGCGAGCGCGTGTCGCGCGAACGCACCGTTGATGCTCCGAGCGGCGACGGTCCACCGACCGGTGGAAGCGACGGCGACAAAAACGTGACGGACGCGAAGTTTGAAGAACTGGACGCGTCCGATGACGCGCAAGGAAACGACGCGGACCAACGCGGCGAAGGAGAATCGAAGTGAAAGTCGCCGTGATCGGATTGCCGGGGAGCGGGAAGACGACGCTCTTTAACGCACTGTCGGAAAAACAAGTCGATTTGTTGCCCGGCGTGGCGGGGTCGGCCCCGCACATGGCGTCGGTGCAGGTGCGGGATCTCCGTATGGAGTGGCTGCGCGATCACTACAAGCCCAAGAAGTACTCGCCGGCGACCGTCGCGGTGGAGGACCACGCGGGGATTCCGCCGGGTTCGGCGCGCAGCGATCGCCGCGGCGAGCTGTTTGGCCACATGCGCAACGCCGAGGGGCTTGTCGTCGTCGTGCGCGGGTTCACGTCGGATCGCTATGCCTACGATGATCCGAGCTCGGATCCGGCCCGCGACCTGGAACTCGTCGCGCTCGAGTTGTTGAGCGCGGATTTAGAGATCTGCGAGCGGCGCCTGGAGCGGCTGGCGGCGGAATGGAAAAAGCCTGCCAACCGGGACCGCGTCGACCGTGAGAAAGCGGTTGTGCAGCGGCTGGCCGATGCCCTTAATGACGGACAGGGCGCCCATGCTGTGGACATTCGTCCCGACGAAGAGGCCTTCATCAAAGGCTTCCAGCTGTTTACGCGCAAGCCGACCCTGCTCATGGTCAACACGACCGAGGATGGCGGCGCGCCCGCGCTCACGAGTTCCGCCCTCAAACTCGCCCACCGTTTCGACGCGTGCTTGCAGCTCGAAGCCGACCTCTCCGCGATGGATGGGGAGGATCGGGAGGTCTTTGCCGCGGAGTTCGGCATCACCGAGCCGCTGCGCGATCGATTCAACCTCGCGTGTTACCGCGGGCTCGGCCTGCAGTCGTTTTTCACCGTCGGCGAAGACGAAGTGCGGGCGTGGACGATCGAGACCGGCGACGACGCTGTCACCGCGGCCGGCAAGATTCACACGGACTTAGCGCGCGGCTTTATTCGCGCGGAAGTGATGGCGTACGACGATCTGCATGCACTGGGATCGGAGCGCGACGTGAAGGCGGCCGGCAAACAGCGCCTCGAAGGCAAGAACTACGTGGTCGCGGATGGCGACATCCTAAACATCCGTTTTTCCGTATGAACCGCGTCGCGCTGCTCACCATCGGCGACGAGTTGCTGGAGGGGCGCACGGTCGATCGCAACGCCGCCACCCTGGCGCGGGCGTTTACGGACGCCGGTGGGGTCGTCATCGCGACAGAATCGGTCGGCGACGACGTGACGCGCATCGCCGATTCCGTCCGCCGTCTCGCGGCGGCCGCGTCCACGGTGGTTTTGACCGGCGGACTCGGCCCGACGCCGGACGATCTCACGCGCGCGGCGCTGGCCGCGGCGGCGGATTGCGCGCTCGTGTCCGACGCGGCGATGGAGGCCGCGATCGAGGTTTTGACACGCGGTCACGCGCCCGCACGCAATCGACTCCAGGCGCAGCGCCCCGCACACGCGCGCTGGCTCGACAATCCGGTGGGATCGGCGCCCGGCTTAGCGCTGGAGATCGGGGCGGCGACGGTCTACGCGCTCCCGGGTGTTCCGCGCGAGGTGGCCGCGATGCTGCCCTCCGTTTTAGACGAGTGGCAGGCGCGGACCAGCGCTCGCCCGCGGGCGCGCCGGACGCTTTCCGTGATCGGCGTGCGCGAAGCCGATCTGGTCGATCGTCTGGGCCCGTTGCTCGCGCGTGGCGTGACCCCGGAAGTCTCGGTCACCGTTCACAGCGGGGTGATCACCGTGACCGTGCGCGGGACCGGAGCCGACGAGCGAGCCGCGGCGATTCGCGCCGCGTTGGGCGATGACTGCTTCGCCGACGACGACACCACACTGGCCGGGACGGTCGTCTTGGCGTTGCGCGTGCGGCGGGCCACCGTCGCGGTCGCAGAATCGTTGACCGGCGGCATGCTGGCAAGCTTGTTCGTGGACGTGGCGGGAGCGTCCGATGTGTTCGCCGGCGGCATCGTGGCGTATCACGACGCGTTCAAGACCTCGCTGCTCGATGTCCCCGCTTCGATCCTTGCACAGCACACCGCGGTGAGCGAGGCGGCGGTGCGTGCGATGGCGTCGGGCGCGCGCCAGCGTTTTGGCGCGGACTTCGCGCTGGCCACGTCGGGCGCGGCCGGGCCGGAGCCGGACGGCCCGGCCGCACCGGGAACGGGTTGGATCGCCTGCGCCGGACCCGACGGCGCATCGACGCGCGCGCTGAACATGCCGGGAGACCGCGCTCTTGTGCGGCGGCGTTTCGCGCTGGCGGCGCTCGATCTCCTGCGCCGCCAACTGCTCGCTGATACGCCCTAATTGCCCCGCTTCAATCGGCTGCTAAGATCCCAACGAACGCGTATCGTATGGTTCAGCATCTGACGATGTTGGCCCAAAACTCCAATACCCGGTGGTGTAATCGGTAACACAGGAGACTTTGAATCTCCCTTTCCAGGTTCAAGTCCTGGCCGGGTAGCCAACAGGGAGCGGGGCGGGATCCGCCTCGCTCCTTTTTTTTTGCGCCCAGAAATCCGGCCGCGCTGAGAGATCGCGCGCCAGAGTGTCGGATTCATGTCTTCCACTTGGCGCGGACGCTACGCTCAGGCAGGATGGGGGCCGACCCGGTCTGAGCCTCGCGGCGGGAACGCGCCCGCAAGCCCAAGGTTCCGGAGCATCACGTTGACGCAACGATCGTTAGCAGCCGTCGTCCTCGCGGCGGGCCAAGGCAAGCGCATGAAAGCGCTCGTGCCCAAAGTGCTGGTCAAGACCTGTGGCCGCGCGATGGTCGAGCACGTCCTCGATGCCGTCCGTCCGGTGGGCGCTCACGCCACGGTGGTGGTGTTCGGCCACGGCGGCGATCAGGTCCGCTTAGCCCTCTCGGATCGCGATGTGAAGTTTGCCCATCAGCCCGAACAGCGCGGAACGGGTCACGCTGTGCAATGCGCGATGCCGGCGCTGGAGGGGTTTGACGGCGATGTGTTGGTCTTATGCGGCGACACGCCGCTGCTTACGGGCGAGGTGTTGCTTGAGCTGGTGGCCGATCACCGCAAGAACGAGCGGGCCCTGACTGTGCTCAGCGCGGTGTTGCGCGATCCGGGTTCGCTCGGGCGAATTCTCCGCGGCGCCGACGGCAAGCTCAGCACCATTCGGGAGAAAGCCGACGCCACTCAGGACGAACTCGCGATCTGCGAAATCAACACCGGCGTGATGATCATGGACGCCCCCAAGCTGCGCCGCGCTCTCGCCCAGCTCAAGCCCGACAACGCACAGGGCGAGTACTACTTGACCGACGTGCCGCGATTGCTGTTGGCCGAGGGGCACGCCGTCGATGCGTACCCGACGACGGATGAAGGGTCGGCGCTGGGCGTCAACAACCCGGTCGAATTGGCGGAAGCGACCTCGATTCTGCGCCGCCGTTACGCGGATCGGTTCCTAACCGACGGCGTGATCTTGGAGGACCGGGCCACGACCGCCATCGACGCGGGCGTCGAGCTCGGCCCCCGCGCGCGGATCCGCGCGTTCACCCGCATCGGCGCGGGCGCCCGCGTGGGCGGCCACGCGGACTTGGGTCCGTTTGTAGAAGTCGGGGACGGGGTCGTCTTAGGCGAGCGGGTTGTTGTCGGCGCCCACTCGTCCGTCGAATCCAGCGCGCTCCAAGACGATGTGGTCGTGGCAGGCGCCGCGCGCTTGCGAAACTGCGTCGTGGGCCAAGGGGCCCGGATCGGCGCGGGTGTCGTCACCAGCGCGAGTGGCGATGGCCGCGTCGTGATCGGCGACGGCGCGACGGTAGGGGCGGGGAGCATATTGGTTGCTCCCGTGACCGTAGCGGAAGGCGCAACGGTGGAGCCGGGGACAGTCTTGGGACCGAATCGATAACGGTCAGGAACAATTGAGAAGTGATGCGTAATCAGATGAAGTTGTTTTCGGGCGGCGCCAACCCGGCGCTCGCCGAACGGATCTGCGAGCACCTGGGCGTGCGCTTGGGCGAAGCGTTCGTCGGGCCGTTCGCGGACGGCGAAGTGCGCGTCAAAATCGAGGAGGATGTGCGCGGCGCCGATGTCTTTGTCGTGCAGCCGACGTGCCCTCCGGTCAACGACAACTTGATGCAGCTGGTGTTGCTGATGGACGCGTTGCGGCGCGCCTCGGCCGAACGCATCACGGCGGTGATCCCGTACTTTGGGTACGCGCGCCAAGATCGCAAAGACGAGGGGCGCGTGCCGATCAGCGCCAAACTCGTCGCGAACATGATCACGAACGCGGGGGCCAACCGCGTGCTCGCGCTGGACCTCCACGCGGCGCAGTTACAGGGGTTTTTCGATATCCCGGTCGACCACCTCTACGCATCGCCTGTTTTCATGAAGTACTTCAAGCACAACGGGCTGAAAGACATGACGGTGGTCGCGCCCGACGTTGGTTCGTCCAAGCTCGCGCGCGGCTATGCCAAACGTCTCGGCGCCGGACTGGCGATCGTGGACAAGCGCCGCGTCTCGGACAAAAAAACCGAGGTGATGAGCGTCATCGGCGAGGTCAAGAACCGCAACGTCTTGATCATCGACGACATGATCTCGACGGCGGGCTCGATCACCGAAGCGGCCAAGGTCGTCCATGACCTCGGTGCGTCCTCGATCCGACTGGCCGCCACGCACCCGATCTTTTGCGGACCGGCGATCGAACGCCTCAACAAGGCGCCCGTGCGCGAAGTTGTGGTCACGGACTCGATTCCGGTCGAGGACGATCGCCGCCCCGATACCGTCAAAGTCCTGAGTGTCGCTCGTTTGCTGGGAGAGGCGATTTTGCGCATTCACCACGCCGAGTCCGTCTCACGGCTGTTTGAGGCCGAACTCGACGACTAGGACGGTCTGAGAATACGCCTGAGGCCGCGTCGATGGCACGGCGTCGCTTTCCCCGGCCACAAGTTGCGTCCAACCGCCACAACGGTACACTGCGCCGTTCCGCATGCCGGGGGTCCGGTAGGCGGCCCCAGCGAAAGCCCAGAGCCATGAAGATCATTGACCTCCCCGTCGAGCCCAGAGACAAACTGGGCAGCGCTAACAGTCGCCGCCTCCGCCTCGCGGGCCACATCCCGTGCATCCTGTACGGCGGGAAAAAAGAGGTCGTGCCGCTGGCGACCACCGTCGATGCGTTCGGCCTGGTTCTCAAAGAGCGCACCGCGCTTGTGCGGCTCCAGCTCGACGAGAAGGCGCAGACGGCGCTCGTGCGCGACCTGCGCTGGGACACGTTTGGCGACTACATTCAACACGTTGACTTTGTCCGCGTGGAGATGACGGACGAAGTCCGCGTCAACACGCCGATCCGCTACCTCGGCACGCCGAAGGGCGCGGCGCTGGGCGGCAAGACGCAGCAAGCGAAGAGCGACCTCGAATTGCTCGCGCGCGTCGATTCGATTCCGACCGAAATCACGATCGACATCAGCGATATGGATATCGGCGACTCGATTCACGTCAGCGACCTGCCGCTTCCCGAGAACTGCAAGCCGGCGCGTGCAACCAACGAGGTGCTTGTTCAGGTTGTTGAGCCCAAGCTCAACATCGACCCGACCGAGAAGGACGACGAAGCGGAAGAACCCCCTCCGACTGAGTAGAGCGATGGCGTCATGACCGGCGACCAGAAAGCGTCCCGCGCATGGATCTCCTCGCTGTGGCGGATCGATACTCCCGTCCTCGTCGTGTTCGGCATCGGCAACCCCGGGCCCGACTACGCGGGGACGCGACACAATCTCGGCTTTGAGGTGATCTTGCAGCTCGCCCGGGAAGCGGGGCGCCCTCTCCGGCCCCTCGTGGGGCTGAACGCCGATGGGGCACTGGTTACGCTTGAGGACCGCATGGTCTTTCTGGTGCGCCCTCTGACGTATGTGAACCGCTGTGGGCCCGTTCTCGCCCATCTCCTGGCTCGCGACGGCCTGCCATGCGCGAGCGCGCTTGTTGTCGTGGACGATATCTGGCTCGACCCCGGCCAGCTCCGGCTCAAGGGGCGGGGGAGCGACGGCGGCCACAACGGACTGCGGTCGATTCAGGGAAATCTGGGGAGCGACGGCTATCCGCGGCTCCGGATGGGGATCGGCAAGGCCCCGGACGGAACCCCGCTGGAGGAGCATGTCCTCGGTCGATTTCCGGCCGACCAGCTCGATCGCGTCGTGGCGGGTGGCGTTTTGGCGATCCGGCGCTGGATGCGGGATGGATTATCCGTCGCGCAGGGCGTCGTGAACGGTTGACCCCGGACGGACCCGGGCTTACGCTCTTGGGCTCGCCAAGGGGTGGTTTTGGATGCGGCCGTCAACGCGCCGCAAGAAATCCAAAGCCATCGGTATCAGAGGCGTGCGCGGGCGGTCGAAACGTCGTCGCATCGCAGTGTTTTCGTTATGGTTTTCGTTCCGAGTCTTTTCCATTTCGCGGTCGCGTTGCGGCCGCGCAAGTAAGCAGCAAACAGCAGTATGTATCCGTACGAGGCGATGTTTTTGGTTGATCCCGTGGTTCACGGGAACGACCCTGATGGCACCGAGAGCAAGATCCGCGGTCTGCTCGAAAAGCACGGCGCTCAGCTCCACGACTTTGAGCGGTGGGACGAGCGCAAGCTCGCCTACGAAATCAAAGGTCACAAGCGCGGTATCTACCTGCTGTCGCGTTTTTTGATTCCGGGGGGCAACCTTCCCGAGTTCGAAGCGGACTGCCGCATCAACGAAACGATTCTGCGTCAGATGCTGATTCGTTTAGACGATGACATTCCGACGTTTATCGAGAAGAGCGCGGCGTACTACGAAAAGATGAAGGAAGACGCGGAAGCGCGTCGCGGACGGCGCGAAGATGGTTTTGACGGCGGAGGTCGTGATCGTGATCGCGATCGTGACGGGCCGAGATCGGACGAGGGCTAAGACATGCCTCCTAAAGACCGCAACAACAAGAAATCCAAGTTCAAGCGCTTTCGCGAGCGCCGCTGCCGGTTCACGCGTCTCGGCGTCGAGTTTATCGACTGGAAAGACGTCAACACGCTGCAGCGTTTGTGCACGGGCCAAGGCAAGATCTTGGGTCGTAAGCGTTCGGGCTCCGATGCCCACTTTCAACGTCTGGCTCGTCAAGCGATCAAACGTGCTCGCTTCATGGGTCTGATGCCGTACGTCGGGAGCTAAGGGCCGTGGTCAGACTCAGAAAAAACAAAGAGAAGCGCCTCGTCTCGATCCTGTTGCTTGAGGACAACGAGCACTTGGGCCATGTCGGCGACGTCGTCAAGGTGAAGCCGGGTTACGCCCGGAACTTCCTGTTGCCTTCCGGCGCCGCCTGCCCGGTTTCCAACCATGCGCTGCGTCGCATCGAACGCATGAAAGAGCAGGCCAAGGAGCACCGCGCCCAGCGCGCCGAGCGTCTGGCGGAACTCGCCGTGTCGCTGGAAGGCACGAGCCTCATGCTGGAGCAGCGTGCGAGCGACGAGGGCCACCTCTTCGGCTCGGTCGGCGCCAGCACATTGGTGGAAGCGCTCGCCGAGCGCGGCATCAAGGTCGAGGAAAAGCAGATCGCGCTCGACGGGCCGATCAAGGAACTCGGCATCTTCAACGTCCCGATTCGACTCGACGCGGACAAGACCGCAGAGATTCGCGTTTGGGTGGTGGAGCCCGAAGCGTAACCGCGCTCGTTTCCCAGAGTTCAAACCCCGCCGCGTTTGCCGGCGGGGTTTTTTCGTGTCCGGGCCCGTTTACGGACCGTGCAGTTCTCTCCCAAAAAACACAGCGGTGCCCGACACTCGTTTCCCCCGCACGGTCCCCCGATTTTCCCCCGAGCACTCCCCGCGACTGCGCGCCTCATCCACCGGTTATGCACAATCTTCGTCCGTGCCGGCCGTAACCTAGAACAGGACTTTCGTGCGCTCCATGACGTCGATATGCTCGCGGCGAACTCAACTGGAATCCACGGCAAGAGTGCGGCAGGGAGTGCGAACGGATTGCCGCCATGCGTGTCTGGGTCATGGGCGTCTGGGTGCTGAACCCTGAGTGCCCGGCGGTCCGGATTCTTCGCGGGTCCGGATTCAAGCAGTCTGGTTTTTATTGGTGCGGCCCTGAGTAGAGAATGGGCCAACGTGGTCGGTGCGGTCAATCGGAGGGTGTTGTTCTGGAACCTGCTTCAAAAAGTTTCGCACGATTGCCGCCGCACAATGACGACGCGGAGCGTTCGGTCCTCGGCGCCGCCTTGCTCGACGGCGACGTGCTGACCGACATCATGACGTTGGTCAAGTCCGAGGACTTCTACACAACGGCGCACCAAAAGATCTACGAGGCGTGCGGTCGTCTGTTCAACATGGGCAAGCGCGTCGATGCCGTGCTCATCAAAGAGGAACTCGCGCGCACCGGCGATCTTGAGAAGGTCGGTGGCGAGGCCTATCTCGCGCAGCTGGTTGAGTATGTCCCGTCGTCGGCGGGGGCCGAAGAGTACGCCAAGATCGTGAGCGAGAAGGCGGTCACCCGCAATCTCATCCACGTGTGCACCAACATCCAGGCGTCCGCCTACGGGGGCGGCGTGCCCGGCCACGACCTGCTGGACTTTGCCGAAGAGCAGGTCTTTGCGCTGGGACGCGGCGCCGCGGAGCAGGAAACCGTCGAGATTCAGACGGTGCTCAACGAGACGTTCGATGAGATTCAACAGCTCATTGAGGGGGGCGGCGGCATCAACGGCGTCCCGACGGGCTACCATCGCTTCGACGACCTAACGACCGGCCTCGGCTTCGGCGACTTAGTCATCGTGGCGGGCCGTCCGTCCATGGGCAAAACCACGTTCTCGAACTGTCTTGTGGATCACATCGGGGTCGTCGAGCGCAAGCCGGTCGTGTACTTCAGCCTTGAGGTCAATCGCAAGCACCTCGTGCGCAACATGCTCTGCTCCCGTGCTCGCGTTGAGCTGCAACGTGTCCGCAACGGCAACCTCACCAACGAAGACATCGAGAAGCTCACGCAGGCGGCGGGCGAACTGATGGAAGCGCCGATTTTTATCGACGACACCACCGGCGCCACCTCGACATCCATTCGCGCGAAAGCGCGTCGCGTCAAGCAGCGCAAAGGCGAGATCGGCTTGGTCGTTGTGGACTACCTCCAGCTCATGGAAACCGGCAAGGGCGAGAACCGGCAACAGGAAGTCGCGCAGATTTCGCGGTCGCTCAAAGCGATGGCGCGCGAATTGAATTGTCCGGTCATCGCGATCTCTCAGCTCAACCGCAGCGTGGATAGCCGCGAGGATCGCCGGCCGCGGATGAGTGACCTGCGCGAGTCCGGCGCACTCGAACAGGACGCGGACTTGATCTGTTTTCTGTACCGCGAGTTCCAGTACAACCCGACCGACGAGAATCGAAACAAAGCCGAAGTGATCATCTCCAAACAAAGAAACGGACCGACCGGCCGCGTCGAGTTCCACTTCTTTGGCGAGATTTTGCGGTTTGAGAACCCGGCGTTTGGGATGGACGAGTCGTTCTAGCGTCAACGCCGGAGGCGTTGACGCTAGCGTGTTTCTTGGTTCAACATCTGACGATGTTGAGACCTTGACGTTTGAACGGTTTGGCACCGATTCGCCTGCTCGTCTTCGCCTCTGGCGGTGTGTGTGCGTGCCTGTCGTTTGGTTTTTTGTTCTTGTGCGCACTTTGCGGCTCGGACCTTTTCTTTGACGTTCGCGGTGTTACTTGGTTCAACATCTGACGATGTTGAGACCTTGACGTTTGAACGGTTTGGCACCGATTCGCTTGCTCGTCTTCGCCTCTGGCGGTGTGTGTGCGTGCCTGGTCGTTTGGTTTTTTTTTGTTCTTGTGCACGCTCGGCAACTCTTACTTTGGTCGGTACGGGGCACGCGCTCGGAAAAATCTACGCACCATGAGTTGTCGTCCGGCGCTTGGCGTCGGACCACCCGCGGTAGCCCTCGTCGAAGGCGGGGCGCCGGCGGGACGGAGGCGGGTCGTAGTTCGAGGGGGACGGATCTGCAGCGGGTCCAAGATCGCCCAGATGTCCACCAGATGAGTCGCTCTGACGGCATCTTTGGCGCGGGTTTCAATCGCCGTTTCGCCGATGGCGCTCGACACGTATAATCCCTCGCTTCTCCGTGCGCCCCCTAGTCTTACTCTGTCTCCTCGGCTTCGCTTCTCCTGTGCTCTGGGCGCAAGATGATGCGGCCTCATCGCCATCGGAACGCACCGTCGTCAAGGTGTCGTTTGAGGGCAACCGTCGGTACTCCGACGATGTGTTGCGCGAGCAAATCGCCACCAAGGAAGGGGAGAAATACGACGCGGGGTTGCTCTCCCGAGACCGCCTCTCGCTCCGGCGCTTTTTCTCCCAGGTCCTCGAGATCCGCGAGGCCGACGTCGAGGGCGGCGTCGAGATCACGTTTGTCGTGTTGGACAGCGTGATGGTGGGGCGTGTCGATGTGCGCGGCCTGCGCAAGGTGAAGAAGTCGGACTTCGAGATGCTGATGTCGGTCGTGCCGGGCCGCCCGTTGTTGGAGCACCGACTCGAAGCCGATCGCAAGTTGTTGCGCCGTCTCCACCGCGAGAAGGGCTACTTCTTCGTCGGCGTCGATTACTACCGGCGCAAGACGAGCCGCCCCGAAGTCGAAGACGTGGTGTTCCAAGTCATCACGAGTGAACGCGTCAAAGTCAAAGAGGTGATCTTGGAGGGCGCGGTATCGGTGAAGCCGAGCGATCTCAAAGAGCGCATTCGCAACACCGACAGCTACCGCACGAAACTGCTGGGGCTCGGCAAGTTCTTAAACCCGAAGTACTACGACCGCGCGGCCGTCGATCAGGACCGTCGCCGCATGGAAGTCTATTACCAGCAGCAGGGCTTTCGCGACGCGCGCGTGGTCTATATCGAGACGCGGTTTAACCAAGCCAAGACGTTTGCGCAGCTTCGATTCCGCATTGAAGAGGGCAAGCGCTACACGCTGGATGGACCGATCGAAGTCGTCTATACAAAAGACGGCAAGCCGATGGCGCAGGACGCCGACTTTTTGGCGCCGCTGGAGCTACAAAAACTTTCGTTGCTACAACCCGGCGATCCGCTGCGCCTAACCGATCTGCAAAAAACCGTGCGCGCCATGCGCGAGCGTTTGTGGGAACGCGCCTACGCGGGCGCCCGGATCACCGAGCACATTCAGGACAACAGCGCGAACGCGACGTCGCGTATTCGGCTCGAAATCGTCGCGGGACCGAAGCACAAAGTCGGTCGCATTCGGATCTACGGCAACCAGTACACCAAGGACAACGTTATTCGGCGCCAGTTCCGCAAAGGCGCACTGCCGGGTGATTTCCTCAACATCGAAGCGCTCGAGGGCGCGCGCAATCGCCTCGGTCAACTGCGCTACTTCGATAGCATCCGTTTCGGGAGCGGGCGCGGTTGGGGCCTCAAAAAGAATCTCGACGGTCCCGACGATGTGTACGACATCGACCTTACCGTTCGCGAAGTCGATACGCGTCAGTTCACGGTTGGCGGCGGCGTCAGTACAGACGGCGGTGCGTTCGGGCAGTTGTCGATCACGTGGCGCAACTTCGATATCAAGAAGACGCCCGATCCGTTCTACAACATTTTTGGCGCGGCCGCGTTTCGCGGTGCGGGCCAGCGGTTCACGTTGACGGCGGCACCGGGCGCGACGCTGAGTCAGTTCACCATCGCGTTTTCGGATCCGGCTCTGCGCGATTCGCGTTGGTCGCTTTCAACGGAGTTCTCGCGGCGGTTCTCGCTATTTGACGACTACGATCAGATCACGGACACCGCGCTCGTGCGCGTCGGGCGATTCCTCGACGAGGATTTCATCTGGAACCTCTCGGTCAACTGGTCGTTGCGCCAAGTGATTTTGGAAGACCTCGATCCTCCAGCACCGCTCAACGCCATCGACCAACAGGGCTCCAGTACGATTCACACGCTGGGCGTGACGTTGCGTCGAACCATTCGCCGCGAGGTGGACTCGTTTCTCAACGGCCACGTCACGACGTTGAGTGGCGCGATCTCCGGTGGACCCCTCGGTGGCCACGTGGACATCTTCAAGCTATCGATTTCGCACCGCGCCGGGTGGCGCGTGTTCCGCCCTCGTCGCGGCGGCTGGCACCGCATTCAGCTGTCGATTCGCAGCGACTATGCGACCGCGTTCGACGACACCGGAGAGGTTCCGATTTTCGAGCGATTTTTCTTGGGCGGCCGCAGCCTGCGCGGATTCGAGTGGCGCGAAGTCGGTCCGCGCTCGAACGGGCGCCCGACCGGCGGTGAGTTCCTGTTGACCCTGAGCTTGCAATACACGATCCCGATCACGACGTCGGAGGCGAGCGGATTCGGTCTCGACTTCGTCGTGTTTCTCGACCAGGGGGGCTTGGACACAACCATCGGGGACTTCGACGGCGACGACTGGCGCGTCTCGGCAGGATTTGGGTTCGCGATCGGGTTTGGCGGTCCGACGCAGCCGCCGCTGATCATCGACTTCGGCTTTCCGATCCGTGATCAAGCGGGCGATGTGAAGCAAGTCGTTTCCATTGCGTTTCAGCGCAATTTCTAAAAGGGCTGTCCTCCCCAGATGGTCTTCCCCTTGCGATTTCGCCCTGGTGTAAGATCGGCCAGCGAATCGCGAATCGAGACCTGTGGCAGCCCCTGAACCGCGCCTCCAAAACACGCTCAATCGGTCCACCGAGTTGAGCGGAGTGGGACTCCACACGGGAGCCGGCGTGACGCTGCGCTTACTGCCGGCGAGCCCGGGCGCGGGCGTCGTTTTCCGCCGCATGGATCTTCCGGGCAAGCCCGAGATTCCGGCGCGTTTTGACTTCGTCCATGTTACGCCGCGCCGAAGTTGCCTGCGACGGGGCGATGCCGAAGTGCATACGGTCGAGCATCTCCTCGCCGCTCTTTCCGCGTACCAAGTCGACAACGTCTTATGCGAGATCGACGGACCGGAAGTGCCCGGCATGGATGGTTCCAGCATCTCGTTTGCGCAGGCGATCGCGGAAGCCGAGATCAAGGAGCAGAAAGAGCCGACCGAGCCGGTCATCATTCGTGAGCCGATTCATGTGAGTGACGGCAATTGGGCCATCGTGGCGTTGCCGCGCGAAGGCGGCCTGCGATTGTCCTACACGTTGGGATACGAAACGCCGCGCGCGCTCCACGAGACCGTGACGATTGACTTGGACACGCGCACGTTTGTCGAACAGATTGCGCCGGCGCGCACGTTCGTGACCAGCGAAGAAGTTGAAGCCCTCAAGAAAGCCGGGTTGGGTCAGGGCGCGAACGAACACAACACTTTGGTCATCACGCCCGACGCCGAAGCCGACGCGAAGCACCTGCGGTTCAACGACGAGTACGTGCGTCACAAGATGCTCGACTTGGTCGGGGACCTGATGCTGCTCGGACGACCGATCATCGGTCACATCGTGGCGCACCGCACCGGCCACGCGGCGAATCGCCGGCTGGTCGAACGCGTCGCGAACGAAGAGAACCGCCGGGAAGATCTGGGGTACGTCCAGCGCGGCAACGGTTTCGGTATCAAAGAGATCATGCGTGTGTTACCGCATCGCTATCCGATGCTGCTTGTGGATCGCGTGATCCAGGTTCAGGGGTTCAAGCGAGCGGTCGGGATTAAGAACGTCACGATCAACGAGCCGTTTTTTGTCGGTCACTACCCTGAAACGCCGATTATGCCGGCCGTGCTGACGTTGGAGGCGCTTGCGCAGCTGGCGGGCATTCTGCTCTTGCGCAAGCTGGAGTACTCGGGCAAGGTGGCGGTGTTTCTAGGTATGGACAGAGTTCGTTTACGCCACGCGGTCATGCCCGGCGACCAATTGCGATTGGTGGTCGAGACGCTTCATCTGGGGCGTCGCGGCGGCAAGGTGAAAGCGCATGCGACGGTCCGCGATACGGTTGTGGCCGAAGCCGAAATGAAATTCATGCTCGTCGATTCGCCGAGTAACGTGGAGCACGAGGAGTTTTGAGCGACACGCGCATCCATCCCACCGCTATCGTCGAGAGCGGCGCTGCCTTGGGCACCGGCGTCCAAATCGGAGCGTATGCGGTCATCGGCGCGGACGCGAAGGTCGGCGACAACTGTCGCATCGGCGCGCACTCCGTCGTGACGGGCAACACCGAAATGGGGTCGGAGTGCGTCGTGCATCCGCACGCCGTCGTCGGGGGCGAGCCGCAAGACCTCAAGTACCACGGCGAACCCACGCGGCTGATCTTGGGTGCGCGCAACCACATTCGCGAGAACGTAACGCTCAACATCGGAACCGAATCGGGCGGCGGCGTGACGACGGTCGGCGATGATTGCATCTTGATGGCGTGCAGCCACGTGGCGCACGATTGCACCGTCGGCAACCGCGTGATCTTGGCGAACAACGTCATGCTCGCGGGCCACGTGCAAGTGCAGGACTTTGCGATTCTCAATGGCGGCGTCGGAATCCATCACTTCACGACGGTGGGGCGGTTCGCTTACGTCGGCGGTTTGTCCCGGATCACGAAAGACATTCCGCCGTTCACGATTGTTGAAGGTCATCCGTCGCGCGTACGCGGCATCAACGTGATCGGCCTCAAGCGCGGCGGACTAAGCGACGCGGCCATTCGCGCGCTCAAGGATGCGTACCGCGTGCTGTACCGATCGGATCGCACGATGGCGGACGCGCTCAAGGGCTTAGCGGCCGAGTTCGCCGAAGTGCCCGAGGTCATCGAGCTGGTTTCGTTTCTCCGCGCGAGCGGCGGCGGTCGCCAAGGTCGTCAGGGCGAAGATCCCAACCGGGGGCACGCATGATCCGCGTTGCCGTCGTCGGCGTCGGCCATTTCGGTCGCAATCATGCGCGCATCTACGCGCAGATGGAGGGCGTCGAACTCGTTGCCGTCGCCGATCAGGACCCCGAGCGACGCGGCGCGATCGCCCAGGCGTACGGCTGTAAGGCCGTCGAAGATCACACCCAAGTTGTGGGTGTCGACGCGGTGAGTGTCGCGGTCCCGACGATCAAACACGCCGAGGTTGCGTGTTGGTTCTTACGCCAGGGCATCCCCGTACTCGTCGAAAAGCCGTTGGCGGACACCGTCGAAGCGGCGCAAAAAATTGTCGATACGGCGCGGCAGCACAACACGTACGTCGGCGTCGGCCACGTCGAACGGTTCAATCCGGTCGTGGTTGCGGCGGTCGACTTAGGCATCCGCCCGCTGTTCATCGAGTGCCACCGCCTCAACCCGTTTTCGTTTCGCGCGACGGATGTCGGCGTCGTGCTCGACCTCATGATTCACGACCTCGATGTGATCCTGCACATCGTGGGGTCCAAAGTCGCGCGGGTGGACGCCGTCGGCGTGGGCATCCTGAGTTCGAACGAGGACATCGCGAACGCGCGCCTTACGTTTGAAAACGGCGCGGTGGCGAACGTGACGGCAAGTCGCGTGGCCGTGCAGACCATGCGCAAGATTCGCGTGTTCTCCGCGGACTCGTACATCTCGCTCGACTACGGCGCGCGGCAGGGCGTGATTTACAAAAAATCCAACAAGCTCACCCTCGACGTCGTCAAAAAGATCACGGAGGATCCGTCGTCGCTCACGGATCTGCGCGGACAGGAGTCGGTGTTCGGCGATCTCTTGCACGCCAAGACGATCGATATGCCGGAGCACGACCCGCTCGAAAAAGAGCTCGGTGATTTCATCGCTGCGGCGCGCCGCAAACAGGCGCCGTCCGTCCCCGGCGAACACGGCTTAGAAGTCGTCAAGATCGCCGACGCCATCCTGCACGCGATCGACCGGTCGCGCGCGGCGGCGATGCCGTAACGAAAGGCGCCGGAGTCGCCCCGTGATCGCGACCGACCAAAAACAGCACGTCGCCCATTTGGGCGGTTGGCGCGGGGACCATCTGTGGCTCTTTGACGGAAGCGTGTGGCGCGACCTCGGTACGCTCGGGTGGGACGAACGCACACGCATCACACCGCAACGCCGCCTCGCGTTGGCGAGCACCGACCCGTCCATCGTGCTCGTCCTCGAGCCCCAGTCCGGCCCCGTGTTCGGCGAGCAGCTCCGCGTGCGACACGTGAACGCGGCGGGCGAAGAAGTGCGTCGCGAGGAGGGAGCCGACCCCGAATCCGAACATGCTCGGGCGCTGGCCTTCCGTCTGGATGGCGTCGGCGGGGTGCAACGGTTCGGCATCGACTTGCGGACCGGGCGCCCGACGCGGCATGCGGGCCCCCTGTCTTACCGATTTCGAGGTGCCGCAAAACCGGTCGCGGGCTCGCCCGCGCGGACGGACGGTTCCGCGCACTGGTATCCGATTCGACGCGAAGGCATGGTCATCCACGACGATGCGCGCGCGGATGCTGTGGGCTATCCCGGCTCCCCGGCCCCCGGGTCGTCCCGCCCGGACGGGGGCGTAGGCGTCGCGAAAAACGGCCGGCCCCAGTGGTTTGACGCCGCGGCGAGTGGGGATGGCGGCGATGCCGCTTGGCACACGATCCCGCAGGCCGACCGCACCCCGATCCCGTTTCCGCGCATCTTTGACCCGGCGCGTCCGCCTCAGGGCCAGCTTTGGACGGCGCGGGAGCGAGGCGACGCGGACCAGGAGCGAGTTGTGCTCTGGCCGGACGGCGCCGTCACGCACTTCCGCTTCGATCGCGCCCGATCGCGCGTCGTCGATGTGCGCGAGGCGCGTTTGCCCCCGGGCCGCTATTCCGACATCGTCACGTTGGCAGCGGGGGTGTTCGCTGTGCGCGTGAGCGCCGAGGCGGCCCCGGAGCTCATCGCGGTCGCGTAGGAGTGGCCCGCCGCCTGCTGAAAAACCGACCCGAAGTCCGACTGGGGGCGCGTTCCGGGCTTTGACACGCCCCCGATTCCCGCGTAGTCTGCTCGATTCGATTCATAGGCTCCCCGACAGCCGGAGCGGGGGGATCGCGGCGTTTTTGCGGCGGTCGAAGAAACAACCGGCGGAGATTTACGTGTCCATCGTTTCGGTACAAGACCTTCTTGATGCAGGCGTGCAGTTCGGCCACCCGACAAGGGTGTGGAACCCGCGCATGCGACCCTACATTTTCGGCAAGCGCAACGGGATCCACATCATCGATCTCAAGGGCACCGTGCGCGGCCTGATTCGTTCGTACAACTTCTTGCAACGCCTTTGCGGCGACGGTCATAGCGTGCTCTTTGTCGGCACCAAACGTCAGGCCCGCAACTCGGTGATTTCTGAGGCGCGTCGTTCCGGGCAGCCGTTCGTTTCCGAACGTTGGCTCGGCGGCATGCTCACCAACTTCTACACCGTGCGTCAGCGCCTAAAGCGCCTCACGGAGTTGGAAGAGATGATCGAGATCGGCCCGTCCGCGTTCGACAGTAAGAGCGCGATGAGCCGCTCGACTCGCGAAGCAAAGAAGATCAAGAAGAACTTGGACGGCATGCGCACCCTGGAGCGACTCCCGGGCGCGTTGATTGTGATCGACCCCGTTGTCGAACACATCGCCGTCGCCGAAGCCAACAAGTTGGGCATCCCGGTCGTGTCGTTGCTCGACACCGACTGCGACCCGACGCGGATCGAGATTCCGATCCCCGGCAACGACGACGCGATGCGTGCGATTCAGATCGTGTTGCAGCGTTTGGCCGACGCGGTGTTGCGCGGCGTCCAGGACTGGAAGGTCAAGGAAGCCATCCTGCGCAAGCAGGAAGAAGACCGCCGTCGCGTCGAAGAGAAGCGTCGCGAAGAAATCCGTCGTCGTCAGCGCCAGGAGGCGGAAGCCCGCCGCCGTCGCGACGAAGCGGAGCGCAAGGCGCGCGAGGCTGCGGCCCGTGCGGCAGCCGGAGACGAAGCGACCGGTGACGATAAAGATGGCGAAGAAGGCAGCGGCTCGGCTGCTGTTAAGAAGTGACCGTAAGGTCCGGAGAGTAATTCGATGGAGATCACCGCAAAGATGGTGGCGGAGCTGCGCAAGCGCTCCGGCCTCCCGATGATGAAATGCAAAAAGGCGCTCGTCGAAGCCAACGGCGACATGGAGCGTGCGATCGAAAACCTGCGTAAGGCGGGCGAAAAGCAGATATCCAAGCTCAAGGGTCGCGAGATGAACGATGGCCTTGTGTTCACCGCAGCCGGCGACCGTGGGTCGGCGGCCGTGGCGGTGCTTTGCGAGACCGACTTCGTCGCCCGCGCCGAGGGATTCGTCGCATTCGGCGAAGCGCTCGCCAAACAGCTTCTTGCAAACGCTCCTGGTGAGCGGGGCAATGGCGACGACCTGACGAATTTCAAGATGCCCGACGGCCGCACGGTCGGCGAGCAGCTCGACGAACTGGTCGGTTCCAAGATCCGCGAGAACATGAAAGTCGGCGACTGGGCGATGTTTCAGCCGGACAACGGCGTCGTCGCGACGTACATGCACCACAACAAGAAAATCGCCGGGCTCGTCGAGTTGAGCGGTAGCGATCTTTCTGGCCACGACGGCGTGGGCGAGCTCGGCAACGACCTCGGTATGCAGATCGCATTTCAAGCCGGGCTCAAAGTCCTGCGCCGCGACCAGTTGGACGACGCGTTCATTGCCAAGGAGCGCGAGATCTTTGTCGCGCAGGCGGAGAACATGCCCGAGGACAAGCGCGAGAAGATCGCGGAGGGCAAACTCAACAAGGCGCTCAAGGAGTATGTCTTGTTGGACCAGCCCTTCATCAAGAACGACAAGGTCAGCGTCGAGAAGCACGTCGCCGATGTGGGCAAAAACACGGGCGCCGAAGTTGCGTTGACGCGCTTTGCGCGCATCGCGGTCGGCGCGTAGCCCGATGAACTACGACACAATCTTGCTGGAAGCGTCCGAGAAGATGGAGGCGTGCGTAGGTCACTTCGAAGGTGAGCTGCGCGGTCTCCGTTCGGGCCAAGCGTCGTCCGCGATGGTGGACGGTATTCGCGTGGACTACTACGGTTCGGCGACGCCGTTGAGCCAGATGGCGCAGATTTCGGTGCCCGAGCCGCGCTTGATCGTGATCAAGCCCTTTGACGCGAGCCAGGTGCAAGAAGTCGTGAAGGCTATCCAGGCCAGCGACCTAGGCATCAACCCCAACGTGGACGGCAAGATCTTGCGACTTAACGTTCCGCCTCTGAGCGAGGAGCGTCGCAAGAAGCTCGTTGGGAGCGTGAAGGAGAAGGGCGAAGCGGCCAAAGTGGCCGTGCGCAATGTCCGACGCGACGCCAACAAGAGCGCCGAGACCGCCAAAAAAGATAGCGTGCTGACCGAGGACGAACTCAAAAAGCTCAAAGAAGAGATCCAGGAATACACCAAGGATCACGAGGGCAAGATTGAGACGATTCTGAAGGCCAAAGTCGAAGAGATGATGACCGTTTAGCATCAAAGCTTCAACGGCGTTTGCCGTTGAAGCTTTGATGCTCGGTCAGTGTTTCTTGGTTCAACATCTGACGATGTTGAGACTCTGACGTTCGTGCGGTTTGGCACCAACTCGGTTTGCTCGTTGTCGCCTCTGGCTGCGTGTGCGCGCGTTTTTTGTGTTCGGTCTTCGTTGTTCTTGCGGATAACCGAGGCCTTGACGTTCGTCGGTTTGGCGGTCAGTGTTTCTTGGTTCAACATCTGACGATGTTGAGACTCTGACGTTCGTGCGGTTTGGCACCATTCGTTTGCTCGTTGTCGCCTCTGGCGGCGTGTGTGCGTGGGTCGGTTCGGTCTTTGTTGTTTTTACGCACAACCGAGACTTTGACGTTCGTGCGGTTTGGCACCATTCGGTTGCTCGTTGTCGCCTCTGGCGGCGTGTGTGCGTGGGCCGGTTCGGTCTTTGTTGTTTTTGCGCACAACCGAGACTTTGACGTTCGTGCGGTTTGGCACCATTCGATTGCTTGTTGTCGCCTCTGGCGGCGTTTGTGCGTGGGCCGGTTCGCGCAACGGAGACCTTGCCGATCGCTGGTTTGGCACCAGCGCTGCTGCTCGCTGTCGCTTCCGGCGGCATGTGCGTGGTCTTCTTGCGTCAGAGTCCGTTTGCGGTCGGTGGCGGATCTTCTCCTCTTGATCGCTCGCGTCGATCTCTTACTTCAGATCGATTCGGGCGGCGAAGATCATCGACTTGTCGTAGCGGCGGCCCGCTGTCATGAGCATCGTGGAGAGGGTTCTTTGGACTTTGCCTCGAAACAACTCTGTTCCGGCTTCGGTGATCACGACGGGTTTGTCGAGATCGACCATCTTGCTGTCTAAGTACACGCGGAATCCGTCGGGGCCGTAGCCCCCCATGTCCAAGTCAATCTGGTTGGGGCCGACGATCTTGGCTTGCACCAGCGTGCCGGCGACGGGTTGGTTCCAACCGATCCAGTAAAACGTCTTCGGGCCGTCCGCGACGGGTTGCCAAAGAAGGTGCTTGGGACGGGTTTGGCGTTTGTGTTCGTAGAGCCACTTAAATCCGACGACGTGCCCGCCCTTGGGCGCGCCGTGGCCGCGGCCGTTGGTTTCCACGTACCGAAACGGAAAGCCGCCGTACTCTTTTTTGAGTTCGAGGAGCGCTTTGTTGGCAAACACGTTCGGCTCCGGCGGAACCTGAACGTCGTCTAGGCTTTGATAGATGTGGAGCGCGACGTTGCGGAGGTTGGGCAAGACACCGTCTTCGATGCCGACGACCGCCGAACGCTTGCCGCCGTCGGTTGTGTACGGAACCGGCGCGCCCGCATAGGGGCCAAGACCCGCGAACAGATCCGCATGACGCGCGCCGATGGTCCATGAGCCGTAGCCGCCCATGGAGTGACCGACGATGTACACGCGATCGTGAGGGATGTTTTTCCACGTGCGCTTCGCGGCGTCGATGAGCTCAAGCACAAACGGTTCGGTGCCGCTGGTCGTCCAACCGCGTTCGGTTTTTTCAAGCACCTCCGGCGCGATCATGATGCATTTAAACTTCGAAGCGATCCCGCCGAACGTGCTCGCGGCGCCGCCGGCGTCGCCGGACCCCTCGCCGCCGCCGTGGAGCGCGATGACGAGTCCGCCGCGTCCGTTCGAGCCGCCGACGATGTACTTCCCGCGCTTTTTCTTCTTGTCGTAGAAGTACTGCGTGCCGCCCTTTTTGAGTTTGGGGCCCGCGGTCAGCGCAAGTTTTTGGAGTTTGGACCGCCACGCGGCCACGTCCTTGGCGGTCAGCTGATCGTGCCCGTCGATCGCCGCCACGATCGCGCGCCGACGCGTGGCATCCGCAGAAAAGTACTCGACTGCCAATTTGTCGAGATCGGGAGCGAGTTGCGGAAGCACGAAGAGAACAAGCGATGCGCCGAGCATGGGGCGCATCGTACCAACGCGGAGATCGCCACGTCCCAACGGTAGGCGGCGACAGGCTATCGAAGCCGAGCGAGTGCGGCTTCGTAGGCTTGCGCATCCGGCCGCACGGAAAAGACTTGGAGGCCGGCGCGCGGTTGGATCGTGATGGTTCCGCTGGAGATCGCTTCGCCGGCCGACGCAACCGTCTCGCGCGCGGCGTCGTAGCGTTGGAACTGAACCGACACGCGATAAGAACCGGACGCGGGCACGAGAACGCCGACGGCGCGCCGCGGCTCTCGAATGACGAGTTTGCGGTTCCCCTCGCGGTCGGTCGCGGCTGACGCGCGGTCGTTTTTGTCCCGACCGATCGCGTAGCGGTCGGCCCATCGGTGGGGGCCAGTTTGGCGTTCCAACAAGACGATCAGGGTGTGGGGCGGTCGCGGGAGCGGAATGTTTCGCGGCACTTCGAGGCGCACGGGAAGGCCCGGTCGCAACGTGACGGTTACTCTTTGTGTGGCGGGGCTGCGCGCCGCGGGAACCAAACCGAATCGAAAGCCCGGTGCGGCGACGAGCCAGTCGAATTTGCGGTGTGGCAGCCGAATGACGCCGGGTTTGCGTGGGACGTAGCCGTAACCCGTGCCATCCGCGCGTGTGACCACGAACTCGTAAACGGGTTCGCCGTCGTCGTTTACATAAATCACGCAGTCCGTTTTGCGGCTGCATCCGACCAGCGCGAACAGCGCCAAAGTCCATCCCGCTCGGATCGTTCGTCGCCCGCCATGCACGCGGCTGATTGTGACACACGGGGTTGGGCGCGCCCGCGTGTCCAAGTTTTGTATTGCGGTCTTTGCCCTCAGTCGGGCAATCTAAAAGCTTCGGGATGTGGGATCCAATGACCGGACGCGATCGTGGCAGGGAGTCGGCGTAGAGCGCATACGCTCGGATTTGGGAGCGCTGACGTCACGTGGGGCGTTCTTTCATGTTTCACCCCTGAGGGAAAGACGACATGGATAACAAAGCAATCATTGCGGGGCTCGTTGGGCTACTGATCGGTCTCCTGATCGGTTTTTTGTGCTGGGGTAACGACGCCACGCCCGTGCCGCCGGAAGGGGATACGCGCGGAGACGATTGGCCGGGAAGTGTGCACTGCCCGCCCAACGACCCGGGCGCACCGACGGCTGAAGAGCTGTTGACGGCGATCAAAGTCAAAGCGATCGCGCAAAATCAAGCCGAGGTCGCGTCGCTCGCTCAAATGCGCTTGTCAACGCCGTACCCGGAGGAGATGTGGGAGTTTTACGCGACCCACGTCAAGAACGCGCATCAGATCGCGCATCCGCAGGGCGGCCCGCAGGCCATGGTCGACTGGACGCTCTGCAAGCAAGAGCTGGAGTTGGATCCGTAATCGCGGCTAGAGCCAGTGGTTGCGGATTGCGGGCGCGTCTTGCGTAGAGTTTTCGCAGATCGATTCGATGATCTTCGTGAGCGCGTCCGCTTGTCCACTTTGTTTGAGAAGCGACGCGTGGAGCCAACTATGTCCGAGCGACTCGGCTCGTTCTATCCCCTGTTCGATGCCGGGTTCGCCCGCCCGAGCGCGAAAGAGTGCGGCGAGCGCACGTGTAGATTCGCGGCGACCGCCGCGCGCGTAACGTTCGAGGAGCCCCGCTGCCATCGCGTTGTGTTCGACCGTTGGCTCGGCGAACGCAGCATAGATCGCGTTGCTGAGCTCATCTCCGTTGTCAACCTGAGCAAGGCACGCGGTCGGGAGGCCGAACGCGAGAGCTTCGGCAAGCAGCAGGTGCACATCTCGTAGCGCCTCGTCGTCCCCCTCCGCGAATGCGAGCGCGCGTGCCGCCGCGGCCCGAGCCTTGTCCGGGTGGCCAGCGCACGAGTTCGCGAGGGCGGTGAGTGCCGCAATCGACGCGCGAGCACTGGCGTTCCCTTGTTGCTCCGCTTCGGCGTTCGCTTGGGAGAGCCAGAGATGAGCCGCATCCAAATGGGCCCGATAGATCGCGCAGATCGATTTTTCGCCCAACGCATCGACGCGCACGGGCAAGTATGGCAGATCGCCTAGGAGGCGCAGCGCCCGATCGGCCGACTCTTCGCATCCGTTCACATCTCCCAGCGCAAAGTACACATGCGCGAGATGCGCGGCGACATGAGCCGCGTGTTTGACCGACCCCTCCAGCGATAGGACTTGAATGGCGCGCTCCAACGTCTCGGGCAGCTGTTCGAGATCGCCGCGCGCAAAGGCAATGTCGGCGGCGTTGACCTCGCCGATGGCGCCGTTGATACGTCGTCCCAGTCCGTATGAGATTCTGGATACTTCTCGGTACCAACTCTCTGCAGCGTCAAAGTCCAAGGCGCGCTTAGCGATGGATGCCAGCTGGTTCAGTACGTGCGGGCGCCGCGCGTGCTCTTCCAGCCGCACGTACATTTGCTCCGCTGTATGAAGTGAGTCGGACGCTTCTTTCATTCGCCCCTTCAGCCTTGCGATGGCGCCGAGAATGAAGTGGGCATCCGCTGCTTCGCGGCTCCTCGGTAGTGCGGCGATTGCAGCTTGTAGCGCTTCGGTGGAGATTGCGTCTGGGCCGCGGAGGGTTCGTTCCACGTGCGCGCGGCGAACCACGCAGCGGTGGTAGAGCTCGTCGTCGTCGCCTTCCTTCGCGGCCGCGTCGATCAGACTGTAGATCGTGGTTGTGCGCTCATGAAGCCCGCGCACGTAGCAGCAATCGGCAAAATGAAACAGCGCCTCGGAGTGCACGTACGCGTCGTCGAGGGCGAGCGTCTCGGGGCCAAGGCCAGCCCGCTCAAACAGCTGGATGGCGCGGTTGGCTTCTTGTCGTTGTGCTGCCGCGATCCCCGCCTCGATCAAGTACGGGGCCGCCTTTTTGGGTTGACCGCCAAGTTCCCAATGTTGACCGATCCGCTGCGGCGCGACGTCTTCGGAACGCGCTTCCAAGTGGTGCGCGAGCGCCGCGTGAATCGCGCGGCGCAGCGCCGGTGCGAGATCCTCGTAGATTACGCGCTGCACCACGGTGCTCGTGAAACGGTACGCTTCGCCGTCCGGTTCGATGAGATTTCGTTCGCGGTAGAGGCGTTGCAGATCGCGCAGGGTTTCCAGGGGCGGACGGTTGGTGATGGCCGCAATCGATTCGGCGTCGAATGAGCGTCCGTCGACGGCCGCCGCGTCGATAAGATGGCGCAGGTCCATGGGTAGACCGGCCAGCCGCGCCGCCACCAGCTCGTGAAAACGCTGGGGCAGCCGCGACTGCTCCCACTGGGGGCGCGCGCGCACGACCGATCCGTCCAGGAACACAACGCCGATCTCTTCGAGATGGCGCATCATCTCCTCGGCGTGGAGCGGGTTGCCTTCGACGGTCTCGACAATGCGCTGCGCCACGTCGGGCGACACGCGTTCGGCCGTCGTGTTGCGTTCGAGAAGCTGGTAAATCGCGTCGCGCGAGAGGGGCGCTAGGTCAACGTGGCGTAGGGCGGGCAACGCGGACAGTTCATGAAAAGCGGACGTCGCGGACGCTTCGGATTGCGAGGCGTCCAAAGACTGGGTGCGCAACGTGATCAGCAACATGACACGACCACGCGGAAGCCGTTCGGCGAGTTCGCGCAGGAGGCGCATGTCTTCGGGGTCGGCGCGATGCGCGTCTTCGATCACGACCACGAGCGGCGACTCGCGGGAGAGCGCCAAAAACAGCTTTTCCAACGACCATGCAATTTGCTGGGGGCTTGTGACGTTGGCGTCGGCGTTGTCCGTAAGAAGGTTGCGCACCATCGACGCCGAGACGGCCGAGTCCTCGTCGGCGAGGATGCGCTCCAGCTGCGCCATCTTCGTGTCGAGCGCGTAGCGCGCGGCGCGCAACAAGGGACGCAGCAATCCGTCGAGCGGCGTGACCGTCGCTTCGACCCAACGCGCTCCCTTTTGTGTGGTCGCGACGGCGTGCATGGAGCGCACCAAAGCGCTCTTGCCCATGCCTGCTTCGCCGCTGATGAGCACGGTGCTTCCCTTGCCGCGCATGAGTTCCGACAGCGCGTCGTGAAGCTGTGCCAGCTCGTGCTCACGCCCGAGCAAAGACGTCTTCGGGCGCGGAGCGGCGCGTTCCGCGGGCGCCCGCGCAGGAGCAGCGGCCGTCTCGACCGGGGAAAGCAACTGCAGCGCGGCGGTGGCTGTCGCCGGTCGCTCGGCCGAATCTTTCCGCAACAACTGCATCGTGAAGTCCGCAACCGCGCTGGGAATGCTATGCGGAAGCGGAACCGGTTCCTGATTTTGTACGGCGAGAAAGAGTTGGTGGAACGTGTCGGCGGGAAACGGCAATCGTCCGCACAGGCTTCGATACAACACGATGCCCACGCTCCAGAGATCGGAACCGAAGTGCGCTTTTTGTCCCATGATGACTTCGGGCGCCATGTACGACGGCGTCCCCGCGGGACCCGCGGAGATACTCTCGGTCAGCGACTCCTCGGTGTAAAAACGCGCCAACCCGAAGTCGGTGAGCGCTGCGCGTCCGCTGGTATCGAGTAAGACGTTCGCGGGCTTGACATCCCCGTGCACCACGCCGGCTTCGTGAGCCGCCGCCAGGCCACGCAAGACATCAACAGCGACTTCTAGGGCCCGGTCGGGCGGAAGCCGCGTTTCGCGATCGAGCCACTCCTTGAGCGACCCGCCGTCCATGTACTCGAACTCCAGAATCCAACCCGCGTCGGCTTCCAGAGGATGGAGTCCGTGGAGGGCGACGATGTTGGGACTGTGGAGGCGGCCGACCGCGCGCGCTTCGAGCAGCGTGCGATCGGAGCGCTCGTCTTTCTCGTCGCGCGTGACCACCTTGAGGGCCACTTGGCGACGAATCAACTCGTCGCGCGCGAGATACACGGTGCCGTACGCACCGCGTCCAATCTCACGCTCGACCCGCAGACCCCCGACCATGTCGTTGGGGCGAAATGTCGTCACTTTCCGCATCCCACCCTCAATATACGGGAAACGTATGATGGTCGCATGGTTCGCATGACCGTCGTCCTCGTTCTTTTGGCTGTTTCCACCTCGTCGTTGGGGGCGGACCGCTACTCGTTTTTTAGGGATGAGGGTTCGTGGGAGAGGATCGCTCTCTACATCGCCGTCAACGAGTACCGCGATAAGAAGGTGAAGGACCTTCGTGGTTGCGTGGCGGATGCAACGGCCGTCCGCGACGTGATGGAGTCGTGTTACGACCTGCGGCGGTATGCGTTCATCAAGAATTCGAAAGCAACCAAAATTTCCATCGAATCGGCGTTGTTGGAACTGCATACCGTGTCGCGCGATGCCCAAAAGCAACTGGCGAAAACGGGGCGTAAACACACGGTGTTGATCTACTTCGCGGGCCACGGCGATCGCGTTGAGGACACAAACGAGAAGAACCGCGAGGCGGATTTCTTGGACGAGACTTGGGTGCCGCACGACGGCAACTTGCGCGACGGCAAACGCGACATTCGCGACGACACGATTCACTACTGGATGCGACGCATCGCGTTGGAGACCAACGCCCATGTCGTTTTGATTTCGGATTCGTGTCACTCCGGCACGCTCTACCGTGACGTAAGCGACGTGGCGGAACGAAGCCTCACACGTGACAAGGGACCGGTTCGCAAGGGTGGGCCCGAACCCGCCGCGGACGCCGTTGTCTTGCCCCCTGGGTGTGTGGCGTTCGGGGCTTGCTCGGATCGTCAATCCGCGCTCGAGAAAGTCATCGACGGCCAGCGGCGCGGAATCTTCTCGACCGCACTGGTCTCCGAGCTCAAAGACGCGCGACGGGGGACGACGTACGCCGGACTGTTTCGGCGGGTCGCCGCCAAGATGAGCCATCGCTGGCCGTCTTTGCTCCAAACGCCGACTTTTCTCGGCGGCGAGCTTGAAGAGGCGCCGCTTTTGGGGGGTGTGAAACAACCCGACCACGCTCCGTTCGAGAGCCGCGCCGCACCCGTTCGGGTTCGGCGCGGGCGTGTGCACGGCGTGACGGAACGAAGCCGCATCGCGATCTACGCGAACATGACGGACCTCGTGAATCGGCACACCGTGGCTCCGAAGATGCGCGCGACGATTCAAAATCTAGGATTCGACGCTGCCACGCTGAAGCTGCCGCAGGGCGGCACGATTGACGCGGACATGGTGGCGCTCGTCGAGCAGTCCGGCTACCCGCAGTTTCGAGTGCGGGTGGACGGGGCGTTGCCGCCAGAACTTGCGAAGACACTGCACTCGATGCACGCGACGCAACAGATTGCGCTGGTGGACGGCGAGACCACGCACGAGTTGGTCATCGTTGCCGACGACAAGTCCGATGTCGTGACGTTTTGCGGCCCGACTCGTGCGCGGGACGGTCGAGTCGGTTCCGCGGTGGGGCGGCTCCGGTACGAGAAGGGCACTGCGGGAAAGCAGCTGGAGCAATCGTTGCTCTACCTGGCGCGGTTGCACAACCTCGTCACGCTGGATCAACAAGACGATGCATTTGAATGCGCACTCGTGCCGCTGACCGCCGAGGACAAACTGGCAACGCCCCGCTTTAAGAACGGCATCTTGCAGTTGGAGCAGGGGACCCGTTTTCAGATCGACATCCAACCGAAGCGAACGGTGTATGTCGCGTGGTGGTGGATTCGCGCGCCGGAGCAGGGCGGCATCGCGCCCTCGTCGGTCACCCTTGAGTTTCCCAACCCGCGTCACGGGTCAGTGTTTAAGCCAGTGACGCAGGAGGGTTGGGCGCCGCCCGGATCGATTGGGTCCAAGGATCCGACCGGCCGTTGGTGGCTCAAGGTCGTCGCCACGGACCGATTTTTGCCGTTTTGGTTGCTCGACGTGGCTCCGGAAACCGGATTTGAAGCCGTGGACGAACGGCTGGACGCCGCCAAGAAGGCCGGCGAACAAAAGACGAGGGACGCGCTGGGCGACCCGTTCCTGGCCGCGTTCAAAGACATCCTGCACGGCGGTCCCAAGACCCGGTCGGGTGACAGCCAACTCCCGGCGCATCGCTACTGGGCCACCGTCACGATCCCGTTTGATATTGTGGCGGCCCCGGCCAAGTAGAGAACCGCGCTAGGCGAAGGGGGCCCATCGGTAACCCCATTTCTGCTAGAGTTCGCTCGGGATGGGATTGCGCGCAACACTACTGTCTTTGCTTCTGCTGGCCGCGAGCCACGCACTGCCTGGAGTCGATGACGAAGCGCTGAAGACGCGCATCAAGACCAAGGTCGGCGAAGACGAAGTGCAGCTCGGCGTCTACCACGCGTACCTGTTTGGCGTTGCCGAATACGACAACCTGGGCGAGCGGCAGGAGGGCAACCTCGACGCGCCGGTCAAGGATGTGCATCGCATCGCGCGCGTGTTGAAGGAGCGGTACGCGTTCGCGTCCGACAACGTCCATGTGTATCCGGCCGCAGCCGACGCGCCGGGGCGGGTAACGCGCAAGCAATTCCAGACCGTGCTGGAAGACATCGGGCGGCGTGATTTCCACGAAGACGACCACGTCCTGATTTACTTTGCGGGTCACGGGCTGTTTCATCCGACCGACGACCGTGAGTTCTACTGGCTGTTTTCCGACAGCGATCCCGAGAACAACTACAAGGACTGCTTGCTAGGCAGCGACCTGCGCTCGGCTTTGCGCAAGATCGTGAAGCCGCGACACGTCCTTGTGCTAAGCGACAGTTGTTACTCCGGTCGCCTGCTGCGCGGTCCGCCGCCGATTGTCGCCAAGGTTGACGATCAGTACCTGCAGAAACTCGCGCGCGGTAAATCGTTTGAGCTGATCTCATCATCGGCGGGCGAAGAGCGTGCGGCCGACGCGTGGCGCGACGGCCTGTCGCTTTTCGCGTGGCACTTTGTGCATCAGCTCGAGGCCGCGCCGGAAAAATTGGTTCCGGCCAGTGCCTTGTGGCACCGCGTTCGCGAGTCCGTGATGCGTGAGGACTTAGCCGCCCAGCGGCCGAAGTACGGCGTGTTACGCGACTTCGAAAAGGCGGGCGAGTTCATGTTCTTTCACGCGCGCATCGAGGGCGGCGTCAAAGCGGGGGCCCAAGTTCCCGTGGCGGGTTCGCCGGGACTTCCGCCCGGCTACTTTCTGCCCGCGACGGTGGCGCCGCGTTCCGACGGCGTGTACATCGACAACGATAAGGACAAGGCGGAGCTCGTGCTTGTCAAAGGCGGACGCTTCAAGATCGGTTCGACCACGCACGAGGTCGATCCGTTCCTGATGGATCGGTACGAAGTCACCGTCGAGCGGTTCGAGCAGTTCTTGCAAGACCGCGGTACCCCGGACGATCTGCGCTACTGGCGCCGCAAGGGCTACAGCGACAAGTCGCAGCCCGTGGTCGGCGTTCACATCCAGCATGCCCGTGCGTTTGCGCGGTGGGCGAACAAACGCCTGCCGTCGGAGGCGGAGTGGGTGTACGCAGCGGGCCACAAGCAAACCTACGCGTGGGGCGAACAAGAACCCAAGGCGATGGGGTTCGGCAAGTTGCGCTTCCCGCCGTCGATTCTGACCCTCGCCAAGGACCGCACGCGCGACGGCGTGGTTGGGATGAGCAGCGGCGTGCGCGAACTGTGTTTGCCCGGTCGTCGCTTTGACCGTGTCGGTGTGGTGCGCGGCGGGACGCAGGTGTTGACGAGCCGGCGGGACGCGTTGTGCGACCCGATTGCGTTTCGATTCGAAGTTCGCGCCGACGAACGCTTCAACAACGTGGGTTTTCGATGCGTCAAAGATCTCAATCAGTAGCCCTCGCCGCGGCGTGGCTCCTGGCGGCCGCGTGCGCGTCCAACCCGACGCACCGCTCCGCCGATGGGCGCCCGTTGGAGGAGCTCGAGCGCTTGCCCTACCGGATCGCCGTGGAACCGATCGATCAGTCGGGCAGCGTCGGCGGGCATGTGCCCAACGCAGCCTACTCGTTTGTCTGGCGAACCGACGCGGCGCACAGCACCGAAGTTGCCGCCGACCGTGAGAAACACGACATGCTTCTCACGACGTTCATCGAGGGCATGCGGCGGCACACGGCGGCCAGCGAAGTCGGACGCTCGGGCGAGGTGAATTCGCCGGATCTTGTGCTGCGTCCGCGCTTGGCGGAAGTGAACGAATTCGGAGCGGGCAAACCGTACAAGGTCGTTGGCAACGCCGCGCTTTGGCTCACGACATGGTGGGGCGGCGTGCAGGCGCCGAGCAAGAAATACGCGACGCGTGTCGCACTCGACGTCGACGTTGTGAATCCGTACGACGGCGACGTCGTGCACACGTTCACCGTACGCAACAAGTCCGTGACGCTTTCGCTCGCCGAACGCGGGCGCATCGCGCAGTCGGTGGTGTGGCCGCCTTGGCGCAGCATCGACCGCCCGTCGCGCGTGAGCCGCGCGATTTCCGAACGCGTCGTCGGCAACTTAGCCGCGCTGACCACCGGCTATCTCAAGCAGGAGTTCTCCAGCCGGCAGCAGGAATCGCTGGGCGAGTTCAAACTGATTCGCCCCGCCAACTTTGCCGACGTCGGCGGAACGCCGGAGTTCGAAGCGCGCATCGTCGCGACCGAGATGATTACCGCGTGCGACATCTATCTGAACGGCTCGAAGTCGGCGCTCGAAGTGCCGTGGCCGAAGGGTCAATTCGAAGACGCGGCGACGCAGCGCGAAGGACGCCGTTTCGTGTTACGTCTTCCCGCCGTGCGCCTGAGCCTGCTCGCGGGCGAAAATCGCGTCGTGGTGGAGTTCCGCGTGGCCGGCCGCGTCACGTCCCGCACGTTCGTGTTTTTTCACGGTGCTGTGAGCGAGTAGCACGAAGCGATGGTGAAACCCCTGCGTCTCGTCGCCTTGTTGGTGGTCTTCGCCGGGTGTGGGCCGCTCGGCTTCGGCGCCGGCATCGGATCGTTTTTCGGCAGTTCGAGTTCGGGCGTCGGCGGCATCGAAACCGACTTGATCTTGCTTCCCGCCGACGCGCAGCACGCGCTGGAGGATCTGCGATTCTTAGGCGGCGACCCGGTCCTCTCGCTTCTCCTGGATACCGATAAGCCGGACTTCATCGAGTACAGCCTGATCCTGGTGGGGCCCTCCGCGACCGCCGACGCAAGTGTGTTGATCGGCGCGGATGACGCGCTGCTGCCGCTTCCGACAGTGGAGGACGAGGACGGCGAACACCCGACCGAGGACTCCTATCTGGCGTTGGACGATGTTGGCGTCGTTGACGGTGTAACGACCACGTTCGATGGCGATGAGCGGCTGGACGTAGGGCTCACCCGCGAGGGAAGCTACACGCTGTTCGTTCGTGCGTTCGATCGCTCGCGCCATGAATCGCACTTCGCGAAGCATGCGTTTACCGTCGATGGCACGCCGCCGTTTTTGGGGTCGGTCATCGAATCCTTGGTCGCCGATGCGCCCGGGCAGCTCAACGTAAAGTGGTCGCCTGCCGTCGACAGCCGCAGCGGTGTCGATGGCTATCGCGTGTACTTTCGCGTCGGCGAACCGCGGGCCAGCGCGCCGCGTCCAGGCGATCCGTTTCCGGAGTTTTATACCGGTGGCGCGCTCGACGTAGGACTAGACGGTCAGTTGTCGGCCGCGACGTCCACGTTGCTCGCGGGTCTTCCCGCCGGCCGGACGGTGTTCGTGCAGGTGACCGCCGTCGACTTGTCGGGAAACGAAACGCCGCTGTCACTCGCGGGCGAACGCGCGGGCCGAACCCGCGTGGGCGCCGACGGAACGTTTGAACTCTCGGCGACGCTACCCGGTGTTGCGGGCGCGGACGACGTCGTCGTCGGAGACTTCGATAGCAATGGCGTGCTCGACCTGGTCGTGCGCAACACGGGCACCAACGAGTTCACGGTGTTGGTCGGTCAAAACGACGCGTTGCGGCGGGGAAACGCGACGTTTGGATCGCCGCAGTCGTTCACGATTGATTCGATTGACGAGATTTTCAAACTTGACGTCCTTGACCTCGACCTCGACTTGCGGCCCGAACTCCTGGTTCTTGGAGTGACCGCGACGGGCGCCCGCCTGCTGTTGATCGACATCGACATCGGAGGGGATGGGGTCGTCGGTGTGAGCGTGCGCCAAGACTTGGATCTGGGTTCGGCGACGCCGCGCGGCCTCGCCGTTGGCGACTTCAATGACGACAAAGTGCTCGACGTCGTTGTATCGGTTGTCGATCCTTCTTCGTTGGTGCGCTTGGGCGGCAAGAACAGCGCCGGCAAGCCCACCGGACAGCTCTTGGAGAACGCGGACCGATTCGGGATCACAGCATTTTCTGATCCAAGTGAAGTCGGCCCGGTGTCCGTCGCGGACCACGATGGCGACGGGCGCGCGGATGTCGTGGTCGCGGTCGGTCCGGCACTCCACGCGCGCGGCGGGCCGTTTCCGGCGCTCGGGAACACGGCGACGACGGCGGTGGGCACCGCGGTTTTGGGAATCGCTGTGGGCGACTTCGACGAGGACGGCTTAAACGACATCGTCGTGACACACGCCGACGGCACGTTGACGTACAAGCGCTCGGCCGGAAGCGACGACAATTTCGTGCGGTTTTTCCCTGGCGTGCCGGTGACGGGATTCGCGAGCGGAGCGTGCATCCCGGTCGTGGGCGATTTCAACAGCGACGACATCTTAGACATCGCGGTCGGATGCACCGACGGCGTACGACTTGTGAACGGGCGTGGGAGTGCCGGGCGCGGCGACGGGACGTTTCAGGTGCAGGGCGTGATCGCGGTCGGCGCGGCCGCGTCCTCGATCGCGGTGGGCGACTTCAACAGCGACGGGATTCGCGATCTGGTCGCCACGACCCCGACGACCGATGAGATTCACGTGTTGCTCGGGCGTGGTGCTCTGGGGCGCGGCGATGGAAGCTATTTCGAAGTGGCGGGAACGGCCGTGTTTCGCGGCATCCGCCTCGATGCCGCGGGTGACTTTAACGGCGACGGGATTCTCGACGTCGCCGGGATTGCGTTGGACACGGTCTTTGTGGAGACACTCGCCGGATCCGGCGCGACGGGTCGCGGCGACGGGCGTTTCGTCTTCGCACAAACAGCAGGCGTGTCGCTGGCGAATCCGGCGCGGCTCGTCGCGGGATCGTTTGACGGGAAACCGGTCGCGCACTTCGCGAGTTCCAACGGCGGCAACGTTCGCATTCACGATCGGATCTTGGGCAACACGTTGAGCGAAGTCGGTTCGGCCAACTTCGGGCCGCCGGCGCCGTTCCTCTTCCGCGGCGACTCGATCCGCATGCCAATCCCGATCGCGGCCCACTTCAACGCCGATGGCCATGTCGACGTCGCGATTCTCGGCAATCGTTCCGTTTCGGTCCTGACCAGCCTCGTGAGCCTTCCGCTCTTGCCGCCGCCTTCGGTGACGCTTGCGCTCGGATTCGATGCGCACGCGCTCGCAGCCGGCAATTTCGTCGGTGACTTGGACAACGACCTCGCCGTGTTGGACTCCACGACGGGATCGATCCATCTCCTCGAAGCGTTTCAGGGAAGCTTCGCGGATGTCGAAACCGTGGAAACCCAGATGAACGACGGACCGCGGCTGTTGGGCGCGGACCTGCTTCTCGCGCGCGATCTCAACCTCGATGGGTTGGCGGACTTGGTGGCGCTCAATGCGACGAGCGGCTCGTTGCGCGTGATCTTCGCCCGGGCGTTCGTTCCGTTTACCGAACCGTCGTCCGTTGTGGTCGATGACGACCGCGCGCTTGTGCTGGACGAGGGACGCGACGACATCTTAGCGGTCGATCTCACAACGGGAATTCGGACGCCGTTTTCGCCGCCGACCGCGGGAGCGAACCCATACGAGGACGCCCGCGATCTTGTTTTGGACGGCGGGCGATTGCTGCTGCTCGACGCCGACGCCGTGTTGTCGATCGACCTCGGAACCGAGGGGCGAACGGTTTTGTCGGACGCGTCGACCGGAACCGGAACTGGGTTCGATGAGCCGGTCGCGTTGGCGACCGATGGCGAGCGGCTGTTCGTGCTGGAGGCCGAGCAATTGATCGAAGTCGACCCAGACACCGGCGATCGGACGGTGCTGACCGCTCCCGCGGCGTTCAGCAACGCGCGCGCGCTATCCTTCGATGCTTCGCGCGACCGTGTCCTTGTGCTCGACGAGGGCGAGATTCTCGTGGTGGACCTCACGGATCCCACCGCCGATCCGACATTGCTCGTGGACGGGATGGACGAGGCCCGCGCGATGAGCATCGATGATGCAAGCCGCCTGTTGGTGTTGAAGCCGACTACGATCGATGCCGTGGAGCTCGTGGGGTTAGCCGACGTCGACACGGTGGTCCCCGTCGGCGCGACGCTTGTCGATGGGCACGGTGTTGCGCTGCGCGGCGGCGATGTGCTGGTTGCGGATCGAACCCTGCGCGGCCTGATCGAGATCGACCTGGCAACGGACGTGCGGACGCGCCTGGCGAACGGTCCGTTCAGCCTCCCGCGGAGCATGGATGTTCCGCATGCTCTGGTCGTAAGACTGGCCGACGTTAATCGCGACGGCATCTTGGATCTCATCGTGTTGACGGCGGGCGTCTCCACGCCCGAGGAGACGGTGGCCCCGACCGTCGTTGTGTTCTTAGGCGGCGCAGACGAGAACGGTCGCCCGACGAGTGACTTCGACGAACCGATCGAAGCCTTCGCCTTCGAGACCGAAACCACCGCGAACAGCATGGTGGTCGGCGACTTCAACAGCGACGGCATCCCCGACCTCGCGGTAGGGATCACGTTTGGAGGAACCGCGTCGGTGCGATTCCTCATGGGCGACGGCGCATTCGGGAGCGACTAGCGGCGCGGTTGACTCGGATCGGTTGGGCTCTCCTTGCAGCGAGCGCGTCAATCAAATGGGGCTCGGTCGTCGAACACACGGGATCCTGATCCTGCTTGTAGTTTCTTTGTTGTGTCTTTGTTCGGGGCGCTCGGCCTGGTTCGCTTTACGCGACGGGAAGTAGGGATCGCATCGCTCTCTCGTCGATCGGCACGCACATTCGCCCTGGCAAGGCCACTCTGTTTCGGCGGGACCTGCAGTCCCCTCCCAGGCCGCCCAGCGGCGCGCCGACGCCGGTCATTGCGGGTCTCGCCATGGTCTCGTTCAATCTCGACTACGAGCGGTTTGCCGATAGACTTTTAGGACCCAACGGGGGATTAGCTCAGTTGGTAGAGCATCGGACTTTTAATCCGCTGGTCGTGGGTTCGAGTCCCTCATCCCCTACTTTGAAACCCGCCGCTCGGCTCGCACGTGCGGCGGGTTTTTTGTTTTCGCGGGCACCTTCTTTGACAGTGCGGGCAAAACCCGGATAACGCCCGGATGCGCACTGTCTTGTTGCGCGGCGCCGACGCGCCGCAGAGTCCCCGCATCTACAAGAAGCGGCTCGGCCGCTACGACCAGGGGATCCGGGCCGGCGAGGTCATTGCCGTTCGGATGCAGGACGGTCGTTTCGTCGGCCGCGCGTTCTTCAGTCCGCGCTCCGTGATCGCGGTGCGCATCTTGGATCGCGACGAGTTCGGGCCGCCGATCGACGACGAGTGGTTTTTGCAAAAGATCAAGGCGGCGCACGACCTGCGTCAGAACTTGATGGGGCTTGACCAAGTTACGAACGCCTATCGCGTGATCCACGCCGAGGGCGACGGGCTCAGCGGGCTCATCATCGACCGGTACGACGATGTCGCCGTCGTCGAGGTTGGGTGTCGCGGCATGTTCGCCCACATCGACGCGATCGACGCCGCGGTGCGCGAGCTCTGCGGTGTCACGAAGATCGTGTTGCGCTCCGATCCGGCCGTCGAGAAGATCGAAGGGTTTCGGGCGCTTGAGCGCGGCGCGCAACCCGTCCACACGATCGTGTCCGAACACGGCGTGCGCTATCACGTGGACTGCCGCGGCGGACACAAGACCGGGTTTTTTGTGGATCAACGCGAGTCGCGGCTGCTGCTGGCTGACCTCGCCGCCGACAAGACGGTTCTCGACCTGTGCTGCTATACCGGCGGCTTCTCGCTGGCGGCCGCGGCCGGCGGGGCGGCGGCCGTGATTGGCGTCGATCTGGACGAGGACGCGATCGCGCAGGCCGAAAAAAACGCGTTGCTCAACGAACTCGACGTGACGTTTCAGCACGCCGATGCGTTCGAGTACCTGCGGACCGGCGTGAGCGCCCAGGTCGTCGTGCTCGACCCGCCCAAACTCGCCAAGCGCCGCGATGAGTTGCCGCGCGCCCGGCAAAAATCGATCGATCTCCACACGCTCGCGCTCGGCGCCGTCGCGCCCGGCGGTATCTTGCTGACGTATTCCTGCACGGGCCTGTTTACCGCCGACGACTTGGAATTCCACATTCGTCAGGGCGCCATTCATGCGGATCGATCCGTGCGCGTGCTCCATCGTCTGAGTCAGCCGCCCGATCACCCGGTCCACGTGCATGCGCCGGAGGGTCGTTACTTAAACGGCGCGCTGTGTCACGTGTCATGAAACCGCGGTTGTTCGTCTACGGGTTGTTGCGCGACGGCCGCGAGCTAGCCGCATTGCTTGCAGGCGCGACCGCGTTGGGCGCGAACTTTTTACAGGGTTTCGATCTCTATGACCTGGGAAACTACCCCGGCGCCGTGCCAGGACCGGGAACGATTACCGGGGAACTGTACGAGTTACCGAATGTGGCGGCTTTGAACGTGCTGGATCGCGCCGAACGCGTGTTCGATACCCCACCGCTTTACCGCCGCCAAGTCGTTTGTGTTGGCGGACGCCTCGCGTGGATGTACGTGTACGCGCGCGATCTTGGCGATGCGCCCGTAGTCGCGTCGGGCGACTGGTTGCGCCGTTAACGCCCGCGCGTTGCACAACCGATGCAATAGTAGATGAAGGGGACTCCGCCGTTGGGAGCGCGCGGAGCAAGTGTCGTAAGTTGCCAGCTTGGGGATGAGTTGGCTTTGTTGGACCTTGCTTCCGGTGCGTACTACACGCTCAACAAAACGGGTGCTGTTGTCTGGCGCGGTATCCGCGACGGGCTGCCTCCGGGTTTGGTCGCGACTCGTCTCGCGGCCATGCATGCGGTGGAACTGCCGCGCGTTCGCGCCGATGTCGCGACACTGTTACGCGCGATTCGTCGCTGTGGATTGTGGGAGCGGCCATGCGCCTTGTCGGCGTAACGCAAGCGACCCTCGACTTGGCTCGGGCGCGTTTCCACGTTCGGTGGAGCGGCGTGACCCGTTCCCGAACGGTTCTGTCGGCGCGTCGAACGGCGCGTCGTCGAGATGCTTCCGTCATCGTTGCTTGTCATCGCTCGGCGGTGCGCCGCGCGCCGTGGATCGGAAACTGCCTCATCCGGGCCGTTGCGCTCGAAGCGGCTCTTCGCCGCAACGGCCATGCGGCCCGCATCCGCTATGGCGTCCGCAAGGACCGAAGTGAGTTCGTCGCGCACGCGTGGGTCGAGTGGAATCGAGGTCACGTCGGATACGACGCTAAGTTCCGTCCGTTGAGCGCCGACTCATGATGTGGGCTCGTTGGGACGGCGCGAGTCCGAAGCCGTTCCTGACCGCTCCCGAGGGCGGGTTCTTCTACGTCGGCGAGGCGTTCCTCTGTGCGGGAACCATCCGATGGGACGAGCGCGCCGCCGCCGCCCATGCTCTGGGGTTGCCCCGCAACGCGGCGGACGGCGAACTCGTCTCCGCCGCGTTTGAGCGGTGGCGCGACGAAGCGCCCTTCCACATTCTTGGAGACTTCGCCCTCGCCGTGTTCGATGTCCGGAGGCGGCGGTTGACCTTGGCGCGGGACGTGTTCGGCGTGCATCCTATGTATTGGACCGCTGGTGGGGACTTGGGAATCCCGGAGGTCTTGGCCGCGGGGAGCCGAGCCGACGCCTTGGCCCGTTTGGACGGACGCGAAGCGAGGTTGGATGAGGTACGCGCGGCGCATCACCTGGCCGGGTGGAGCGTCGACGCGACGCGTACTTTTTTTCGCGATGTGAAACGAGTGCCGCGCGCACACACGATTTCGTGGGATGGCCACACGCTTCAGCAACGGGAGTACTGGCGCCTTAACGTCGCGCCGCGGCGATCGCCGGAGCGTGCCCTCGGAGAACTGCGGGCGCGCTTCGAGCGCGCGGTGGCGTGTCGCGTGAGCGGGGAGACGGCCGTGACGCTCAGCGGCGGGTTGGACTCGACCGCGGTCGCCTGTGCGGCGCGTCGTCTGGCGCCCGTTTCGGCACACGCGCTTGTGTTTCCCGGCCTATCGAGCGATGAGAGTCGGTACATCGGAATCGTTGAGCGCGAATGCGGGATCGATGCGACCAGGATCGACGGCACGAAGCTGAACCCGTGGCATGCGCTCGAGAGAGCCACCGTCACGCAGAGCGAGCCGGTCGGCGCGCCCAACTTGTTTTTGCACGAAGCCCTCTACGAGAGTGCGCGGCGGTCCGGCGCGACCGTCCTCCTCGACGGCCTCGACGGCGATACGACGTTGTCTCACGGAATGGAACGACTGGTTGTCTTGGCGCAACGCGGCCGCTGGTTACGGCTCTTGTCGGAGACGCGGAGTTTCTCGCGGCGGCACGGCATCACCATGCGACGCACGCTGCGCCGACATGTGTGGAGCCGGTGGCGGAGGCGCCGCGGCCCACGTTCGATCCTGGACGAGGACGTCGCGCAGCGCGTTGCGTTCGAGTCGACGACACGCGCGCACCTCTCGTCGCTGCGGGGACTCCGCACCGAGCAGGAACTGCACCGTGCAAACCTCGAGCGCGGGATCTTATCCCACGCGTTGGAGCTTGCCCATCATGCTGCGCACGCACGCGGGATCGAGCCCCGGTACCCGTTTTTCGATCGTCGCCTCGCGCAGTTCTGCGTTTCGTTGCCTGCGACTTGGAAGCTGCGGGACGGTTGGTCGCGATGGGCGCATCGCGAAGCGTCGGCCGGACTCATGCCCGACGAGATTCGTTGGCGTGTGCGCAAGGCGCGGTTGGGCCCCCAATTCACCCAATGCATGCGCGGACTTGTGCGCGATGAGCATGCGATCGAACACCGACTGCAACGAGTCTTGCCCCTCGTCGACCGTGCACGTCTCAACGACTACCGGGACCGGCTTCTCCACGCGGCGGATCTGGCGTCCGCGGTCGTCGTGTGGCGCGCGCTTACGCTCGACGTCTGGATGGAGCAATGGAATATCTCGGCCTAGCAGCCCGTTGAAAAAGTAGTCGTCAGGCGAGAGCGAGAGCTCGGAGCCGAGATCAAGGAGCGAACCGGAGCCCTAGCGCAAGCTAGGGCGAGGATTGGCGACGCAGAGATCGGCTTCGAGATCCGAACGCAGCCCACGAGGACTTTTTCAACGGGCTGCTAGGGAGAGGAGAACGAATGGATTCATGTGAAACAAATCCCGATCGCGTCAGGAGAGGCGAGGATCCTCGCGAGCCCGAACCGTACGTGGCTCCCACGCTCGTTGAACGAGGCACGATCGAAGAAATTACGCAAAGCGTCGTCGGATCGGGTGACGATGGCGTGCTTGGGTCGGCCGTTGCGTAGCGCGGACACACGCGTCGACGGCGCCGCCTTCGGTCTACGCTTCGCGGCCCCGTTCGCGCTTCCCGTGCGCGAAGCGGGGAGGGGCGAGCCGGAGGCGTGTATTCGTGTGCGGCGTGTCGCCAATCCGTCCACGCAGGAGTCGGTTTGCATCCCGCTTGGGGAAGGCATCGTTCTCGGCGTCGGCGTCGATCAAATCTCATGCTACGCCCCGCGGCATGTCTCCGACGCGACGTTGCGCGCGCTGGTGATGGGGCCCGCGACCGGCGCGTTGCTTCGTTTGCGCGGAAAGACGGTCCTCCATGGGAGCTCGGTCACCGTCGGCACAAAGACGCTGCTTTTCCTCGGCGCTTCGGGCGCCGGCAAGTCGACGATGGCGGCAGCGCTGCAAGCCCGCGGCGGGCAAGTCCTTACCGACGACCTTGTCGTTCTCGATGAGAGCGGACGCGTGTTGCCCGGCTGGAGGTGGCTCAAGCTGTGGCCGGATAGCGCGCGCTTCGTGCCGGGAACGAATCGGCTCCACGAACTCACGACGAAGCGAGTCGGCCGCGTGCGTGGCACGGTCGCGTCACGGCGACCGGATGTTGTGTTCTTGCTTTCGGCCGAGGCGACACCCACCGATCCGGAGAGCGTCGTTTCCCCGTCGTGCTCGAATCGGTGGACACGAACCGACGCGCTCGACGGACTCTGGTCCAACGTGTACGGGGCACGGACGCTGGCTCATATCGGTTTGGAGCGCACCTTTCGAATGTGCGCGGCGTTGGCGAGCGATGTGCCCGTCCACGCGCTGCGTCGCACAGACAACATGGAGCAGATCGACGAACTGATCCGGATCGTCTTGGAACACGTTCGGTGATCGCTTCGCGCCCGACTCTCGCACACTCGTTTCATCAAGCGCGCGTCCTCCGGGATCTGTTGGTGCTCGCCGACGAGCATCGCGTGTCGATCGCACCGTACAAAGGACTGGCGCTTGAGACACGGTTGGGCGGCGACGCGGGCACGCGCTGGAGCGGCGACATCGATCTCGTGATCGATCGCGGCATGCGCCGCCGTTGGGAGCGAGTCTTGGAAGATGCGGGATGGAGCCCCGGGTACGGAGGGCGCGCGCCCACACCCGCGATCCTTTGCATGGGGCGGCACGAGGTCAGCTATCGCCAAAAGGGGGCGCACCTCGATCTGCACTGGGCGCTTTGGGAAAGGCACGACGGTCCCGGGTTCGAGCTTAAGTCCGCGGATGTGTCTTACGACGGTGAGTGTCTCGGCGTCCCTTGCCGCCGCTTCACATCGGAAGCGTTGTTGATCGCTCTCGCCCGACACGGTTCGCGCCACAACTGGGCTCGTACGCAGTGGGCGTACGATGTCGCGCGATTGATCGAGCGCGAAGCGATGGACCTCCATCGATTGGACCGCCTGTGCCGTCGCGCCTGCGCGCACGAGGTCGTCCGCGCCGCCTACGTGCGCGTGGGCGCGGCGCCACCCGAACCGCTCGCCCCGAACGTACTGCGTCCGCGCGGCTCATGGCGCCGACGGTGCTGGCGCCTGGCCCGCCGATTGGCGCCGAACGAGGTTGACTTTCAAGATCGGTGGCGGTGGGGCGCGTACCTTCGTGTCGGAACATTGGCGCAACGCGTGCGTTCGTTTACGGCCGCCGCAACAACCCGCGCAAAAAGATAAGCCGCACCGCGTCCGCCAGGTCCGCCGCGCTGCCGTCGCGCTCTTCGTCGTACCACGTGTACATCCAGTTCATCATCCCGAACAGCAGGAACACCGCGACCCCGGTCTTGATCTCGTGGAGCGGATGGTCCACGCCCAACTCGTCGAGAATGCCCCGCAACAAACGGACGTAGCGTCGCCGCAGTTCGCGCACGGGTGCGCCGAGTTCGCCGGGCAGCGCTTCGCTTTCGCGCGACATCACTTTCATCGACGCGAGATTCGCCGAGAAAAAAGCAAGGTGGCCTTCGATGACCTTTTGAAGCTTTTCCTCCGGATCTTTGATGCCGGCGAGCGCTTCCGCGTGCCCGTCGAGGAGCGTCGTGAACGCCTCGTTTTGAATATCGAACAGGATCTCGTCTTTGCTGCGGTAGTAGTAGTAGAGCCCCGCAAGACTCATGTCCGCGGCTTTGGCGACATCGCGAATGGAGGCGCCATCAAATCCCTTGCTGGCAAACACCTCGGCCGCGCTGGCGCGTATCTCGGCTTTGCGATCGGGGTTGCCCATGGCGCGGATTGTATCTCTCACGGGGGAGGCTCTGTAAGATCGCGGCGTGCTTTTAGGCGCACACGTTTCCACCGCGGGCGGAATGCCCAACGCCGTTCGTTCCGGACTGGAACTTACGTGTGAGGCGATTCAGGTGTTCACGCGCAACCAGCGGCAATGGACGCCTGCGCCGTTAAAGCCGGAGCACGTCACCGAGTTTCGTGCCGAAGCGAAGACCGCCGGGTACCTCACGACGGCCGTAAGCCACGCTTCGTACCTAATCAACTTGTGCGCGCAAAATCCGGAATCGCTGGCGAAGTCGAAGATTGCGTTTCAAGACGAGATTGAGCGCTGCGCGGAACTGGGCATTCCCTACTTGTGCATTCATCCCGGGTCGCACGTCGGGGCCGGCGAAGATGCGGGGCTGGCGGCGATCGCCGTTTCCGTGCGCGAGGCTTTGGCGGCCACCAAGGGCAAAAAGGTCACGATCCTGCTGGAGAACACGGCCGGACAAGGCACCAATCTTGGGTGGCGGCTGGAGCACTTGGAAACGCTCCTGCGCCTTACTCGCTCCAAACGCGTCGGCGTTTGTATCGACACCTGTCACCTCTTTGCGGCCGGCTACGACCTGAAATCGGCCCCGGCGTACGACAAGACGATGCAGGAGTTGGACGATCGCATCGGATTCGACCGGATCCACGCGTTTCATCTCAACGACTCCAAGCATCCCGTTGGGTCCAAGCGCGATCGCCACGAACACATCGGCGAGGGCGAGATCGGCAAGGCCGCGTTTCGGCGCCTGGTCAACGACGCGCGCGTCCAAGGAAAACCGGGACTATTGGAGACGCCCGGCGGACCCGATGGCTATAAGGACAACCTCAAACGACTGCGGAGCATGCGACGGAAATGAGCGAACGTGATGTCCTAGAACTCGATATCGTCGTGATCGGTGCGGGCCCGGCCGGCATCGCCGCGGCGTTGCGTATCCAGCAGCTCGCCGAGGAACACGGCGTGACCGATCTCGAGATCGCGGTCCTCGAGAAGGGGTCTGCGCCCGGCGTGCATTCGCTTTCCGGCGCCGTTGTGGATCCGCGCGGGTTGGACGAACTTCTGCCGAACTGGCGCGAGCTCAACCCGCCGATCGAAGCTAACGTCGAATCCGAGCGCTTCTACGCGTTGACGGAGCGGAGCCACTATCGGCTGCCGGTGCCGCCGACGATGCACAACAAGGGCAACTTCGTCGCGAGCCTCAACCGGCTTACGGAGTGGCTGGCGGGCGTCGCCGAGAGCAAGGGCATCGAAGTCTACCCGGAGTTTCCCGCGCGCCACTTGCTCTGGAACGAGGGTCGTGTCGAAGGCGTGCGGCTCGTCGATTCCGGCGTATCGAAGTCCGGCGAACACAAAGGGAGTTACGCGGCGGGCGCCGACGTTCGCGCCAAGGTCACCGTGTTGACCGACGGCGTGCGGGGCAACCTGACGAAGGATCTGTTGCACCGCGATCCGACGGCGTTGCGGGGGCGCAACAGCGCGGACTACGAAACCGGCATCAAAGAGCTTTGGAAAGTGAAGCCGGGTTCGTTCCCGGCCGGCAAGGTCATCCACACGGCCGGTTGGCCGCTTCCCTCTTCGGTGTACGGCGGCAGCTGGATCTACGGCATGAGCGACGATCGCATCAGCCTCGGTCTGGTGATGGGGTTGGACTACGAAGACCCGACGTGGGATTTGCACCGCGAATTCCAGCGCTTCAAGACGCACCCGCTTCTCCGCAAGATCTTGGATGGTGGCGAAGTGTTGCGCTACGGCGCGAAGGCGATTCCGGGCGGTGGGCTGTACGCGATGCCGCGCCTGTACGGCGACGGCTGGGTGATCGCCGGCGACGCCGCGGGCACGGTCAACATGGCCCGCCTCAAGGGCATCCACCTCGCGATGAAGTCCGGCATGCTGGCGGGTGAGGCGGCGTTTCATGCCGTCGCAGCGGGCGATACGTCGGCCACGAAACTTCAGTCGTATCAGGAAGCGTTCGACAGTTCGTGGGCGCACGCGGAGCTGTACAAAACGCGCAACTTCCGCACCGCGTTCAAGAAGTGGTCCTTGCCGCGCGCTGCGATGGCGGTCGGCATTCAAACGGCGTTGGGCGGACGCGGCTTGTTTTACACCCGCCTCGATCACCACGAGTCCGTGCACGAAGCGACGGGTCCGGCGCGCGCGCCGGCGGCGCCGCCCGTGTTCGACAACACCGTGACGTTCGACAAGCTAACAGACGTCTATCACTCCGGCACCAACCACGAAGAGGATCAGCCGAGCCACCTCGTCGTCGCGGATCTAAACATCTGCATCGATCGGTGCACCAAGGAGTACGGCAATCCGTGCCAGCACTTTTGCCCGGCGAACGTCTACGAGTTCGAAACCGAGCTCAAGATCAACGCGTCGAACTGCGTGCACTGCAAGACGTGCGACATCAAAGATCCGTACGGCATCATCGACTGGGTGACGCCGGAAGGGGGCGGTGGTCCCAACTACAACGACATGTAGGTGGGTGCTGCGGCGACCATGTCCAAACTTACGCTCGTCGGATTGATCGGCGGGACGCCGCACCCGACGCTGGACGCGTGGGCTGACGCTGCGGCCAACGGGGCGCGCGCAAGCGGTTGGACGACCGACATGCGTCGCCTCGACGGCGCTCGGAGCGCAGAGCTCACCGAGATCGCGCTCGAAGCGGATGCTCTGTTGTGGGTGACGCCCATCGTGTTGGGCGGCTGGCCGGGAACGACCAAGCTGTGGCTCGACTCGTGGCTGGAGCTTTTGCCGCGCGGACGTTTAACGCCGCGCACGGCGGGCAAGCGGAGCGGTTACCTCGCGATCTACGAGCCCGACGATGACGCGATTCCGGCCTCGTTCGACGCCTCGTTTCGGGTGCTGAGTTCGCTGGTTGGATTCGAGTTTTGCGGCAAATTGGCGCGTCCGCCGCGCGCCCCGTCGGTCGCGAGCGATCTCGAAATCGCGCATCGCCTCGGCGCGATTTTGACGGGCGAACCGGGATACGCCGGTTATCCCGACGAGTACGAACGCGGTGTGGCGTGTTTTAACGACCGTGAGTTCTGGCAAGCGCACGAGGAGTGGGAGGCGCTCTGGCTCGAAGCGACCGGCGCGCGGCGCGTGTTTCTACAAGGGCTGATTCAAGTCGCCGCCGCCCTCCATCACTTCGGCCACGAAAATTGGGGCGGGATGCTGGCGCTGTTGCGCGGGGGCATGGCGAAGCTCGAGTCCTGCCGCCCGGGGATCATGGGCGTCGATGTGGACGAGTTTTTGGAGCAGCTTGGCGACTGGCGCACGCTCGCCGAAGCGCGCGCCGGGAACACGCCGGTGGTCATGCGCAAGCCTGCCGCGCCACCCCACCTAAAGCTCAAGCGGTAGAGAACGGCCCCGACGAACGCTACACTGTTGACGTGAAACCGGACCTGCAAACGATCGTCAACGCGTTTCCGAAGCCGGTCCCCGTGTTTCCGCTTCCTAACGTGGTGCTGTTTCCCGGCGCCATCTTGCCGCTGCACGTGTTTGAGCCCCGGTACCGCGAGATGCTGCAGGACGCGCTCGCGGCCGATCGACTGATCGCCATCGCGTTGCTTCAGCCGTGCGCGACCGACGAGTATCAGTCGAATCCGCCGTTTCACACGACCGTGTGCGTCGGCCATGTCGTCCATGTGCGTGAGCGCAAGGACGGTCGCGCCGACATCGCGGTGCTTGGCATCGCGGCCGGACGCGCGGAACCGGTGGTTACGGACAAGCCGTACCGCATGGCGAACGTCGAGCTGATGGCGGACACCTATGAAGCGGCGCTCGACCACGAAGAAAAACTCGCCACGGCGTTGCACGCGGCGACGGACGGCAAGGCGCCCATCGACGGGTTGCGCGAGCAGCTCGCGGAGTACGTCGCCGAGGACCAACTGCGCCCGGCGATGATCAACACCTGCGCGCTCGCCGCGCCGCTGTTGCCGTTCGACAAACTGGAGCTCTTGCGCGAACGCAACGTCTCGCGCCGTCTCGATCAACTCCTCCATTTTCTGGAGAAACCATGGCGATGGAATTAGCTCGCGCGCGCGCCGCGCGCCCCTGGGCGCTTTTCGTTACGTTTTTGCTGTCCGTGTTCTTCGTCGCCGGGTGCGGCGGCCGGACGCGGTGGCCGGCGCACGCCGTGCCGGGCGGTGTGGCGACGCCCGAGTACCACGCGACTTCCGAAGCGGTGAAGGTCTTGCGCGACGGCGGCAACGCGATCGACGCGGCCGTCTGCGCGGGTTTCGTTCTCGCTGTCACGCACCCGATCGCCGGCAATCTCGGCGGCGGCGGGTTCATGCTCGTGCACACGGCGCAAGAAGACGCGGTCATCGACGCACGCGAAGTGGCGCCGCGCGCCGCGCGCCCCAATATGTACCTCGACGAACGCGGGGATCCGATTCCCGACGCGTCTCTGATCGGGCCGCGCGCCACCGGAGTTCCGGGCAGCGTCGCCGGCTACTTGGTCGCGCACGAGCGTTTCGGAAAGTTGCCGCGCGAGCGGTTGTTGGAACCGGCGATTCGTTTGGCCGCCAAGGGCTTTGTTGTGGACTCCGCGTTGGCGGCGCAACTGCGAAAGTACCGCGACCATCTGGCGCGCTTTCCCGAAACGGCGCAGGTGTACCTTCCCGGCGGCAAGCCGCCCATGAAAGGCGAAACGCTGCGGCAGCCCGGCCTCGCACGCGTACTCCGCGCGATCGCCTTGGATGGAGCGAAGGGCTTTTACTACGGGTGGTTCGCCGAGGAGCTGCAGCGCGTCGCCAGCAAGTACGGGGCGCGTTTGACAATCGGCGATCTCGCCACGTATCAACCGAAAATGCGCGAACCCTTGCGCGGGCAGTATGGCGGCGCGACCGTGCTGACGATGCCACCTCCGAGCAGCGGCGGCGTGGTCTTGTTGCAGATGCTTGGCATGATGGAGATGGCGCAGTGGGAAGCGATGCGCCCGACCCAACGCCTGCATTTTTTGGCGGAGGCGGGCCGGCGCTCCTTTGCGGATCGTTCGCTCTACTTTGGCGACCCCGATTTCGTGCGCGTTCCCGTCGCTGAACTTTTGGACCGCGCCTACGTGCGCGAGCGGTTGGCGACCATCGACCTCGGACGCGCCACGCCGAGCAGCGCCGTCAGTGGCGGCCTCAGTTCCGGCGCCGAAAGCGAAGAGACGTGTCACTTTTCGATCCTCGACGCGCACGGAAACGCGGTTAGTTGCACGACGACGCTCAACGGCGCGTTTGGGTGCGGTCTCGCGGTCTCCGGCGTCTTGCTCAACAACGAGATGGACGACTTCACGACCAAGCCGGGCATGCCCAACCAGTTCGGTCTTATCCAGAGCGCGAAAAACGAAATCCGTCCGGGCAAGCGTCCGCTGTCATCGATGACCCCGACGATCCTGCTCGAGAACGGGAAACCGCGTTTGCTCGTGGGCAGTCCCGGCGGACCGACGATCATCTCGACGGTTTGCCAGGTCATCGGTCGTCACATCGGCCTCGGCCAAGATCTGCGCGAAGCGGTGAGCGCGCCCCGCATTCACCATCAGTGGAGTCCCGATGTTGTGTTGTACGAGCGCTTGACGGACAGCCAAAAAGACGCGCTCTTAGCTCTCGGCCACACGCTTCGCAAAAAGGACGGACCGATGGGCGATGTGCAAGCCGTCGCGCGCCAAGGAAACGCCACTGTCGCCGTTTCCGATCCGCGCGGCCGCGGGGCGTCGGCTCCCTAGCAGCTCAATGCATAACTCCTCGTGGGCTGCGAGCGCCGAGTCGCGAGTCGCTTATCGGGCGAAGGCGATCTCTGCGTCGCCGTTCTCCGACAGACGTAACGCGTAAAAAACGGCGCTCCGGGCGGCTGCGCGCCGCCGCGAAGAGGTGGGGTTGGGGTCGACTAAGATGGTCCCCTCGTGCGTCCCCTAGAAAATGAGTTCTCGTGGAGTCTGAGCCGGTCACGGACGTTCTCGGACTGTCCGCGCAAGTATTGGTACCACTACTACGGTTCCTGGGGTGGCTGGGATCCGGATGCGCCGGCCGATGCGCGAGAGCTCTACCAGCTCAAGCAGATCACGAACCTGCATCTACTCGCGGGCGACGTCGTGCACCGCGCCATCGAGCGCGCGCTGCTTACGTTCGCGCAGGGCCAGGAGCCGGACCCGACAGCTGTCGTTGCGTGGTGTAAAAGCGAGATGCAAAAGAGCTTTGGGGAGTCGCGCAACGAGCAGTGGCGCGAGCACCCCAAGCGTTTTGCGCGGTTGTCGGAGCACGAATCGGGGCAGGTCCCGAAGCGCGACTTCTTGGTGCGCATCGCCCAAAAAATCGGCGAGTCCGTCCGCAACTTTTTTGAGTCTGCGGCGTACGGGCTGATTCGCGAGACCGACATCGACCAGTGGCTGCCGATGGAAACGCTCGATACGTTCCAGTTTGAAGGCACCAAGGTCTTCGCCGTGCCGGATTTTGCGTGTCGTCATCGCGGCGAAGTGCTCCTTTTGGACTGGAAAACGGGCCGGCCCGACAAGCGCAACCAGGATCAGGTCGTGCTCTACGGCCTGTTCGCGGCGGCAAAATGGGACGTGGACCCGGACTGCGTACGCGGTTCGCCGGTTTACCTCCTGACGGGGGGCCAAGTCGAATTACGGCAGGTCTCCGCGGAAGATCGTGAACGAGTGAGCGACGTCATGCGAAAATCCATCGCGGCGATGCGGGAGCGGTTGGCCGATGCTGACTCCAACACCGCGCGCCAAGAGGATTATGAAGCCACACCCGGCTTCGCTTGTCGTTCGTGCAACTTCCGTTCGATCTGTCCCGCCGTTCAATGAAACGCGTTTTGCTCCTGGTACCCGTCGCGGTGCTGCTCATCATGGCCATGCTGTTCTCGAAAGAGGAGCTGCCGGTCGGGAAGTACCGCAAGAAAGCCAAGCCCGAGGTCTTGTCGCGTTGGCTTAAGGACTACGAGACCAAGCGCGCTCTCGTTCCCCCGGCACCTGCGCCGGCGGGGCCGGTCGGGCATGGCGAAAAAGAGCAAGCGTCCGCTGACTTCACGGGGCGCTTTCGCTTTGGCAACTACAACTACGATCTCGTCTTCGAGCAGGACGGGAACGAAGTCACGTTTCGCTCCGACGGCGTGGACGAGCAAGACATCGGCGGCGCGTGGGTGACCGTGGGGACCGGGCGCGTTGTGGACGGGCGCCTGCGGGCGCGCTGGTGGTGCTTTGATGTCTCGCGCAACTTCGCCAACAACGGCGGCGCGGAGATCTGGTTCCACAAGGGCGATAAGAACCGCATCTACGTGCAGTACTACCACGACGCCGACGAGAAAATCGAAGAGGGTTACGGCGTGCGCGTCGGAACCTATGTCGGCGAGGGCCAGCACTATCGCGTCCGGATCAAACAGGACGCGGTGCGCAACGAGAAGCCCGTCACCATCAAGGGAACCGTGCGTGGTCGCGACGGCCGTCGTCTCGCGGACGCGGTCGTCATGTTTCGTCATCAGGAGGGGAGTGCGACGCGCACCGATCGCCAGGGGCGGTTTGTGTTGCGCACCCGCCGGGTTCCGGCGGTCGTCATGATCAGCGCAGCGGCCCCCGGCTATCGCAACGGCGTCGAAGCCATCTTGATGCAGAAGATGCGCACCATCGATTTCATTTTGGAGCCATCGCCTTACAGCGACGACGCGCGGTACAAGTTCATCAATCCTCATCGCAACACGCGAAAAGAGATTTGGAACTGCGGGAACTGCCATCGCAACTCCTATGAGGAGTGGCGCGACTCGCGGCACGCGTATGCGGCCAGCAATCCGGTGACGAAGGCTGTCTACGAGCGCGATTTCTTGCCCGCGCTCGCGGCCGGCAAAGCCGAGGGCGATCCGGGGTTGTGCGCGGCCTGCCATGCGCCCGAGGCCGCGTTGGACGGCCAGCAAGCGCGCCTGAACGCGATCACGGGCACCGCGGCGTTTGGAAACCACTGCGACTTTTGTCACAAGGTGCACCACACCGAGGACTTCGAACGCCCTGGTGTGCGCGGGTCGTTACAGCTGGGGCGGCCCAACCCGGACGACAAGAGTGTGCCGGGTCCGATCAAACGCATCAACGGTCCGCTGGCGGATAGCGATTACCTCTTTATGGGGCCGGTCCACAACCCGTATTTTGCGACGAGCGCCCTGTGCGCGGGATGCCATCAGTACACCACGCCGAGCGGGCTGCCCGCGCTCGCGACTTACCGCGAGTGGGCGGATTGGGCGGCGACCCAGGAAGAGCATCAGAGCTGCCAGACCTGCCATATGCCGACCGGCACGTCGATGGAGCGGAGCAAACTCGCGCGCCGCATCGCCGTCAACGCGCTGCGGCGGCCGAAGGCTCAGATTCACGACCATTCGTTTGAAGGGCGTTCGCTGATTCGCGCGTCGGTCGTCGTCAAGGGGTTGGCGCAGCGAGAAGGCGACACGATCGCGGTGCGGACCACCTTGCGACCGCGGCGCGTCGGGCACAAGGTGCCGACCGGATCGAGCGACAAGCACCTCTTGCTGGTCGTGATTCCCGAAGGCGAAACGGAACGCGTCGAAGGACCGACCGTGCCCGACCACGCCGGATACTCGGAAAAGGAATGGAAGGAGCGCCGCGTCGATCGCGACTTCGCGGGCTTTGCCGGACGGGAGTTTGCGCAGGTCTTTGCGGATGCGGACGGCCGAACGCACGTCCCGTTCTGGCGCGCGAAGACACTGGTGGAAGACACCCGCCTCGTTCCCGACCAACTCGTGACCGTGGAGCACCGGTTTCGCTTTTCCGGCGCAGCACCCAAGCGCGTGCGCGTGGAACTCTGGCACCGCGCGAGGTACAAAACGCACGATGTGGCGGCCGATGTGACCGGCAAAGGCGTTCGCGATCCGGACTTCTTGGTGGCGGAGTTGGACCTAGTCGTCAAGTGATCGGGTACGACGGTTCCGCACTTGTTTGGGGGAACCATGAGGCGTTTCGTTGTCATCTTATGCGCGCTTGGCGTAGCGGTCGCTCAGGAGAGCGGTCGCGACGCCGGCAAGGACCGACCGGTCCTGTTTGTTCGCTGGGCTAAGTCCGCCGAGTCCGGCGAAATCTATCGCGCGGCGTGGCGCGCGCTCGAACGGTTTCGCGGGCTGCAACGGCGGCGGCTCGTGGACCTGGGCGAGGACGAGGCGCGCGCGCGGGTTGTGTTTGCACAACACAAGGACGCGGCCGTCGTGGTCGCGTTGGGGGCTCAAGCTGCCGCGCTGGCGCGCCGAGCGCTGCCCAAGGCCGGCATCGTCGAAGTTTCCATGCGCGCGGAAGCGACGGTTCCGCTCATCGTGGACCGCGATCACCTTGCACGCATCGTGAGACGGTTCGCGCCCGATGCAAAACGGGTGGCCGTCGCGGCGGGAAATGCACTCCCTGGATTCAAGACCGTGGAACGGAAACACGCGATGCGCACCGATCTTGTTTGGATTGCCGAGGGTGCGACCACGGGTGCGAAGCCGACCCAGGTCGCCGTGAGCACGGACTGGATCCAAACACGCGCGACGCTGCACGTTCGACCGAGCGCGCAGAGTTCGGGATGGCTCGCCGCGGCATCCGTTCGGCGATCCATGCAAGGCAAACCGATGCCGTCGGTGAGGCCGCGCCGCCTCCGCATCACGATCGACCTTGCATGGGCGCACGCGAGCGGCCATCGTGTTTCCTTGGACATGTTGGCGCGTGCCGACACCGTGCGAGGAACATCATGAGTTTGTTCGGTCGGATCGCGTGGATCGGCGCGGCCACGATCGCTGTGGCGGTGTTGCTCGCGTTGCTTGCTTGGCGACCGGTGAGTCAACGCGCGTTCGTGCAACGCACCGACGGGCTCCTGCGCGAGGCCGAAGGTCACTTCGAGTCGATCGCGCGGTCGCTCGTGGACGAGACGATGGATTTCTCGGCGACCGCGGCGTTGGCGGCGGACGCGCGGCGCGCGGACGCGCTGGCGGATCTTCCGCTCGATCTGTTTGTGGACGAGGTCGGCGCACTCCAGCAGGTTCCCCTGAGGACGGCGTTGCGCGCCGCGATTTCCGACCCGAGCGGCACGGGCGGCGAAAAACACGCCGCCGTGCGCGCCGAAGTATTGACGCGCACCGGAGCCGCGGTGACCGAGAGGTTGGCGCGGCTCCGGGATGCGCGGGCGGAGGCGGCCGCCCGCCACGGCGCTCAGGTCGCGTGGCGAACCGTCGCGGCATGGACGGGACTTTTGTTGGTGTTGCTCGCAGGCCAGGCTCTCCTGTTGCACCGCGCGGTCGTGCGCCCGGTACGCGCTCTGACCGCGGCGGTCGGTCGGTTCGGCGCCGGCGAGCGCGGAACCCGTTTGCAAACGAAGGGCTCGGCGGCCGAGCTGGCGCGCCTGGCGCACGTGTTTAACGAAACGGCGACCGCGGTCGAAGCCACCGAACGTGAGAACGCGGAGCTGCGCACCGGTCTCGAGGGCAAGGTGCAAGCGCGCACGGCCGCCTTGGTGCGGGCGGCGCGCGCCGCGAGCGTCGGCACGATGGCGGGCGGGATCGCGCACGAGTTCAATAACTTGTTGGGCGGCGTGTTGGGCTGCGCGGAAACGGCGCTGGGCGACGACCCCAACCCCGACGTGGCGGAGTCGCTGCACATGATTCGCAAGACCGCCCGTCGCGGCGTCGGCATCACCGACGCGCTGTTGCGGGCGACGCGCGCGGAACCGGAGCTCGCACCGTGCGACGGGGCGGCGTTGGTCGAGGAGGCTTTGGCCGAGGTGCGGCCGCCCGCCGGCATCGTTGTCGCGCGCGAACTGGCGCCGGCGCGGGTGAGCGGGGACGCGGCGATGTTGCGGCAAGTGCTGAGCAATCTGATTCGCAACGCGGTCAACGCGATGGGCGACCATGGCGTGCTCGCGGTCCGGCAGCGCGTCGCCGGCGACACGGTCGAGATCGAGATTGAAGACGACGGTCCCGGCGTGGACCCGAGCATCCGCGCGATCTTGTTTGAGCCGTTTGTGACGACGAGGCCGGGAGGGCGCGAGGGAGCGGGCCTGGGCCTGTTTTTGGCGGAGCGGCTGGTAGCGGCGCACGGCGGGCGCCTCGACGTGGCGAGCGAGTCCGGCAAGGGCACGCGTTTCACGATTTCGCTGCGTTCGGCACGCGATTCGTGATGGGAGGGGTGTGACGCATGACGCCCCGACCCGCGTGCTGGTGGTTGACGACGAGGAGAGCCTGCGCTTTTTCCTGGTGAAGGGGCTCGCGAAGGCGGGCTACGCAGTGGACGCCGTCCCGGATGGGCGCGACGCGTTGGAGCGATTGGCGAGCACGCCCTACGACGTGGTCTTGACCGACTTGGTGATGAGCGACGTTGGCGGCCTCGATGTCTTGGCCGCTGTGCACGAACTCGATCGCGACGCCGTCGTCATTTTGATGACCGCCCACGGCACCGTCGAAAACGCCATCGACGCGCTGCGGACGGGCGCCTACGACTATCTGCGCAAGCCCTTTGAGCTCAAAGAGGTGCTGGTGACGATCGAGCGCGGCCTCGAACGCCGCGCCGTGGACCGCGAAAATCGCAAGCTCCGGTTTCTGGTGCACCACAAGGCCGAGCGCGCCGACGAGGAAGAGGCGGGCATCGCCGCGGCGCGCAAGGAGTGGGAGCGCAACTACATCATGGACCTGTTGCGCCGCAACCACGGCAACGTCACGCGGGCCGCCGCGATGGCACGCATCTCGCGCCCCAACCTGCACAAGAAAATCCGCGCCCACGGCCTTACGCCAGCCGAGTACAAGGGAGTCTAAGGGGGCGCGGGGCGCCGTCCGTCCTACGGAAGTTAGTGTATCTAAAACGATACAAAATTGGTACCGATGCGTAACATCGTCGTTTCGCTTTTCTCCCTGATCGCCGTCGCCGGCGCCCAGGACGGCAAGCCCGCGCCGCGCGTCACCGTGTACGTGTCGCTCGACCGCGAGCACTCCGAAAAAGTGCTCTCTCAGTTCGAGCGCGAGACAGGGATCGAGGTCAAGGCGATCTACGACACCGAGGCGAACAAGACGGTCGGCCTGGTGCGCAAGCTGATCCAGGAGAAATCGGATCCGCAGGCGGACGTGTACTGGAACAACGAGTTGGCGACGACGATCAAGCTGAAGATGTCGGGCGTACTCGCGCCGTACCGCTCGCCCAGCGCGGCGTCGATCCCGGCGGCGTTTAAAGACGCCGAGGGTTACTGGACGGGGTTTGCGGCGCGCGCTCGCATCCTGATCGTCAACACCGACCTCGTGCCGAAGGCCGATCGGCCCACGTCGATGTGGGACCTGACCAAACCGAAGTGGCGCGGGAAGACGTGTATGGCGCGGCCGGAGACCGGAACGACGGCGGCGCACGCGGCGGCGCTGTTTGTCAACGACGAGCCGGAGGCGCGGCGGTACTTCGATCTCTTGGTCAAAAACGACGTGACGTGGGTCACGGGCAACAGCCACGTGATGCGAGAAGTGAGCGCGGGCCGCTTCGCGTTCGGATGGACCGACACCGACGATTTTCGCGTGGCTCAGGAGCAGCGCCAGCCGGTGGACGCGGTGTTCCCGGACGCCGGCGCGGACGACGTGGGCGTCATGTATATCCCGAATTCGCTCGTCCTCATCAAGGGGGCGCCGCATCCCGCGGCCGGGCGGGCGTTGATCGACTGGCTCCTGCGGCCGGAGATCGAAGAGCGGCTGGCGCACTCGGCCACGGCGCAAATTCCTGTGCGCCCCGGCGTCAAGGTTCCCCCGCATGTCCGCCGCCCAGATCAGATCGGCAAAGTCATGCCGGTGAACTGGGAACGGACCGGTGCGGAGTGGGACCGATGGGTCGAGACGCTCCGCGCGAAGATCGCTAGCGCGAACCCGGAAGCCGAGCGCAAGCTCGCCTGGATCGTCGCCGGGCTGTTTTTGGTGATGGTGATGGTGGGCGTCGCGCTCAAACGCGTGACGGGCGACCCGAACTAGCTACAATGCCGCGCTGTCGCGCTAGCCGAGTCGGCGTGACAGACCCCGATGACCCCATCGTCTAGAGGCCTAGGACTCGGCCCTTTCAAGGCCGCAACACGGGTTCGAATCCCGTTGGGGTCGCGCTTTGGCGCCTCCGGCACGGCCGGGGGCGCCTTTTTTTTGGGCGGCGCCAAACGGTGGGTGTTGCTACGCTCGGGCGGGAGTGTGGCGATGTTGATCATCATCTTTGGAAGCAAGGGCGTCACGATGACGAAGCAGCGGGGGCAGTTTCATTGCCCTCGGTGTGTGGAGAAAAAGCCGTACGCGCACCGGCGTGTGCGCCGCTTTTTCAGTCTCTATTTTATCCCGGTCATTCCGCTCAATCTTCTCGGCGAGTACATCGAGTGCGGTCGCTGCAAGGCGACGTACGAGATGGAAGTGCTCGACTACGATCCGGAGGCGGTGGACGCGGAGATCGAGGCGCAGTTTGAACGCGCGGTGAAGCGGACGATGGTCATGATGATGGTGGCCGACGGCGTCGTCGATGCCGAGGAGATCAAGACGATCCGCGAGGTTTATGGAAGCGTCGCCGGTCGGGAGCTCTCCGAGCAAGCGATCCACGACGAGATCAAGAAGGCCGAGCGGAGCGACAAAAGCCTCACCGACCAACTTGGGGAGCTTGCGGGCAACTTAAACTCCGAGGGCAAGGAGCTCGTCATTCGTGCGGCGTTTTTTGTTGCGCTTGCGGATGGGGAATTCCATGACGAAGAGCGAGCGTTGCTCACCGACATCGGCGCGGCGCTTCAAATGACCCCCGCGCACGTCCGGGGCACGATTGACTCGATGCTCGAAGAGCGTTGAGTCCATCGTTCGCATTCATCCCGGGGCCCATCACGATGTTTGTCACTCGGCGTAGTTGCGCAGGAGGCCGCAGCGACTACAGCGTAACGATCGCACCGGTTTGAGTTCGGTCTTGTTGACCTTGACGCTTCCCAAATTCATGCCGAGAAATTTTCGCGGGACGGGTGCGCCGGGCTGCCAAGCCGTCTGCGTCACCGCACCGTGACCAAAGTCCACGAGGAATCCGTCCTCCATCCGTTGGCGGCAGTCGGGGCAATTCGGTTCGCGCATGGTTGATCTCCTGATCCAACCGTACTCGACGCCGCCTCTCGACATTCGACAGAACTTGATCAGATGTCCGAATCAGCAGCACGAGCGCCGCTGGCGCTCGTCACGCGTGCGCGGCGGGCGCGGGACTCTCGGCCGCGGGTGCCGCGCTTTGCGGGCCGTCGTCGCTGACGGCCGCGCTTCGCAACTGCGCCAGCAGTTCACGCGCCGCGTTCGTGTCGCCTTCGATGATGCAGCGTTCGAGGTCAGCGAGAAGCTCATCGCGCTTGGTGTGTTGCTCGCCGAGGCGTTGCGCGAGTTTGTTTACGTCGCCGGCCAACGACGTTAAGAAGTCGTTGTCGCGCAGGCTCAGCCGCACGTCGTATTCACCGTCCTGCATGGTGCGCAAAGCCCTGCCGATGACAAACGCCGGGCCCGCTACGCGATGCGTGAGGAGCAGCGTCAATACGACGACAATCGTCGCGCCGAGGCCGAAGTAGATCGCGTTGACGCGAAACAGAAGCTGGCGCACTTCGAGTGGCTCAAGTTGAGACACCGATTCTGGTCCGGCGAGCACCATCATGCCCACGATCCAGAGCGCGGCGACGCCGAGTAACGCGCCCAGAATCTGGAACGCTACGCGGTATTGCAGCTTGGGATCAACGATATAACGACGACGCTGTGCAGTGCTCTTGCTCATAAGGCCCCGCCTCTTTTTCGTAATTCCCGCACGCGGCATTAGCGTTGGCTGGAAACTCTCTACGGGTCTCTCTGGAATGGGCTTCGCGGGCCTGTTCTCAAGTGGTCCGGCGAGATGCCCGATAACGCAGTGGGTATGAGTTTGAGGGCACGTCGCAGCGGCTTCACTTTGTTGGAGTTGCTCATCATCTTGGTGGTCATCGCGATCATCGTCACCATCGCGCTCCCGAATCTATTGGGCTCGAAAGTCGAGGCCAATGAGACGGCGGCGATGGCGACGGTTCGCCAGGTCGTGCAGAGCCAGTTGCAGTTCGCCAATCGCAAAGAGGCGGACCTAAACGACAACGGCTCCGGCGAATTCGGCACATTTGGTGAGATGTCGGGCAACGTCGCGGTGCGCGCGGCGGCCGGCGGAACCAAGTTCTTACTCCCCGGCACGATCAACCCGAGCTTCCGTCAGATTTCGCCCATCGGCGAGATGTTTCGCAACGGGTATTACTACCGCATCTACTTGCCGCGTGCGTCGGGCGAAGGGATCCTCGAACTGCCCGGCGGCGGTGCGGATCCCGATATTGATTCGGCCCGCGCCGAGTCGACGTGGTGCGTGTACGCATGGCCGCAAAAATTCGGCGTCTCCGGCCGCAAGACGTTTTTCGCCAACCAGTCCGGCGACATCCTCTTTACCGAGACCGAGGTGTACAACGGCCCCGGCGCGCCGATCCCGGCGGGCGCGGCCTTCTCCGCAGGCGGACCCGGCAGCCACATCGACGGCGTACCGGCAGTCAACGCAACGGGCCGCGACGGCAACACCTGGCGCGTCTCGACCCGCTGACGCGCGTTGTTTGCAAGGAGTGGATTCTGGGCCGCCCAGTTTGCCGAGCTCTGCGTCGTTCGTCCTAACGACCCGGTGGGTCGCGTCGTCCTCTCTCCTTGATCTCGACAAACTGGACTGTCCCAGAAGCGCTCCACGTATTGCGAGCGCGGGTCGTGCCGCCGCGCACGAAACGTAGTCCGTTCCCTTCCTCTCGATGCGTCCACACCTCGCAAACAACACGCATCAGCGGGTCGCCCGCATGATGGTTCGAGATCTGCGTCGTTTGACCTAGCGACCCGATTGGGATGTGATTGTTTCGAAACGGCGAAAATCGCCCCATGCCTGGGTCCTGATGATCCGAAGTTCCTAAAGAGGAACAGGCAAGATGAAAAGGCCCTCGCGGTACATGCTCGATGGGGAACGCAGAGGTGAAGAAATGGAATGATGGGCCTGGAAAGCTCGCCGGTGCTGGAAAGGCCCTTGACGTTCCTCTAACCGACGACCAAGTGACGGCCCTCAAAAACAAATCAAGAACTGCCCGGGGAACTAGAGATGCGCACACTCATAACGCTCACACTCTCACTGGTGCTCGTGTCGTGCTCGTCGGATACGCCCACGGTCATTGGTCAGAGCCTCTTGTTCCTCTCTTCCCCCCCGAAGATTAAGTCGTGCGGGCAAACGGGAGTCTGGAGCTTTCGTTCTCTTTTGATGATCCCGACGTCGACTCGAACGAGCCACGTGTGTGCAGCGCGCAGCTCAATAAACCTAGTTAGCGCAGTGCTACACTTAGAAATGTATGGAAAAAGCCGACCTTAGTGCAGAACTGAGCATCTGCAATTGCGACCAAGCTGAGATTGAGCACGTGATCACCCGGCATTTTGGGTCTGCGCAAGCGCTAGACAAAGACACGATCGTATTCCCTGGCGATCAAACCAACTACGCTCTCAGGCTGACGTACCGCAAAGGTCGACTTCAGCATGTTAATGGTGGTCCGGGCCTAACAAAACTTGATCTGCAAACACTTCGCAAACGCATTGCTGCCGACGTGTTGGCGGAGTTGAAACCGAAGGTTACTCACTACGCATTGTTCTCGCCTGTGCCTGTAGTCGGCGCATACCGGTACGGCAGTGTTTTTCAGATCCTCCCAGTTCCAGATGAAGCACCAAAGACCAACGAGGCAATGGGCGCGCATCCGTTTCTGTTGGAGTTTCGATTTCGCGATAGTGCGGACATGAGCATCAAGAACATCAGGAAAGAAACTCGACGCAGGGAACTCGAGTTGTTCCTGGCGTGCGTACTACGGTTTCGCGTGTACGGACATGGAAGTGCTCTGCAAAAGTACTGGGTTTTGCCCGTTGTAGACGGAAAACGCGGCCCCGAAGAGTGGACGAGTGTGTACGCGCAAGAAATGTACACATGGCCCAAAGCTCACTCTGAAACCGATGAGTTCTCTTCAATAGATTCAGTCCAGCCGCTCAACACGGTCGAACCGGGAAAGTACTACGGACGCTTGGGAATTGCCCTAGGCGATGCCTTAGAGCTCCCGGCGAAGATGGACGATCTTGTGCAGACCTTTCTTGAGCTGGCTGAAGACGATCGTGAACAGTTTCTGCGAGCCTGCTTTTGGTTTCAGTTCGCGAGCAGGACCTTCTTGCAGTCCCAGTCGGCTATGATTCTCGCTCTTGTCAGTGCTGTTGAAGCTCTCATCCCTGTTCCGGCGGATGAGCGTTTCTGCCCACAATGCGGCAAGAAAGAGACCGCGGGACCAACACAGCTTTTCAACAAATTTGTCGATGAATACACTGCCGGAAGTGTCGCGAAGAAAGATCTTAAGAAGTTCTATCGTCTTAGGAGTCAGATTACGCATGGCGGCAGGTTGCTGTCATCCGATCTCTTCTCGTGGCGAGGTGGCATTACACCTGGCGACATCCACGAGTATGCAGACAAACAGGCGCTTCAACACGTCGTTCAGATTGTGCTGATAAACTGGCTTTTGAGTCGACGAGGTCAGTCGTCCGTTAGCGAATCGTGAGTCACGCATGATCTTTCGATGCTATCCACGGGTGACCTTGCCCCCGATCCCGGGCCTAGCCTGTCGCTGTTCGGCGTCCGGCTAGTCGCGTTTTTTTTCGTGGTCTGCGTAGCGGATCGGGGACGTCAACGCCAGCGTGCAGAGTGCTGTTGAGAACACGCGCCCGCCGACCTTGCCGTACGTTCCTACCGGATCCCACGACCCTGCCAGGTGGCCGGACTTCTTTTGTTTGGGAATTAGCGCTTTTTTGAGTGCGCCGTACCAAGTCTTGCGTACGGGGTGTTTTGCAATCGCCAACGCGTCGGATGCGTGCCACCAAAAGTAGTGCTGTAAGTATCCGATCTGCACGCGTCGCTTGCGGCCCTTGACGATCATCTCTTTGAACTTAATGGACCACTTCGGCTTGCGTTTCATCACCGCTTTCACGGCGGATTCGAAGCGTGGACTCTTCGTTTCACCGAGCCACGCGCGAATCAACAACGTGGAGGCGGCGTTGGTTGTCGTCGGCGTATAGCCCAAGCGCTCGGCCCCGACGTGGTACTTCACGCGCCCGGTCTTTTTGTCCATCAAGCCGTCGAGCCACGGGAGGATCGGTTTGCGGTAGCGCTTCGGGACTTTGATGCCCACGCGTTGCGCAGCAGCGAGCGCCGGCACAACCGCGCTCGTCGTCGGCACGCCCGACGCCATGCGCGAGTGCGCAAAGTACCGCCAGCCCGCGCGCGGATGTTGCGAGTCGATCAGGATATCGACGTTGCTTTCAATCGCGTCTTTGAGCTCTTCGTCGCCGGTCAGATCGAACGCTTCGGCCAACGCTTGGGTTGCATAGCCCACGCCGAACAGCGTCGCGCCCGATGCGGACTGCGACAGCCATGTCAGCGCTTTCGCCATGTGCTTTTGATAGGGCCCGCGCGCCTTGTGCGTGTGGCCCATCGCCAAAAACGCCATCGTAGCGAGTGCTGTGACTTCGACGTCGAAGCGACACGGCTGCGGTTCGCCGTGCCAGCCGCCGCCCTTCCCTTCGGTCGGGTTCCCGGCCGCGCGCCCGAAATCGTCCGCGTCCCAGTAGCCGTCCTTGTGCTGATGGCGCGCCAGCCACGCGAGCGCGCGCTCGACCGCTTTGGTCGTCCCCGCCGAACCGCCCTCGGCCCGCCACGCCGCGTCCCGCGCGGGAGCCGCGCGGTTTTTCGTCATCGGCCCGGCCGCAAGCGTACCGCCGCACAAAACAAGGGCCGTGATCCACGCGCCGGGACTTCTCACGCTTCTACATACGCACGCGCGCCGGCGATGTCAGCCGCGGCTGCATTTTCGACGGGCCGTCGCTGTTACGAACGCGGATGCGCATCCTCGTAGACCTTTTTGAGCCGTTCCATCGAAACGTGGGTGTAGATCTGCGTGGTCGCGATGTTTTTGTGACCGAGCAGTTCCTGCACCTCGCGCAAATCGGCGCCGCGATCCAAGAGGTGGGTCGCAAAGCTGTGCCGGAGCGTGTGCGGCGTGATGCGCGGATCGACATCGGCGCGCTCGGCGCACTCGCGCACCAGCCGGTGCACGGAACGCGCGCTCAACCGCCCGCCGCGACAGTTCAAAAAGATCGGGCGCGGGTCGTCGCTCTTCGGGCGTTCCGCAAGCCACGCTTGGACCGCGCGCACCGCGCAGCCGCCCAACGGCGAGAGCCGCTCCTTGCGACCCTTGCCGCGAACGCGCGCGACGCCGCGGACCAAGTCCACGTCGTCGATGTCTAGCCCGACCAACTCGGAGACGCGAAGGCCGCCGCCGTACAGCGTCTCCAAGATGGCGCGGTCGCGCGCGTTTTTTGCCGCGTCGATCAGGCGCGTCGTGTCCTCTTCGCCTAGGTGCAGCGGAAGCGGTCGCTGGTTTTTCGGCGTCTTCAGAGCCGCCGCCGGATCCTTCGCGAGCGCGCCCTCGCGCAACAAGAACTTAGTCAGCGCGCGCGTCGCAGCCAGATAGCGCGCGAGCGTGGCGCGCTGCAAACCGCGGCCGTGCAAATCGATTAAGAACGCGCGCAACACGCGGTGCGTGATCTGCGCCGGCTTCGTCACGCCCTGCCCGTCGAGAAAACGCGCCAGCTCGCTCAGGTTTTGGCGATACGCGCGCAAGGTGTGCGGCGACGCGCTCTCGCGCCGCGAGCGCAAAAATCGTGCAATCCACCGATTCATCGCAGGCTACGCCGAAGGCGACTCCGGTTGTAAGGCCGCAAACATCGCCCGCCCTTTGTCGAGGGTCTCCTCGTACTCCAGCGCGGGATCGGAATCCGCCACGATGCCGCCGCCGACGTGCACGTGCACGTGGCCGCGGGCCACGAGCGCCGTCCGGATCGCAATGTTTAGCTCCATGTCTCCTTGATCGGTCAGGATCCCGATCGAGCCCGTGTACGGGCCGCGCCGCCCGGCTTCCAACTCGTCGATGATCTCCATCGCGCGGATCTTGGGGGCGCCGGTGATGGACCCGCCGGGAAACGTCGCCGCCAAGACGTCCAAGCGATCCGTTTCGTCTTCGAGCTCGCCCGACACCTGCGCCACGCGGTGATGGACGGATGTGTAGGACTCGATCACCGCCGCCTCATCGACCTTGATCGTCCCGGGACGGCAGACGCGGCCTAAGTCGTTGCGCTCCAAATCGACGATCATCGCCAGCTCCGCGGCATCTTTCTCGCTGGCCAAAAGCGCGACGCGCTCGGCTTCGTCGGTCGCGGCGTCGTTCCCGCGCGGACGCGTCCCTTTGATCGGACGGGTGACGACGCGCTGGCCTCGTTGCCGTAAGAACAACTCCGGACTCGTCGAGAGAATCGAACCGTATCGCCCAAGGTCTACATACGCGCCGTACGGAGCGGGGTTGGCATCGCGGAGTGCGGTGTAGAGCGCGAGGGCATCGCCCAAAAATTTCGCGCGAAATTCATGCGCGAAGTTCACCTGAAAGATGTCGCCCGCGTAGATGTATTGCACCGCGCGCTCCACGGCGCGCAGGTACGCCGCGCGATCGATGCGCGGAGCAAGCGCACTCGCCAATCGATACGGTCTGGGCTGCGCGAACGACATCAGACACGAACGAAGGTTGCGCACAACGTCGCGTCCCACCTCGCGGTACATAAACCGCCAGCACTTTTCTTCGGCGTCGTAAACGGCGACGGCTGGGTAGTACGCCAAGGACGCGTCCGGCATGCCGGTCTCGTTCGGATGCCGTTCCGGCACGTCTTCCCACACGGTTCTTAGGCCGTAGCCGAGATACCCCATCCAGCCGGGCCCATACGGACAGCCGCTCGCAGATGGCGACAACGCCGTCGCCGACAGAGCGCCGCGGAGCAGCTGCGGAAACGAAGTTTCGCGCACGCGCGCACCGCCTTGCAACGAGATCTCGCCGTGCGTCCCCGTCCATCGCAGGTAACCCATCGGCATCGCGCCGATCACGGTGTACCGGCCGTCCGCTGCCGAATCGAGAATGCTTAGGCCCGGCAGACTGCCGAGCGCCAGCCACAGCCGCGCCGATGGCGCCGGAAGGTTGGACACGCGCTCCACGCGTAGGCGGCCGAGCTCCGGCAAATCGAGTCGCATCTGCTTGGCTATTATTCACAACGCTGCACGGTCGTTGACAAACCGCGTCGCAGGCGCGGAAATGAAGGCGGTGACGCCGCTCTCTTCATCCACACCGCATGCGCCGCCGCTGCGCGTGTTCACAACGCTGCTCGTCAAAGACAACGAAGTCGCGCTGCGCGCTCGGCATCGCGCGCGTCTCGACGAGGGCGCGCGCGCGTTCGACCTCGTGTGGGATGGTGATCTGGACCGCGCGCTGGCTGATGTCCCACGCGACGGCGCGGCGTGGCGCGTGCGAATCACGCTGCGAGCCGGCGAGGATCCCTTGGTCGAGACGGCCCCTTACGTGGCGCCCCACGCCCCGTGGACGCTTTGCCCGGTTCCCGCCGGTGCGGTCCCTGCCACCGTGCGCATGAAGACAACGGCGCGCGACCACTATGAAGCCGCACGGCGTCGCATGGGGGGCGCCGACGATGCCCTTTTAATAGGACACAAGGGGGAGGTTTGGGAGACAACCACCGCCAATCTTTTTGTCCGCCTCGCGGGCGGAGTTTGGGCGACACCTCCTGCGGACCAGCGGCTCTTACCCGGCGTAGCTCGCGCCGCCTTGCTCGCAAAACGGCCTGAGATCGCCGAAAAACCGCTTTTTTTGGCCGATTTGGCGGCTGCCGACGCGATCGTCGTCACCAACGCGCTTTTCGGAGTGCACGCGGTGGGGCGCATCGTCGGCCTCGGATCGTTCGCGTCGGACGCATTGGCAAGCGATTTGTGAATAGGCCCAGGGACGGAGTGGGCGGGACCACGGGGCGCGCATGCGCCCCCTAAGACGCCCCACATCCGTCCGCCCGCCGCCGGCGTGCGCCCGGTTTGCCCGAGCGCGCGCGAATCACGAGGGCGTAACGGCCGGACGGTGCGTTCGGTATACTGAAAGCTGAGGTTGTCCCATGAAGAAATTGACGCGAACTCTCGCTCTGCTTGTCTCTGGCGTAGCGCTCTTTCCCCTGTTGTCCGGCGTAGTCGCCGCGCAGGACGAGGAAGAGCTTACGAGGTACTCGATCCAGGAGGTCGAGAGTTACCTCGAGTCGTTCAATCAGACGTACAAGAAAAAAGGCGTCCCTGAAGACGACGCCAACGCGGTGCTGGTCGACCTCAAGAAGGCGTACCGATTCTTTGAGTCCAAGGGTGAAGAGAAGACTAAAGAGGAAGGGAAAGCCCAAACCAAGATCGTGAAGACGATCATGAAAGGGCTCAAGGCGCGCAAGCGTCCCCGCGTGACGCTGGAGTGCGTCCGTGTCCTCGGTGAGATCGGTGATGCCACCGCTTCTAAAGACGTCGCACGATGGCTTGAGAAAGTCCTCGACGAAAAATCGATCATCCCGGAGTGGGTTGAGTACGGATTTAAGTCTCTCGCTTGGATCGGTGCCACCGACAAGAAGACTCTCGACCTCGTGACCAAGTTTGGAACGGGCAAGCACACCGACGAGTCCGTCCCGGCGTTTGCGCTGGAAGGCGCGCTTCAGTTCCGCCTCCTCAAAGGGAAAGTCCGCAAAGACATCTTCAAGTCGGTGGCGAGCTGGATGCAGGGTTTGCATTCCAGCGCCCGCGGCGGCGACCCGAAAAAGCGCGCCACTTACGAGAAGCGCTACGACGCGGTCAAGATCAAGGGATTGATCATGCTCAACGCGTACGCGTCCTATAACTACGGCGATAAGAAGACCGCGTTTAAAGATCCCAACCAGGCGATGACTTGGTTTAAGGATCACAAGTCCAAGAAGTGGCCCGAGTATGTCGGCCCGCGCTTCCGCCCCAAGCCCAAGCCCGCCGACGCGGACAAAGGTGACAAGGACGGGAAAGACGGCGACAAGGGCAAGGACGGCGATAAGCCGGCTGGCTAAAACGCCCACCACACGATGTTTCTAGGGATTCGACTTCGGTCGGATCCCTTTTTTTTGGTTTTGGCCCTATGGTTTTGCGACGCCAGGAAGCTGCCGGGAAGATCGCCCCCCCGGGCAGCCCGTCGCGTAAAATCGTTCGCTCGTGAGATTGCCGCCCCCGGCGTCGTCCAAGGGGTTGCTCCACCGTTTGCCCCATGAATCAGCGCTCTGACCCCCTCGTCCCGATCCTGGGCACCGCGGTCTCCCTTGTGGTGATCGCGTCTGTGTTCTTCGTGTTCTATCCGCGCCTGCGTGCGCACTGGGCCGACGAGGACAACCCCGTGGTGAGCAACACGCAGGATCCCGACGGCGTGGTCGCGGTTTGGCTTGCGCGCGCCGACGGCGTGGCGTTGGTGGTGAGCGAGCACGGTGACGCCGGCGAAGCGGCGGTTTTGAGCAGCGGCATGCGAGCCGGGCCGCACCGATTCTTGATGCTCACGATTTACAACTTCGAGCGCGAGACGCCGTTTACGTACGAGGTGCCGAGCACGGGTCTCTCCTCTCCGGAGGGAGGCGCGCCCGCAATGGCGGCCGCGACGTTGTTGCGGCCCGACGCGCCGGCCGCGCTCGCGCCGATTCTTGCCGCGTTGGGTCCATCTCCGCGCGTGACGGTTGCACCGGGCCACCTCGGCCAGATTCTGTTGGTCGTACCCGACAACCCCGCGCAACGCACGGCGTTTGTAAACGGGACGCAGCGGTTTGAACGACGCGAACTGACGCGCCGGTCGCTCGCGAGTTGGCGTTCCGGTCCGACGCTGAAAGAGTTTGAAGGATGGTGGTAATGCCTGACGACAGACATGACGACGATCAAAAATCGTTGCAACGTCCTCTAGATCCGTCGGAGATGCCTGCGCCGCTCGCTGCCATGGCGGAAGCGCTGCGCGCGAACGCGCAAGCGCTCCACAAGATCGACGAGTCGCAACGCAAGATGGCGGAAACGATGGAGCGGACGGACAAGTCCGCCCAAGTCATCACGAGTACGAAAGCACTCAACGAGACGTTTCGCTCGCTCAGCGACATTCAACGCGGACTCCTCGACGCGCTGGTCAACCGCCGCGGGTTTTCGATCGGCGTCGTTTTGGTGCTGTTGCTGCTGTTTGGCGTGATGGCCGGACTCGGCGGATTTTGGGCCGCGCAGCGTTTTGGTCCGCGTGACCCCAGCGGAGTAACCGGCGCGGCGCACGCGGCGGCGGTGCAGCGCGCGTCGGACTTCGAACGTGTTGCGCGCGATGCGGAGCGCCGCTACGAAGACGCCAAACAAAGTGCGGACGATTGGAAGACGCGGCAGTTGGCCGCAGAAACCGAGCGTCTTCGCCTCAACGGGGAGTTGACCGCGTCGCGCGCGGGCTTGGAGCCGCTGCGTTTACGCATCAAGGAGCTCGAAGGCGAGGCCGGCGTGCAAAAAGCGCGGCTGTCGAACTTCTTAGAGGTCAAGGCGCAGGCGGATCAGGCGAGCGTGTTCCAGCAAAGAAACGCCATCCTGGAGCGCGACAACACGATGCTCACCGGGCGCGTGCAAGAGCTTGAGCGCAAGCTGACCGCCACCCAGGAATTCTTCGGCAAGAAGCTGATGGACGGAAACCTGGGCGATCCCGAAGCGATCAAAGAGATTGCGAGCAAGCTCGGCTTTTTCGAAAAAGATTCGGACTTAGCGGGCGGGGTCGGGCCGGGCAAGAAGGCCGACGGCGCGGAGCAAAAAGGGCCCGTGTTGTTGACGCAGCGCGCCCGCCGCGTGATCGAGCAGCAACTGCGCCGCCTTCTTGTCGATCAGGGCGACGAATCGGTCCAGATTCTGAAGTTTCGGGCGATGGAAGGGCGCAACACGCTCCACAAGGTGACTCTGGGTCGCTATCGCCTCGGGCGTCTCGTCAATCAGATCGTCTGCGAGACCCTACAAATCCGCGTGGATCCCAAAGCCGACACCGTCGAACTGGTCTGTAAAGGCGGCAACATCATCACCAGCCGCCCGCGCGCCACCCGGATTCCGATCGACGAGGGCGGCCACTCGCTGTTTTTGGTGGATGTGGATCTCAAAGCCTGGCTCAACCAGTATCGATACGCCGTCTTGGTCGAAGACGGTGGGATGTTGACCTGGAAAGCGGTGCCCAACTAAAGTGGAGGCACACCGCCGGGCCGCACAACGCGACAGCGTTTTGGGCGTCGGCGTTTTTGGATAGATCGGGACACAGTAGGCCAAATCAATCGCCCCGCGAGGACGGCTGCGGCCCTTAGGAGGCAAGCGGCGGGCGCGCGAGCGGCGGTTGTTGGAAATCACTACCATGTCTCGGCCGCTGTAAAGGGGCTGGGAGTATGGACTTAGGGCAGATCGCGCTCGGCGCAGTCGGGGGCCTGACAGCGGGCTTTCTCGGCGGGCGCTACCTCTATCAACGCTTCGTGACCGGTCAGGAGGCTGGCGCTCGCACGTCGGCGGACGAGATCGTCAAGAAGGCTCAGGAGGAGTCGCAACGGCTGATCAAAGAGGCCGAGGTGACCGCGCGCGGCGAAGTCGTCACGCGCCGCGAAGCGTTTGAGAAGGAAGCCGAGCACGCGCGGAGCGAGATTCGTTCGACCGAGCGCCGGATCTCGAAGAAAGAAGAAACACTCCTGCGCCGCGACGACGAGATCGGGCGTCGTGACGCCAACCTCGCGAAGCAGGAGCGGCGGCTCGCCGACCGGCAGAAGTCGTTGAGTGACCGCGACGCGGAGCTCGACGAGCGCGAAAAACAGGTCGCGGAGAAGTTGCTGGAAGTGAGCGAGCTCACGCGTGAGGAAGCCGAACAGCGCATTTTGGCCGCCCTGGAAGAAGAGCTGGCCATTGAAAAGAGCAAGCTCATCCGGCGCCGTCTTGAGGAGGCGCAGGACGAGGCGGAAACCGAAGCGCGCGCGATCGTGCTCACCGCCATTCAGCGCATGGGCACAACCCACATGAGCGAGGCGACGGTCTCCACGGTGGACGTCCCCAACGACGAAATGAAGGGGCGGATCATCGGGCGCGAGGGACGCAACATCCGTGCGTTCGAGAAGGCGACCGGCGTGGACGTCATCGTTGATGACACCCCCGGCGTGATTGTCGTGAGTGCGTTCGACGGCGTGCGGCGCGAAATCGCGCGGCGAACGATGGTGCAGCTCATCCAGGATGGGCGCGTGCATCCGACGCGCATCGAGGAGGTTGTCGCCAAGCAGAAAAAGGAGATGGATCAACACATCCGCGAGACCGGCAAGAAAGCCATGGCGGACGTCGGCCTGCACGGTTTGCACGGCAAGTTGATCGACCTTCTTGGGCGCTTGAAGTTTCGGACGTCTTACGGCCAAAACGTGCTCGATCACTTGATCGAGACCAGCCATGTGTGCGGCGCGATCGCGGCCGAAATGAAACTCGACATCAAGCTCGCGAAGCGCGCGGCGCTGTTGCACGACATCGGTAAGGCGATCGACCACGAGATGGAGGGGGGCCACCCGGCGCTCGGCGCGGACGTCGCGCGTCGATGCGGCGAAAAGAAAGTCATCGTCAACGCCATCGCGGCGCACCACGACGACGTACCGAAAGAAAGCATCTACGCCGTACTTGTGCAGGTATGCGACGCGCTCAGCGCGGGTCGCCCCGGCGCGCGGCGCGAAAGCTTTGACCGCTACATCGAGCGACTCCAACGGTTGGAGGACGTGGCCTCCGCGTTTCCGGGCGTCGAGCGCGTCTTTGCGATCCAAGCGGGTCGCGAGGTGCGCGTGATCGTCAACAACGCGAAAATCAGCGACAAGCTTGCGATGCGCGTGGCGCGCGACATCGCGCAAGAGATCGAGCGTGAGCTCACCTATCCGGGCGAGGTGAAGGTGACGCTCGTGCGTGAAACCCGCGTCGTGGAATACGCCCGTTGAGGGTTCTCTGCCTCGGAGACGTCGTCGGTGCGCCGGGACGCGACATGCTCGTCCGGATTTTGCAGGACTATCGCAAGTCCGAGAAGATCGACTTCGTGATCGGCAACGTCGAGAACGTGACGGAGGGCTCCGGCGTGAGTCAACCGGCGTTCAAGTCGCTGCGCGGAGCGGGCATCGACGTTTGCACGACGGGCGACCACGTGTATCGCCGCGCCGACATTCTCAAGCTGTTTGATCGCTACGGCGACTTGATCATTCGCCCGCTTAACTACCCGAAGGAAGCGGCGGGCGAGGGATGGACGCAAATCGAAACGCCGTTCGGATTGATCGCGGTCGTCAATCTTCAGGGGCGCGTGTTCATGGATCCGAGCGACGATCCGTTCGCCGCGATGGACGTCGTTTTACCCAAGATCTCCGCCAAGACCATCATCGTTGATTTTCACGCGGAAGCGACGAGCGAGAAGCGCGCGATGGCGTGGCACCTCGACGGACGCGTGACAGCGCTGTTCGGCACGCACACCCACGTACCGACGGCCGACGAAGAGATCTTGCCGCAGGGCACGGCCTACATCAGCGACATCGGCATGTGCGGTGCGTATCGCAGCGTCATCGGACGCAACGCGCACAACGTACTCAAAGTCTTTCGTACGAAGATGTACGCGCCGTTCACCGTCGCCCGCGATGACGTGCGGGTGTGCGGCATCGTGCTTGATATCGACGAGTCCACGGGGCGCGCGCGCAGCATCGATCGCATCGCATTGCGCGCCGACGACGGGGCGTGAGCGAGCGCGTCTATACGGTTCACGAACTTCAAACCGAAGTTCAAGACTTGCTGGAGGCGCACTCCCGCGGCGTATGGGTCGAGGGGGAGATTTCAGGCTCGCGCGTGCCGTCGTCCGGGCACTGCTACCTCACGCTAAAAGACAACAAAGCGCAGATTCAAGCCGTCGTCTGGCGATCGACGATGCAGCGCCTTCGCTTCGAGATCGAAGATGGGTTGGAAGTGCGTGCGCGCGGCTACCTCACCGTCTATCCGCCCAACGGCCGCTACCAGATGATCATCCAGCGTGTCGAACCTCTCGGCGCGGGTCCGCTGCAGGTGAAGTTCGAGCAGATGCGCAAGAAGCTCGAGGAGGCGGGGTTTTTCGACGCCAGCGTGAAGAAGGCGCTGCCCGCGATGCCGAGACGGATCGGCGTGGTGACCAGTCCGACGGGCGCGGCGCTCCGCGACATCATTCACGTGGCGCATCGACGGTGGCCCGCCCTAGAGATCGTTGTTGTCGCGACGCGCGTGCAGGGTGCCGGCGCGGCGCGCGAGATCGCGACCGCGATTGAACTCGCGGACGAACGCGGCTACGACCTCCTGATCGTGGGGCGCGGCGGAGGATCGCTCGAGGATCTGTGGCCGTTCAACGAAGAGGTCGTGGCCCGCGCGATCTTTCATGCCAAGACGCCGATCGTCAGCGCCGTCGGTCATGAAATCGACGTGACGATCGCGGACCTCGTGGCGGATTGTCGCGCCGCGACCCCCAGCGCGGCCGCCGAGCTCATCACGCCGGATCGGGTCGCTGTGATGGCCGGACTGACGCGCCTCCGCGCGCGCTTGGACCGGGCTCTGGCCGGCGGGCTGGAGCGCGCGCGCCGCGAGTGGCGTTACCTCGCGTCGAGTCGCGCGCTGCGCGAGCCGCATGTGGACATCGCCATGCGCGCCCAACACGTCGATGACTTGGGAGCCCGGCTGCACACGGCAGCGGCCCAGGGGCTCGCCGCCCAGCGCGAGAAGCTGAGCCGCGCCGCTGCACAGATGGACGCGCTGTCGCCGCTTTCTGTTTTGGCGCGCGGCTACAGCGTGACCCGCCAAGGCGACCGGATCGTCTTGGCGGCGCACGATGTGGCGCCGGGCGACGAAATCGTGACGCGGCTCCACACCGGCGAGATCACATCGATCGTTTCTGACCGCTCGGACGAGGCGTAGAATCGGGGCATGGCGAATCCGCAGGCGTTTGAAGATCACTTGGCGGCGCTGCAGGGCGTCGTCGAGGAGCTTGAGGGGGGGGGACTCAAGCTCGACGAACAGTTGGCGCGCTACCAGGACGGGATCGAGCGTCTGAAGGCGTGCCACGAGATGCTCGCCGCCGCCGAAGCGCGCGTGAAAAAACTCGTGCGGGACTCGCGCGGCATGCTGCGCGAAGACCCGCTCGTCGCCGATGACCCCGAGTCTGAAGGCGGGGCCACAGGGGAGGACGCGTGAGCTTAGACGCGCTTTTGCAAGCGGCGCGCGCGGATGTCGAAGGGGCTTTGGATCGGTGGCTTCCGCCCGCCGCTCGCGAGCCGCGTCGTCTCCACGAAGCGATGCGGTACGCGGTCTTCGCGGGAGGGAAGCGATTGCGCCCCGCGATTGCGAGTGCCGCGTGTTGCGCGGTCGGCGGAACCGCCGCGCTGGCGATGCCCGCGGCGTGCGCGCTGGAAATGCTCCACACGTACTCGCTGATTCATGACGACTTGCCCGCGTTGGACGACGACGACTTGCGCCGCGGGCGTCCGACCGTGCATAAAAACTTTGACGAGGCGACGGCGATCTTGGCGGGGGATGCGCTGCAGACCCACGCGTTTGAGTTCTTGGTCGTCCACGTCGCCGACCCCTTGCGCGCGGTCGCGCTGGTCCGCGAGTTGGCTGTAGCGGCCGGCACCCAGGGCATGGTGGGAGGCGAGATGGCTGACTTGGAAGCCGAGGGCGAGCAACCCGACCGAGCCAGCGTCGAGTGGATCCATGAGCGCAAAACCGCCGCGCTGTTTTCGGCGTCCGCGGCGATGGGCGGGATCTCCGGGGGGGCTGACGAAGCGCAGCTCACAGCCCTTCGGCAGTACGGCGTCGCACTCGGGCTCGCGTTCCAGGTCGTGGATGACATTTTGGATGAGACCAGCGATTCCGCCACCCTCGGTAAGAGCGCGGGAAAAGACCGCGCGGCGCATAAGATGACGTATCCGGCTGCGGTGGGGTTGGACGCTTCGCGGCAACGGGCCACACACTTCGCGCAGCAAGCCCAACACGCACTGGACGCGTGGCCGGATCGCGACTCGGTCGCTTCGCTTGTCGCGCTCGCTGAATTCACGGTTACACGCATCTCCTGAGCAACATGAAATTTCTTCCGACGATCGAGTTTCCCGAAGATCTCAAGCGCATTCCGCGCGCCGATCTCGAAACGCTGTGCGGCGAGATTCGTTCGTTTCTCATTGACAGCGTGACCCGCACCGGCGGCCACCTCTCGAGCAACCTCGGCGTCGTCGAACTCACGGTCGCTTTGCACTACGTTTTCGATATCGGACCCGGCACCGACAGCTTGGTGTTTGATGTTTCGCACCAGGCGTATGTGCACAAGATATTGACCGGACGCCGCAGCCGTTTTCACACGCTGCGCAAAACCGACGGGCTTTGTGGTTTCACAAGTCAGTACGAGTCCGACTACGACCTCTTTCACGTGTCGCACGCGGGCACCGCGGTCAGCAGTGCTTTGGGCTATCGCCTCGGGCGCCAACACGCCGGACAAGAACCCGGCAAGACGGTCGCGTTGGTCGGCGACGCAGGCATCGGCGCGGGGATGGCGTTCGAAGCGCTTAACCACGCCGGCGATCTTCCGGACGAAGATCTTCTTGTTGTGCTCAACGACAACCAGATGTCGATTTCCGAGTCGGTCGGTGCGCTGGTGCGTTACTTCGATCGCGTGCGCGCGTCCGACAAGTGGTTGGAGCTCAAGGGGGATATCCACAAGTCGTTGGAAGCGATTCCGGTCGTCGGCACGCCGCTCGCCAAGTGGCTGCCGCGCGTGAAGGAAGCGATTCAGCACTACATGAACCCGGGCCTCATTTTCGAGGAGCTCGGATTCCGGTACTTCGGTCCCGTTGACGGTCACGACGTCAATCGGATGATCACCACGCTTCGCAATCTGAAGGAAACCAAGGGGCCCGTGTTCCTACACGTGCTGACCAACAAGGGGCACGGGTACGAGCCGGCGCAGCGCGATCCGTCGCTCTATCACGGCGTGTCCGGCAAGAAGAGCGTCAAGAAGACCGTGACGGCGAAGGCGTCGGAGCCCGCGATGGTGCGTCCGCCGCGCCCGCAACCCGCATCGGAGACCAAGGACTGCTACGCGCACTTTGGACCGACGTTGGCGAAGATGGCGAACGATCGGCCGCACTTGGTTGCGATTACCGCGGCGATGCCTGGTGGAACGGGTCTCGCGGCGTTCGCGACCGCGCATCCCGACCGTTACTACGACGTCGGTATCTGCGAACAGCACGCGGTGACGTTGGCGGGCGGACTGGCCCGCGGAGGAGCGTTGCCGGTCGCGGCGATCTACTCGACGTTTTTGCAACGCGGCTACGACCAGGTTGTGCATGACTTGGCGTTGCAGTCGGCGCATGTTGTCTTGTGCATGGACCGCGCGGGCGTGGTCGGCGGCGACGGGATGACGGCCAATGGCGCGTTCGACATCGCGTATCTGCGGACGATTCCGCGCACGACGTTGTTGGCGCCGGCCGATTTAGCGGAGCTGGAAGCGATGGTGGAGTTTGCGCTCGGCCACGAAGGCGTCGTCGCGCTGCGTTGGCCGAAGGCGCCGTTTCGCATGACGTCTTTGCTCGGCAACGACGCGCCGATCGCGCTCGGTCAGGGCATCAAGTTGCAGGGCGGCCAAGATCTCGCGCTGGTCGCGTACGGCGCCATGGTTGAGCCGTCGCTCGAAGCCGCCGCGCTGCTCGCGGAGCGCGGCATCGAAGCGTCGGTGTACAACGCGCGGTTCGCGAAACCGATCGACAGAGAACTTGTCGGCGCGGCTGCGCGCGAGCATGCGTTGGTGGTCACGATCGAGGACCACGCGCTGAACGGCGGATTCGGAAGCGCCGTCGCCGAGGCGCTGTGCGAGTTGGGACCGCTGGCGAGTCGCCTTGTGCGGCTCGGATTGCCGGATCGATTCATCGAGCACGGCAACCGTAGCGAATTGCTGGCGCGCCTGGGGCTTAGCCCCGAAGCCATCGCTGATCGCGCCGAGGCTGAGCTGCGCGCCGGCGTCTGCTAGCGCGGTCGTCGTTAGGCTTCCGAAGCCGATCGCCGCGTCGCGCAGCCTCCGGCCGGGACGCGAGGTAAGGCCCGCGCGACGGCGATTTCGTTCGATGCGATTTCCGCCAGCCGTTACGCTTGCGCCATGGGCCCCGTACTGATTTTGGGTAATAGCAAGAAGCCCGGTGTTTCCGAAGCGGTGGAGGAGTCGCGTCCCCTGTTGGAACGCGACTTCGGCATCGTCGACATCGACTTGAGCCAAACGAAATCGCTGGAGTTAGGCGATGCCAAGTGGGCGTTGCTGTTCGGCGGGGACGGGGCGATCTTAAACGTCTCGCGCCGGTTGGGCGATCGCGCGCTGCCAACGCTCTGCGTCAACTTCGGCCGCTTGGGCTTTTTGACTGAGGTCGAGTACCGGCAGTTGGAGGAAGCGCTCGGTCGCGTAAAGGACGAGCGCATTCACCTGCGCCACCGCATGCGACTATCCGCGCGCATCGGCGACTGGCATCAGCACGCGCTCAACGACGTTGTGTTGACCGGGTTGCAAAGCGGGCGCGTGTTTCATGTGTCTGCGCGCATCGGTGGCCACGACGCGTTGCGCTACGCGGGGGACGGTGTCGTCATTGCGACGCCGACCGGTTCGACGGCCTACAGCATGGCGGCGGGCGGCCCGATCCTTGATCCGGAGCTGAACGCCACGGTGATCACGCCGCTCTGCGCGCACGCGCTATCGCACCGCCCCTTGGTTGTGCCGGGACAGACCCGCATCGACCTGGCGCTGCGCGACGACGACGACCCCGGCGGGCGCGTCGTGATTGACGGGCAGCTGTCGCGCCAGATCGACCACGGAGATCGTCTCGAGGTCTGCGAGTCCCCCGTTCCGTTCACCTTCATTCGCGTCGGCATTCGATCGCACTACAGCCGGCTGCGGCGCATGCTGGGCTGGGGCGGGCGACCCAAGTACCAGGGGTGATGGACTCGGCGACGTCGCATGAGTTGTTCGACGCCGCGTTCCGGCGTCGGCTTGACGTCTTAAAGCGCGTGGTCGCGCAAGCGCTTGCCGGTCGCGGGGGCGGCGGGCGCTCGCCGGTGAAAGAGCGCGGCGGGCGCGTCGAGTTTGCCGGCCATCGCGGCTACGTGCCGGGCGACGACACGCGCGCTCTCGACTGGAACGCGTACGCGCGTCTCGGCAAGCTTGTGTTGAAGGAGTTCGAGGCGCCGCGCGAGTCGCAGTTGCTGCTGGTCTTGGACCGGTCGGCGTCGATGCGCGCGATGCAAAAAGACCGGCACGCGTTGCGTTTGGCGGCCGCGTTGGGGTGGCTTGCGTTGCGCGCGGGGGCGCGTGTCGCATGCGTCACGGCCGCCGGCGCATCGCCGTGGGTCAGCGCGCCGGAACGGTTTGTCGAGTTGCTTACGGCGTTGCAGCGGTTGCCGGACCAGACCGCGGCCGAGCTGGCGCGCGCCGTCGAACGCGCGCCTGCATCGGGCGCCGGGCCGCGCTCGGCGGTTCTCTTGAGCGACGGATACGAACACGATGATGTGACGCGCGCGGTGGCGGCGCTGCGGCGTCGCGCGGGCGCCGTGACGTGGGGGCATGTCGTGGCGCCCGACGAGTTGCGCGCTCCGGATGCGCCCAACGTCGAACTCGTCGACGCTGAAACCGGCGAACGGCAGCGTGTCGCGTTGACGCCGGCGGTGGTGGAGGCGTTCGCGAAGCGCGCGGATCAGTTCTTGCGCGAAACGCGGCAGGCCGTGCAGCGGCACGGCGCGTCGTATGCCTCCGCCGGACCCGAAGTCGATCTGCTCACGGCAGTCGAACGCGTCCTCGGTGTCGCGCGGGGAGCGAGTGCATGACGTGGGCCCAACCGGCAGCACTCTGGGCGTTGCTCGTTGTGCCGCTCTTGATTTGGTTGGCGCGGCGGCGCCAGCGCCCGTTGACCCGCACGTGGCCGTCGCTGCTGTTGTGGCGCGACGTGAGTGCGTCCGAAAGCGGCGCGCCGCAGCGTCGCTTGGACCGGTTGCTGGTGCTTGAGATCGTCGCGGTGGTGTTGTTGGCGTTGGCCGCGGCGCAGCCAGCTTTGCCTCTCGGAGCGGCGCCTCGTCGCGTTGTCATCGCGTGGGATCGCGGAAGGCACATGCAGGCGGTGTTGCCCGACGGCCGGACCGCACACGACGCCACGGCAGCGGAAGTCGCACGGCTGCGGGCCGCCCTCGCCCGCGACGATGTTGTCGTCGAAGTCGATCTTCCGCGCGACGGCCTCGCGCGCGGAAACGAGGACTGGTTGGTTGTGGCCACGTTCAAAGACGGCTTCGGAGGACATGGCATCTCTGTCGTCGGGCGTGCGCCGGACGCCCGCAATCGCGGCATCGACGCGCTCGCCGTGGAGAACGGAACGGTGTGGTACACGACCCGCGATGAAAACGGCGTCATGAAAGAGCACCGCGTTCCGTGGCGCGACGAGATCGTGTTGCCGGGGGACGATGCGTACCCGGCCGACAACCGCATCGTGCTTACAAAGTTCACGCTGCGTGTCGCGGTCGAGCCGCCGGTCGCCGCGCATGTGCGGGCGGCTGTCGAAGCGGCGGGCATTTCGGCACAGCTGTCCGAGGATGCGCAACTCTCGATCGTTCGCGGCGCGGCAACTAGGGAGCGATGGGCGCGCGTGCGGGGCGCGGACTGCGTCGCGAGCGGCATCGCCGCGGGACTGTGGTGGGGCGACGCCGTTTGGCAGGATGTGTTTACACTGCCGCCGGACACCCCGCGCCCGCTCCTGTCCGCGGGGGGCCGCGTGATCGCCGCGTGGAAAGACGAAAGCACACTTTGGTTGGGCATGTCGCTCGACAAAGATTGGGACGACCACGGCACGCTGGCGCTGTTGATCGAGCGCGCCAAGCGCGAACGCGTGCGCGCCCTCGTCACGGCGCCGCACAGCTATGTCGGCGGCGCCGTCGCCGCGCCCGCGCCCGGTTGGGTGGACCTCACCGGTCGCGACCAACCGTGGGATGGATTCGTTCCGGCCGCGCCCCGTCGCACGGGCGGTCGTGTCGCACTCCGCACCGGCCTGGCCTTGCTCGCCGCGATCGTCGTTGCGCTCTACGTCGTGTGGATGCGCGCCGCGCCGCGCCCTACCCGGCCCGCGCCGCTTGTGTCAGACTTGCGCCCGTGATGGGACCGGGGATGGAAGTGGATCCGCTGGCGGGTGTGGACTGGGCGACGTGTATCAACCTCGCGCGCCGCACCGACCGTTGGATCGCGATGCAGGCGAGGTACGGCACGCTCAAGACCGCGTTGCCGTTGCACCAAACGAGCGGCGTCGAGATCGACGTCGGTCACAATCCCGTGTTCAACGGGCGCGCCGGCTGCCTTCTCGCCCACCGGCGGGCGCTGAAGGAGGGCCTGGCGACCGGCGCCGAACGGTTTTTGGTGCTCGAAGACGACGTTGGGTTCGTCGCGGACGTGGGCGCGCTTCTGGCGCGTTCCCTCGACGCGCTGCCCGCGGATTGGGACCTGTGCTTTCTCGGGGTGTTTCCCAACGCGCCGCTCGTGCCGCACGGCCCGCACTTGGCGCGCGTGCTCCACGCGTTCGGCAACCATGCAATCTTGTACTCGCGGCGCGCGGCCGCCCAGGTCGTGGCGGAGTTACCGGACGAATCCACCGTGACGCCCTGGCTCGAACGCTTCCGCGCACTCGATGTGTATTTCTCGTGGGAGATCTTGCCGCGACTCCAAGCGTTCGCGTGCTGGCCGCTCGTGGCGTACCAGGTGAGCGGGCATTCCGACATCGAGCGGACGCATATTCCGACGCGGGATAAAATCCCAGCGCTCTCGACCCGGCCGTTCGTAGATTGGACTGCCCGCCGTTGGCTTTGGCGCTGTTCCAAGCCTGCGCGGCGGATACGGCAGGCGCTGCGGGCGCGCCACGTCCGTCGGTCGCAGCGCCGGCCGATATAAGGGGACAGCGCCGGTTGCGGTTTCTGCCCACGGGTTGGCGTGGGGTAGAATGCGCCCTAGATTCTGGAATCCAAACCAGTTGAGGTAATTCGATGAGTGACAGAATGGCTTGGCACGACGGCGGAATCGCCGTTGCTAATACCGATGTAAATACACGCGCGGCGTTTATCACGCGCACCTATCTCCACGTGTTCGGCGCGATCGCGGCGTTCACAATGCTGGAAGTTGCGATTTTCAACTCCGGCATCATGGAGTCGATCGCGATGAAGTTGGTGGGCGGCGGCACCATGGGCTGGGTGCTTGTCCTCGCGGCGTTCATGGGCATTGGATGGTTCGCGACGCGGACCGCTCATTCGGCCAAGTCCGTCGGGATGCAGTACTTTGCGCTCTCGCTCTATGTCGTGGCGCACGCGATAATCTTCTGCCCGATGCTGTACTTCGCGGCATCGTTTTACCCCGACGCGATTGCTCTGGCGGCCGTCATCACGCTGGTTGGCTTCGCGGCCTTGACGGGGATTGCGTTCTACACGCGCAAAGACTTCTCGTTCCTGCGAGGAGCCCTCATGTGGGGCGGCGTCGGCGCCATGATCATGATCGGCGCGGGACTGTTGATGGGCTTTAATCTAGGCGTCTGGTTCTCTGTTGGCATGGTTGTGCTGATGGGAATCGCGATTCTCTACGACACATCCAACGTCTTGCACCACTACCCTTCGGATAAGCACGTCGCGGCCTCTCTGCAGCTGTTTGCGTCCATCGCCATGATGTTCTTCTACGTCTTGCGGATTGTGATCGCGCTCCAAAACGACTAGCTTCTTCGAGATCCCGACAAGGGGGCGCGTCGCACGCGGCGCGCCCCCTTTTTCGTTCCCTGTGGCCTTAAGACTCTGTTTCAAAATTCACCTGGAGTCGACCGGCTGCGGCTGCGTGGGAGACGCGCTCGCTCCGCGAAACGCTCTTCGCTGCACCTCGTCGCCATAGCGGCTGGATCCAGCCCCCTCGGCGCGGCTCGTCGCACTTGTCCTCGCGCGCTCTTGATCCGACGGTGAGTTTTGAACCAGAGCCTAAGATGTGGGCGTGAAACTTGTGATCGGAACCCGTGGGTCGCTTTTGGCGCGCACTCAGTCCGAACAGGTGGCGGAGTTGTTGCGTGCGCGCGGCCACGATGTCACGCTGCGTATCATCGTGACGCGCGGCGATCGCGAACAGTCCAAGCCGGTCCCGGAACTCGGCGGCAAGGGGCTTTTTACCCTCGAACTTGAAGAAGCGCTGCGCGAGGGGACCGTTCACCTCGCCGTGCACAGCTTGAAGGATCTGCCGACGGAGGATTCCGACGGACTTGTCATCGCCGCGATTCCGGAACGCGAGGATCCACGCGACGCGTTGGTCGCGCGCGGGCGCACGTTGGAGCGACTGCCGTCCGGAGCTCGCATCGGCACCGCCAGCTTGCGGCGGCGCGCGCTGTTGATGGCCAAGCGGCCCGATCTAGAGATCGTCGCGCTGCGCGGCAACATCGATTCGCGTTTGCGCAAGGTTGCTGCGGGCGAGATGGACGGGATCGTTTTGGCGGCGGCCGGACTGCATCGCATCGGCCGCCACGCCGCCGTCGATGAGTACCTTGGATTTCCGCCCGCGCCCGCGCAGGGTGCGCTCGGGATTCAAGCGGCCGCTGGAGCCGACGACGTGCGCGCCGCCGTGCACACCATTCATGACCACACGACGGCGCGCGCTGTCCTCGCGGAACGCACGATGCTCGCCGCGCTCGGCGGCGGATGTAGTGTTCCGGTTGGCGGGCTGGCGCAAGACGTCGCGGATCGTCCGGGCCAGCTCAAGCTGCACGGCACTGTGGCCGCGCTGGACGGTACGTCGCTGATCGCGGGCGAGATGGAGGATGGCGATCCGATCGCGCTGGGGCGTGCCGTCGCGCGTGCACTGATCGAAGAAGGTGCTCAGGAGATACTCGATGCGGCCCGCGGATAAATCGAAGGCGGCTTTCTTGCGCGCGCAGCGCACGATTCCCGGCGGTGTGAATTCGGCGGCGCGTGCATTCGGACCGGTGGGTGGCAACCCGCCGATCGTGAAGCGCGGATCCGGATCGCGCCTGATCGACGTGGACGGGAACGAGTACATCGATCTCGTCATGAGCTGGGGTCCGCTCATTTTGGGGCACGCGCATTCCGACGTGATTGCGGCTCTCGTCGAAACGGCGCAAAACGGAACAAGTTTCGGCGCGACCACCGAGCTCGAATCCACGCTCGCCGAACTCGTGGTCGCGCGCGTGCCGTCCATCGAGATGGTTCGCTTTACCAACTCGGGCACCGAAGCGACGATGGCGGCAATTCGCGTCGCGCGCGGCGTGACCGGGCGCGACAAGATCTTAAAATTCACCGGGTGTTGGCACGGGCACGCCGATCCGTTTTTGGTGGGGGCGGGGTCCAGCGCGTTGTCGTTAGGGACGCCTGACTCGCCGGGCGTGCCGCCGCAACCGACGCTGCTCGCGCCGTACAACGACGCGGCTGCGGTGGCGGCCATCGCGGCCGAACATGAGCTGGCCGCGATCATCGTGGAGCCGGTCGCCGGCAACATGGGTTGCGTTCCGCCCGCGCCGGGGTTTTTGGAAGGGCTGCGCGCGGTTTGCGACGACCACGAGATCTGTTTGATCTTTGACGAAGTGATCACCGGTTTTCGGGTCGGACCGGGCGGCGCGCAACAGCGTTACGGCGTGATGCCCGACATGACGACGCTGGGCAAAACGATCGGTGGCGGACTGCCGGTCGGCGCGTTCGCCGGGACCCGCCGGTTCATGGAACACGTCGCGCCGTTGGGCATGTGCATCAGCCAGGGCGGAACGCTGTCGGGGAACCCGCTCGCGATGGCGGCCGGGCGCGCGACGCTCGCCGCGCTTGACGAGGCGGTGTACGACGAGCTGGAAGCGAAGGGGCGCCGGTTGGCGGACGGATTGGCGCACGACGGCATCACCGTGCAGCGCGTCGGCTCGATGATGACGGTGTTTTTCTCGGACGCGCCCGTGCGCGATCTCGCGGGTGCGGAAGCGTGTGACCGCGAGCGGTTCGCGAAGTGGCACAGTGCGATGCTCGACCGCGGCGTGTATCTGCCGCCCAGTCAGTTCGAAGCGTTTTTTGTGAGCTTGGCGCACACCGAAGCCGACATCGACCAGGTGATCGCCGCGCATCGCCACGCGCTCACGCCATGAAGGTGCGGTGGTGGCGCGTCGGCGTCATCTTCGAACGCGAAGGGCGGCCGTACACGCAGACGTTGCACGTGCGGGCCTTCGACGAAGTGTCCGCGTTGCGCCTCGTCGCCCAACGAATCGGGGTGCGGCATCACGTCTACATCGCGCAGCCGTCCGAGCCGCTCCTCCGCGTCAAAGAAGTCGAGGAGATCGTGGCGACGTATGGGCCGTACGAGCGTTCGTGGGATGACCCAGACGTCGGCGCGTGGCGCGTGCGCTTCGAGGCCGAACCCCGCCCCTAGCGCTGGAGTCCGAGCCGCCGGCGGAGAGCCTAGCCGCCCGGAACGAGCGAGATTTCGGCGAGGTCGGATTGTTCGCCGAGCAGCAAGTGGACGAGTGCGCGATGCCCACTGAGCGCCGCCTCACCGCGTGCGAGCGGCCGATCGTCGCGCCCTGTGATCTCAAACGTCACGCCGCCGCGGTCGAACCGTGCGCCACCGAGACCGCCCGGTGCGTCCGCGATCACGCGCATCGACACGTTGTGAAGTTCGGCGGTGGTTACGCAGTCGCCCCAGCCGACGGTTTGGACACGGCCTTCGATGGCAATGCCGCCCAATCCGTCCGAGCGCAGATCGAGGTTTAGTGTGCTCTCACCCGCGTCACCGGCGACGACCATGTGGGCCCGGACGCTGTCCGCTCGCGCCAAGTCCGAGGTGACGACGCGGTCGCGCAGATACTCGAGTTCCAACGCGACGACGCGCCTTACGCCGCGGACGCGCAGGCTGCCGCCGCGGAGCAAAAACGGGTCGCCGTCGAACCGATCCAACTCGACCGAGACGGCGCGTTGCAATCCGAGGCGTTCTAAAGCGGCACGACTCCGCACGAAAGCGTACGGCGCGAGTTCGTCCACAGCCGCGAGAAGCGTTGCGAGTTGATCGCCAACGCAGCCCTCTCGCAGCGCCACCGCATCCAGTGTCGGAGCGGTCAGAAGCGCGCCGCCCCCTTCACATCCGATGAAGAAGAGCAGCAACAAAGCACACGCGTTGCGGAATCTAAACATACACAAGTCTCGCCTAACCCTGACGCACGTCCCGTGCCGAGGGTACGCTTGGGGTGATGGATCGCATGTTTCCCACACACTTCGTTCGACTCGCTTGTTTTTTGATTGCTGGATTGGCCGCGTGCGGTGGCAGCACCGCGCCCGCCGCGCCTCCGGGTGGGGGCGACCCGCCGTTTTTCCAACAACTGGACCTGGCCACGATCAGCCCGGCGGCCGATGCGCTGCTCCGCTTTTTTGGTTCGGTCGGCGCCGGTGATTTCGGCGTGCCGGTCTGCGGCGGCGCGGACTGCGACGGTGATGGGAACGAAGATCTGGGCTTGTCCGCGATGCGCGCCGACTTTGCCGATCGCGACAACACGGGCATCGTGTTTTTGGGGTTTGGCAGCGGCGTTGTCGGCGGCACGATCGACAGCGCCGGTGCGACGGCCGGGGTCTTGCGGGTCATCGGTGACCAAGACAGCGAGGTCTGCGGCAACGAGATCTGGATGGCCGACATCACGGGCGACGGTGTCGGCGACTTCATCGTCGGACGCCAAAACTTTTCGCCGACGGGCGGCCGCATCGGCGCGGGCGCGATCACGATCATCAAGGGCGGCACGGAGTTGCGCACCTTGGCCGGAACGCTGGCCGCGCTCGACTTGCGGGCGCCGGATGCGTCGGTCACCGTGACCACGATCCTCGGCAAGGACGAGTTGGATCGCTTCAGCATCTGGATGCGCACCGGCGATGTCGATGGCGACGGCACGCAGGACCTCATCGTCGGCGCCGATCAACGCAACGGCCGGTCCGGCGAGGTCTACGTGATTCGCGGCGGACCGCATCTGGCGGCGGGCGGCACGTTGGAGCTGGCCGACCTGGATACGCAACTCGCGACAATCGTTCCTCCGGCGGGGACGACCGGGCACCACTTTGGTGCGACATGCACCGCCGGCGACTTGGACGGCAACGGCCGCGCGGAAGTGTTGGTCGCGTCCACCGTGTTTCGGAGTGGCGCCGGTATCCGCGCCGCGGGTGCGCCGAGCGGTTCGGCGCGGGCGACCGGCGGCGCGCCTCGAGGGAAACTGACCATCGTTTGGGACGACAACTTTCCCGCGGGGCCGTGGCCGAGCAACTTCACGCTGTCGATCAACGCGCTCGTCGGAACGCAAACCGTGATCGACGGCGCGGCGCGCAACAGCCATTTCGGCGAAGAGATCCTCGCTGGACTGGATTATGACGACGACGGAAACCCGGACCTGTTTATCGGTGACATCACCGGCGACTTTTCGCCGTCGCCGCGGTCGTCGTCCGGCAGTGGGCACGTGCTGTTTAACGCGCCGCTGCTGAAGGGCCTTACGTTCGACTTAGACAACTTGCCTGCCGGCGTTTCGATGACGACGTTTTTGGGCGCGGCCGCGGGCGACATCTCGTCCGACACGGCGGCGCACGGCGACTTCGATAACGATGGCGTCGACGACCTCGCGGTGATGGCGCCGCACGGCAACGAATTGGGCCGGTTCGATGCGGGCACCACGCACGTCTTTTACGGCCGTGCGTCCGGTTGGCCGTCCGTCGTGGATCTCGCCAACGCGTCGCCGAGCGGCATCGACGTGACGTTGATCGTCGGCGTGAAGTCCAACGACGTGTTGGGATACAGCGCGACGAGTGGCGACATGAACGGGGACGGTATTCCGGAACTGTTGATCAACGAAATGTTGGGCGACGGCGCGTCAGGCCAAAACAACGTCGGCAATCTGATCGTGGTCGGCACATCGCTCGTCGCACGCGCGGCACCGTAGAGCGGGCCACAGCCTGTCGTCGCGTCCGTCGCGACGGCTACTTCGCGAGGATGAACGGGCCCATGGCGATCGCGTCGAGGCCTGTGGTGTACAGGCTTCCGATCGCGTCGCGCGGCGTCGTGGCGACGGGGCGTCCCGGTTGGTTGAGCGACGTGTTGAGCACGGCCGCCACTCCGGTGCGCGCGCCGACCTTGCGCAGCAACTCGCAAAACAGCGCGTCGCGGGCGTCGTCCACGACGTGCACGCGGACGTTACCTTCGCGCGCCGCGACCGCGGGGAGCTGACGCTGCGCTTCGGGCTTGAGGCGGCCGGTGCGTTCGAGAAACGGCGACTCCGGCATCGTCTCAAACAACTTGGCGGCCGCTTCGCGCGTCACGCTGAGGCCGAACGGATGAAACTCCGAACGTGCCTTTACGGACGCCACCAGGCGCGCGCGTGTGGCGGGATCGGTAGCGTCGGCAAGAATCGAACGGTGGCCGAGCGCGCGCGGTCCAAACTCCGCACCGCCCTGGAACCAACCCAAGATTTGGCCGCTGGCGATGCGTTCCGCCGCCGCCAATGCGAGGTCGTTCGGCTTGCTCGCTTTGAGCTTGAGCCGCTCCAACTCGTCGGCGATTTCCGACTCGGGAAACGCAGGACCGAAGTCCGCGCGTTGGATTGCATTTTGCCGCGGCTCGCCGCGTTGGTAGTGCGACAGCCAAAGTGCAGCACCGACGGCCGTCCCGTCGTCGCCGGGCGCGGGCGGCACATAGATCTTTTCGAATATGCCCGCGTCGTTGATCGCGCCGACGAGCGCCCAGTTTTGGACAAGCCCGCCGCCCAAACACAGCGAGGTTTCGCCGGTGCGCAGGCGCGCGCTCTTGGCCATGTGCATCACGACATCGACAACGACGGCGTGCAAGCTCGCGGCGAGGTCGCGATGACGATCTTCCAACGGGAGATTGGGGTCGTGCGGCTGCCCGAAGACTTCGGTGAACCGCTCCGATAGAAACGGTCGCCCTTGATGGAAGCCGAAGTACTCCGGGTTGAGCTTGTAGCTTCCGTCCGCGGCCGTCTGCACGACCTCGCGCATCTTCGGCACAAACGTCGGGGTGCCCGTCGGCGAAATCGAGATGAGGCGAAACTCGTCGTCTAGCTCGGAGAAACCGAGGTAGTCGGCGACCAGCGCGTAGAGCAACCCGAGCGAGTCGGGCATGCGCGAGACGGCGTCGACTTCGATTTCGCTTCCGCGCCCGCGGCCGATGCCGCTTGTCGAGGTTTCGCCGCGGCCGTCCACGCTGATGATCGCGGCCGTCTCAAACGGCGAACACAAAAACGCCGCCGCCATGTGGCTCAGGTTGTGGGGGACGCGATGAATCTCGATCCCGGCGCTGCGCAAGCCCTCCAGCGTGCGCAGGTATTCGACCAACCGGTGCGACTCGTCCTTGAAGACGTTGTAAACGTTTGCCGTGCGCGACCGAAAAAAGCTCTCGCCGTACCAGCGGAGCACCTTTTCGCGCATCGGGATCCACGGGTTGTTCGCGACCGCCACGCCGGTGAGGTCCCGCGTGGCAATGCCGGCGCGCTCCAAGCAAAAGGCCATGGCATGGTGCGGGAACCCGCCCTCATGCTTGGTGCCGGTGAAGCGCTCCTCGGCGGCGGCTGCAATGAGGCGACCTTCGCTGAGGATGCAGGCGGCGCTGTCCTTGTAGCCCAGCCCGCCGATGCCGAGGATATGGGTCATCGGATCTCCCTCGCGACCCCGGTCAGGCGCTCGACGGCGACCGCCGCGTCGGCGCCGAGGTCCAAAACGCCCGCTTCAGAGCCTTTCACCGCGTCCGATGCCTCGGCGGGCGGCCCAAACGTCGCCATTTTGATCCCGGTCACGGCGCCGGCCGCGAATCCGGCGTCCGAGAGGTCGCCCGGACCGACGATCACCGCGGCGTCGGGTCGTTCCTGCGAAAACAGGAGCGCGAGGCGTGCGGCGAGCTGGAGCGGGCCCGTTTCGGAGACCACGATCGGCGGCGCGGAGCCCTCATCGCTTTGGACCGCCTCTTGCGCTGCGGTTAAGACGACATGAACTTCCTCGATCTCCACATGCAAGAATCGCAAGCGGAAGTCGATTTCGGCGTTAAATCGACGGATTTCGGCAGTGAGATCCGTGGCGGCGGCGCGGGAATTTTCCCCGGCCAGGAGGGTGAGAATTCGCATCCGTTACAGGGTCCTGATGACCTTGGCGGAAGCATAGCATCCCGGGGGAGGAAAACTTGCCGATACCGTTGAGCCGTCTTAGGTTACGCCCTTTCCAGCCCCTAAAAAAATGAGCGAAAAACCGGTCGATAAGACGGCTCCTCCGGCAGCGTATGCCGAGTTCGAAGCCGAGCAGCCCGGCGGCTGGCTGCGCACCCTCGTGCAGTTTTTCGCCATCCCGATGCTGATCGTGTGCTTGGCCGTGGGGCTGTACTTGGGCATTCGCGCCTTGGTGGGAGGCGGTCCGCAGTCCGCGTCCGACTTCGTCGCGCTGTTGCAAGACGACACCGTGAACCGACGCTGGCAAGCGGCGTACGAGATCGCGAACCGTCTGCGCGGCAAGGAAGTGCCCGCGGAGTTTCGCGACCAACAGCTTCTCAAAGCGTTGGGCGTCGCGCTCAATAAGTCACGCGCGGCCAAGGAAGATCCGCCGAAGGCCACGGTCCTCTTGCTGCTTATTCTGGGGCGCATCGGTGAGCCGTCTACGCTTCCGGTCGTCCGCGAATGCTTGGAAGACGAGCACGATTGGGTCCGGTCGTATGCGATCCTTGCGCTCGGCAAAATGAAGGACGAGCAGTCGCGCGCCACGATCGCCACGATGGTCGATCACACCGATCACGGAACGCGGCAAGCCGCGCTGACCGCGCTGGCCGAGTTGGACCAGTTAAAAGGCGTGGACTATCGCCTTTCGGCCGGCACCAAAGACGCGGCGCAGTCCAGGCTCGGCGACGTCCACGAAGACGTCCGGTTTACGGCCGCGCTCATCCTGGCCCCGGCCGGCGTGCGCGTCGGCACGCTGGATGTGCTCCTGCGCATGATGGACCGCGACCATTTGAAGGAACTTACACCCGACAAGCGCTTGGACACGCGCTTGAGCGGCATCAATCGAAGCCAGTTGCGCAGCCGCGTTGTGATCCGAGCGATCGCCGCGGTCGAGTTGCTGGCTGCCGGCGACGACAAGAGAGTCGTTGCTCAACTTCGCAAGCTTACCGATGATGGCGACCCGGATGTGCGCGAGCGCAGCCGCCTCGCACTCATAAAGCTCAACAAGAAACCCTGAGGTTATGGCTAGTCCTACGGCGACCCCCCCGAGAAAGCCCAAGAAAAAGGGCGGCCTTTTTCAAAAGGTGAGGGATACCCAGCTCTGGAAATCGATTTTCCGGCACGGTTATCCCGACACGCAGCGCAACCGTGCGCTGGCCGTTTTGAGCAACGTCTTTTTGCACCTGCATCCGGTGCGCGTCCGCAAGAGCGGCATCGCGCTCTCGTTTACGTGGTGCATGGGCGGCGTCACGTTCTTCCTCTTCCTAGTGGAAGCCGTGACGGGCATCCTGCTCATGTTTTATTACCGGCCGGTCGCGTACAGCGCCTACAACGACATCCAGGAACTGCGGGAAACGATTCCGCTGGGCATGATGCGCGAGCTTCATCGGTGGGGCGCCCACGCGATGGTGCTGACCGTGTGGTTGCACATGTTCCGCGTCTTCATGACGGGGTCGTACAAGCCGCCGCGCGAGTTCAACTGGGTGATCGGCGTCGTGCTGCTCCTGCTCACGTTGCTGTTGTCGTTCACCGGCTACCTGCTGCCGTGGGATCAGTTGGCGATCTGGGCCATCACGGTCGGATCGAACATGGCGCGCGCCACACCACTGCAGGGTCATGAAGGTCCGCTCGCGTCACTACTGACACTCGATGGCGAGCCACTGGTCACCGCGGGCTCCGACGTCCGTTTCGCTCTCTTAGGAGGTCGATTCGTCGGAGAGAACGCGCTCTTACGGTTTTACGTTTTGCACTGTGTGTTCATCCCCGTGATTGCGATCACGCTGATGGCGGTGCATTTCTGGCGCGTCCGCAAGGACGGTGGAATCTCGGGCCCCCTCTAACGGGCGAACGCTATGCAGCAACTGTTCGAGTCCATCATCAAGCCGGTCGTTACCTTCGTTTCGGCACCGGAAATTCTCGTCCCCATGATGAGCATTCTCCTGTTCCTGACGTTGAAGTACTACCGGACGATCACCAAGCCGAAGATTGCCGGACCGATCGGGTTGTTCCTGGTCGCGTTCACAATCGGGAGCTGCTTCGAGCCGAATTTCCGCTCGATCATTACGAAGGCCGACAACATCCCGATCCTGTTGTTGTTGTTTGGCGTCTTCTTCTTCCTCTGGCTCTCGCTGCGCCGCGCTGCGATCAACGACGAAGCTGCCGAGCGCGGCGAACCGTCGCTCGAAGCGCGCCACCGCCGCGAAACCGTGCTCGTGTGGCCCGACCTGGTCATGACCGAGCTGATCGTGCTGCTCGCGGTCGGTGCGATCCTGGTCTTTTGGGCCGTGTTCTTGCCGGCGCCGCTTGAGGAGCCGGCGTCCGCGGCTTTGACGCCGAACCCGTCGAAAGCGCCGTGGTACTTCCTGGGGCTCCAGGAGATGCTCGTGTACTTCGACCCGTGGTATGCGGGCGTGGTGTTGCCGACGATGATCGTCGTCGGGTTGATGGCGATTCCTTATATCGACACCAACCCGAGGGGCAACGGCTACTACACGCTAAAAGAGCGCAAGTTCGCGATCACCGTGTACCTCTTTGGATTCATCATTTTTTGGATCGTGCTGATCACCATTGGCACGTTCTTGCGCGGCGCCAACTGGAACTTCTTTGGTCCCTACGATCGATGGGACCCACACTTCCAGGTGCCGCTCAACAACATCAATATCTCCGAGATTTTCTGGGTGAAGATGCTCGGCAAGGGCATGCCCAACGCGTGGTACATCCGCGAGTTGCCGGGCATCGCCATGGTCGGCGCTTACATGACGATCGGGCCGTTGATTTTGGCCAAGACCGTCTGCAAGCCGCTCTTCAAACAGCTCGACATCGTGCGCTTCTCGATCGTCGCGATGCTGATGCTGTTTATGTTTTCGATGCCGCTCAAGATGCTGGGCCGATGGCTCTTCAACTTGAAATACATCGTGTACATCCCCGAATTCTTTATCAACCTGTAGGCAGGAAGTAGCGAGATGACGAAACGCCCCTCCGCGGCCAATAACGACCCCGGCTACTTCTACAACCAGAAGCGTCTGCTCAAGATCTTCACGTTCGCGTCGTTGGCTCTGTTCATCGGCATCTTGCTGATGATCTGGAAAGACTTCGACCGCCCGTGGAAAGACGACCAACGCGCATTCATGCGTTGGGACGCCCGCAAGCTGGCGCTTGAAGGAATGATTCTGGAGACGCGTTCGCAAGAAGCCAGCGCGCAATTCTCTGAGATGCGGGCGAAGGCGTTCGAGACGATTGCCGCCAAGCAAGAGGTGATCGACGCGCTTGAGGCCGACATCAGCGACGCCAAGGGTGCGCGCTACGACGCCGACATCCGTTACAAGGAACAAAAGCAGTACACGCTCCAGGCCATGTACCACGTGCACGAGGCGCAGAGCGAAGCCGAGCGCCGGAGCTGGAAGCGCAAGTTGGAGAAGGCGCAGGACAAGGAATTTCGCCTCCGCGACAATTTCCAGATTGCGGACAAGCTGCTCGCGACCAAGATCGCAGAGCGCAAAGCAATCGACAGCGAGCTCAACAAGATCGTCGCGGCCGAGCGTAAAAACAACGACCTGAAGCGTTTGGCGTTGGTTGCGGCCGGGATCGAGAAGAAGCGCGGCTACAACCCGCTGCGTGAGATTCCACTGCTCGACTTCTTGGCGCCGCCGACCAAGGTTGAGCAGATCGTGCTCAAGAACTTGGTCGACAACTACGAGTTCTCGTTCCCCAACAAAGTCGATCGTTGCGGTACGTGTCACATCGGGACCATGACGGTCGGTTACGACCACGATCGTTTCCCGATCGAGTCGTTGCAGGAAGGCAACCCGGTCGCGTTCGAAGAGGGTGTGTACCGCTTCGTCTTCGGCATTTTGGAAAACGTCGAGAGCAAGGACTTTGCGGCGTCCTCGCCGCACGCCCGCGAGCTCGGCCAACAGTACCGCGTTGATGTGCACCACAAAGCGCTCGACCTGATGTACGCCGATTACGACCCGGACTCGGGCGAGATCGGCATGCACAAGGACGGCCCCGAACAGGGCCGCAAGATTTGGCGCAAGTGGAAGCGCGACCAGGACGGCAAGTGGATCACGGCCGAGGACGGACATTCCGTCGCCGAGTATTACAAGACGCTGCTCGCGCAGATGAAGCCGCACTGGCGCACGCACCCGCACTTTGACGACATGGTCGGCCCGACGTCGCCGCACCCGTACGAAAAGTTCGGCTGCTCAGGGTGTCACCAAGGCCGCGGTTGGTCCACCGACTTCGGTTACGCCTGGCACTCGCCGGATCGCATCAAGACCGACGACTGGATGACAACGGCGGGCGCGGAAAAAAAGGGCAAGCACCTTCCGCTCAGTGCCGCCACGTCGCTGGAAGAAGCGATGGCGACCGGCACGAGTTCAGTTGCGCTCACCGAAGCCGAACAACAGGCGCACGTTGGCACGTTGTCCACTGGGTTCGTGACGGACAAAAAGCAAAAGCAGCGTTGGGCCGACGAGCTTGGACGCAACAAGAACAAACTCAAGTACTGGATTTGGCCGCAGCATCCCAAGACGCTCGTCCAAGCCTCGTGCATGAAGTGCCATAAAGAGGGGCTCTACGAGACCCCGGAGGAAGAGTACGGCAAGACGCGGATCGGCAAACCCGACCCGGATCTGCCGGATACCTTCGATTGGGAAGACCACGCGTTCGTGGCCAACCGCGCCGCCGCGGCCGAGGCGACCAACCGTGTGTTTATTCCCGCGGACAAGCCGGCGTATCGTCCCGAGAACCTTGAGCGGGGTTTGGATAACTTCCAGCGCTTTGGTTGCTACGGCTGCCACAAGCTCGACCCCGAACGCTACCCGTTTATGAAGAACGTGCGCCCCAAGGTCGGCCCGCCGCTCGACGAGCTGGCGAGCAAGACCAGCGAGGCGTGGGCGTTGAAGTGGGTGCACAACCCCAAGGACTTCCGTCCGAATACGCGCATGCCGCGCTTTTTCGGGTTGTCAAACAGCTCGCACAAGTTCCGCTACCTGTTCGCCGAGGACGGCTACCGCGAGGTGGACGGAGTCGCGTGGGGCAAGACCGAAGCAGCCGCCATCACCAAGTGGATGTTCGCCGAGAGCCGGACGCGCTCGCGCGACCTAAGCGACGTGAAGTGGCAGGGTGGCGACGCCAAGCGTGGCGAGCGCATCATCGTGGGCGACTATCACAAGACCGAGGGGCTCGCGAAAGCGTGCATCGCGTGTCACGACGTGCCGGTCGTCACCGAGGAGTTGGAGCTTAAGGCTGCGGCGATGAAGAGCTGGACCGATCCGCTCACCGGTAAGGTGCGCGGCTGGGACAAGCGCATGTCGCGCCGTCAGGGTCCGAACTTGGCCGGCATCGGATCCAAGCTGAACGCGGCGTGGTTGTTCACGTGGCTCAAGGATCCGCGCGGCTACTGGCATGACACCAATATGCCGGATCTGCGTTTGGACGATCAGGAGGCGCGCGACGTCGTTGCGTACCTCATGACGCTGAAGCATGAAGCATTCGATGCGATCGATCGCACCGACCCCGTCACGATGGATCGCGGTCTGCTGCTGGCGATGGCGAAGGAGCAGCGCGTCGGCGAACAGCGCGAGAGCACGGATGCCGCGATCGCGGCGATCCAGAACATGGAAGACGGCTACCGTCGCGCCAACAAAGCGTGGGCGGATGCCGGACGCCGCGGCGATGCGCCGGCAGACCCCGTCGTGAACTACGTCGGGAAAAACCTGTTTAAGCACTACGGCTGCTTTGGCTGTCACCACATCGAGGAATACAAGAACGCAACGCCGATCGGCGCGGAGGTCACCGAGTGGGGGTCCAAGATCCTTGAACGGCTTGAGTTCAACCACGCACCGATCGATCACACGCACTTCGATTTCGCGTACGCCAAGATGCGCAACCCGCGCATCTTCGATCACGGCATGCCTCGGATGGACAAGCCTTACGAGCGTCTCAAGATGCCCCGCTTCGTGTTCAGCACGGACGAGGCGTTCGACCTCGCGACGTTCTTAATCAGCTTGGTTAACGATCCGATTCCGGCCGCCTCGATGTTTGCGCCCGACGACCGCCAAACGGCGATCATTCGCGGCCGGCAAGTCATTGCGCGCTACAACTGTCAGGCGTGCCACGTGATCGAGGGACAGGGCGGAGACATCTGGCCTGTCATTGATCAGGAGAAGTGGCGTCCGCCAGACCTGTTGGGTCAGGGCTTTAAGACGCAGCCCGCGTGGTTGTTTGAGTATCTAAAAAATCCGGCGTTCGTCACGGCGTATGGCCCTGACGGTTCCGACCGTGTGCGCCCGTGGCACTCACTGCGGATGCCGACGTTTGGATTCACCGACGAGGAGGCGCGCGCCGTCGTGCATTACTTCTCCGCGCTGTCGCGTCAGACGTGGACGTTTGAGACGGCGGAGGAAGACAGCCTCGACAGCAAACGCTTCGCCAACGCGAAGACCGTAAAGATCAAGGAAGAGAACTTCGTCGCGCGCAACACGATCGAGGAGGCGCGCGGCCTGTTCCAGGACCTGGCTTGTAAATCGTGCCACTCCACGGACGCGGCGATTGCGACCCAAGCGCCGAACTTCCTGCACAGTCGTGCGGGGCGTTTACGCAAGGAGTGGGTGAAGTCCTGGCTCTGGGATCCGAGCAAATTGCAGCCGGGAACGTCGATGCCCAACTTCTACATCAACGCTGACGGCGACCTGAAGATGCAGAGCCCCGGGTGGTTCGACGCCGACCACGACAAACAGATTCGCAGCTTGAGCGACTACATCCGCCACCACTACAGCGAGAAGGACCGCTGATATGGCTAAAGACAAATCACACGTAACCGATTCGCGGTTGGAGATGCCGACCGGCGTCCCTGCGGTGAAGAAGGGTACGACGGAACTGCTCGTCCCGGCGCCGGTGCCGGAGGGGCAAACGCCGTTCGTTGCACCGAAGCTGGCCACGCGCCGCGAGACGTTTTGGCTCGCCGCGGGCTGGGGCGTGTTCGGATGGGCGAGCCTCACCAGCGTCGGCATGCTGGTGAGCTTTTTGTTCCCGCGCGCCCCGTTCGACCCCAAACAGGTGTTCTCGGCGGGACCGTTAGACATCTACACGCCCAACTCGGTGAGTGAGGGCTACACCAAATCGAACCAGGTTTGGATTTGTAACCAGGAGTACAACGGCCAGCAGGTGCTCTACGCACTCTCGACGGTTTGTACGCATCTCGGTTGCACGCCGAACTGGCTCGACGCGGATCAGAAATTTAAGTGCCCGTGCCACGGCTCGGGTTTTTATCCGACCGGCATCAACTTCGAAGGCCCGGCGCCGCGACCGCTTGAGCGGTTCAAGATTTACATCGGCGACGACGGCCAGGTCACCATCGACAAGACCAAGAAGTTCCAGCAAGAAAAGGGCGAATGGGAAGATCCCGATTCGTACATCGTTGTCTGATGCGGATTCGAATGTATGTGCTCGCTGTGGCCGCGGCGCTTTCGCTCGCGGCGTGCGGCGTCTCCGAAGACGACCTGCTCAAGGCCTCTTCGCTCGACAGCGTCTATAGCGGCGGAAGCGGCGGAAGTGGTGGGTACGGTTCGACGTCATCGGACCCGTCCACCTACGGAGTGATCCGGGGCACGGTGAAATTCAAGGGCAAGCACTGGAAGGCCGGGCCGTTGGACCGCGCCGGTTCCGCCGAATGCATCGACCGTCGGCCCGAACCCATCATGAGCGAGGAGTTCTTGATCGGTCCGGGCGATACGTTGGGCGGCGTGCTCGTCTACATCCGAAAGGGTGTGAGTTCTTGGCCCTCTAGCCCCAGCGGGCCCGCCGTCATTGACCAGATCAACTGTCAGTACGTACCGCACCACCTGGTCATGCGTGCCGGTCAAGAGTTGGTCGTCAAGAGCAGCGATCCGTTTCTTCACAACGTAAAGGCCATGGCGGGCCCCAACAAACCGTTCAACCAGGCGATGTCCACGGTCGGCCAGTTTTCGGTCACGTTTTCCAAGCCGGAGATCGGCAAGCATTTCTCGTGCAGCGTTCACGGTTGGATGGAAGCGTTCGTCACGGTTCTCCCGCACCCGCTCTACGCGATTACGGCAACGGACGGGACGTTTGAGATCAAGGGTGTGCCGCCGGGCAAGTACCAGCTCACCTTTTGGCATCAACCGATCGCGAACCAAAAAAAGATCGACGACATCACGGTGGACGTCAAAGTCGGCAAGGGCGCGACGGTCGTTCAGGACGCAACGATGGAGCGCAATTAAGTGGGTAGCCCCGAACAAGCCCCGCCGACGAAAGTGAAGCCGGGCGCGGTCGTCATCGGTTTCCTGGTGCTGCTGATTGGCGAGATCATCATCTTGTCGAACGCGGGCCTCTCTGTGCCCGACATTCAGCCGGCGCCGATTACCGAGCACGCCGAAGCCGTCGACTTTTTGACCAACCTCATCACGTGGGTCGTCTTGTTCTTCTTCGTTTTGACGCAAGGTCTCTTGGTGTACTTCTGCATCAAGTACCGCGCGCGCGACGGAGAAAAGGCGAAAGCCTCGCACACGCACGGCCACCACACGTTGGAGTTGGCCTGGACGTTTATCCCGGGTCTCATTTTGTTCGCGCTCGCCGTGTTCCAGATGGGTACGTGGGGAGACTTGAAGTTCCGCGCGGAGATGCCGAGTCTTGAAAGCAAAGACACGTATGTTGTGCGCGTTCTCGGCAAGCAGTTCGAGTGGCACTTCTGGTATCCCGGTCCGGACCGCGAGTGGCACACCGCCGATGACGTCGTGAAGGGCGGACAGCTTGTCGTCCCCGTGGATAAGTGGGTGGTTCTGGAGCTGCAGACGATCGATGTCTTGCACAGCTTTTGGTTGCCGAACGCGCGGGTGAAGCAGGACTTGCTCGGCGGCCAGACGATTCCCCTTTGGTTTAAGCCGTACACGACGGGCGAGTACCCGATCGTTTGTGCGGAACTGTGCGGCGAAGGTCACACCAACATGAGCGCCCGGTTGCTCGTTCAAACAGAAGACGAGTGCAACGCATGGCTCGCCAAGCTCGCCGAGGCCACCGATTTCGAGAAGTCGGAAGACAGGTGGTGGCAGTACTGGCGCGAAGTGCAAACCACGGCAGCTAAGAGATAACTGAGATGTCGCACCCTCCCACCAATCCCTCGTCCGTCGAACACGACACGCACGATCACGCGCAGGGCTTTTGGCAGAAGTACGTCTTCTCCAAAGACCACAAAACGATCGGCATTCAGTTCCTGTTCTCCAGCATCATCTGGGGAGTCGTGGGCGGCAGCCTCGCGATGCTGGTCCGGCACAAGATCGCCTGGCCGACCGGGCAGATTCCGATCCTCGGCGACTGGTTGTTCGGCGAGACCGGCGGCGTGATGAACGAGCAGTTCTACAACATGGCGTTCACCATGCACGCGTCGGTGATGATCTTCTTGGTCATCATCCCCGTATTGGCGGGCGCGTTCGGGAACTTCTTGATTCCGCTCATGATCGGTGCGCGCGACATGGCGTTCCCGACACTCAACATGCTGAGCTACTGGGTGATGTGGCCCGCGTTTGCGTGCTTCATCGCCAGTTTCTTGGTGGAAGGAGGCGCAGCCGCATCCGGCTGGACCGCCTATCCACCGCTGAGTTCGACAGCCCTTGGCAACGGCCAAACCTTGTGGGTGATCGGCGTCATCTTGGTCGGCTGGTCGTCGATCATGGGCGCGGTCAACTACATCACGACGATCATCACGATGCGCGCACCCGGTATGGGGTTTTTCCGCATGCCGATGACGGTGTGGGCGCTGTTCATCACCGCGATCCTGCAGCTCCTCGCGACGCCGGTGCTCGGCTCCGCGATGATGATGCTCCTCATCGAGCGTATTGGTGGCGCGTCGTTCTTTACTCCGACGGTCATCTCCGGTGCCGAAGTGTTGCGCGCGGGGTCCGAGGGTCAACCGCTCCTTTGGCAGCACCTGTTTTGGTTCTATAGCCACCCCGCGGTCTACATCATGATCTTGCCCGCCATGGGCATGGTCAGCGACATCCTCGCGACGTTTGCGCGCAAGCCGCTCTTTGGCTACCGCCCGATGGTGTACTCGATCTCTGCCATCGCGGGGCTTGGTTTCATCGTGTGGGGCCACCACATGTTCCAAAGCGGCATGAATCCTTACCTCGGTTCGGCGTTCATGATCGGCACGATGATGATCGCGCTGCCATCCGCCGTGAAGGTGTTCAACTGGCTCGGCACGCTGTGGGGCGGGCAGATTCGGTTCACCAGCGCGATGTGCTTTGCGTGTGCGTTCGTCTCGATGTTTGTGATCGGTGGCTTGTCGGGCATCTACATGGCGGCAACGCCGGTGGATAGCCAGATTCACGACACGTACTTCATCGTGGCGCACATTCACTATGTGCTGTTTACCGGGTCGCTGTTTGGCATTTTCGCGGGCGTCTACTACTGGCTGCCCAAGATGCGCGGCCGCAAGTTCGACGAGAAGCTTGGCAAACTGCACTTCTGGCTGACGTTCATCTTCGGAAACGGAACGTTTTTCCTCATGCACATCGTCGGGATGGGCGGGATGCAACGACGCATCGCCAACCCGCATATGTATGAACAGCTCCTCAAGTGGCAAGGCCTCAACCAGTTCATGACTTGGTGCGCGTTCATTTTGTTCGCGAGCCAGTTCATCTTCATCTTCAACTTCTTAAAGAGTTGGATGAGTGGCGAGAAGGTCGGCAAGAACCCGTGGGACGCCAACTCCATGGAATGGACGACGCCGTCGCCGGCGGGTCACGGCAACTGGCCGGGCGAAATCCCGACCGTGTACCGCGGCGCGTACGAGTTTGCGTCGCCGCTCGTGGATGAGGACTTCTTGCCGCAGACGCGAAAGCTCGATCCCAAGCCCCAGGAGGGCTAACGGTTCATGAACCAGAGGTGGGTGTTTCGACTCGCGGTGATAACCGCCATCGGCACCCACCTGCTGTTGACGGTCGGGGGAATCGTGACCAGCCGCAACGCGGGCATGGCGTTCGCCGACTGGCCGCTCAGCCAAGGCAGCGTCAATCCGCCGGGTTGGTTGGAAGATGGCGATAAAGCGTCCGAGCACGGTCACCGTTTGCTCGGTGCCCTGGTCGGGCTGCTGACGATCGCGCTGGCCGTATCGGTTCACAAAACGGACGCGCGCCGCCGTGTGCGCGCGTTCGGATGGTTTGCGCTCGCGTTTGTGATTGTGCAGGGCGTCCTCGGCGGCCTCCGGGTCACCGAGATCAATCCTGTGCTCGCGTTGATTCATGGATGTTTGGGCCAGGCGTTTTTCTGCGTCATGGTGGCGCTTGCGTATCTGCTGAGCAAAGACGCTCAGCGCGTTCCCGAGACCGGCTCGACCGTGCGCGGGTTCTACGTACTCGCGATCGCCGTCGCGTTCACGATCTTTTTCCAGATCGTGCTCGGCGCGCAGCTCCGTCACCAAAACGGTCCGATTCTTGCTCACCTGTTCGGCGCGATGCTCGTTCTCGGTTCGATTCTGTGGATGTTGACCATGGTCGCGATGCGCCATGGCGATCGTCCGGCGCTCACGCGCGCCGTGTACGTGCTCGCCGGCCTTTTGCTGGTGCAGATCGCGATGGGGATGGTCGCCGCTTACGTCCTCAAGAACGGCAACCCGTGGACAATGACCCAGTCCGAGGTGATTTGGCCCACCCTCCACCAGTCGGTGGGGGCGCTCATGCTCGCCACTTCGGTTGTGATCGTGTTGCGCGCGCGGCATCGCTGCGATCCGTATGCGACCGCCGTGTCGGGGGTCTACGCATGAACACGCGCATCGCCACCGTCGATGAAACGCAGCGCGCCGTTCCTACCTGGCGTCACTACGTCGCGTTGACGAAGCCGCGACTGAGTTCGTTTGCATTGGTCGTTGTATTTTTGTCCGGATGGATGGCGGCGGGTGGAGGCGCCAACGCGGCCCAACATTGGGTCGTGTGGCATGCCGTGCTCGCGGCCGGACTTCTGGCCGGCGGCGCGAACGCGCTCAACATGTTCATGGAGCGCGATTTCGACAAACTTATGCGCCGCACGGCGAACCGCCCGATTCAACGCGGGCTGCTCACGCCGCGTGAGGTGTTGGTGTTCGGCGTTACGTGCACCGTGGTGGGCGTGCTGTGGTTGGCACTCGCAACCACGCCGCTCGCGGCGATGCTCGGCGCGCTGACGTCGGTGCTTTATCTGGGCGTATACACGCCGCTCAAGCGCCGCACGACGTTGAACACGCACGTCGGCGCCATCCCGGGCGCGTTACCCGCACTGATCGGCTGGGCCGCGGTTGCCGGACGACTGGACGCGCCCGCGTGGGGCCTGTTTTGGATCGTGTTCTTCTGGCAGATCCCGCATTTTCTCGCGATCGCATGGATGTATCGCGACGACTACGCGGCGGGCGGATACCGCATGCTGCCCGCCGTGGATCGAAGCGGTGTCATCTCCGGCCGGCAAGCCGTCCTGGGCGCGCTCGCCTTACTCGCCGTCAGCATTCTGCCCGCGCTCCGGCACGAGCGCGGGGTGTTCTACATCGTCGGCGCCGTGGGCCTCGGCGCCTACTTCATCTATTACGCGCTGCGGTTTGCCCGTCAACGCGATGGCGTGCGCGCGCGCGCTCTCATGCGCGCGTCCCTGCTTTATCTGCCGCTGCTGTTGGGCCTAATCGCCATCACGCAACGCTGAAATCCAACGCATGAATGATCGTCGCGAAACGCGCGCTGTAGGCGCATGGCTGGCGCTGCTTGCCGACACGATGTTCCTCGTCGCGATGACGTATGCCTGCTATCACGCACGGCAACGCGTGGGCGACGCGGGCCTTGCTTGGCCCGACTCCCCGGGCGGCATTCGGATCGGCGCCACCCTGCCCTACGTGGCGGCCGGACTGACGTTGCTCGCAGCCGGAATGCTGCGGCTCGGATTGCCGCGCGTCATTGCGTTCTTTGCGCTCGCGAGTTCGCTCAGCGTCATGGCGTTGTTTTGGCACCAAGCGCAGCAGCGCGGACTCTCGTTGCGCATGGGCAACTACACGGCCGCGCTGTACGCATGCACCACGGTGTGGACCGTGCATGTGTTGGGCGCGCTCGTCTACCTCGGCGTTCGCATTCGCGCGGTCGAGAGTCCGCGCATCCTCGCCGTGTTCTTAACCGTGCTCGGGGTCCTCGGCGGCCTGGGCTTTAGCGCGATCTTGCTGTGAACGCCATCGAAGTCGCCGCGGTTGTGCATCGCTACGGCGAACGCCGAGCGCTGGACGACGTGTCGTTTGACGTGCGGTCGGGCGAGATCTTTGGTCTGCTCGGCCCCAACGGCGGCGGCAAAACCACGCTGTTTCGCATCCTCACCACGTTGATGGCGCCGACCGGCGGCGCCGCGCGCGTTCTCGGTCACGACTGCGTGCAGGACGCTCGGGCGGTGCGCGCGAAGCTCGGTGTTGTGTTTCAAAGCCCGAGCTTGGATCCCAAGCTCCGCGTGCGCGAGAACCTCTGGTATCACGGCGCGCTTTACGGCCTGCACGGCCGGGATGTGCGGGCGCGGACGGCGGATCGCCTGGCACGCGTGGGTTTAACGGAGCGCGCTCTCGACAAAGTCGAAGATCTCTCCGGCGGTTTGCGCCGCCGCGTCGAGCTTGCCAAGGGCATGCTGCACGATCCGGACGTGATGATCTTGGACGAGCCGTCCACGGGCTTGGATCCGGGTGCGCGGCGCGATCTCTGGGAGTACTTGGGTTCACTCCGTGAGCGCGACGGCGTCACGAGTCTGGTCACGACGCATCTGATGGAGGAGGCCGAACGCTGCGATCGTTTGGCGATTCTCGATGAGGGCCGATTGGTCGCGCTCGGCACGCCCGACGAGCTGCGGGCACGGATCGGCGGCGCGATCGTGACGCTCGGTGCGCCCGATTCCGAAGCGTTGCAGCGCGCGCTCCTCGATCGGTTCAAAATCCCAAGCACGCTGGTGGACGACACTCTGCGCTTTGAGCACGAGGACGCGCAAGCGCTGCTTCCGAAGCTGTTCGCCGCGTTCGGCGCGAAAATCACGACGGTCTCCGTCGGACGCCCGACGCTTGAGGACGTGTTCATTCAAGCGACCGGTCACAAGTTCTGGAGCGCCGACGCATGAGCGGTCTGCGCGGCGCGTACGCTTTGGTCGAGCGCGAACTCGTGCGGTTTTTCCGCCAACCGAATCGCGTGGCGGGCGCGATCGGCCAACCGCTGATCTTTTGGTTGCTGTTCGGCGCGGCGTTTCGATCCAGTTTTCGCATGCCTGGCGGCGAGGAGAGCTACGCTCAGTTTTTCCTCCCCGGCGTCGCCGTACTTATCACCCTGTTCACCGCGATTTTTTCGACGATCTCGATCATCGAAGATCGCAACCAGGGTTTTTTGCAGGGCGTGTTGGTCGCGCCCATCGGGCGCGGCTGGATGGTGCTCGGCAAGATCGTGGGGGGGACCGTGCTCGCGGTGCTGCAAGCCGGGATTTTCTTGCTGCTCGCCCCGACGGTCGGCATCGCGCTCAGCCCCCTGCAGTTTTTGGAAGCGATCGGCGTCCTTGGCCTTGTCGCGTTCGGCCTGTGCGGGCTCGGTTTTTGCATCGCGTGGCGCATGGACTCGACCCAAGGCTTTCACGCGATCATGAGCGTGTTCTTGATGCCGATGTGGCTTATGTCCGGTTCGTTTTTCCCCAGCGAAGGGTTGCACCCCGTGTTGGGATGGATGTTGAAGCTCAACCCGCTCACCTACGGCGTCACCGGATTGCGACACGCCCTAGGCATGACCGGTTCGCCTTCGAGTGCGGTTTGCGTTGGCGTCACCGCGCTCTTCGCCGTTTTGATGTTTGTTTTCGCGCTGCGACTCGCGTCGCGGCCTGCGAAAGGGGATCTCCGATGAGAGGATTTTGGATCTCGATTCTAGGACTGTTCTTGGGGCTGGCCGCATGCGGTGAGACGCCCGAGTTTGAGACGCGCAACCAGGCCAACAATGACGGCAAGAAGTTCTACAGAGTGCCGCCGTTTAAGTTGCTCGAGTGTCAAGGGCGGCCGATCGGCAACGCGGAGTTGGCCGGGAACGTATGGGTGGCGTCGTTCATCTTCACGACGTGTCCGACGCACTGTATCGCGATGGTCGGCGAGATGGAGAAGCTCCAAGAAGAGTTCGCGAAAGAAAGAGATTTCAAGATCGTCGCGACCACAGTGGACCCCGCCACCGACTCGCCGGAAGCCTTGAAGAAGTTCGCCAAAGAGCGGATGGCCAACCCGGAACAGTGGTACTTCCTTTGGGGGCAACGCGCGCTCGTGAAGAAGTTTGCGCACGACGGCCTCAAGATTTCGTGGCGCCCGGAAGAGCCGCTCATTCACTCCACGTACTTCGTCCTCGTGGGCAAGAACGGTTTTGTCCGCGGCATGTTCGACAACAAGGACGCGCGCCGCATGGCGGACATGCGCAAAACGATTCGCAAGCTCTTGGCCGAGTCATGATTCAACACCTTCCGCTCGTAAACGCGTGCCTCAACACGGTGGCGGCGGTTTTGTTGGTGTCGGGCTTTGTGGCAATCAAGGCTGGACGACGCGCACGGCACGAGGCATTGATGAAATCCGCCCTCGTCGTGTCGCTTTTGTTTTTGGCGAGCTATCTCACCTACCACTTTCGCGTGGGAACGGTAACCAAGTACCAGGGCGCGTTCCGCACGCCGTATTTCGCGCTCCTGATCAGCCACACGGTGTTGGCTGTTGTGAACGTACCGCTCGTGATCATGACGTTTCGGCACGCGCTGAAAGAGAATTTTGGACAGCACAAAAAATGGGCGCGTTGGACGTTTCCGATTTGGCTCTACGTATCGGTCACAGGAGTCGCGATTTACGTCTGGCTGTACGTTATTTGAGACACGCTGAGGCTTCGTCAAATGGCGAACGGTGGTGCGCGCGGTGGTAAGCTCTGGAGCATGCAGCGCGTCGCGCTCTGGGCCGGAATGCTCGGCCTGTTTTTGATGCAACAAAGTGCATTCGGCTGACCGAGTTGCCGCGCGGCGATCGCGGCACGAGCCTCTGAGGATCAGGGGCGTATGGCGGCTGGATACTCTTGGAGCATCCTCGTGATGATGGCGTCTCCGTTTGTCGTGATCGCCATCATCGCGTCGCTGGTCGTGCACCAGGTAAGAAAAGCGACAAAAGCAAAGTAGCCGCCTCGCGTGGGTGCAAACCTGCTGGCTCGCAGAGGTCTGCGAGCTCACCGCGAGTGGCCTCATCCCGTTTGACGTGGAGAGAATGAATATGGCGAAGTACATCGCACCGGTTGCCCTGATGGTGGCCCTTTCGGTCGTTTTGTTGGCGCTACCCTTCTGGGAGACCGTGCAAGCCGGTCCCGGAATGAGCGTTCCGATCGCGGCGCGCTACAAAGCAGCGGACGTGATCAACGGTGGGAGCGTGAAAGGCACGGTCAAACTGACCAAGGCCGTCACACTTCCCGAGCTGGTGATCGGCGCGGACGTCGAAACGTGCGCGGCCGCGAAAACGAGCCCGCGTCTGGTGTTCGACAAAGCATCGCTCGGCGTCGGCAACGTGGTCGTGTTCTTGGACGGCATCGAGTCCGGCAAGAAGGCGGTGCCGACCCAAGTCATGATCGATCAGAAGGGATGCCAGTACTTTCCGCACATCACAGTCGTCCCGGCGAAGTCCAAAGTAAACTTCAAGTCGTCGGACGGCATCCTGCACAACGTGCACGTGTGGAAAGGCACAATCGATAACCCGCACTCCAAGAGCGGCGATGTGCTGAACGCGGCAATGAAGGACAACACGGTCTCGCCGTCGCCGATGTCGAAGCGCGCGATGCGCAAACCAGGGTTTTACTTCGTGCAGTGCGATGCGGGCCACTACTGGATGTCGGCCTACATCTTTGTGGTTGAGCATCCGTATTACGTGGTGACAAACGACAAGGGCGAGTTCGAACTCAAAGACGTGCCGGCGGGAACGTACAACCTGCGCTTTTGGCACGAAGGCTGGGAAGCGAAGCCGGACAAGCAAGGTGACAAGGTCGTCGGGTACAGCTACGGCGCGCCGATACAAAACCGAGCGTCGATCACAGTCGAAGGCGGCAAAGTAACCAAAGCCGACTGGACAATCCCAAACTAAGCGCCGCTGGTCACCGCCGCCGCCGCCCGCGGCCACACGCCGGTCCCCGGTCGGTCGGTCACGCGGCCGCCCGCCGCCCGCCCGCGCTCCCCGGGCGGTCACGGAACCGCAGCCGCCGCTCGCCGCTCGCCGCCCGCGGTCGGTCACGGGGCCGTCGCCGCCGCCCGCGGTCCGCCGCCCGCCCGCCCGCCGCTCGCCGCCCGCCGCCCGGTCCGGTCACGGTCATACGGAGCCAGGTCAATCCGCGCGGATCGTGGGGGGCGTTTCGCGCCATTTCGCGCCAATCGGGTCCTCGGCCCGTTTTTTTTGGGGCGCGGCGTGTGAAAAAACTGGCTCCTGATCGGGGCTAGCCAACTGCGCGGATTTTGTATGAAACCTTTGGGGCGATTTCGCGACTTCTTAGTGA
>JAJFFF010000017.1 GCA_021776785.1 Planctomycetota bacterium | reverse complement strand
TGCGCGGCTCCCGCCGATCTTGCCGCACGCGATCTCACGGCCGCGGCGATCGAGCACCGAATAGGCGATAAGACTCTTGTGTACATCGAGGCCGAGCACCTGGGCGTTGACTTTTTGGATTGAATTCTCAAACTTCTTCATGGGGTCTCCTTCCTTTCGTTGAAATTCAAACCTTCAACTGGGACGTAAGAGCCCGTGGGTCATGCCCAGGGGAGGAGGCCCGTTTACGACATCAGGTCAATCGGGCGCCAACGGGGTCCGGGCGATTCGCGCCATTGCTGTTGGCGCGATTGTACGACTTGGGTTGTGCTGTGGCGGCCATGGGCGGACTGACGACTTGTTTCCGGCGCTTCGTACACTGGGGCTCATGTCCAAGCGTCGGAATACGCGTACTGTTCTTGTTGGTGATGTCGCCATTGGTGGCGGGCGGCCTGTTGTTGTGCAGTCCATGACCGATACCGACACCGCCGACATCGAAAAAACCGTCGCGCAGGTCAAGCTCTTGGCCGACGCCGGGAGCGAGATCGTGCGGATCACCGTCAACAACGCCGACGCCGCGCGTGCCGTCAAAGAGATCCGTCTCCGCCTCGACGCGGTCGGCTGCCGCGTACCGCTCGTCGGCGATTTTCACTTCATCGGCCATCGGCTGCTGCGTGAAATTCCCGCGTGCGCACAAACCCTCGACAAGTTTCGGATCAACCCGGGCAACGTCGGCCGCGGCAAACGTCGCGACGAGAACTTCGAGACGTTTATCGCGATTGCGCGCGACCTCGGCAAACCCGTTCGCATCGGCGTTAACGCCGGCAGCCTCGACCCCGAAGTTTTGGGTGCGTTGATGGACGAAAACGCCAAGCTCGCCGAGCCGCGCGACGCCGAAGAGGTCGAAAACGACGCGTTGATCGCGAGCGCGGTGCAAAGTACCGACGCCGCCTTAGCGCTCGGACTCCCCGCCGACAAAATCATCGTGAGCTGCAAGGTCTCGCGCCTCGGCCAGATGGTGGCTGTGTACCGCGCCCTCGCGGAGCGCTTGGAGCAACCGCTCCACCTTGGACTCACCGAAGCCGGGATGGGCCAAAAGGGTGTTGTCGCCACGACCGCCGCGTTGTCGGTGCTCTTAGAAGACGGCATCGGCGACACGATCCGCAGCAGCCTGACTCCAGAGCCCGGCGGCGACCGCGCCGCCGAAGTGCGCCTTTGCCAAGAGATCTTGCAAGCGCTCGAGCTGCGCAGCTACCGGCCGTCGGTGACCGCGTGCCCCGGCTGCGGACGCACAACCTCCACGTTTTTCCGCGAACTCGCGCAAGACATCTCGAGACACTTAGAAAACAAGCTGCCCGAGTGGCGCGGACGGTACCCGGGATCTGAAACGCTCACCGTCGCCGTGATGGGCTGCGTCGTGAACGGCCCCGGCGAATCGCGCGCCGCCGACGTCGGCATCTCGTTACCCGGATCGGGCGAAGAGCCGCGCGCACCCGTGTACGTGGACGGCGAGCGCCACTCGTTTTTGCAAGGCGCCGGGATCGCCGACGCGTTCTTCCAGCTTGTCGATCAGTACGTGGACAAACGCTGGGGCGAATCGTGACCGCTCCCGCACCTCGCGACGCGTTCCGGATCCTCGACGACGACCTCGACACAGGCGCGACCTGGAAAGCCGTCCGCGACCCGGCGTGCGGCGCGATCGCGACGTTTGTCGGCACCGTGCGCGGGACCAACGACGGCAAGACAGTGCTGCGGCTCGAGTACGAGGTGCTGGAATCGATGGCGCTCAAACAGTTCGCGCGCCTGGCCGCGGGCCTGCGGGAACGCCACGCGGTGTTTCACGTCGCCATCGACCATCGCCGCGGCCCGGTCGAGGTCGGCGGCGTTAGCGTCGCGATCGCGGTTTCGGCGCCGCGCCGCAAGGACGCGCTGGCCGCGTGCGGCGAGGCGATCGAGCGCCTGAAAAAAGACATCCCGATCTGGAAAAAAGAAATCTACCCGGACGGTCACCGGTGGATGGAAGGATCTTAGCCGGGCCCCGAACCGGCCACCCACCCACCGCCATGTCTTCCGACCAACGCCGCCGTGCGATCTATGTGATTTCCGACTCGACGGGTGAGACGGGCGCCAAGGTTGTGCAAGCGGCGCTGTTGCAGTTTCGCCACGAGCGCGTCCGGCTGCGCCTGTTTTCCAACATGCGCGATCCGGAATCGATTGTCGAGACCGTCGATCGCGCCGCCGCCGAAAACGCGCTGGTTGTGTACACACTCGTCGATGCCGAACAACGCGTGGCCTTGCACGACCGCGCCGCGCGCTATCACGTCCAAGCGGTGGACCTGATGGGCGGACTTATGGCGCGGATCGGCCACTGGCTCGGCGAGCATCCGGTGAGCGAACCCGGACTCGTGCATCGACTCGACGACGAGTACTTCAAGCGCATCGACGCGCTTGAATTCACCGTCAAAAACGACGACGGGCAGCTGCCGCGCAACTTCAAGCACGCCGACATGGTGATTGTGGGCGTCAGCCGCACGTCCAAAACGCCGACCAGCACGATCTTGGCGCAAAAGGGCTACAAGGTGGCGAATCTCCCGTTGGTCGTGGAAGTGGAGCCGCCCCAAGAAATCTTCGAGATCGATCCGCGGCGCGTGTTTGCGTTGTGGATCGCGCCGCGCAAGCTGATGGAAATTCGCCGCGCACGCCTGACCTATCTCGGGGTGACGGGTGACGAGAACACCTACGCCGACCAACGCCAGATCAACCGCGAGCTGAGCTGGGCGCGCGACCTCATGAAGCAAAACGAGGGGTGGCGCATCATCGACGTGAGCAACCGCGCCATCGAAGAAACGGCCGCGCAGGTGATCAAGTATTACCTGCAAGACTTCGGCTAGGGCCCGAACCGACCCGGGACGCCGCACAAAAAAAAGAGCGCGCATCCCGTAGGACGCGCGCTCTCGACACGTTGGATGGGATCGAAGACTATTCGCTGTCGGCTTGGCGCTTGCGGCGCTCTTCCTTGCGCTTCTCGATCTTTTCGTTGCGGTGCCAGCGCAACCACGCCTTGGCGTCGTTGCCCAGATCTTTGTCCGTCAACTTGTGGAGCGCTTCGGCATACGCCGGCTTCTCGTACACGTCGATGTAGCCCGTCGTCGCCAGCGCGCGGAAGTTGAGCACCAGGCCGTCCTGAATCACGCCCACCACCGGGTCCGCAATGAACGAGGTCTGTGCGACCTCGACATCGAAGTCCTGAATGAACGAGATCTGGTTGGTGTGCGAGATGTACACGCTTTGCGGGTTGCCGCCCACCACTTGGTAGCGGCGGATCAGCGGACCGACCGCGGCCGTGTCGCCGAGGTTGCCGAGTGCCTTGACCGCAGCGACGCGGACCTTATCGAAGGGCGAGCCGGCGGCGCGCAGGAACGGACCGATCTTGCCTTCGGCCTTGGTGTTCTTGATCGCATCCACGGCGGCCTTGCGCAGGTCTTCTTTCGGATCGAAGATCGCGCGCTTATAAAGCGGCGGCAGCGCTTCCTTGGAGTTCAGCTTGCCGAGACCGGCGATCGCACGGAGGCGAACATCATCGTGGCGAACGCGCGCCGCGATGGAGAGCGGGCGCAAACGATACTTCGCGTCCAGCGCCTCGATCATGCCCATAGCGCGGGCGCGCACGGCGGGATCGGCGTTGTACGTCTTTTTCAGAGCAGCGTCGCCGGTGCGGCGCGCGACCTTGGCCTCCTCGGCCGCGATCTTGTCCTTGGCGAGCCGCTCGTACTCCTCAGCGGTCACCCAGTCGCCGCGATACTCGCGAAAGCCCTTCGCGCGCATGGCGTCTTTGCCCTTGACCCAACGGCCCCGCACGTTCTCGTAGCCGAGTGCGCGACGCGCCGCGCGGTGGTCGGGATCGAGCGTCACAACCGCGCGGTACTCGCGCAGCGCCGCTGTCTTCAGACCGGATTCCGCACACCACAAAGCGAGTTTGAAGTGGCCCGTGACATCGTCGATGGCGACCGCTGCGGCGCGCTTTTGATAAGCCGCTTCCGTAACGGTTTGAAGATCGCCGGCGGCTACTGTGCCGATGCCGATTCCGGTCGCGAGCGCGACCAAGCCAAGAGTTCCGTAGATTCGTTTCATTCGTTTACCTCTGCGGATTCTAAACGGCGAAGCGGTCGCGTCGGTTACGACGAAATGTGACTTCGCCTGTAAAAGCTCAGATCGGCCCCGGCCCGCCCCGTGTTGAGAAATCCCACCACCACGGGTGCAAACGATGCATTCCATCGACAAAAACGGGCCCGGGAGCCCCATTTCCCGTTGGGAACAGCCCATGCGAACCAACCGGCATGAGGGCCCTTCGTCTTTGTCTTTTGTTGCTCGTGGTCGCGCCCGCTGGCGCGCTCGACCTGCATCCGTGGACGCGGATTTATCGCGCGGCCTCGCCCACCCACATGGTGGAGACAAACACGTATCCCGAAATTGCGGCCTCGCTGCGGGATCAACTAGCCGAGGCCTACGTGCTGTTCGAAGATCGCTTCGGCCCGCTCCTCGGCAAGGCGCGGCGGCCGATGGTGCTGCGCCTCTATCGCACACGCGACGAGTACATGACGCTCGGCGGGGGCATCCAAGGCGCGGTCGGTCACTTCGACCCGACGCTCGATCGATGCGCCATCGTGTGGCGGGGCGAGATCGGAACGCGCGGGTGGCCCGTCGCGGTTCACGAGGCGTGCCACCAGTATTTCCGCCGTCGCTTCCGCTCGCTGTATCCGCCGAGCTGGTACTCCGAGGGCATGGCGTGCTGGTTCGAAGGTCTCCTCGATCCGACGGTGAACCAGTCCGTCTCGCGCCTCCGCATCCGCGCGGCCAAGGCGGCGCGAAGCGCGGGGCTCGCCAGCCTGCAAACCGTGTTGCACGGACGCGCCAAAGTCGAGAACGGTCAGCTCCGTATCGACGGTGTCTCGCCCGCGCGCTACTACGGCTTGGCGTGGAGCTTCATCCACTTCCTCGTGACCTCACCGAAGTACCGACAGAAGTTTCGCCGCTTCGAACTCCGCATGTTTTCGCAACGACTGTTGCCGCGCTCCCGCGAACGCGTGGTCGCGCGCATTCTCGAAAGCGAGTGCGGCCCGGCGGACGAGCTCGAACAGGATTGGCTGCGCCATCTGGACGCCTTAAGAATCACCGCGCCGACGCGCCACCCCTCGGTCGCGAGTTGGGAGCTGCAAGCTCCGCGTCCGTTCGTTCGCTACGCCGCGCTGCATCGCCTGCGCGAGGCCCCGCTCACGGCCGCGTTGCAACCGCACGTGATCGCCGCGCTGGACGACCTTGATCTTCAGGTCCGGCTCGCCGCGTGCGCCGCGCTGGAAAACCGGCTCCCCAAAGAAGCGGTACCCGCGATGATTTCGGTCCTCGATGTCGGCGACCGCGCGCTGCGCCGCGCCGGGCTACGGGCCTTGGCGCAACCGACGGCGCGGGCCGCTGTGCCGCGCCTGCTCCGCGAGAACGTGGACATCGAGCTGGCCATCCGAGCGCTCGCCGCCATCGACGATCCACGTTCGTACGGTTTGTTGCGGCATGCCGTCACGGCGCCGCACCTTTCGCCCGCGACCCGTGCGCGCTGTGCCGCCGCCCTGGCCAGCGACCCCAAAGCGACCGACGCGCTCCGCGAGGCCGAGGAAGACACGGCGCCCGCCGTGCGACACGCCGCGCGCATTGCGTTGATCCGCCACGACGAACGCCAAAAGGAAGCGGCGGCGCTCCGGCAGACCCATCGCACCGCCGCGCGATCGCGCATCGACGATTGGCTCACCGTCCTCCGCAACCCGTTTGCAAGCGCCTCCGAGGTCTCTCTCGCCTGCGAAGCGCTCGCGGCCCTGCGGACCAAGCGCGCGATTGCGGATTTGCGGCGTCTGTGCCGTCCGCGGATCGGGGACCCAAAGCGGCTGGCGGCGGTGCGCGCGCTGGTGAAAATCACGGGCGAGACGCGCGGATTCGCGCCCGGCCAGAGCGCACGCGAGCGAGAAGCCGCCTTCCGCGCGTGGGCCGCCCGTTAGAGCGCGCTGGAACGCGAGAGTCGGACAGTACAATCGCCCGCCTTGCCTCTTTTAATCGATACCCAGGCGGAGCTGGACCGTCACGCGGAAGCTTGGCGTGAAGCGCCGGCGCTCGCCGTCGACACCGAGACCGATGCGTTTTTCGCCTATCGGCCGCGTGTCTGTCTCGTGCAGGTCTCCACGCGGGACGCGGACTTTTTGATCGACACGCTCGCCGACTTGGACTTCACGGCCTTTGGCGAAGTGTTGGCGGATCCGGCGCGGGAGACCGTTCTCCACGCGGCCGAGAATGATGTGATCTTGATGAACCACCAGTTTGGGTGGCGCATCGGAACGCTGTTCGACACGCAGGTCGCGAGTTTTGTGCTCGGGATCAAGCCGTACTCGCTGGCCGGCGCACTGGAATCGCACTTCGATGTGAAGCTCGACAAGAGTCAACAGCGCAGCGATTGGAGCAAGCGCCCGTTGTCGTCGGAGCAGATTCGCTACGCGGCGTTGGACACCCACCACCTGCTCGCGTTGGCGGACGACTTAAAGGGGCGCGCCGAAGAAGCGGGCCGTATGGAAGAGATCGCCGCGGAGTGCGCGCGGATCGCCACCCGGGAGTGGGAGCCGATTCCGTTCGACCCGGACGGTTTTTATCGCATGGCCGCGGCCAAGACGATGAAGCCCAAAGATCTCTCGGTGCTGCGCGCGCTCTTCCTCTTTCGCGAAGCGGAAGCGGAAAGGCGAAACCGCGCCCCGTACCGCGTCATCGGCGACCATGGCCTTGTGGCGCTCGTGAACTGGCGCAGCGGCCCGCGTCCAAAGGGCGTGCCGGAACGATTTTGGCAGCGCTACGAGCCGCGCGTGCGCCGCGCGATGGACGCCGCTCGCAAAGAGGGCCCGCTTCCGCCCCGTCAACGCAAGCGGCGCCAAGATGGCGAACCGACGCCGCCCGCCGTCAAAGCGCGGTTCGAGCGGCTGCGAAAGTGGCGCGCCCAAGCAGCCGAGGAACGCGGCGTCGAATCGTTCGTCGTGGCGCGCAACGAATTGCTGATGCGCGTCGCCCAGATCGAACCCATTGCCGCGGAAACGCTCGCCCAAACGCTGGAGCCGTACCGGATGCGCGAGTACGGCGAGGCGATGCTGGCCGCGCTCCGCGGCGCCGGCGCCGACAAGCCGGAAACGTAACGTCGCGCTTCCATTCACGGCGCGCGAGCAGCGCGAAACGGGCCGCCGCGACCCCATTCCAGCGGCGTTGCTTGATTCGGGACCCGTCGCGCCGGACAATGGCGACCCAAAGAGAAGCCCAAACGCGCGGATATTGTCCGCCGAGGAGATCGACCATGGCCCACGAACTTCCCGCACTTCCCTACGCTCCCAATGCACTCGAGCCCCACATCGATGCGCGCACGATGGAAATCCATCACGGCAAGCATCACAACGGCTACGTCAGCAAGCTCAACGCCGCGCTGGAAGGCCACGGGAATCTTGCGTCCAAAAGCGTTGAAGATCTGATTGGAAACCTCGACTCCGTGCCGGACTCGATTCGCACGGCCGTGCGCAACAACGGTGGCGGTCACGCCAACCACTCCCTCTTTTGGTCCGTCATGGGACCGAACGGTGGCGGCGCTCCGGCCGGCGCGCTGGCCGACGCGATCAACTCGTCGTTTGGCAGCTTCGACGACTTCAAAGCGAAGTTCGCCGGCGCCGCGGGAACGCGGTTTGGTTCGGGCTGGGCATGGCTCGTGAAGACGAGCGATGGCTCCCTGAAAGTCACGAGCACGCCGAACCAGGACAGCCCGTTGATGGACGGCGCGGGAACGCCGATTCTCGGCCTCGATGTTTGGGAACACGCGTACTACCTGAACTACCAAAACCGTCGCCCCGACTACGTCAGCGCGTTTTGGAACGTGGTGAACTGGGACGCCGTTGCCGCGCGCTTTGGCGCGTAGCGTCACGCGCCGCAACGTTTCATGACCACACACGCCCGCGTCCTGGGAATGGCACAGGACGCGGGCGTTCCGCATTTGGGATGCGCCTGCGCGCCGTGTCAGCGCTTCCGCGACGCGCCTCTGTTGCCGTCGGCTCTCGGCCTCGTCGGCATCAATCGCTACTTGATCGACGCCACGCCAGCGATCACCGCGCAGATCCACGCGCTGGGAGCGATGCCAGCCGCGATTTTTTTGACCCACCAACACATGGGGCACATCACGGGGCTCTTACACCTCGGTGAAGAAGCGGCGGCGGTGCGCGAGCTGCCGGTATACGCCGGCCCGGAACTCGGCGCGTTCCTGTCCAAGCACGAACCCTGGCGCCGCTTGGTTGTGCAAAAACGGATCGACCTCCGCGTCATGACGCCGGGGGACACCGTGACGCTGGAACCCGATCTCGCGTGCGAATCGTTCGCGGTTTCGCATCGCGGTGTCGAAACCGTCGGATACTTCGTGCGCGGCCCCCAGCGCACTCTTTTGTATCTTCCCGACATCGATCGCTGGGACGGCGAACTGAACCATTGGCTTGCGCGTTGCGACGTCGCGCTCCTCGACGGGACGTTTTTTACGCACGCCGAGCTCGGACGGCAAGCCGATGTGCCGCACCCTCCGATCGAAACAACGTGGGCGCTGCTAACGCCGACCCAACGCGCGCAAGTGAAGTTTTTGCATCTCAATCACACCAACCGGCTGTTGGATCCGACGCGGCCCGACGTCCCCGTTGCGGCCCGAGAGATTCCGCTGGCGCAGCAAGGCGAACGAATCGAACTCTGAGAGTTGCACTGTGGGTAGTGCGGGTGCGAAACTGCCCGCATGTACGCCGATCAGTTCCGCACCGGTATCGATTCTGAGCTCCAAGACATCCGCGAAGCGGGCCTCTACAAAGAAGAGCGAATCATCGTCACGCCGCAGGACGCCGAGATTGCGGTGCGCGGCGGAGCGCCGGTCCTAAATTTTTGCGCCAACAACTACTTGGGCCTCTCGAGCCATCCGCGCATTGTCGCGGCCGCTCGCAACGCGCTGGCGACGCACGGCTACGGGATGAGTTCGGTGCGGTTTATCTGCGGCACCCAAGATGTGCACAAAGACTTGGAACGCGCGGCGGCCGACTTCCTCGGCATGGAAGACTGCATCCTCTACGTCGCGTGCTGGGATGCCAACGGCGGGTTGTTCGAGACCATTTTGAACAAGGAAGACGCGGTCATCTCCGATCAGCTCAATCACGCGTCGATCATCGACGGCGTCCGCCTGTGCAAGGCCGCGCGCTTTCGCTACCTCAATGCGGACATGGCCGACCTGGAAGCCAAACTGAAAGAGGCACAAGCAGGTAACCCGCGGCGGATTCTGATCACAACCGACGGCGTGTTCTCCATGGACGGAACCGTGGCGCCGCTCGCCGCCATCTGCGACCTCGCCGATAAGTACGGGGCGATGGTCCACGTGGACGATTCGCACGCCACCGGATTTATGGGCGACACCGGGCGCGGCACGCCGGAATACTGTGGCGTGCAAGGTCGGATCGACATAGTGACGTCCACGCTCGGCAAAGCGCTCGGCGGTGCAGCGGGCGGATTCACGGCGACGCACAAAAACATCGTCGAGCTCTTACGCAATCGCTCGCGGCCGTATTTGTTTTCCAACACGCTGCCGCCCCCGATTGCGGCCGCGGCGCTGGAAGCGTTTACGTTGCTCACGTCATCCGGCGAGCTGGTGCACAAACTCAAGCACAACGCGACGCGCTTCCGCGACGGCATGACCGCCGCTGGCTTCGAGGTCCGAGGCGAGACGCCGATCGTGCCCGTGATGTTGTACGAGGAGCGTTTGGCGCACGACATCGCGCGTGACCTCCTCGACGAAGGGATCTACGTGATCGGGTTTTCGTTTCCGGTGGTTCCGCGCGGTCAGGCCCGCATCCGTGTGCAGCTCTCGGCCGCGCACAGCGACGAGCAGGTCGACAAAGCCATCGACGCCTTCACGCGCGTCGGCAAAAAACACGGCGTCATCTCGTAAGTCTCTAACGAACGATAACGGTCAGCTCGTGCTCACCCGCGGGCTCGATTACGACCGAGTCAAGCCCTTCGAGGTCGTCGCTTTTGGCGGAGACTTCCAAGCGGCCGCCGACCAAGCGATCGAGCGTGACCGTCCCGTCCGCGCCGGTCTTCTTGCGCGCCGCCCAGGTGAACCCGGACGCGCTCTCAACCCTTAACCGCGCGCCGGCCACGGGTCGGCCGTCATCGTCTTGCACGGTGACGCGGAGCTGCGCCGCCTTGCCGCCGCGCATGTCGATGGTGGTCGGAGGCGTCGTCGGGCCGAGTTTCGCTTCGCGCACAACAAGCAATTCGCCCTTGGCGCGTCCGATGAATCGGTAGGTGCCGGGCCCCAACCGTTCGAGACGGCGCGCGCCCTCCGCGAGCTCCAGCACGCGGACCGGCGACGGTTTGCCTGTAAGCGTTTGAATCACAACCGTGGCGCCGGGGGTCGAGACCACGCGCACCGACCCGCCGTGCTCCAACGCGTATTGCCATCGCGTTTTCTTTTGCGCGGCGACAGCGACCTGAGCCGTCGTCGGTAACGCCCCCTCGCGATGGACCGTCACGGTGTACAAGCCCGCCAGAAGGTGTTGAAACGTAGCCGACGGGCCCCCGCTCGCGACGCGGCGGACGTGCGGCTTCTCGTTGCGCTCGATCACAATCGTCGTCTCCCCGCGTGGCGCGCGCGGGTCCGCGGGCGCGATCGCCAAGGCGGCGGCGCCGTAGCGCGACTCGGCCACAAGATCGACCGTGTCGCCGGGCCACGCCTCGGCGCGGACCGCCCCGTGGTCGGTGGGCTGCGCGCGCAACGTCACGCGCCGGATCCGCAGGCGTCCGGCGTTGAACGTTCCGTCGGCGGCTGTCTGAACGACGCGACGCGCGCCGATCGTGATCGCGACGTCGGCCAGCGGCACACCCGCGTCGTTGCGCAGCCTTCCGGCGATCGGCAACCGGTCGTAGAGCGGGAGCGCGACCTCGGCGGGATCGCTGCCCGCGGCCAAGCGCACCGCGGGCGAACGCCAACCAGAACCGTCGGCCACAACGGCCAGCGCGCCGGTCGGCGCACCGTTGATCGTGAATGCTCCGTCAGCGTCGGTATAGGCCATTGCATCGCCCGCACGGACGCGCACGCCCATCGCCGGTTGCTCGCCGCGCTTGACGACGCCTTGCACAACACGGCCGCGCGGAAGCGACAGAGTCATACGTTCATCGCGTCCGGCATCAACGCGCAAGGACAGCGGCCGCCAACCCGGACGCTCGGCGCGCAACGTAATCATGCCGTGCAACGCCACGCTGAACTGATACGCGCCGCGCTCGTCGGTCCACGTCACAAGATCCGGGCCGTCGCCATCGTTTGCCGTTACGCGCACGTCGGGGACGGATTTGTTGGCCTCGTCCACGATGCGCCCGCGCACAAGCGCCGCCTTGGTTACGGAAACGACCCAGGGCGCCTTGCCGGTGACCGGCGCGCGCGCACATCCATCCGCGTACACAACGAGAGCGGGCGTTGTGCCCGCGAGCACGGGCGCCACAAACGAACCATCCTCCTCGGTCACCGCGACCACACGTTCGCCGCTGCGCACCTCGGCCCACGCCACGCCCTTTTCTTGCACGTCGACGACCCGTCCACGCCGCTCGAGAATGGCGGGCACGGCGATGTCTTGCACTGCCGTGCCGGTTCCTTGCACGCGGTGCACGAAGTTGTCGCCGTGCACCTCAAGCGCAAGCTTGCCCGGCGGCAACGAACCGAGCGTGTACGAACCGTCCGCGATCGTTGTGATTTCGGCAACGGGCTTGGTCCGGCCGGGCGCCCATGCGCGCACGATGATGCCCGCCAGCGGCGTCTTGTCCGCGCCGCGCACCATGCCGGATTTTTTGCGCGCGGGCAAGAGCACCCACGTGTCGTCGCGCGTGCCCGCCGCGACGTCGGTCGCAAACACCCAGCGTTTGGAGTGCACGCGCAAACGCAACGGGCCAAACGGATGCGTTCGCGCCTGCAACGTCTCGTCGGCGAGCGCGATCACGTAGCGCCCGTCCGCTCCGCTCCGGCCCTGCGCCAAAAACCGTTCGGGGTCGGTCGCATCCCAAATCTGCACGAGGACGCCCGCTTGCCCGGCGCCGGCGCCCTTGCCGTTGCCGTTGCCGTTGCCGTCGTGGAGACGACCTGACAGCGTGAAGGCGGTCTCCTCGCCGTTCTTTGCGTTCTCATTTTTCTCGTCGGTCGGATCCGGCTCCGCGTGGCCCAGAGAAATCAGGGCCAAACAAAAAAGAAACGCGCGCATCGCGACGAGGATAACCCCACACTCCCAATCGCGCGTAGACTGCGCGCGATGGCAATCCCGGCGTTTTTGCCGACCACGCGCGCCGAAATGACCGCGCGCGGGTGGGACCAAGCGGACATTGTGTTCGTGACGGGCGATGCGTACGTGGACCACCCGAGCTTCGCGATGGCGATCTTGGGGCGCACGCTCGAAGCCGCCGGCTACCGCGTCGCCATCTTGAGTCAGCCCGATTGGAAGAGCGCCGATCCGTGGCGCGCGCTCGGAGCGCCGCGTCTGTTTTGCGGCGTGAGCGCGGGCAACATGGACTCGATGATCAACCACTACACGGCGAATCGAAAGCGCCGCAACGACGATGCGTATAGCCCGGGCGGGCGCATCGGGTTGCGGCCGGATCGCCCGACGCCGGTCTACGCGCAGCGTTGTCGCGAGGCGTTTCCCGGGGTGCCGGTGGTCATCGGCGGCATCGAAGCGTCGTTGCGCCGCATCGCGCACTTCGACTATTGGTCCGATACGGTGCGCCCGTCGATGCTTGTGTCGAGCAAGGCCGACCTGTTGGTCTACGGCATGGGCGAAAAACCGATCGTGGAGATCGCGCGCCGACTAGATGGCGGCGAGTCGGTCCGCGATCTGCGCGACATGCGCGGCGTGTGCTACCTGCTCGGCCGCAAAGAAACGCTCGTCGATACGCCGGGCGAAACGGTGGCGCTGCCGAGTTTTGAAGAAGTGAGCGCGGACAAGAACGCTTTCGCGGACATGACGCGCCTCCACCATCACGAAACGAATCCGCTCAACGCGCGCCGGCTCACGCAACGACACGGCGATCGCTTGCTCGTGCACAACGCACCGACGCTGCCGATGACGCAAGACGAGATGGACGCCACATTCGATCGTCCGTTCATGCGCCGGCCGCATCCGAGTTACGACGCCAACGTGCCCGCGCACACGATGATCAAGGATTCGGTCACGATCATGCGCGGCTGCTTTGGCGGCTGCACGTTTTGCTCGATCACGATGCACGAAGGGCGCACGATTCAGAGCCGCAGCGAAGAGTCCGTGCTCAACGAGGTCGAGCAGATCGCGAGCGACGACGACTTCAAGGGCACGATCTCCGATCTCGGCGGCCCGACCGCGAACATGTATCAGATGCGGTGTACGCGCCCCGACGTCGAAGCCAAGTGCCGGCGGCTGTCGTGCATTCACCCCAAGGTGTGCCCGTTGCTCGGGACGAGCCACAAGCCGACGATCGACCTGTTGCGCAAAGCGCGCGCGATCGACGGCGTGAAGCACGTCTTCGTCGCGAGCGGCATCCGGATGGATCTCGCGAACTTGGACAAGGAGTACGTCGCCGAGATTGCGAAGCACCACACGGGCGGGCACTTAAAAATCGCGCCGGAACACACCAGCGACGACGTACTCGACCTGATGAAAAAACCGTCGAAAGCCTCATGCGACGAGTTCGCGGAGAGTTTCAACGCGGCGTCGCAGGAAGTCGGCAAGGAGCAGTACCTGGTTCCGTACTTCATCGCGAGCCATCCTGGTTCGTCGGTGGACGACATGATCGACCTAGCCGTGTTTTTGAAACAGCGCGGGTACAAGCCGCGGCAAGTCCAAGACTTCATCCCGGCGCCGATGGACATCGCGACCACGATGTACTACACGGGTCTCGACCCGATCCGGATGAAGCCGGTGGACACCGCCAAAAAGCTCAAGGACAGAAAGACCCAGCGCGCGCTGATGCAGTTCTTCAAACCAGAAAACTACTTCGCGGTGCGCAAAGCGTTACTCGACCGAGGCCGCAAAGACCTGATCGGAAAAGGACGGCTTGCGCTGATCCCGGAAAAGCCGCCGAAGGAAGCTTTGGACGCCCGCCGCCAAGCAGCCAACGAACCGACGTACTACCACGCCGAAGACGCCGGAACGAAACGCACCGTGGGCTACCGCCCAGGCCGCAAAGGCCACCGGCGCCGCGGGCGGTGATCTACCAGCCCAGCGCCTGCCCTTCGTGATCCCACAGCGCGCCCGTGTCTTCGATCTTGGCTCGGTCCATCGCGTTCAGCATCGCCGCTACGCTTTCTTGCGCGGAAAGCGTTGCGTCCCTGCCCCCCATGTCCGTGCGCACCCATCCCGGGTGGATCGCTACGCACGTGATCCCGCGCGGCTCCAAATCATCCGACATGCAGCGGTGCAGCATGTTGAGCGCGGCTTTGCTTGCGCGGTAGCCGTGATCGACCGGGCCCGAGTACTGCGCGAACGTTCCCATCTTGCTCGTTATGTGCACGACCAACTTGCGCTTCCCCGCTTTTAGGCGCGGCAACATCGCGCGCGTCACGCGCAGGGGACCGATCGCGTTGATTTCAAACGCGCGCGCCATCTCGGCGCCGTCCACCTCTTCGATCCCGGTCGCGCGCGCTTGGCGGCCCGCGTTGTTGATCAAGACATCGAGCGCCGTGTTCTCTAAACGGCGCACGAGCGCGGCCACGCTCTTGTCCGACGCGACATCGAGGGCTTCCACGCGGACGCCGAGCGCGTTGAGCTCTTTGGCCGCGTGGGGATCGCGCGCGGTCGCGATCACGCGGTCGCCGCGGGCGTGAAGGGCGCGCGCCATTTCGAGCCCCAAGCCCCGATTGGCGCCCGTGATCAGATACTGGTCAGCCATGCCTCCTACGGTAACTCTTCGCTCCATATCGGGCCCCCAAAGAACCGATAGACCAGGGTGGGAACTGCGGTGACGGACCAGGAAGCGGACCAACACGACGAGAGCGGCAGCGAGTCGCCGCAAACGGCTGGTACCAACCAGCTTGTGCGCGGTCTTGCCTGGACGGCTTTGTTCCGTTTCACAGGCCAAGGCATCACCTGGGCCATCTCGATCGTCGTCATCCGTTTTCTCGACAAGACCGATTACGGCCTCATGGGCAAGGCGAGTGTGTTCATTGGCTTTCTCGCGCTGCTCGCCGACGGCGGCATGGGCGAGTCGGTCGTGCAAAAAAAGAAGCTGTCCAAGCGCGGCCTCTCCGCCCTGTTTTGGATCGGCATCGCCATCGCGCTCACGCTGTACGCGATCGCCGGCGTCACGATTCCGCTGACCGAAGGCTACTTCAACGAACCGGGCCTCGGGACGATCTTGCTCGTCGCCGCGCTCGGGTTGATTTTCAATGCGGCGGGCGAAGTGCACGGACGCTTGCTCGTCCGCGACCTGCGTTTTCGCGAGTCCGGCGTCGCCGACCTCACGGCGCAGGTGACCGCCAGCATCGTGACGCTCGCGCTCGCGATCTTGGGTGCGGGTGTGTACTCGCTGGTCTTCGGCGGCCTCACGAACTTCGGCGTGCGCGCCGGCATGCGTTGGTACTACACGCGCTGGCGGCCCGAGTTTGTGTTTAAAAGCGACGACCTCGGCCACCACCTCAAGTTCGGCGGCGCGGTCATGGCCGATCGCTTGCTTTGGTACTCCTACACCAACGCCGACTTCTTGATTGCGGGCGCGATCTTGGCGGCCGGACCGTACGGGGTCTACGCCGTCGCGTTCAACCTGGCTTCGTTGCCGCTCACGAAGGTGACGACGATCGTCAACAGCGTGCTGTACCCGGTGTTGTCGCGTCTGCAAAACGACCGCGTGCAACACGAAAAGACGTTCCTCGACGCCGTGCGCGGACTGTCGCTGCTGATGTTCCCGATGCTCATCGGCCTGACGCTGGTCGCCACCGAATTCGTCCGCGTCGTGTTGGGTCCGGACTGGCTCGAACTGGCCTTTCCGCTCGCCGCGATCGCGGGCATCAACTGCCTGCGCGTGATCTCGCCGCTGTTTAACCCCTTGCTGAACTCGATCGGCAAGCCGTCTGTCTCCGTCAAGACGATGGCCTTGGCGCTCGTCATCATGGGACCGACGTTTTACTTCGCAGCGGGCTACGGCATGCGCGGCCTCGCGCTCGGCTGGGTGCTGGGCTACCCCACCGTGTTCGCGGCGATCGTCTGGGTGTCGTTGCGCGCCGCGAAGTTCTCGGCCAAGCGCTACTTCCGCGCGTTGGTCCCCGCGCTCGTGTGCACGGGTTCGATGACGGTGGTCGTCTTGGGTGTGCACGTCCTAGCCACCTCGCTCGGCGCCAACACGCGCGATTGGTGGCCCGCGTTCGCGCTGTTTTTGTCCAAGTCCGTGGCCGGCGCCGCGACGGTCGCACTGATCGGCTTCAAACTGTACGGCGATCAGATCAAGGGCCTCTTCCGCATGCTGAAGGGCCGCGCCGCGTAGTCGCCCATGGCGCGCTTCGCCGGCAGTGTCGATGTTGCCTCGTTGCGGCCGACGCCCTTTCTCTCGGCGCTCGCGTGGGGGTTGGTCGCCGACACTGACCTGCGCGTGCACACGCAACATCGCGGCGTGTTTTCGTACGCACTCGGCGGCTTCGAGCAGGCCGTTCCGCAAGCATCGGTGGCGACGGACGGCCCGTGGACCGCGATTTTCTCGGGCTATCTCGTGGACCGCCCTCTCCTGGAGCCACCCGCGGCCGCGCTGCTTGCCACACGCGCCGATCCGGACGCCGTCGTGCGCCTCAACGGTGTCTTCTCCGGAGCGCTGTGGAACGCGACCGATCGACAGCTCGTCTTGTTGACCGATCGGTTCGCGGTGCGCCCGCTTTATTGGACGCAACGCGGCAACGAGATCACGTTTGGATCGACGGTGCGCGCGGTCGGCGCGGGCCAAACGTATAAACTCACGCTCGGCCCCGAGTCGCTTGAAGAAACGCTGCATATTGGGTGGACTCTGCCCCCCCGCACGCTGTGGAATGAAATCAAGCGCGTCGGGCCCGGCCAGATCGTCACGTGGCGGCCGGGACGGGCGCCGACCTCGAAAACGTATTGGGCGCCCACTTCAGGAGATCGCACGAGCGGTACGCAGCGTTACTTAGACGGTGCGGCGGAGCACCTGACCGCCGCGATGCAGGAGCTCGCGGCGCGGGCCGAGGCTCCGATTTTGACCTTGAGCGGCGGCTACGACTCCCGCCGTCTCGCGTGCGAACTCGTGCGCGCCGGCGCCGCGCCGCGCGCGTTCACGACAACGGTCCCGTACGGTGCTGACCCGACCTTCGACGTGGACATCGGCATCGCAAAGGCGGTGGCCGAGCGCTTACAAATCGAGCACACGGCCGCTCCGTTGCCGCACCCGGATCGCATGCCGTTCCAACACCGCCGCACGGAGTCGCTTGTGGGTTTTGAAACCGGCGACCACGTTTGGGCGACGGCTCTACTTGAAGTGTTGCCGACAGGCGCCACCAACTTCGACGGGATCGGCGGCGATCGGCTGCTCGGTGACTTCTACTACGAGTTTGACGCCGACCGCGCCGCTCGGATGACGCCGCTCGCGATCGCGCGGGAGATCGTTCCCGGCGAAGTGTGCTCCGCGCTCGCGCCGGAAGTGGGCGGACAGCTGTCATCCACCGTTCCTGATCGCGTGGCTGCGCACATCGGCGCGTTCGCGCCCGACTGCAACCGGGTCGCCTACTTCTTGATGCAAGCGCGCATGTCGCGGTCGATCGCAATGTTTAGCGCGGGCGTTCTCGGCTCGAAAGTCGAGGCGGTGTACCCGTACCTGGATCATCGCGTCATCGACTTCGTCCTCGACCACGATCCTGCGTTGCGGATCGGCCAAGACCTTCAGCAAGTGGCCCTTCAGCGCCTCTACCCCGAGCAGCTTGGTATTCCAACGACGCACGAACCTCTCTCGTCGCTCCCGCCGTCGTATCGCCGCGAGCTCGGTTCTTGGTACGCGCGCCAGGAAGCTCGCGTGTTCACCAGTGCTGCACGCCGCGCGCTCGCGACGCCCGCACTTTTAGAGCTCGTCTCACCGCGCACACGCAAGATCTTGCTGTCCACCGCATGGGGCGCGGGCCTCCCACTCATCGGCCCATGGCTTCGCTCGCGTGCGTGGGTGGTTCCGCGACTCGGACGCATCGCCGCCGCGTTGCGCGCGGTCGCCCGATGGCGACGCCACTTCCAATCGGCCCCGGCTCCGAGCGTACGCGTCCGCGTAGAATAGGGCCATGAACGACAGCTGGCTGGACACAGAAACCAAGGCGTTTCTTCACGCTGGCGGGCCGCCGCTCGCCACTGGCATCGACGTCGGAGAGTTCTCCGTCGTGTTGATGGACGTGATTTATCTGACGTACGAGGGAGACCGCGAACGCCTGATCCGCGCGGCCACCCGTGTGCGCGGCGGACCCGAGCGCGACGTCATCGCCTTGCTCAAGACGCGGACGCCGCAAGTCATCGCGAGCGGTCTCTCGTTCGACGACGCCCTGCACGGTCAGCTGGAGTTCGTTTGCTGCGACACGACCGCGGTGATCGTCCGCGACGACGTCGCTCAGGACCGCGATCCAAGCTATCTCCATTTGCTGTATACGCAGGTCATGCGCAGCGAGGAGTTTCAGCCCGTCGACGTGGCGGTCTCTTCGGTTCCGGAGACCGAGCACGGACGGCGATTTTGGAATCAGTTCTTCGGCGTGTGCACGCCGATGCAGCCGTACCGGGCGCAGATAAGCTCCAAGAAGGCACGCATCCTGGCGCATTGGGCCGCCAAGATCGACGCTTATGTCGCGTCGTCCGTCCAGGTTTCATAGAGACGTCCGACGCCGGGCCGCGGTTGTCTCTCCCTCTCCACGCGCAAAGAACGTAGAGTGCGCTGTTCGGCGCCGCGCCCCGTGGCGCCGGTATCGTTTACGCAAGGAGCAAACACCATGTCCGTCGCAAAGATCACCGAAATCACCTCGTCGTCGAAAAAGAGCTTCGACGACGCCATCAAGTCCGGCATCGCGCGCGTCTGCAAGACGCTCGACAACGTCAAGAGCGCTTGGGTCAAGGACCAAGAGGTCGTCGTCAAGAAGGGCGAGATTTCTGAGTACCGCGTGAACCTCAAGGTCACGTTCGTCTTAAAGGACTAGGGCCCGGCCGGACGGCGCGCGTGGTGCGCGCGCCGTCCAAAGCCCTCGCCCGCCAATACGGAACCAGGTCTATCAGGCGCCCTACTGTCAATACGGAACCAGGTCAATCGGGCGCCTTACTGTGACAGTACGCTGTCGGTTGAGAATCACATCCGATCCGTTCCACGCACACCTATACTAAGGCCAACTCCGCTTTGTTTGCGCTCGTTTCATCGAGAAACGCCTGTGCAAATGAGCGATCCGCGATGGAGAAGACAGACCGGTGCCCCGGGCGGGGTTACGAACAGATTTGGGTCTGTCTAGGAACTCGTCGCGAACGCGACGTCGCAGCGTCAAGCAGCCTGACGCGCGGAAGCAACCGCGTGGGCCACGAGATGTTCGTATTGGTCCGAATGCTCGAGCCAATGTCGATGGTCACGCATGTCGC
>JAJFFF010000016.1 GCA_021776785.1 Planctomycetota bacterium | reverse complement strand
TGCAACGAATCCACGGTGTCACGCGACATGCGCGACCATCGACATTGGCTCGAGCATTCGGACCAATACGAACATCTCGTAGCCCACGCGGTTGCTTCCGCGCGTCAGGCTGCTTGACGCTGCGACGTCGCGTTCGCGACGAGTTCCTAGACAGACCCAAATCCGTTCGCAAGCCCGCCCCGGGCACCGGTCTGTCCGCATGGCGTTCGCCCGCCGAATCGCACCGGTTTTTCCGACGGTGCGAGAGCTTGCACGGCCGTATCCCTCTTGCTCCCTAGTGGCATCTGCGCGTGTTCGGCACCGGAGTCACGACTGTGGGGGCGCGGTACGATTGACATGGTTCGGTATGGGGGCGCGGTATGGGGGCGCGCGGTATGGCGCGCCGCGCCGGCCCTGGTCGCAGGTCGGTTCGGCGCGCTGGCCCTTTCGGGGCTGGCTGATCCACACAACGCGTGAAATCTCGCTCTGCGAACCCAAACCGCCCACCGATGGTATTGTGGCGCGCTCATGCGGCGACCGGGATTTTGGGGACTCTTTTTCGGGCTTGCGCTGAGCGCGGCCTGTGGCGAAGCTCCGGCGCAGCGGCCCTCGGATCAGCAGCCCACGCCCTGGCCCATCGATGGGTTCTTGGCGCATGCCCCCAAAAATGCCCGTGTGATGGCGCGGCTCCCGCGTCCCGCGATGCTCTCGGAGAGACCGACCGAGATGGCGGCGCTGTTTGCGGCGCTCGGGTGGAAGGGCGATCCCGCGACCGTTCTCTATGGCGTCGCGAACGCCGACGGCATCGACGCCAAGCGCGCCCCGGGTTGGGCCGTTACGGCCAAAGGCACGCGCATCCGTTATTTCCCTGTGGCCGACCAGGCCAAACTCAACGCTTCGCTCCAGCCGCTCCGCTCCGCGTTTGAACTGCGTGAGAAGTCGCGTTGGACGATCTTAGAAACCGCCGCCACCGGCGACGTCGCCCCGCAAGACACCGCGCTGCCGCCTGGCGACTTCGCCGTGCGGCTGCACAGCCATCCGCTACTCACGCTCCTGGCGCGTCCCGGCGACATCCTCGACATCGGCGTAACGTTGCACAAGAGCGGATTGGAGTTCGAGGGCGTGGTGCGTGCGGGCGCGACGGCCACCCAGGACGACACCTGGGGTCGCGCGGAGGCCGGGTACGGAGGTGTGCTCGTGCGGCTCCCCGGCTGGCTTGCGGTGCGCGCGGAAACGACCGCGCCCCCTACCGCACTCGCCGCGACGATCGCACGTCGCTTCGCGTTTCACGCGGGCATCAAGGACGGGAACGATCGCTTGATCATCGAGCGCTTGATACGCGAGGCGCTGAGCGGCGCCGCGCAATCCGAGGGCGTGGCGTTCGGGATCGAGATCCGCGGCGGTCAAGCCACGTGCGTGGTCACCGGCTCGCGCGTCGGCGACTTGTCTCCGACTTTGGAGGCGATGCGCAACGACGATCGCAGCACGTTTGGACCACTTGTATTCGACGCCCTCAACGTCGCCAAAGACCGCAACGGCTGGGCGCTCTGGCTCGTCGAGCCGCAACCCAAGCTGGACGGCCTTCCGGAGGCGTTTTGGCCCATGATTGCCGCGGCCACCGAGGGCGAAGACGGACCGGGCTTGACGATCGCGTACTCCGAGGTCGATGACCAGTTCGCGTTCGCGATCGGACCGCGCGCCAACGCTTTGGTCACGTCGATGCGGAAACGGATGCGCAACCCGGGCGGCGAACGCGGCGCGGACCAACTTTGGTATATGCAGCAGCGCGGCGCCGAGTTCAAAGCGGGTGCGTACGTGGCCGGTGTCGTGATCTCCGGCCAAGGTATTGCCGAACTAAACGCGACGGACCGCGCCGCGCTCGGCCATTGGTTTGGCGCCGGCAAGGGCGCGAAACCGCCGCAGACCATCGCACTGGCGGTGTTTCGCGACGGACTGGATCTGCGCCTGTTCGGGCGCGTGATCTACTAGGCTCGGTCTGAACACCGGTCCACTTCGGCGGGCTGCATCACCGCTCCCGGCAAGTCGTAACGCCATTCGTCGAACGCGTTGCTGGAACCGCTATTCGAACGCGGGCGGGCCGCTCTCGCCTTCGATCTGGTTTGCCGCACGGTAGTGCTCATCCAACTTTTCGAAGTGATCGAGGAAGTGGTCTTGGATACCGAGTGCGCGACTGAGCATCGCGTCGTACAAAACATAGAGCGCCAGAAAACAGTCTTCGAACCGACCCATGAAATCGCGTGCGGCGATCGGAAACGGGTAACGCGGCTCGAAAATGGCGATCCAGTTTTCTTCGCTCTTTTTGGCGCGCTCCACCATGCCGGCGAGGGAGAGCAAACGCGCCTCCGCGGGCCCGTCGACGCCGAGGCGAATAAACGTAATCAGCGCATGCACCTGGTCGCGATAAGCGTTGTGCACCTCTTCTAAGAGCACGAGCTCTTCGCGCCGACCGATGTGCAACTCCAGCCCGAGCCCTTCGCGGTCGCAAAAGAAGCTGAGGTCGAAATCCGCGATCCGAGAACTGCGGCCGCTCGACGCTTTCAAGTTCGGGTAGCCGTTCCCGCGCACCTCATTCGGGCGCAGGCCGTACAGCGCGCAACGCAAGCGTTCGTCGCGATCCGGATCGGGCCCGTTGGACTTCGGGGCCTTTTTCCAGGTCGAGAACGTGAACGGGTCGGTCTCAAAGAGATCGGCGACCAGGTCCAGGCAGCCCGTTAACAGGCACCGCAACTTGGGGTGGATATGTTGCCGGATCAGCTTGAACCGGAAGTCCAGATCATCTTCGCCGAAGATGTCCTCGTAGTACTCGGGGAATACGACTCCCTCGTACCTTTCGCTTTGCATGAAGCGCAGATTCTAGTCGCGCACCACGCACGAGGCACGGTTTCGCGACGCCCCCTATTTAACGCGGATCCGGACGGGTTAGACGCCTACCAGCGGCGAACGAATCCCGTGACGGCGGCAATGGAGCCGTCCGCGTCCACGCCGACCAAAAACCAATGCTCGGCGCCGTTGGCCGTATGGATGATGCCGGTTGTATCAGCCTCCAACAAAAAGCCTTGCGCATCCGTTTCAAACTCTAGGGTGACGTCTGTCTTTTCCCGAGAGAGCGGAATCGACCGCCGATCGGCGAAGTGAAAGCGCGCCGGCAACGCGCGCGCCGGCAGTTGAATCTGTACGGACAAACGGCCGGTCATCGGCACTTGTGCCGGCAAACGCGCCGTCACTTCGACGCCGGCCTCCCTAAGCAAGACGTACTCGACCCATCGCGGCGCCGGCCGCGCGCTGGCGGGCACCGCGATCGCGCCATAGATCGGAAACACGCACAGCAACGACCCGGCGGGATCTTTCCACAGTAACGATACGGTGCGCCGGTCCGGTGAGACCGCGAGGTTTGCGACGCTCCCCGCCGTCACGGTGACGCGCGGTTTATCCAAGCGACGATTCTCCTGCCCGAGTCGCACCCACACGCGCGTGCCGTCCTCGTGCGCGGCGGTCCGCACTTCGCCGGACACGGGCCGCGATTCGGTCGCCACGCATCCGCCGGGCGCGAACGCGGCCACCCAAAACAACAGCCGCCCGGCGCGAGACCGGGCGGCTGTTTGAATTCTGTTCTTCATGCTGGCCGGGCAAGAGTAACGGCCAGCGTAACTAAATGTCGAAGTAAAGCGCGAACTCGTGCGGGTGCGGACGCAAAGCCATCTCGTTGACCTCGTTGTCGCGCTTGTACTCGATCCACGCTTCGATCAGGTCGGCGTCGAATACGTCGCCGCGCGTGAGAAACTCGTGGTCGCGCTCGAGCGCATCCAACGCAGCACCCAGGCTGCCCGGCGTGCTCGGAATCTCTTTGAGAACCTCCGGCGGCAAGTCGTAGATGTTTTTGTCCATCGGGTTGCCGGGGTTGATCTTGTTTTGGATTCCGTCCAGGCCCGCCATCAACAACGCGGTAAACGCCAAATACGGGTTGGCCGTCGGGTCCGGGCAACGGAACTCGAAGCGCTTCGCCTTCTCCGACGGGCTATACGTGGGAATGCGAATCGCGGCAGAACGGTTGCGCGACGAGTAAGCGAGGTTGACCGGCGCTTCATAGCCCGGCACCAAGCGCTTGTAGCTGTTCGTCGTCGGGTTTGTGAACGCAAGCAACGCGGGCGCGTGGCGCAAGATGCCGCCAATCGCCCAAAGCGCCTCTTGCGACAGACCGGCGTAGAGGTCGCCGAAGAACAAGTTCTTCTCGTTCGTCCAAAGGCTGAAGTGGCAGTGCATGCCCGAGCCGTTGTCGCCATAGAGCGGCTTCGGCATGAACGTGGCAGCCATACCGCCCTGACGCGCGACGTTCTTGACGATGTATTTGTACTTGGTCATGTCGTCGGCCATCTTCAACATCGAGTTGAAGCGAAGATCGATCTCGCTCTGACCGCCGGTCGCCACCTCGTGGTGTTGCGCCTCGACGTCTAAGCCGCATTCGATCATCTTGAGCATCATCTCGGTGCGGATGTCTTGCAGCTGATCGCTCGGCGGGCAGGGGAAGTACCCCGCCTTCGGGCGCAGCTTGTATCCGAGGTTCCCGCCGCCTTCGTCGCGGCCGGTGTTCCAATGGCCTTCGCGCGAGTCCACCATGTAGTGGCCGAAGTTCGTACCGCTGTCGTACGTGACGTCGTCGAAGAGAAAGAACTCGGCTTCGGGTCCGAAGAACGCCGTGTCCGCAATCCCCGTTGACTTGAGATACGCTTCGCCGCGGCGCGCTACGTTACGCGGATCGCGACCGTAGTCTTCACGCGTGATGCAGTCTTGAATGTTGCAATTCAGGACCAGCGTCGGCTCGCCGTAAAACGGATCGACCCAAGCGGTCGTCGGGTCCGGGATCATCAGCATGTCGCTTTGATCGATCGTCTTCCAGCCGCGGACTGACGATCCGTCAAATCCCAAGCCTTCGTCGAACGTGTCAACGGACAGCGAACCGATCGGCACCGAAAAGTGCTGCCAAGTTCCCATCAGGTCGACAAATCGATAGTCGACCACCTTTACATTTTTTTCGCGCGCGAGTGCGAGCACGTCAGCCGGGTTCATTGCATCTCCTCAAATGGCGTCGGGTCCGCGCTCCCCGGTACGGATGCGGACCACGTCGAGTAATTCCGTCAAAAAAATCTTCCCAAAGCCCAATTCTTCAGAACCTTGACCTTCAACATCCTGATCTCCCGGGGCTCCCCCGCCACCCTCTAGATCGGTGAGGTGGCCGGCGGTCTGAATGGCTTCGATGGTCGGCCGCACGAAATCTTCGTTCACCGCGATCTCGAGCTTGGCCATGAGTTCCGGCGTCGGAGAACCAGCATCGCGGCTGACACCACGGCACTCCGTCACAGTCATCCGAAACACTTTGACCTGAGCGAGGGCGGCAGCCACGGCATCCAGCCGCTCCGGCGCGAGAACTGCGGTAACAAGTTTCATCGAGCGCACCCCCAAGCCGGGCCCCAAGGCAAACCACGGCCCGAAGCCAAGGCCTCAACGCCGCAACCGGTTGAACCATACATTCGTCTCAACGCCGTCCGGCGTTGAACCAACGTCGTCTCAACGCCGTCCGCCGTTGAGCCATCTAAGCTCACGGCCCATCTTCGCGTGGATGCACGAAAAGACCAACGCCGCCCGCGTGCACACATTCCGCGCCGCTCGATCACTATCTCCTTACCTCAGGTCAGCTTACGGCTCTTCCCCCCCATGAATTGCCGCTATGACGCCATCAAATCCGAGGGACTCGCGCCGCTGGCAGCGCGGGCGGCCCCGCCGGCGCCACCTAGGATTCCCGTCGCCGGTCCCCCGGGCCAATTGCTAGGATCGAGGCCATGAGGTATCGGGTGCTGGGGATGATTTTGGCGGGCGGCAAGGGGAGCCGGCTCGCGCCGCTGACGACCTATCGGTCCAAGCCGTCGGTCCCATTCGGGGGCACGTTCCGGATCATCGATTTCGTCCTTTCGAACTTCGCCAATTCGGGGATCAAATCGGTCTACGTTCTGACGCAGTTCAAGAGCCAGTCCCTGGTCGAACACCTCGCGCGCGCCTGGGCGGGCACGAACCTGCGGCCTGGCAACTTCATCATTCCCGTGCCCGCGCAGATGCAGACCATGGGCGCCGTCTGGTACGAGGGGACCGCGGACGCGATCTACCAAAACCTCAACCTGGTCCGCGAGACGCAACCGGATTTTGTGTGCATCTTTGGCGGCGACCACATCTACCACATGGATGTCTCGCTGATGTTGCGCAGCCACATCAAGAACGAGGCGGACGTGACGATCGCCGCACTGCCGGTCCCCCGCCACGAAGCGCGCCGCTTCGGCGTCGTCGAGTGCGACGCGGAGCAGCGCGTCCACGGATTTCACGAGAAAGTTGAACACCCGCCCGCCATGCCGAACGACCAGGCGCGGTGTTACGCGTCGATGGGCAACTACGTGTTTTCGCGCGCGGCGCTGGAAGAGATGCTCGAGTCTGATTCGGCCGACCCGTCGTCCGCGCATGACTTCGGCCAAAACATCTTGCCGCGCATGGTCGCGGACGGTCGACGCGTGTTCGCGTACGACTTCGAGTCCAACGTGTTGCCGGGTTGGACGGAAGGCCAGCGCAACACGTACTGGCGCGATGTCGGAACGCTCGAAGCGTACTTCGACGCCAGCATGGATCTCTGCGGTCTCGTTCCCGAGCTGGATCTATACAACCGCGCGTGGCCGATCAATACACTTGGATCGAGCGCGCCGCCCGCCAAGTTTGTGCAGGATCAAGAAGCGCGACCGGGCAGCGCCAACCAGAGCATCTGCGGCCCCGGCGTCATCGTGTCCGGCGGCTCGGTCGTGCGCTCGCTGCTCGGACGGCGCGTACGCGTGGGAAGCGAATCGCAGGTAGAAGATTCCGTGTTGATGGACGGCGTTAAGGTGGGCAAACGCTGTCGCGTGCGGCGCACGATCATCGACAAGGATGTCCGCCTTCCCGATGGAACCATCGTCGGCTACGACCGCGAGGACGACCGCGCGCGCGGATGGCACGCCACCGAAAGCGGGATCACCGTGATCCCCAAGAGCCCCGTCGTGCGTCCGATTACAACGCTCGATCTGTAAACGCGCACCGTTCGGCAGCCCGCTGAGCCCGCGCTTGCGAGAGCAGGGGCTGCTACGCCGGCGGCGGATCTTCGGGCCAGATCCCGACGCTCGCGCCGGTCCAATCGAGGTTGCGATTGAAGTCCACGCCCATCATTTTGCCGCGGCTGAGCCGAACGAGGTTGAGCAAGAGCGTCATTTTTTCGTCGCCGTCGGGCCGCACAAACATCATGCGTACCTCGACCTTCACGCCGTCGCCGTGGGGCGATTGAAACGCCGGTGTGTAATCGACCTTTTCTTGCAAGACCCAGCCCGGATGCCCGGCGACTTTGGCCAGATCGGCGTGCGTCGGGTCCACGTTGACGCCTAAACCCGCGAACGAATACAGCGGCTTGAGCACGTAACCGGACAGGTCGTCCGGCGTCTCCTGCAAGTGATCCAGACGCGTAGTCGTCGGCACGCACGGATGGTCCAAATGCAGCATCGATTGCTTCGACCACAGGAACCACCACTCGGGGTGCGGCGCCCACTCGACATCTAACTCCTCGTCGAATCGAAACGGCATCTGCGTTTGGGTGCTCTCCAATTCGTCGAGCACGATCCGGTGATAAAAACGGCGCACGCGAATCGTCTTGCCGTCTTTGACGCGATAGAGTTTTTTGCCGTCGCGCTTGAGCTCGTGCGGCGCGACAGGGTCAACGCCCCACCACCGCTGGGTCACGGCGAAGTCGGGGTACGTTTTCTGATGGTGCGGGTCGAGGTCGAGTAACACCACCTCCTCGGGGTCGTGGTCGCCGACGATCGCGCGCTGCAACAGTGCGAATGCTTGGTAGCGATCCTTGCCCGACAAAAACAGGCGCCACGCGTCCGGCATGTCCCGGCGCCGCGCGAGCTCGGTGGCCCACACGTCGGCCAATTGGATTTGGAACCCGTACAGCGACGGAAACCCCTGAAGCTCGACGAGGCGCGGGACAAACTGCCCCTCCTGGTCGCGACTGACAGCGAAATCGATTTGCGCGAAGTTCGGCAACGCGCCGCGGCCCGGTGATCGATACCGCTCCGGGATTTCGCACTCCTGCGAACGAACAAACGCCGGGTCGCTGAGCAGTGCCACGATGTCATCGGCGGCGGCGCTGAAGCGGTTGCGCACATCGACGGGCCAAAACACGGGCGTCTCGGCGATCGTGAAATCGACGTCGCAGCCCATGCGGCGCGTCAGTTCGCGCATGAACCGCTTGTGATCCGGTGGGCTCCACCCCGCGTTGAACTGGGCGCGCAGCGACTCCTTCATGGCATCAAGCCGCGCCGTTCGTCAGATACTGCCCGGCACGCATGATCGGCGTGCCGTCGATGTCTACATCGAAGCGACGTCCCACCACGTCGATGTGTGTGGTCGACTTCCATTGAGCTCCGGTGTAGCGGCTGTACGGATGCCCGAATGCGATGTGGACGCCCGGAATCTTTTCGTCCTGCAGCATGTTGCCGATGAGCTCCGTCACCGCCAGATTGGTGCCGAGTGCAAACTCGCCTACGCGGTTCGAGTTCTCGTCGGTTGTCGTATAGGCGTCGAAGTCGGCCAGTGCGTCAGCGTTGTCGCACTTGGTCGAAACGATACGACTGTTCTCAATTTCGATCGTCAACGGAGTCTCGGTCATCTCGCCGTACTTGGGCGCGAGCCAGTCGCCGAGCACACCGTCCACCACGAACACGCCATCGACGCGCGCGGGCGAAGTAAACGTCTCGCCGCCGGGTAGGTTGCCCCACTTGGCGGCGGAGATAATGCCGGGCGTCGGGATCCACTTGAGGTCGCGCGAAAACGTGGCGCGAATGTCGGTCCCCGCCGGCGTCGTGCAGTGAATCTCGTCGGCGACCATCGCGCGCGAACGCACCCACTCCGTGAGCTCAGCAACGGCCAAAAAGTCGGCGCGCATTCCCTCTTTCATGATGCGCTTCGTGATCCCGACCATGTGGCCGTGCCGCATCCCGCGATCGGCCACGATGCCTGTCATCGCACGTCGCATGGCGAGCTCGCCGGGCCGCGCCTCGCAACAAAAAATCGAGACGTGGCTGCGGCGAAACGACTCGGCGATCGGCTCCGGCAACGTCACCGTGGGCCGCTCGATGAAGTCCTCGAGGATGAACGCTTCCAACGGCGCACCCGCAGCGAGTACCTGCTCCGCGATCGCGGCCGCCACTTCAACCTGCCCCAAATCGCCCAGCAAAACCACCCGTTCGTCCGGTTGGATCGCGAGGCAGGGAGAGACCACGTTGCGTGCGCCGGGAACGAGTTCTTTGTCAAAAGAGATCTTCGTGATGTCAGTCGGCACAGATGGTTCCTAACGACGCGCGTCCTGCGGCCAAGTTCCCGTCATCTCGAAGGGGCGGGGATGCAGCGCGCGCTGAATCAAAAGATCGGCAGCGGCGTCGAGTACCCAAGCAAAATTATCGTCGCCGACGCTCGCCGGCTCCGCATCGGGGCACGGATTGGTGAAGTCGATCGCGTAAGGAATTCCGTCACGCACCGCAAACTCCACCGTGTTGAAGTCGTAGCCCAGCGCGCGGCAGAGTTTCAGCACGTCGCCTTCCATCCGCGCGAGCAACGCGGGGTCGGTCGGCGCCGCGTCGCGCACATATCGATCGGCGTGCGGCGCGCGCGGGTCGTAGCGCATGATGTGCACGCGCTCGCGCCCGACGCCGTAGCAACGGTAGTACTCGGTGAAGTCGATTTCTTCCTGCGCCATCATGCACAAGGAACCGGACTTGCTGTACGCGTCGAAGAACTCTTCCGGGCCTGTGCAACGGTAGACGTGTTTCCATCCGCCGCCGTCGGCGGGCTTCATGTAGATGGGGAATCCCAGGTGATCCCACACCTGCTCCCACTCCAACGGAAACTGCAGGTTCGTATACGAATCGCCCTGCGTTCCCTCGGGGTGCTCTTTGTGCGGCAACAACACAGTCTTGGGAACGGCAACGCCGCAGTGCTTCGCGACGACGCAACCGAAGTGCTTGTCGTCGGCGGAAAACCAAAACGGGTTGTTGATGACCTGCGTGCCGTACGCTGCTACTTGCTTAAGAAGTGTTCGATAGAACGGAACTTCGTGGCTGATACGATCCAGGATGACCGCGTAGCGCGGCTCCTCGTCGTAGCGCAACGCACCGGTGCGCAGCGGCTCCGCCACGACCTCACCGTTTCCGCGACGATTGATTTCCTCGACCAATGCGCCGGGAAAATTTCGCTCCATACCGAATAATAGTCCGATTCGCTTCGTCATCGGGGCCCCCGCCATGCGCGTCGCCGGGGGAACGTCCGTTCCCGTCCGCCGCGTCGCGCGCGTCCATCATGGTACCCCTCCAACACGCCTCGCCCAAGCACACAAGATCGCGTCGACGCGGCCTCGTTTTGGCCGCGGTCGCGTCGGCCACGTGGGGCACCGTTCCGATCGCCGGCAAGATCGCACTCGCCGGCATCAACGCGCCGACACTTTCCGCGCTCCGCTTGCTGGCCGCCGGCGCGATCCTGGCCCTATGGCTGCGCCGCAAAATGGGGAAACCGCCCCGCATTCTGTTCGCCGCCGCGCTCGCCCTCGCGGGCAACTACGTGTTCTATATGTGGGGCCTCGAACGCGCCGGCCCCGCCACCGCCCAAGTGCTCATCCAAACGGCACCGCTGTTTTTGGTGATCTTAGGCGTGGCGTTCTTGGGCGAACCCATGACCCGACGGCAAGCGGCGGGAACCGTGATCGCGCTCGGCGGGGTCGGGCTCGTTTCGTTCAGCGGGGCGCCGGGCGAAGGCTTCGGTATGGTGCTCATCTTGGTCGCGGCGTTGACGTGGGCGGTCTACGCGGCGTTGCACAAGCGGCTGGGCCGAGACCACGCGTCCGGCGGAACCATGGCGTGGATTTTTTTAGGCGCCGGCGCCGCGCTCCTCCCCCTCTGTTGGTTCGAACCCGCGCGCGCGGCGGACGGCGTTCAGATACTCGCGATCGCGTACCTGTGCCTCAACACGATCGTCGCGTACGGGGCGTTTGCGGAATGCCTGCGTCACATCCCGGCCTCGCTGGCGGCGGTCATCCTCACGCTGGGACCGGTCGTCACGTTCCTCCTGCTGATCATCGCCAACGGGATGGATCAGTCGCGCATTCCAAGAGAACCCGTCACGTTTGCCAAAGTGATCGGCGCGGTGTTGGTCATGGGCGGCGTGTTGCTCGCCATTCGCCGCCGCGCGCACGAATGAAGCAGTTCGTGCGGCTTTTTGCGACACTGGGGCGATGCGACGAGTGCACGACTCCTTTCAATCACGGGTCATGGAACGCCCCGCCGAGTACCTGTGGTTCGGCGATGCGGGCCGCGCACTCGTCATGTTTCCCACGTCCGGCGGTCGCTACTTCGAGAACGAGGACCGCGGCCTGATCGAATCGCTGAGCGATCTCATCAATGAGGGCCAGCTCCAAGTTTGTTGCATCGACGCCTTCAACGAGGACTCGTGGACCAACACGGAGCTTCATCCCGCCGAGCGCGTCGCCAACCACGAACGCTTCGATCAGTACTTGAGCGAGGAGATGATCCCGATGGTCGCCGCGCGCGCAGGTCGCGACGACGTCGCCGTCTACGGAGCATCGTTAGGCGGATTTCACGCGGTCAACTTCACCGCGCGCCATCCCGATCAAGTCGCCCGCTGCATCGCGTTGAGCGGGCTGTTTGACATCCATCGCTTGCTCGACGGCTACTGGGACGAGTCGTGCTACTACCACTCGCCTGTGGCGTTCGTCTCCAACATGGACGAAGAGTGGCTGCAACGGTTGCGCTCGGTCGAGTGGGTGCTCGCGACCGGCGAGACCGATAGCCTGGTTGAGGAAACCCGCAACTTCAGTCACGTATTGCGCACACGCAACGTCGAAGTGCACAGCGAGATTTGGCCGGGTGTCTTTGGCCACGATTGGCCGTACTGGAAGGAACACCTCCGGCGCTTCCTGCCGTGAGCGCGATCCCGGAAAGTGACCTCTATCTCTGGAACCACGCGCAGCTTCAGCGCGCGTGGGAGCATTTCGGCGCGCATCCTGTCAAGGGGGGCGTGCGCTTCGCGGTCTGGGCGCCGTACGCACGAGCGGTCGGCGTCGTCGGAGAGTTCAACGACTGGCGTCCGACGCCGCTGACACGGCGTGGCGACACCGGTGTCTGGGAAGGCGTCGTCCCCAAGGCGAACGTCGGCCAGTTCTACAAGTACGAGCTTGTCGATTCGCTGGGCGCCAAGCGCGAGAAGACCGACCCGTTCGGCTTCCGCATGGAAATGCGCCCGAAGACGGCATCGCAAATCTGGCCCCTTCATGACTTCGCGTGGAGCGATGACGAGTGGCTCGCCACGCGTGCCGAACGGCAAACCGAAGACCAACCGTTGCGGATCTACGAGGTGCACTTGGGCTCGTGGCGGAAGGGCCGCACCTACGCGCAGCTTGCGGTCGAACTCGTCACCTACGTCGTCGAGATGGGGTTTACGCACGTCGAGTTCTTACCGCTCACCGAGTTTCCCTACGACGCTTCGTGGGGCTACCAGGTGTGTGGCTACTACGCGCCGACGAGCCGGTATGGAACGCCGGAAGACCTAAAGACGTTGATCAACGCTTTGCACCGCGCTGGTATCGGCGTGCTCCTGGATTGGGTGCCCGCGCACTTTCCGCGTGACGAGCACGGGCTAGCGCGCTTCGACGGGACGCATCTGTTCGAGCACGACGATCCGCGGCGCGGGGTCCACAAGGACTGGGACACGCTCATCTTCAATTACGAGCGCCCTGAGGTGCGCAACTTCTTGTGGTCGAGCGCGCTCTATTGGTGCGAGGTGTTTCACTTCGACGGGATCCGCGTGGATGCGGTCGCGTCGATGCTGCATCGAGACTACTCGCGCGAGGACGGCGAGTGGGTTCCGGATACGGACGGCTCCAACCTCGACCGCGCGGCGATTCGGTTTCTCCGCGAGCTCAACACGCTCTTACACGAGCAGGTGCCGGGCGCGCTTTCGATCGCCGAAGAAAGCACAGCGTTTCCCGACGTGAGCCGAAGCGTCGCCAACGGCGGGCTCGGGTTCGACCTGAAGTGGAGCATGGGCTGGATGCATGATTCGCTTGAGTACTTAAAGCACGACCCGATCCACAGAAAGCATCACCACAACCGGCTGACGTTCGCGCTCTATTACGCGTTCAAAGAAAAGTACCTCCTCCCGCTCTCGCACGACGAAGTGGTCCACATGAAGGGCAGCCTGCTCAACAAGATGCCCGGCGACGCGTGGCAACAGCACGCGAACCTGCGCCTCTTGCACGCGTTTCAGGCCGCGCACCCCGGCAAGTCGCTTGTGTTTATGGGCGGCGAATTCGGGCAACGGGCCGAATGGAATCACGACGCATCGCTGGAGTGGGGACTTCTCAACGACAAAAAACACGCGGGGCAACGGTTGCTCGTCGGCGACCTCAACCGTTTGGTCCGCGACTATCCGGCGCTTTACGAATGGGATCACGACTGGCGCGGATTCGCGTGGCTGGAGTTCGAAGACAGCGCGCAGAGTCTCGTGAGTTTTTATCGCTGGAGTCGCGAGAAAAAAGACGGCGTCTTATGGATCTTCAACTTCACGCCGGTTGTGCGCGACCCCTACGTTGTGTCCGTCGCGCGGGCCGGCGCCTATCGCGAGATCTTAAACACCGATAGCCCGGCCTACGGCGGATCCGGCGTCGGCAATCTGGGCGTCGTGGATACCGTCGCGACGGACAACGGAACGAACGAGCTGCGCATCGTGGTCCCGCCGCTGGCGGCCGTGGCGCTGGCGCTTCCGCCGGCGACGCCCGCCTAAAACTCGAACATGACGTCGTCGTCGTGGCGCCGACGGCCGCCTGCGCGGCGATACAACGCCATCGCCGCCTCGTTCGACTCCGCCGTGAGCAGCCAAACCCCGCCCCGGCGTAGAGCGCGCGCGGCATCCATGAGCGCGCGCCCGACGCCGCGTCGCCGATGCTCGGCCGCGACGTCAACGCTGTAAATCAACAGCATGTCGTCTTGGCCATCGGGACGCGGCAAGAAGTAGCCCCACAACAAGCCGGCGGGTTCGTCGTTGTGCCACCCGGCGATCGCGACGTTGGTCGCTTGACTCAGCCAAGCGCGCGTTTGGTCTTCCGCCATCGAACGCTCATCGAAGGCGACCAAGAGCTTTTGCAACAGCCGCGCGTCGTCACGGGACAACACCTGCGTGCGCACGGTCGCGTTCATCATCGATTCGAAAGTCTGCCATCCACGAGATGCAGCCATCGGTCGCAGCCGGCGCACAGTTCTTCGTTGTGCGTGACCAAAACCAACGCCGATCCCGAGCGGCGGCGCATGGCGTGGATTAACTCCATCACGGCGGTTCCGGTTTTCGAGTCGAGGTTTCCGGTCGGTTCGTCGGCCAGCAACAGCGGCGGCTCGTGAATCATGGCGCGCGCGATGGCGACCCGTTGCCGCTCGCCCCCACTGAGCCCGCGCACGTTGGAGTCCGCGCGCTCGCGCAGCCCCACTTGCTCCAGCAGCGACAAGCAGCGCGCCCGGCGCTCCGCCGCCGGCAAACGCCGCGGAAGCATCGGCAGCGCGATGTTTTCGGCGGCCGTGAGAACCGGCACGAGGTTGTGCATCTGAAACACAAAGCCGATTTGGTCGCGACGCACCGTTTCCATCGAGCGACGGTCGGTGAGACGTTGCTCCGCAATCGTGACCGTTCCGCTCGACGCCAAATCCATCGCGCCCATCAGGTTAAGCAGCGTCGACTTACCCGAGCCGGACGGCCCCGTGACCGCGACAAACTCGCCGGCTTCGATGTGGAGGTCGATTCCGTCCAGCGCAACGACGCGCCCCTGCTCGAATGTGCGCCGCACGCCCTCGAACACAACCAGCGGACTACTCATAGCGCAACGCCACCACCGGCCGCAGATTGGACGCCGCGTAGGCCGGATACAGCGCGGCGAGCAAGCCAACCGCGAACGCGACGATCCCGCCCTTCACGAATGTGCTCGGCAGATACACCGCGACCAAGTGAGCTTGCGGATACGCCGCGATCAGGAGTTCGCTGCCTAAGTATCCAAACAGGAGTCCAAACGCTCCGCCGATCGCGCACAGCACAACGCCTTCGAGAAGGATCAGCTTGATGACCCAGCCCCGCGACCACCCGAGCGCACGCAACATACCGATCTCGCGCGTCCGCTCGTGCACGCTCATCATCATGGTGTTGAGCACGCCCAGCACACCGACGACCAACGCGATCACCGTGATCATCGCGATGAACTCATCCATGATCGCGAGTTGTTCCTTAAAGCTCGACGTGAACTCTCCCGGCTTGATGGCCTTTAGATGGGGATACTTCTCCTGAATCGCGGCGGCGGTCGCCGCAGAAATCTCGTCCGCGCTTCGCGCTCCGTCGGCGGTTTTGCAATAGATAAACGCGATGTTGTAGTTGTCGCGGCGCCCGAGTTTTTCGCCCAACACGTCGGCATCCATCATGACGCCGAGCTGTTCCCAGTTGCTCGGCGACTCGTAGAGTCCCACGACTTTGAACGCCTGCCCGGGAAACACCTCGACCTCGTCGTTGAGCTTCCACCCCAGCGCGTCGGCGATCGACACACTCGCAATGATCTCGTTTTTGTTGCGAAACAATCCGCCTTCGGTCAGCCGCGTCGCAAACTGCTCAAGCATGCGCTCTCCGCGGTACCGCCCGAAGCAGAACAGCATCGCCAGATCGGACTCGCCTCCGTCGAGGGGCGCCGGCGGCTTCACCATGAAAAAGTGTGAGCGCGAGACGTCTTCGACGTCGTCCCACGCAGCAATCGCGTCGAGCTCTTCTTGCTTCACGGACGAGAAAATCAGGTCGGCAACGTGGCCTGAGTAGACGATGAGGGACGCGCCCCCGCCTTCCATGTAGGCGTCGATGCTCGACCGCATGCCATAGGCAATCGAAATCAGCGCGACGATCCCGGCGACGCTGGCGGAAACACCGAGAACGGACAGGGCCGTGCGGATCTTGCGGGTGAGGAGGTTGCGCCAGACGTACGAGAGCATGGTGAGTCCACTCGGGACCGCCCTATCCTATGGCCCCCCAAACAAATCGTGCTTTGGCGGGGCGTTTTGGGGCCTCGTCCCAAATCGAGACGGCGCGTTTCCTTCACGGCGCACCGACGGAACGCCGAAAGATCTCTAGTGCGTAGGAGAAGGAGGGCCCCGGGTCTGGGGCAACGCGAGCCGCAGAGCGTCCGTGCGACCATCGCTTGGTCGATTGGGCTCGTTTCGTTCGCTATGGTCGTCTGGTGTGGCGTTCTCGTGCGCCGCCTCGAGTCCCAACGCCACGAGTTTCTTCGCGACGTAGCGCGAAACCACGCCGCAAGCGAACTCCGCACCCGCGCGATCCGCGCCACCGCGACCGCCGAACGAATCTTTGCGGAAGGCAGTTCGTACACGCTTCCCGAGCTGCTGATTCGCGATCTGCGCTCGACCCGGCTCGCCGAAACGATCGCCGATGTCCCCGACGACAGAAGCGACTGGCGCCGGCAAATCTCGCATCAGAGTTTGCGCCTTGCGGCAGCGTTTCAAGGCGGCGACAAACTTGGACAACCCAAGTTCAACAGCGAGGCTTGGGTCGAGTGTCTCGTCGACGAAGCGGCCAACTTCGACACGGCCGTCGGCGCCCTAATCGATGAGCGACAACGAGCTTCCACCATCTCGCGCTCCGCCCTGGACGTCACCTGGAACGCGCTGACCTACGCCGCCCTGCTCTCCATCCTGTCGCTCATGACGCTGGGAGTGTCCGTTTGGACGTGGCGTACGGACGCGAATCGACTGCGCGCCCAAGCGGCCCATAGTCACATGCTCGTCGAAAGCGCCCGCGACTTGATTTGGGGCGTTGACGTGGAGGGCAACTGGACCTTTCTCAACCGCGCGGCGAAGCGTGTCTACGGACATCGCCGCGAAGACATGTTGGGCCGTCCGTTCTGGGAGTTTGCATCCCCGGAGAACCGCGAACGCGATGTGCTCGCATTCCGCGCGCTGCTCGCCGGCGCCGAGATGCGCGTGCACTATGAATCGACGCACGTGCACGCGGACGGCCGGTCGATCAATCTGATGTTTAGCGCGACGCCGATGCGCGGCAACCGCGGCGAAATCGTCGGCGTGATCGGAACGGCGACCGACGTCACGTATCGGCGCGAAATGCAGGACCACATCGTGCGCAACGAGAAGCTCCAGTCCATCGCCACGCTGGGCGGGGGCATCGCGCACGACTTCAACAACCTGCTCACGGTGATCTTGGGACAGGCGGAGGTCACCGCGCAGCGGGCCGACGTCACGCCCCCGATTGCGCGGCGTTTGCGCTCGATCATCGAAACCGGAGAGCGCGCACGGAAGCTCACGCAGCAGCTGCTTGCGTTCGCGCGGCGGCAACCGCTGAGCCGTGAGATCATCGATCTCGGCCGCGTCGTCCGCCAGATGACTAACCTGTTGGGCCAGCTCGCCGGCGAATCCGTGATCATCGAGCACGAGCTTCCGAGCGGCGACGTCTCGGTCCTTGCGGACTGGGGCCAGATCGAACAGGTGATCATCAACCTCGTCGTCAATGCCCGCGACGCGATGCCCAAGGGCGGCTCACTCTGCATCCGCGTCGCGCAACGGACGCTGTCGCGTCGGGAGGCGCGCGCATTCAACCTTCAACCCGGAGTCTGGGCTGAGATGTGCGTCGAGGATGATGGCGAGGGCATTCCGCCCGACGTCGTGGAGCGAATCTTCGATCCGTTCTTCACGACCAAAGAAGCGGGCAAGGGCACCGGCTTGGGACTGGCGACGGTTCACGGCGTGATCCATCAGCATGGCGGCACGATTCGATGCGAATCGGAGCTCGGCAAGGGAACGCTGATGCGCGTTCTCCTACCGATCAGCGAGAGCAAGGAGCCGCGCACCGATAGCTCTCCGGCACCGATGGGCGCGCACGCCATCGTGGCGCCGAGCACGACCCAAAAATAGCGGCGGCGCGATCGTCAGCTCTGACGGATCTCCAGCAAAAAGAGCCGCCACAGCCGCTCCAACTCCTTCAGGCTCCTCCCGTGGGTACGCCGCAGCGCGCGATCGACACGCACGAATGGCGCACCCTCGGTTTGCTCGGACAAGACGACGAAGAAATCCGCGGTGGCTTGCGGCTCGACAAAGTACAAAAAGCGCAAAAACGTGTACGCCTGGAACGACCCGAGCTCGTCGAGATTGTTCAGGCTCTGCCCGACCAGATCTGTGAGCGGAACGTGGACGCCCGCGGCGACCTGTTCGCCGACCCAGTCGATGATGGTCAGGCGGTTCCGCAGCTTAAAGTGAGGAGCGTCGCGCGTGTACCGCTTACGCTCGGTTGCCGAAGTCGAAACCGTACGCGTCATCGCCGTGTTGAAGAGCTCCAAACTCGCGAAGTAGCCGAATCCTTCGCGGAGCCACGCGTTCGCACGTAGGTCGCGCTTCGGCACTTTGACGTCCTTGTCTTGGCCCGGAAGAACCGGCGCCGCGATGCGCGCCATCGTGCGATATGCGCAGCGATGGGAAAACGCATCCATCGCCATCGCCACGGACTCGCAACGCCACATGTAGAAGTTTTCGTTGCTGAAGTTTTGATACTTCAAGCGCCGCGCAAGAGCCGTGGGTTCGGGCGAGATCGCCTCCAGCACGGCGCGATAGCCGGCCGGATTCACAAACACGCTGATGCGCGGCGTCCACGAACCGCCGGGCTTCTGAATCATCTCGTCCACAAACTGCGCGGCATGCGCGGAAGCGCGCGCGATCTCCTTGGCGTCGAACGAAGGCCCGTCGTGAAGCACGTAGCGTTTCCCCAATCGCACCATCGGCAGCGCGCGGTACCCCGGCAGGTCGTACGTGTCGCGCGCGAGACGAAGGTTCGTTTTTTGGGCGCGAATCTTGGCCCAGGCCGCCACGGTCTTCACCATGTTGCGCACGATCGGCGCGAGCTCGGGGCGGGCGTACGAATCGCCGATGCGCTCGTGCCCGAGTGCTCGATGCAGCTTCGCGTTTCGTGGCGCTTGGCCAAGGAGGCGCATCATCGGATCCTTCCAACCCGGCTCTTTTTGATGCGCCTGGCACACCTCGATCACCTGATCGATGCGCCAGTCCTCGATCTTTTGGCGGTCGCGGGCGACGCGGCGTGTCTCGGCCCAGTCCGCGTCCTTGGCGGCGGCAAGCCGCTCTTTCGCTTCCGCTCGTTCCACCCACGCGCCATCGCGCTTGCGAAACCCAAGTTTGATGTGGGACTCGCGGTGCTCCGGAACAACCTCCAGCACGCGCCGCCAAATCGAGATCGCGCTCGCCCGCGAGCCGTTGCGGAACGCGGTCCGGGCGAGCCAACTCATCTTGTTGGCGAACACGGAATCGATCTTTTCGAGTGAGGCGGCCCGGTCGGCGCGCAACGAAGGCGCGAGAAAACCGAGAAGCACCAGCATCCATCCGACCGCACGCATCCCGGTATGGTAACGGCGCTGCGGACCGTCGTTCCGCCCGAAAATTACGCCCGGACGCCGAACCGGTTGCCGCTCTCGTACCGCCGCAGGCCGGCCCGAAAGACGAGCAGCGCGAGGCTGCCGTAGATCACGACGCCGCCCAACGCCGCGAGCAGGACCTTCCAGCCGCCGCCGCGCACGACATCGACCGGCAAAAACGTCACGAACCCCGCCGGAATTACGGTGAACAGCGCCACCTTGAGCCATCCCAAGAACACGGTTTTCGGGAACGCCGCATACGCGAGCAAGAAGTGAAGGAAGTGGCGGCTTAAGGCCTCGGTGTCTTTCAACCAAAACGCGAGGCTATGGAAGATCACCGCCGACGCCACGAACACGATGCACCCCGACGCGAGCGCGAGCAACACGAACGGAATCGACGCGGGCGTAACGTATCCGCACAGCGCAAACAAGACGACGGCGCTCGCCACATCGCCCCACCCGGACGCTTCCGAACGGGAAGCCACAACGGCGAGCAACACCGGTTTCGGCTGGGTCAGGAACGTATCCAAGTCCCCCTGTACGATCGTGCGCGCCAGCGTCATCACGCCGCCCGCGACGATCATCGCGGTGCCGAACACGCCCGCGGCGACGGCATAGATCGCCAGCATGTCGGGAAGCATCCAGCCCCGGACCTCGGAGAATTCATCGAAGAACACCCACCACATCACGAGGTAGATGAAATTGTTGATGAACATGAAGATGGTGCGCGTCCAAAACGCCCCACGCAACGCCATGGACGCGCGCAGGTTCGTCGCAATCATCGCACCGAAGTATTGAACGGCTGCTTTCATGTCAGCCTCCGTGCACCTCGACGGCACGCACGCCACGCCCGTACACGACCGACACAAACCCGGCGTTCACGACGTTCCAAACGACGAGCCAGAGCAGGGTTGTCAACGCCGCGCTCGTCGTCGTGCCGAACGACAGCTTGCCACACCCGTACACCGCAGCAGCGAACGGCGTCGCTTCGCTGATCGCGCGCAACCAGTCGGGATAAAACGTCAGCGGAAACAGCAGCCCGCCAAAAACGAAGTTCAGTTTTTGGACGATCCAATAGACCGGCGCGGCCTCGTGGATCCAAAACGCACACAGCCCGATCGCGATCTGGATCTGCATGAGCAAGACCATCGCGAGCGCGCCGGTGGGAAGCGCCCAAAGCAACGCCAACGGTTGGTCGGGCAGGCGCCCGATGAAAAGCCAGGCGAGACCGAACCCGAGCACGCCCAGGGAGACGCAGCGCACCGCCAGTTCACCCAAGCCCTCCGCGAACTTGGCGCGCAGGTAGGAGACCGGGCGCGCGAGGCTATACGCGAGATCGCCACGCTTCACATCCTCCTCGATCGTCAGATAGATCATCGGCGTCGCCAGCACGACCCACTCGGTCAGCGCGAGATACCAGAGGAAGTTGGCCGCGGCCACGCCCCCCAGGCGCCCCTCTTCCGCCATGACGAGCCACAGGCGCGAAAACACAAGCAACAGCACGCCGAAGAACAACGCTCGGCCGACGAGTTCGCCGCGCGCCGACATCGTCTGCCGTGCCGACGTGGCGGCGAGCGCCGCATCGCGCCGCCAACTCATCGCCCGGCGTAGATCGCTTGCACGATCTCCTCCATCGGCGGATCCTCCACCGTCAGGTCCCGCAGTTTGCCGGCTCGTAGAGCGGCTTGGACGACGACATCAACCGGCGTCACCTCGAGATCGACCTCGAAAACCGTGCGGTGCGGCGCCCGTTCGGCGACGGTGACGCCCGGCAGGTCGATGTCGACGCGCTCGCTCGCTGTCACCAACGTCACGCGCTTGCGACGAATGTACGTTTGCCGCAGCGAGAGAATGGACTCGTCAAGGAGCAGCTTGCCGTGGTTGATCACGATCACGCGATCGCAAACACGCTCCATGTCGCCCGTGTCGTGCGAAGTCAAAAGCACGGTGACACCGCGCTCGCGGGATGTGTCACGGATCAGGTCGCGGATGATCGCACGCGCGTTCACATCGAGTCCGATCGTCGGCTCGTCGAGGAACAAGACTTCGGGGTCGTGGAGCAGGCTGGCCGCGATCTCGCAGCGCATGCGCTGGCCCAGCGAGAGTTGGCGCACCGGCTTGTTCAGGAACGGTCCGATCTCAAACGCCTCGACGAGTTCAGTGAGACGGCGTTTGTGATCTGTCACATCCCGGTCATAGACGTGACGAAGGAGCGCGAACGTGTCGGCCGCCGGCAAGTGGTACCAAAGCTGTGTCCGCTGCCCGAAAACGGTTCCAAACCGGTAAGCCAGTTCGCGGCGTTTCTCCCACGGGACCAGGCCGAGCACGCGCGCCGCGCCTCCGCTCGGATGCAAAATGCCGGTCAGCATCTTGATTGTCGTCGATTTGCCCGCCCCGTTTGGGCCGACAAACGCCACCCGCTCGCCTTTTTCGATCCGAAACGTCAGGCCGTCGACCGCGCGCACCTCGCGGCTGGGCGCGGAGAAGAGTTGGCGGACCGCCCCCCCCAGACCGCGTGCACGTTCGCGAACAGAGAAGACCTTGCGCAGGCCGTCCACCTCAATGGTCCCCATCAGGCCGGGTTATACGCGCGTAGATCCTAAGGTTCGGTGAGCCCTCGTCCCGCCAGACAAAAAAAAGTGCGCGCCCCGAAGGGCACGCACGTACCGATCACAAAAGTTGGTTGGATGTGCTCGGCAGGACCTCGCCAATGGGCAGGCGAGAGTATTTGTTAGTTAGGACGTCAAAACGTCACGGAAACGGTCAAAAATCGCGAATCACCGGAGCCGAATTTTCGCGTTCCTTTGCGACCGCCAACTTAAGTACGCATGAGGTGTCGGATCCATGCACCAAAAATCAAAAAGTTCCCGATTCCGGCAGCGATCGTTCGAGTTTCGAACTCGGATCTTCGTATTCTGACGCGGTGCGTATCGCGATTGCTCTCACTCTAGTCACGAGTCTCTGTTTAGGGGAAACCGTGGCGATTCAGGACGCAAAAATTTACACCGTTACAAACGGCGTGATTGAGCGCGGAACCATTCTGATCGAAGACGGGCGCATCGCGGCCGTCGGTCCATCCGAGGACATCGCGGTTCCGGCCGGGGCGAAGCGGATTGCGGCGGCCGGCCGCGTGATCATTCCGGGGCTCGTCGACACGCATTCGCACATCGGCGTCTATTCCCGCCCGGGCGTGATCGCCAACTCCGATGGTAACGAAGCGACCGGTCCCGAACAGGCCGTCGTCCGCGCCATGGATTCTTTGTTTCCACGCGACCCTGGGATTCGACAGGCCACGGCGGGCGGCGTCACCACCGCCAATGTTATGCCGGGGAGCGCCAACGTGATGGGCGGCCAGACGGCGTACATCAAACTGCGCGGGCGCACCGTCGATGAGATGTTGATTTCCCTCGAGGGGCGCCCGTCCGGCATGAAAATGGCCAATGGCGAGAATCCCAAACGAACCTACGGCCGGCGCGGCAAGGCGCCCGCGACCCGGATGAAGCTGCACGCTCTCCAGCGCGAGATCTTTTTGAAGGCCAAGCAGTATCAAGCCAAGCGCGCCGAAGGTGCCGAGGGTAAGGACACGCCGCGCGATCTTGCGCTGGATGCGATCGTCGAAATTCTTGAGCGGAAGAGGACGGTGCACTTCCACACGCATCGCAGTGACGACATCGTGAGCGCGTTGCGGCTGGCCGACGAGTTCGGGTTTGAAATCGTGTTGCACCACGGGACGGAGTCGTACCTCGTGGCGGACGAGATCGCCAAGCGCAAGATTTCTGTGTCCCACACGATTGTGGACTCGCCTGGGGGCAAGCCGGAAGCGATCAACCTGCGCTACGACACGCCGGCCGTGATGCACGCGGCGGGAGTGAAGATTGCGATCAACACCGACGATCCTGTGACCGAGAGTCGCCTCCTCTTGCGCACGACCGCGCTGTGTGTGCGTGGTGGCCTGCCGGTGGATGCCGCGCTCGCGGCACTCACGATCCACCCCGCACAGATGATGCATCTTGACCATCGCGTGGGTTCGATCGAGAAGGGCAAGGACGCGGATTTCGTCATGTTGAGCGGCGAACCGTTTAGCGCGTACACCCGCGTGCTGCAGACCTGGATCGACGGCGCGGTGGTCTTCGACTACGCACGTCCACTCGATCGACGGTACGCGGTCGGCGGCTATCGGATCCAGGGGCAAGAGCCCGCGGCGGCGTATCCGCTCACCAAGGCGCCGGCGCGAGCCAAGGGTCCGTTGGGTGGCGCTTCGCTGCAAAACCTGCCGCGTCGGTTCGCGGTGCGTGCCGGCGTACTGTTTACAGGCGACACGATGATGCGCGACACGGTGGTGCTCGTGCGCAACGGAACGATTGAGGCGATCGGCCCGCATGGCACGGTCGTCGTGCCGGATAACGTGCCGATGGTCACAGCCGCTTGGGTGACGCCGGGGCTGATCGATGCACACGCGTCTGCGGGTTTGTCCGGGGCGCTCAACGTGCCCGCCGATCAGGACCTGATCGAGCCGGGCCACAACCACGCCGCCGCGCGCGCACTCGACGGATTCGCGCCGCAAGCGCGACTCGTGCGCTATCTCCTGCGCCACGGCGTGACCGTTGTTCAGGCCGTTCCGGGCCCGCGGAGCACGATCGCGGGTCAGGCAGGCATCTTTCGGACGTTTTCGAAGAACACGTCGGACGCCACGATTCGCGCGACGTCCGCGATGGTCTTCAACCTGGGCGAAGGACCCAAGGGCGAACGCGCGACCGCGCCCGGAACACGCATGGGCATCGCCGCTTTGATTCGCAAAGCGCTGACCGAAGCGAAGCAACCGGTTGGTGAGAAGAGTGAGCTCGACGTCAACCGAAGCGCTCTTGCGCGCGTGATCGCGGGCGAGATCCCGGCGATCTTTGTGACGCACCGCGAGGACGATCTGCACACGGCGGCGCGCATCGCGCGCGAGTTCAAACTTCGCGCCGTGTTGAGCCAGGCGACCGAGGGCTACCTCATGACGGGCGACCTCAAGAAATGGGGCTACCCGATCATCGCCGCGCCGACGATGCAGCGCGCCGGAGATCTACAACGCTTCAACACGAGCTTCGAGAACGCGGCGCGCATCGCCGATGCCGGCGTCTTGGTGTGCTTCTCGTCGGGCTACGAGAGTTACGTCCCCAAGACGCGCGTCATCCTGTTCGAGGCGTCGGTCGCCGCGGCACACGGCCTCGGTTGGGCCAAGACGATGCGCGCGTTGACGCTGGACGCCGCACGTGTGCTCGGGATCGACGACCGCTACGGGAGCCTCGCCGTGGGCAAGAGCGCCACGCTGGTCGCGTACGACGACGACCCGCTCGAAACGGCGTCGCACGTGCTGGCCGTCTTCGGGGATGGCACCCTCGTCTATCGTAAGTAGCGTATGAATCCGCGTTCCGAGTACCAGCGCCGGCGCGACCTCTGGCAACAGCGGTGCGAAGCTACGGCCGCCCGCGACGACCGCCTCGCCAACGTGCGCATGGCGATCTTTGTGGCGGGTGGCGTCGTGATCTGGCGCATCTTCGGCCACGACGCGCACATCGCGTGGGTCTTTTTGCCCTGCGTGCTGTTTGCGTACGCGGTGATTCAACACGTCCGCACGCAGGCCGAGCGTGATCGGGCGCAACACCTTCTCGATCACTATGACCGCGGTCTTGCGCGCCTGGACGCCGATCCGCGCGGCGATGGCCATACCGGCGAGACGTACTTGGCTCAAGACCACCCCCACGCGTTGCACTTGGACTTGTTCGGACCGCGCTCGGTGTTTGCACGACTCAGTTTCGCGCGGACGCGTTCCGGGCGAGCGTGCTTGGCGAGTTGGTTGCTCGAGCCCGCCGATGCGCCGGTGCTGCGTGCGCGACACGCGGCCATCGACGCGACGCGCCTGAGTCTTGACCTGCGCGAGGACCTCGCTTCGATTCGAAAAGACGTCGCGGATGCACTCGATGACGGACGCTTGCGCGACTGGGCGCAACGGCCGACAACGCCCATGCCGCGTGCCCTCGCCACTGCGCTCGGAACCGCCACGCCGCTCGCGCTGATCGCGATGAAGTGGATCACGCTGTGGCCGTTTCTCGTGCTGGGCGCGTTGCAGATGGCGTACGCCTGGCAGCAGCGTGCGCGCGTCGCCTCGATCGTGGACGCCGCACGCAAACCTGCGCAGGAGCTGGCGCTTGTGGCGCACGTCCTCGCGCGCTTGGAACGCGAGTCGTTTGACACCGGACGCTTTCGAGAGCTGCGCACTTCGTGGACCCCGGGCGACGGCACCGCATCGGAGCACCTTGCGGCGTTTTCGCGCCTCGTCGATCGACACGACTGGCGCGCGAACCAGATGTTTGCCTTGGTTGCGCCCGTCGTGTTGTGGAGTACGCGGTGCGCGTGGGCGATGGAGGCGTGGCGCGCCCAATGGGGTGACGCCTTGGCCGGTTGGCTCGCGAGTGTCGGCGAGTGCGAGGCGCTGCTCGACCTTTCGCGCTACGCGTTTGAGAACCCCGACGACCCGTTTCCGGAGCTGGTCGACGACCCCGTTTTCGAGGCGACCCAGATCACGCATCCGTTGCTACCTCGCGGCGCCGCGATCCGCAACGACTTCGCGATCGGCGAAAAGCATCGCATGTGGATCGTCACGGGTTCGAACATGTCGGGCAAGAGCACGTTGCTTCGCGCCGTGGGCGTAAACGCCATTTTGGCGATGGCCGGTGCGCCGGTGCGGGCGGAACACCTACGCATCGGGCCGCTGGCGCTCGCCGCGTCCATTCGCACCATGGATTCTTTGCGCGACGGCGCTTCGCGTTTTTACGCCGAGATCCAGGCGCTCCAACGGGTCGTCGCCGCGACGGACGGACCACGCACGGTCTTGTTCCTATTGGACGAGTTGCTGCACGGAACCAACAGCCACGATCGTCGCGTCGGCGCGGGCGGGTTGCTCCGCGGGCTCCTCACGCGGCGCGCGATCGGTGTTGTGACCACGCACGACTTAGCACTCGCCAAACTCGAACAAGAGATCGGCGCGGAAGTCGGGAACGCGCACTTCGAATGCACGCTCGCCGAGGGCCAGCTCCAGTTCGACTACACGCTTAAGCCGGGGGTTGTCAAAACAAGCAACGCACTGGAGCTCATGCGCGCCGTCGGCCTCGATGTGTGAGGCGAACGAAACCCCTGCCTGCGCTCTCCACACGCGGCGACGAGGCGTTGTCCAACTCGGCGGGCGAGGTGGTCGGCATGAACGGACCGCGTTTCGTTACGGGACCACGGACACGCGACCCTCGGCGTCCAACCCCGTATGCCCTCTACCCTCGGACCCACCTTGCCTCTGGCGTCGTCGTTCTTCGCTGCCTGACGCTTTCCTGACATCGTTCGTCTTCCTCTGGCCGACGTTTTCCTTGGGGTTTTCCGTGACGTCTTCGGTCTTCCGCCGCCTCGCGTTTCCTCTGGTGCCTTTCTCTGGCGGTCGATCGGCAACTGTCGTTGGGCGCAACCTCGGGTTCGCGGGTGGCGCGCCTTAGGATAGGCGCGTGCTGGACATCGAGGGTGGGGCGTGCTCATGCTGGCGCATCGCGACAGGCGCGTTCTCGCGCGCATTCGGCGTGGCGCGCGGCCGCCGGCTCGCGCGGTCTTCGACCTTTATGCGCGAGCAGATTAGAGTGCGCATCCGGAATCTTCAGCGTTGAGCCAACAAGAGAACCACCACGAGTCGCCGCCGGGTCGTTTCGGCGTGTTTGGCGGCGTTTTTACGCCGTGCACGCTGACGATTCTTGGCGTGATCATGTTCCTGCGCTTTGGCCAGGTCATCGGTTACGCGGGCGTGATGGCCGCGCTCATGATCGTGGCGCTCTCGAAAGTCATCACGACACTCACCGCGTTGAGCCTGTCGGCTATTGCAACCAACACGCGCGTGAAGGGCGGCGGCGCCTACTTTTTGATCAGCCGCAGTCTCGGCGTCGAATTCGGCGGCTCGATCGGACTCGTGTTCTTTGTCGCGCAGGCCGTGTCGGTCGCCATGTACGTGATCGGATTTACCGAAGCGCTGCTCGGTACATTTCCCAATCTCGGCATCGACCCCACCGTCGTCGCCACGATTGTCAACTTGGTTGTATTCGGCTCCGTGTTTATCGGCGCGGGCTGGACGATCAAGTTGCAGTACGGCATTTTGGCGCTGCTCGTTTTGTCGCTCGTTTCGTTCTTTGTGGGAGCGGGACGCGTCGCATCGATGGATACGCTGCGTGAGAATCTCTCGTCGGGCTACGGCACGAAGGAGAGTTTCTTCACGATGTTCGCCTTGTTCTTTCCCGCCGCGACAGGGGTCATGGCGGGCGCGAACATGTCGGGGGACCTGCGCAATCCCGGGCGGGCCATTCCTCGCGGGACGCTCGGCGCGATTGGGTTTACGGCGGTCGTGTATCTGGCGATGGGCTTGGTTCTTGGCGCGGCGACCGATCGCGCCACGCTGCAGACCGACAATATGGTCGTCAGTCGCGTCGCGTGGATCCCCTGGCTGATCGCGGCGGGCGTTTTCGCGGCGACGCTCTCGAGCGCGCTTGGCTCCATGATGGGTGCGCCTCGCATCCTGCAGGCGCTCGCGCGGGATGAGATCTTTAAGCGTCTCAACTACTTTGGAGCGGGTAGCGGGCCGTCGCAGGAGCCGCGGCGCGCCATCGTCATGACCGCCATTCTCGCGCAGTTCGGCATCCTCCTCGGCGACCTCAACGCCATTGCGCCGATCATCACGATGTTTTTCATGATCACGTACGGGTACTTAAACCTCGCCACGTTTTATGAAGCCATCACAAACAACCCGAGCTATCGCCCGACGTTTCGCTTCTGCCATTGGTCGACGGCGTTGCTCGGTGCGGTCGGCTGCGGCGCCGTCATGATCCTGGTGTCGCCGATGTGGGCGCTCGTTTCGATTGTCTCGATGTTGATCTTGCACGCGTACATCGAGCACCGCGAAGTGACGGCTAGCTGGGGTGACGTTCACGGTGGGACGACGTTCGCCCGCGCGCGCAAAAACTTGTTGCGACTCGAGGACGCCGAGTATCACCCGAAAAACTGGCGGCCGTCGATCCTCGCCTTGTCGGGCCGCGCTTGGACCCGCACGCGCCTCGCGGCGATGGGTCATTGGCTTACCGGCGGCCGCGGCATCCTCACGCTTGCCCAGATCATCCAAGGCGATATCGGGCAACACATCCAGCGCCGCTCCAAACAAGAGCAGGTGCTACGCAGTTTCATTCAAGACCAGGAGCTCGAGGCGTTTCCCGCGGTCCTCGTTTCGCCCACGCTCGAGCTCGGCATCGAAGCGCTCGTCCAGTGCTACGGAATCGGGATGCTGCGCCCCAACGTCGTCTTGATCGGCTGGTCCAGCGACCCCGAACGCATCGAGTCATTCTGCGATACCGTCCGCACGGTCTGTTCGTTGGATCGCAGCGCCATTCTGGTTCGGTCGCGCGAGTTCGAAGACGATCCGTGGGCGTCCCCGCCGGGGCCGATCGACGTGTGGTGGCGCGGCAAGGAAAACGGACAGCTGATGTTGCTTCTCGCGCACCTGCTCGTACAAAACTCCGCTTGGCGCGGACGTCGGATCCGGCTCCTCCGCACGATCCAAAACGAAGGCGGTCGCGACGAAGCAACGCGCCACCTCGCCCAGCTCATCCGCGATGCCCGCATTCCCGCGACCCCCACGATCATTGTTTCCGCCAACCCGATCGAGACGATCCGCGAAACTTCCAGAGATTCGGCTGTGGTCTTCCTTGGATTCCAGCCCCCGCCCCAAGAAGACAACGAACAGTTCGTTGAGCGCATGGAGCATCTGATGGCAGACCTCGGGACCGCCGTCCTCGTAAGAAGCGCCGGAGACGCAGCCCTAGAAGCCTAAAAAAAAACCGGCAATGCGGTACTGGGTTGGATTTTTTCGGTCGTAAGTTATTTTTTTTCAACCACTTACACGCGCTAGGTGCGGCAATTTTGTCGCACTTTCGGCGATCGTGGGGCCGTTTCACCCGCCCCTTCCCCGCATTCGAGGGATTCGCGTCCTGCGACGGCCCAAAAGTGCGCCAAAATTGCCGCAGTCGGACCTCGTAAACCACTTTCAATAAAGCGCTTATAGCTGCACACAAGCGAACCCGGTACCGCATTGCGCGGTACCGCATTGCGTGCGCGGAGTTTGGATTTTGGTATGCGCTTTTGGTTTTTAGCGTTTGCGGCGTTTGCCGGGGGGTGGGACGCGCTTGAGGAGTTTTTCAAGCGTGTTGACGTGGTCGGGAATCCACTCGGCGGCGCCGGGTTGGAGCCCGACGGCGTCCACGACGTTCATGAGGCTGCGCGGCGTGACTTGATCGTGCCCAAGTCCGCCCAGATGACCACACTCGTGGGCGGTCGTAAGCGCCATCGCGCCGGCGTATCCATCGATGAGACTTCGGATCGTGTCGTGGCGGAGGTTTTGCTCGAGCTTCGTACCCCAGACGTAGCGCCCATTGAAGTACTGCAAGTCGGTGTGACTCAGCTTCGGCTTAAGCGCATGCTTGCGGTACATCGTGCGCTCCAAGAACGTGGAATAGGTAAACGCACGGTTCGGCGGAAACGCGCGCCCACCCGCTTCCTTGTCGTCGCCAGCAATCGTGACGATCCACACCTTGTGCATCTTTGCGCCATGCGGAACATTAAGTCCGAACGTAATGTCAAAACTCACGCCCGGGATCTCGGTGCCGTCGGCATTGCGCCAATACATGCGATTGAGCCACATGAGACAGCGCGCTAGGAGCTCGTCTTTGACCCACTCGTCCATCGCGCCTTCGTACCCACTACTGTTGAGGCCGAGCCGCTTGAGGTCTTGAACGATCGTCTGCTGTTTCTCGTTGCCCCAAGTGAGAACGACGGCGATGTTGTGCGGTTGGTTCTGAAACGTCTTCGGATCCCTGTAGCGCAGCAGAACACCGCCGGTGTGCGCCCACAGGTAAAGCGGCTCAGAGCGCCGCGCCACGCCATCTTTGACTTCGTAGAGAAAGTATTCGAAGTTGCGCGCCTGACCCCATTCGCTAAACAGCGGTGCGTCACGGTACAGCTTGTACGGTTCCCGACGAATCTGCGATGTCAACTGCTTCGTTTCCAGCTTATTGCGGCGCAAACCGGCAACGAGAAGTTCATGCGTACAAAAACCGCGCTCCGCGTTAGGCGACGCCGGCAGTTTCTTCTTGGCGCGCACCTTGCGAAAACGCTTGATCGACCCGCTCTCGAACTGAGGAATCGTGCCCTCGATAAATCGAGCGGACGCCGGCGCCGCCTTTAGGTTCTCCTGTGTCGCCAACCCATCGCCAAACAAGAGCCGCGGCGCCTTGTCCTGGAGAGACTGCGCGGCCACCGCGAGCCGATGCGCGCGCGCGGCATCGCAACAAAGGAATACCGACTCAACTAAGTCCTTCGCCGCGAGTCGTTGCAGCAGGTCACGACAACCCGCGAGTTCGGCAGGCACCTCATGGAGCCCTGCGTTGTGAATGAGCCGCGGAATGTTGCGCGACATCGCTTGCGCAAAGTGAAGCGACGGCGCTGACTCGTCATGGAGAATCGCCATCTTCTTCGCCTTGAACGGGCGCATGACGTATTGCGCGGACTCGATCGCCAACTGGACGTTGCCCTCGCTCACGTGGACCAAAACATCTTTGGGGCTAAGGGTGTATGTCGGCTCCCAAATGGTCGGCATCAGCAGCGGAGTCTTGCGCTTCCGCGCCATCTTTACCAACTCGCTCATGCAGCGACCCGAGGTCACGCCGACAATCGCGATCGGCTTCACCTTCTTGAGTTTGAGGGACAACTTTTTGTACAGCGTCGGGTCATCCCCATCATCGAATTCGACAATCGAGATGGGGCGCCCCTCCAACGCCGGCGAGCCACTCCAAGCGTCCGACGACTGGCGCACCCCTTCCAGGTACTCGCTCGCCCAAGGCGCCAACGGCCCCGTTCGCGGCCCGACGAACGCAACGACCAGCGGCTTCGGCTTGGCGGCGCTTGCGGTTCCTGCGGGCCAAAGACACAGTAGGACGATCGAAAAAATCGAGAGGAGGCGCATCACGAGCGACATTGTAGGCACAACTTGCCGAACGGCGCGCGGCGATGGGCGCTACCGATCCAACACCGCACGAAATGCGCGTGTCGCGTCATAGATGCTCGTCCCGTGCGTCAAAAGCGCCCCGCCGATCAACATCACGCTGTCGTTTCCGTAGTCGCGCACCAGGTCTCCCATGCGATCCAGCGTCATTCCGCCGGCCGGCGACGGCCACGCGGGTGCGAGAGATCCAAGGGGCGCCCGCAGTCTCTCCGCGAGATCCAGGCACTCGGCGCGCGTGAACTGAAACCGCCCGCCGTGGTTTGTAAACACCGAAACGTCGACGCCGGCGAGCCGCAACAACGTTCCCAATGCGAGCGACTTTTGGATGCCATGCCGCGAACCGGCAAACAAGGAGCCCGTAAACGTCGGGTGGGCGAGAATCAAGAGCCCCGATCGCACCGCGAACGCGCGCACCCAGTCGAGGCCAAGCAAGTACGGCGCGACCATGACGCCGCGCACGCCGGCATCCTGCACGATCGCTGCAGCCGCGTCGAGTTGATCCGCGCGCGCCATCAGATGTGGGATGTAGAGCGCGCGGTTGCCGGATCGTTCGTTCGCGTTTGTGACAGCCTCTTGGCAGCGAACCACGCGGTCGCGAAACGACGCGAGGTCTCGATCCACGAGGTTGTGGTCATCCTTGACCAAATCGCCTCCCGCCGCCGCAAACTCGCCCGCCATCGCGGCGAACTCGGCGTTCGATCGGCCGCGTGGTTTGAGCGCCGTCGCCAGCAAGGGGCGATCATGCGCCGTCAGGAGCTCGCGCAGTCCGGCAACACCGTAGTTCGGCCCCGGAAACTGCGACAAGACGTCCGCCGGAAGCTCCAGGTCAATCAGCCGCGTGTCGGAGCGAAGCGACACGTTGCCGAAAACGAGGTTGATCAGTTGGTTCAGATGACCGCACGCAAGCTCGCTTCGGTAGTCGAGCACGACATCGGAGGCGTTGCCCTCCGGTGTGCGGTGCACCGCTGTAACGTCCGCGACGAACTCGGCCTCGATCGTTTCGTCAATCAGCGCATCGGGGACTTCGACGGTTTGCTCGACGGCAATCTGACGCGCGACGGCCGCTACTTCTTCGGCGGACGCCCAGACGCGATAGGTGGCACGAATCCAACTCACAACGCGCCGATTCTAGCGCGCTTGCCATCTTCTTGGTGGCGGATCGCGCGCTCCCGTCGGGCCGCAACCAGCAGCAATCGCGCCGCGAACGCATCCTCGCGCTTGGCGATGTGAGCTTTTATCGTAGCGGCATGCAAGAAGCCGAGTTCGTGCCGCTTCCGCCGCGTTTCGATCCCGGATGTGCGCCTGAGGAGTCCGCGCGCGCATTCTTTGAATGCATGAAGAGCCGTCGCAGCGTTCGCATGTTCTCCGATAAGCCGGTCAGCCGCGCAACGATCGAGTGGATCATCCGCGCCGCCGGATCTGCGCCGAGTGGTGCGAACAAGCAGCCGTGGCGATTCGTGTGCGTCAGCGACGCCGCGACCAAAAACAAGATCCGCGCGGCCGCCGAACGGGAGGAGCGTGAGTTTTATGAACGCCGCGCCACGAAACGCTGGCTCGACGATCTCGCGCCGCTCGGGACCGACGATGTGAAGGAATACCTCGACATCGCGCCGTGGGTCATCGTTGTCTTCAAACTCGCAAAGGAAGACGACGGCGCGCAGGTCTACTACGCATCCGAATCCGTTGGCCTCGCCACGGGTTTCTTGCTCGCCGCCGCGCACCATGCCGGCTTGGTGACGCTGACCCACACACCCAGCCCGATGGGGTTTTTGGCCGGCCTCCTCGGTCGCGGTGCCCACGAGCGCCCCTACATGGTGATTCCGGTCGGATTCCCGGCGCCCGATTGCACCGTTCCCAAAGAAGCGCTTCGGCGCAAACCGCTCGACGCCATCATGACGGTGCACGAGGAGCAGTAACGCGTGGCTCCTTGGATCATGAAGCAGCAATGGTGCGATGTGCTTTTCATGCACTGGCGCGTGCCGGCGGACCAACTTGCGGCGCTGCTTCCAGACTCGCTGGAGCTGGAACTGTTTGACGGTTCGGCTTGGATCGGTGTCATTCCGTTTCGAATGCGCGGCATTCGTTGGCGTTGGCTCCCACCGATTCCAGGAACCAGTGCATTCCCCGAACTGAACGTGCGCACCTACGTGCGTCCGCGCGGCGGCGGCAAGCCCGGCGTCTACTTCTTTTCGCTAGAAGCCGCGAACGCGCTGGCCGTGAAGGCCGCGCGCCGTTGGTTTCATCTCCCTTACTTTCACGCCGCGATGTCGATCGTGCCGGACCGCGACGGGTTTCGATATCAATCGTCACGAGTCCACGCCGGCGCGCCGCGTGCCGAGTTCGCGGCGCGCTATGAGCCTTGCGGTCCCGTATGGCACGCGCGCGACTCGTCCCTCGACCACTGGTTGGTCGAACGCTACTGCTTATACGCGAGCGACGCCCACGCTCAGCTTTGGCGCGGCGACATCCTTCACGACCCGTGGCCGTTGCAATCGGCAACCGCATCGATCGCCCACAACACCGTCGCGCCTGTTGCACTTCCCGACGAGCCTCCGCTGTTGCATTTCTCAAAACACGTCAACGTGCGCGTCTGGGGCCTTCAACGCCCAATTTCATGATTCCTGGGCACGCACAGATACGCGCGTTAGCACCCTGTAATAAATGCACCGTAAACGTTTTCCCCGTTCGCAGACGATATACAGAGTGAAGGGGAAATAGAAATGCTGAATCGCGGAAACATTCGCGGTCGGGTGCTCGTGTCCGGGGCTAACGCCCTGGATCGCGATGCGCTGCGACGTAGCCTCAACGAGGCTGGTTACGAGGCGATGCCCAATCCCGACCCTAATGATGGCGGGCCGTTGGGCGTCACGTTCCTTGATCGTGCGCACAATCTTGCGGGCCGCACGCTCGAAGAGATTGAGCGCCAAGCGCTGATCGACACTCTCAAAGCTTGCCGTGGCAACAAAGCCGCGACCGCACGCTCGTTGGGCGTGTGCGAAAAGACGATCTACAACAAGCTAAAACGCCTCGGCATCGTGCGGCGCGGACTGCACGAACAACTCGCCTAAGCCCGCCCACAACCTCCGACCGGCGGTGGGGTGGGCAGGCACAGCCAACCTCACCGCCAACCCAAAACAAGAACCCAAAGACCCCAAACCCGAACCGGAAACGGACCAACCCGGGACGGGACCCCGGGACGGGACCCGGGACGGGACCCCCGGGATGGGCCCCCCCGGGATGGGACCACTTCTCGCCCTGGGGCGTCATAAGATATTTTGAACGCTGTCTTTATGACGGGCGCGTGCGGGATTTTTCGCGCAGTTTTGGCGTTTTTTATCGAGTCGCCGGAATTGCGCGCGAGGCGCTAATCGCCTGCAGAACGACCGTACGAGCCCATACACGTCTGTTTTCACGCGTCGAGCGTTGGCCGAGCCGGACCAAAAATGCGCGAGAAATCCCGCAGCCCGTCGCCATAACACTATTTTTGACAATCGATTATGCCGGGCGTGAGCGAGAAGTGGTCCCGTCCCCGGCCGGTCCCGTCCCCGGCCGGGCCCGTCCTGGCCGGTTGGGCCTGTTCCGTCGTCGTGTGTCCGGGCCCCCTCCTGGCGGCCACCGCCGGCTCTTTGGGGCTAGTTCTTTGTGGTCCAGGCTCTTTGTCTCTTTTTTGTTGTCAGGTCCTCGACCCAGATCTCATTTCGTTCGACCAAGTAGTAGGCCTCTTGGCGCTTGGTGACACCCAAGAGCTGCGGGTGGTCGTAGTAGTTGCGTGCGGCGATGGCCCACGCCCCATAGGTCGTAAGCTCATCCGCGCCCGGCCTGAGCGTGGCGAACATCAAATGATCCTCGTTCATGATCTGGAAGATGCGCGCGCCGTCCGGCGCGTGTTTGGGGCCCCAGCGCATTCCGTAAGAGTTTGCATCCTGGAACCGGCAGCCGTCCATGTTCACAGAGCAGCGCAACGGGATCCGAGCTCCGGTGTCGGGGTTCCATATCGTGATGGGCCCGCGCGTGATCCGCGGATGCTCCGCGCGCGATTGCAAAAGCGCGCGTCCGTCTTCGAGAACCGTAACGACGCCCTCGTCCGCGCGGATGCCGTGCGCGGGTTCGCGCGCGCCCGTGTCCGGATCGAGGAGAAGCCACGTGTAGTGCATCACGCCGTGCTTGTCACGTCGCGCCTTGCGGGCCAGCCAGCGAGTCGGCCGTGCCCATGTGTCTCCAGCGAACTCGATGGCTTTGCGCGTGTAGATCTTGCCGCGGACTAGGTCGAACGTTCCCTTTGGATGCGCGATGCCCGTTCCTCGCTGCGTGCTACCACCGGTCCAAACACCGACATCGACGACGCGCCCGTCGCTGTAGTAAAACTTCGCACGATCACGCCAGACCCGCGTCCCATCGGCGAGCATCCAACCGTTGCGTTGACGCGCAGCCGGCAGGAGCGTCTCTATCGCGTCCGCCTGTGAGATCGCAGCACCGGTGCGCCCGACAAGCCACGTCTGCGCATGCCCCGGCCCGTTCACCGCGAGGATCGCCTGGAACGTAGGACGATGGCCGCCCGGCGCACTCACCCAGCTCCCGCCCGGGACGCGGCGCTCGGCCCCGGTTCCAAGATTCACAACCACGACATGGTTATCCACAAAGTGCGGCGCGCCGTTGCGGAAGTCGAACGGCGTTTTGCGCGCAACCGACAAAAACGCCATCTGCGCGTCCTCGCCGATCCACGCATTCAAGATCACGCGTTCGCCCGATTTCTCGGCCGCGTACAGCGCCACGACGTCGCGCGCCATGCTGCCATAGACGGGAGCGGCCGCCACAACAGCCATTCCGCCGACCCAGCAAAATGAAGACAACGCACCGCGCCCGAACCGACGTCCGCGCACAAAACCGAAGTACAGCGCGAGGCATCCGACAGCCACAAAGGGGAGCGGATGAGCGTCGATGGCGTGTCGCTCCAATTCCAAGTGACGAAAGTAGTAGAAGACGGCCACGATCGGCGCGAGAACAAGCGCGCCCAACACGGCAGTCGTCGGAAACGTGAGTACGCCGCGCGAAAGGCCGCACGAAACCGCAAGCGCCCACACCAAGATGGCAGCCAACCACGGGATCAAGACGACGCCTTCGAACACGGGCCAGGCGCCGCCGAGCCAGCGCACGAGCACGGCGCCGCCGAACCAGCCCACGCCGAGGGTCAAGGCACACCCCAGAGCAAAAAACGCAAACTTCGCGAACAACGGAGCGCGCAGTCCGGCGGGCAAGCGCGACAAGAGGCGCATCGTCCCGCGCCGCGACTCGCCCGGAAACAAATCGGTGCACGCGGCGAACACGAAGATCGAGAGCATCGCAGCACCGCTCAGCGTTGCGAACCACGCGTGCGTAAACGTCTTGCCGGGCAGCGCCGCTGCGGCGAGCGCCAAGATCAGCGGCCACGCCAAGAGCAGGCCGAGAACGATCGCGCGATGATCGCGCCACTCTTTCCAAAGGTAACGACTCAAAGTGTTCATCGCGGAAACAAGACCTCATGCTCGTCGCGGCCAAAGTGCACGCGCACGATTTGTTTTTTGTTCAAGATGCCAATCATGCTGTCGTTCGCCGCCGCAACGGCGTAAAACTTCGCCCGATCGTGGTCGCGGGCGACGCCGCCGACCCACGTCAACGCAAGCGTGTCCGGATCCAAGCGCGCCCATCGGAAACGATCATCGAATTCGAACCGAACGATGCGGCGACCGTCGGGCGTACGCAGGCTGTAGTGACTCCGCGTGGCATCGACGAGTTTTTGACGCGTGCCGTCACGCATGTCGATCACCGTTCCACCGCTCACGTATCGGTGTTTGCCCAGTCCGGCCGCGGCACTTCCGGACCGACGCGCTCTTGCGTTTTCGGATCGAAACGGCGCCAGCTCCCGCGAACACCGGACAACCATCCGGATTTCAAAACGAAGTACTGCCCGCGACGAAGCTCTTGCGGAATCTCGTAGAGCTTGTCGGCGAACGGGTCCCGCAGAAAGCGCCTCGACCCCTTCGAAAGGGAAACAGCCCAACCGTACCGCACCCGGAACGTGTATCCGTCGGGCGCCACGCGCGGCAGGCGGGGCACCAACGACTGCACTTCGGAAAACAGCATGTCGGACCAACCGCTCTTCACAACTGAGCCGGTGGCGCCGCTGAAGTAATGCGTCCACAGGTGCCGCGTCTTGTTACCCGGCTCCTTTAGATCGACGAGCGCGATGACCGGATACTCCGACGCTGGATACACACGTTGTAAGGGGCGAAAAGATTCGTGCGGCGAACCGACGGCGCGCCACGTTCCGTCGCGCAGATCGACGACGACGGGTTTTGAAACTCGGGCGCGGGGATGAAACCGCCGTGTGTCCGCCCCGGTAACGAACGCGAACCGTTGCCCCGTCCCGATGTAGGCCGTTTGGATGAACCAGCGCTCGCTCTGCGGATCGGGCGCACGGTGAAAGTCGTGCGACTCGATAGCGCTGTACGCCCAAGCGGGCGAAAACAAGACCGTGGTCGCAACGAGTCCGCGCCACGAACTTCCCCACGCGCCGCGGGAGAATCGTCGCCCGCGCGCGAAGCTCCACCAACCCGCCCACACGGCACCCATTGTGAGTAAGACGATCCCGGCTTCCAGCGCGCCTTCGCGCGGCGTCATCATCGGGTTATGCGTCCACACCAAGTAAACCGGCAACGCCATAACGCCCAAGGTCAGCGCGGTGGCGGGGATCGCCAATGCGCCGCGCGGCAGCCACGACGACACCACAAACATCCACAGGGCTACGGCAAACGCGCCCGGCATGTATTCGTGGAGGCGAGGGTCGACGCCGGACGCGCCGAACGCGGCAGCGATCGACCATCCATAGAGCGGGAGCGCGATGAGCGTCGCCAGGACAACGCACAACTTCGCGGCGAACGCGACGTCGAGCCCACCCGGCAAGCGCGCAAGCAAGCGCGCGGTTTGGCGGCGCGATTCTGAAGGCAGCGCTTCGTTACCGACGGCGAGCGCAGCCAGTGCCAAACACGCAAACGCCGTAACCATCCCGAACGATTCGTCTTCGGTGACACTGCGCGGCAACACGAATACAAGGAGCGCCAAGAGGAGCGGGATCGCGACCAGCGCCCCGAGCAACACGACCCGCTGGTCGCGCCACTCTTTCCAAAGGTAACGAGCAAAGACACGCATCACACGGCCTCGGCCAGGAGCAGGCGCATGCGATCCGGAATTCGTCCCGCCTCGTCGTCGCCGCCGAGGACGTCTTGCAAGTCGCCGTGCTGCGCAATCTTCCCGCGGTGCAAGACCGCCACGCGGTCGGCGATGCGCGCGGCCACGTCCAGATCGTGCGTCGCGCACAGAACCGTCCGCTCGTCGGCCCGCAGCTCGGCGATGATGCCGCGCAACACCTCTTCGCGCACGACAGGATCCAAGCCCGCGAAAGGTTCGTCGAGCAAGAGCAACTCGGGCTCGTGCGCCAACGCCGCAACGAGCATCGCTTTCATGCCTTCGCCCCGCGACAGCGCGCCGAACTTGCGGTCCATGGGCACGTCAAGCGCGGTACACGAACGCTCCACCTTGTCGTTGTTCCACGTGGGGTACTGCGGTTTTAAAAACCGATACAGCTCGCGGGGCGTCATCCAGTCGTAGACGTCCGGCTTGTCCGGCACGTACCCGACCGCCCGCCGCGCGTGCTTGGGCTGCTTCACAGGATCAAAACCGCACACGGCAAGGGAGCCAGCGCCGGCCTTGAGCACACCCAACGCGAGTTTGAGCAGCGTGCTCTTGCCCGCTCCGTTCGATCCGAGCAAAACCGTCACCGCGCCCGGCGCGAGATCGAGAGTCAGCCCGTCGAGAACGCGGTTTTTCTTAAACCGCATGACGAGATCAGTCGCTTGCAACATGCTGAGATTCCTTGCGTGCGTTCCGCAGCGTTTCCAGAAGAGATTCGAGGTTGTGTCCCGCGCGCAACGCCACCTCGGCGGCGCGCGCAAAAGCAGCGAGGGTGGCCGCCTGCCGGCGCGCCCGCGCCAACTCCGGACCTTGCTCGGTGACAAAGACGCCGCGCCCGTTGCGTCCGGCGACAACGCCAAGCATTTCGAGTTCGCGATAGGCGCGCGCCGCCGTGTTGGGGTTGACCAGCGCTTCGGCCGCCAGCGCGCGAACGCTGAGCAGCTTCGTACCGGACGGGTAGCACCCCGTGGCCACGCCGTCCAAGACCGCATCCACGATCTGGCGCGAAGGCGGCACATCCAACGAGGTATCAACGCGAAACGTCACGACCGTACTATCGTGCTAATACGGTGGTGAGTTGAGCCGCCGACGCCAATCCACGCGTCTCCGAATGAGACGCCGGCATGCAGCCCGCCTATTTCGACGCGGGCGGGCCACCGGGCGTGGACGTGTGACCGGAGAGAACACGCCAGGCCCCTGTCGCATTCGGGCGCGTCAGAATCCAAGTGATGACGCCACCAAACCGATGCGGGTCACCGTTGGGAAGACGAAGCTCCGTCGTGAATTTTGTGCGGGCCGTTACGTACCGCGGCGTCAGAACCAAGACTTCGGCGTCTTCAAGAGTCGTCTTAAACGAACGGGACGCGTAAGCGCGGAGACCGGCAAGCACTCCGTCGACGTTTGTGTAGCGCTTTTGGCCATCGGTAAACCACGCAAACCTGGAGTCCTCGACAAAGAGCGTCCGAATCACGGCCTCGTCGCGTGCCTCGAGCGCCGCGATGTACGACTTCGTAAACGCGCGCGCCGACGCGACGGTGGATGCGGTCGAGTGTGCGAGGCGCGCCTCGGACGACGCGCACGAAGCGCACAAAACGGCCACAAGCGCGCCGCGAGCAGCCGACAACGAGCACGACCTCACGCTTCGCCCCGCGCGACGTACTGCATCGCTCCCACGACGTTGCCTTCGGTGTCGCGAAACATCGCCAGCGTGCCGACGCCTTCGATCTCGAAGGCGGGCATGGTGATCTCGCCCCCCTCCGCGACGATTTTGGCCACCGTCGCGGCCACGTCCTCCACCGCGATCGTGCATTCAAATCCGATCATGCCGGCGCCGGTCACCGGAGCCCGTCGTTTTTGCAGCGCCCCATGGATGCCGTCCGGCGTCGTGTGAACGCGCCAAAATTCGGGCGGCCCCCACGGTTCGAACGTCCATCCAAACACGCGTCCGTAAAACTGCTTCGCGCGGGCACAGTCGTCCGCGTGAATCGCAAAGTGAGCAACAGGGTTCGGCATGTCGAAGAGAATAGGCTCCCTGAATGCGTCAGTCTTGCGATATTCTGTCAATTAATAGTGCAAAACCGTCAATCCCTCCGCGAAACAGACATCGCCGTCCGGTCCCTGGGCCTGGGCCTGCCCGACGGCACCGATACCGGGAACCACGCCCACCCCTGGGGCCAGCTCGTCTACGCGACGCGCGGTGTCGTCACGGTCCATGCGGCCTCACGGGCCTGGGTGGTCCCCGCCTACCGTGCGGTGTGGGTGCCCGCGGCCCTCGAGCACAGCGTCGCCTCCACAGGACGCGTTGCGCTTCAAACGCTCTACTTCGCGCCCGCTCTCACAAAGACCATGACCGCGTCTTGTCATGTCATCTTAGTCAGCCCGCTTCTGCGCGAGTTGATCCTGGAAGTCCGCCGCCACGGCATGCTCCGCCACACCGACCCCGCCGAACTCCGCCTCGCACATGTTGTCGTGGATCAGCTTCGCGCGACGCCGCAAGTCCCCCTGGATCTCGCCATGCCGCGCGACCGACGCGCGCTCCGCGTGGCGCAGGCGGTCCGGGCGGATCTGGAGCGCACGCGACCGCTCGCTGAGTTGGCCCGCGGCAGTGGCGCCAGCACGCGCACGATCGAGCGCCTCTTTATCCGCGAGACCGGCTTCACGTTCTCGCGTTGGCGCCAGCGCGCACGTGCGTTTGAGGCGATGCGCCTCCTCGCGGATGGTCGAAGCGTGACCGAAGCTGGACTCCTCGTCGGCTACGACAGCACGAGTGCGTTCATCGCAATGTTTCGCCGTATCACCGGAGCCACGCCGCTGCGCTGGCTGCGCGAGGATGCGCCCGCCAACGCGTAACATCGGTAACGCGGCGAATGTTCGCTGTCGGAGAGTCCGGCGTAAGATGCTGACTTGGCCGGGACAGATCGGCCGGAGGAAAAAGATGAATCAAATGCGTTTTGTGAGCCTCACGCTCACGCTCCTGGCAGTCGCAGCGTGCGGCTCGACCACACCGAACCGTGCCGACAAGGTGTCCATGGATCTAGAGGTCAAGGCCGCGCGCCAAGACTTCGAAACCAAAGACCCGGGTCTTGCGCGCTGGTTCTCGTCGTGCGCGGGTTACGCGCTGTTCCCGTCGGTCGGCAAGGGTGGCTACATCGTCGGCGGCGCGTACGGGCGCGGCTACGTCTACGACAAGCAGGGCCACATCGGGTACACCAAGGTCACCGAGGCCAACATCGGGCTACAGATAGGCGGCCAGTCGTATCGCCAAGTGATTTTCTTCCAGAGCGAAGCGGCGCTCCAGCGCTTCACCGGCGGCAACTTTGAGCTGAGCGCTCAGGCGTCCGCTGTGCTCGTCGAAGCCGGCGCATCCGCCGATGCGGACTATCGCGACGGCGTGGCCGTGTTTACGCTTCCGCGCGGTGGCGCCATGGCGGCAGCCACGGTCGGCGGCCAAAAGTTCGACTACGAAGCAAAAGCCTTCGCATCGCATCACTCCGGCGCAAAGTAGCGACTAGCAAAAGTCACAAATAAACGGAGTGGCGGACACAACGTCCGCCACCCCGCAAAAATTAGTTCGAACAACTCGCCGGTCCGATGCCAGAGGCATCACCGAGCACCCGAGTTGGTGCCAAACCGACCGAGCGTCAAAGCCCCAACATCGTCAGATGTTGGGCCAAAAGACACCGCATCGTCAGATGTTGGGCCAATAGACACCGCATCGTCAGATGTTGGGCCATAGACACGCGGTCTTAGCTAGTCGTCGCCTCGACCGGCTTGAGATCGTAGATCTTAGACTCACGCTCACTGACCGAAGTCTGCTTCGCGTCGATCTGCTTCTCGAGCTTCTCAAGTTGCTTACCGAGCGAGCCACGCTTGGCCGCGCTCTTGGTGTCTTCGATCTTCTCGGACAACTTGTTCGCCTTCACGCGCAACTTGTCGATCTTGACGATTTCCTTGAGCAGCGTGCGCTGCTTCTTCACGGCCGTACGCACGCAGTTGTCGTAATCGACCTTCATCGTTAGACACATCGCCGCGAACACGCCGCGCGCACTGAAGCGTCCGCGGATCGCCTTAACGGTCTCGAAGTTCGGTCGGACAAACACAAGCACCGGCGCCATCGACGCGTACTTCTTGAGAATGCGATCTTTCGCCGCGTACTCGTTGTCGATTCGCAAGCAATCGAAGAACCGCGCGCCGATCGCGACGGAGTCGTCACGAAACGCCTTGTGGCTTTCGATTTCGGCCCGAGGATCTTCCTCGGCCTGCGCGTTGTCCTTATAGATGAAGACAACGGCCGGGCGCGCGCGTCGGTTTGACTTCGCGGCTTCCGCCTCGGTCATCCCGGTCGTGATGGCTTTCGACACCTCATCGACATCGGTCCAGCGCACCTGGAATTGAGGGAGATTGGTTACAGACGTTTTCGAACCACGGGAAACGGAGGCACCGCCTACGTTAGGACCGCCGGCTGCTGCGCCAGCGGATCCGCCACCCCGTCATCATCCCGATTCTGCGTACGGCAAAAAACTCAGCGCCATGGCGACGCCGAGAATTGTTCCTAGTTTTTTCATGGTCTCTCCCGAGCCGATCAGTTTCACGAGCCCAATCGCACCTAGAAGTATAGCGCTAGCCGGGACCGGAACGGACCGAAAACGAAATCGGGCAGCCGGGTCGGGAACGCAAGGCGTGCCGCCGCATAGGGCCCAAAAGGGGCACAGCTGGGCGGTTTTGGGCGAGGATAGGGCGGGCGGGGCGTAGTGATTACGCGCGGGATCGCACGAGTCGGCGCCGGCGCGGCGCCAACACGCGACCACAACCAAATCCCACCAGCACATCGTCCCGGGCTCCGGGACCGGTCCAGACGTCGCCGGCACCGAAGCGCACGGCGAGCGCATCGATGCCCGGATCCGAACGCCCGTCGCTGAAGCACAACGCGGCCGTCGAGCATTCTGCTCTCTGCGGACAATAACCAACGTCGGGACGCCCACACGTCCCACGCCGTTGGCGATCGTGCCGCCCGGCTCTTCCCGGACGCCACGACCCTGATCTCTTCCAGCGTGCCCGGAACCCAGGTCCCACAAGGGAAACCCGACGTAGCTCGCTCAACTCGTCAGAGGCGCGCCGCATCGGGAGCTGCGACGCCGGCAGCGAAATCGACAGCCGCGTCTAAGGCGCGGAATTGCGCGCTTCCCCATGCGGACGCTACGCTTAGGGCTCGATGGCCGACACCCCGATGATGCGCCAATACAAGGCGGCCAAAAATAAGTCGGAAGGCGCCCTGCTGTTTTTCCGCATGGGTGACTTCTACGAGCTGTTTTTCGAGGACGCCAAGGTGGCTAGCAAAGCGCTCGGCCTGACGCTGACGTCGCGCAGCAAAGAGCAAAACATCCCGATGGCCGGCGTGCCGGTGCGCTCGCTCGACGGCTACCTCCGCCGCTTGGTGCTGCAAGGTTTTAGCGTCGCGATCTGCGAGCAGATGGAGGACCCGTCGGCGACCAAGGGCATCGTGGACCGCGATGTCGTGCGCGTCGTCACGCCGGGCACGCTCACCGAAGACTCCGTACTCGATGAAAAGGGCCACAACTTCTTGTTGGCGGTTGTGCTCACCGGGACGCAAGCCGGGCTGGCTTGGGCCGAGCTTTCGACGGGCCGGTTTGAGATCGAAGACGTGACGCCGGCCGCTGCGCTGGACGCGGTCGCGCGCGTGGGCCCCGCCGAAGTGTTAATGACGGAGCGCGATCACGAAGCGGAACCCGATCTTGTCGCCGCGTTGACGCGCGTCACGGGGAGAGCGCCGCGCGCGTTGCCGGATTGGGCGTTGAGCGCGGACGCCGCGACACGTTCGCTCAAAGAGCACTTCGGTGTGGCGACGCTGGAAGGGTTCGGCATCCAAGCGGGCGACGCTTCGCTACGAGCGGCCGCCGGCGTCTTGCACTACCTAAACGAGACCCAAAAACAGGGACTCGGGCACATCACGGCGTTGCGGCGTTTTCACTCCGGCCAACATCTGTTGCTCGATCACGCAACCCGCGCGCGTCTCGATCTTAACGCACTCTTTGGCGTGTTGGATTTCACAGCAACGGCCGCGGGGGCTCGTTTGCTGCGCGACCGCTTGCATCTGCCGCTCACGGACGTCGGTGAAATTCGTGCGCGTCACGCAACGGTCGAAGAACTCACGTCCGACAGCTTTTTGCGGCGCGATCTTCGCGAACAACTCAAACACGTACGTGACGTCGAACGCATCGTGTCGCGAGCCGCCACGCGCCGCGCCAGCCCGCGTGACCTCGGCGGCTTGCGCGCGACGCTGCTCCTGATCCCGGGGCTGCGCACCGCGCTGGAAGCGACGAAGTCGGAAACGTTACAGCGCATTCGGGGCGACCTCGACGACGTTCCGGAACTCGGCGGCCTCCTGCAGACGGGGTTGGCGGACGACCCGCCGGCGCAGCTGCGCGACGGCGGCGTGATCCGCGACGGACATGATGCCGAGCTCGACCGGTTGCGTTCGCTGCAACGCGACGGCAAAAGTTTCATCGCCAATCTGCGGGCGCGCGAGATCAAACGCACGGGGATCGAGAAGCTCAAGATCGGCTACAACAAGGTCTTTGGGTACTACATCGAGATCACGCACGCGCACCGCGACAAGGTGCCCGACGACTACATCCGCAAGCAAACGCTAACGAACGCCGAGCGCTACATCACGCCGGAACTCAAGGAGTACGAGCAGCAGGTGCTTACGGCCGAAGAGAAGGCGCGCGATTTGGAAGCACAACGCTTCGAGGAGTTGCGCGCTGCTGTCGTGGACCACGTGCAGCGGCTCCAACGCACGGCCGCGTTGCTCGCGGAACTCGACGTCGGGCGGTCGCTTGCGGAAGCGGCGGCGCAGCGCGGCTTCGTGCGCCCCGAAGTCAACGCCGACGATGACCTCGACATCGTCGAAGGGCGTCACCCGGTCGTCGAAGCGGCGCTCAGCGAGACGCGCTTTGTGCCCAACGACTTGCGCTTGGATCTCAGCGCGCGCACCGTCGCCGTGCTGACCGGTCCCAACATGGCCGGTAAGTCGACGTACATTCGGCAAGCGGCGTTGATCGTCTTGATGGCGCAGGCGGGCGGGTTTGTGCCCGCGCGTTCGGCGCGGATCGGCGTGGTCGATCGCATCTTTACGCGCATCGGCGCCGAGGACGATCTCGCGGGCGGACGTTCGACGTTTATGGTCGAGATGGCCGAAACGGCGACGATCTGCCACCACGCGACGAAGCGCAGCCTCGTGATCCTGGATGAGATCGGACGCGGTACGAGCACGTTTGACGGCGTGGCGATCGCGTGGGCCGTCACCGAGTACATGGCGGCGACGATTGGGTGCCGCACGTTGTTTGCGACGCACTATCACGAACTCACGGCGCTCAGCGAGACGATCGGCAACGTGTTTAACCTCCACGTCGCGGTGGAAGAATGGGGCGACGACGTCGTGTTCTTGCATCGCATTCAAGAGGGCGGAACGGATCGCAGCTACGGTATTCACGTGGCGCGATTGGCGGGCCTGCCACAAGACGTAATCGATCGCAGCCGCGCGTTGCTGGGGTCGTTGTCGGGGCACACGGATGGACTCACCGCGAGTGCGCCACGCCAAGACGTGGCGGAGGCACCGAACGCAGCCGCACAGCTTTCGTTGTTCGCAACCCAACCCGACGCACTCCGTGAAGCGCTTCGCAAACTCGACCCCGACCACCTGACGCCGATGGACGCGCTCCTCAAGTTGCGCGAATTCATCGATCGCGCGCGCGAATCCTGAGGCCGCGAGCTAGGTGGATCCAAGGATCGCGTCGGCTGCTCGACGACCGGACAACATCGCGCCCTGCAGCGACGCCGCTTCCCGATGGTCGCCGCACACGAACAGCCCCGGACGGAGCGGGAGCGGCGGCGGCGTGACGCCGGGCCGCTGATCCGGCAACGCAAACGGGACGCGGACCGTACGCAGGTGCCGCCACGCGCCGACCTCGCGCCCGAACCACTCCGTCAGCTGCGCGCGCGCAGCGTGTTCGAGCGCGTCGCCCTCGATCGCCACATGGTCGAGCACACTCGCGCTGACCAGCGCGCGACCCGGCGGCGCGTAGCTCGGAGCGACGTTGCTCACCACGCAAAGATCATTGACGGGCCCGGCGCCATCCCCGTCGAGCACGAGAATCGGATCCTCGACGGGCGGTTCCGGCGCATCGAAAAAGAGCGTCCTCACACCGCGTCCCGGCGGCGGCGCGGAAACATCGAGGAGTCGACTTGCCTGAACGGCGTTGGTCGCGATCACAGTGGCGCGAGCCTGAACGGACGTCCCGTCGTGAAGCTGGACGCCCCGCTCTTCGATGCGTTCGACGCGCGCACCGAAATGAATCGTTCCCTCGGGGAGCCTATCGGCAATTTGTTTAGGGATCGCGCCCATGCCTTGCGCCGGCAGCGCGGTGTCGCCGACACCAAACATCCGAAACGTAAACTCGAACGCTTTGCTGGACGCCGCAAGCGATCGATCGAGAAACACGCCGCCAAACCAAGGCCGAAAGAGCGTGTCGATGATCTCATTTGAAAATCCAAACCGCCGGAGCGCGTGCTCAGTCGTCGTCTCGACGCCGATCCCGGAGCGCACGGCGCGACGCAGTTGGGCCAGGAGGAACTTGTCGCGCAACGAACCGACGTTGGCACGAAGCGTCGACCACAACCAACTCGGGCGCCGGAGCGGGTCGGCCACGCGTTCGAAGCGCCCCGCGCGTCGCACCAGCGCGCCCGGAGTGAATCGTTGCAGATCGAGCGCTTCGTAGTAGAGAAACGCCTGCGCCTCCGGGTACCCCGTCAAGAGCACTTGAAATCCGCGATCGAGAAGAAACCCGTCCACACGGTCGGTGCGCACGCGCCCGCCGACATCATCCGACGCTTCGAGCACCCGGACTCGATGCCCGGCTTCAGCGAGGCGCCGCGCGCAGCAAAGTCCCGCGACGCCCGCCCCTATGATGACTGCGTCGGTTTCACTCGACGTCTTTTTCACGGTATGCGCCCCACAGGAGAAGACCCACGGCGGCGCCCACAAAAACGGTCACAAAGCAGCCAAAGATGAAGATGGCGAACTCTTGACTCATGACACTCTCCGACCGCTCAACATCAGCGTCCCAAGCGAAAGGATCGAGGGGACCCACAACCCGATGAAAAGACCCGAGTCTTTGTCGATCCGAAACCAGACGTAAACCGAGACGACGAACGAGAGAAAGGCCGCGAGGCCGAACAGCGCCTTGGACTTTTGAACCACGGTCATGACAAGCTCCTTTGCATCGTCAGGGGGAGTTGCTGACCCGCGTCGCCGGAGTTAGAGCGAACCGTCGCCCCTTTCGCCAACGAGCCGCCGAAGCGGGTCGCAGTCATCCCTCGCGCGAAGCCATCCGAACTCAATCCCATGTCCGGTGAATGAGGAGAAGCGTACCCCACGGACTCGTTTTGTCTATAAATTTTATTGGACAACTAGAGGAGGTGCGGGCGGGCCGCGGCGAGACCGTCGTCGATTCCGAACTCCTGCCCGGTGACTCACGACTAGGACGGGTGGAGCAAGCCAGGCCATCATCGCGGCCACAGCCCGATGTCATCGGCAAACTGGTCGTAGCGAACATAGACCCCGCCACCCGCCGGGTCGGAGTTGCGGCTCTTCGATCTGTCGGAGGAACGGCATCGGTTTTCGTGGTGTTCGATTCGATCAATCCACGAGGTTTAGGAGAATCTCGTGGAGCGTTAACAGTCGTGGATACTGACGGCGATGAAGGTCGCTGTGGTGGGTGCGGGCATCGCGGGTTTGGCAGCGGCGCGCGTGCTCACCGATGCGGGTTGTACGGTTACGGTTTTCGAAAAGTCGCGCGGCGTCGGCGGACGGATGAGCACGCGGCGCGAAGCGGACCGGCGCTTTAACCACGGCGCGCAGTACTTCACCGTCTCGGACGAACGATTCGGACGAGCCGTCGCGAATTGGTCGCGCGCGGGAGTGGTTCGACCTTGGCGCGGACGCATCGTGCAGTTGCGCGACGGGGTCGCGGCGGACCTTCCGAACGACCGTTCCCGTTTCGTCGGCAACCCGGGCATGAGTGCGGTGTGCGGCTACCTCGCGCGCGACATCGACGTGCGCACCCAAACGCGGATCGGAAATCTCGACGAACTGGAAGGGTTCGACGCACGCGTGGTCGCGATCCCGGCGGAGCAGGCGCGCGAGTTGACGCCGCTACCCGACGCGGAGACCGCGCCGTGCATCGCCGTGTTCGGCGTGTTCGCACAGCGGCCCGACCTTGAGTTCGCCGCCGCGCGGGTGGATCATTCGCCCCTCGCCTGGCTGGCGGTACGCGACGATGCTTTTGTGCTGCACTCCTCAAAAGCATGGGCGACCAACCACTTCGACGCGCCGTCGGCGCCCGCGCTTCTCGAAGAGTTTCAAAATGTGATCCGCCCGTGGGAACTTCCGAAGATTAACTTCGTCCAACTGCACAAGTGGCGGTACGCGCGGGTGATCCGCGCGCTGAACGAGCCGTACGTGTGGAACGAGAGGACTCGCATCGGCGCATGCGGTGATTGGTGTTTGGGTCCGCGAGTCGAGTCCGCCTATCTCAGCGGCGACGCGCTCGCGCGACGAGTCCTCGCGGACGCGGCCGGCAAGGGCGACTAGCCCAATTACACTCGCGGATCCCTTTGATCGAACGAGCCGGGAGGCGTATTGGACAAGGACGCCCTCGCGCCCGAGCATGCCGAACGCTTGAGCAAACCGTTCTCATGCGCCCGGGAACCGGCGCTCGGCGATGGCGCGTTCCCGCGTCGGTTCCGTCTACCACCGCCCCCCCACGACATAGCGCGGCCGAAGTTGAAAAACTCTTTCCGGGCGCGGATTTGCGAGTATTGTCGGGCTACACGCCGCGCGCTTCGACCGGTGCGCAGACCTTGTCCCCCCATCACGCTCCAATTGCCTGCCTAGGGAGCATCTCAGGCACACAAGGAGTAATGATGATCGATAAGGCTAGCGGCACCGAATTCACGACTGTGATCGGTAGTGACGCCGTCTTCAAGGGCGAATTGGCATTCGAAAAGGGCGTCCGCGTGGACGGCTGCATCGAGGGCAAAGTCGCGACCAAGGGTCAGCTTGCGGTTTCCCAGGGCGGAAAACTCCAGGCTGACGTCCAGGCCGGCAACATCATTGTTGAAGGCCAGGTTGTAGGCAACCTGTCGGCCAGCTCCCGCATTGAGCTGCGCAAGACGGCGCGTTTGAAGGGCGATGTGAAGAGCAAGACCCTGCTCGTGGCCGAAGGGGCCGCGTTCACCGGGCACTGCCAAGTCGGCCAAGATATCGCCGGCACCGCAGGCGCGTCGAACGCACCGGCCGGCAACCGAATCGCACAAAAAGAAGCGATGCCCCGTAAGTAGGGGTTGAGTTCGATGGTCGCGGAACAATCGCGGCTGGAAACCAAAGGGGTCGTTTGCACCCATTGCGATCGCCCCATTGATATTCCGGCCACGGCCATGTCGGTCAACTGCCGACATTGCCACCGCCGCGTCATCATCGAAGACCTAAAGATCAAGGCGTATCACGCCGTGATGCGTCTGGCGACAGCCGGGCGCGTGGAAGTCCTCAAGAAAGCCCACGTCGTCGCGCAGGTCAGAGTTAACGACCTGGCGGTGGAGGGGGAGATCAAGGGAGACGTCATCGCGCTCGGTCACGTCGTGGTCGGCAAGAAGGGAAAGATCACGGGCGATGTCTCGTGCCGCAGTCTGGCGGTTAGCGCCGGAGCAAAGCTGCACGGATTTTATCGCGTGGATCCGGACTTCATGCCCGAGCCGTCGGCAGTGTCGGTTGAGGATGACGAGGACGACGAATGCGTCTGAGCATTCCCGTGCTGTGCACGGGAATGCTCAGTGTTTCTGGCCCAACACCTGACGGTGTTGGAGCTTGGTTTCTGGCCCAACACCTGACGGTGTTGGAGCTTGGTTTCTGGCCCAACGCCTGACGGTGTTGGAGCTTGGTTTCTGGCCCAACGCCTGACGGGTGTTGGAGCTGGCGTTCGATCGGTTTGGCACCAAATCGAACGCCCGGCGTCGCCCCTGGCGCCGTGAGCGCGAGTGCTACCAAGCGTCTCGTAACTAGCCCAAAACAAGTGACGGTGTTGGAGCTTGACGACCTGAGGCGGGACCACTTCTCGGTGGATAACTCTGTAAGTTGTTTTAGAGCCTTGGCTTGTGATCGTCGCTTGCGGGAATTTTCGCGCAATATCGCCGCAAAACGGCGAAAACCGCTCCATTGTGCGCGAAAAATCCCGCACGTGGCGCGCATAACCACTTGTGAAACAATAATTTACGGAGTTATCCACCGAGAAGTGGTCCCGTTTGGGGGGGCGATCGGAGCGGGACTCGCCGGAGTTGGGGCGTGCGTTGGTTTCTTGGTTCGTGGCGGCTGCTTTCGGCGCTCTAGTTCGGCGTTGTTTGGGCTTGATTCGCGCCTGATCTCTCTGCGACCCTCGTCTTCCGCTCTTGGAGTTTCGGGAGCCCGTCGGCCCACCCCCGCTTTTGCCGCTCCTAACGTGTTTTCTGGGCGCGAGTTATGAGACTGCCTCAGATCACGAAAAAATAGCGGCCGGTGCTATTTCATTGGCGACCCAGGAATTGCCGATGTGGGGTGCAGATGGCATCCGAGGTGATACAAACCGAGTTCATCGCTTGCAGCCCCGCCATGCGGGAAGTTGTGCAGCAGGTGCAGCTCGTCCGTGACTCAGCGGTCGCCGTGCTTGTCATTGGCGAGCCGGGCGCTGGAAACGAAAAGATCGCCCGGACGATCCATAACGGCGGCATCCGCCAACGCGAACCGTTTGTGCACGTGGATTGTCGCGAACTTCCCGGGGACGTCCTCGGTCCGGTGCTCTTTGGCGATACCGATCAGGGACGCTTTGAGCTCGCCGGTGGCGGAACGCTCTTCCTCGACAGCATTGAAGTCTTGCCCCTTCCTCTTCAGGAACGCCTCCTGCGTATCCTCGAAGGCGGCACGATTACGCGCAACGGCGGAGAAACGATTGTTCCGGTGAAGGCGCGCGTTGTCGCTTCGGCGCACGTAGATCTGCGAGCGCAGGTCGACTCCGGCGAGTTCCGCAAAGACCTGTACTGCCGTCTGAACGTGTTTCCGATTCACGTTCCGCCGCTCCACCAACGCCGCGAAGACATCGCCGCGTTGGCGCAGCACTTCCTCGAGTTGCACAAGCACGAACGCACGCCGCCGGTCCACGCGATCGAAGAACGCGCGCTCGCCGCACTCAAGGCATACACGTGGCCGGGCAACGTCCGCGAACTCGAGAACAACGTTCTCGGCGCGATCTTGGTCTGCGGCAACGACCGCGTCATCCGGCTCGACAACCTCCCCCCGGAGATTCGCTCGAACGCGCCGGAAGCGACAAACCGCGCGGAGCGCGCTCCCCAACCGATCATCGAAGGCGACGAAATCGTCCCGTTGGCTGAGTTGGAACGACGCGCGATCATTCACGCTTTGCGCGTGACCGGCGGCAACGTGACCCGTGCGGCACGCGCACTAGGTATCGGTCGCGCCACGATGTATCGCAAGCTTGACCGGTTCAAGCTGACGACATCGTAAGTCGCGCGCGGCGCTTCGACGCCCCCACGACGGATCTCGCGCGTCAGGGTTTGCGCCAACGGAAGTACGTCACGGTCTCGCCGAGTCGCTCAAACCGTTTCGCAAACAGCGTCTTGTCGCCCTCCGGAATCGTCTCGCGCTCGTAGACGAGTTCGAATTGCGCGCCCTGCAAACATGCGCGAATGTGATCCCGATACCCATCGTGATCGGTGGCCACCACCAAACGACCGCCCGGGCGCAGCGCTGCAAAAAGCTGCGCCGACGTGGGAGGCTGGATCCAACGGTTCTTCCAATGGCGCCGCTTCGGCCACGGATCTGGAAACAAGACCGTGAACGACTCGACGGAGTCCGCCGGAAGCATCTCCCCCAGCACCTTGCGCGCATCGCCCCAGTACGCGCGGACGTTTGACAAGTTCGCGCGCGCCACCTTCCGGCAAAACGACATCGCTTTCTTGCGCGAAATCTCGACGCCCAAGAACACATCGTCGGGTGACTCCGAGGCGACGCGCAGCGTCCGAATGTCTTTCCCGAAACCGATCTCGACGTGAAGCGGACGGCCGGCCACCTGCATCGCCACAGGCAACGACGGCGCGTCCTCCACGACGACCGCCTCCGGGTCGAGGTGAAAGTGGTCTCTCATCGTTTCGCGTTTTTGAGTTCCGATTGGCGGCGTGAAGCGGCTTCGTGAAGCTCGCGTGCAAGACGGCGCCGCCCGCGCTTTTTACCAAGAACGCGAATCCGACTGAAGAATCGCACCGCGCGATCGTCACCCGTGCTGGCGAGCGCGCGCGCGAACTTGGGCCAATCTTTCTCGGCGCACTTCTCCAACTGCGCCAGCAGCTTTTCGGCGACGGCGGGCTCGGGAAACGTCGGCACGAGTTCGATGACATAGTCCGGAACGCTCGTTCCGTCGAGCCGCGCAAGAAGGTGAGCGCGCACCGCCGGCTTGGTTGCCGGCCAGTATCGGCGCTTCAGATGATCCACCGCCATGCCCGCGCGTTCGGAATCGAGCGTCGTCAGATGCTTGGTCAACATCGTCGCAACGCGGTCATCGCGGCACTTCTCCAGCATTCCGAAAATACGTTCGGGCGCCGCCTCGCCGGCCACCGCGCGACTCAGTCGTTCCAGTCCCTTTTCGTCACCCGCTAAGCGGAAGAGCGCGTAGGCCGCCACAAACTCGAATTCCGCAACCTTGCGCAACGATGTCATCGCGCTGATCGATCGCGGATCACGAAACGCGGCGAGCGCTTCGGCCGCTTCCAAACGCCGCGGCATCGGTCGGCCGGTGTCCATCGCCGCATCCACCAGCCCGCCGACGGCGCGATCGTCGCCCACCGCTTCCAGCGCGCGGGAAACAAGCAATCCCGCCTCAGGGTGACGATCCCAATCCAGCGCACGCAACAGCGGACCAACGGCCCCCCTATCGCGGAGCTGTGCGAGAAGTTTGACGGCGCGGCGTTGCCGATCGTAGTGAATTCGACTGGCGTTGCGAACTTCCCACCGCGTGCGCGGAGAGTCCGGCTGCACACCTGCGGAGTGCTTCTCCACGAGGTCGAAGTACGAACGCACCACCGGTAGCGCAGCGGCGCCCAGACGCCCCACCGACGCAATCGCGGCGTCCTCTAACTCGATCGATTCCGGAAGTTCGCCATCGACGGTCGATGCGTCAAATACACCCGGGCCATCCAGATGCCAGAGATACGAAAGAAGGATGGCGGCGGAAGAACGGTCCGCGCGCCGTCCGAGCCGCTTGATGACCTCAAGTCGCCGCAGTTTCTGCGCGTGCGGGAAGTAGATGAACACCCATCGGCGCGGCCGGACATCGGCCGGTTGGTTGAAGAAGTTGTTGTTGCCCCGATCGCGATACCAGTCTGGGACCATCTGTTCGTCCCATAACTTGCCCGCGACGGCCGGCCCGATCAGATCGCGCACCATGCGAAACGTATCGTCGCGCAACGCCACGGCCGCGATCTCCGAGCGAATGAACAGATGGAAGACCGCGGTCCGCTCCAGCCGGACGATGCGCTCCTCGGCCTTCGCTCCGTCGCGGCGCGCCAACATGCGCACAAGCCGCAGCGCGGATGGCGTGTGGCTTGGCGCCTTCGCGAGGTTCTCTTCGAGCAACTGAATCGACTCGTCGTAGTTCGGGTCGATCGGGACGACGTCGTCTCGGTAGAGATCGCCTTCGCCCTCCGTGCCGCCCTGCGGATTCTCCGCGTTCTTCTTGCGGTAATACTCGGCGCGCGCCTTCGCTTCCGCGATCCGTCGCATCGCCTCCGCCAGCTCGTAGCGCGTCTGAATGTCTTGCGGCGCGCGCTGCAAGATCGCGCGCGCGTGGGGAACGAGCTGTATGTCACTCCCGTCAAAACGCAACACATCGACGAGCTCGCGCCGCCGAGAGATGTCATCGGGGCGTCGCTTGATGATCTCCTCAAGCGCCCGCACGATGCGGTGTTGCCGTTGATCGTTCATCAACCAGTCTTTGCGCTGCTCGTTGTTGAGATCGGCGAAGTTGATCGGAACACCCGCGGCCATCAGCCGCCGGAGTAATTCCTCGCGAGATTCCGTCTTGGGTTTGATGCGGTACAGACGCAGCATCGTTTCCCAAGGTCGGGTCGACTCGGGATCGATGCGCGCCGCATTCTGGAGCGCCGCTTCCGCGTCGGGGTACCAACCGTGCTGGAGATAGAAGTCGGCGAGGCGATAGAGCGGCCCCGTCTCTCCCATGTTTTCGCCGCGCTGAGCGAGGAGTTCCTGCACCTCTTTCCGCGCCTTCTCGCTCAGTGCGGGCGGTTCGTATTCGCCGACCACAAAGGCCGCCGGACGATTCGTCGCCGACTCCATGCGGGACCGGCCAAACGGATCGACAACGAGGTCGATCTTTCCGCCGTCATTCGCGCCGCCGTCGACGATGATTTCGATCTCGTCGTCGTCGCCGCATCCACAACCGCACGGATCGTCGTCCTGTGCCCACGCGAACGGGGCCGCCAGTAGAAGGAAAAGCCACACCGAGAAAAATCGCATCCCTACACATTCTAACGACGATGCGCGGCTCGTGGCCCACACGGAATGCAGGTAGTTACAAGACGCCGCAAGGCGACCAGGCGAAACTTGTCGCCCCATGCCCGGGCGGTATAGTGTGCCGCTTCGCCACCGCGGGGTGGAGAAGTGGTATCTCACCAGGCTCATAACCTGGGGATCGCGGGTTCGAATCCCGCCCCCGCCATCCTTAAAAAACCTCCCTTTGGGAGGTTTTTTTTTGGATGGCTTGTCTCTTGGCCCCAACACCTGACGGTGTTGGGGCCTTGACGTTCGATCGGTTTGGCACCCAGTCGGTTGCTCGCTGTTGCCTCTGGCTTTGGACCCGCGAGTTGGTTGGGCCGGCTATGTGATTTTGGACGCTTGTCTTGGCCCGGTTGTCTCTGGCCCAACACCTGACGGTGTTGGGGCCTTGACGTTCGATCGGTTTGGCGCCCAGTCGGTTGCTCGCTGTTGCCTCTGGCTTTGGACCCGCGAGTTGGTTGGGCCGGCTATGTGATTTTGGACGCTTGTCTTGGCCCGGTTGTCTCTGGCCCAACATCTGACGATGTTGGAGCTGGACGTTCGATCGGTTTGGCGCCCAGTCGGTTGCTCGCGGTTGCCTCTGGCATTGGACCCGCGAGGGGCTACGAGTGGAGTTGCAGCGCACTCTCTGCTCATGCGGTACTCCCCTCGTGCGCGCTTTTTTCGCATTGGCCATCGTGGACAGGTACTCCCCATCGGCGGGGTTCGAACCTATGTAGGTGTGTTGAAGCTCGGGAAACTCCACAGAGGACTATCTCCTGAAGAGGTGCTCCGGATCGCGGAAGGCTTTGAATTCGATGGCGTTGCCGGCCGGGTCTCTTGTGAACATGGTGATCTGTTCGCCGGGTTCGTTTTTGAATCTTGTGTGGGGCTCGAGGAGGAACTCCTGGCCCGCTTTTTCTAGCTTGCCCTGGAGTTTTGGGAACTCGTCCCACGGCAACACGACACCGAAGTGGCGCACCGGCACGGCGTGGCCCGCGACAGGGTTGGTCGCCTCGGCTTCGGGCTCGCCATCGACTCTGTGCGCCACAAGTTGATGGCCCCAAAAGTTGAAATCGATCCAGCGGTCGCTGCTTCGCCCCTCGGGGCAGCCGAGCAACCCGCCGTAGAACGCGCGGGCCGATTCCAGATCAAAGACCGGAATGGCGAGGTGAAACGGAGCGAGCTTCATAAGGCGCTGATCCTAGCCGTATAATCCCGCCTGTCATGCCCGAACGCTCGGTTGCCCTTCGCGCCGCCTTGGTCCTCGCCCTCGTTGCGGTCGGGTTTGGCGTGTTCATGCGCTACGAGGCCGCGCAACACGAGATGACCGGCGAAGCGTCAGCCTGCGTCGTGTCCAAGACGTGGGATTGCGACAAGGTGCAGTCATCGGCCTACAGCAAGGTGGCCGGCGTTTCGCTCTCGCTCTGGGGCGCGGCCAGCCACCTTGTATTGGCCCTCCTCCTGACGGCGTGGTTGCGGCACAAGGAGGCGACTTTTCTTTGGCTGAGCGCGGGCGTCGCTCTGCTCAACGTGGGCGCGGCCGGCACCGCGTTTTACATCGCCAAGTTCAAGCTCGGCGCGTTTTGTCTGTACTGCACGATCCTTCAGGTGCTCACGCTGGTGATCGCCGTTCTGATCGTCCCCGCCTTGCGCGGGCGCGGCGGCCGTGAGATTCGACTGGCTCCGATGGGCGCCGGCGGACTGTTTGCTCTGGCGGCGTTGGGCGTCATGTTCGCGACGTCGGCGTTTGCAGAACACTCGATCGAGCTCCGGCGGCTGCAGTCGATGACGACGAGCAAGTCCGTCCGGCTGGATGTGTCGGACGCCATCGTGGTCGGCGACGTCACCACGCGCCACAGCGTGCTGCTCTATGTGGACTTCGGCTGCCCCCTTTGCCGCGAGTGCTACCGCAAGTCACGCCTGCTCCAACAACGCTACCCCGCCGACGTTCACTTCATCTTCAAGAACTTCCCCCTCGACAAGACGTGCAATCGATCCCTAAGCCAAACGACGAATTTTGAATCCTGTCGTGCCGCGTTTGCGGCGGCGGCGGCACACCGTCGCGGCCAAGGGCTCGCCGCGATGCAATCGTTCTTTATCACGCGCGGGAACAGCGGGTTCACCGACTACTTCTTTGAGGACTTCGCAAAATCCCAGGGCTTCTCCGTTCCCGAGTTTGACAAGGAGCGGCTCGGCGCCGCCGCGCGCAAGGCGGTCGCTGACGACATCGACGAGGGCATCGCCATGGACTTTGATCGCGTGCCGATGGTGTTCCTCAACGGTCGCGTGATCGAACCCGCGTATCTCCAGCAGCGCGTGACGCGCGCGTGTAGTGAACGGTGAATCGAGACCACATTTTCCTCACGGTTCTGATCACGGCAGCATTCGGGCTGTCGCTGCATCAGATGTATTACATCTCCTTGCCGCTGGAGCAGGCTGCGGCCGTGCACTGGTGCCAATTCTCGCGGTCTGTGGATTGCCTGCGCTCGCTCGCCAAACACGGCGCGGCGCTTGAAGTCTTGGGCGTCGGGGCGATTACCGCGTTGTTCGCCATTCTGGGCGCTCAATTCTTGAGCTGCGCGTTCGCGTGGACCACGCGCGACCAAGCCCGCCAAGTGAACTTTGGTGCGGCGAAGTGCCTTTCGTTTCCGTCCTCCGGCATCGCGTTTTTCGTGCTGTTTCACGACATCACGGTGGCCGACGCCACGAGCATCAGCACGGTCGGCATCGCGTTCTTCGGTTTGATCGTCAACGTGCTCGTCGTCTTGCGCGGCATCGGACCGATTGCGGCACGAAGCACCGTGCTCGGTCAGTGCGGGATCGCTGTCGCCGCGGTCTCCTGCGCGGTCGCCCTCGACGCGGCCGGAGATGCTCGTCGCGACGCCGAATCGGCGCTCCGCACGCGCGAAGCAGCCGCACCCAACGTGCACTGGCCTCGATTTGCTCACATCATGCCGCGAACGCGGGCCGCGCGCCTCGGCGATCCGGCAGCCACCGAAGAGATGTTGGTGTTTTTAGATCCCGACCAGGAAGCCTCACGTCAGTTCGTGGTGCAGCTCCTCGCCAAGCGCGACAACATGCGAGGCCGCGTGATCTACCTCTTCGCGCGCGGTGCATACGGCCGCCAACTCGTGGAAGCCCACGCGCGCGGCGCGCTCGAAAGTTACTTGGCGACCTGGACGGGCAAGCCCGCGCAAGAGGCGTGGAGCAAAGAGTTAGTGCTCGCGCAGGAGCGCGCCATGAAGGCGCTCGGCATCGATCAATTCCCCAAAGTTCTCACCAAGTAACCGTTCTCACCAACCACAGAGGCCCGAAGGCCCGAAGGCCCAGAGACCCAGCGTTTCGGGGGCCCAGGGGTCCCCGGGACGCTCGGGCCGGGGCGCACGATCTACCACACCGTGATGGCGGCGATCCGAAAGTGAAGGGGGAAAAACGCCGCCGGCCAGCTCGTTGTGGCCCTCTTGTCGCGACGCCGGCTGCTTCCGTTAAACGACATCGTCGCCATCAGTCGATGCATGGGCCGCACACCATAGCGATCACGAGATCCGAACGCAGCCCACGAGGACATTTTCAACGGGCTGCTATCGCAATCTCCTTTATTGCGATCGCGACAGTCGCATCGGATCAGCCATAGATGGCGTTAGCCATGGGATATAGCAGCGCGGCCAGCACGCCGGACGCCTTGATCCAGAGCGGGACGGGCGCCGTCGCGGCCCGTACGACCAAGACCATCGCGCACGCGAATCCCAACATCACAATGATGCCGGACTTCGGCACAAACGCGTTCGTTGGAGTGAGATCGACGGCCAGCAACGCGAGAAGGAGCACGCCGGGCCCGACCAGGACGAGCCACTGATTCCACCAGCGCTGCGGCTCTCGCCGGCGACGGCGGCGGTGCAGCAAGATGCGGTTGTTGATCTGGCGCACGCGGCGCACGCCGTCCCCCCCGCGCCGTCGCACGATCGATCGCGTACTCTGCACGATGTTGCGAAACGCGGGTTTCACCATCGTGCGAACCAAGCGAAGACAAGCAGCGACGGAAGCCAGGCCGCACATCCCACAGCGATGACTTTGGTCCAGTGCGGAATATCCGCCGCCATCGCGCGGGCGAGCAGAATCAGCGCCAGCATGCAAATCGCGAGCATCGAGAACGCGTCGTGCGCGATCGCCACTTCGGTTGTCACCGTGGCCATGCCACCGAGCGTCACCAACGCGGCGGGAAGTGCGTACGACAAAAGCGCAAGCGGCCACCGCATCACCTTCGTCTCGGTGCGGCTCCGCCGATTGAACGGCATCGTGACGACGGGTCGGTGAATACGGCGCACGCGGTCGCGACCGCTTGAGCGAACCACCGGGCGCGTGCTCTTGCGCAGATTGTGAATCAGGTTGCCCCAAGCCATGCCTTGAGTCTACCCGACTCGCGCTCCGCTTATTCCGCTAGCAGCTCATCGAAACCGTCACCCGGGCTAGACAAACGCAAGAGGGCTGTACTTTTGTCCGAGTACCGCCTTTGAGTCGGCGCCGATCCAGCGGTCGAGCAGTGTCGCGTACACCTGACGAAAGTCCGTGTGGTGTTGCAGCGACCCGTCGCTCAGCTTGTCGAGTTTGGGGTGCTTGCCGTGCAAGCCGCCCTTGATCGAACCACCCATGACAAACATGGGCGCGGCCTTGCCGTGATCGGTTCCAAGCGAACGGTTTTCGTAAACGCGCCGTCCGAACTCGGAATACGTAACGGTCATGACGCGATCGGCCAAACCGTTCGCGTTGAGGTCTTGCTGAAACGCGGCGAGCCCGTCGCCCAAAAGGCGCATGAGCTCGGAGTGGATGTTGCCCTGCCGCGAGTGCGTATCGAACCCCGACAAGCGCACGGCGTACACATGCGCGCCGAGATTAGACTGGATCATGCGCGCCACCTGCCACAGTCGCTGACTGAGTTCGGACTGCGGGTAGCGTTCGCGTCCTTTGCCACCCTTCAGGGCCGTTTCGATGCGCGTCGCCGTACGGTACGCCTGATCCGCGGAACGACGGACGAACTCGGCTTCGGTATCGGCGCGCGGCCGCTCGACGGCCAACTCAAGCAGCTCCTTGGCGCCCCGCACCGCGAATCGCTCGGCGTCCGCGACGGAAGGCACAACGACGCGCTCGCCGATCAGGGCGAGAGAGAGCGGGCCCGGATCCAGGTGCAACGCGGGGATCTCGCGCTTGGGCGCGCGGTCCAACGCACGACCCAACCACCCGCTCCACCGCGCTTGCGGTTCGGACGCGGCCGTGTGCCACACATCGGTCGACGTGAAGTGCGACAAACTCGGGTTGGGATAGCCCACACCCTGAATCACGCCCAGGTTGCCGGCGTCCCAGATCTCGCGCCACTTGCCGAGCGACGGATGCAATCCGTGATACTCGTCGAGCTTGACGACAGCGTTGTCCTTAAACGCCAAGCTCGGACGCGCTTTGTGATACAGGTCGTCGCCGTACGGCACGAGCGTGTTCAGCCCGTCGTTGCCGCCGTCGAGCTGCACGAGAACCAACACGCGCGAACGTTCTTCGCCCGCGTACAGCGCACGCGCGAACAGCGAAGGCAGCGTGGCCGCGGCGGGAATGGCCAATGAACTCTTGAGGAAGGATCGACGGTTGAGTTTCATGCGAGATGCGCCTCCGGCAGAGCGAGGATCGCGCGCGCCAACGCGGCGCGGCCGGTCGCCCTCTTCGTTAGGACCTGATATTCCTGAGCGGGAAGAGCGCTGCCGAGCAAGTGCTCGGGTCGCGCGCTCGCGGGCAATGCACGCAGCAAGCGCGCGCCCGCATTGACGCGGGACAACCACGTCGCGGTGTTGATCCACTCGCGATGGCCCGGCCATCCGGCCACGTTCGGCGGCGCGAGTAGATCTTGCCCCATCGAACGCAACGCCGGCACGGCGGCCTTGGCGTTGAGCTTGCTGTCGAGGCAGCGCGCGGCGCCCACGACAAACTCCAGCGGTGACTTCACGATCGCACGTCGCGCATCGGCGCCGAAAAACAGCGACGACCCCAAAACGACGCGCAGCGTAGCGGTCATGTCGTAGCCATTTTTATTCATGAGCGCACCGAGTTCTTGCTCCACCTTGGGCAGCGGTTTCGGCGTCACAAAAAACGCGAGCAACTTGCGCGCTAGAAAGCGGCCGCAGGCGTCTTGCTCAAGCGCCATGCGACACACGTCTTCGCCGCTCAGCGGGCCCGTCTTGCCCAGCACCGTCTTCGTGCCGGAGTCGTGGAGCAAAGACGAGAAGTGGTAGCGACCGCGCAGGATGTGCCAGCCGGTGAACGCACGGGCCGCTTCGCGGATGTCTTTTTCCGTGTAGTTCCCCTCTCCCAGCGTGAACAACTCGAACAGTTCGCGCGCGTAGTTCTCGTTGGCCTGACCCTTCGAGTTCGTCTCGTTGTCGAGCCAGCGAATCATGGCAGGGTCGCGCGTGATCTCGCCGAGCAGTGCGTCGAACTTTCCCAAGCCGAGGTCGAGAAACAAGCGGTATTGCCGCGCCATCCAATCGACCTTGCGCACCTTCAGGATGCTCGTGGCGAAATGGCTGTGCCAAAACAGGGCGAGCTTCTCACGCAACTGGTGTTGGCAGCGCGTCATGCGCGTGATCAACCACGCGCGCAGATTGTCAGGATCCGAGCTTCCATAGATGTTGTCATAGATCGATTCGAGTCCCTCTTCGGCAGGGTCGTCGCCCGGCGGCGCAATCAACTGCTCGACGGCCCGCGCGGGTCCCATTTTCACGGTCGCGGCGACCTGCTCGGGTCCGGCGCCGAATCCGGCGCGCCGCCAAAGATGGAGAGCGGCGTCTTGGTCCCACGGCTGCTCCGCCGACGGTTGGTACGGACGCAGCAAACTCATCGGGTCCGCTTTTCGGGTGTTTGCAGCGCGAGACGCAGGGAAACACTCAACTTGCCGTCCGCAGCTTTCGTCGTCACGCGCACGTCGCGCACGTAACGCGCCAGCTCCAGCGCGACGTCAATCTTTTGCTCCGCGTTCGCGCGCGACGATCCATCTTCGAGCATGGACTGGGCCACCAGCGTTTCGCGATTCTCCTGCAGAGCGAGACGGATCTCGCCCGGCTCCAACCAGACGCCCGCGTTCACGCCACCGAGGGCAGCGGTCTCGCCATTTTGAGCGTCGATGAGCTCGCGCACGATGTCGACCGTCGATGCGACCACCAGGTGATCGTTCACGATCGCCACCGACGGCGTGAAGTTCATGTAGAACGGCGGCCGCTTGTCCGCGTCTTCGCGGTGGTACCGGGAGGTGTGAATCACGACGTCTTTGTGCGTGACCGACGAGGCCAGTAGCGGATCGCCGCCGTTTTGGCCCTGGTTGAAGTTGATGATCGACACGAACTGATTAAACGTCAGCTGCACTTTCGTCGCCCAGTTCTTCTTGTTGCGAATCGGCCACAGGATCGCTCCCTGCGGCATCCGAATCGCGGGCGCCGTTTCGTCAGCCTTCCACAAGCGCCTCGTTCCGATCAAAACGAACTCCTCCCCGACGTTGGGCAAGAACTCCTCGACGAAACTCATGTACGTGATGTTGGAGAAGTTGGACTCAAACTCGATGAGCTTGGGGATGCCGACGTCGGCGATCAACGCTTCGCGATGAGCCCAAACCGAGCGAAGGCTGCGGCGCATGCGCACGACCCCCAACGTTCGCTCGGGCAGGCGGAACGGCAGCGTGGGCAACGTCCCGCAAAACGCGTCCTCGACGGGTTGCTGACGTTTTTCCGGCGCCGGCGAATTCGCGTTCACATCGAGGTTCCAGCCGTTTTCATCGGCGTCGATGCGGAGGCCAACACCGGCCCACGGTGCTTGCGGCACGTAGTACGCAAACGCTCCGAGCAAGAGCGCCTGGGCCAAGTCCTTGGGCTTTCCGTTCTGTGCCAAGTTCTTGCCGTAGGTTTCCAGGTCGACGTAGGCAAACACATCCGCGTCACCTGCATGCCTGCGCGCTTGCGCGATGTTGGCCTGGCCCAAGACGCTCGCGCGACCCGTGGGCGCACGAACCTGGCGGGCTAGCGCCTCGACGGTGGACACAACAAGCAACTCGTTGTCGACCGAGTAGTAGATCGGACCGGCGCGGTACAGCGCAGGGCCGGCATCACTCTCAGGCTCCACGATCTGAATCTGCCCCTTGGCAAAGAGCGTCGCGGCCGCGATGAGCTTCTTGATTTCAACGCCATCCACGCGCGCTACGGCGAGGGCTTTTTGCGGCGTGTCGTACACCGCGATTGCGATGTCTTTGCTCGCGAGCGCATCGAGCACGCCCATGATGCCCGTCCCGTTGATACCCCGAACGAACGCGTCCCCCATGAGCAACTTGCGCCCTTGATCGGACGCGCGAAACGCCTGGACCGCATCGTGCGCCAGCAGCTGTTGTCCAAGCGGTGATGCGAGCAGCGCGCGCAACTTGCCCGCAACGCCACGGAACTCGAGGAGCGCTGTGGCCCCAGCGGGCAGTCGCGACGCGATCGGGACCGCGACCGGTTTCGGTTTGGCGTCCTGCGCCAAAACCGAGATCGAAACGAGACTAACAAGGGCGAGAGCGCGCATGGGCACCTCCAAAAAGGGCGGTCGGGGCCGCCTGCAACGAATGCGGTATTCGCTAATGCAGTGCCTAACGAAAATGCCCTACGCAGCGGATCTAGGCCCGCGCGACCTGTGCAGAATTCTCACGCTCGATGGAGCGAATGCCGGATCTTACAGCCAACCGCGGTCTTGGACGGCCCGTGCCACGCGCTGTACCGCCACCAGGTACGCCGCCAGTCGCATGTGCACCTTGGCTTCGGCGGCGGTCTGCCACACGGCATGAAACGCATCCGTCATCTTGCGATCCAAGCGCTGGTGCACGAGCTCTAAGTCCCAATAGTAGTTGTAGGTGTTTTGGACCTGCTCGAAATAGCTGACCGTCACGCCGCCCGCGTTCGCCATGAAGTCGGGCAAGACAATCTTGCCGTTCTCGAACAAAATGCGATCCGCTTCCGGCGTCGTCGGCCCGTTGGCCAACTCGCAGATGAGCCGCGCTTTCACGTTCTTCGCGTTCTTGTCCGTGATGACGTTTTCCAACGCGCTCGGATAGAGGCAATCGACATCGAGTTCGAGGAGTTGCTCGTTGGTCATCGCTTCGGATCCGGGATAGCCGGCCAGCGACCCGTTGGACTTCTTGTAGCGAACGAGCTCTTGAGGATCGAAGCCGTCCTTGCAGTACACGCCGCCGCGGCTATCGCTCGCGGCCACGAGCTTGGAGTTGCCCAAGATCTCGCGGTGCAACGTCGCTCCAAACTGCCCCGCGTTCCCAAAGCCCTGCACGGCGTACGTGGCGCCGTCCCAGTCAATGCCGAGCAACTTCCCGGCCTCGCGCACGCAGTACACGCCGCCGCGAGCCGTCGCGTCGCCGCGCCCTTTGGACCCGCCGAGTGTCAACGGCTTGCCCGTGATCACGCCCGGATGCGACTCGCCCACGAGTGTTTCGTATTCGTCCATCATCCAACCCATGATCTGCGGGTTGGTGTACACGTCGGGTGCGGGCACATCCTTGGTGACCCCGAGCACGCGGCCGACGGCGCGAATGTAGGCGCGCGCCAATCGCTCCTGTTCCGTCGCGGTCAGCTCCTTGGGGTTGCACGTCACGCCGCCCTTGCCCCCGCCTAGCGGGATATCGACGACCGCGGTCTTCCACGTCATCCAGGCAGACAGCGCGCGCACCGTATCGATCGTCTCGTCGGGGTGCCAACGAAGGCCGCCCTTGGTGGGACCGCGCGACGAGTTGTATTGCACGCGATAGCCGTGGAACACGCGGCTCGATCCATTGTCCATGCGGACGGGAAGCGTCACGTGGTACTCGCGCTGCGGCCACCGTAGGAACTCTCGCATCGGAGCGGCAAGTCCGAGGCGCTCGGCGGCTTCGTCGAATTGAGCTTGGGCGATCTTGAACGGATTGAGTTCGGCCATGTCTATTGGAGTACATCGGCACAATTCCAGGCCCGCGGGCGGCGAATTCGAGCGGACGGCGCCACACGAGCGGTCCGAAAACAGACCCGCCATCTTTTCCGTGCGGACGCGTAGAATTGGCCCGCCCTTCATGGACGAAGACGGCCGCCCTCCCCACGACGAAAACGAGACCCGGCGACGCCTGGATGGCTATCTCGCTGCGTACCCCGGACTGCGTGGTCGGGTGTGCCGGATCCTGCTGCTCCATCTCCACACCGAGGGGCGCGTGAGGATCGAAGACGTCTATCGGCGCGCGCAACGCGGCGAAAAGTGGAATACACCGACGGATCCCAACGTCCCGTCCTCCAAACTCTGGGCGGCCGACGAGAAGGAACTGATCAACCAGATCGTGGTCAAGTTGGCCGTGCAGCACCTCGCGCCGGATCGGGTGGACGAAATCGTCTGGGCCGCGCACCGCCGCGACGAGGCGCAATCTTTGGAAACGCTCGCGCGGATGCCGGGCGTTCCTCTCGAATTGGTCGCCGAAAAAGTGAGCCAGTACGCGAGCTTGCCGCGGGCGGCGGGCATCGACCGCGATACGCCGGTCGGCACCAAGGTCGCCCTGATGCGCCGCATCATTTCGCACCGCGTCGAGTACATCCGCATCGCCAAGCACCACCTCCGCATTCAAGATCTCGACTGGGTGTTGCGGCGCTGTGTGGCGACCGACCACGGACAGGGGGTCGTCGGCGGCAAAGCGGCGGGGATGGTGTTGGCCGCCGCGATTTTGGATCCGTGCGACGCGTGCGGGTCGGTGGACTTGCCGGAAACGGCGTTCGTTCTGACGGATGTCTACGACGAATTCAAACAGGTCAACGGACTCAGCCACCTCGAGGATCACAAGTACAAAGAGATGGAAGATGTGCGCGCGAACTTTCGCGCCATCCGCGAAATCTTTCGCAATGCCGAGTTTCCGGCGCGCACGGCCGACCTGTTGCGCATCGAGTTGAATCGCTGGGGTGAGGTGCCGCTCATCGTGCGGTCGTCGAGCGTGCTCGAAGACAACCTTGTCGCGAGCTTCTCGGGTATCTACCGGAGCTTTTTCCTGCTTAACCAGGGTCCGCTGGAGGAGCGCCTCGAAGCTCTGTTGGGCGCGATCGCGGAGATCTATGCGGGCGTGTTCAGCCCGGACGCGGTGTCGTACCGGCGCCGCCGCAACCTCCTCGACGAAGACGAACGCATGGGCGTGATGATTCAGCCCGTCTTGGGTCAGCATCGCGGGCAGTACTACATGCCCGATATGGCCGGCGTGGCGTTCTCGCGCAACGACTACCGCTGGAACCAGCGAATTCGGCGCGAAGACGGGCTCTTGCGGCTCGTCCTCGGCCTCGGAACGCGCGCCGTCGATCGCGTCGGCGACTACGCCCGCATGGTTCCGCTCGACCTGCCGACCATGCGCCCGGAAGGTACGCCCGAGGAGGTGATGGCCGCGTCCCAAAAGTTCGTGGACGTCGTTGATCTACGCGGCGGCGGCTTTGGACGCATCCCCGTGGCCGAAGCGCTCGAGGCCATGCGTTCCGACGGCATCGCGGACTACGTCTCCGTCTACGAGTCCGGCCGGCTGGCCGTGCCGGTCGGGTCGCAGGTGTTGACGAACGCGGGTTCGCTTTGCGTGACGTTTGACCGCCTCCTCGCACGCGGCCAGTTCACCGCGCAAGTGACCGCGATGATCAAGCGTCTGGAAGAGGCGTATGGCACGCCGGTGGATGTCGAGTTCGCCGTCAACGAAGGGCAGTTCTACATGCTGCAATGCCGGCCGCTCGGCGGCGAAGGCAGCTTGCTGCCCGCGGAGATTCCCGAGAACGTACCCATCCCCGACCGGATCTTTTCCGCGCACCGGTACGTCAACAGCGGCGAATTGGAAAAGGTGGACTACGTCGTCCTCATCGACCCGCGCGACTACGACAAGCTCGACACCATCGAGCTGCGTGCCGAAGTCGCGCACGTCGTCGGTCGCCTCAACGACGCCCTGGCGAAACATTGCTTCATCCTCATGGGGCCCGGGCGTTGGGGCAGCCGCGACATCCGTCTCGGCATCCAAGTCGGGTACGCCGACATCAGCAACGCGTCGGCACTGGTCGAAATTGCCCGCACCGAGGACGGATACACGCCGGAGCCGTCGTTTGGCACCCACTTTTTCCAGGACCTGGTCGAGGCGGGCATCTCCTATCTCCCGCTCTATCCCGACGATCCCGGAGCGGTTTTCAACGAAAAATTCCTGCGCGGGAGCCCCAACGCACTCCTCGAATTGTCGCCCGGCGACGCCGCGTTTGCGGACACCGTGCAGGTTGTCGCCGTCGCGCAGGCCGCCCCCGGACGGTCCCTCCGGCTCGCCATGGACGGCGAGCACAACGAGGCACTTTGCTACCTGGAATCGTGATCGAACCGATATCTGAAAGAGCGCCAAAGGGCGTCTTGGCCGACAGGGGGTTTTCTTGCCCCCCCTGCCAGACTATTCTGGCTTCTGGAGACCGAAAAACGCATGGAATCAGCTAGTCCCGCCGCACCGGCGAAGCGCAATCTGCTCAACGAATTCACTCGCGGCAAACTCGCGATGTGGTTGTTTCTGGGTTCGGATGCGATGGGCTTCATGGGCCTCATCGGCGCCTACATGGTGCTGCGCATCTCGTCCGCCAACTGGGTGGTCGCCGGTCGTGATCCCGAACTCGGCATCACGCTCACCGCGATCATGACATTCATCCTGATCTTGAGCTCCGTCACCATGGTGACGGCGCACGCCAAGATCTTGAAGGGCGACCAAAAAGGACTCGTCCGCTGGCTCGGTTTGACCGTGATCGGCGGCGCGATCTTTCTCGGCCTGCAGGTGTACGAATGGACGCACCTCATCCACATCGGTCTCAACCCGGCCAACGGCAACTATGCCGCTACGTTCTTCGGCCTGACCGGTTTTCACGGCTTGCACGTTTTGATTGGCGTGATTTATCTGTCGTGCATCTGGCTCAAGGCGCGAGCGGGCGCGTACACGGCGACCAACAATAGCCCTGTCGAACTCGTCGGCCTTTATTGGCACTTTGTCGATCTGGTTTGGATCGTGCTGTTCACAATCGTCTACTTGATTCCCGATAGCGTGGTGGGTTGATCACATGAGCGAAGCCAACGGTCACTCCCACCCCTATTACAAGGTCATGGCCTGGCTGACGTTTTTCACCGTCGCCGAGATTGCCTGGGCCGGACTCTCCAACCGCTTCTGGATGATTTTTGGCCTGTGCGTGATGGCTGGAATCAAAGCGGGCTTGGTCGGCCTGTACTACATGCACCTAAAGTACGAAAACCGCGTCCTCTGGATAGCGATTTCGGCTCCGGTTGTGCTGATCGTCGTCATGGTCACCGGGCTTTCGATTGACGCCGTTTGGCCGTATGGCGATTTCCTACACGGCCACTAATCAGCGACGCTGATTAGTGGCCGTGTGGAAATGTGTTTCTGGCCCAACATCTGACGGTCGGTGTTTTTTGGCCCAACTGTCAGTGTTTTCTGGCCCAACATCTGACGATGTTGGAGCTCGACGCTCGATCTTTCGGTGCCAGGAGTCGGGCGTTTTCTTGTGCCTCTGGCGACGGGCGGTGCCGTGTTTTTTGGCCCAACATCTGACGAGGTTGGAGCTTGACGCTCGATCTTTCGGTGCCAGGAGTCGGGTGCTCTCAGCCGCCTCTGGCGACGGGTGGTGCCGTGTTTTCTGGCCCAACATCTGACGGTCAGTGTTTTTTGGCCCAACATCTGACGATGTTGGAGCTTGACGCTCGATCTTTCGGTGCCAGGAGTCGGGTGCTTTCTGCCGCCTCTGGCGACGGGCGGTGCCGTGTTTTCTGGCCCAACATCTGACGATGTTGGAGCTTGACGCTCGATCTTTCGGTGCCAGGAGTCGGGTGCTCTCTGCCGCCTCTGGCGACGGGCGGGCCCGGTGCCCGGAGTTGGGCGTTTTCTTGTGCATCTGGCGACGGGCGGGCCCGGTGCCAGGAGTTGGGCGTTTTCTTGCGCTTCTGGCGATGTGGCTTCGCCGGCCAGGCGTCTCGGTCTTGTTGGCGCCTCTCGCGGCAGGGCGAACGTTCGCCCAACGAAAACTACGGGGTCCCCGCGCTCTGCGCCCGATCGTTCGAGGAACGTTTGACGTTCGAACTCTGACCGCGCAGGGCAGCTCTGTCACCGCCGTCGCTGTTCGTATTGCCTAGGCGCGTTTGGCGAAGGGGACGTTGGCTGTGTCGACGACGGCTACCCAGAAGCGGCGGGCTGCTTCGGTGATTTCTTTTTCGGGTTTGCATCCGCCAGCGATGACGGAGAACTCGATCGCGTCCACCTGCGCAAGCAGCGACAGGCGATGCAGCACGTTAAGGCCCGAGCCGTCCGCCGAATCCGCACCCGAGAGGTCGAGGATGCACTGGCGGAGCCCAGGATTTTGGCGCTCGTAATACTCGTTGATGAGGTCGTTGGCGCTCAACTCATTGAGCGGCCCCACCAAGGAGAGGTAGATCAGAGACTGTTTCGGGTTGACGTAGCTGGTGATCATGATGATGAATTCGCGCTCTCGCGTCCGTTGTCGCGTTTTTTAAACCGTCCTCGTTCTGAGGAGGGGTTAGGCAATCGGCGTGCCCAACCGATGCGCGCATCGGTGCGCCGCCGCGTTAACGAACGCCGAAACAGACGATGGGAACCCCCATCGACACGAGCGTGCGCCCCGGGGTCCGTTTCGTTTCGAGGCATATGGCGCGCCACTCCTGCCACGCGGACGCCTCGACCGCGCCCATCGGAAACGCAACGTACTGCGTCCCGCGCACAGCCAAAAGTTCATAGATCAGCGCAGCCGCATCGCCTCTTGCGATCATGCCGTCGTACGCTTCGCCCGCCGCACGCACGTTCGAAAAATAGACAAGCCCGGACGGCTCTTTGTCTTGTTTCCACGTCACGTGAGGCAGCGCGGTCTGATCCAACCGGGTTCCGGCGGGGTGATCAAACGCCAGCGTCAGCCGGCGCGGCTCGGCCGTCCAACGCTTCGCCCCCTCCTTGCCCAAAGCACCAGGGCGGCGCGCTGCGACGAGTGCCGCCGCCGACGAGATGCGTGTACGCGACAGACCCGGACGCGGTCCCGCGGGTAAGCGCCGCCCCGACCACGCCCCATCCGGCGCCACGATCCAGCGTGTGTCCTTGTTCGCCAACGTTTTCGCGGCGGCGAGCGGCTCCTCGATCGCATACGGCGCCACGATGCACGCGGTCTTGGTCATCGCGACCAACGCCCGCACGAACGCATCATCGACCATCAAGACCAACAGCTCGTCGTCGCGCAAGGCGGCCTGCACTTCCGCCAGCGGCGCGACCTGCGGAAACGCGATCTGCGCGATGCGCGCGTGCGTTTCGCGCAACTTCTTGACCCAGCCGTCGTGCGCCGCCACTGCCGGAGCCACGTCCGCGTCGGTGGCGCGCGCTTCCACGATCGAGCCGCGCAAGCGCAAGTACGCACGGTAGTCATCCACGGGCAAAACGGACTCCAAAAACCGAAGGCGTCCCCCGGCGGCGATCAGGATGCGGTCGCGTTTGATGCGTTCCGCGAACGCGTACGCGCGAGCGCCGGCGCCGTCGGTTTGACGGCGCGAGGCGATGGCGAGTCCGACGCTGGCCGCGATCGAGCCGCGCTCGCCGATCACGACCGGATGTTCCTCGGGACCGGACGTGCGATCCTCGTCCAGCAAAGCAAGGGCGCGATCCAGTTGGCCCGCACGCTGCGGATCGATGATCGCGCTCGCGACCAACGCCGCCGCCTCCAAGTCGCGCCGACCGCTGTCCCGCGCTTGGTCCCTTGCGCGATCGAGGCGCTGCATCGCTTCGGCGACGCGCCCCGCCTTCGCGTCGATCATGCCGTTCGCGATTTCGCCCATCGCGCGAAGCGCCTTGTCTCCCGACGGTTCGGCGATGCGCGCCGCTAACACTTTAGCCCGCTTGGTCGCGTCGTCTAAACGTCCGGCTTGGACAAGCACCAACGACTCGCGCAGGTACGCCGTCGCCGCGCGACCGGAGTCTTTTAAACGGTACAAGATCGTGGCGCCGCGCGCGAGGTCGTCGAGCGCACCCGCCGTATCGCCGCGCAATAACTTCAGATCGGCGGCGACGAGCCACGCAATGGCGGCGTTGGCCAAGTCTTCGGTTTTCGCGTCCACCAGGCTGACGGCGTGCATGGCCGACGTCAACGCGTGACGCACATGACCGGCGTGACGCAACTCCACGGCGCGCAGCATCGCGACCCGCATCTGTTTGTCGCGGCTCTCGATCGACTTTGAGACCTCGGCGAAGTGTTGGAGCATGTTCGCGTCCGCGCCACGCCCCATCACCGTGCGCGCGATACCGATCCGCGCGTCTCGATGCTGTGCGTCCTGTTTCAGCACCCGCTCGAACAAGTCCTGGGCGCGCCGCCGATCGCCGCGCAAACGAAACAACTCGCCCGCCTCAACCAGCGTGGCCACTGTGGAGACGCTGGTTGAGGCGGGCGACTTCGAGCCGGTCAAACGGTCGTACGCCGCCGCCGCCGACTCGATGCGCCCAAGTCGCCCAAGCAAGTAGGCCCGCTGCGCGCGCAACGTAGCTTGCTCCGCGCCCGTGGCCGACACAACCATCCCATCGACAAGCGCCAGCGATTCTTCGTACTGCCCTAGCCTCCGCAACGCCAGCGCAAGGTTGATCTTGGTGTCCCGCTGGTCCTTGGTGGCGTTGGCGGCGCCCAGCGTCTTGATCGCGCGGCGATACAACGGCACCGCCATCCGCACGTCGCGCTCCTCCACCTGCCAGTGAAACGCGAGCGCACGCTCAAGGCGACCGGCCTCAAGGTTCTTGCCAGCACGCATCGCGAGCTCGATCGAAGTCACCAAGTCGGTGCGTACCAAGCGCCGGAGATCGCGTGCTTTTGCTCCTTCGGCCCGGCGCGCCAACTGGGTTAACACCGCTGCTCGATTGCGAAGCGCGCGCCGTCGTAGCTCCGGTTCGCCCCACGCGAGGGCGGCCGCAACCGCGTCGTCCGCCGCCGCGCGCGTTGCCGCGTAGCGCAGACGCTGCACACTGGCCCGTTGCCAACGTTCGATCCAACCGCACGCCTTACTCAAAGCCGCGCAACGCCCAAACGCCGCGCCGGCCGCAGCACCATTGTTTTCGGTCGCGAACGCACCCGCGCGCACCCATTCGACGCGGGCAGCCCAAAGCGTCCCCGGCACAAGCGGACCGCAATCCGCGAGCATGCGCCGCGCCGCCGCACCATCGCGTGACGCCAACTTCGCCGCACTCTGCAGCGCGTGAACCTGACGGTCGGACGCGGGCACAAACGCCTGCACAAGACGCTTCAGCCCCTCGCGCTCGGGCCCGCCGCGCATGTCGGCCAACGCGGCCGCCTCCTTGCGATGCCCACGGCTCAGCATCCACTCCACCGTGAGCGCGTACGCAACGCGATGCGCGGGCTTCGCGGCGAGCAGCGCCTGCCGACTCTTGTCGCCATCCCGAAACGCCTCGAGAAAGCGGTCGGCTAGGTCGAGGTGCGCCGGTGCACCCTGGACGGACCCTAAGATCAGAGCAAGCGCAACCGAGAGCTGGAAACAACGCATCAGGGGCAGTAGTACCGGACGCCGTAGCGACGGTGGTAGTAGCTTCGATAACGCCCGCGATACGGGCGACGATGATAGCCGTGATACCCCACGCCGAATCCGACGGTCGTCGGTTGTTCGATGCGTTCGACGGCGACCGCCAACGGCTGCCCCGGCGTCAGGGGTTGCAACGACGACTGCGTCAGCCCCGACTCGATGTTGAGTTCGGGATACCGCCGCTCCAATCGCGCGGCCACATCGTTGCGCTCATCGCGTATCGCGATGCGCAGATCCCCGTCCGCCGTGCGCGCGGCCACGAAACTTCCGATGTAGAGCGTTTTGTCGGATTGTGCGTCAAACGACAGTCGATCTTCGGTCGGCTTGTAGTTACCGAAGTTTAGGAGTTCGTAACGTCCCGCCGGTAACGCCATGACAAACGTTTTTCGCTCCGGTCGCAGGACGTATTCCTGGCCGGCGGCACTGCGAATCCGCAACACCGGGCTCAAGCGGCTACCCGAAAAATCAAGCGTCCCCGCAATGCGCGCGTCAGCTTCCCGATCGGGCGGCAGATCGCGCACGGTCGTCGTGCACGCCATCGCCGCGGCGAGGGTCACCCAAGTCATCAATTTCAGGACACGCATGGTGCATGCAGAATACCGCAGACCGAGCAGTCCGTATCGGATCAGCGGTGCATCACGTCCAGATAGTGCGAGTACACGCGCCCGCTGTCGCAGTGCGCCGCCCATGCCTCGACGATCGCGCGCACAGAGACCGGGACAGGCCGGGCCTCGATCGCGACGCCATTCAACACAAGCTTGATCGATTCGTGCGGCTCCTCCTGAGGCGCAAGATGGACACGGAGGTGACGAACACCGCGCACGCGTAGCCCCACCTCGCCGTCGCCGATCCGCGCCGCCACATGCGCGGTCGGCTTCTTGCGAAGGTAATACGGGACCGACTTGAACGCCTCGATCGCGCCGTCGAGCGTCACCGGCTCCTGGTCTCCGCGCTGCACCTGCAGTTGGAGCGGTTGTCCGTACTTTTTGTCGGCCAGCATGACTTGTAGGTCTCTGAGGTTCACGATCGGCTTGCCATCCATCTCGTGGATCACATCGCCCACTTGGAGTCCCATTCGCAATGCGTTCGACCGTTCCGTGACGACGCTGACCTTGAGGCCGGGCCCTTCAAACGCTCGGTCGATGTTGATCCCCAAGCGCACGCGCCCGGGCGTCGACATGATGTTGATGTCTTCGTCGGTCGCCACCATCTTCGTCGTTTCGCCGAACTCGATCAGCTCCAACCAGCTTGCGCGTCCCGTCGACGGCGCAGCGCTCCACCAATCAATCGTCGGGCGACGCGGATCGCGCACGGTGTTCGTCACAAAGTTGGCGAACCCTTCGGCCTGTTCTTCGAAGTACACAGGGCGGTGATTCCCGGTCTCGTAGGAGATGATGCGAATGTGCGCGCCCTGCTCCAACGACGGAAGCAGGTGGCGAATCACAGCGGCGGCGGGATAGAGCTGGTCGTCGCGCGTCGCCGCCACCAGCAACGGCACGTGTTTGAGATTGTGCAGATACAGCTGCTCGCCCGACGCGCTCGCCGGAACGGCCGGGTGTCCGTTCATCGGGATGAAGCCCGCGAAGGGATCGGGCGCCGCCATCGCGAGGTGGTAGCTTCCCGATGCGCCGTCCGAAAATCCGGTGCCGATGATGCGGTTGTCATCGATCGTGACAAGACGCTTGACTTCGCGAATGCACGCGCTCACGTGTGCCACGCCCGCCGCGCGCCACCACATGCAATCGCCGCGCGCCATCGGGTACGCGATCACAAATCCGTTCTCGTCCGCGTAAGGCGTCCACATGCGACCGTAGGTGTTGACGCGATCGGGATACGCCGGACGCGATACGCCGCCGTGCATGTACACAAGAAGCGGCGGACGCTCGGCTCCTCGCGCCGACTCGGGAACGTACAGATGAAACGGCCGCGCGATCCCGTTCTTATCGGTGGCCGCCAACACGTGCCACCCGGCCCCGATCGGCGCCACCGGAACGCCGGCCGCAAGCTTCGACAAAAGCACCGCGCGCTCGGGCTTCAACGCCAAGACCGCCATGACGGCTTGCTTTCGCTTTGCCGGCGGCGCTTGGCGCACAACCGCCAACGCGTCATCGAGCGCGTCGGCCCGCGCCGAATCGAGACAGAGTCCAATCAGAAGTAGACAAAGCAGAAACCGCATCTCGGTAGAGTACGCGACGTCGGTCTCACCTGGGATAAGGTTTCTCTGGAGGTAGGTTCGATGAGATTGTTCGCTCGTTTCGTGACCACATGCGTGCTCGGCTGCGCGGTCTTTGTGGCCGGCTGCGGCGGTAGCAGCGCCGCGCCCCAATTCGGGCTCTCGGCGCGCACCGTGGTCCAAGGTTTGAACCTACCGACCGGACTGCCTGTCCCGTCCGATCTGCGCGAGGTGCGCGCCTTTTCCAACCTTGGATTCGACCGGCCGATCTTTTTGACGTCGGCCGGCGACGGAACGGATCGGTTGTTCGTCGCCGAGCAGGGCGGCACGATCTACGTGTTCCCGAACCGCGACGACGTGGCGGTCAACGAGCGGTCCACATTCCTCCAAATCAATGTCAGCCGCGCCGGCAACGAAGAGGGTCTTTTAGGCCTCGCGTTTGACCCGGACTACGCGACGAACCGCCGGTTTTACGTGTACTACTCGCTCGCCTCCCCGCGTCGTTCACGCATTTCGCGCTTTGAAGCTTCGCCCAGCGATCCGAACGCCGCGCTCACAACCGAGACCGTTCTCCTCGAGTTCGACCAGCCGTTTTCGAATCACAACGGCGGGTGCATGGCCTTTGGCCCCGACGACAAGTTGTACGTTGCGTCCGGCGACGGCGGCAGCGGCGGCGATCCGCAAAACAACGGGCAGAGTATGAACACGTTGCTCGGCAAGATCTTGCGGATCAACACCGACGGCACGCCCGTTGTGGACAACCCGTTTTATACGACGCCGACGGCCTTGCGCAGTTACATCTGGGCTTATGGACTCCGCAACCCGTGGCGTATCAGCTTCGATCGCACGACCGGCCGGCTCTGGGCCGGCGATGTCGGCCAGGGTTCGATGGAGGAGATCGATGTGATCACGCGCGGCGGCAACTACGGCTGGCGCTTGTTTGAAGGCAACGAGAGCTTCAACAACCCCACCGGTTTGCCGGCGTCGAACTTCGAAGGTCCGATCGTTACGTACCCGCGCAGCCTGGGCCAAAGCATCACCGGCGGGTACGTGTACCGCGGTCCCACGCTCACGACGCTGCAAGGCGTGTACCTCTACGGCGACTTTGCATCCGGGCGCCTTTGGGGACTGGTTTACGATCCCGCGACGAACACTGCGACATCGAACGAACAGCTGTTGCAGATGGGTTCGATCGCGTCGTTCGGCGAGGACGAGGCGGGCGAGCTCTACGTGTGTTCGTTCGACGGCGCGATCTACCGGTTCGAAGAAGTCGGCGGCGGCGGCATCGGCGAGATTCCGGAGACGTTGTCGGAGACCGGACTGTTTGCAAACACCGCGTCGCTCACGCCGACGGCGGGTGTTGTCGAATACGACGTCAACGCGTCGTTTTGGTCCGACGGCGCCATCAAGCGGCGCTGGATCGCATTGCCCGGCACCGCGACGATCGATTTTTCCGCGACGTCGCCGTGGACGTTTCCGATCGGCACGGTCTTGGTCAAACACTTCGAGATCGAGTTGGCGACCGGCGCGATGCGGCGTCTCGAAACGCGCGTTCTCGTGCACGCGGAAGCCGGGTGGCAAGGATACACGTATCGCTGGAACCAAGCCGGAACGGACGCCGATCTGTTGGACGACAGCGCCACGGAGACGATCACGGTGGCCGACGACAGCGCAGGTTCGGTCACGTTCGACTGGTACTTCCCGAGTCGCGGCGACTGCATGAGCTGTCACACCGAAGCGGCGGGAAGAGTTCTCGGCGTGCACACGCGTCAGATCAACCGCGATTTCGACTACCCGGAGCTCACCGATAACCAGTTGCGCACGTGGAACCACATCGGAATGTTCAGCAGCGACATCGGCGCGGCGTCGTCGCACCTCGCGCTTGCGAATCCGCACGACACCACGGCGCCGCTCGCCGCCCGCGCACGTGCGTACTTAGACACAAACTGCGCGCAATGCCACCGAGCGAACGGCCCGACGCCGGTCAACATCGAGTTTCGTTCGTTGTTTCTAGTCGGCCAAACCAACACGGTAGGAGTGGTGCCGACAACGGGCCAAAGCCAACTGCCAAACCCGTTCCGCATCGAAGCCGGCTCGGCGGCAACGAGTGTCGTGCATGAACTCATGGGGCGCTTCGGGACAGGGCAAATGCCGCCGCTCGGACGCAACCGACTCGACGTAGACGGCCTCGCAATCATCGAGCTGTGGATCAACGCCGGCCCGACGGATTAGCGGAAGCGAGGTACGCGCTCGCCGGCGAACGCGACGAAAAAACGCGAAGTCATCGGCGGCGCGAACCTACGGACTCATAATCCGTTGCGCTAACGGGAACTACCAAGGACTTACGGCTGCGAGTTGTCCGCTGAGTCCATAGCTTCCATAGAGTCCAGGAGATGCGCATCAGTTGCGCATCTCAACACGGCCGCGCGGCTGCTCCAGAGGATTCAACATGGCTCGATTTAGGGGGACCCCGTCAGTTCCGCGGACCAGTTCCATTACGTAGTACAACCACTTGCTGGCGTCGTCAGGTTGCCTCAGGATTTCGGCGACGTTCGGATGCTGAACGCGCATCATTGCCTCACCCTCTCGACGAAATCGTGCGTCTAGCCAGTCTCAAGAGCTGGCCTATTTGTCGAACATCTTGCTCTTTACCGCACTCACGTACCAGTAGCCATCGGCGGCCTTCACCATGACGACTGGCTTGCCGTCCTCCGCAATCGCGTCGACGACGGCTGTATTGCCATCGACCTTCAGGGAGGCGCGCGCCTTGGCGATGGTGTCTGGCGTAATTGGGCCGAATCCGCCCGAAGAAAGCCCCGAAGCCTCAGGCAAGACCGCGACAAGTTTCTCCAAGATGGCAAAAGACTCCCGGGCTACAGCCATGTAGTCTACGTCCTTCATCACACTGCTTAAAGCGGCCAGCCTCTCCGCAACCGGGGAGTCGACCTTAATGTCCATCTTCTTCAGGGATTCAACTGCATCTTCGAGACCGTGACGGGCCAATGTTTGTTCCGCTTCCTTGAGCAGAGGCTCGAGTTCAACCTGCTTTTTGCCGGCCAAGCCGACGATCACGGGTGCGAACGCGAGCGGAATGACGATCACGACCAGCGCCAGCGCGGGCCGCTCATCGGGATGGAACAGGGGGAGCAGCGCAATCAGATTCGAGGACGCCTCAGAGGCAGCTATGGCCGCCAACTTATCGAGCAGCCCCTGAGGCGTCCTGGCGCCGGACTCAGCCAGGCTGGCAGGCGGCGCACTCTTGCCGCAGCCCCCCAGAGGGGCGATGGCGAACAACGAAAAGCACAGCACGATCAGGTACTTCATGGACAACATCCTCCCGTGGGCCAGATACGGAACCATCTCTAAACGGGCCGCAGTCTTCCAGTATCTGTTTTGAATTTCGTGTTTCGTCTGTCTTGAGCTTCTCCGTGTATGGAGGGAGCAAGGGAGAGGGTCAGCTCGTAGCCAATCATCTCTGCGGGCTTTTCATCCCTGACTGTCGATTTCGGAGGGCGGCGTCCCTATCAG
>JAJFFF010000015.1 GCA_021776785.1 Planctomycetota bacterium | reverse complement strand
CTTGGAGTCGGTCGAGTATCGAGCGATCCTTGAAACGCTACATGCGTTGCTGCTCATGGGCGATGGCCAAGCGGACGCCCTAGTCGCACACGGGGATGATTTCATACTTGCCAGGCTTGGCGGCGAAACCAAGCTGAACAGGAACATGCAATTCACGTCAGACTTGCACTATGAACTCGGCCTTCATGGTATTGACGCGGACCTGGGAACGATTTATGACGCCGTGGACGAGGATGACGAATATGAGTGAGCGTCCCTTTGGCACGCCAAAGAAATAGGAGAACTTTGTGTCCGTTCAGCAAGAAGCGATTGAGAAGGCACTGCTGCGAGCCCGGGCTGAGCTGCCGCCCCATGCATTTGGTGCGGGTGAAATCGCGAATCTCTCCGCGTTCAATGAGTTCATAGCAGTGGGAGAAACCGGTCTAGCCCTTCTATCGATTGCGAGTATGGCAGAGCACTCGTCCGCTTCTTCGACGTGCTGGGACGAGATTTTTGAGGCGGCTCGGCTCATGGGTGTGCCGTTGGAGAACCGGACCCCTGAGCGGCTCGAAGACTGGGACGGGTTCCCTTAGGGTTCGGAATCCTAGGCCGAGCTCTACATTGACCAAGATACGGAACCATCTCTAAACGGGCCGTAGTGGGACGTGCAACGACTCTTCTGTATGCAGCACGGCGCTGACAAGACCGAGCAGCGATGCAATTGGGGAGAACCAGGACCGCTACGAACACGGCGGTCGGCCGCCTGCCAAGTCTTGGGCAAACCGAACGGACCGCTTCGGCTTTTGGGGTACTGGTCGTGCTCTTCTTGGCCGGAGCCGGCACAGCGAACAGCGCCGCCACGCCCCAGAAACAAGAGAACCCGCTTCATCACAATGCATTGGACGAATGTGACGAAGCGGGTTTTGTTGCAATCTCAGCCGATGAGGCCGAAATGACGTCTGGCGACGCTACGAACCCGGGTTTTTAGTCGCTGAGGGGCAGCCCTCGCAGTCCTTACCGGATTTTTCGCAGTCCACGCCGCACTTGGACTCGCAGTCCGAATCGCTGGCTTTGGAGGCGGCTTTGTCGGAACCCGCGTTGGATAGGGCGAGGTTCGGCATGGAGGCGGAAAGCTTGCTCAGCTTGTCCTTGCACTTGGTGCAGCCCTTCGCGGCCTTTGCTTCCCAGTCTTGAACCATCACAACAAGGCCCGCGGCGTCTTTGGCGCCGTTCGCCTTCACCAGGTCGGCCATCGTGCTCGAGGACTTCTCGCAGCCCTTTTCGCAAAAACTCGCAAGCTTGCTCAAACGCGCGCTCAAAGCGGGGCGCTTGGCCGGCATCATCGCGCGGAGTGTGGCGAGCTTATCGACGCACTTGGTGCAACCGCCGGCGGCTTTGGTCTCCCAGGACTTGACCTGTTTGACCAGATCAGCCGACGACTTGGCGTCAAACTTCTTGAGCAACGAAGCCATGAGTGCGCCGGACTTCTTGCAGCCCTTCGAGCAGCCGGTTTCCAGCTTCGCAAGGCGGGCGCTGAGCGCCATCGGCCTAGCGGCTGTCTTTTTGGCGAACTCGGTGTTCATCGTTTTCAAGACGTCCGCGCTCACGGAACAGCCCATGCCCGCGTGTTTCTCGCAAGCTGCGACCTTCTCCTTGAGAGCTGTGACGCTATCGACCTTGGCGGTCTTTTGCAGCTTCGCAAGCATGGAAGCGCTCGACTTGCAGCCCTCGGCGGCGCCGGCTTCCAACGCGGCGATGCGCGCGGAGACCGTCTTTTGATTCGTTGCGTCGGCACCATCGCACTGTTTTTCAGCGCCTTCGCACTGTTTTTCAACACCTTCGCACTCTGCCTTTTTCGGCAGTTCAACTTCGTCCGCGAATGCGGGTGTGAACCAGGCGGTCAGGGCGAGGGTAGCGGGCAAAAGCGCCGCGCGTGAAATCGTTCGTGTATTCATCGGGGTCAATCTCTCCATTTAAATCCGGCGCGAGCGGACTCGCGTCGGTCTTCTTCGATCCTACCCCTCGGAATACGACGGAACCAACGCGGCTTGGGGCGCTATCTTTGACCTATTTCGGGTTTCCCGAACAAAGCATCGCCCGTTATGGGGCACTACAGGGCTTCGAAGAACGGCAGCGAGGCGTCGTCGTCGAGGCGACTGGCCAAGCTCTCGAGCACGTGGGGCCTTCAACACGTCTGTCGCCATCGACGACGCCTGCTCAAGGAAGAAAGATACGAGATACGGAGCCATCTCTACACGGGCCGCAGTGTTCCGGTCGCAGTTTTGAGTTTCTTGTTTTGTGCGTGTTGAGCTTCTCCGAGTGTTGGGGTCGCAAGGGAGAGGGTCAGCTGACGCCTGATACAACTGCTTTGATGTGGGCTACGCTCTTTTGCCTTTCGCTTGCTGTTTTTGCCGGGTGCGGATCCGGCGGTTTGCGATCGAAACAGCAGAGCCTGCCCGTTGTGCACGCGGCCGCTTTCGCCGTGCCGCGCGCGTCCGTTGTCGTCACGATCGACCACGCGGGAGAACTCGGCCTGGGCGACGAAGCCACCACAGTGAACAAGATCATCGCGGCGGCCAAGGAAGCGCGCGACTCGGTCGTTTTGCGCGCGCACCGGTATGCCAACTGGATGCATGTGCAGTGGGTGCTCTCGGCCCTCGGTGAAGCGGGCTGCGACGTCGTGCCGTGTGTGGTTCTCGTCCGAAACGGCAAAGAGGCGACGATTCCGGTCACCGTGTACGACGGCACGTGGCGTGAGAGACTTGGGCCCTTGCAAAAAGACCTGGAGCGACACAGCCCCCAAATCGTGCTCGGGATCGTGACCCAACCGACCGCGCACGGAACCGAGGACGTGTTCCACCTAAACAACATCGACTCGACGGTGACTCGCGACGGCCGTGCTGTGGTCGCGTGGAGCAAGGCGCACGTCCAGCAACACGTCAAACCGGAGCAGCGCGACGTCGGTGTCATCGAGGCGAGCGCAAGCGTGACGTTCGAATCGGTCGCAGTCGGCGTTGCCGCGATGTTGGACGCAGGGATGGAGCGCGTCGAGGTCGGGCAAGAAGCGTTACACCCTTGGGACCGCGATCAGACCGTGCTCCCGGCGCCGGTCGGCACCGACAAGATCTTCCGGGTGTTTTATACCGACCTCAATTTCAAATCGATCGTGCCGCTCAACCTACCGATCGCATCGATGGGCGAGGAGGACAGAGACAACGATCGGGACGACCGACTGATCGTAAGCCTCAGCGCGAAGGGCACGCTGTTTCATCTTCAGGACGAGATCACGCTCGCTGAACTGGAGGTGCTTTTGACCGTGGCTGCCCAAAGCTACGACACAAAGATGCACGCCGCCGGTAAGCAGGGGTTTGAGCAAACACTGGATGGAAAGCGTTGGTCGAAGTTGTTTGTGCTCTTGCGCGCCGATCAAGATGCGCCATTCCAGCAGGTGCAATGGGTCTTGGCCGAACTCCGCCACGCCGGGTTCTACAAACTGCAGTTTGGTGTGCGTGTGAACAAGACAAGAGATCGGACGCAAAGAGAACTCGACCGCGCGCGGGCCGCTTGGGAAGTGAGTTGCCCGGTGGAGTCGTTGGAGGGAAAACTCCAATGCATGCTCTCCACCGTCGGCACCGAGCCGAACGCGAACTACATCGACGTAAGCGTGACCGGCGCGCCCGACCAAGCCCACCTCACGAAGTCAGTTCTGCAAAAGAAAAGGAGCGTGGGCTCGAAGAAGCAAATCGGGCGTGTGCACGCCGAACCACAGGCGCGATTCGCTCACGTCGTGGAAACGGTGAACGCGATAAACGCAGCCGGCATCACGAGAGTCGACCTGACGGAATCAAAGCGAGCGAACGAAGCGACGCGAAGGGCGTCTTCGCTTCCCCGCTAGGCGACATTTCAACCGACACACACCTGCTCTAAGCCGAGCCCTCCTCGCTACGTTCGCGTTGCTCGTACTAGATACGGAACCATTTCTAAACGGGCCGCAGTCTTCCAGTCGCAGGTTTGAAGTTCTTGTTTTGTGCGTGTTGAGCTTCTCCGAGTGTTGGCGTACTGGCGGGCATAGCTCCACCGCCGATGCGGGCGCGTCGTTCAAACTAATCTAGCCGATGGAGATCTTGCTCTCATCGCTTCAAGTCTCGCAACAGCAGCGCCGCGGCAGTTCGAATAGAAGCGCGGGAGTCGAGTCTCGCCGACTTCGCGGCTGACGCGACGGCTGGACCGCGTGCCCTTATCCCCCGGAGTGCGCGCAAAGCGCGAAGACGATTCGAGGTTCCGCGCTGATTTGCAGTTCTGACCAGTTCCGGCGCCAGTGCACTCGCGACGGGGCCCGCTTCGGCTATGGCGTCGTAGAGTGCAGGATCCGGACCTGCCGTCAGCGCGCGTCGCAGGAAGGACTCGGCCGCTGCACGATCGGCCCCGCCAACTCGAAGTAGCATCAGGGCGGCGGTGGTCTGCATGCGCGATGGCCGTTCGAACGCGCGCCGGATCGTGGGCAGTGCGGAGCCGAGGTCTCCACCGATCTGCCCGAGCCGAATGAGTGCTTTGAAAGATCCTTCCTCTACGTCGCGCGCAAACGTCTGAATGACGCGCGCTCGCGTTGCTTTATCGCGCGTTACGCCCGCCAGAGCCTGACCCGCAGCCCACCAGTCCTCGTGTGTCGATTCGAATCGCCGTTTGAGGAGCGGCGCTAGCGCTTCACCCGATTGACCCAGCGCGGCAACGGCCCGGTAGACCGGACTTGGGACAAAACCGTTTGCGTCTAGGAGCATTCGGAGCGCCGGAACGGATGCGCCTGCCGCTGTGCCAAACTCTCTGACAATCGAAAGCGCGTCCATTCGGGCGACCTCGTTCGACGTATCAAGAAGTCGAATCCCACGCTCCAACAAGGCCTCGTTGCGGTGACCGGCCGCAACCAGGGCGGCCAGCAACGGCAATGCGTTCGACCGCGAGTGAACATCGTCGTAAGCCTCGATGATCGAAGGCACAACGGATTGCGCGAACGGTGCGAGAGACGAGAGGGCCGACGATGATGCTTTGCGAACTTCCTCGTTGCTCGATCGAAGCAGCTTCGCCAGCGCCGGAATTGCAGGTTCGGCGTCCGGGCCTAGCGCGCCAAGGCTGATCGCGGCGGAATGCACGACGATCCAGGAGTTCTCCTCCAGGAGCATGGTGAGAGTTGGAACGGCCTCCACGTGTCCGATTTCTCCCAACGTCTCGGCGGCCCTTGATTTGGCAAAATTATGGGAGCGCAAAAAGCCCCGGGGACGATTTCCGGTGTGCGCCAGATTGTCGATCATCCTATATCCACGTGCGCCTCCGAATGCAACGGCAGCTCGGAGAGCCGCGTTACGGACGAGATCGTTCGAGTCGCGCGAGAACTCCTCGAGGGCTACCCACACTTCATCGGGGACCGGCTCTTTCGTCGTCTGCAATATTTTAGCGACGAAGCAACGCACCAAGCCGTCCGGGTCTTTTGCGGTGCGAATAACCAACGGGAGTGTGCCGGACGGGTCGATCTGGTAGGCGGCGTGGAGCGCCCACAGCCGAGCCTCAAGCGACTTGTCCTGAATCGACTTGCGGAGCGCCGGCAGTGCTTTCTTTGCATAGGGTGCGATGTTCTCGATGCAGCGTGCCGCAAGTGTGCGAACGCTCTCTTCTGTGTCGCTCAGGCTTCGAATCAGCAGCTCCAGGTGCTGATCGGAAGGGGCCTCTTGTTTTTGGTGCGGGTTCGCCCCGCAGTAGAAGATCATTTCGATGGCAAGAGCGCGCACATCGCCGCGGGCGTCTTGAAGCAGAGTGAGGAATTCCGGCATCGCCGCGCCGAGCCCAACGGACACCTTCGGATATTGCCATCGCTTCAACAACTCAAACGCATGTTCACGCACAGTCTGGTCGGAGTCTCCCAGCGACCGCGCTATCTCGCGAACGTGCGGACGAGCGGCGAGTTCGAGGTGGTAAAGAGCGTTGATCACGTTGCGCCGGCTTTCCGGGTCCTTGTCGGACAGGTAGGAGGCCCATTGCGCAGCGGTCGCGCCTGCCACTCGTACGGAGCGTTCTTCCGTCCTCATGCGCTCGGCGATTCGTAGTCCAACGCGGGCGTACCAGGACGTCATTGCGTCCGCAGTGAGCGCCTGCCGATAGGCCTGCTCGACGGACTCGCCGCCAGCGCCTATCTTGCCGAGCACGCGCAGCGCCCTTCCACGGTTTGGGTGCTCAGAGTTCGTCGCGACGTCGATGAGGGCCTCAGTGACTGGCAAGGCCACCGCGCCCGCTTCCTCCACTTCATCGAGCGTAGACGAGGTCTCGTCCTCGCGAATGCGATCCGAGAGCAAAGACTTCGCCCACTCGTCGTCGAGCCGCAGCAAAAACAGCTCGGCCGCGAACTTCGCCATCGGCGTAGATTTGAGCGCCCGAGTCGCAGCATCTTCGGCCGCGCCCACATCCCCCTGCACGCGACGAAGCACCGAGAAGACCCGCTCGGCATGGGGTTCCTTCGCCGCTCGCAAAAGGATCTGCATGCCGCGGTCTCGCCACTCTTTTTTGTCCGCGACCGAAGCCAACGCCGCGGCCCACTGGAGCGTGTGTTTCGCACCCCGGTCGAGTTCGGCCACGATTAGAGGCGCTAGCTCCGCGCCCTCATTCCCCAACTCGGGCAACACGTCGAACACCATGGTCCAATGCCGATGACGCTTCGACTTCTCGACCAAAAATCGCCGAAGCGGCTTTGCTGCGCCTTTTGCATTGGGGCCAAACGCCTTCACGATGCGGATTGCGTCATAGATTTCCGTTCCAAGTTTTGGCGCGCGCAGAGAATCCAGCGCAGCCGCGAGAATTCGTGGATCCCGAGTTCCGGTTTCCGCCATTGCACTGAGCGTTGCGATGGCCGCTCCTCGCGTGTCGGGTGATGATGCGCACTTCAGGATTTGAGGAAGTGCGGCATCGGCCCATGCGGCGTAGTCTGTGAGCGTATACAACGCGGCCACACGCGCTCGTTCGTCGTGGTGTGTCAGCAGAGCGGCAACGCGAGGAACAACGAGCGACGCCTCGTACCGGTTGTAGGAGGCCGTCGCCAGCGCGAGTTCCAAGATCCGAGGAAGTTTCGATTGCAGCATCAACTCGAATGCATCAACGGGAACGTCTGTCGCGAGTTCTTGCATCGCGTCCAGCACCGTGCCACGGCTCAGGCGACTTGGATCCACCGGCCGTGATGGCAATCCCTCCGCTAACTCAATCATCAGCGGCATCGACGCACCATCGCGGAGCTCGATCATGGCGTTGATGGCGGCTTCCCGTACGGAGGCCGTTTCGTCTTGTACGAGCAAGTGCAGAGTGGTTCGAAGTGGGTGGGAGATGGGTTTGGTCGCGCCGCCCAGCGTTCGCGCCAGTTGGAGGCGCACGTCACTAGAAGGCGCCTCCGCGAAACGCTCGCCTCTTGTGGCATGACTGGGATCGACGCGCAGCAGCAGCCCGAAGGCGGCGACTCCGACGCGTGGTTCGTTGTGAGCGAGCAGCTTCACTACCTCGGGAACGGCCGGCTTGGCATAGTGCGCCACTTCGTTGAGGCGGGCGATTGCGCCCATGCAAACGCGAGCGTCGGAGTCGCTGATCGCCCCCGCTAGCGCTGCCACATACTCCTCCGACGGTGGGGTCGACTCGGCTTCCGAAAGCGGTCCCACAAATCCCATCAGACGCAGCGCATGGAGTCGCACCGTGACTCGTTTGTCGCTCAACGCGTCGCCGAGCTCCGGGAGAGCGTGGCGCAGACAATCTCCGACGGCTTGGTAGTGCCACTGCTCCATCAGCCGCGCAGCCGCGTTGACGATTCGTTCGTCGCTATCACGCAGGCTTTTTGCAATTGCGCGGACGTGCGGGCGGGCGGCGCGCTCCTCCGTCAGCAGTGCTTGGATCGCCTTGAGGCGCTCGGCCGCAGAGTCCGCGCGCAGTCCCTCGATCCACTTCGCGGCAACCGCTTCCTGTTTTACTTCCTTGGGGTCGGCCCGAGCCGCGAGGAACACCAATCCCGAAACCACAGCTGCGAGCGCAATCCAACCGAGCCTTCCCATATGGTTCAGTCTCGATCACGGGCTCGTCCCATGCAATCGCAAAACGGCGCGTCGCGAGCGCCTGAGCCTCGTTACGCTCGTGTTGCTCGGGCGCGGATCAGGCCTCTACAATGTGTATTGATGCGTCCCTGTGTTCTCGCTGCCGCTGCGTTTCTCGTATCGCTTCCGTGCGCTCACGCTGACGAGCTGCGGCTCCGCGAAGTCTTCGAACGCACGGCTTCCGCGCCGCCGGTGCGCTATGCGCTTGGGCGCGACGTCTTGTTTGCCAACGGCGCTCGTGCCGCGCGGCTTGCGGTCGCGTATCGAAACGACGCCGACCCGCGCAAGCGCGCACTCGCCCAGTTGATTCGGCTTCGGCACGCGCGTCCGGGACAGTTCAAGGCTTGGGCGGCTGCGTTGCAGGCGCCTTGGGTTCATGTGTCGCGCTCAACGGCCGTCGGTGCGCGCACCGTGGTTCGGTTTCCGCGCCTGGGGCCGAAGGGACAGCAACTCGAGATGCGCGAGATGCAGTTTGGGCCCGGATCCGAGTGGATCTTGATCGATTCCTTGTTGGCGGGACACGGTGCACACCACGCGGCGCGGATTGCGGGTTCGATGCGCGCCGAGGCTGCGGTTCCTTTCCTAGCCATGCATCTCGGTCGTCGGTCGGAATCGAAGAGGTATGAGCACGCACTCGTTGCGATCGGCCCGGCCGCCGCTCCGGCCGTACGTGAGCTGTTGGGCAAACGCGGAGGCGCCGCAGCTCGTGTGCTCGGGAGGTTGTCCGACAAAAAATCCACGGATCGATTGCTCGCGCTCGTTGTCGAAACCGATGACGAAGCAACGCTCGCCGCAGTAGCCGGCGCGTTGCAAACGCTCGCGCCGCGGCGGGCTGCGACGAAGCTGTTGGACCGACTCTTGCGCGGTGATGCGAAGATTCATTACGGGGTGCTCCGGGAGGCATTGCTCGCGTATGCGACTGCACTCCCGGCGGCGATCAAGCGTCGCCGCGAAGGTGCGACAATACCCCACATTGCGATCCTCGACGGACTGGCCTGGGAGGGCGACCATCCCGCGCGCGCAACCGCTGCGTACATAACGATGGAACGCTACGCCAAGGCGATGCGCCATTACGAAATTGCCGAGCTGGGGCGTGAGGAGTTTTGGTGGCGGGGTGCTCCGGGCCCCATGCCGCTGGTGCGCGAACGCGCCGCCGCGTTCGGTGGGGCCGAAGACGTTTTGCGCGTTCTCGCTCACGACCGTGCGGTGGGGGCGGAACTCGCGAAAGCCGCGCTGCTTGGTTCTCTCCGCCGAGGGTACGGCGCCGATGTCTTTTGGGCGCTGGCGGCCCACGCGCCGGCGACGGCGCTCGATGTCGCAGGCTCCGCTCTCACCGACGTGCCGCCTCCCGATGTCGAGCGCTACATCGAGGCGCTGTTGCTGTTGGTCGGTGAACCGCAGACGCGAACGCTGCTCGAGGGAGTGGTGGAGCGCGCGAACGCGCCCCGCTACGCGAAAGCGATTCCGGTCGCGCGGGCGGCGCTGTCCGTTGTGCGCAAGGAGCGAACGATCTTTTGACCCACGATCGCGAGGGGATCGCATTAGCTGCGGCCCGAACGCTCGCACGGCGTGGCAACTCGAAAGGCGTGCCGGTTCTCGCAAGCGCCGCAGTCCGCGCGCGAGAGTTTGCTTATACGTCACTGCGCGACGATCTCGTGCGCGCAGGCAAAACAGACAAGGCGGCGGCGAAGGACGCGCACGACGATTTGTTCCTTTCCGTGATGCGCCGGGCGGTGGCCTTCCGCATTGCCAACCCGAAGCGTGCACAAGAGATCGACGAGGCGATCGTGCGGGCGCGGCCCCAGGTGTTTCACATCCTCGGCGCGCAGCAGGGCGACTTCGCGATAGCGGGCGAGTTGCTCGCCAAAGAGTTGGGCGCCGATGCACGACCGCTGCTCGAAGAGGCAGCGTTGTTTGTCGGCGAGCGCGTCGCCATCCATGCCGTCGGCTCTCTTGCCGACGCATCCTCGATTCCGGTGCTGCTGCGCGTTGCCCGTACTTCGCCCCGCGATGCCTCGACCGCGCTTCGCGCGATGGGAGAGGCGGGCCTGGCCGCGGCGCGCAAAGTGCCCATGCCCGACCCCCAAAAGGCCGACTATCGCGGGCGCGGCTGGCGTCACGCCTCAGCCGCCGAGGCGCTTCTGGGTCAAGACGGCGGGCTTGAAAAGTTACTGCAGGGACTCAGCGAACCGCGCCCCGAAAAAAAGCCGGACGGATGGATTCGCCGGACGACGGACTACGTGAGGGTCGCCTCGCGCGCGATGTCGCGCGCCACGGCCGATCCGCGCTTTCTCGACCCGACGCTCCGCCTCCTCGCCGCGCACGGGGCGGAGAGCGATCGGTTGCGCGACTCGTGCTTGGATTTGTTGGCGCACTTTTGCGACGAACGGGTCGCGCGCGCGGCGCTTGCGTGGCTGCCAAGCGACCACGCGTACCGGGCGTTGCAGGCGTCACTCGGCGACGACGCAACGGAGTTCGTCAAGGCGCGCGTCCGCGAAGCCAGCCCGCCGAGCTTTGCGCTACTTTACACCTTGTGGCGTCTCGCAATGGCACCCGCGGCCAAGCGCGCCGATCGAGACTTTTGTGCGAAGCTCTTGCGCGAGGCATGCGTTGCAGAAGCAAGTACGGCGCCGCGGGCAGCGCATGATCTCCTTCGCTTGCATGAGAGTCGGCCGCAGGTCGAGCGCGACGACCGCGATCGGCTTGCCGTACTCCAGTTCGTGGCGTCGCATGGCGAACCGGGTCCAGTGGCAAGTGCAGTGGCCGAAGCGAACTGGCCCGGCGCGGGGGAAGCGTTGCTCAAGTGCTACCGGATCGCGGGCGATTCGCGTGCGCGGTACGGGTTGGGGCGCCTTCAATACGAACCCGCCGTGCCGGACGTGGCTGCGGCCGCTCGCCGCTTCGTCGAAAGCAAGAAACAGCGGCCGTGGGCGTCCCCGTTCTCGACGCTCGCGCTGCTCGGAAAAACCGGACGCCGCATGACCCACGCCTATCTCGCTAAGCAGTACGACGTAAAGATCCGGATCATGGCGGCGCAGGCGCTGGCGGCTGCAAAAGACCAGAGCGCGTTTGACGCGATCGTTGCTTTGCTCGATGAACGAGAGCCGATCGAAGCCGCACGCAAGCAAGTGGAGACATTGGCGTGGGCACTAGCGCGGGCCGACTCAAACCGTGCGTATACGGAGTTCGTGCGGCGCGCGCTCGCAGCGCCGAAGCGATTGCGCGATTTCTACGCCGGAGTCGCGGCGGGCATCCGTGACAAAGATCCAAGCGGTGCGCGAGTGTTCCCCGCAGTCCAAGACGACTAGGATGGGGACCATAGGGCCACCGGCGGAGTCGTCGTTCGAAACAATCGCGTAGCCCACCTTTTTTGGGACCACCGGGCGCGCTCGTGCACTATGGGGGCGGAATGGATGAGTCCGCCCTTCGTACTTCGCTGAACCGCTTCTTGCATGCGGGCGATGCTCGTGCGATGGAGGAGTTTGTGGCCACTACGCGGCCGCGTCTGCTCAAGGCGGCGCGCCGGATCGGGGCGCCTCAGGATGCCGACGATTCTGTCCAAGCCGCGTACCACGCGCTCTTGCAGCCGTGATTTTCGCGACTCCATAGTGATGTTTGCCGCGCGGGTTGCGGGGCGCATCGATGGAGATCGACATGCCCCGCCGAGCAAGACAAGACGGAGTCAATACCTGGCATCACCTCGCGAATCGTGGGATCGCGAAGCGCACGCTGTTTGAGTACGACGAGGACTTTCGGATGTTTTTGGCGCTGCTCGCGCGCGAGGTGCGGCGCGGCCGCATCGAGGTCCACGCCTACTCGCTGATGCACACGCACTTTCATCTGCTCGTGCGCAGCGTCAAAGGGCAACTCT
>JAJFFF010000014.1 GCA_021776785.1 Planctomycetota bacterium | reverse complement strand
TGTCTTTCGGTGCCAGGAGTCGGGCACCCGGTGGCGCCTCTGGCGAACGAGGTTCGGATGGGCCCAGCGGTCTCTTGACCCAACATTTGACGATGTTGGTGCTTTGACGTTTTGTCTTTTGGCGCCAGGAGTCTTGCGCTCTAAGTCGCCTCTGGCGGCTGGTGTTGTTGCAGGTACCGGAACCATTTGTCGCGAAGGGGCGTGACGGTAAGACGGACATTTTGCTTTTCGGGCCCGACGCCTGACCGCATTGAGGCCTTCCGGCGGTAATGCGCTTGCGGCCTTGCTATTCGAAGTGTGCGACGACCGTTGTGTTTTCGGTGAGCACAAGCGAGCACGGGTTTTGACCCGGCGACGTGCCTCCGCAACCTTCCCAGTGGCTAAAGAACGAGCCGGTGTCGGGAACGCCGGTGAAGTCGATCTCAAAGCCGACGGGGAACTGGTACGTGCATGACGTCGGCCCATCGCAGCGGATTTCGCCGCTGATCATGTGCACCGAACCCGAACCCCCGCCTGCGAACTGAACGGTGAGCGTGACCTGACCTGACGACGGCGCGCGATCAAAGCGCGCGCTGATCGTCTTGTCTCCGTCCATGGTGATCCGACACGTCGCGTCGGTCACCGTGCCGTCGCAAACCAAGTTGCCGAGAACGGAACCCGTGCTGGCCGCCGCCGTGAACTCAACAACGGCGCCGTCGGGGAACGAAAGCGTACACGCTTCGGTGCACGCGACTTCCTGCGTTGCCGGCGAGAAGTAGAGGCCGTTTCCGGTGCCCGTGAACGCGAACGTGAGGGTGCGCGTTGACTTGGTCCAGATGTGGGTTTGAAGCGCACCGTCGTGCCACGCGGCCACGGCGAATCCGGCCTCGTTCATGGCGATGTCCGGCGCGGCTTCCGCCGTACCGAGCTGCTCGGGGGGCTGCCAGCTGCTTCGCGAGGCGGGCAGGAGCGCGGCGAAAACGGTGCTGCCCGCCATCCAAACAGCGCGCGCCGCACCGTCGGCGTCGATCCCGACTTGGGGGCGCGTACCGGTGCCGAAGCGCGTCGGCGTTTGCCACGCGTTGTTTTCGAAACGCGCCGACCACAGTTCCTGGGTGGCGGTCGCCCACACGGCGACGGCGTCGCCGCCCGCGCCGTTCATCGCGACGACGGCGTGAATCACCGTGGAGGATCCAACGGGGGAGAGCTGCGTCGGCGTGGTCCACGTCTGCGACGCGTCGTCAAACGAGCTTTCCCAAAGCGCCATGTCTTGTTGCCAGACGAAAACGCCGTCGCCGATCTTGTCGAAAGCCATCGCGGGCGTGGACGCGCTCGACGAGCCAAAAGAAAACAACGTGGCGTCCTCCCAGTTCGATCCCGAGTAGCGGGCCAACACGACTCCGGAGACAAACGACGCGTCGGCAGTTTCCGTTTGCGACCACGCCGCCCAGGCGCGGTTGCGCCCGTCAACCGCAACGATCGGCGCGAAGTTCGATTGGGGGCGCGTGCTGCGTTGCTGCGGGTTGGTGTCGATCCGCGTGTTCGCCTGCCACCCGCCGGCGGGGAGATAATGATTCGTGATCGTGCCCGCGAACGGCGCCAACGCGTCACCGAGACGCTTGCGCCACACGGTGAACACCGCACCCTGTCCGAACGTGCTGCTTGCCAGGTTGAGTTGGCCATCCAGTTCGAGGTTTTGGTCCATCGTTGTCGCGGCGGGCCACGATGTGTCGAGTTCGGTGTGGCTGCGATAGACCCGCTCGCCCGCCTCGAACGCAACAAACTGTTGCGTTCCGACGAGCGCGGTTTTTACGTTTGTGGCATGCTCGCCGCCCGCGTGGACGGAGACCGTTTGGCTCCAGCCGGACGCGGCGCGATACGACTGCGCCATCACCGCACCCTCGTCGTTCCACGAGACGAGCGCGGCGCCGTCGGCGCTCACCGAAACGCTGGGCGCGACGGCCGGAATCAGCGCATCGGAGGGCACGACGCCCGGGCGCGCGCGGACCGGAAAAAAACAAAACAACCCATTGCCGCTGCAATCGCAAGCCGGCAGCCAGGACAAAAGAATCAAACTGAGCCAAACACGCCGCATGGCACCCTCCTTTTGGGAATGTGGCGACGCCAGTACCGATGCGCCGCTTCTCTCTGCAAGACGCAAGAGGGGCGCGGGGGCTGCAAACGAGGGATGGTTTCGGTCGGCGCGCACGCTTGCGCGACCGCGCGCGGTTTCAACGGGCGGGCCGGAAAGCTACAATCGGACACGGGTGCGTCGCGACTCCGGAAGTAGGGACGGAATGGGCGCGTGCAACCTGCAAAAGGAGCGGATGTGTCGGGCCGCATTACGGAAGTTTTGGAAGAGCTGCGCCGGGGTGACCTGAGCGCCCGCGAAGAGCTTCTGCAATTGGTCTACGCAGAGCTGAAGCGCCTGGCTGCGATTCAGATGAACGATCAGCCAGCCGGTCACACGTTGCAGCCGACGGCGCTCGTCAACGAGGCCTACATGCGCCTGCTCGGAGACGGCAAGTCGATGGCGTGGGAGAGTCGGGCGCATTTTTTCCGAACGGCGGCGCGGGCGATGCGATCGATTCTCGTCGATTTCGCGCGCGCCAAGACGGCGCTCAAGCGCGGCGGGAAGGCGCCGCGGATCACGTTCAACGAAGAAATCATGAGCGACGGCGCGCTGACGTACGAACTTCTTGCAGTTCACGAGGCGCTAGAGCGTTTAGAAGAGCGGGATTCTGACATGAGCCGTGTTGTCGAGCTGCGCTTTTTTTGTGGTCTGACGGTCGAGGAGACCGGGCGCGTGATGGGTATGTCGGAACGGTCCGTGTACCACGTGTGGGAGCACGCGCGTGCGTGGTTGTTTCGTGAGATTTCTCGTTGAGTGACTCGCGCCGGTTGGGCGAGATCTTGGCGGAGGCGCGGCCCCTGGCGCCGGACGCGCGCCGCGCGTACTTGAAGCGTGCGTGCACAAATCAGGCGGAGCGGGCGGAGATCGAGTCGCTGCTGTCGGCGTCGGAGACGATGGGGGGCTTTTTGGAGCAACCCGCGGCGAAAGTGCTGGCAGAGACCGACGGCGACTACGAGCCGGGCGACCGCGTCGGCGGGTACGAGATCGAACGCCTGCTGGGGCGCGGCGGCAGTGGGTCTGTGTACGTGGCGCTTCAAGGGCAGCCGCATCGTCGCGTCGCGCTCAAGGTCATGGCTGGCGGCGTGTATTCGGCGAGTGCGCTGGAGCGGTTCCGCGCCGAGGCGGAAATCTTGGGACGGCTCAAACACCCGCATGTGGCGCACGTCTACGAGGCCGGCGTGTCGGAGCAACGTCCGTTTCTCGCGCTCGAGTACGTCGACGGGGCGCAAACGTTGCTGCAGTATGCAGCGAGCGAAAACTTAGATCGCCGCGCGCGTCTCATGTTGTTCGTGTCGGTTTGCGATGCCGTTCACCACGGCCACCAAAAAGGCGTGATTCACCGCGACGTAAAGCCGGGCAATGTCCTGGTTGACCCGGCGGGGCGCCCGAAGCTCATCGATTTCGGCATTGCGCGCGCGGATGACGGGCCGACGCGCGAGGTTGTCGGCACGCCGCCGTACATGAGTCCCGAGCAGTGTGAGCTCGATCGCGACGTCGATCTACGCGCGGATGTGTACGCCTTAGGCGTTGTTTGCCAAGAGCTGCTCACGGGGCGCGCGCCGCATCGCGTGACCGGCGTGCCCGCGGCGGAGGCGATGCGCCGCTTGCGCGAGGACGAGCCCGAAACGCCGAGTGCCGCGGATCGCACGTTGCGCGGTGATCTCGACGCGATCCTGAGCAAGGCGACGCGGCGTGATCGCGAGGAGCGGTACCCGTCTGCGTCGGCGTTGGCCGCAGACGTGCGCCGTCATTTGCGCGCGTTTCCCGTCGAGGCGCGTGACGGCGGCGTCTTCTATCACGTCGCCTGCTTTGCGCGTCGCCACCGCGGTGTGTTCACGGCGGGGTGCGCGCTCGTCGTGGTTTTGGTGATCGCGGCGCTGATGAACCGCTCGCTGGCCAACGAGCGCGAACAGGAACGACAAGAAGCCGAGTGGCAGGCATCGTTAGCGAACTTGGCGGCGGCGACGGGCGCGTTGCGCGTGCATGACGTCAGCGAAGCCAAGCTCCGGCTGAAACTTGTGCCGAAGCACTTACGCAACTGGGAATGGGATCACCTGTGGTCACGAACGGATCGCAGCGTGGCGCTGGTCCAAGCGACTCGTTCGGCCATCTGGAGCGGCGTGGTTTCGCCAGACGGCAATCTGGTCGCGGCCATTGTGCGCGGCGATGCGGCGATTGCAGAGCAGGACAATGCGCTCCACCTGATGGACCGGCGCACAGGCTCACGCCGCGTGTTCTTGTCCGGCGACATCGATCGTCGCGACTGCGCCGCGTTCGATCCCCAGTCGCGGGTCATCGCCGTTGGGCACGGATCAGGCAAGATCCGGTGGCATGCGCTGGACGATGGCCACATCGTTCGGACGATCGACGCGCACGATAAAACGATCATTGACATGGAATTCGCGGCGAACGGAACGCTGGTCACGGGCTCCCGCGATAAGACGGCGAAAGTCTGGAATCGCGACGGGTCGTTGCGGTACACACTCACGCAGCACACGGACCGCGTGATCGGTCTGGCAATCTCGGCCGACGATACGCTGCTCGCGACGGGCGATCGCGCGGGCGTCATTCGCATCTGGAACCTGGCGTCCGGCGCACTTCGGCAGACGATTACGGGGCATACGAGTAGCGTGGAAGGGTTGGCGTTCTCCCCAGACGGAGAACGGCTGGCGTCGGCTTCGCGCGATCAAAGTTTCCGGCTGTGGCGGCTGTCCGACGGATCGATGATCGCCAAGAGTTTTGCACACGAAGGCAACGTCCGCGATGTCGCGGCGCTTCCGAACGGAAGGTTCGTCTCGGCGTCATGGGACGGCACGCTCCGCGTGTGGCACGGCGTCACGGGTCGCGCGCTCGGGACTCTGGCCGGGCACGAGTCGCGTGTCGTGCGGGTTGGTGTGGATCGCACCCGGGAACGCATCGTTTCGTTCTCCATGGACGGTTCGGTTCGGTTCTGGAGGTGGGACGACGTCGAGTCGGTGCGTACGTTGCGCGCGCACAAAGATCGCGTGTCACGCGTCGCGTTTTTGCGGGACGGGACGTTGCTCGCAAGTGGGTCGGACGATCGCGCGCTGCGCATTTGGAGCTTGGAAACGGGCGCGCCTCTTCATCGCGCCGCGGGGTTGCCCCGGTTGGCCTACCTCGAACGTGTGGACGCCAACACGTTGATCGGCGGCGTCGGCGGATGGTTGCGGAAATGGACCATCGGGACGACGGTCACGCACACCGATAGGCGCGTGCCGACGTTGAGCATGCTCGCGAACGCGTTTTACGACCGCGCGCGAAAGCGATTGTTCTTGCCGTGTCGGCAGCGCGTGGCAGTGGTGGACGCCAAGAAGCTTCAGGTCGCGTTCTCGATTCCGGTGGGCGCGGCCAGTGTCACGACGGTTACGGTGTCGACCGACGGCAAGCGGCTGTACAGCGTGGGTGGCGATCACACGCTCCGCGTGATCGACATCGCGACTCGTCGCATTCTGCGCGAGCGTCAGATCGGATGCGTCCCGATGGATCTGGCCGTGGTCGGGCGGGAGCTCGTCGTTCCGATCGAAGGCGCCATCCACATTGTGGACGGTGCGACACTGGCGACGAAACGTACGCTGGCGAGTCGTACCGGTGCGATCTACGCCATCGCCGTTTCGCCGGACGGCTCGCGCATCGCGAGTGGTGGATTCGACCGCGCGCTGCGCCTGTGGGACTATCGGACGGGCCAATCCGTGGCGGTATTGCGTGGTCACCGGTTCCCGATCTTCGACATTCAGTTTTCGCCGGACGGTGATTGCATTGCGAGTTGCGACGGATCAACAGAAGACGTGATGAGTTCGATCAAGATCTGGGAGCGCCACCGCCGATCCTCGTAAAGCATGGGCGCGCTGATACAACGCGCGCGCTATTCCGTACGGCGAACTCGCATCTTTGGCCGCCGCGCTCTGTTGGGCGATTGGCCTCACGTTTTTTGCTCCCGCCGTGCGCGAACTCGGCGCGCGTCGCGTAAATTTTTTCAAGGGCGTTGTCGGCGCCGCCATGATCGGCCTGCTCGTGTGGGTCCGGACGTACACGCCGATCCCGAGTTTCGAGCTCGGTTTGCTTGCGCTGTCCGGCGTGATCGGCTTGTCGATCGGAGACGGCGTGCTGTTTTTTGCGCTCGGCAAGATCGGGCCCCATCGCGCGGCGCTGTTTATGAGCTTGTCGCCGGTCATCACGGCGCTCGGCGGATGGATGATGGGCGAAACGCTGTCGTTCCAACAGGTGCTGGGCGTCCTCGGCGCGACGGCGGGCGTCGCGTTGGTCGTCGCGTCGCGACGTCGTGCGAACGCCGCAACCGACGTCCCCTTGATCGCCATTTTGGCGGGCGTGATGGCGGCGTCATGCCAAGCGATCGGCGTCCTCTTGGCCAAACGCGGCATGCCGCCCGGAACGGACGTGTACCTGGCAACGTTTGTGCGTTTGGTCGCCGCGACCGGCGCTCTCGCGGCGTACGCAGTCCTCCGCGGCCAGTTTCGTTCCGATTTGAAACGATTGCTCCAGCCTCGGGCACTCTTTCTCGTCACACGCGCCGCTGCAATTGGTACGTTTTTAGGGCTGCTGCTCATGCAAGTGGGAATTCAAAAAGCGGAGTCAGCGGTGGCCAGCGCGCTTCACTCGACAACGCCGTTATTTACGCTTCCGATCGCGGTTTTCTTCCTGAAGGAGAAGGCCGGCTGGAGCGTGATTCTCGGGTCGCTGCTCGGAGTCGGCGGCGTCATCGCCCTTTTGACGGCGTGACGGACGGACGGTGCGGCTTGCTGGCATCGACACCTACGATTGAGGGCTGTTTATGACCAAGCCGCGGACGATATCTCTCACACCCGGTAAGCGGGTCCTCTTTCTCACCAAAGACTTCGCGTTGATTCGTCAACAGCTCGCGGGTGAGTTGAATTTGACGATGGACGATGTCAAACCCGAGGACCTGCTCGATGACATCAACACCGACCAGATGACTCCCGCGTGGGTGTGCTTCGACTACAAGCCGGACGAGCTTGCGAAGAACGCGTACGCCGGACTCGTCGAGGATGGTAAGCGGGTCGTCCCCGAACGCGCGCTGTACGACGCCGAATTCGAAGTCATCGTGTCGGGCGAGCGCAAGGGTGTTGGTTCGTCGCGCGAGACCGCGGTGCAAGCCGAGAAATGGAGCGGCATTCGGATCGTGATCGCGGCGAGCTTCGCACCGATTCATGCGCGCAACAACATCAACCAGGGCGTGTTGATGGGCGACTACGACGTGCTGCGTCGTTTGCAAGCCGGCGAAGAAGTGCCGCTCGATCAGTTTGCGAAGGACTACGACCCGATCACCAAGTTGATCGTCGAGCACGGCGGCCTCTTTCCGTTCAGCAAAGCGCTGAAGGCGGGCGCGGTGAGTCTGCCGCGGCCGGATACGGGGGAGCGCCCGATGAACATGGCTGAAAAAACGATCGCGCGCCACCTCGTCGGCGGCGAAGGCTTCGTCAAGCCCGGCGATGCGGTGCTTGCGGTAGTCGACGGCGGCTACAGCCACGAGTTCACGACCGCGCAGGTGCATTACTTCTTGGAGAAGGAATACGGCGCGGACTATCAGCTTCCGAACCCTGCGAAGTTCGCGGTGTTTGAAGACCATCTCTTTTATGCCGACGGCGTGAAGAAGATGGCGCCGTTCTCACCGAAGATCGAAACGCTACGCGTCATGCAGCGCGAGTTTCAGCAGCATACGAAGGTGCAGGACTACTCCGTGCGCGACGGCGTCTCGCCCGGGATCTGCCATCAGGTCGCGCGCGAGCGCATCATCGAGCCGGGTGACCTCATCCTCGCGACGGACAGCCACACGACGATGGGCGGCGGCTCCAACGCGTACACGTATGGCGTGGGCGCTACCGAATACGCCAATCTCATCCACGCCGGGTGCACGCCGATGACCGTGCCGGAGTCGATCCGCTTCGAACTGACCGGCCAGCTTCAGCCGGACTGCACGGCCAAGGACCTGATGCTGTACATCCTGATGACGTTTGTGCGGCGCGGCGAAACGTTGAACCGCTGCATGGAAATCGGCGGTGCGGGTTTGGCGTCACTCTCGATGGACGAGCGCGCCACGCTCGCGAACATGGCCACGGAATGCAGCGCACGCGCGGGCATGATCGAGGCGGACGAACAAACACTGGCGTGGATCGCGGAGCGTCGCCCGGAGGTTGACGTGGATGCGCTGCGTGCGCGGATGGTTGCGCCCGATCCCGGCGCCGAGTACGCGGGCGGCATCCACACGATCGACCTCAGCGCGTTGCGGCCGATGGTCGCGCACCCGGGCGACCCCGACAACGGGATCCCGAGCGACCCGACCAACGGCGCCTACATCGAAGACATCGGCGAAGTGAAGATCGACATCGCCTACGCGGGTTCGTGCACGGCGGGCAAAATCGACGATCTCGAAATGTACGCGAAGGTGTTGCGGGATGCGCTCGAGAACGGACGCACGGTGGCGCCGGACGTGAGCTTTTTCATTCAGTACGGTTCGCAAGAGGTGATGGCGCACTGCGAGCGCAACGGTCTGACGAAGACGTTTGCGGCAGCCGGCGCGACAATCATTAATCCGGGCTGCGGGGCGTGCATCGGATGCGGCCCCGGCGTTTCCGAAAACCGCGACCAGGTGACCGTGTCCGCCATCAACCGCAACTACACCGGGCGTTCCGGCCCGGGGCGTCTCTACTTGGCGTCGCCACTCACGGTCGCCGCGTCGGCCATTTTGGGGCGCATCGTTGCGTACCGGCCGGGCATATTCGCGCGCGAGACCGCGAACGCGTGAGCCCTGTCTGAGAATTGCCTGCTAGAGCCCGACAGCCCAACTGGTGATGAGATCCCAGATGGATTCGCTGTAGAGCTGCAGGATCGCGTAGCAGATGCCCGCCACGGGAATCGTGACGCGCGCGAGCGGATGCAATCCAAACAACACCGAAACAAGCGCGCAGAGGAGCGACCCCGCGCCGTAGACGCGCGCGTCGAGGAACCACTCGAGGCGGCCGCTCAGATACTTTGCGAGTTCGAAGTAGTGCGCGGCGCGCTCCGGCGCGCCCTCCGCGAACTGAATGGCCAACACAAGGATCGCGAAGTACGTGATGCCGATGGTGAGAATCAGAAATCCTGCGGAGGCGAACATCGTCGCCAGCATGCGAGGCCGTCGCGGCGGTGACTCGTCTTGCTGGGTCGCAATGACGGTTTGGCTCATCGCGGATGCCAAGGTTGTTCGGGGTGGCCCGCCGCCGCGTTGGCGGCGCGCGCAAACACAAACAAGAGGTCGGAGAGCCGGTTGAGGTAGGGCAGAACCTGCGGCGTCAGTTCCTCTTGCTGGGCTAAGGTCACGACCCGTCGTTCCGCGCGGCGACACACAGTGCGCGCGTGGTGCAACGTGGCCCCGGCCGCCCCGCCGCCAGGCAGGATAAATGTCTGGAGGGGAGAGACGGTTTCTTCGGCCGCGTCGATGTCTTGTTCTAAGCGCTCGACCATCGCGGCATCCGTGCGCACCATCCGCTCGGCCTTCGCCTTCGAGTCGGCGGGCGTCGCGAGGTCGGCTCCGACCACGAAAAGATCGCCCTGGATGCGGGCGAGGGCCGCGTCGAGGGATTGCGGCAGCGGGTTGGTGCGCACGACGCCTAAAAGCGCGTTCAGCTCATCCACGCCGCCGTACGCTTCGACCCGCAGCGCGTCCTTTTGGACCCGGCCGCCGCCGAACAATCCGGTCTCACCGTCGTCCCCGGTGCGGGTGTAGATACGCACATGTGTATTGTATCGAAACAGCCCTCATCTTGTCGTTTCGCCCGTTCGCGTTAAAATGACGGTTCGCGCGTTCCCAGCCACGTGCGTCCCAGAAGCCACCCAGCCAAGGAGGGCCCCGCTTCTGGATCCAGTTGTCAGCTAGTAACCGCGTTGTTTGCCGCCCTGCGGTGGAACGAACGCGGAAGGATTCCCACGCATGTCCAAACGTTCCAACGAGATGAAACCGATGTCGCCGATTGAATTCATGGTCCGCTCGGACCTGAAGCGGCACATCGATACGGCGAGCAAGCTCCGCCAAGTGCGCGAGACGAAGTCGTGGACCAAGCTCGATGAGTATCGCAACATGACGTTTGACGAGCTGCTCGACGAGCGCTACGACCGCGCCCCGGTCTGGTTCCATCGCGTGAACGACATCTTGGACGAACACCCGCCCAGCAAGATCCTCGCGAACTGGCGTCGCTTTGCGCCCGAGTTTGAAGAGCGTGAAGAGGACTTTGAGTGGGGCGATCTGTAATTCTTGGCTCAACGGCTTATGCCGTTGAGGCCTTGGTGTTCCTGGTTCAACATCTGACGATGTTGAGACCTTGACGCCCGCGCGGTTTAGCACGCCCTTGGATGCTCGTCGTCGCCTCTGGCGGCTCGTGGGCGAACGATCGGACGTTTTTGAGTGTACGCCGTTGAGGCCTCGCGGGTTCCTTTGGTTCAACATCTGACGATGTTGAGACCTCGATGTTCGTGCGGTTTGGCACGCCCTTGCGGTGTTTCTGGTTCAACATCTGACGATGTTGAGACTTCGACGTTCGCACGGTTTGGCATGCCCTTGAACGCCATTCGTCGCCTTTGGCGGCGAATGGGCGAAATGACGGGGGGCGTTCGTTCGCACAGGGTTGATCGACGCGCAGCGGCGATCAACCCGCCGAAGCCTTGGCGAAGGCGGGCCCGGTCGTACGACCCAGTGCGGCGCGCACGAAACACACGGCGTCCGAGCTTGTCCAGTGCGGCGCGCACGAAACACACAGGCGTCCGAGCTTGACGCCGGACGCCCACCTATTCGGTTTTGATCGACGCGCAGCGGCGATCAACCCGCCGAAGCCTTGGCGAAGGCGGGCCCACCCTGGCTCAATTCCCAGTAAACTGGGCTTTGCTTCCTGGGTTCGGGCTCAACCTCGCCTGCTCCAACGCCGATATGCCTCCATAGATGCCTTCACGCCGCAATTCCACCCGCAAACCGGCCTCGTTTGAGTGTGCTGTTTCGATGATGCGGGACTCCAAGAGTGATGTGATGTTTTTCAGCCGTGCTGAGAACATCAGTGCCAGCGGTATCTTCTTTTCGAGTAGGGACTTAGAGCGGATCTTTGGCCCTGAGATCGAAGGCGAAAAAAACCTCGTGGAGCTCGCTCAGCGCATCTTGTCCAAGATGAATACGCGGGTGGTGGTCGAGGTGAAGTACGACAAAATGCACAGCCTGATCAAGGACGCGACCATCACGCGCTTTGAGATTTCCACCGGCAAAACCAAGGAAATCGGTCTCGGCTGTAAGTTTGACAAGCGTCTCTCGTTCAAAGAGATGGCCCTGCTCGGCCTCCTCGCTTCGTAGCCGTCCGCTTCGTTGAGTCCGTCCGAAGTTCCCTCGGGACTTTGACCCCGGCGCGACGCGCGCTCACACTGGACGCGTGCCTAGTCCGCAACACGAATTCGACGTTGTCATCATTGGCGGCGGTCTCATCGGCGCAGCGTGTGCGGACGCGATGGCCGCACGCGGTAAGTCCGTGTGCGTTCTCGAAGCGAAGCGAACCGTCAGCGAAGCGTCGTGGGCCGGCGCCGGCATTTTGCACCCGATTCATCCGTGGAGATACCCGGACGCGCTTCAACCGTTGTTGCGTGCCGCACCGCATTTTCACGAGCGCGCAGCGCAAGACCTGGCGCGCGACACCGGCATCGATGTCGAGTGGCGCCGCACGGGACTCTTGCTCATGGGCGACGCGCTCGAACAGTTGGCCACTTGGTGCGGATCGCTAATCGTCCACGAAACCGTGCGTGCGCGGTCGCAGGAGCCATTGTTGCGTGTGGACGGGGAAGCGCTTTGGTTGCCCGATGCGACGCAGGTGAAGAGCCATCGATTGGCCGAGGCCTACTTCGCGCGCGCGCGCGCCGCCGGTGTCGTGGTCCGCGAGAACTGTCCCGCGACGGCGATCGAGCCGGGTTGGGTGCACACCGCGGGCGGGCGCGTGCGCGCCGCGCAAACGGTGTTGTGCGCGGGTGCGTGGTCCAGTCGTTTGGCTCCGCGCGTCGCCGTGGAGCCAGTGCGGGGACAGATCCTTCTTTATCGAAAGGCGTTGCGGCGGATGGTCGTGTTTTCCGACGGCGCGTACGCGGTTCCGCGTCGCGACGGACATGTTCTCTTCGGCTCCACGCTGGAACATGTTGGATTTGATGGACGTCCCACCGAGCCCGCCTGCCGCGATTTGGAGGCTCGTGCTGCGCTCTTTTTGGGCGTCGAGGCCCAAAATCTCGTCGCTGCATGGGCTGGACTGCGTCCTGGGACCGAGTCGCGACTGCCCTATTTGGGGCAGGATTTGGAGCGCGAAGATCTCTTCCACGCGCATGGCCATTACCGCAATGGAATCCTCTTAGCGCCCATAACCAGCGAGATTTTGGCGGATCTGGTCACCGGGCACGCGCCCGAATTCGACGTTTCAGAGCTCCCTCGCTGACAAGTTCGCTTAAGGGAAAACCGAAGAACCCCGTGGTGAATCCTTGAAACGCGTCCGAGTGTAAGGGAATGATATGGGCCTCTTAACGAGGCTTTACGGAGGTTCACACATCATGGGACGGAACATTCGGCTATACGGCTTGTGCCTAGCCGTCGCCGTACTAGCTATGCCCACGTGGGCAGGCGACGGCGAGATTCGCGAGGAGCTCGACAAGCTCCGGCAAGAAGTGCGCAACATGCGCTCTTCGATGTTGGAGAAAGAAATCGACGGCTACCTCGCCGACAACAACGAGTGGCAAGCAGCACAGGGCGGTGGCGGACTTTCCGGCATCACCATTAGTGCTCGCGGCACCACGACCTATCAGGGCGCGCTCGGATCCGAGCCCGCCGACACACACGCCGTGGATGGCGATGTCGATCTCGACTTCGACTTCCAGGTGACGGACAACACGGTCATGTGGTTCCACATGACGGCCAACAATGGCAGCGGGAGCAGCAGCAGCTTCTCCGGCGGCTCTTTTAGTGGCGGCGGCGCCGCGTTCCCGAACGGCGGTCTCGGCCGCACCAACACGTTTGGCGATCGCGACGACGGCATTGGCGTCAACGGAACGATCTCGGTTAACCCCGGGTCGGTTCAGTTGAACTCGGCTGGCGTGCGCACTTCGACGGCGCTTGGCAGCACCCGGCTTCACTGGGAATTCGGAAAGATTGATCCGCGCACGCGCTTCTTGCAAAACAAGTTCGCGTCAGACGAGAACACGCAGTTCATCAACAACATCTTTGATGACTCTTCGTCCATTCTCTGGATCACCAACGCAGGCGGCACGGTCGTCTTCGGTTGGCACATGTGGTTGCACTTCGGTGAGAACCAGAACATGACCCTGAGCTGGGGTTGGTTCAACGCTCCCGGCCAGTACTTCACACGTGGTCAGTTCCTCATTCAGTTCCACTACAAGGGTGAGCTGAGTGGGCGTGAGATGAACTTGCGCGTCGCAGCGCACATCCAAGAGTTCCGCCGGGACGGCACGGGCGACGGTGATTCCGGCGCTGGCGTTTCATGGGACTGGATGTGGCGTGACGACATCGGCGTGTTCTTCAAGCTCGGCGCCAACGGTGGCGACGTGGCCGCTGTCGAACTCGACGTTGTGTTCGGTTTCGTCTTCACCGGCCTGGTCGGAAGTCGTCCGGACGATGTCTTCGGTATCGGTATCGGCTTCTTGGCTGCTAACGACACGGTCGTCGGTACGGCTGTGGAAGACTCCGAGTTCACGCTCGAGATCTACTACAAGTACATGACCGACAACGGCAAGATGCAGATCACTCCGCACATCATCTTTGTGTCGGATCCGAATGGCGGCGAGATCGTGGGTAACGCGAGCACGACCGACAGCTTCTTCATCATCGGTATTCGTTTCCACGTTCCCTTCTAAGGGGATGTGATAGTGATCCGGGTTGGGCTTTGCCCGACCCGGATCACGTTTTCTTTGCCCAACATCTGACGATGTTGGTGCTCGACGTTCGAACGCTTCGGCATGCTGGTTTTTTGGCTCAACATCTGACGATGTTGAAGCCTGACGTTCGAGCGGTTTGGCATGCTGGTTTCTTGGCTCAACATCTGACGATGTTGAAGCCTGACGTTCGAGCGGTTTGGCATGCCCTTGTTGCTCGTCGTCGCCTTCCGGCGGCGTTCGTGCGACCTTTCGCACCCGCTTCCCCTTTCGCTCGTTTGTCGCTTTGCTTCAAACTCGGGTCTTGAGGTTCGGAGCGGTTTGGCATGCCTTTGATGCTCGTCGTCGCCTTCCGGCGGCGTCTGTGCGACTTTTCGCTCCCCCCTCCCCAGTCGTTCGTTTGTCGCTTTGCTTCAAACTCGGGTCTTGGGGTTCGGGCGGCTTGGCGTGCCTTTGATGCCCGTCGTCGGCTTCCGGCGGCGTCCGTGCGACTCTTCGTTCCCACCTCTCCGGTCGTTCGTTTGTCGCTTTGCTTCAAACTGGGGTCTTGAGGCTTGAGCGTTTTGGGCGTGCCTTGGGCGACCCCTTTGCTGCTCGCTGCTTGGGCTTGCCATTGGGCTTTCTCTGCCTGGCCGGTTTCGCTCGACTGTTTGGGGGGTGATTCTTAAGTCGGGCTTGGCTTTTTTTTTGGGGTGCTTGGGTGCGCTTTGCTGGCCGCGTCGGGGGGCTTCGCCCACAAACCCTTGCAAGTAAACGGGTTAAGTGCGGTATGGGGGTGCGCTTGGGGCTAGGAAAACCCCTTAGATTCGTTTGCGCTGACCCTGCAGAACTGCGTGGGTACGACCGATCTACCGCCTTGAGCGCCTCTCTGTTTCGAGGTGCCAGGAGGACTTGCGGAATGTACCGCCAAATCAAAATGTACCTTGCCCTAGTCGCCGCTTCAGCGCTTGTTGCGCCGGCGTTCGCGGGCGAAGCCGAGGAGCTCCGAAAAGAGCTTTCCGAGCTTCGACAAAAGGTCGACTCGCTCCAGGCGCAAAACGTATCCAACCTGGAAAGTGAGATCGATCAGTATCTCAACCAGAGCGATGCGCACGAGGGTGCACAGGGCGGTGGAGCCCTAGCTGGCATTACCATCGGCGCTTCGCTCACAACCGTATTCCAGGGCACGCTTGGCCTGGATCAAAACGACCGGTCGGCCGTGAACGGTGATGTCGACCTCGATGTTGATATCGAGGTCACGGACAACCTGTCCATGTTCATCTACATGACGGCCAACGACGGCGGCGAATCGGGCCAGGGCTTCCCGGCCTTCTTCGGTCCGCTCGACAGCGAAGGACGCGCGTTCCGCTCGTCCGGCTCCATGACCGCCGGCGGCGGGGGCTTCCCCGCGATCGCGGGCGCCACGTTCGGTGGGATGTCGGACGGCATCGGTGTCAACGGCACCGTGTCGGTCGATCCAGGTTCTGTCACCTTGCGTGAGGGTGGTATCCGCCACTCGATCGCGATTGGCGATCATCGCTTGCACTGGGAGACGGGTGCGCTGAACCAGCGCCTTCGCTTCTTGCAGAACGCGCATAGCAACGACGCCAACACGCAGTTCCTAAACGACAACTTCATCAACAACCCGTCGGTGCCGTGGCTGAACGATGCGTCCGGTCGCACCGTCTTTGGCTGGCATGGTTGGCTGAGCTTCGGCGACAACAAGCAGTTCACGGTGAACTTCGGTTGGTTCAACACGCCGGGTCAGTTCTTCACGCGTGGCCAGTTCATGATCCAGCTCTCGTGGCGTGGTGAAGTGGACGGTCGCGAGATGAACGTCCGTGTTATGGCGTTCATCAACGAGTTCTTCCGCGATGGACTGAACGACGGTGACTCGGGCTTTGGTCTCTCGTGGGACTGGAGTGTTACGGACAACATCGGCTTGTTCGTTCGCATCAGCGCGAACGGCGGCGATGTGAACCCGGTTGAGTTCGACGCTTCGGTGGGCGCTGTGTTGAGCGGCCTCATCGGAAGCCGTCCGGACGACAAGCTCGGCGTCGCGATCGGTTTCACGACGGCGAACTCGACGGTTCTCCCGGGTCTCCCGGAAGACACCGAGATCACGCTCGAAATCTACTACGCCTACATGATGGAAGACGGCAAGCTTCAGATTACGCCGCACCTCATGATCGTTACGGATCCGGGTGGAAATGCTGCTCCGTGGGCTGACGACATGCTCGTCATCCTCGGTCTCCGCATCCACGTCCCCTTCTAAGCGAAACGGCGAAGCACACACTCTGTGATTCGAAAGGGGCGCCCTCTTGGAGGGCGCCCCACTTACGGCCGATTGGGCACAGGAAAAGGTGAATACCACCATGATTAGGAAGCACGTACTGTTCTGGCTTCTCGTGGTCGGAGTGGGAATGTCGGCTACGTCGGTGCAGGCCGATGAGTATCCCGACGACGACGTACGCAAGACGCGGACGTCCGAACTCGACCAGATTCGTCAGGAAATTAAGCAACTGAAACGGCGCTCGAACTCGCTCGAAGCACAGCGCGAGACGATGATCCGCCGCGAAGTAAACTCGTACTTGACTGGCGTGTCTGCGCACGGCGGTGCGTCGGGCGCGAACGGTTTTAAAGGTGTGACGGTGCAGGCGCGCTTCACGTCGGTCGCACAGGCGACCTTGGGCGCCGATCCGTTCAACCGCCACCAAGTTACAGGCGACGTTGACCTCGACTTCAACTTCGAAGTCACGGACAACCTCGATCTGTTCCTCAAGATGACGGCGAACACGGCGTCGAGCAGCTCATCCTCCAGCGTCGTGGGCGTGGGCCCGACCGGCGTCGGCGGTGGGGGGTTCCCGGCGGAGTTCGGCGCGATCTCCGGCACGTTCCCCGGCACTTTGAGCGGGGCAGCGGACGGTATCGGCGTCAACGGCGCGGTGAGCACGAGCCCGGGTTCGGTGCGCATGCACGAAGCCGGCGTCCGGTGGACGACCGCGATCAACGAGCACACGCTCACCATCTTGATGGGGAAGCTCGACCCGCGCGACCGCATCGCGCAAAACCGGTTCGCCGGCGATGAGAACACGCAGTTTCTCAACAACCTGTTCGACGATCCGCCGGCCATCACGTGGCCGACGAATGCGAGTGGGCGCACGGTCTTCGGGCTGCACGCCTGGTCGAACTTCGGCAACCGCGAGCAGTACCGTCTCGACATCGGTTGGTACAACCAGCCGGGTCAGTTCTTCAACAAGGGCATCCTGCTTTGGCAGTTTGCTTGGAGCGGAACGCTTCGTGGTCGCGAGATCACGGTGCGCGTGTACGGTCAGATCGACACGGCGCCCAACGACATCTCCGCGTCCGGCGGCGTGTCGGCCGACTGGTGGGCGACGGACAAGATCGGCGTATTCGCACGTATCACGGTTCACGACAACCTTTCGCCGGCGGATGGTGGTGTCAACCACATCGAGTCCGACTGGCAGGCGGGCGCTGTCTTTGTGGGCCTGATTCCGGATCGTCCTGACGACGAGCTCGGGATCGCGATCGGCTTCATCAAGGGCCCGGTTGGCGCATTCACGGGTGCGTCTTCACCGGAGAACCACGAACTTGTGATCGAGCTGTACTACCGCTTCCTCGTGGAAGAGGGCAAGCTGCAGATCACGCCGATGGTCCAGTTCATCTCGGATCCGGGTGGCGGCAACTTCACCGAGCCCGACTCGCTCGTGCTCCTCGGCTTGCGCATGCACGTCCCGTTCTAACGGGATTCGCGAAACGACCGCGAACGCGGTTCGACGACAAAATCGAGAGCCCTTCCGCTTAGGCGGAAGGGCTTTTTTCATGCGAAGGGTCGTTGGGGTAGGCTGGGCGCGTGGAGAACTTGGTCTTGGTCCGCCATGGGGCGACCTCTTGGAACGAAAACGGCTACTGTCAAGGGCACAAGGACGTGCGCTTGAGCGGAGTCGGTAAACGACAGGTCGGTTTTTTGAAGTCGGCGCTCGAGCAGTGGGAGTTTGATGCGGTCTACGCATCCACGCTGACGCGCGCCCAGGAAACGGCGCAGTTCATGGGATATGAGCCCACGGTGCTGCCGGACTTGGTCGAGATTGATCGCGGTCACTGGGAGGGCCACGAATCCGGCGAGATCCGGCGTCGCTGGGGCAAGCTCCATCGGCAGTGGTACGACGATCCGGTTGGCCTCGCGATGCCCGGTGGAGAGGCGTTCGACGACCTCTGGGAGCGCGCAGGCGATGTGTTGGAGCGCCTCGAGGCGGACGCAGCCGAGACTGTGCTTATCTGTGGACACAAAGCGATCAATCGCGTGCTGATTGCGCGGATGCTTAAACGCCCGACGAAGGGTGTGTGGCAAATCCCGCAACCGCAGGCCGGTTTGAGCGAGTTGGTCCGGAGCGGGGAGGGTTGGCGCGCCGAATCGATCGGCGATGTTGAGCATCTTCCCACCGGCATGCGTTCTGACTCGTAGCGTTCGGCTGCGCTCGGCGGGCCGGCACGCGCTTTCACGAACCGCGAGGAGAATGACGGCATGGTGCAGGCGGCTCTCTTGTTGCTCGTGCTGGGTGGACCGGCCGACGACCTTTACCTCCGCAAGCGGCTGACGGAGCTCACCAACGGCTACGAGGATCTCGCAAACCGGCAGTCGGTTCAGAGCTTGCGCGCCCGCGCCGCGATCGTGCGCGAGATCGGACACCTTCCGTATTCGGACGCGATGCGCGTGCATGCGGTCAAACTGCTGGCGCGCATTCTTCACACGGATCGCTCCTACACGATGCGCGTGGACGCGGCGATGGCGCTCGGCGCGATGGGAACGCCCCGGGGTCTCGACCAACTCTATCGCGGGCTGTTTGGCGCCGACGCGCAGACCGAACGCTACGCCCTCCTCCACACCGTCCTCGCGGACGCGCTGGCCCGCATGCGCGATCCGAAAGGTCTGGCCTGGGTTGGCCGCGAAGTGTTGCAGCCCGCCATCATGCGCAAGAAGACGGACTACACGCGGATGGCGGGAGCGCACCGATGGACGCTGGTCGCGCACACCTTGGACGGAGTGTCGCGCGCGGGCGCCGTGAGCCTGCAACCCGAAATCGAACTGCTCGCGGCGTCCCCGCTGGCGCGCATTCGGCGCGCCGCGCTGCGGGCGTTAATCCAGCTCAAGCTGTCCCCACCCGTCGTGAAGAAAGCGACGGCCGATGAGGACTGGCGCGTCCGACTGATTGCGGCACGCGCGACGACTCACGACACTGCCGTGTGGATCAAACTCCTTGCGGACGAACACATCGCAGTTCGCCGCACCGCGATTCGCACGCTGGGCCAGGGCGACGCGAAGGGCATCCCGTTGCTGATCGCGCGACTCACGGACGAAAAGGAGCTGCGCTACGAACTCAACGAGGCGCTGGTTCGTTTGACCGGCAAAGATTTCGGCGAGGATCAGGGGCTTTGGAGGTCTTGGTGGGCTGCACGGAGGGAACAGTTCCAGCGCGCCCACGACCCGTTGCAGGCTGGCGCGGGGCGGCCGTACTTCTTCAACGTTCGCCTCAAGACGCGGCGCGCCATCTTTTTGATCGACGTCTCCGCTTCGATGGCGAGTGCCGACGGTCGGAAAGCGACCCGGATGGAGCGCGCGACCGCGGAGCTAAAGCGTGCGATCGGGCAGCTCGAGGTCAGCACGCGCGTTCGTGTGTATGCGTTTGCTTCCGAGGTGCGCGATTTCCCCGGAACGGCGGCGCGGGCCCAACAGCCTCGCATTGCGAAGTGGCTGGATCGTCTTGTCCCGTCGGGCGCGACGAATACGTACGGTGCGCTCATGCGCGCCCTCAACGATCCGTTCAACGCCGACACGATCATCCTGCTGAGTGACGGCAGCCCCACGCCGGGAACCTTCGATGGCAAGACGTACGGTCGTCCGGAGCAGATTCTCGCTGAAGTCGCGCGCGTCAACGAGCTGCGCGGCGTACGCATCCACAGCGTCGCGTTCTCAGCCGGCATGCTCCACAAGGGGGAAGCGCGGACCGGGGGCGGCCAGTTCCTGCGACGGTTGGCCAAAAACAATGCCGGCACCTTTCGCGAAGTGCGATAGGCGCCGGCATCGATCCAGTCACGTGCCGTAAGGGAGTGGGCGTCTCACCGGCGGTATCGTCGCGCGTCCTCGGTGCGACGGCCCCGTTCTCGTCAGGCCCTAGTCGATGCCGCCGACTTGGCCGGTGTCGATCCGGACCTTCAGCGTGCCGAGTAGGCGTTGGATCTTGTCTTCGACTTTGTTCAGGCCAATGACGTTGTCGAGAACGATCGGGCGCTCGACGCCGGTGGGCGACAGCACCAACGTGCCCGACCGCAAGAGAACGTACTCGAATACGTCCGAGATCTCTTTCCGCATGCGCAACCCGCGCGTCGGGAAGCGATCGACGTCGCCCATGAAGCCGTGGTGGTGCAAGATCTCGTTTGGTTGAATCTCCCAGTAGCTAAAGCGCGTGTTGATGAACACGAGGAGATACATCACCGAGAAAACCGCTGCGAACGAGTAATAAAACCCCTTCGACATCAGGATGTTGAGCCCGCCGAAGAAATCGACCAACGGTGTCAACCAACCGAAGTGGATGCCCGCGAAGAACACGGCGGCCAAGATGCCCGCCAGTGCAACCGACCGCATCCGCGAGAACTCAAACGCGATCACCAAGATGTTGAGCACGAAGATGAAGAACCAGATGCGGCCCAGCGTGAGGCCCTTTGCGACCGCTTCCGCCGAGTACATGATGCCCGGATCCGTCACATCCTTGTTGGCCGACATTTCGATGGCCGTAGCCTCGGGATGAAGAAATCCAATGATGATGGCCGCAAGCCAAGTCAGGTAGAGGTACACCACTTTGGGGTACGAGCGCACGATGACGTGAGTGGACTCCTGTTCCTGTTTTGCAGGCGGAGTCGGCGCGGCGGCCGGGGCGGGGGTTCCTTCTGACATAAAAAGAAAACTAGCACGGGCTGTTCCAGCGCGCAATTGGGGCACGGCCCGAAACGCGTGGGTTTGTCGGTGAGCGCGGCAAAGGCGGCCTATCCGGGCGCTGCGCAGCTTGTTTAGGGGACTGGGCGCGACCTGTGCGGCGCAATCGCGTCTCGGGTTTTGATCTCCGCTCGGTTAAGATTTCGCTATGGACGGGAACGGTGCGGCGCAGTGTTCGAACCAGATCCACGTCAAAACGCGACGTGGCGCCGAGCCCACCCAGGTGTGTCAGTGCGCCGCCGGCTTCGTGCACATGTACGACTGCCCGATCACGCTCGACCTCCCGTGTGCGCACTACAATGCGCTCGAAACGACGCCGGACGGCATCTCGGCCGTGCGAGCCGACCGCCTGCACTCGGAGCTCATGACGGATTACTTGTCGCGCACCTACGTGCATCGCGTGCGGTCGCTGATCCCGGGCTCCAACGCGTGGGAAGAGTTGCGCCTCGCCCTGGCGGAGCGGTACGCCGACGACTTGACCGCCGAGCCTGAGCTGGTCGCCGCCGCCGAGAAGTCCGTGGCCGCCGAGGCCGAACCCGAGCACGAGGACGACCTTGAGCTCGCGACCGCGCTGGATGTGGCCGACGATGACGACGATCCGGCGGACGTGTTGCCCGACATGCGAGACGGCGAGCCAGACGGCGGGCACGCGACAGCGCCCGAGCCCGAGGCTGCGCCCGAATTCGACGGCGCCGAACGCGACGGGGAAGACTTCGCCGCCGATGAAGCCCGGCCGGACCATGAGCCGAGCGCGCCCGACGACGCACCCGACGAAGCACCCGACGAAGCACCCGACGAAGCACCCGACGAAGCACCCGACGAAGCACCCGACGAAGCACCCGACGAAGCACCCGACGAAGCGCCCGACGGCGAGCCGGACGACGAAAGTCCCGACGAGGCCGCGGAGCCCGTCCAGCCGGAGTTCGATGACCCTGAGCCCGGCGATCCAGACTTCGGGAACCCGGCGATCGTCCGCTACATCGAGGAGCGGGACCGGCTGATCGCCGTGCGGCGCGAACGCGAGGCGGCTCGCCGCGAGCGCGAGGAGCGCACCCGGGAAGAAAAGGCCAAAGAGCGCGCCCGCATGGGCATCAAGACCGTCGTCGAGCGCGCGCGCGAGTCCGTGGCGTCCCGGGGCAACGTGGCGTCCTCGGTCGTGGATGACATGGATTTGCCCGGCGACGCGACCAAGAAGAAGCGGCGCCGTCGCAAAAGCCGCGGCGGCGAAGCAGCGGCGGCCGGTTCCGGCGCGCCCGCGGAAAAAACAGGCCGCTCCCGGCGCCGACGCCGGGGTGGCAAGCGATCGGGCGGCGCGGGCCCGAAGACCCCCAACCAGGGCGCGAAGAACCCGAGCCCGGGCGCGAAACCGCAGCAGCCGCGCCCGCAAGCCGCAGCGCCGGGCGGTTCCGGGCCCGGCGGGCAGTCCGGTGGGCAGGCCGGTGGGCAGGCCGGTGGGCAGGCGGGCGACGGCGCCAAAAAGAAGCGTCGTCGGCGTCGTCGTCGAAGGAAGCCGTCCGGCGGCGGCGAGAACGCTTGACCCGTCGCTCCGGAAAGGTACACCACCTAACCGAACCCTATGCCGAAGCGAACCGACATCTCCTCCATCATGCTGATCGGTTCTGGACCGATCATCATCGGTCAAGCGTGCGAATTCGATTACTCGGGCACCCAAGCGATCAAGGCGCTCAAGGACGAGGGCTACAAAGTCATCCTCGTGAACTCGAATCCGGCAACGATCATGACCGATCCAGAGCTCGCCGATCGAACGTACGTCGAGCCGATCACGCCTGAGTTTGTTGAACAAATCATCGCGCGGGAACGACCGGACGCCTTGATTCCGACGATGGGTGGGCAGACGGGTCTCAACGTTGCGATGCAACTCCATGAAGCCGGCGTGCTGGAGAAGTACGGCGTCGAGATGATCGGTGCAAAGCCGGACGCGATTCACCGGGCGGAGAATCGTGAGGCCTTTCGCGACACGATGGACGCGATCGGTTTGGAATGCGCGCGGTCGCGGCTTGCGCACACCATGGAGGAAGCGCGCGAGGCGTTGGACCACATCGGCTTCCCGTTGATCATTCGTCCCGCTTACACGCTTGGCGGCGCGGGTGGCGGTGTCGCGTACAACATCAAAGAGTACGAAGAGATCTGCGCGCGCGGGCTTCATCTTTCGAGGGATGACGAGATTCTCGTTGAAGAGTCGATCATCGGTTGGAAGGAGTTTGAGCTCGAGGTCATGCGCGATCGCCTCGACAACGTCGTGATCATCTGTTCGATCGAGAACATTGACCCGATGGGCGTTCACACCGGCGATTCCATCACCGTCGCGCCGGCGCAGACTCTTACCGACCGCGAGTATCAGCGCATGCGCGATGCCGCGATCAAGATCATTCGCGCGATCGGTGTGGAGACGGGCGGTTCGAACGTTCAGTTCGCGGTGAACCCCGACGACGGGCGACTCATCATCATTGAGATGAACCCGCGCGTTAGTCGTTCGAGTGCGCTGGCGAGCAAGGCGACCGGCTTCCCGATTGCGAAGTTTGCCGCCAAACTGGCAGTGGGCTACACGCTCGACGAGATTCGTAACGACATCACGCAGGAAACTCCCGCGTCGTTTGAGCCGACGATCGACTACGTCGTCACCAAGATCCCGCGCTTCACGTTCGAGAAGTTCGCCGAAGCGGATGCGACTCTGACGACGTCCATGAAGTCCGTCGGCGAAACGATGGCCATGGGGCGGACGTTTAAGGAGTCGTTTCAAAAAGCGTTGCGCGGACTCGAGATCGGGCGCGCGGGGTTTGGTGCGGACGGAAAAGATCTCGACGACCTCGACGAAAACACGTTGCGGCAAAAGCTCGTGGTTCCGAATGCGGAGCGCGTGTTCTTCATCGGCATGGCGATGCGGCGCGGGATGGACGTCGATGCGCTGCACGAGTTGACCAACATCGATCCGTGGTTCTTGGATCAGATGGAGCAGTTGATCGAACGGGAGCGGAAAGTTGCCGCGCTTGGATCGATCGACAACCTGGAGAAGCAAAACCTACGCGCCGCCAAGCGCGACGGATTCTCCGACAAACAGATCGCATTCTTGCTCGGTTCCGATGAAAAAACCGTGCGCGACACGCGGCGACGCCTGGGCGTGAAGCCCGTCTTCAAAGTGGTCGACACGTGTGCCGCGGAGTTTCACGCGTACACGCCGTACTACTACTCGACGTACGAAGACGAGGACGAAGTTCGCCTGACCGATCGCAAGCGCGTTGTGATTTTGGGCGGTGGCCCCAACCGGATCGGACAGGGCATCGAGTTCGACTACTGCTGCTGCCACGCGGCGTTTGCGCTCAACGAAATCGGATACGAGTCCGTGATGGTGAACTCGAATCCCGAGACCGTTTCGACGGACTACGACACGTCGGACATGCTGTTCTTCGAGCCGTTGACCGTCGAGGACGTGTTGCACATCGTCGAACGTATCGAGCCGGAAGGCGTCATCATTCAGTTCGGCGGTCAAACGCCGCTGAACCTGGCCGCTGGCTTGGAGGCGGAGGGCGTCAAGGTGCTCGGCACGTCGGTCGACTCCATCGACATGGCGAGCGACCGCGAGCGTTTCCAGGCGCTCTTGACGGAACTCGACATTCAACAGCCGTGCAACGGGACCGCCACCAGCGTTGAAGGCGCGATTGAAGAAGCCAAGCGCATCGGCTACCCGTGCGTTGTTCGGCCGTCTTACGTGCTCGGTGGCCGCGGCATGGAAACCGTGTACGACGAAGCGTCGCTCCGTCGCTACATGCAGGCGGCGGTTGACGTCTCGCCGGACCATCCCGTCTTGCTCGACCGATTCATGGAGGAGTCGATCGAGCTCGATGTCGACGCGGTTTGCGACGGCGAACGCGTGACGATCGGCGGCATCATGGAACACATCGAGGAGGCCGGCATTCACAGCGGCGACTCCGGGTGTTGCTTGCCGCCCTACACCCTGCCGCCCGACGTGTTGAAGACCGTGCGCCATCACACGGGGCGCATCGGCCGCGCCCTGAAAGTCCGCGGGTTGATGAACATTCAATACCTCGTTCAGAGCGGCGAGGTCTACGTGATCGAAGTGAATCCGCGCGCGAGTCGCACGGTGCCGTTTGTCGCCAAGGCGATCGGGACACCGCTCGCGAAGATCGCCGCCAAGGTGATGGCGGGCAAGACGCTGCGTGAACTTGGATTCTTGGAAGAGTTCATTCCGTCTCACTTCAGCGTCAAGCAGCCCGTGTTCCCGTTCGACCGATTCCCCGGCGCGGACATTATTCTTGGTCCGGAGATGCGTTCGACCGGGGAGGTCATGGGCATCTCGACGGACTTCGGCGTTGCGTTCGCGAAATCGATGGATGCCGCGCGCTGTGCGTTGCCCCGCGAAGGCACCGTCTTCTTGTCGGTGCGCGACAGCGACAAACGCGGTGTCGCGTTTTTGGGCCGTCGGCTTGCGGATCTCGGCCTGCGCATTCTCGCGACCGGCGGCACGTACGACACGCTCTGCGGCGCTGGCGTCAACGCGCACCGCATCCACAAGGTGGGCCAAGGGCGGCCCGACGTGTTGGACGCGCTCAAGAACGGCGAGATTGATCTGATTATCAACACGCCGGTCGGCAAGGGCGCATACACCGACGAGGGGCGCATTCGCCAGGAAGCGCTCGGCAAAAAGATCCCGATCATCACGACGATCAGCGGCGCGGCGGCGGCGGTGCGCGGTATGGCTGCGCTGCATCGCCATGGGTTGTCCGTCATGACGCTCCAGGAGCATCACGCCGCGCGCTTGACGTTGGCATGACCGCCAACTACATCGACGAGTTTGCGGAGTTCGTCGGCAGCGTTCCTCACCGCACCGTCGCGTATCGCGATGGACACGAGACACGCGTATGGGATGTCGGCTCGGGGCCGCCTCTGGTGCTGCTGCATGGGATCGCCGGTTCACGCCGCGTGTTTTTTCGCCTCGTCCCTCTTCTCGCTCGGCAATTTCGCGTCGTTGTCCCGTGGATCCGTGGTGAAGAGCGACCGCAACGCGGCGTCACGCACGAACAGCTTCTCGACGACGTCGATGATTTACTAAGCCAACTTGCACTTTCCGACGTCACGTTACTCGGCGTGAGTTTTGGTGGAACCCTCGCGCTTGGCTTTGGAGGTCGAAACGACCCACGCATCGCACGCATCATCGTGCAGGGCACGTTCCCCACGTTCGCCTTGCGCCCGTTGGACCGCGCCATCCTCGCCGTCTCGCGCATCCTTCCCGCAAGTTGGGGATCGGCTTACTTCATGCGCCGTGTGCAACGCGGACCGGAAACCGCGCTCCTCGCACAACACGTCCCGGGGATTGAGAAACTCATGCCGCAGTGGTGCGGTCAAACGCCGTTTCGCACCATCGCCCAACGAACGCACATGATTGCCCGCTTAGATCTTGGCCCTGCGATCCAATCCATCGACGTGCCCCTCACCATCGCGCACGGCAAAAAAGACCGCGTCGTCCCCCGCCGATACTTCGAAAAACTCCAATCCTTAAGCCCCGCCGCCATCCAAATCGAATGGCCGGAAGTAGGCCACAACGCCGCCCTAACCCACCCAAAAAAACTAACCAAAATCACCACCTAAAGCAGCACCCAATGCGGTACCAGGTTGAAATTTTTCTGCTGTAAGTGTTGATCTGGCAGCGGGTTACAAGCGTCAGGTGCGGCATTTGTGCCGCGCTTGGGGATGGCGGCTAAATCGCAGAACGCACGGATTCGCCGATTCGCGGCATTCTAGATGACAGGGCCCTGCAGTAGGCGCCCAAAAGTGCGGCACAGATGCCGCACCGCGCCGCCATAAGATGCTGAGTGTCAGCAGCTTACGGCGAAAAAAATCGAACCCGGTACCGCATTGGCTAGCTTTTTTTTGCTAGTTCGGCTTTTGATTGGAAGAGGATCCAAGTGGTCTTGAGTTGGTTGGCCCGAGTGGTGGTGTAGAGCAGGATCTCGTCGTCTTGGAGTTGGAGGCGGACAGGGCTGGCGCGGGTGACGCGGAGCGCGAGGCCGAGACCGCGGGCTCCGTTGCGGCAGTAGAGCAACGTTTCGGTGGGGAGGTGGAGAGAGGGGAGCGGCAAGTCCATGGTTCCGTCGACGGCGTAGGCGGGGCAGACCCAGTGGTCGAAGTGGTGCGGTGCAAAGCGGCAACCGACAACGAGTCCATCACGGGCGGTCGTGGTCGCGGTTTGATGGATGAGCCCACTGCCGTTGCGGAACGTGAGCGCGTTGGTCGAGGTGGCGCCCGCAGCCCCGAAGCGACCGTGGAGAACGACGCGCACGACTCCGGTCGCGGGGGATGTGATCGACACGCGCCCATTTTTTCGGTCCGAAGACTGGCCGAGGGCGGCGACGGCGAACAACGCTTTTTGTTCGGAGCCAACCCACGCACTCCACTCGCGTCCGAGTTTTCTTCGCACGGCCGTCACGGTGGCCCGCGGGCGGTCGATGCGCATCGCAAGCGTGTCGGTTTCGACCTGAAGGGTTGCGTCTTTTTCGGTGATCGTGGCCGGCCCGACGCGATACCGGATTCCCTCAGGCTCGAGCTCGTGGATCAGGCGGCGGACTTGCCGCTCACGATAGCGGCGATAGCGAGCCGCGTCGGGGACTGAGCGCAGGGCGCGCCGGTAGTGCGCATACATCGATCGCGCCGCAGCTCGTCTTGCGGCCAGCGCAAGGTCTTGAGAGCGCGCCCGCGCGAACTGCCGTTCCACTTCGCCGACTAGGTAGCCGGCGCCGTCTTCGGGCGTGAGAAAGAGTGCACCGGCGGCGTCGATGGTGCCGACGGAGCGTACAGAACGCGATGTTTCCAGCAGCCGCGCCAGAAGCGGCCCCAGCGTCACGGGCTCATCGGGTTCGCGCCAAAGCGCTGCGAGTTCGCGGCTACCGCGCACGAGCACCGCTTCTGGAAACAGTGCGGCATTGCCGCGGAGCGCTTGATGACAGGGCCATGGCAAACCGCACCACGGGCGCGGCGCGGCGTCGATCTCGAGTGTGACGCGTGCACCGCGCGCGCGCCATCCTTGCACGACCGCGAACAGCGGTTGATCGCGAAGCGGCTGCCACCCGCTGGCATCCGCGCCGGGGCGCATACGCACAACGACGTTGTTGGGTACTCGGCCCGCGCGCGGCGGACGCACCGTCAGGCCCGTCGCCAAGATCTCAAACTCACGCTTGGGAAACCTCGCCGCCGCCTCGCGCCACAATAACGCGTAGGCGTGTGGGATCCCGGCCGCGACAGCATCGTCGTCCCAGACCGTCGTCACCTCCGGCCAAATGCCAACGCGATGCACTTCCGGATGTGCAACAAGCCAAGCGCCAAGCGCGTCGAGATACGCCGCCCGCGCCTCGGCCCGAAGCAGTGCGAAGTTGCCCCGGGGCACGCGCCGCTCGCCGCGCTTCGCAAACCACTCGGGGTGTTGTTCAAAAAGCGCCGGATCCAAGAAGTCATCGAATGTGTCGCTGGCGACCGCCACGCGATAACCCAGAGCAGCCACCGCGCGCGCCTTCGCCGCGTCGTAGTTCCGCAACCCGACAACCGACCACCCCTGGACGGGCCAAGTCGGATCGAACGCGCGTTGCGTAAACAGGTCGCGCACACGCGGGACGTCACGCGCGGTGATCGCAAGACGCTTCGCCCGCGGGATGTGCGGTGGCTCAACATCCATGCGGCAGCCCCAACGCGCCAGGATGTCGTAGGCCGCGCGCACCAAGTCGTCGCCTGCAATCAAGGTGTGTCCGGTGTCGGCGTTGGTCGTGATGCGATACCCGCGCCAAGTCGTGCGCTCCCATCGCAGCGCGTGCCCCTTGCCCAAAGACGGCAGAGCCACACCGGTCATCAAAACCACGTGCTTGCGCAAGAGCTCGGCGGCGTGCTTCGCGGCCGGCGACCCATCGGTTTCCAGATGCACGCGCGGCTGGCCGTCGCCGACGATTTCGATCGCGGCACACATCACGAAGACCAAAGGGGTCACGCTTGGCCTCCCCGCTCGACTGGACGCACACCGGTTCGCACGCCCCTAAGAACGCACGGCGAGCGGGGAATCACTCGCAAATCGGACAGCACACGTCCCCCGGCGGCACAGGATGGACGGCCGAATCGAGGTCCCCCTCGGGCCCGCCCATTTCATGCCAAAGTTTGCACTCCGCCGCGTAGGCCAGCTCCGGCGATGCGGCGACGGCCCAAAAGCAGGCGGTGTAGGGTCCCCCGGACCGCTCTAGCAAGGCCGCTTGCAGGTTCGTGTCCGCGCGCCCCACGAACGAAATGAAAACAGCACTCTCCTGGGGCCGCGCGTACCCGAGAGCAAACGCCCCTGCCAGCCGCGGAACGCGGGACCTTACGGTTTTCTGATCGAGGAGAATGGGACCCAAAAATTCCGCCACCGGACTACGGTACTGCAAGGGGCGATGTTGCGTATGCTGGGGGCCGTCATGAACAACCAGTGGATACGCAGTCGCAACTGGGATATGGGCTGGCTCGTCCTCACCGTGCTGACGGTGCCGCTCGCCCCGCTCATGTATCACGTGTTCGACCTGAGCGCCGAGGCGGTCGCGACCATCATCATGCTCGCGGTCGGCGGCCCGCACGTGTTCGTCACGTTTACGCGCACCAACCTCAATCCGAAGTTCGTCAGAAAACACACGACGTACGTCCGGCTTGCGTACCTGGTTCCCGTCGCGACCGCGGTCTTCGCGCTCCGGTTTCCCGCCGCGTTCTTAACGTTTTTCTTCACGTTCGCGTCGCTGCACGTCCTCCAACAGATCTCGTACGTCGCCAACTGCTACTCGAGCCGGGCGAAGTGGACACCGACGGGGCGCGAGCGCCTGTTTGAGTACGGCGCGATTTTCTCGTGTCTTTACCCGTTCGCGACGATCCGCATTGTCGAAGGCACGTTCAAGCTCGACAACACAGCGCTCCTGATCCCCGAAATGTTGATCGGCCCCGGCTTGATCTGGGCCTCGTTCGCCATTTTCGGGTTCTTTTTGTTGGGTTGGCTCGGCTACGTCGTCAAACGCGCCCGCCAAAAACGGCTGCACTACGGCAAGACCGCGTTGATCGGGGCGACCGTCGCCGCGACGTTTTTCACGCCGCTCTTTCCCAACCTAGACGTCGCGTTTCAGGGCATCAACACCTGGCACTGCGTCCAGTACTTAGCCCTGGTGTGGTGGTCGAACCGGGTACGCCGGGAGCGGGGCGAGACCGAACTGGCTGTGGTCCGCGCGATTTCGGAGCGCGGCTGGAGGGGATTTGCTCGCTACTACGGCTTGGCCGTGCTCGCGACCCTGGGCCTGGTGGGGTTCATTTTCTTGATGCACCGGGTCTTTGCCCACATCGGCGTGACCTATCTTTTGGCCTACTACATGTTCGGAAAGGGCGTTCTTTTGATGCATTACTACTACGACGCCTTCCTGTTTACGCAGCGAGATGAACTCGCTGAGCCGAGCGCAATTCCTGTAAGTGCTTTCTAAACAACAGCTTAGGCAGAAAAATGGCCCCAAATCGGGCACTTGGAAAGCCGGTCGTTGCCTCGGTAAAAAACGAGAAATCCGCTAGAAGACGGCCAGTTTGAACCGTAGACTCCGATAGTAGGAACCAATGTTGTAGTCCCGCATCGAACGCGGGCAGAGAGTTTTTGGAGGAATCCGATGACGCGAACCCGCGTATTAGCGATCTTGCCGGCTTTGGCAGCGATCGCGATGATGACTGTCCCGACCGAGGCTGGCTGATGCGGACGCTCCGGCGCCAGTATGGCCCGACTCAACATCAAATGGCAGAACAAGGACTCGGTAGGCCCGGCGGCCGTCGTTACGGGTAAGACCGCAGACGAGAGCGCCAAGGCTTCCATGGCCGAACGTCCGATGCTCGTGTTCATCACGTCAGACGACGAGACCGATAAGACGATGCGCAAGTTGCAAGACGTCGTGTTTGCGAACGAGTCGTTCGCGATCGGCACGAAGTTGTTCGACTGCATCAAGGTCAGCTCCGGCAACGCACTGCAGAACCGCTTCATTCAGGAGCACGGTTCGCAGACTCCGCGCATGCTTTTGGTTTCGCGCGATTACAGCAAGGTTCAGTCCCTCCAGGGCAAACAGCTCAGCGCTGGCAAGCTTCTCAAAGCGATGAAGAGCCTTGCTCGCAGTGAGTACAAGAACAGTTTCGACAAGATGGTTCGTGGTTACGTCAAGCTCTTGAACGGGCTCGACCGCCTCGAGGGCCGCAAGGCCAAGCTCGCCGATGACGATGCTCGTCTCCAGGCGAAGCCCAACGCGTCGAAGGCCAAGAAGATTGCCCGTGACCGCGCCGAACTCGAGAAAGACATCGAGGCTTGGGAAGCGTCCGAGCGCAAGCTCTTGGAGTTCAAGCCGAAGGAAGTCAAGGTCAAGGCCTAAGCTTCGTTTAGCAACTTCGATATCAAAAAAGGGGTCGTCCACACGGACGGCCCCTTTTTCATTTGAACCGGTGTGCCGGACCCTTACGTTGGGGACGAGTTTCAGCATGCGCGAACGAGATCCGCTTTCGCTGCGTCAAATCGCCGTATTCGTCGCTTTGATCGACCAGCGTTCCTTCACCAAAGCCGCACAATCCTTAGGGTTGTCGCAGTCCACGGTGAGTGGCCATATCGCCGATCTTGAGCAGCGCCTGGGCGCGCGCTTAGTCGAGCGGGAACGGGGCGGGGTTCGACCGACCTCGGCGGGGTCGGCGCTGATTCGCCCGGCCCGCGAGATGTTGCAGGCGGAGCGTAATGCCCGGATGGCGATCGACGAGCACGCCGGCCTCATTCATGGCGAACTGCGCATCGGGGCCTCGACGATCCCGGCGAGCTACATCCTCCCGGAGTTGCTCGGTCGCTTTCACGAGAGCCATGCCAACATTCGTTTGACGGTGGAAACAGGAGACTCCGGCGAGATCACCGAACGCGTGCAGAACGCCGACCTCGAGATCGGCGTAGTTGGGTTCGCTCCCAATCATGCCGCCGTGCACGCGCACGCTGTCGCCAGGGATCGGCTCGTTCTCGTGGTGGGCGGCAACCATCCGCTCAAGAAGTCACGCATCGACGCGACCGAGCTCGCGGAACTGGAATTCGTGATGCGAGAGAAGGGATCCGGTACGCGCGCCGCGGCGCAGCAAGCCTTGAATGAACTGCTCGGCGACGCCGCGGGGGCGTTGCGCGTGCGATGTCACGTCGGAAGCACCGAAGCGCAGCGCGCCGCCGTACGCGCCGGCCTGGGTGCGGCGCTCATCTCATCCCTCGCCGCCTCCAACGATGTCGCCCAAAAATCGATCCGCGAAATCAAGGTCAAAGGGCTCGACGTCACCCGTGAGTTCTTTCTCATCACGCGGGCTGACAACCACCTGAGCCCGGCCGCACGCGCGCTCCGCGATCTCGCCTCCCGCTGAGCGGGCGCGCGGCGAGGACACCCGCGCCACGAATCGCCGTAGGAACGTCGGCAAGCCGAGCGACCATCTGCCCGTTGCCGGCGGTCGGGTTTGCCATCGATTCCCGAAGGTGGGAACATGCGGTCGGTGGAGTTCCTCGATGTTTTGCGGGATCGCGCTCTTGTGGGCGACGGCGCGATGGGTACCCAACTTTACGCCGCCGGCGTTCCGTTGGCGCAGTCGTTCGACTCCATCAATTTGGTGAGGCCCGAACTCGTCCTCGACATTCACCAGCGTTACATCGCGGCCGGCGCCCGGGTCATCGAAACCAATACGTTTGGCGCGAACTCGGATTTCTTATCGCGCTTTGGTTTGGAGTCGCGCGCGAACGAGATCAGCGAGGCCGGTGCGCGGCTGGCTCTGGAAGCGGCCGCCGGACACGACGTCGTCGTCGCCGGCGCCATCGGCCCACTCACGCGTCAGTCCAGTCGGCCGGGGTCGTTGTCCGACGACGAGCGCCGTCAGATTTTCCACGAGCAGGTCGTGGCGTTGGCAAACGGGGGTGTGGATGTCTTGATGCTGGAGACGTTCACGGATTTTTACAACTTGCGGCTGGCTTACGAAGCGGCGCGGAAGGCGTGCGACCTACCGATCATCGCGCAGATGGCATTCGTGGAGCGCACCGGAACGTTAGCGGGTGACGAACCCACGGCCACCTTGACCGAATTGTGGCGTATGGGTGTCGACGTCGTCGGCGTCAACTGCGGCCGCGGCCCGAAACTTATCCACGAGATCATGTCGGAGTTCGCGCCGCACACCGGCGTTCCGCTGAGCGCATTCTGCAACGCGGGCTCGCCCGACCTTGTCGACGGCCGCTACATGTACTTGCAGCAGCCCGGCTACATGGCGGAGATGGCGGCGCGTCTTGCCGAGACCGGCGTCAATCTGATCGGCGGGTGTTGCGGGACCACGCCCGAGATGATCGCTCGGATCGCGGAACGGCTCAAAATCACAACCGTGCGCCGCCGGATGCCCATCGATCCGCCGCCGTTTGTTGAGGTCGTCGAGGGGGAGGCGCCGGTGTTCCCGCCGGGCCTGCTCGACAAACCCGACGGGGATCCCTCCGTCGTCGTCGAGCTCGACCCGCCGCGCGGTCTCGCGTACGAACGCATCCTCGACGGCGCGCGCATGCTCGGCGCGGCGGGCGTTGACATGGTGAGCGTGGCCGAGAATCCGCTCGCCTCTCCGCGGATGGGAAACGTAGCGATGGCGCTGCTGATGAAGGAGCACGCCGACGTCGAGCCGCTGGTGCATTTCACGTGCCGGGATCGCAACCTGATCGGTTTGCAGTCCGACATCATGGGTGCGTATGCCCTCGGGCTCCGATACATCCTGTGCGTGACCGGCGATCCGGTTCCGTTCGGCGGCGAGTTCGGTGCGAAAGGCGTCTACGACGTCACCTCATTTGGGCTCGTCAAGATGGTGAGCGCACTAAACCGCGCCATTAACGTGGCGGGCGCATCGATTCAAAAGCCGACTCGACTTCGCGTTGGTGTTGCGTTTGGCGCCAACATCAAACATCTTCATGTGCAGGTGACACGACTGCGCAAGAAAATGGATCTGGGCGCGCACTTCTCTCTCACACAGCCGTGCTGGGATCCGGAGCGTCTGCGCGAAGTGCTGGCGATCGCCGACGACTTGGAGTTTCCGATGTATGTCGGGATCATGCCGTTTGCGTCCGAGCGCAACTGCGAGTTCCTGCACAACGAGGTGCCGGGCATGGTCGTTCCGGACGACGTCCGTGCGCGCATGCGCGGTCTTTCCGGTAAGGAGGGACGCGAACGCGGCGCGAAAATCTGTGAAGAATTGCTCGACGTGGTCGCCGAACACTCATCGCGCGTCTACATCATCACGCCGTTTAATCACTACGAAACGTCGGCGCGCCTGACGGAGTATTTCCAAGCAAGATTGCGCGCGCGGGTGCGATCACAGGCGGGGCGCTAATGGCGATTTTCGGAAAGTCCCGCGGCGACGACGCGGCCCTCGCCGCGCGTTACAAGCGACTGCTGAAAGTCGCGAAGGCTCTCGGGTCCGAACGCGATTTGAAAAAGGTTTTGACGGTCGTCATGGACGAGATCGTCGAGATGACGAGTGCGGAGCGCGGCATCGTATGGCTGGGCGGGGCAGACGACGGAACGGTCGCGGTCGCGCGCAATCTGGATCGCGAACACGTGCGCAAACCGGGCGGCAAACTGAGCCGATCGATTCTTGAGCGCGCGATGCGTTCCGGCGAAACACTTGTGACCGACAACGCATCGGCGGACAGCGACTTCTTGGGGAGCGCCTCGATCGGCGAGTTGAAGTTGCGCTCGGTGCTCTGCGCGCCGCTTGTGCTGCACGGCGACACGATCGGCGCGATCTATGTGGATCACCGCTTTCACGACGGCGAGTTCGAGAGCGAAGACATCGCATTGGTTGACGAGTTTCGCGATCTGGCCGCACTTGCGATTTCCAACGCGCGGTTGTTCGAAAAGACAGAACAGCAAGCGCGCCGGGTGCAAGAGCTCAACCAGCGCCTCGAACGCGAAGTCGCGGTCCAGTCCGCTGAAGTCGCGCGCTACCGCGAACGGCTCCGCTCGCTCAAGCCGCGCGAGCAGTACAAGTTCGACTACACAAACATCATTGGGTCCTCGCCGGCCGTCCGCGAGATTTTTGCGCTGCTGGACCGAATCATCCCGACCGACTTTTCCGTGTTGGTGCAGGGCGAGAGCGGCACCGGCAAAGAACTCATCGCGCAGGCCATCCACTACAACGGACCGCGCAAGAGCAAGCCGTTCCTCACCGAGAACTGCGGCGCGGTTCCCGAAAATCTCTTGGAGAGCGAACTCTTCGGCCACACGCGGGGCGCGTTCACGGGTGCGGATCGCACGCGCGACGGACTGTTCCAGCAAGCGCACGGCGGCACCTTGTTCCTCGACGAGATCGGCGAGATGCCCCCGTCGATGCAAACCAAACTTCTGCGCGCGTTGCAGGAGGGCGAAGTGCGCAAGGTCGGTGCGACGACGATTGACAAGGTCGACGTGCGCATCATCGCCGCCACGAACCGGGATCTCCGCGTCGAAACGGAGGAGGGCCGGTTCCGCGAAGACCTGTTCTATCGTCTCAATGTCGTGGGCGTCGTTGTGCCGCCGCTCCGCGAGCGTCGTGAGGATATCGAAGCGCTGTTTGAGTTCTTTCTCGCGCGGGCGTGCGAAGGGGCCGGCCAAGAGAGGAAGAGTGTTTCCGACGCCGCATGGGCGATCTTGACGGCGTACAACTGGCCGGGGAACGTTCGCGAGCTGCAAAACGAGGTGAAGCGACTCGTCGCCCTTTCCGACGACGAAATCGGCGTTCATCTCCTTGAGCGTCTGCGCGCTCCGGCCGCGGTTCCGGCCTCGGCGGCGGCCGGCGGATTGGCCGGACGCACGCTCCGCGACATCGAAGAGCAGGCCATTCGGGAGACGCTCAAGCTGACCGGCGGCAACAAGGCCGAAACCGCGAAACGGCTGGGAATCTCCCGGCGCGCGCTCTACGACAAGATCGATAAGTACGGAATCAGCAAGTAAGTGCCACTGTGCGGGATCCGCGCACCGTGTGAGGCCTACACGGCCCCGCGGTTGTGCTGGATCCAGCAACGATTGTAAGTGTTTGCAGCAAAAGAGCTTACGGGAGCGTTCCGAACGGTCGTTCGGCACGGATTTCGTGTAAGGAACAGCCCTATGGCCCGCCCCTATCGAACCATTTTCGCGATTTTGCTCGCTGCGCCGGCCCTTTGGGCCGGGGAACGCGATTCGTTGGCGGATCTGTTGCCCCGCAACACGCCCTTGTATTTCCATGTGAAGAGTCCGACGCAGGCCGAGACCGAGAAGATGGCGGCGTTCGGCGTGCTGCGCGACCCGCAGATGAAAACGCTGCTGGAGCGGATCTTTGGCGACGAAAACTCGCTGACCACCATGACCACGCCTTTGGGCCCGGCTGGTGTTTCGGTTCGTTCGGATATGACCGGCCAGTTCATCGTCGACGTGCGCTACGTAGACAAGAAGGGCACGCGCACCACACGCATTCAAAACGAGGTTTCGTGCGCGTGGGTCGGGATGACGTCAGAGCCGTCGATGCCCGTTGACGTCGTGATGGCGTTTCACATCGCCGGCGATGCCGGTGCGGCGCGCGATCTCTTGGAGCGTGTCGTCGGCGCCGCGTCCCTCGCCCTAAGAAACGAAACAGAAGGCGATGTCGATGCCGAGATGAACGAGCTCGTCTCGCGTAGCGATCACGAGGGCATCGGAATCTCGCGCGTGGCGGTCGGACCCGTTTCGTTCTTCATGGCGCCGTTGCGCTCGATGATTGTCTTGACCACGACCCGCGCACGCATGGTTGACCTGATCAACCGTTCTCGCGCGAAGTCGCGGCCGCCGAGCTTTGCCGACAACCCGCGCTACGCGCAGGCGCTGGCTGCCGGAGCCGGGACCACCACGACTTACTTCGGTCTCAACGTCGACCACGCGTTCGACGCCATCGCCAAGATCCAACCGGATCAGGTCGCCGCGATCCGGGCCTTCCTGGCCAACTTCGGCATGGCCGGATGGCAGGGCCTGAAGATGACCGCGCGCGTCGATGGCGAAGGGATCGCCAGCAAACTATCGATGTTGTTTGACGGGAAGCGCACTGGCTTGGCGAGTCTGTTCGCCGCGTCCGAGCCCGCCCAGTTCAAGACTCTTCGGTTTGCGCCCAAAGAAACGCTCTACGTCGCCAGCGGTCGCTTCGATCTGCAAGAGTTTTCGCAAACGGTGGCCCAAGTCATGGGCATTAGCTATGCGATGGGCGTCGAGAGCCCGTTTCGGGCCAAGTTCGGTATCGGGTTGCGCGACGAGATCCTCAACCACGTCGGGCCCGAGGGTGCGCTCATCGTGGCGTCGTCGCGCGGAGCGATCCCCGACATCGGTCTGGTGCTCGAATGCCGCGATGCGGCGCGTGTCCAAAAAGCGATTTTGCATATGTGCGCGCATGTCGATTGGCCCGACGGCACCGGTGTGCAAAAGTTCCAGATCGGCAAGCACAGCGCGCACTCCATCCCGCTGCTTCACGACAAGCTGGCAGAGTTTCCGATCTGCCCGACCTTCGGCGTCGTTGACGGCCATCTGGTCATCGCCGCGTTTCCGATGACGTACCAAAGAATCGTCGCGACCTATGAGGGACGGCGCGCCCGCATCGATGCGAACCCTGATTTCGTAAAGCTGCGGGCTCACGTGCCGCGCGATGCGCTCGGCATGTCGTACTTAGACATCGTGTCGGTGACCGAATTCTTGTACGAGACCGCGATTCCTATCATCCAGTCCTTACCGCCCGGTGAGGGCGCGCCCAACCTCCTGCACGAAATGCCGGAGGCCACTCTGTTCTCCAAGAACTTGTTCGGGCGGGTTGGATGGCGTGTTGCGGACGATACGGGCATGCACTGGCACTCCTACAGCTCGGTCGACACAAGCGGCATGGCCATCGGAATGCTCGCCGGCGCGGCGATCGGCTCGGCCGTGTTTATGCGCACCGCGGAACCCCAAACCGCGGTCGTTGGCCGCGGGGTTCCGCAAGAGGTTACCGCCAGCGAGCCCGCGCCGGAGCAAGCGCGCGTACGCGCGATCCGCGTTGTGCGTAAGGATCAATCGCGCGTGCGCGAATGGCGGCGGCGTCTGCTCCTTCACCATCAGGAGAAGGGGACGTTTCCATTGGAGCTCAAGATCCTAGAAGAGGCGATCGACGCCAAGGAGCTCGGGTTGGTGCCGGGTTGGAAACAGCCTTACGCGTACCTGGGGCCGACCGGTAGAAACCGCATCTTGCTGCACGGGTATCCGAATGGCCCGGACAAGCGGGTCACCGTGTTGACGACGCGGCTGCGCGTGCAGCGCGTGACGTCGGCCGAGCTCAAAGCCATGCTCAGCGTGCGGAAAAAAAAGCGCGACGCGGGTAAATAGCCCCGACCGTTTGAGAATAAGGGGACGACGATGACTCGCCGCCCCCCCCGGTTTTGGGCCTTCTCGATCGACGTTAGTTTGAGTCGTCGGGGTCGCGGGTCTTGCCCGCAACCGATTCGGAGTCGAGCGCAACCGTGAACTTTGCACCGCTCTTGGCGAGAGAGCGCAACGCGTCGAGCTTGAAGATCGGCGCCCGCTCCGGGTGTTTTGCCAAAGCCTTGGCCTCTTCAATGGCCCGCTGCCGCTGCAGTGCTTCGATGTGGCGAGCACAATATCGACGACGTCGATGCCCTGCAGTTCGAAACCGTACTCGGCCGCCGTGGGCGTGACTTCGGCCAGCATGTCGCGCTGAAACGATTCACGTTCCGAAGGAGGGAACGAGTTCGACGGTTGCCGATCGACGGTTCGCACGCGCCGGAGCACGGGGTCGAAGTCGCGCCGACCGAACGTGTATCGACCCGACTGCAGCGCGCGCACGAAGACACCGTCTTCGAACAGAGACCGACCGGGCCTTGGTAGAGGAGTACGGTCGTACGCATAGCGCAGCTCCTTTCAACGAATCGAGTGCTGGCCACGCGGGCAGCGATGGAGCGGTAAACCGGCGTGCGCACACGCGGTTCATCAGATTCGCAAGAACTTTCCGTGGATGAGGCGAGGTCCTGCGGCGATCTAGCCGGCCGAGCGCGGCCGAGTGCACGCGGCTATCTGGAGCGGGGCCTTTAGCCGCCGCTCTTGAGTCGCTCGAGTATGGATGGTCCGTCCACCCGGCTTTTCAGCGGGCCCGCGATGCTCTCGCGCAGTTTTTGCGAAGCGTTGTCGGCCTGCTCGGTCATCTCGCGACGGCGCGCCTCGTCGATCAGTATCGTCACGTAGTGGGCGAGGGACTGCATGCGCGGAAACCTAAACTCGGTCTTGCCCTTATCGGCCTCGGCCGCTTCGCGCGCCGCGGCTTTGACGGCGTCAAGCGACGAACGCAAAGCTTCGGCAACGTCGTTCTCCGCCCGCCGAACGAGTGAACTCGCCCAGTACACAAACGTCGAAAGCCCGCCGTCGTTGGCGCCGAACAAGTAGTTCTCGCACACGGCCAACGCGTCCTCGGCCTCGTTCATGTTGCCCTGGCTCAGCTCGGCGACGGCAAGAAGTAGGTGTGAAACGACGCGCTCGCGATCGGTGTTCGCTTCATTGACCATGACGACCGCTGTCGCACGCAGCACCGTCGGTGGCTGCGGTTTTTGCTTGGCCAGCGCCAGGATGCTTTCAACGAATTCGCGCGCGATGCGAGATTCGCCCGGCGTCATGCGACCCCACCAGTTGGTGAGAACGTTGCCGAGCTCCTGAATCGCGCCGACGCCGGCCAAGACGCGCTTGGTCCAATCGCCGATGGAGTTGCCGAGTTTGCCGTCCAGCGCAAGGCCGCGCAGTTGCACGCGCGTGCGTAGCCAGCGCTCCCTTGCGGAATCGGCGGCGCGCTCGGCTTCGCCCAAGTCCGCTTCGGCGAGCCGCAGGTGCGTCTCGTCGTTGATGCCGCTGGCCGTGGCCGCCGCCAACGAGGCTTCCGCACGCGTCAGATAAAAGAACACGCGCTGGCTGATCGGCGCGTGGTCACTGGGCTTGCGCGCGTCGTCAAGGATCGTTCGCACGACCTCGATTTCGCCACGCTCCAGTCGCAGTCGCGCGTTGATGATGCGCCGAATAAAGTGGCCCGGCTCAAACTGTTCAGCCGCCTCCTGCGCCGCATCGAAACGGCGCTCTTCGACGAGCGCGGTCGCATACCAGAAGTCATCGGTGGCCGCGCCCGCTTCAAGCGTCGTCACAATGACGCCCCACTCGACCTCCTGCTGCTCCAGCAGGAGTTTCGCGTGCCGCCGATAAAGCAGTTTGCGCGCGTCCTTTACGTTCTTGTCGTTTGGGTGATCTTTCAAGAGCGCGTCGATGGCCGTGACGGCGACCGCCGTGTCGGGCATCGCTTGAATGTCGGTAATCCGGGCCGTCACTTTGTTTTGCTCGCGCGCCTCCGCCGCTTGGCCGCCGAAGAAAACCGTGGCGAGCAGCGTGATGATGACGGCCGCGGCGAGCACGGCGACCATCTTGTGGCGCCGCACGGTCTCGAACGCGATCGCGACCGCACCCTTCGGCTTGGCGTGAATGCGTTCGCCGTTGATGAAGCGCTGCAAGTCCAGCGCGAGCTCGCGCGCACTCGGGTATCGATCGCGCGGCGCCTTCTCCAAGCAGCGCAAGATGATCGTCGCGAGATCGATCGGAACCTGGCGGTTGAACTTGCGCGGTGTGGGGGCGCGTTCTTCGAGAATCGCTTTGATGAACGCCTGCACGGACGGCTCTTCAAACGGCGCCCGTCCCGCCACCACGTGATAGAGCGTGGCGCCCAACGAATACACGTCAGCCCGCCCATCAAGGTTTTCGGTACCGGGCAAAATCTGCTCCGGCGCCATGTACTTGGGCGTGCCGACGATGGCGTCCGTGGACGTGAGGCTTGCCGAGTCGGTCAGGTGCGCCAGGCCGAAGTCGGTCACGAGCACGCGTTGCGAGCGATCCACCAACAGATTGCTCGGCTTCACGTCGCGGTGAATGACGCCTTGCTCATGCGCGTGCGCCAACCCTTGCGCCGCACACATCGCCACGCGCGCCGCTTCTTGGATCGAATCACGGTCGCGCCCGACGTTGTCGCCAAACGGGGTCCCGTCGATCTTCTCCATCGCGAAATAGTGCGTGGCGTCGATCTCTCCGACCTCGTAGATCGGAATGATGTGCTCGTGCTGCAGGCGCGCCATCGACTCGGCTTCGCGCCGGAAGCGCCGCACCTGCTTGGCGTCCAGCGCGATATTGGCGGGCAAGATCTTGATCGCCACCTTGCGCTTTAGATCCTCTTGGAACGCCTCGTACACGACGCCCATGGAGCCGCGCCCCAATTCGTCCAAGATGACGAATTTGCCCAGGCGGTCGCCCGCAAGGTGAAAGGCTTCGTGTTCAGAGTCCGGCATCCCAATTCGCTGCTCAAACGGCAGTTCCCGGTCGTTCCCGGGTGGCTCGTAGTCTATCCCGAAGCCCGGCGCTTCCCGCCATCCGGTCTCCGCGCCGTTGGTTCCGGCCCGCTCCACCACCCAAGATCAGCAGCTACCTGTCGACTACGCTCGGCATTCGGCGCCCGGCGGGGGATTTTCCGCCGCACGTTAGGATTCCTCTGTGCCTGACTCCTTGTTTGAGCGTGTCCAAGCCGTTCTCGCCGAGGTTCGGCCCTCCCTGACCCTGGACGGGGGCGGTGTGGAGCTTGTCTCTGTCGACGGCGACACGGTCCGGCTCCAGCTCACCGGCGCCTGCATCGGCTGCCCAGCATCCGAAATCACGCTCAAATATGGACTGGAGAGCGCGATTACCGACGCCATTCCCGAGATCCACCACGTTGTGGCCGTGAGCGACGCCCCGGGCGGCTAGATCCGGCGCCAACTGCACGATACGGTGCATCGTGGTCGGGGCATGCGGTTCGCTATAACCAGGCGTATGCGCGGTGCTCTCCAGCGATATGCCCAATGGCTTCACCTCTCCAACCCCGCCGGGCGGGTGGAACCGGGTCCGGTTGTGCAACCCGATGGGACGACCAACCTGGATCGCGTCTATGTGGTCGGCGATCTGAGCGGGGTTCCGCTTCTTAAGTTCGCGCTGGAGACGGGCGCCCAAGCGGTGGAAAACGTCGAAGCAGGCGCGGCCAAGGGCGATGCGCTCGACCTTGTGATTTTGGGTGGCGGCGTGGCGGGAATGGCGGCGGCATGGGCGGCGCAAAAACGCGGGCTTGCGTACGTCGTCTTGGAAGCGTCCGAGCCGTTCTCCACGATTGTGAACTTCCCCAAGCGCAAGCCGATATTTACGTACCCGAAAGCGATGCGGCCAGCCGGGGAACTCCAGGTCAGCGCGGATGTGAAAGAGGAGCTGTTGGCCGAGTTGCGCGGGCAACTGGAAGGCGTGGACATTCCGGTCGTGGTCGGCGTAAGTGCACAAGCCTTGCGGCGCGACGGGGACGCTTACGAAGTCTTGCTTTCCGACAAGTCGGAACCGCGGCCTTGGCGTGCCGATGCGCTGCCGGACGGGTGGCGCACACCTTTGCGCGCGCGCCATGTCGTCGTCGCACTGGGGCGTTCGGGAAACTACCGCCGACTCAATGTTGCCGGCGAAGACGTGCCGAAGGTCTACAACCGCCTCCACGACCCCGCGAAGTTTTGTGACCAAGACGTGTTGGTTGTCGGCGGTGGCGACAGCGCCATGGAAGCGGCCGTTGCGATGGCCGCCTGCGGTTCGCGCGTCACATTGAGTTATCGCGGACGCGAACTCACGCGCCCCAAACCCGAGAACGTAGCGGCGCTCAAGGCGCATGATGTCAACGTCGTGTTGGAGAGCACGGTCGGCGCGATTCGCGAGAACGAAGTGGACTTGAAGGTCGGCGACGAGACGCGCCAACTGCCGAACGAATCGGTGTTCGCGCTGATCGGCCGCGAGCCGCCGCTCGAATTCTTCCGCCGGTCCGGCATCCCGATCCGCGGTGAGATGGGGCGTCGGCAGTGGACGTGGTTTGGTCTGTTCGTTGCGTTCTGCACGCTGCTCTATGCTTGGAAAGCGGGCCTCATCAAGAGCGGACTCGGCTTCATTGCGGCGCGCGGCCCCGACACGTTGATCGGCGCCACGGTCAATGCGACGAAGGATCCGAGCTTTTACTACACCCTCGCCTACAGCCTTTGTGTGGTCCTGTTCGGCCTCAAACGCATTCGCAAACGCAAGACGCCTTACGTCAAACGTCAGACGTACACCTTGATGGCGATCCAGGTTCTCCCGCTATTCTTGCTGCCGCAGATCATCTTGCCCTGGCTTTACGCGAACGGTTGGCTCAGCGACTGGCTCGTCGCGACGTTTTTCCCCGAGCTCCAGTGGTGGCGCGCCTACGGGCTTGTGCTCGCCTGGCCGCTCTTTTTTTGGAATCTGATGACGGCGGAGCCGATTTGGGGATGGCTTGTATTGTCGCTGATCCAGACATGCGTGATCATTCCGCTCATCATTCGCAGGTGGGGCAAGGGCGCGTACTGCGGTTGGATCTGTTCGTGCGGCGCGCTCGCGGAGACGATGGGCGACGAACACCGCCACAAGATGTGGCACGGGCCGACCGCGAATAAATGGAACTTCGTCGGCCAAGGCGTGCTCGTGTTCTCGCTGTTTGCGCTCGTGTGGCGTGCACTCGGCTGGATCTGGCCCGGCAGTTTCTTCGCGACGAGCATCTCTTGGGTGGTGTTTACGCCCTGGAAATTCGTCGTGGACATCATGATGGCGGGCATCATCGGCGTCGGGTTCTACTTTTGGTTTAGTGGTCGCGTGTGGTGTCGCTTTGCCTGCCCGCTTGCCGCGCTCATGCACGTTTACGCGAAATTCACGCGCTACCGGATCTTTGCGGAAAAAGACAAGTGCATCTCGTGCAACGTGTGCACGACCGTGTGCCATCAGGGCATCGACATCATGACCTTTGCGAACAAGGGTCAAGACATGACGGATGTCGAGTGCGTCCGATGTTCGGCATGTGTCCAGGAATGCCCGACGGGAACGCTGTCGTTCGGTATTGTCGATGCCGAAGGCCTCCCGTTCCGTTTGGACACCGTGGCGGCCTCGCCCGTTCAAATGAGGGAAGGCGAAGAGTCGGATGCGATCCTGGAGCGGTTACGTGAACAAGCGCGGTAATCCGCGCCGCGCTGGCACTCCCTGTGCGAGAGAGGAAACATCATGAGCATGCACCCCGAATCCGCGGTGAAAGATCGATACAGCGAAGCGGCCCAGTCGCTCCAATCGGAGCTTTGCTGCCCGGTTTCGTACAACCCGGCTTATCTCAAGATCATTCCCGACGAAGTGCTGGAGCGCGACTACGGTTGCGGCGATCCCAGCGCCCATCTGCGCGAGGGCGAGACCGTCCTGGATCTCGGCAGCGGCGGCGGCAAGATCTGCTTCATTGCCGGCCAAGTTGTCGGCCCGACCGGACGCGTGATCGGCGTCGACATGAATCCCGAGATGCTGGCGTTGGCGCGCGCAGCGTTGCCGAAGACCGGACTGGACAACATCGAGTTCTTAGAAGGCCGCATCCAAGACCTTCGCTCCAACCCGGCCGAGACGGCGCGTTATCTGGCGCAGCATCCGGTGAAGACGGCGCAAGATGCCCTTGCCTTGCAGCGTCATCTGGACGCGCACCCCTTGGTCGCGGATGACTCCGTCGATACGGTGGTCTCGAACTGCGTGCTCAACCTCGTTGCCGGCGAACACAAGAGCGCTTTGTTTCGTGAGATGTTTCGCGTCATCCGCCGCGGCGGTCGCGCCGTTATCTCCGATATCGTGTGCGACGAAGCGGTTCCGCAACACCTCCGCGAGAACCCGGAGCTTTGGAGTGGTTGCGTTTCCGGTGCGTTGCGCGAAGACGCGTTCCTGCGCGCGTTCACCGACGCCGGTTTTTATGGCGTGCGCATCCTCAAACGCGATGACGAGCCGTGGCGGACCGTCGAGGGCATCGAGTTCCGGTCGCTTACGGTCGAAGCGTTCAAAGGGAAAGAGGGTCCGTGCTGGGAGGGGCTCCAAGCTGTCGTTTACCGCGGGCCGTTCGCCGCGGTGATCGACGACGACGGTCATTGCATCCCGCGCGGTGTGCGCTACGCCGTCTGCAAAAAGACGTTTGGGCTGTACGGGCGCGAACCGTACCGCGATCAGTTTTTTTTCGTCGAGCCGCTTCATCCGGTCGAACACGACGAGACGCCGTTTGATTGCAAGCAGGACGCGATTCGCGATCCGCGTGCCACCAAGGGGGCCGACTACGACGTGACGACGGATGCGGCCGTGTGTTGTGAGCCGACGGACGGAGACGCGCCTTGTTGCTAACGCGATTATGGCTGCTTGCGGTCGTTTTCTTGGCCGCGTGCCAAGAGCCCGAGTTGCCGCTGAACGGCCGATGGTTCGCGGATCCTGCGTTTGATGACGGCGCGGCGGTGATCTCGGTGTATCGCGGGCGTGTTCTGAAGTATGGCATCTGGCGCGACGCCGAGGTGCGGGACTACGTCATCCGCGAGTACCTCGACCCGACCGAGCTGACGAAGCGCGAGAAGGCAACGGCCACCACGATTCCGGTGCTGAAGGTGAATCGGCACATTACCTTTGCAACGGGAACCTACGACTACCGTTTGATGCACTCGCTGTTTTTCGATCGCCGCTCCGGCGCGCTCGTGAAGGCGGTCGCGACCTCGCAGGAAGGATGCGGCGTTGCGTTTCAACGCTGGGACCGCGCGAGCGCCACGCTCACGTACGACACCTACTGGGAGGGCGAGGGTGCTGGAACCAAGTCGTTTGGCAAGAACGGGAGCAACGTGTTTGCCGACGAAGTTCCGTTTCTCGCTGCGCAGATGAGCAACGCGACGACGCTCCAAGTGTGGCCGTCTCTGATGCGCAACAAGATCGGTACGTTTGAAGCGACCGCCCAGAAAGTTGAAAAATCAAAGTCTGCCGTGATGGTGGGAGACGCCGAGTACCGGTACGACGAGCAAGGATTTCTCACCCGTTGGAAATCGCCGACGGAGGAGTTTTCCCGCGTGAAGAAGACGCGCCTGTACTACTGGAAGCACACCAAGCCCGGTGACGAGAAGCTCTTGAAATGAACACATTTGGATCGACGCTCGAACGTCATCAGTTGCGGCTACGCCGTGGTCGCTCCCGCGTCCTGCAGGTCAACGTCGGCAAGCTCTGCAACCAGACTTGTGTGCACTGCCATGTCGGCGCCGGACCCCGTCGCAAAGAGATCATGACCGAAGAGACCGCGGATCGCATCATCGATTGGATGCGGCGCGAACGGCCGACAACCGTGGACATTACTGGCGGCGCGCCCGAGCTCTGTCCCGCGTTTCGTTCGCTCGTGCTTGCGGCGCGCAGCATCGACGCGCACGTAATGGTTCGCTGCAATTTGACGGTGATTTTCGAGGAGGGCCAGTCCGATCTTCCTGAGTTCTACCGGCAGAATCGGGTCGAGGTCATCGCGTCGCTCCCTTGTTATTCCGAGGACAACGTCGACATGCAGCGCGGCACCGGCGTCTTTGCCAAGTCCATCGAAGCCCTTCAGCAACTGAACCGCGTTGGGTATGCGACCGACGACCAGCTTCCGCTGACGCTGGTGTACAACCCCGTCGGCGCGTCGATCGCGCCGCCGCAGTCCGCGCTGGAACCGGCGTACCGCGCCGAGCTCCGCGAAAAATTCGGCATCGAATTCACGCGGTTGATCTGCATCACGAACATTCCGATCACGCGGTTTGAGAAGTTCCTCCGCGCGACCGGTGAGCTGGAGAGCTATCAGCAACTCTTGCTCGAGAACTTCAACCCGGCCACGATTGACGGTCTGATGTGTCGCGACACCATCAACGTGGGGTGGGAGGGCGACTTGTTTGACTGCGACTTCAATCAGATGATCGATCTACCGATGGCCGGACGGGAGCGACGGTACCTGTGGGACATCACTCCCGACGACCTGGCGGGCGAACCGATCGCAACCGGGTCGCACTGCTTTGGCTGCACAGCCGGTTCCGGGTCCAGTTGCGGTGGTTCCCTCGCATGAGACTTCTGCTCGCGACTCTTCTTTGCACCGCACCGCTCCTGGCGACCGAGAGCGACTACGCGTCCCTCTTGCGCGCGGTCGTGCGCACCGACGGTGTCGACTACGCGCAGTTCGCCAAAGATGACGGCGCGCTGCGCAAGAAGCTCGACGCCCACGTGAAGTGGCTGGAGAAAGCTAAACCGGGCAAGACGGACGCGGACAAGATCGCGTTTTGGATCAACGCCTACAACGCGTTGACGTTACACCGTGTTCTCGAAACGCACACCGGCAAGTCGGACTATTCGGTGCATAAGGTGAAAGGGTTTTGGGACGACCGCAAGTGGACGGTGGCTGGGCGCAAGCTGTCCCTGAACGAAGTTGAGCACGGAGTACTGCGGCGCGAGTTCAGCGAGCCGCGGATTCACTTTGCGGTGAACTGTGCGTCGCGGAGTTGCCCGCCGCTGATCGAGGAGCCCTACGCCGGAAAGACGCTCGATGTTGTTTTGACGCGCCAAACCCGGGCGTATCTCGCCGACGCGCAACAGAACTCGTTTGACGAGGCGCGCGAACGGGCGAGCATCTCGCGCATTTTCAAGTGGTACAGCGAGGACTTTCGTGCCGACAAAGCGGGCTCGTATCCGCCGCTCCAGAACTTTCTGGCTCGATATGCACCGCGCAATCGGTTGCGTGCATCGCTTACAGGTTCGAGCTGGCGCATCTCGTACCGCGAGTACGACTGGAGTTTGAATCAGTCCGGCGTCAAGCCGGCCAAGGAAAAGCGCAAGAGTGGCGGCTGGATCTTGCTCGTCGTGTACTTCCTCGCCACGGGCGCGTTGCTGCTCTACGGGCTCCACGCTTACAAGATGCTGCGGTGGCGCAAGAACAAGTCCGAGTCGTACACGCAGTCCCTCGCGGCGGCGCGTGCGACTTCGGCCCTGGGACGTACCGAGTTCCCGCGCCTGCTTGTTCAGGTTCCGATTTTTAACGAGTCCGACGTGGCGCGTCGTGCGATCGATGCCGCCGCCGCGCTCGATTATCCCGACCTCGAAATCCAGGTCCTGGACGACAGCACGGACGAGACGATTGCGATTGTCGATGCCGCCGTCGCGGAGCACGCCCAAAACGGCGTGGCGATTCAGACGTTGCGCCGTTCCCATCGAACGGGGTTTAAGGCGGGCGCGTTGGCTGCCGGGGTCGCGCAAAGCGACGCGGAGTTCATCGCGATCTTCGATGCGGATTTTGTGCCTGCGCCCAACACGCTGCGTCTCTTGCTTCCGCTTTTTGATGTGGATGCCAGCGTCGCGTGCGTGCAGGCGCGGTGGGAACATCTAAACCGCAACCAGAATTGGCTGACGCGCGCGCAGGCCGTGGGCGTCGATGCGCATTTTTGGGTCGAGCAGGTGGCGCGCGCCGCGCACGGTGCGTTTCTCAACTTCAACGGCACCGCCGGAATCTGGCGGCGCGCCGCGATCGAGGACGCCGGTGGGTGGGAGGGCGATACGCTCACAGAGGATTTGGATCTGAGTTACCGCGCGCAGCTGCGCGGTTGGCGGATCGTGGTCGATCCCAATGTCTCGGTGCCCGCCGAGTTGCCGCCGACCGTGGCCGCATTCAAGTCGCAGCAGCGGCGTTGGGCTTGCGGCAACATGCAGTGCGCGCGCAAACATCTCGGCGCGGTGTGGCGCAGCAGCCGCCCGTTGGGGCATAAGACCGAAGCCACGACGCACCTGTGCAGCTACGGGATATGCGTGGCGATGACGGTGCTCGTGATGCTCTTGCCCTGGGGCATTTCGCACCTGAGCTTGGTGATCGACACGGCGGCTCTGTGGCCGTTGTGGATCGCGCTTTGGGTTGCGGCGGGCGGGCCGCTCATGATGTCGATTACCGGGCAGCGGATTCGTGGTTCGGTTTCGTGGCTCGAGATCGCGGCGTGTTTCTTCCTCGGTCTTGGCGCCTGCGCGAACAGCGCGGTCGCCGCGGTGCGAGGTCTCGTGCGACCGATCCGCACGTTTGTCCGAACTCCGAAACAGGGCGGGCGCCATGCACCGAGTCGCACGCGGTCGCCGCGTTTGGAGCAGTGGATGTTGGGCGGGACGCTGCTCGCCGTCTGGCTCCTGGCTCGTACCGAGCCGGCCGCGGTGGCGATGTACGCTTTGTTTTGCTCCGGCGGATTTTGCTTTGTCGTCGGCTATTGGTGGTTGGGCGAGCGGCGCGCCACGCAACACTTCGAGACGGGCGAAGGCACGGCCGCGTGAGCGACGCGCGGTCGCGGAAAGGCCGTGCGCGTCGTTGGGCCATCGCGACCAGCCTCGTCCTGCTTGCGGTTTCGGCGGCGGTGGCGTCGGACGCGTCATCTTTCGGCGCGGCGCTCCGGATCTATTTCGTCGTTGGTGTCGTGGCGTGGTTGTTCGCGCTGCGTGAGCGATTCGACGCCCGCTGGGTGTTCGTCGTCGCCCTCCTGATCCGCGCTCCGTTTTGCATGGCGCCGTATCACTCCAACGACGTGTATCGGTACGTGTTCGAAGGCCGCTTGGTCACGCACGGGTTAAGTCCCTACGCGATCTCTCCCGACGACGCCCGCGGCGCACACCTGCACGACGAAACGCACGGCAAGATTAATCACCCGGACTTCGCGACCATCTATCCGCCGCTCGCGCAGGCGTTTTTTGCGACCTGTGTGGCGGCGGGAGCGCATGCCACAGCGATGCGCAACGCCGTGTTGGTTCTCGACTTGCTAGTCGTCGTGTTGCTCCTTGCGTGGTTGCGGCGGACCGGTCGCCCGCCACGATACGCGATTGTCTACGCATGGTCGCCGCTCGCAGTGGCGGGCGCCGCCGTGGGTCACTACGACCCGCTGATGCTCTTGTTCCTGGTCGGCGTCGGTGTCGCGAGTGCCGCGAAGCGTACAAACACCGCGGGCGCGTTGCTTGGATTGGCCATTTTGGCGAAGACCATGGCCGTCTTGTTGTTGCCGTGGTTGGCGTTGCGGCATCGTCGCGCGTTCGCACTGGCGCTCCTCGTTGTGGCCGTGGGGTACGCACCGTTTTGGGGAGACGATGTGTTCTCGTCGCTGCTTTCGTTCGGGGCGGACTTTGCGTTCAACGGTTCGATCTATCGCGGGCTGGCGTGGCTCTCCTCCGCGCATGCGACGCTGCTCGCCGGCGTGTTGCTTGTCGCGTGGACTGCTCTCGTGGCGCTCACGCAGCCGCGGTGGTCTGTCGCGTGCGCGCTGACGATGGCGGGGCTGCTTGCACTCTCGCCGACGGTTCATTTCTGGTACCTGACGTGGTTTCTTGCGGTGTTGGGCGCGGTGGGGGCGCAGCGTTGGACGTGGCCGCTCCTTCTTTGGTCGTGCACAGCCCTGTTCTCGTCCGAGACCTATCGCGCTCACTACGCCGGCGAGCCGTTTCTCGAACGATTTGCGCTTACGTGGTTGGAGTACTTGCCGCCGCTCGCTCTCGCTTTGTGGCTGTGGTGGCGCCGCTCGCCCCGTCGCGTTGCGCCCCGGCCGGCCCAACACGACGCCGCCTTAGCCGGTGCGTACGGAGTTGTGATTCCCTGCCGCGGTGAGTTTCAGAATCTGGAATCGCTTGTGCCGGCGTGGCGCGCGGCTGGCGCGTCCCGGATCGTTTTGGCGGACACGCCGACTGACGACGGCACCCCTACACTCGCCGACGGCGACGTCGTACGCTACGCCGCTGTGTCGCAACGAGGGTACGGCGTGGCGGTTCAGTTGGGCATGAACGTGTGTGCGGACTTGCCGTTCGTCGTCGTGTGCGATGCGGATCACGGGCGTGGGCCGAGCCAAGTTCGCGCCCTGCTGGCCCCGTTCGGCGACGCGTCCATCGGTCTCGCCTGTGGCGCGCGCACCAACACGAACACACTCACCGCTCCTCAGCGTTGGGGCAATGCGCTTTCGTGTTGGCTCATCGGATGGGGGTGGGGACAACGGTTCGTCGATCTCGGGCCGTTTCGTGCGCTGCGCAACAGCGCATGGCCACACGGCGCGTTGCGCGATCCGGGATTTGGATGGAACGTCGAGATGAACGTTCGGGCGTTGGAGCACGGTATCGGCGTCGTTGAGGTCGAGCTTCCCGGCAGCGAGCGCGAGTTCGGGGAAAATCAGATCAGCGCGACGGTGCGCGGTGTCGTCCGCACGGGCTACGGCATGTTGCATCGGATCTTTCACCTGCGGGAGGAGACGTGTCGGTAACGGTTGTCGTTTTGACGAAGTTGTCAAGCCGACTTCCGGTGAAGACGCGACTGATTCCGCTGTTGGGCGAGGACGGCGCGCGCGCGTTTTATGACGAATGCCTCGCGGCGACCGTCGCCCGTGCACGCGAATTTACCGACGATGTCGTCGTGGCGTACTCACCCGCGGACGCGCCCGCACCGGCGGCGCACTTTAAGCCGGTCGCGGGCGGTGACGGGGCCGCGTGCCTGGAGCGGGCGTTGCACCAGGAGTATCGCGGTCGCCCGCTCATCGCTCTAGGCGGCGACGCACCCGACTTGCCGCTCGACCACTTACGGAGCCTAAACGAGCGACTGCGGACCGTTGACGTCGCGTTTGTCCCGACGGGCGACGGCGGGTTTAGCGCTCTGGCGACGCGCACACCGCTCGCGGGTCTGGCAGACGGATTCCTGTACGGCGGTGACGATGCGCTGTCGTCTCTACGGTCGTTTCTTGAGGCGCGCGGTTTCGCGGTCGGGTTCGTCGCTCCCTGGCCCGACATCGACACGCCGGCGCACTATGCGGCCTACCGCGCGCGGTGTGGCGACGGCTAGCAGTTTTGCGTTTCGAAGAGTGAGAACGCGGGGACTCGTCGCTACACTGAGGTCATGGACCGCGAAAACAAAGGCCCCGGCTTCGGCACGCGGGCGATTCATGCCGGCCAGGAGCCGGATCCGACGACCGGCGCCATCATGACCCCGGTGTATCAAACATCGACGTACGTACAGGACGCGCCAGCGGAGCACAAGGGGTACGTCTACGCGCGCGGTGACAACCCGACGCGTCGCGCGCTCGAAGGTTGCCTCGCGTCGCTCGAAGGCGCGCGCTTTTGTACGAGCACTTCGTCCGGATTGGGCGCCGAGTCCGTGATCTTGACGGCGATGGGCACCGGAGCGCGCGTCATCGCCGGCAAGGACCTCTACGGCGGAACCTACCGCCTGTTTGAGCGCGTGTTTCGTGACTTGGGATTTGAGTTCGAGTACGTCGACACGACGAACCCGGATCGCGTCGCGGCCGCCCTGGAGAAGCCGGCGGCTATGGTGTGGATCGAGACACCGACCAACCCGCTGCTCCAGATCAACGACATTGCGGCATTGGCGGACGTTGCGCATGCGCGCGACGCGCGGTTGCTCGTGGACAACACGTTCGCATCGCCGTGTTTGCAGCGCCCGCTCGAACACGGCGCGGACATCGTCGTCCATTCCGTAACGAAGTACCTCGGCGGCCACAGCGATGTCGTTGGCGGGGCGGTCCTGACCAACGACGAGGAGCTTGGCGACAAGTACGCCAAGCTTGCGAACTGGACGGGACCGGTGCCGGGACCGTGGGACGCGTTCTTGGTCCTGCGTGGACTAAAGACGTTGCATGTGCGCATGGAGCGCCACTGTGATAACGCCGAGCGGATCGTGCAGTGGTTGTGCAGCCACCCGCGCGTGGGCAAGGTGTACTACCCAGGGCTCAAAGACCATCCAGGCCACGACGTGGCGATGCGTCAGATGTCGCGTGCCGGCGGCATGCTCAGCATGGAACTAGCGGGCAGCGTGGAGGACGGGAAGCGCTTTTGTAGCTCGACCAAGATCTTCGCGCTCGCCGAGAGCTTGGGCGGCGTGGAGTCGTTGATCGAACACCCGCCTTCCATGACGCACGCTTCGATTCCCGCCGAGGAGCGGCGCAAGGCGGGCATGGCCGATGGTCTGTTGCGCCTGTCTGTTGGCATCGAGGACGTGGACGATCTGATCGCCGACCTCGATCAGGCATTCGCCATAACGTTCGGCTAGCGGATCAAACGACACGAAAGAGCCCCGCTTCCGGCCCCCATTCTTGGGCCCCCAAGAATGGGGTCTGGGGGACCGTAAGCGGGGCTTTGTTCGTTAGGACTCGTCGACTTCGGGTTGCAGCAGCGCGGGATCGGCCAGGTCGATGGTGAGCACCTGGTACTCGACGCGACCTTCGGGGAGATCGATCTCCGCGTTGGCGCCCGCTTCCTTGCCGAGAAGGCCGAGACCGACGGGCGACAGGTACGAGATGATGCCGTTCTCGACATCCGCGTCCCAGGGGCCCAAGAGCGAATAGCTCTCTTCGGTCTTTTTCGTGAGGTTGCGCAGCTTCACCCGCGTTCCTACGACGACGCGCTCCGTCGTGACTTCACCCGCGTCCAGGATGCGCGCCTTGTCGAGCGACTCGCGTAGCTCGCGGACGCGCGTCATGATGCGTTCCTGCTTTTCAAGCGCGGCGCTGTACTCCGCGTTTTCGGAGATATCGCCAAAGCTCGCGGCACGGCCGAGATCCTCGGCGTTCGCGGGCACTTCCACCTCAACCAAGTTCTTAAGCTCGAGCTCCTTGGTGTGATACCCGCGCAGCGTCGTGTAGATGACGTCGCCGGCCGGCACCGCCGTGACGGGACCCTTGCGCTGCGACGTGTGAAGGTCGCTGTGCTCGGCCTCGATCACGTCGAGCAACGCGCTCTTGGTTTGCTCCGTGAAACCGTGGTTGCGTTGAATCTTGGCGAACAAGTACTTGCCGTAGGACCGGTCGGTTCCTTCGACGAACCCGCGAAACGTCTTGAGACGACGCGACGTAAAGAACGCGCGCAGGAGGCGCAGCCACTCTTTGAGATCGGGATCGGGAACGCGCTTTTGCTGCAAGCCGATCGTGTTCGTCAGCGTGAGCAACTTCTCCAACACGGCGGACTTCTTCTCGCCGGGAACAAGTTGCTCCGGAATCGAGCCCGTCATGATGCCCTTGGTGTACCAAAGGAAGAGGTTGGGGTTCGAGCCGGGGTTCGAACTCAGATCCGCAAAGAACTTAATCAGCAGATCGGGGCGTGACTGGACCAGCGATTCCTGCACGGCGTCCGCGACGTCGCTGTCGCCCGTTTGCAGCAGAGAAACAAGATCTTCCTGCCAGCCGTCATTTTTGACTTTGGCGACGTGGCTGACGGCGCGTTTGCGGTCCGCCGCGTCCAGGTCGCCGATCAGCTCCGCCAGGTCTTCGGTCGTGTCGATGAGCTCGGTCGCTTCGGCCAGCGCGCGCGCACCCTCTTCGCCCTTCAAGTCGGCGATGAAGTAGAGAAGCGCGACGCGTTCCGGATGCGCCTCCTCGAAGCGCAACAGCGTCTCCTGGGCGACTGGGCGGATCGTGGCAACGAGGGTGTCCGAGACGCCCAGCGTCCGGAGATACTCGCGCCCGACGGCAACCTGGCGGATGCCGTTGACCTCCTCGAGCATCTTCTCGGCGACTTCCTGTTCGATCGTCAGCGCCTCTTCGCGCAGCTCAATGAGCGGCGTCGAGCCTTTGCCGATCTTGATCTGGGGATCGGTGAGGAGCGCCTTTTTGGCCTTGGTCCACCACTTCGACCAGTCGGTCTTCGACATTACCGCGTCGGCAGGATTGTCCGAGACCAACTCTTCGCGCACGTTCTTGAGCTTGGAGCTTCCGCCGTACGAGTTGAGGTAGAGGTGAAACACCTGCGCCGGGTTCTCTTTGATGATTTCGAGCAACTCGTCGCGGCGGTAGTGCTTGTAGACGCCGATGTGATTCGGCTGGAGTCGACGCAAGATCTTCGGCGCGTTGAGCAACTTGATGTTGTGGCCCTTTTTGCGCTGAAAGTCGACGGTCATGATCTCGTCGTCCGGATCGAAATCGACGACTTCGCCGTAGCCCCACCCGCCGGGGTGGAACACGTAGCTGCCTTCGCTGAACGAAAGGTAGCGTTCGAGCGCGTCCACTTGATGACGCAAACCGCCGGTGTCCGACGCCAAGCCCGACTTTTCCATGAACGTGTCGAGGTTGGAGTTGGAACCGTGCGCTTTTTGATAGACGGCTCGCACCATTTCGCGCAGGCCTTCGGTGCGTTGACTCGCCTTCAACGCCGCGTGCGTGACCTCGATGGCCGCCTCGACGTTGTCTTTCTCAAGCAGCGCTGTGGAAAGCGTCACGCAGAGCTCGCCAGCAAGTCCGCCCTTGTCGTACTTCGAGAGCTGCGCCGAAACGCCAATCAAGTACGCGTAGTCTTCCGGTTGAACGCTGACGTATTCGCGCCAAGCTGCTTCTACTTCGCCGAAGTCCCGGTTGGAAAGCGCGGATCCGATGCGTGAGCGGAACGCTTCTCCTGACATGGCGATCTCCCGTCTAAGCCCGCAGGCCGTAAGTCAATAAAACCGGCCCCAAAACGGGGCCGCATCAACATTCTCGCAAGGGATTGCCGCGCTGTCGAGTCGCGCGCGCGTCGATCTAAAAGCTGCGTGGCGAGTTTTCGCACCATTCTCCGGACGCCGCGCAACCGGGAGCAAGAACGCGTTCAGATGCGACTCGTGCGGGCTATTGGCGCTCGGACCGCCGGGCCAAACGACGCTCCCGACGCTTCTTGGCGGCCTTCATGCGACGTTTCTCGTCCGCCGTCTCGGCTCCCAGCGGCGGGATCGGCATCGGTCGTCCGGTTTCATCAAGCGCGACGAACGTGAGGTAGGCCGACGCGCAGTGCGTGCGCAGGCGCGAAGCGAGCGACTCGAGTTCGACGCGAACGCCGACTTCCATCGACGTGCGGCACGCGAGGTTCACGCTCGCGCTGAGCACGAGCACGCTGCCCATCGGGACCGGCGCCAAGAAAACAATTTCATCGACAGCCGCCGTGACGCATGTGGTGCGCGCGTGTCGTCGCGCACTGATTGCAGCGGCGATGTCGATCAAGTGCATGACGCGTCCACCCATGCAGTTGCCCAACGGGTTCGTGTCATTCGGCATCACGATTTCCGTCATGACGACGCGTGATTCCTTAGCGCTTATCGCTTCCATCGATGTCGAACCTTTCTCAATTTGAAAAAACGGACGCCGAACAGCGCACTTCGGTTCTCAAACTGAGAAGAATGCGTGAAATTCATGTCGTGCGCGATCGTTTCGTCTGTTTTCTATTCGCGCGCACCTTCGCGACGCGCGCTTAAACGAACAGCAACCGCCGAGTTAGCGCGATTGCGGCAGGTTTCGCGTTTTCGTTCGTTGCGCAACCTTCGCTATCAATTTGAGAACGCGACGGGCGTGCTTACCAGGAATCGGCGCGCATGACGTACTTTTTGATCGTTTTGGACCGAAAAGCGCGTTCGGCACGGTTGTTGTAAAGGGATAGGTGCAACTCGTTCCGTGGACAGGGACGTCCCACTCGGAAAGGACTAGTAATGGCCGCACGTAAGAAGGCAACTCGCAAGAAGGCGACTCGCAAAAAGGCGACTCGCAAAAAGACCGCGCGCAAGACGACGCGCAAGAAGGCCAAGAAAAAGGCCACCAAGAAGAAGGCGACTCGCAAGAAGGCGACTCGCAAGAAGGCCAAGAAGAAGGCCACCAAGAAGAAGGCGACTCGCAAGAAGGCCAAGA
>JAJFFF010000013.1 GCA_021776785.1 Planctomycetota bacterium | reverse complement strand
GTCGGATTTCCTCGTTTTCCGCTTCGGCCGCATCGTCCTTCATGGAAAGAGAGCGCAACGCCATGCGGTAGGCGACCGCGAAGGATTCTTCGGACGCAGCCTCCACGTCGGGGGCGACGCCGTGACCCTCCCAGTTGGTCTTTGTCTTGGGATTGATGGGGCGTTGGGTGGGAATGTTGATGAAGTAGTGCTCGTCGATCTGAAACTGCTCCCGCGCGTGAGCCGCGCCGGCGGTGTTTTTTCCGACCAACGTAGCCCTGCCGAGCGCCTGCAGGTTGTAGGCGAACTCCTCCGCCGCCGAGAACGTCTTCTCGTTGATGAGCAGATAGACGTCCTTGTCGAGGTAGCGCTCGCATTCGAGGTGGGGCAGGGTCCACCACTGCTGCGCCGTGTCGGCTGTCTTTCTCTCGAGCGTGTTTAGGTGGACGGGCTCGACATCGAAGAAGAACGAACACACCAACGCCACGGCGGCGGGGTCGCCGCCCGTGTTGTTTCGTACATCGACAAGAAGCGCGTCTGTGTTGGAGAGCGTTTTTATCGCCGCGACAAACGTCGGACCACTGCCATCGATCAGGTCGTAGAACTCATCGATCTTCCAGTACCCCACGTTCCCGGTGAGCCTCTTCACCTCGCTGCATCCATAGTTGTTGAAACGAGCGATCCTGCGAAACTCCGCGACCTCTTCCGGCGTTTCCTCGGTCGCGCTCTCTCTCACCGGCTGCGGTTCCTCTTTGTAGGAAACCTTGAAGTGCAGGTCCCCTGCGCACTCCCTTAAGTCCGCCGTGATGGACTCCGCGAACGCCTGATGCCCCAGAGACGCGTACGCTCCCGCGGCGAGCTTTTTTTCGATTCGTTCGCGCATCGCGGCGGCCTTGTCCGCGATGACGTAATGCGCGTCGACATGGTCCAGAAAAGAGGCGACGAGATCCGAGGTGTGCATAGCGCTGGCGATCGTACACGTGATCGGCGGTCGCGGGCCAATCGAGCCTACGCTAAGATGCGCGCACAAGGAGGTACTCATGTTGCGAGGACTTGGGATGGCATTGGTCGCCGGAGCGCTGGCGTTATCGTTCACGCTTGGCCGCGTTTCGGCTCAGGACGGCGGCGGCGCCGACAACGACGCAGACAACGAAGCGGTGAAAAAAGCTTGGGCCGAGCTCGGCAAGCCGGGCCCGGAACACGCGGAGCTCAAGAAGATGGTCGGCGCATGGACCACCGCTGCGAAGGAAACGCAGATGGACGGTTCGATCAAGGAGACGACCGGCAAGACGACGTACTCCATGGTCATGAACGACCTGATTTTGAGGCAGGACTATGACGGCGAAGCGGGAGGCGTGCCGTTCAAAGGAGTTGGCTACGTCGCATTCAACAAGGGCTCGGGCAAGTACGAGTCCGTCTGGATGGACACCATGTCAACCGGCATGGCGTGGATGAACGGAGAATCGATCGAGAAGGGCAAGGGCTGGGAATACAAGGGCCATTGGTTCGGGCCCGGCGGCATGAAAGTGAACGCGCGCCTCGTCCTCAAACTCCAGGGCGACGACAAACAAACCATGGAGTACTACATGGATATGGGCCAGGGCGAGATGAAGTCGGTCGAGATCGTCTACACGCGCCAGAAGTAGCACGCCCGAATCGGCACCCGCCACTCCGAGAGCCTCAAATCGCGTACGATGTCCATGTCGTGAGCGACGTGACGCAGATCCTCTACGCCATCGAGCAAGGTGATGCACGTGCCAGCGAGCAACTTCTGCCGCTGGTCTACGACGAACTGCGCAAGCTCGCATCGGCACGGATCGCGCGCGAAAATCCCGGCCAAACGTTGCAGGCAACCGCGCTCGTGCACGAAGCGTATCTGCGCCTCGTCGATGGGGAGCAAGCCCAGGGTTGGAATTCGCGCGGCCATTTTTTCGGCGCTGCTGCCGAGGCCATGCGTCGCATTCTGATCGACCGCGCACGAAAAAAGCTGCGCCCCAAACACGGCGGCGACCGGCGACGACTCGACCTCGTCGGTGCGTTTCCGGCGAGCGAAGCGATGCCGGATGAGCTGCTTGCCATCGACGAGGCGCTCGAAGAGCTCGAGCGCCAGCACCCGCGGAAAGCGCACCTCGTGAAGCTCCGGCACTATGCGGGTTGCTCGCTCCAACAGGCAGCCGACGCGATGGGCATCAGTCCGGCAACCGCAAAACGACACTGGTCGTTTGCACGCGCGTTCCTCTACAGCGCGCTCCTCGAAGAGCAGTAGTTCCGTTTTCTGTGAGCCGCGCGCTCCAAAAAACTCGCTCTAGAGAACGGGGCCGACAGTTGTATGCGGCCCGGAACGAAACTCTCGAGCAAGGAGCTGATTCGATGAAACAATGGCGCATCTTCGGACTGATGGTCGCGCTCGCAGTCGGAGCGGTCGCGATGTCGAACGCGTTCGCCACGCCTGTCGTGCAAGGCACCGGCGCGGCGTTCCACCTCGTCCCGAACCCGGGCGGGACGCCGCCGGTCAAGGACGGCCCGCCCGTGATCGGAGCGAAAGGAAAAATCCACCGCAGCGACAGCGGCGTAACGATCAACATTCAAACGGTCGGTCTTGCTCCTCACCACGCGTACACGGTGTGGGTCATCGAGGTGAACTGCGGCGTGACCCCTTGTCGCCCGGTGCAGCTCGCGGGCAAAATCATCGGCAAGTCGGGCAAAGGCAATTTCAGCGGCCGTTTGTCGCTGAACGCGGATCCGTCGCGGGCCGTGCAGGACCCGTTCGGAGGCGACTTCCATTGCATCATCGCGGACCACGGTGTTCTCGACCCCAAAGACCTGCCGAATGCGATCAAGTCCGCCGTACCGCCGTTCTCCCCGGACGGCACGCAGAACTGGGAGCAGGTTGTCATCTTCGCTCCGTAGCGACACCGGGCTCCGTCGGACGGGCTGGCGCCGTTGCCAGCCCGTCTTTTTTGTTTCCCGTGAGCCCTCAAGTCCGCAAACTCGCTACTGAACTTGAGCCCCGATGGAAAAACACAGTGCCTGGCACAGCGACCACGATGTCGAAGCGATCTTCGCCGCAGCGTCAAAGCTAAGCGATCCGGCCGAGCGCGCGGCTTACCTCGACCGTGTCCGCGACCCCGCCGTTCGCAAGCGCGTCGAACAGCTCCTCCAAGCGGAGGAGCGCGCCGGCGGATTCCTTCGCGATGCGACCGCTTCCCCGGTCGAACTCCAAGACATCCCCGCCGCCGGCGAACAACCCGGAACCGTCATCGGTCCGTACAAGCTATTGCAGGTCATCGGCGAGGGCGGCATGGGCACGGTTTACATGGCTGACCAGACGCACCCGGTCTCGCGCCGCGTCGCTCTCAAGGTCGTCAAGCCGGGCATGGACAGCGGTGAAATCATCGCGCGCTTCGAGGCCGAGCGGCAGGCGCTCGCACTGATGGAACACCCCAACATCGCGAAGGTGTATGACGCCGGCGCGACCGATCTCGGTCGACCGTACTTTGCGATGGAGCTGGTGAGGGGCGTTCCGATCACGGAGTACTGCGACGACCACGGACTACCGCCGCGACAGCGTTTGGAATTATTCGTGCGCGTCTGCCGTGCCGTTCACCACGCGCATCAAAAGGGCGTGATTCACCGCGACCTCAAGCCGGCCAACATCTTGGTTGCAAACTACGACGACAAAGCCGTCCCAAAGGTCATCGACTTCGGCATCGCCAAGGCGTTCGGCCACAAGCTGACCGAAAAGACGATGTTCACGCAGTACGGCCAGATCATTGGCACGTTCGAGTACATGAGTCCGGAGCAAGCCAAGTTCAACCAACTCGACGTGGACACACGCAGCGACATTTACGCGCTTGGCGTCCTGGTGTACGAGCTGCTCACAGGCGCAACTCCATTTGACAAACGGCGTTTCCAAGTGGCCGGGTTCGAGGAAGTCCTGCGCATCATTCGCGAGGAGGAACCGCCTAAGCCGAGCACGCGCATCAGCACGTTGGGCGACAAGACGGAGACGCTGTCCGCCTTGCGCGGAAGCAGCCCGAACCAACTCCGGCGGGCGTTGAGCGGCGAGCTCGATTGGATTGTCATGCGGGCGATGGACAAGGACCGCACCCGCCGCTACGAAAGCGCCGCGGCGCTCGCCGACGACATCGAACGGTTCTTAAAAGACGAAGCCGTAGAAGCGTGTCCGCCGTCTACGACCTATCGCGTCAAGAAGTTCGTGCACCGCCATCGTCGCGTCGTGATCGCCGCGTCAGTGGTATTCGCTGTGCTCGTCCTCGGACTCATCGGCACCACCCTCGGCCTGGTCAAGGCGACCGCGGCGGAGGAGCGCGCCGAGAGCGAACGCGATGCCCAGCAGCGCCTAAACTTCCGCATGGCGGTCGACCGGGGGCTCGTCCTGTGCGACGACGGCCATGTCGGCCACGGCATGCTCTGGCTGGCGCGCGCGCTTGAGCTCTGCCCAAACGACGACCCGGCGATGGAGCGCGTGATTCGCGCGAACCTGAGCGCGTGGCGACGCGAACTGAACACGCTCGAAGCGTTGTTTGAGCACGACGCGCCGGTCACCAGTGTGGCCATGAGTCCGCGCGGCGATCAGCTCGTCGCCGGCTGCTACGACGGCACGGCACAGCTGTGGGACGTGACCACCGGCCGACGCACGAATACGCTCAAACATCGCGGCGACGTCCACGAAGTCGCGTTCTCACGGGAAGGCACGCGCCTGCTTACAGCCGAGTTTCATTCGACAACGGCGTTTCAATGGAACATGAAGACGGGCGACCGCATCCACACCTTCGAGCACCTTGAGCGGCGAACGCCGCGCGCGATCGTGGAGATGATCGCGAGCGGAGGCGTGCTTGGCGTCGCCTACCGCCACCCGGACGACAACCAGGTTGTCACCAGTTGCGGTAGCGGAGCGGTCACGATCTGGGACGCGACGACCGGACAGTTTCTCGGGGCGCTCGAAAAGCACGCACACGTGGTCCACGACGTGACCGTGAGTCCCGACGGCCAGTACATTTTGACGTCGTCGCACGCCAACCTAGCGCTGCTGTGGGACTTCGACTCGCGCGAGAAAGTCGCCACGTTTCGGCACGCATCGCGCGTGGGCGCTGCTGACTTTCTTCCCGGCGCGAGGATCGTCACCGGGGACGGGAACGGCGACGTCTACGTGTGGAGTATCGAACAGGCGATCGCCGACGCGGACAAGACGCTGGATACATCCAAGGGCGAGTACGTGGCCGGGCCGTGGGCGCACCGAGGTCTCATTCATCGCCTGCGCGTGAGCCCGGACGGCAAGCGCGTCCTCGTCGCGAGCTTTGACAACACGGCGCAGCTCTGGGACCCCGATCGCAACGCTCCAGCGGGGCCCGCTTTCGAACACGAAGCGCAGGTCCACTCCGTCGCATGGGCCGGCGACGGGACGCGGCTCGCGACCGGGTGCGACGACAACGCGGCGCGAATCTGGCGCCCGGCCGCCAGCCAATCGGTAGAGATCGTGCAGCACGAGATGTTTGATCACGAGGCCATCTACACCAAAGACTGTCGCTACGTACTGATCAAGAACGGCGAAACGGTGAACGTGCACGACGCGTTGACGAAAAAAAAGCTGTGTACTGTGCAACACGCGGGCGGGATCCGAGCCATGGCGGTCAGCACGGATCGTTCGCGAGTCATGCTGGGCTGTCATGATCGGAGTCGATTATTCGACACGGCGACGAGTGAGCTCGTGTTTGAACATCGTCAACCGGGAGGCGGCGTCTGGTCGGTGGCGATCAACGCGGACGGCACGCGCACGCTCGCCGGCTCGTTCGACGGCTCGGTCGAGCTCCGCAACCTCCGCACCGGCGAACTGACGCGCCCCGCGCTGACGATCGTCGGGCGCGCGCAAGGTGTGGCGTTTTCCCCGGACGGCGCTCGCTTTGGCGTGACCGGAGCTGACAAGCGATGCCGCGTCTTCGCCACACAAAGTGACGGTCCTCCCGTCGTGTTGATCGGACACCGGGGCTCGGGCGCATCCTTGTCGTTTTCCGGCGACGGCCGGCGCGTCGCTTCGGGTGGTGTGGACAACGCCGTCTGGGTGTGGGACGTGGCCAGCGGCAAACCCGTTTCCGAAGTCATTAGGCTCCCGAGTCCCATCGAGGTCGGGGTCGGTACGGCGCTGAGCTCGGACGGTCGCACCGTCGTCACCGCCTCCTCCGATGGAACGGTTCGCATCTGGGACGTTTCTACGTCGCAACCGATCGGGCCGACGCTGACGCAAAACGCAAACTCCGGCGGCGTCGCGTTCACGCGGGACGGACGGATCCAGGCGGGCTCGTTCTCCGGAACGGTTCACGTCTGGGACGCGCAGCGCACGCCCCTTCGCGGCGACCCGGTGCGCATCCGAATCTGGGTCGAGGTGATCACGGGCTTCGAGATGGGAGCCGAGGGCAAGCGACGCGCGCTCGACGGCCACGAATGGAGAACCCGCCGCGCCCGACTACAAGAATTGGGCGGCCCACCCGTGGCACAGGAATAGGGAAAAAAAACGACGGCGGTGCCTGGCACAGCGACTTCGGAGTCGACGCCGTCTTTGCCGCGGCCGCGGGCGTCACCCACGCCGAGCGCCGGCGCGTAAGGAATTAGCATGCGATACATCTTTGTCTTCTTGCTCGTGCTCGGATGCGCACGCGCACCCACAACACCCGCGGCGATGCCGCCGCCGCTTCGCTTCGACGGCATGGGCGATCACAAGCGCCAAGTCAGCACAAACGAAGAGCAAGCACAGGAGTACTTCGATCAGGGCCTGGTGCTCGTCTACGGATTCAACCACGCCGAGGCCGCGGAGTCGTTTCGGTATGCGGCGCACCTCGATCCGGAATGCGCGATGGCGTACTGGGGCGAAGCCTTCGCACTCGGTCCGTACTACAATCTGGTCGACCCGGATGCGAAGTCCATCCGGCGCGCGATGGCCGCGCTCAAACGGGCCAAGCGCGCTCGAGCGACGCCGGTCGAGCGAGGCTTGATTGACGCCCTGGCCAAGCGTTACGCGGACCCACCGCCGAAAGACCGCACGGCACTCAACGAGGCGTACGCGGACGCGATGGGCGAACTGTGGCAGCGTTACCCCGATGACGACGACGTCGGGACGCTGTATGCGGACGCGCTGATGAACTTGAATCCTTGGGCGCTCTGGAGCAAGGGAGGCAAGCCCGCGGGACGGACCAACGAGATCGTCGCCACGCTTGAGCGCGTCCTCGCACGCAACGTGAACCATCCCGGCGCCAATCACCTCTACATCCACGCGATCGAGCCGTCCCCCTATCCCGAACGCGCGGAAGCGGCCGCCGATCGGCTGGCGGGACTCGTGCCCGGAAGTGGCCACCTCGTGCACATGCCGGCGCATATCTACGTGCGCTTGGGCCGGTACCTGGACGCGGTCGAGGCAAACAAAAAAGCCACGGCCCTCGACCGCGCGTACTTCGCACGCAAGCCGGAGCCTCGGAGCCGCCTCCACTTCTCGCACGCGCATAACAACCACTTCCTTTCGTGGGCGGCGATGTACGCGGGACGGTACGAGGACGCCATCCTCGGCAGTACGCGAGCGGCCGCCGCCATCCCGGAGGAGTTGCGCGACGATAGCGGCGCAGCCGAGTACCTGACGTCGATTGTGCACGTCTACATTCGGTTCGGCCGGTGGGAGCAACTGCTCGCCGCTCCCCCGCCCTTGAGCCAGCATCCGCACGCGCTAGCGCTGCACCACTACGGACGCGGCGTCGCGTACGCCAACACCGCACGCTTCAACGAGGCGGGCACCGAGGCGGACGCGTTTGAGCGCTTCGCCGCAGCGGTGCCGAAAGACGCGCGCAATCGCCGCGTGCGGCTACACGACGTGCTTGCCATCGCGCGCCAGATGCTGGCGGGCGAGAGGGCATTCAAGTCGGGCGCGAACACGCGGGGTCTTGCCCACCTGCGGCGAGCGGTCGAGCTTGAGGACCGGCTCGGCTATCAGGAGCCGTCGTCGTGGATGATGCCGTCGCGGCACGCCCTGGGTGCGCTCCTGCTCGACGCCGACCAGGTCGAGGAGGCCGAAAACGTCTACCGCAAGGACCTCGAGCTACACGCCGAGAACGGTTGGGCCCTGCACGGACTGGCGCTGTGCCTGGAGCGCCGGGGAAGCGTGGACAAAGCCACGGCGGTGCGGCGACGCTTCGCGGCGGCCTGGACCCACGCCACCATCAAGATCCGGGCTTCGTGCTTTTGTGCCCGCGCGGCCCATCCAACGTCGAAGTAGGCCGTCGGCAACGCCGCGCGGCGAAGCTCCTTTTTTTTGGGGTTTCGTGAGCCCTCCAGGTGCCCCGGCGCGCACTGATAGGAAAAGGAGATGACCATGCGTGCTCTAGCACTCATATTCGCCCTCACGCTGTTGCCGGCGTGTCAGGGCAAAAAGACGACCGAGGACAACACCGCGATCCCCCTGTCCCTTGACGACGAGTTGGGATTCCGACAGCTGCGGCAAAACTTCCATCAGGCCATGACGACAGGGGACGCCGACCTCTTGCGTGACCTATGGACCGACGACGCCGTGCTCGCCACGGGCACCGGCGAGGTGTTGGTCGGCGGGGATGCGATCACCGCGTTTCTTGCGAGCAACCCCGAGTTCGGGCGCAACCTCGTCGTCACGCGCGAGAGTAGCTGGGCGGCCGCCGTGCAAGACGACGTTGCGCAGTACGGTTTCGAGACCATCTCGATCGACGTCGGCGACGACGTCCCGGGCACCACGCCGCTTTCGATCGGCGGCGCGCAGAACCCCGATGTCGAGATCGTCGCGCACACCAACAGCACCGGAATGGTCGTTCGCGGCGAAGACGGGCGCTGGAAGTTTCAAGAGCTCAACGGGGCGAGCGGTCCCCTGCTCTCCCCTCTCGAACCACGCGAAGCCACCATCGGGGGCGCGGTCGTCGGCAACACTCTCACGATCGGCGACGAAGTGGGATTCAGGCGTATGCGTGAGACGTTTCACCTGGCGAACCTGATGGGTGATCGCGATCTCATGCGCACGGTTTGGGCCGACGACAGTTTGTTCGTCACCGGTGGCGGCACGCGGTTCGAGGGCGGCGACACGATCACGGAATTCTTCGCGAATCGCCCGGCGTTCGGAAAACAACTCGTCGTGACGCCCGAGAGCAGCCAGACGCTCACCATCGTGGGCGACACCGCAGAGTACGCGTTTGAGTGCATCGCGATCGACATTGGAGACAACGATCCGATGACGATCGATCTCTGCACGGCCGGGGGCACGCAAAACCCCAACGTCGAGATCGTGTTTCACTCGCACAGCCAGGGAATCGCCCAACGCGTAGCCGAAGGCCGATGGATCTTTAAGGAGTTCCACGGCGGGCTCGGCCCGTTGCCGACTCCCCAATAATGGCGACGACGCACGCCGACCAATACCGACAACCACAAAAGAGGGCTGCGGCTGCAACGGCTGCAGCCCTCGTTGTCGCTTAGCAGCCCGTTGAAAAAGTCACATGGGCTACGAGCGGGCCTCGAATCCGATCTCTGCGTCGCGAGTCCTCGCTGTAGCGTTGCTACAGCTGCGGTTCGCTCCTTGATCTCGACTCCGATTCCTCGCTCTCGCTATTCCAAGCACTTTTTCAACGGGCTGTTAGGGCGCCAGCTCGCGTTCGTGCAGTGTCGGCATCACCTCGAAGTAAGGTCGGATGACGGCGTCTTCGCTGGCCGCGAACTCTGGGAACGAGCCATCGAAGTGGACGCGTCCCTCGTGCAGCATGACGACGCGGGGGCGCAGGCGCACGAGAAGATCTTTGTCGTGCGTGACGATGAGACTCGTGCGCGGCCCGTCGTCGGTTCCGCGCGCGTGCATCTCGGCGATCAGATCCTGAATGCGTGCGGCGCTCACCGGATCGAGGCCGGTCGTCGGTTCGTCGTAGTAAATCAGCATCGGGCGAATCGCAATGGCGCGCGCGACCGCGACACGTTTGGCCATACCGCCGGAAAGCTCGTCACGCTGTTTGTGCTCGAGCGACTGATCTCCCGCAAATCCGACAGCGTCGAGCGCTTCGCGGACCCGGAGACCAATCGCCGCCTCATCTAAGTGTTCGACCTCGCGCAACGACAGCGCAATGTTCTCGTACACCGATGCTGAAAACAGCGCGTTGCGCTGAAACACGACCGCCGCGTGCGCGCGCAGCTTGTCCATCTCCTGCTCGTCCAACTCTGTGATATCGACCAGCCCCGCGTCCGGAAGGTCGTAGTCGGCGAGATAGATGCGGCCCTGGTCCGGTCGATGGTGACCGATGAGGTGTTGCAGCAGCACGGTCTTCCCGCAACCGGATCCGCCGACGACGGCGACCAGACCGCCACGGTTGATTTCGAGATCAACGCCGCGCAAGACTTGGTGCTCGCCGAACGCTTTGTGGACTCCGTTTACACGAATCGCTACCTCGTTCGTACGGCGGCTCTCTCGTTTTGTGACGACAACCATGAACTCCTCCACGGGGCTCGACGCAACTCTCATTCCGCCGACGTGTCCCGGCAGCAAGCAGCGAGCGGGGCAACCTCCGCGCAACCCGCCCCAACGGTGCTACGGCGTGGGCACACGAAGTTACGGCGTGAGGTCGAAGTAGGGGCGGATATTGGGAGAATCCGACGCTTTGAATTGGCTCCATGGTCCGTCAAAAAAGACGCGCCCCTCCTCAAGCATGACGACGCGCGGCTCGAATCTACGAAGGAGGTCCTTATCGTGGGTGATCACAAGTGTCGTCTGCCGAGAACCCGGTGCGCCGAGCGACTGGTGCGCCTTCCAAATGAGTTCGTGAATGGCGCCGGCGCGGGAAGGATCCAGGCCCGCGGTTGGATCGTCGTACGCGATCGCGCGTGGTCGCAATGCCAGCGCCCTCGCGATCGCGACGCGCTTGCGCATCCCTCCCGACAGCTCGTCGCGGCGGGTTTTGAGCATCGCCGGCGAAGGAGGCAGCCCGACTTCTGCAAGGGCTTCGCGCACGCGGCGCTCAATTTCCGGTTCCGGTAGGCGCAGCGTTTCGCGAAGTGCGAGCGCAATGTTTTCGTGCACCGTCGTGGAGTACAGCGCATCTTGCTGGAAGACGACAGCCGTCTGGGCACGCACGCGATCCAACTCCTCCTCGTCGAGCTGGGCCATGTCCACCAACGGACCGTCCGGGCGGTCGGGGTGCGGAACCAGAATGCGCCCGCGATCGGGAGTCAAAGCGCCGATCAAGAGTTCAAGCAGCACGGTCTTGCCCGCTCCGGAGCGGCCCACAATTGCGACGCACTCACCCCGTCGAATCTCGACGCTAACGCCGCGGAGAACTTCGTGGCCGTCGAAGCCTTTGTGCAGGTCCTCGACAGAAATGACGACGCGCCCGGCATCGGTCATGCGCGCCTCCGGTGGGAGCTCCAACCGAAGGCAAGGATCCTCGCAAACACGGACGGATCATAGGTGCATCGCGTCGACCGTGCCAGGTACATGAGCCCGTCGAGCGTCGAGCACCGCACAACAGAAACGGGATGTTTTTCGATATGTTTGATACCACTCGTCGCACTTGGTGAGTTGCCGCGTACCCGGAAGCGGACGCGTCGAGCAGATCTGATGTCACGCGCGTTCGCCAACGACTCGCGCATGGAGTGAACATGAGATTTCGATTTCTGCAGACGGGTCGCGCGTGGGATGAGAAGCAGCGCGCCGCGGTCTTGGATCGCATCGATGCGTGGTGGTCTTCGTTTGCCGACGCGCGCGCCGACATCGAAAGCCTGTTGCGGGGAGAGAAGCAATGGGACCTCCCCGGGTGGGTCAATAAACATCTGCTCGCAATCGACGAACGCCTGAGGTGGGAATTCGGACCCCGTCAGCTCGCCATCACGCCGGAAGCGGATCGGGAGTTGCACCCGATGATCGAGACGATTCTTGACCGCAGCCCTGGATTCGACGGCTGGGAGTTTCTCAACTCGAGGCCGCGCGAGAGTGTTGACCATGCCGTCGCCATGTTGGATGCGCGGGGACTTCAGGGAATCGAAAACACGCGCGTCGTCGCCACCGCCACAGACGAAAACCTTGTCGATCTGACTTTTTTTTCGAAACGGTACGACGGCCCGGACGACCAGAATGCGCGCAACTCCGCCTTCGTCGCCTCGGAATCCATCCTGGGTGAGGAGACGCTCAGTATCTGGATCGGAAACCTAAGAGTCCAGCGCGGATCCGGCCGACGCGAACGTGCCGTGCGCATGTCGGAATTGCAGAACGCCGTCGATGTCGCGATTCGTTCGGTGAAGGGAGACCTCCCCGCTCAACCGCTCTGGAAGATCGCGGAGACCGCGCGGTACTCGCTATGGGAGCTAAAACCCGAAGAGCGCGAGGACTACCCGCATCAATTCGACCTCTTGGTTGGGAAGTCATGCCACGCGGCGATGTGGGTCGCCGCGCGTTCGAATGTGGCGTTCGATTCGCGTCGCTACTCGCGCTTCGGCGAACTTTTCGCTTACGTCAAGACGGACAGCCCGGGCAGCCTCTCCAGCGAACAGTTGCAGAACAAAGACGAGATGGAAGATGCACTTGCCGACGCGCTAGCAAGACGCGAGCTCGGCGCCGTCATCGGAGGTGGATACGGCCAACGCTACTCCTACATCGATCTGGCGCTATCGAAGCCAGACGAAGCGATCGAAACGATCATCGAGGTTCTGCGCGAAAAAAACGCGGTGCGCGAAAGCTGGATCCAATTCTTCGACGCACGATACGCGAACGAATGGGTCGGAATCTGGGAAGAATCGCCGCCGCCACCGGGTATCGATCCGTAGCAGCCCGTTAAAGAAGTGCTTGGAATAGCGAGAGCGAGGAATCGGAGTCGACATCAAGGAGCGAACCGCAGCTGTAGCAACGCTACAGCGAGGATGCGCGACGCAGAGATCGCCTTCGAGGCCCGCTCGCAGCCCATGTGACTTTTTTAACGGGCTGCTGACAGCCCGTTAAAGAAGTGCTTGGAATAGCGAGAGCGAGGAATCGGAGTCGAGATCAAGGAGCGAACCGCGACCCGTGCACCAACCGCGAAGTCCGACTCAAGAATCGAAAGAGACGCAGAGAAAACGTATGCGAATCACAGACCACCTCCTGGACTCGATGACGCGCGAAATCGAAGTCATCAAGCACCTGGCTACAAAAATTCCCGAGGGCGGACTCGACTACCGACCGACGCCCGCCCAACGTTCCACGCTCGAACTCCTGCGCTACCTGACGTACTGCGCCATCCACGGCGTGCACGGCCTCATCAGCGGGTGGACACAAGATCCCGCCATTCTCAAATTGGAAACGCGCGCGGAGACGTTGGACCTAGCCGGATTCGCTGCGGCCATGGACGACCAGGCTCATGCTCTTCGAGAAGCGGTGAGCAAGGTCTCAGACAAGGATCTGGCGGAGAATCGTCTCGAACTTCCGTGGGGCGGATCCGAGTTTCTCGGCCGCGTGCTGTTGATGTTTGGCCCGCAGTGTCTGGCCGCCTATCGCATGCAGCTCTTTCTCTACTTAAAAGCCGCCGGCAACCACGAGCTCAACACGCAAGACTGCTGGTTTGGGTAGTAATCCGGACGGCTAACCCCGATCACGCACGCGACGGTGTGCCAGTTCAGACGCCGCGCGCGGCCGCTTCCGTACCGGGTCCCCGACAGACTGTTTGTCATCTTGTCTTCGAGTCGGACCGAGCTCGGTCCTCGAACACGGGCCACATTTGATGGGCCATGCTTGTGGTCACTCGTATGTAAACGAACCACGGCGGTTTCGCCGCCACGTCGTATCCTTCGGACGTGCGAAGTCTTTGTGTGCTCCTTCTCCTCGCCGATGCGTTTTTTGCTGGCGAAGGCGATATCGGCCCCGACCGCAACCGGTTTCCCTACTCGGCAAACGAGCTACGCGCCGGATGTCGTCCGGGTCGCGCCTCGAAAATTCTGACTCGCGTTGTCGATTCCGACGGCCGGACCGAAACGCACGAGTTGTTTCGTTGCGTACGTGCTGACGACACGGGCGCGATGTTTGAGTACCAGCGCCTCGACAACGATGGGCGGCCGGTGGGCGCGCCGCGGCGGGAGCGAAAGACCTGGGCCGCGTTCGCCACAGAGCTCGGACGCCGCGAGAAACACGTCCGCATGGTTGAGAAGCGCACGATCACGAGAACCGGTACGTTTGATTGCCGCGTGTACGTCGTCACCGTTTCGGCGACGAAGAACATTCGATACTACTTCGCCAAAAACCTTCCCGGCCCCGCGGTCCAAGTGGAGGTTCAAGAGGGACGGAAGCGCGTCAGGTACGTGGAGATGACGTGTCACCGAGACGGTGACGAAGCAAAACTGATCAGGCTCTTGGGCGCGAAGGGCATCGCTAGCGCTTCGGCGAAAAGGCGCGCGAAACTCGAGGCTGTGTTTGTCGGGATCGCCAGCGGATTTGCGCTCCGACCTCTCAACCGCGCGTCCCGGAACGCGCAAAGTGACGACGCCATCTCGCCGGGAACATTGGAGATGGCGTACCCGCCGTCCGGCGCGGGAACGGGCGCGCTCTTTCGTGCGATGGATCGCGATCGCGACGGCAAGGTAACGAAGGATGAGTACCTGGAGCACCACATTCTTCCTGGGGAAGCGTCGGCGGCACACAAGCGACTCGACAAAAACGGAAACGACTACGTGAGCAAGAGTGAGTTTCTCGATCGTTGCGGGGCGCTTAAACCCGACGACGCCTCCCGAACATTTCGACGGATGGATCGAAACGGAGACGGCGCGCTCAACGGCTCGGAGTTCATCCAAGCCTGGGTCGCGTGGTGGCGGTAGCCCCGCTTCTGCTGAAGCCGGGTTTGACTAAGCCGTAGCGGCCCTTGGGTTGCGTGCGGAGCCGGAGTATCGTCGAGGCCGATGGAGCCCGACACAAAGTTCATAAACCCACGGCTTGCGCAGATCGACGATCATCTCTACGCCGATCGCTCCGACCTCGAACTCTATCGCGGCATGATCTTGGAATTCGGCGCGCGCTCCGCTCTTGACGTCGGCTGCGGCACCGGAACCTTCGCGTGCCTTCTCGCGGCCGCGGGGATCGATGTCATAGGCGTCGATCCGGCGGCCGCTTCGTTGAACGTGGCGCGCAAAAAGCCCGGCGCCGATCGCGTCCGCTGGCTCTTGGGCGACGCGACGACGCTTCCGTCGATGACCGTCGACGTCGCCACTATGACCGGCAACGTCGCGCAGGTTTTTTTAGACGACGCGGACTGGCTCGCCGCGTTGGCGGGCATCCGCAAGACGCTTTGGCCCAACGGCCGGCTGGTGTTTGAGGTCCGCGACCCGGCGCGGCGGGCTTGGCAAGATTGGAATCGCGCGCGCTCGTTTCGCTGCGTTGAGATTCCGGAACTGGGGCCGGTCGAAATATGGGTCGAGCTGACCGACGTTTCGCTGCCGCTTGTTTCGTTTCGATGGAACTACCACTTCGCAAAAGACGGCGCCGTCCTAACGTCGGATTCCACTCTGCGCTTTCGCGAAAAGAGCGAAATCGAAGCGTCGCTCGCCCAATCCGGATTCGAGGTCTTAGAAGTGCGCGACGCGCCGGACCGGCCGGGGCTTGAGTTTGTGTTTGTAGCTACGCCAGCGCATGGCGGCGACACAACGCTCGTAGCTAGTGATGGGGTCTTGGCCAGACCCTAACCAGCTGGTGGCGGGAGCCTTCGATACCAAGAGCCGTCGTGATCTTGCGCTGGAGATCTAGTCGATCGATGGAGGACTTCATCCAACGTGCACGGACTCGAAACTCATACAAGCGTTCGCCGTCCACAACCTCCACTGACTGAAACGTGCTAAGGCGTTCGATGTTGAGCTCGTTGTCAAACATGCACGTTGTCAAGCGAGCCATGAGCCCAGGCTTGTCTGCGACTCGGACGAAAATTGCAACGCGATCCGCGAGAATTTTTTCGATCGTCGGCAGCAAGCAGTCCTTCGGATCTGTTCCCTCCGCTGCCTCTTGCAGTGCAACACGCTGCTCCATCGCATACATGAGGAACGGCACGAGTGGAATCTCTAGGTACGTTGCAAGTCGCACGAGTTTTTCGTCCAACGTAGGCGGCTTGCGTCCGTTCTTCCAATTCGTGAGATCAGGTGGGTGTAGGCCTACGGCATCGCAGATTTCTCGGTACGTGAGACTCAGACCCTTCTTGGCCTCAAGTATTTTTTTCGCTGACTCGATCAGCCGGCCAAACTCCCGCTGGCGTGCAGGACCCTTCTCGTTCCCTTCTTGGTTCTTCTTCTTCCGAGGCATCGGGGTCTTCTTCCTTCGGGGCATCAGCGTCTTCTTCCGGGTCAGCAGCGCCTTCATCAAGCTGAGTGGCGTCGAAGTCTAGTTCGATTCCTAGCAAGATTTCAAGCACGTGTTTCATGTTCTGATGGCAAAAAACTACGTCGTGCTGCGCAATTGAATCGAAGTTACTCGACATCGCCACCTGCCGAGCAAGTGCCGCAGCGGAGTCAGCTATAGATTGAATCCGGCCCCTGATCCAACTGGAACTAGAATCATCAAAATCACCCAACGCCTGAACGACCTTGTGCAACAGAGGCTCTGCTTTACGCGCCACATCGCTGTTGTTTTTGAGCGTGCAGAACATCGACGTCAGCTTCTCCATGGATCGCGACAAATCATCGTATCCACGAACACCGGGGCGGACAATTCGACTAGACACTTGTGCTTTGGTGGTTGCCAAAATCATCGCTGTGTTCTGCCGCAAGAGTCGGCATTCGTGCCTAGCGTGCGGCCTGTCCCAGATCTCCTGAAGCATGGTGACACGAGCAGTGCAGTCAAACACTAAGTCGACGAGTGCTTTCATATCACCTAGAGATACCGGCTCTTTGGATCTCCGTAAATTGGTGCCTCAGCCAAGGCGCGCGCATGAGGACGATCTACTGGAACTGGAAGGTTGACCCGACGATTAACCGCGGCGAGTTCTCTTGAGCGCCGGGTGCAACGGCCCCGAGAATTGATCGGCAATTCGCTCGCTGAGCGAGATGGCGTTTCATGTCTAAGTTTCGATTTTCGGGTGGCGATGCGTGCTTCCTCGCGCTTAGCGCGGTCGGTACGTGGTTTCTTCGCCAGACACCGTTCGTCGCCCTCATCCCGCTTGTCGTCGCTCACTTTTTCCTGTTTTGTAACGTCTTTCGCGTGCGTCGAAACTGGGAGCTCTTGTGGGCCGCGTGTTTTATCGCGAACTTTGCCGCGTGGGCGCTCACCAGATTTTCGTGGGCCGGCGTTTTGACGATTCAGTTGCCGATCACACTGCTCGTGCTCGTCGCGACCGCCAAAAGCCCAGGCTATCGCGGCGTCGGCAGCCGCCGACACGCTGCGTGACCCACACTCCTGTGCGATGCGCCGCAGCACACGCTAAGCTGTCTACGTGCAGCAGGCCGCCGACATTCTTGCCTTTTGGAACTCTTGCCGCGGACTGCGGCCCGATTGGCAGCACGCGGACTTCCCGATGCCCGAGGCTTGGGGATTTGGCGCTGATCCGGCCATGGCCGATCGGCTCGGCGCGCTGGTGGTCGCCGGTATCAAAACAGCGACGTGCAGCGCGCTCTGGGAATACGAGCACGACAATTCGCCGCTGCCTCTGGTGGGCGATCTCGGCATCGTGATCGACGGCTGCGGGGCGCCTCTTTGTCTGATCGAGACGACCGACGTGCGTGTCCAGACGTTTGAAGACGTGCCCGCTGACTTTGCCTACGCGGAAGGCGAAGACGATCGCACGCTTGCCAGTTGGCGCGCCGCCCACTGGGATTTTTTTGCAGCGTTTCTGCCTCGAATCGGTCGCGTCCCCGCACGCGACATGCCGCTCGTATGTGAACGGTTCGCGGTGCTTGCCGTCGCGTAAGTTTTGTCGAGCTGCGCTTCCAGGTCGAGGCTCCGCCTGAGAGATGGACATCGCCTCGAGAGCGATGCGACTGAGAGGAGACGACGCTTCTCCGTCCGGGCTGAATTCGACGACCGTCCAACACCCGGGCTGCCGAGGTGTCGAAAGCCGCCCGACCGCCGAGTGAGCATGGCTCACCGTCGTTTCTACATCCCGCGTGACGAGAGAATGACGCCGCAAAGACGGCGACCTGCCATCGGGCCAATAGACTAGGATTCTCTTAGCCAGCGAGAGAACCGCCATGCCGATCCCCATCACCGAGCGCATCGAAAGCCTCGTTCGCGCCCACGAATTCCAGCTCGCGTTCAGCGGCGTAATGCGCGTCGAGCGCGACGACGAGGTGGTGTTCGAGCTGGCCCAGGGCTTGGCCAACCGCTCCGACTCCATTCCCAATACACCCGATACACGCTTCCAGGTCGCTTCGGGCTGCAAGATTTTCACGGCCCTTTCAATCTGCAAACTGGTCGAGCAGGGACGGCTAACGCTGGAGACATCCCTGCGCGACTGCGCCGGGACTGCGTTCCCGCACTTCGACCCCGCAGTGACGGTGCGACAGCTCTTGACCCATACTTCTGGTCTTCCCAGCTACTTCGACGAGGAGGGCGGCCAGGACTACGAAGACATCTGGAAAGAGCGGCCGATGTACGCGTTCGCATCGCCGGCCGACTTCCTGCCGCTGTTTCAGAACGCACGCCAACTCTTTCCGCCCGGCCATCAGTTTGCTTACAACGACGGGGCCTACGTCCTCCTCGCACTCATCGTGGAACACGTCAGTGGCCAGAACTTCTCCGAGTTTGTCGCGCAACACGTCTTCGGTCCAGCCGGCATGGCCGACTCGGGTTACTTCCGCCTGGACAGCCTGCCGCCGCGTACCGCTCACTCTTATGTCGAGAGCGACGACGGCGCCTGGCGCACGAATCAGTACGCCGTCCCCATCCGCGGCGGGGGCGACGGTGGTGCCTTCACCACGGCGGCCGACATGGGGCGCTTTTGGCGCGCGCTGCTGGGCAGGCGCATCTTGGGTGACGAGTTGACCCGCAGCGTGCTCAAGCCCGCCGTGTCCACCGGCAACGACCCCGACTCCAGCCACTACGGCTTAGGGGTCTGGATCATTGAGCGCGCGGACTCGCCGCGGGTGCACTCTGTGTGTGGCTCCGACCCCGGCGTGCATTTCGTCTCCTCGCTGCACGACGGCGGTCGCACGATCGTGACGATCCTGTGCAACGCGGAGTCCCGTCCCTGGGGCCTCGACCACAAGATCGCCGCGGCCATCACCATCAGTGAGATGTAGTGAAGAACGGGAAGCGCTCCTCAAGTCTCGTCGTCGTCGGCGGCGGCGTCGTCTTCCTCTCTCGGCTCCGGCTTCGGCTGCGGGGCTTGTTCTTCGGTGTCTTCGGGTTCGTCTGTCGACGAAGCGCGCAGCTGCACGTGGATCTCGAGCTCTTTGACGTCAACGGCGGTGTCGAGTTCTTCTAAGTACACCTCGTGGCCGGGCGCTTCGACTTTGACGCGGAGCGGCTTGCCGACCGCGAACTGCAAGTCGTCGATAACGCCGGACTCGATGAAACGACTGCCTGTGCGCGCGCCGTACCACACCGTCTTTTCGCCGCGTTTCACCCGCGTCTCCAAGGCGTACGCGAGGGATTGAAGCGGCACGCCGTCCACGCCGGTCACGCGCACGCGCAGCTCGACCGAACGGTCGACGCGGATCTCAAAGTGGTCCGCGGGGAACGTCGCCTCCTTCACGTACGCGTGAAAGTATCCCTTCGGCGGAGTCACGTGGATCGACAACCGAAGCTCGCTCAGCTCCGCCGGCAACTTCTCGAACGCGTACTGGCCCTTCTCGTCGGTCCCCTGACTCCGGATCGTTCCCGAGCCGCCGGTGAGCGTCACGCGCGCGCGGGGGACGGGCAAACCGCGATCGTCGAGCACGATTCCGGCGAGACGCTTGTCGCCCTCGCTGAGGTACGCCATCTCGACCGACAGCACGCGCTTTTCACGCGCCGCGAGCGTGAACGACTCCTCGTGCGTCTCGAGTCCGCTTTGCTCGACGTACACGATGTGCACGCCCGAGGGCACGAGGCCGAAGTCGAACGAGCCATCGGGTTTCGACACGATGCGAACGCGCCGACCGAGCCAGACCTGCGCGCCCGGAACCGGTTTGCCCTCCTTGTCGCGAATCACGCCGCTCAACGACGCGAGGTCGCTCACGACAACGGGCACGCGGATGACGAGCCCGCGCGTCGTCTCGCCCGCGGTGAGATCGGTCGAAGCGGCGTTCGCGGTGTCAATGCCGACTCCCGGCACGAGCATCACGCCGCGGTAGTCCGCCATAAACAGCGCGCGCCCCGCTTTTTGTTTTTCGATCACGAAGCGGCCCGCGGCGTCCGTCTTCGCGACGCGATCGGTGTACGCGCCGCTGACGATCGTCGACTCGTCGCGCGGTGTGTCCGGCGTCAACCGATACACGACGGCATCGGCCACGGGCACGCCCGCACGATCGACGACCCGACCCTCAAGACGCGCGTCGCCGTAGTGCCGCGCCGGCTCTCCGAAACGCTTCGTCTTCGGCCACACCCAGTTTCCGTTCTCGTCCATGTGACCGGGCGCACCGATCGAACCGCGGCCGCTGACGCGCGCACCGCCGTTGTTGATCTTGATCGGGCCGCGCCGGACTTTGCCGTCCGGGCCGACGCGGAGTTTGTTCTTGTCACCGAGGAACTTCGACAACGGAATCTTTTTGCCGTTGACGGTGATGTAGCGTTCTTCCTTCTCCGGCTGCGGTCCGGCGACGGTCTCCGGCTGTTTTTTCGACGACTCCGCTTCTGCCGATCCACGATCATCCGCCTGCGGTTGCGCGTCGTCCGCACCGCCGTCCGCGAGCACGCGCGCAGCCGGACCGCGGGCCGCGTCGGCGCGCCGCTCCGCTCGCTGTGCATCGTCGTCACGCAGGTTGATTCCTACGAACGCGCCGGCCGTCGCGAGAACGGCGGCCGCGATCCCGATTTTGAGACCGACCGCACCGACCGCCGCCGGCGCGGCGAGTCCCGCCACGCCTTTCGCGACGCACGCGTCGACCAGCGCGGTCCCGGCGTGCGCCGGTGAGAGATCCGCGAGCATCGGCGTCAACGCGCCCGTCGACAAGACGACGCCACGGCGCGAAAGCGACCCGCGCAACGCCGCGAGCGCGCGACCCACGCGACTCCGCGCCGTGCCCTCGCGCACGCCGGTCGCCGCGGCGGCCTCCGCGTAGCTGAGACCCTCCTGGTAGCGCAACGTGACGAGCACGCGTTGCGCCGCGGGAAGGTTCGCCAGTTCTTCGGCGACGACGCGGGCGTGCTCGCGCTGGCTCGCGTTTTGTTCCGGATCATGACGCGTTTGGTCGGCGGCGTTTTTGCGATCGGTCATGGCCTGCTCCTCGCGCCGCGACGCGGCGGCGGACCGCCGGCGCGCCTTGAGCGCGTGGCGGTACGCGATCCCCAAAATCCATGCGCGGAGGCTGCGGCGCGTATCGAATCGCCCGAGCTTGCGGCTCACCGTCAAAAACGTCTCCTGCGCCACGTCCTCGGCCGCCTGGCGGTCGCGCACGACGGACGCGGCGAGCCGCAAGACGGCATCGGCGTGCCGTTCCACGAGCGCGCGAAACGAATCTTCGTCCCGCGTGTTCAAGATATGTTCGACCAGACTTGCATCGCGACGCATAACAGTCCTCCACACCATATCTCCAGCCGGCGCCCACCGCGTTCCGGTTTTTGGGGCGGTTTATTTCTAAGGGATAGCTGAGCGGATACCGCGGGCCAGGAGGGCGAGCACGCAAACCGTCAGGGCGCGGGGAGATCCCACAAGACGAACTCGGCGCTTTGGCCGCGCGTGAACGTCAGACGCCGCTCGTCTTCGATGGCCGCGCCGTCTCCCGGTTCCAGCGCTTCCCCGTTTAGGAGCAAGGTGCCGCGCGCGAGATGGAGCCACGCGCACCGGCGTTCGTCTCGATCAAACTCGATCTCTTCGTTCCCGTCGAGGAGCCCCGCGTACAGGCATGCGTCCTGGCCGATCTTGAGTGATTCGTCGCGGCCGTCGGGGGAGACGACGAGCCGGAGATGCCCTTGCCGTTCGCTCGCGTCGAAGTGTCGCTCTCCGTAGCGAGGCGTCGTGTCGCGTTGCGCAGGCAGGACCCACATCTGCAGAAAGTGAAGCGCCTCGTCCGGCGAACCGTTGAATTCGCTGTGGGTCACTCCGCTGCCGGCCGACATCAGCTGCACGTCGCCAGGACGAAGCTGGGACCCGTTGCCCATGCCGTCTTTGTGTTCTAAAACGCCGTCCAACACGTAAGACACGATCTCCATGTCTTTGTGCCCGTGCGTCCCGAACCCGGCGCCCGGCGTCACGCGATCCTGATTGACAACGCGAAGCACGCTGTACCCCATGAACTCCGGGTCTCGGTAGCTTGCAAATGAGAACGTGTGATACGAGTCGAGCCACCCATGGTTGGCGTGGCCACGCTCCTCGGACCTGCGAATCTGAATCATGGTTCTTCCCCTCGTGCACGACAAAACGGATTCGAATTCTCCATTGTCGCCTCGTGCGATGAAATTTTCTTGACCCGTTTTTGGTTCCGGCGGAGTCTGCTTTTTGAGTCATGGAAGGACCGACGCCGAACCTCGAGACGCTCCTCGCGCAGACCGAGTTTGTGCGCCGCGTTGCGGGCGAACTGATCCGCGACCCGGCCACCGCCGACGACGTCGCCCAGGAGACGATGCTCAAAGCGCTGCGCCAGCCCCGACCGTCGCGCGGATGGCTCTACACCGTGACCAGAAATCTCGCGCGCACGCAAGCGCGGGGCGCGGGGCGTCGCCGCGTTCACGAGCGCGCGGCCAGTAAGCCCGACAATGCGGCGGCCGCCGACGAGCTCGTCGCGCGCGCGGAAGTGCACCGCCGCGTCGTATCGTCCGTTCTGGAATTGGAAGAACCTTACCGACAGATGATTTTGCTGCGCTACTTCGAGGATCTGCCGCCGCGCGAAATCGCGAAGCGGACGGCCACGCCGGTGGAAACGGTGCGCGTGCGGCTCCGTCGAGCACTGGCGCACCTGCGCGGACGGCTCGACGATCTCCACCGGGGCGATCGACGGTCCTGGTGTATCGCGCTGCTCCCGTTGGCCGCGCCACGAACAGCCACCGCGGGAATGCTCTCGACAGGAGTCGCCATCATGACCAAAAAAGCTGCGCTTATCGCCGTCGTCGCCGCCACGGCGGGGTCCACTCTGACTTTTGTCGCGACCAGCACAAACCGTAGCGACGCGCGCGCCGCATCGACAGGCGCCGAAGCGTGGCGACGTGACGAACGAGCGATACGACTGCAGCTGGAACAGGCGACGGACCGCTTGCGCCAGACGGAACTCGCGCTCGAACAAGCGAACGCAACGCTGCGGCGCACTTCGACGGCCGACGGCGCGAACGTCAGCACGGAAGCACAACGCACGCGCGTGGCGCAACTGCGCGCCGAGATGGACGGATGGTTCGAACGCGGCGAAGCTCAGCACGCGTTGGCCGCACTCCGCGAGCTTCTCGCCATGAAGACCGAGGGCTGGCCGCTCGCCATGGAGTTGTGGTTAAAGATCCGCAACGACTCGGGGCGCGGCAGCGACCTCGGGCTTTCCGACATGGCCGCCTCGACCGCACTCGACGATCCGGCCACCATTCCGGTCCTGGAATGGGCACTCGAAAACCCCGCGCCGGCGGACTTCCGTCTGCAGGCGGCGTGGTCGCTGCCCTGGAGCCGTCCGCTGGAACGCACTCTTGAACAGTACCGGCGCATTTTGCCGATCGAGAAGGATCCGGCCGTGCAGTGGGCGCTGATCGAGAGCCTCGCGGGCATGCAGACCGACGATTCGCAGGCAGCGCTTCTCGCCGCGCTCCGCGACTTCACGGCCACGCCCAACGCGCGCGGCATGGTCGCGACACGACTCGTGCAACTCGCGCAGTGGATCACGCACGGCAAACCCGAAACCGATCCCGGCGCGACATGGATCCGCGCGGTCCGCGCAACGGCGGCGAGCGATCCCGGCGCCGAAGCACGCGCGGCGGCGGCGGCCGCGCTGACGGTGCTCGCACCGGACGCCACGGGTTTTCTCGTCACGGGTTTCTCAAAACCGGACGCGCTGGCGAAACAAGCGGGCGTGATGGTCGGCGACATCATCGTCGCGTACGACCGTCGGCCCGTACCCGACGGCGGCGTCCTCCACGGACTCTCGCGGAGTTGGGCCGACGGCCCCAGAGAGGTCGAGTTCGTCGTCGTGCGCGACAGCGAAAAACTGACGTTGCGTGCGAAGCGCAGCGCGTTGGGCGTCTACGGTCTCGCCGCGACGCGGTAGGCCGATCGAGTCCCGCGACCGCGCGCGAGCTTCGTGGTTTTCGTGCGATCGCGCGCCGGTGAGCCGCGATGATCTCTCCTCGCCAAGCGAATAGGCACACCATACGAGACGTACGGAACCGTACGTCGTACGATGCGGCGGGGGAGGGCTCTCATGAAGATTCACGGTTTATCGGTCGTTCTCGGTTGCGTGCTGGGCGCTGTTGTCTCGGGCTTTGTGGTCCGCCAAGCGACGAAACCAGACACCACGCCGCGCCAAGAGCGCGCCACAGACGCCGATCGCGGCCTGGCGCAACAGTTGGCAGACCTTAAGTCTGCAAACCGCGCGCTCCACGAGCGCGCGGCCACCCAGGCCCAACGGCAAGAGCAGCTCGAAAAGGAACTCAAGCGATGGCGCAACAAGACGCTGGAGCCCGCTCCGAAAAAAGAACATGACGAACCCACGGCGTCCGGCGGGAAACCGACGAACAAGCAGGTCGAAAGCGCGATTGAAAAATTCGGCGGGAACCTGCAGCACATCATCCGTGGAACCGAACGCGGCAAGAAAGCAGCCGCGGAGGTGCGAGCCGTCTTACTCGCCGGCGGCGAAGAGGCGATCCGCCATGTCATCGGCAAGTTCGAAGACACAACCCGCGACCCCGGGACGCGGCTCGTCATCGCCCACGCGCTGGCGCAATCCGGCGACCCGATCGCACTGGAGTCGCTCAAGGCGCATCTGCGTGATCCCGATTCCGGCCTGGTGCTCAAGCGGTTGTCCGGACACGCGCTCGCCTTTTCAGACGCCGAAGGTTTGAATCCCGTCCTCGAGCAAGCGGCGCGAACGGCCACCGACACCGGGGTCCGCGCAAACGCCGCGTTTGGGTTGCAGCGTCGGGGCGTCGAAGGTGGCGTCGACCTCTACATGCAGGCGACCGACGACGCGTTCGCGAAAGGCGACCCGGCCGCGTTGCAGTACCTCGGCGGACTCGGTCTGATGGGGAAAAAAGTGCTCCCGGCTGTGCGCAAGCGACTTGGCACGTACAAAGAAGAGCAAGCGCTCGTCGTCTTGATTATGACCGTGCAAAACGCAAACGACGTCGAAGCGATCCCCGCGCTCGAGAAGCTCGCCTACGACGCGGCACGCCCCAAGAGCGTGCAAAACGCGGCCCAAGGCGCTCTTCAAAAACTCCGCGAAGCGGTGCCGAAGTAGCCGGCGCCGCAGCCGCATACCAAGAGCGCTAGACCCAACCCTCCAAGCGCTCGAGGTAGCCCATAACCTCCATCGCCTGAGGAAGCTTGAGCTGATCGCGCAGACGACGGATCAACTCCAGACCCGTCTCGACCGCGCGCGGATCGACGTCTCCGGAGTCGAGGCGCGGCAGGTTCTCGCTCTCCAGCGCAATGGACCAGGCGCATTGGGGCGCCATGATCTCTGCGAGCTCGATGACGAAGTCCATGGTTCCGAGCTTCATCTCGTATTGAATGCGATGCTTTTTCACGGGCACCGTGCGAATCGGCGGAACGCACGCGGAAAACATCTTCTCCAGCGCTGCGGGAGACTCCCGCCCCTCGCTCACCGAATCCGGAAGCTTCACGTTCATATGAGTCGCCAAGAACTCAAACGCCTCATCCGCGAGCGGGAATGGAAAGTTCTCGTTCGCCTCCTCGGCCCAGAGCTCGCATCCGTCGTCGGTCCGCTTGAGCACGCGCTTGAACTTTAGCCGCTCGTCGCGAAGCTTGACGTTCGCGTCACAGCCGGGCGCCCAAAAGTACTCGTCGGTTCGTGTCTCGCCTTCGTCGTCGGGACCGAACACCTTGGAGAGCTTTTCCATCGTCGCAAGCAAAACAGCAAGAGGCGGCAACCCAAACGCCCGCCATTCCCAGTGAGTTCCAACGGCCATCGCTCACCCCCCCTTCCTTCCGCAATTTCGTCCGGCGCGAGAGAAGCAACTTCCCCGCGCTGCTGATTCGATTGTAGTCGAATCCAGCCTAGGGAAAGTCGTCGCGATTCAAGACGCAAACGCACGGAGCGCGGCGGAGCGGCGCCAGGTACCGCGCCATCGGCTTGCCGCCGTCTGTTATTCGTGCGTCGGCGGCGTCTTCGACGGCTCGTCGTCGGCGGGCGCGGGTGTGGTCAGCTTCTGAAACGCTTGCCGTGCGTTTTCGGTTCCGATGATCGCCACGAGGTCTTGGGTTTGCATCTCGAACCCCGGTTCCGGGTTGACCTCCAGCTCGCCGCCGCGAATCACACCAACGACCGAGGCGCCGGTCGCGCCGCGCACATCGAGCTCGCGCAATGACTTTCCCGCGACCGCGCTTGCTTCCGGAATCAGCACCCACTGAAGATCGAACTCTTGCTCGGCGAGGCGTAGCTGCGCGAGCGTTTCGTGTCGGTCGCACGCCTTGAGGTGTCCCGCAAACAGATCGTGGCGCAGCCTCTCGGTATGCCGTCGAATTTCCGGCACCGGTACGCGGAGATACAGGAGCGCTTGCCGCGTCATCTCAAGTCCTGTTTCAAATTGCGGATACACGACTTCGGCGACGCCGAGCTCCTGAAACACCGACAGGAACCCCTCGTCGGATGCGCGCGCGACGACGTCTAAGTCCGGGTTGCTTCGCTTCGCACTCGTGATGACGGCGCGGGAGGTGACCATGTCCGGCGTCGTGACGACAAGGAGTCGCGCCTTGCCCACTTCGGCCGCTTCCAGTACGACATCGTGTGTTGCGTCGCCGTAGACGACCGGCATTCCGTCTATTTTTGCTTGCTCCACGCGACGGTGGTCGAGCTCAACGATGACACAGGGAAGGCCCGCACGTTGCAGGACGCGCGCGACCTGCTCGCCGACGCGGCCGCCGCCGATGACGACCACGTGATCCTGCAGTCCGTCGTCCGGGATGTTTCTTGTTTCGAGCGGTTCGTGGCTGAACGGTCGCTTCCGCATCGCGTAGAGCCGGGCCGTCTGGCCGGAAACGATCGGCGTCAGGGCCATCGTGAGGATGGCGGTCGTCAACACGAGCGAATAGACGTCGCTCCCGATCGAACCGGTCGAGACTCCAACCTGCGCGACCACGAACGCGAACTCGCCGATCTGAAACAGACCCAGACCGACGGCGAGAGGGACGACGTTGCGATAGCGAAACACCTTCGCGACCAGCGCGAAAATTAACCCCTTCCCAAGACCCACGCCCAAGACGAGCGCCACGATCTGCAGGAGGTGGTTGGCCAAGTACGCGGGATCGAACAACATGCCGACCGACGCGAAAAACAACATACCGAACAGGTCGCGCAGCGGGACGATATCGCTCAACGCCTGATGGCCGAACTCGGATTCGCTCAGCACCATGCCCGCGACGAACGCGCCGAAGGCAAAGAGCTCTCTCGAACCAAGTCGCGCGACGTGCCGCATCAGCAGAGGCAGCGCGCGCGTGCCCAGCAAGATCATGCCGACGATGAACCCTGTCGCCTTAAGCGCGGCGATTCCGAGCACCGAGAGTCCGGAGGCGGGATCGCTAAGTTGCGGGAGAACGATCAGCAAGAACACGGCCGCGAGGTCTTGGACGATCAGCATCCCGATCATCACTTTGCTCGACAACGTTCCGAGCCAACCGTGGTTCATCAGCGTCTTGAGAATCACCATCGTGCTCGACAGCGAGATCAGCGCGCCAAACCACAACGACGTTTTCCAATCCCAACCCATCTGCATGCCGATCCCGAAGCCGAGGCCGATCGTGAGCAGCATCTGAATCGGCGTGCCGATCAGCGCGATCCTGCGCACGGGGCGCAGGTCTTTGAGCGAAAACTCCAACCCGAGTGCGAACAGCAGCAGCGCGACCCCGATCTCCGCGAGCAGCTCGATCTCGTGGAGGCTCGATACCGTCAGCCCAGAGGTGTGCGGGCCGAGCATGACGCCCGCCGCGATGTAACCAAGGACGAGCGGTTGCCCGAGACGTTGCAGAACAAGGCCGAACCCGAACGAGGCAACGATCAGCAGAATGATGTCGGTCGCGATGCCCATATCAGTCGACGCCGTCTATGCTTGAGTCGCGGCGGTGCCGCGGCCCTACGGTCGGCCCGAGCCCTTGCACGCGATGTAGAGGAACAAGACCGAGTACACGAGCGCGAGCTCCCCCTTGTTCACCGCGGGGAAAAAGCTGGCGTTGAAATTCAGCTTCCAGTGGAACTGCGTGTACGCCACCGCCATCATGCCGCTCGCCACGAACGCGCCCCATCGCGTAAGAAAACCCGCGGCGACCATCGCTCCGGTCACGAGCTCCAACACGCCACCGATCCAAAGCTGCGAAAACACGGCCGGTTGGTGATCGGTTAAGACGCCAAAGACTTTTTGCACGCCGTGAAACGCGAAGAGCACACCGGCGACGACACGCAACACGCGATAGACGGTGTCGGTGTGCGGCGCGAGGTATTGTTTAGGGAGGGACTTGAGTTCCAATGGTTTCTCCATCTAGGCGTGAGTAGTTGTAGCTCGCCCGTGTTGCAGAGCTCTGCAACCGAAATCCTGCCGGCAGAGACGCTGGCTAGGCCAGTCGGCGCCGGAACAATGCCATCGTTCGGCTCCACGCCAGCGTGGCCGCGGCCCGGTCGAAACGCGGGGTCGAGTCGTTGTGGAATCCGTGACGCGTTCCCGGATAAAGAAACGACTCGTGTTTCACACCAGCCGCGGCGAGCGCCGCGTCGTAAGCGTCCTTGTTCTCGTTGACGCGAGGATCGTTTTCCGCGTAGTGCAGCGCCAGCTCCGCTCGGATCTCGCCGACGCGGTTGAGGTCGGGCTGCCGACCGTAAAACGGCGCTGCGGCGTGGAGCGATTCACCCATCTCGACAGCGAGGTAGTTCGAAACGCCGCCACCGAAACAAAAGCCGGTCACACCGAGACGCCCGTTGCTCGCTTCGTGTGCTTGCAGAAACTTCGCGCTGTTAAGCATGTCGATGTGAATCTTGGCGCGATCGAGCGTGCGCTGCAGCGCCTTGCCGTCCTCGTCGTTGCCGGGATAGCCGCCCGCCGGAAACAGTGCGTCCGGCGCAAGCGCGACAAAGCCCGCGACGGCAGCCCGCCGCGCGACGTCGCGTACGTACGGATTGAGACCGCGGTTCTCGTGCACGACCAACACCGCACCGAACGGCCCCTGCTTAGCGGGCGTCACCAAGTAGCCGCGCATCTTGCCTGCGTTGCCGCCCGGCGAATCGTAGGTGACATACGTCGGCTTGATGCGCTCGTCGGTAAACGGAACTCGCTCGGACTGCGCATAGTTCGGCAACATCTCCCGCGCTTTGCAACTGGCGAGGCTCGCTACGCCCGTGGCCGCGCCGATTGCCGCCGCGCGCGCGAGAAAGTCCCGGCGCGCCATGCTGCTGTGGCAGTACTCGTCGTAAAGCTCGAACAGATCTTCGTCGAGCTGTTCTTGGCCGTCGCGGTTCTCAGGGTTCTCGGGCTTCTCACGGTTCTCCATAGCCGCCATCGTAAACGGCAACGCGACGACGTGGAACCGCCGACTCCTAGTGCGGAAGTCGGGACCTTACCGACGCGAAGCAAAAGGTTCCTAGGAGCGCGCCGACGAGCGTGATCGCGGCGTACCATTCGCCGCCGCCGATCTGCGCGTAGATCGGGCCCGGACACGCGCCGGTAATCGCCCAACCCGCGCCGAAGATCATGCCGCCGATGACGACGCCCTTGTGATACGGCTTGGGCTGGTAGACGATCGGATCTCCGCCGACCGACGAAGCGTTCAGCTTCTTGAGAATCCACATGCTTGCCATGGCGACCGCAATCGCGACGCCGATGATGAGATACATGTGCGCTTCCTCGAACCGAAACATCTTGTGCACGCGGCCCCAGGTCGCCGCTTCGGACTTTGCGAGAACCAGTCCGAGCAGCGCGCCGACCAACAAGATGCGCAGGTACGCGCCAAGCGATTGAAAGCCCTGCTTTGAGTTCGTTTGCTTTGCGTCCATTTTGTCCGTGCTCCTAAAACAACAGGCTTCCTAAGCCCCAGGTCACGGCCAGGCCGCCGACAAAAAAGAACACCGTCGCGATGAGGCTCGGCAGATTGCGATTGGAGATGCCGTTGATGGCGTGCCCCGACGTGCAGCCTCCCGCGTAGCGCGTTCCAAATCCCACCAAAAACCCTCCGACGAGTAAGCGGATCACACCGCCCGGTGAGTGATAGGACGCGGGGAGAAAGTCGATCCCGTCTCGGGAGAGAACGAAAGCGGCCGTGAATCCGCCGAGCGCGATCCCGACCGCAAACACGACCGTCCACAATCCCGCTCGCCAGTTAAAGCTCTTGAAATAGTCAGGCCCCCTCCCGCGCGCACAAAGCGCGCCGAGTTCCTGAAAGCTCGTCGAAACGCCGAACGCTTTTCCGCTCAAGAGATAGAGGAGCGGAACGATCAGGCCAATCAGGATGCCCGAGAACCACCACGGCCAAGGGTCGAGCAGAAAGTCTTTCATAGATTTAGTCCTTTCGATCGGAGACGAACACGACCGAAGCCGAACACTCGTGTTTCATGACACCGCGCGACTCGGCGCAGTGTCCTCGCTGGCCGACGCGTCGGCCCCGCGGCCAACGAACGCCGGCGATCCTTGGTTGACCGCCAACCCATCCCGGGCCCAAGCCTGAATGCCGCCCTTCAAGTTGAAGACATGGCGCACGCCCGCCGCCAAGGCGAGGCTGGCTGCGATCGCGGAGCGGCCGCCGCTTCGGCACAAAAACACCAACGTGTTCCCCGCGAACTCGGGGAGCCGCTGGGGCAGATGAGCCAAGAAACAACGTTGCGCTCCGGGGACGTGTTGCTCGTTCCATTCCCCGTCGCCGCGGACGTCAATCAAGATGACCTCGCCGTCGCGCACGCGCGGTTCCACTTCCTTAGGCGACCGCTCTTCGTAGCTCCGCGTCAACAAGCCGGCGTCGCCAAGATCGACGGGCGAGAAAAACCCACCGATCTGTTCGACTCCGATCTTGTTCAGCACGCGCACGATCTCGGGCCGGTCCTCGACGGGCGCGATCAGGTAAAGCGGTCGGGCGTAATCGACCAGCCACCCCGCCCAAGCCGCTAAGTATTTTAACGGGATGTTGAGCGTACCCGCGGCGTATCCGTTCGCGAAAGCGTGTCCGCCTCGCGTATCGACAACCTGGTTGGAAGTACTCGTGTCGGCCAGGCGTTCCGGCGGCAGTTCCGGCGGCGAAGAAACGGCGCCGAGTATCGCAGGACCTTCCTTGTTGACGCGCTTCATGAGAGCGAAATAGGTGGGCGCCTCGGGCTGCTCGGCGAGGATGTAATCAACAAACGCATCCTCGCTCCGAAACTGCAAGGCGGGGTTGTGGCGCTTCTCGTAGCCCACAGTACTCGTCGGAATCGAACCCAAGCCCTTGCCGCAAGCGCTCCCGGCACCATGCGCGGGCCAGACTTGCAGATGATCCGGCAGCTCACGAAACCGCTGGATCGATCGGTAGAGATCTTTCGCTCCCGCGGCGGCGGTCCCCACCATGCCGGCGGTTTCCTCCAGCAAATCCGGACGGCCGATCGACCCGACGAAAACGAAGTCCCCCGTAAACACCCCCATGGGACCGGACGCCCCGCCGCCGACGTCGGTCAACAGATACGTGAGGCTCTCAGGAGTGTGCCCCGGCGTGTGGATGACATCTAGACAAACGTTGCCGACGAAAAACCGATCGCCCTCCTTGAGCAGCTGATGATCGTACGACCCGGCGAACCGATACTTCCACTCGGCCGGGCCCGCGTCGGACAGATACAGTTTCGCGCCGCACCGCTCCGCGAGCTCGCGGGCGCCGGAAACATAGTCCGCATGGATGTGTGTGTCGGCCGCGGCCGTGATTCGCATGTCGGAACGGGACGCGGCTGCGAGATACCCATCGATGTCGCGCCCGGGATCGACGATCAGCGCCTCTCCGGTTTTTTGACAACCGACCATGTACGAAGCGTGGGCCAAGGCGTTGTCGTAAAAGTATTGCAGCAGCATGGCTCCCCTTTGTGCGTGCCGACGGGAGGTCAGCGAGACCGCTAGTATACGTCCGCACAAACGCCGCAAGCGCTCGACTCATTCATCCAACGCACGCGAGCCGGCCGCGACACGAATTCCTGCCTGGCGAACCCGCGGTGAACGACCTCGGCTCGCCCCGCACTCGCTTAGGGCCCGCGCGTAGACTGTGGCAATGATTGCGAGCTTGAGCGCTGACCCTTGGATGCTGCGTCTCGCGGCCGTGGCGTTGGTATCGCTCGCATTCGGTCTCGTGTTGCGGCGCATCCGCTTGCCCGCGTTCCTCGGCTACCTGCTGGCCGGCGTGATTCTTGGCCCCCACGGGGTGGGAGTCGTACCGAGCGAGGCGGACCTGGAGGGCGCCGGCGGAGTCGGTGTCGTGTTGCTCCTCTTTTTTGTCGGGATGGAGATGAAACCCGACCGGCTCCTTTCCAGCGCGCGGCTCGTGTTTACCGGCACGGCCATCCAGATCGCCGTCAGCGTCTTGAGCGTGCTTGCCATCGGCACGTTTCTCGACTGGCCGCTCCCGCGCAGCATCCTGCTCGGTTTCGTCATCAGCCTGAGCAGTACCGCGGTCGTGTTGCGGCTCCTGCAGCAGCGCGGGGAAGCCAACACCGTACTCGGCGAACACGTCACCGGAATCCTTCTGACACAAGACGTTTTGATCGCGCCCATGCTGATCGTCGTGGGACTTCTCGGGGGCGGAACACCTTCGATGGCAAGCGTGGCGCGACAAGTGATCGGCATCGCCTTGATCGCCGGGCTCGTCGTCGTGATCACGAAAAAGAAAGACATCCGACTGGGAATCGGCGCGTGGATCGGGAACGACCGGGAGTATCAAGTCCTCGCGGCGCTGATCCTTGCGTTTGCCTTCGCCGTGGTGACTGGCTACCTGGAACTCTCGACGGCACTCGGCGCGTTTTTCGGCGGCATGCTCGTCGGTGCGGCGAAGGAAACGCACTGGGTTCACGAACAACTTGAGCCGTTTCGCGTCGTCTTCTTGACGCTGTTTTTTGTCTCCGTTGGCATGTTGCTCGACCTGTCGTTCCTCGCGCGTCACTGGCGCCTTGTCGTCGCGCTGTCGGCGGTCACGCTCTTGACGAATACGATGATCAACGCCGGCATTTTGCGCGTGTGGAATCACAGTTGGCGCACGAGTTTTTTCGGTGCTTCGCTCCTGGCTCCGATCGGCGAGCTCAGCTTCGTACTCGCCGCCGTCGGTCGCCAAACAAACATCGTGTCGGACTTCGCCTACCAGGTAACGGTCGCAACCATCACGCTCACACTCGCGATCAGCCCGTTGTGGGTGTTTGCATTCGCCCGCCACCGGCCCCGCCCGGCCGCCGTGTCCTAATCGAAGCGCGATGCTCTGATCGGCTACGATGCGACGTCGGAAAGCCGGGCTCGCAGGAACGATAGCCGGCGACTGATCCAGGAGGAGACCAACATGACCGCACGCGCAACAGGAACGTTTGAAGTGACGATGGCGCCCCTCGCCGGCGACGACGAATGGGGTGCGTTTGCGCGCATGTCGATCGACAAGCAATTCGCGGGCGACCTCGCAGGCCACAGCCGCGGCCTCATGCTCGCGGCGCAAACCGAAATCAAGGCTTCGGCTGGATACGTCGCGCTCGAACGCGTGACCGCGACGCCGGACGGACGCGCCGGAACGTTTGTCCTTGAGCACGCGGGAATCATGAACCGCGGGAAACCAAGTCTCGACGTTGTGGTCGTGCCCGACTCAGGAACCGAAAACCTCACGGGCATCGCCGGCACCATGACGATCACCGTGGACAAGACCGGCCACGGGTATGCGTTCGACTACACGCTTCCCGACGCGACGAGCGCTTAACGGCGCGCGGAGCGTTGACGAGTCTTTCCAAAATGACGAAGCGCGATCCGAACGCTGAAGCGAATCGCGGAGTGTTGGTTTTCATCGTCGCGAAGTTGGTGACATCGCGCGCAAAAGAATCGGCCGGTCCTAGCGTGACATGCGCGGAGCCGTCGCGGGAAACAACACAAACGAGATGTCGGGGTCAACCTGGTACGGATCGACGCCGCGGACCTCCAGCTCCGCACGCCCGGCCCAGATCGCCTGGCTCAGCCGATAGGCGCGCATCGCTTTTTTGTCCGACTCGGGTATCGAGCGCGTGCGGTCGTAGTCGCGCAGCTCGTACAAGACGTGGACGAGTTCCTCGACATCGGTGTTCTCTTTGGGCTGACGCGCGATGCGCTCGATCTCGGCGAGAACCTTTTGGTGCGAACCCAGTTCGGTGCCGTCGAGTCGGACCGGCCAGTTTGTGTTTCCTGGGTTGTTCGCATCCGTTGGAAACAGACGAAACATCCGCAGATACCCAGCGAGCAAGACGCGTTTGATCGCGAGCTCCGACGCTTCCGCGGATGCGTTCCACCCGAGCCGGTAGTTCATGTAGTAATCCGGATCACTGGGGCCGGGACGATAGCCCGCCGTGTCGTCGGCCATGAGTCCGTCTTCGCGCAACACGTCTTCCATGACGAACCGGCGGCTGCTCATCGCAAGCCGCTCCCCGACCTGATGCATTTGAAAGTTTCGATACTCGACCGGCGCATCCAGCATCGAGCCCACGTTGAGCTCCAACCAAGCGCCCTCGTGCTTGCCGTCGTGGTGCCACCGATACTCGCCGTCGTGCGAGTGCGCCGAAAGCGTCACGGGTACGCCGCCCGCATCGCGAATCTTGTTAAACCGCGACCACGAGTGGCGGCCGAGGTCCTCGTACGGATGGTGAACGGCGCAGATCCATCGGCGCCGCTCCGCTTTCATCGCTTCCATCATCCATTCGATGCTCGCCAACTGTGTGGGCAAGATGTTGCCGTGCGTGCCCGCGATCTGCACGTCGGTCATACCGAGCGCGGCAAACGGCGCGGTCAACGCTCCGTACTCGGCCGACGGTCGGTAGCCATACTGCGCCGTGTCCAACACGAGCACGCTCATGGCGTGTCCCTTGACGCCGATGTCGATCTCTTGCACAAGGTACGACTTCCACGGCTTGTCGTGGTCCACGTGCCACGCGATGCGACGAAGGGTCACGCCAGCGTTCGGGCCGATCTTCGCATTGGGTGCGTTGCTGAGATTAACGCGGTGCGTCTTGCCATCGGCAGCGGCGCGATACACCGCGGCCTGGAGGGATTCGAGATGTCGCCAGTACTGGGCAAACGATGGTTGCTTGAGCTCGCGCCAACGCTGGTGGATCGCTGTGCAATCTGCGCCGAGGTGCTGAGCCAACGACTCGCTCCAACCCGAGTTTTGCAAAATGATGGCGGCGAGGTAGTAGCCGACGTAGTCGTTTTTTTGCATCGCGCGGCTGGCGATATCAATCCCGTCTTCTTCGTACGCCTCCGCGGTGTTGTTCCACTTTTGGATCCACTCGTCCCCGACTCGACTGGTGTTGCCCATGAAATACCCGTCATGGTTCCCCGGCGTCATGAGCCACCCGGAGCGAGCGCGGCGCATGTCCCACGCAAACAACGCGAACTCAACCGAGTTCGAAATGTCGCACGCGTCGCCGAGATGGAGAACAAAGCCGTCCGTCCGGTCCAACGCCTCGCGCAACAACTCCTGCCCGAACAGATCGAGTTGCGGCGGACGGATTGCACTCTCGGCAAACTTCTCGTCCGCGATCGCCATGCGAATCCCGGAGATGTTGCTGCCGAGCAACTCGTGCCGCTGGTTGTCGGAAACCAACCAGATGCGCGCGGAGACGTCTTCGAGTGTCGCGTCGTCGCCGACCGGAGCGTTCAGCGCGTCGCTGTCGAGAAACGGACGCCCGTAACTGAGGTGATAGTCGGCCTGGCGCCACCGGCCTCCTTGCGGCGTGGAGCGAACGCTTACGCAGCTCACCGCACCGCACAACAGCAAAAGAAAAACGAGGCGGCTCATGCGCCGGGAGGCAGGCGTCTGAAGTGCGATCATGCTCTCAGGATGCCAATCTTCCCCGCCATTCGCCAGACCAGAGCGAATCGCCCGCCCCTACTCCAGTCGAAAAATGAACTCTTCGATCTCGGCTCCGCGCGCGTTGGCGAACCCCTTGTCTTCCCCGTGTTCCTTAAATCCACACTTTTGAAGAACACGAATCGACCCGGGGTTGTCTTTCGCCACGCGGGCATAGACAGGCCGGACTTCTTCCTCATGGAGGAACGCGGTCAGCGCGCGGGTGGCAATGCCGCGTCTCCAGCACGCGCGGTCGATCCAGTAGGTGATTTCACGCCCGCCGCCCTGTTCGAAACTGGCGACGTGCCCGGCGACAACCTCATCGATTACGATCGTCTTGGCGCGAACCGTCTCGCTCGCAAGAAGCCGCTCCCAGTGAGCGTGATAGGCCTCTTTGTCCTCTGGATTTTTGGAAGTGAACGCGGCGATGTGGCGCGCCTCTTTGTTTCGTTGGTGCTGAAAAAAGATCGGCACGTCTGAATCGGTCACATCGCGCAACATGTTGCCGACCGTACCATCTTGCGCGACTTGCGGAATGTGCAGGGGCGCAAACGCGGCCCAAGATCCAGCGGCGCACCCATCACGCTCATGCGTCGTTACGTTTTTCGTTCCACCAATCGCCGTGCCGCTCCCGCATCCTGGCGTTGTGCGCGTCGGACTCGCCAATCGCTATGCTTTGGGTTCGCCACGCTTCGCCCGCAAACACTCGGGCGAGACTCACGATCTGTCCGGTGTGATACACGACGTGATCGAGATTGCGATGCACCGCTTCAACCACCGTCCAAGGCGCGCCGCGAATCGTCACGATCCGCGCGAGATCTTCGGGCCGAAGTTGTCTAAGCTCCGCGAGAGCGACGTCCCAGCCGGCGTTCCAGTGCTCGAGAATCGTCTCGCGCGTCTCCCCCTCCGCGACAAACTCTGCGTCGCGCGCACGGTCTCGCTTCTCGCCGTCGGTCGTCAAAAAATCGCGCCACCGGGCGCGCAAATTCCCGCCGACGTGCTTGAGCAACACGGCGATGCTATTGGGGTTGCCGCCCGCGACACAGAACAGATCGTGGTCGCTCACTTGAGCCGCCGCATCCTCCGCGTTGCGACGGTACCGTTTGTATCGGCTTCGCACGTTGTCGAGCCAGTGCTGTCCATCCATTCGGTCTGCTCCTGCCTGCTTTTGCCTGTCCGGCTAGTTTCACGATAGGGGAGGGCGCGCCGGCGCGGATCAAGGCACCCGAAAAAAAATGGAATTTCGTAAAGGAGGCCGCGCCATGATGGCACTAAGAGGCAGACATGGAGCTTGAGCAGTATCGTGACTTGGCATGGGGGACCGCCCTCGCCATCCTCGGTGACTACCATCTCGCCGAGGACGCGGTGCAGGATGCGTTCGTCGAAGCCTATCGCTCGTGGGATCGCTTGGAACGCCCCGATGCGCGAGCGGCGTGGATGCGCGCGATCGTGCGGCATCGCTGCTACCGGTTGCTGCGCCAGCGCGACATGGGTGTCGGATCGCTCCCCGACATGGCCCTCGAAGAGGAGCCGTGGATGGCGGCTTCGCGGAACGAGCAGCGACAGGACCTGTTCGCCCGCGTGCGCCAGCTTCCGCGCCCCCTCCGCGAGGTCGTTGTGCTTCATCACCTACGCGGCTGCTCGCACAAGGCGGTCGCTGATTTTCTCGACGTGCCGACATCGACCGTAAACAACCGCCTGCATCGCGCGCGGCAGCTCTTGAAGGAAGAACCCATGAACTTTGATGTTTCTGAAGCCGGAACTGTAATCGCCCAAAACGGCCCGATCGTCGATGTGCGATTCGCGCCTGAGGCAACGCCCGATCTGTTTGATGCGATCGCCGCCGGCGGGGCCGCACCGAGCCTGCGCGTTGTGCAAGTCCGCGACGAAGGCATGGTGCGATGTGTCGCGACCGGCGACGTCGCGCTGCGCGTCGGCCAAGACGTTGTGAACAAGACGGCCAACGGCGGTACGTATGTGGCTGCGGTAACTCCCGACGATCAACTCGCCGCCGTCGTGTCGACGATCGGGGAGCCATGCAGCGGACTGCGCGAGACCGGAATCAAGCCGGTCGATTTTTTCTGCCCCCTGCCGGAGCGCGGTTCGGTCGCACTGTTCGGCACGTCCGGCACCGGCAAAGTCGTCATGACGATGGAGTTGATGGAACGCCTCGGCGGATCCGGACCGCAACTGTTCTATCTGGCCGACCGATCCGAGCCCGCGCTCATCCGTGACCTGCGCGACCAGGGCGACACGTTTCACCGAGACGTAGTTTGGTTAACGAGCGAGCGCGTAACCGATCCGGAGTTCGCCGCGACGACCGATCTCTTCGACACGCGTATCTACTGCTCGCCGCTGCTCGGCGCGCGCTTCTTGTGGCCCGCTGTCGATCCGTTCCACTCCGAGTCGCGCGCGGATCGTACGAAACGTCATGCGTCGCTCGTTTCGCGCGCGCGTGATTTGTTGTCCCGCGCGCGCACGCTCACGCACGATCCGGTGTTCCTTGAATACCTAGCGTGCCGCTCGATCGGCGCCGCCAAACGACGTCTTGCAACGGCGAACGACCGCATGGCCACGCTCGGCAACGAGGAGCGCGCCACCGTCGAACGCGCGCGACGCCTCGAAGCGTTCCTGACCAACCCGTTCGATGTCGCGGAAGAGCTGACGGGCAAGAAGGGCGAAGTCGTCGCGCTGTCGGACACGCTCGACGGCGTCGAAGCGATCCTCGACGGGGCGTGTGACAACGCTCCTGTCGAGAATCTTTCGTATATCGGCGCGCTCTCGTAGCAAACAATGCAAGCCAGCGTTGCCCGTCGTCCCCCGGCGGGGGGCAGCGCGGCGGGCCGCGCCGAAGCTGTTCTAAGCGCGGGGTGGCTCAGCGCGAAGGAGCTCCCAACGAGCCTCCCCTTCTTTCGGCTCTCCGTGCTTGGGATCTTTCATCCTCAAGTGCAGGTTTTGCTTGGCTGCGAGACTCATCGTCACGATGAGGGAGTTGGGCGCTTCGATCTCTTCCAGCACGTCGGTCGGGCCACCGATGATGGCCGTTCCCTTTTCCACAATAAGTTTCAGCACGACGAACGTTGCCGTTCTTGCGAACAAAATGTGATCGTCGTCACCAAGCGTTATGGACCCCTTCGTCAACATAGCTGCTCCCTTTCAGATGGGCCCTCGTTTGAAGAGGTCCATGCAGCCCGAATGTTAACACGGGTGATTAAGACATCCGGGCGCGTGTAGCTTGCGAAGCGCCGTTGCGTTGCGCGTAGGTCAAAAGTTCGGCGCGTCGTCACCGCAGCCTAGAATTGCATCATGCGGAATTCGACGTGGGCTGCGATGGTTGCCTTCCTGCTCCTTGGCGCCTGCGGCGGCAGTCGTGGGAAGATGATGATTCGGCGCACGACGACGACGCCGACCGAGATCAACGTGAGTCGTGGCGACGATCAGAGTTGGGTGAAAGTGCGAACGGTCGGGAAAGACACCGTCGTCGACTTTCGTGGGCGTGAATTCTTGTTTCGCAACCTCAAGGGCTACAAAGGCACGATCACGCTCGACGAGTGTGACCTGCGCATCGGCGAAGCCTACGTGGACATCGACACGCGGACCGTCCGCGTCAAAAACGAAGGCCGCGTCGCGCAGCTTCGGTTCGAGGGCCTCCCGCCCGGCAAGCGCATCGTGTACGACGGCGGCTCTTTGCGATTGGAGTGACTCGGCGCCGCTGGCTAGTGCGCCTTTAGAAGTCCGATTTCTCGCAGCGTATCGGCCCAACTTTCGGACCACTGCATGCGGTCGTAGTCAAGCGCACTGAGAACCGAGCGTAGTCCGCGAAACAGCTTTTTGACCGATGGCGCGTGGCCGTCGGGCCTTTCGCTATCGATGAGATACGTCGCGTAGTACCCCTGCAGCGTGCGCATAAGTTTCGGCTTCGGAATGCGCCCAAGGGCGTCCACGAAATTTTCGTAGAAACACTCCAGAAACTCCCCGTTGCGGTCCGGTAGTCCAAGCTCGTACCGATAGGCTCGATACCACTCCACGAACGCGTCGCCGCCGCGCACAGGATTCGCATATGGTGCCACGCCACGCGGTCGTGAGCCCGAAGGCGGCCCCCGCCGCGTGAAGCCCTCCTCGTCGATCCAATGACGCGTTAGGAAGATGTAGTCGGAGTAAGCGAGGGAACCGAACACGCGATCAGCGAACGTGTTGCGTGCGGCGATCTCTCGCGCCTCGCGCTCGTCGGGATCGATCCGCCCGTCGCGGTCTGCGCTCTCCGCCTCCTCAACCGTTCGATAGAACACAGCGTAGCTCTCCAGCAGCTCGTCCAATATCTTCCGGCGCGGCACTCGACCGAGTGTGGCGATCACCTCATCGCCGAAACTCATAAGCTCGTCGGCGTCGCGCGGCGACATCTTGTACGTCGCTTGATGCGCGCGGTACCAACGCACAAAGCGTTCCCCATCCCAATCCCGCTCCCCAAGAATGGGATCGCGGGGAAGCTTTGCCGCATCGCGGGCCGTTGTCACCCCGCGGCCGCGCGTGGCCGAAAGGCCCCCTACCCAACTCTCGTCCGGCAGGCGCGCGTGCTCGGGTCGAGTTCCTGTCGCACGACGTACGGCGCGCGAGGAGTGCTCGCCGCGTACGACACGAGAGGCGCGCGCCCGACGAGCACGATCCTCAAACGTCTGACGCCCGAGGAGAAACCCCAGCGCCAGCGTTGCGAACGGGAGTAAGTACTGCCAGCGAACGGTCATAGCCACCAGACTAAACGGAGTTCGGATCCGCATCGGCGCGCGCTACGCAGTATTCTGAAGAAATCTCTGCCGCTTTTGGGGCGAGACGCCGCATGGGCCTCCAACCAAGGAGCACTCCATGAAATATGTAACCAGTTGTTTCGTCCTCGTCATCGTCGGCGCCTGTAGCGGCAGCGGTGGCGGTACGCCCGCGCCGATAGCAAGCGCGGAAATCGACAGCACCGGCGGCGCCGTCGATGTGCAGCAAGGGAACCTGAGCGGCGCGGCCATTCAGGTTCCCGCCAACGCTGTCGCGGCGACCACGAGCTTTACGATCGCCGCGGGTTCCAACGTCAACGCGGGCGCGGGCACCACGAACGTCGGTCCCGCCGTCCGCTTCGGGCCCGCCGTCACGGCGTTTCAGTCCGCGATCAACGTGACGATTCCGTACTCGCCGGGTCAGGCCGGGACGTCCGACGTCATGGTCGTCCAGCGCGACGACGTGACGGGCGGACTCACATTTCACAACGCACCGGCCGTCAATGCCGGAAGCGGACTCGTGACCGTCAGCACAACGCGCTTCTCCACGTTTCAGGCGTTCATCGGCCCCGCCGCCGCAACATTCAACATGTCGGGATTTTGGATCGTGTCCACGTCCAATCAGTTCTCAACCCCCACCGGCAACGAGGACGAGAACGGCACCGCATGGGTCGAGGTCACACAGACGGGCACGAGCGTGACGATCGATGTGCAAGATGACGCCGACGATCCCGAGAGCTTGCTCATGGGCACGGTGGACGGCGCGACGTACTCGGTGACGGGCGGTGCCGATACGATCGTGTTCACGCTCACCGATGCTGACAACGGCACCGGAACGCTGCGCGCGACCGAGGACGGCATCATGACCGGCGCCGACTTAACGCTCACGCGGCAACAGTCCGCCACCTTCGACATCGGCGGCAGCTGGAGCGTTACGGTCTCCAACAGCGCGTCGACGCCTCCGGGCAACGAGAACGAGAACGAGACCGTACCGTTCACGTTCACACAGGTCGGCACGACTTGGACGTTGACCAACGACGGCGAAACCCACACCGGATTCTTGAGCGGCGCGCGCTACTTCATCGCGTTCAACGAAACCAGCGACGCGTTCAACGAAGTTGAGGTGCTGGTGGAGCTTACGTTCACGGACGCCAACAACGGCACCGGAACGTTGGTTTCGATCGAGGAGTTTCCCGACGAGAGCATCATCCGACGCACCGCCGATCTCACCGTGACGCGGACGCCTTAACCCAATCGTCCACCAACACGGCCGCTTCCTCGCTCCGCTGCGGGCGCAGCTCGCGAATGACGAGGAAGCGGTCGTCTCGCCAATCGAAACCGTGCGCGAGCACGAGGTCGAGCGGATCGCCCGCCAACACCAAGCGCGCCGGGCTCACGCGAATCGGGTCGCGCGACATGCTCACTTCATAGAGCGAGTTGTCGCGCACAAACACGATGCGCTTACCATCCGGACTCCAGCGCAGTAGCGCGCCGCCCCCGCGCGTCACCTGCCACTTGCCGTCCCCGCTGGGAAACCGTGTCAGCACAATCTCCTGCACGCCGTTCTCGTTCGACGTGTAGGCAACAAGTGCACCGTCCGGCGAGAACACGGGCTCGCGCACATTCACTTGCCCGCGCACCAACGTCTTTCGTTTCGTCGGATCGTGTACTTCGGTGTAGACGATCTCCGGTGCCAGCGTGGCGAACACTACGAACTTCCCGTCGCTCGAAACACTCGGCAAAAAACCCGCCCCGAGCGAACGCGTTTTGCCACTGCCGTCGGCGCGCCGCATCCAGATCCGCGGATCGACGCGCCCCGCGGCATCCGTTGTGCTCTTGTGGCCGATGACCGTTTCACCGTCCGGCGTCCAGACCGGAAACAAACTTGCGAAGTTCGGCTCAAACGAGAGTCGCGAGCGCGTGGAGCTGGCGAGGTCGTGAATCCAAACGTCTAAGCGACCGCGCGACCGTTGCGTGACGGCGAGACGCGCGCCGTCCGGCGAAAGGCGAGGGAACAGAAACTGACGGTCGGGCGCGCCGACATTACCGAGCCAGACTCCGTCGCGCGTAACCCAACCGAGCTGTGTACTCTCCGCAAACATGGACGGGACGTACAGCAACGCACCGTTTTGGGCCACGCTCGGGCGACCTCCATCGGGAGCGATGCGAAACCCGGCACCGCAAACCCTCGTCTTAGGGTCGTACGGCACCGCCCAAAGTCCGGCGTCCACGGGCGCCTGCTCCATCACGATGTGCCCCGACGGCGCCCACGCGATCCCGCCGATCTGCTGGCTCCCCGTGTCGAGCACAAGGTAGGCGTCGCCGCCCGCAAGCACGGCGATCTTGTTCGCGCCGTGCAGGCCGTACACAACGCAAAGAATGTCGCCGTTCGGAACCGCAACGGGAGCATGAACATGCGCCTTCGGCGGATCGTACAGCGTGCGTCGGTTGCCTCCGCGCGCCGAGATGGCAAACAGCGGCGAGTTGCCACGGCTGTAGAGAATCTGCCCCTCTTGCGTCCAACAGGCGCCCGCGCCGCTGGCGACCGATCCCTTGAGTTCGTACACGCGTGTCACTTCGCCGCCCGCGGCGGGCACGCGACATAGTTGGCCGTTTCCGAAGTAACCGATCGTGTTTCCGTCGGGCGACCAAAACGGATAACTCGCTCCATCGGTGCCGGCGATCACGGACGCGTCCAGCGAGTCGAAACGACGCACCCAGAGTTTTTGGTCGGCAACAAACACAAAACGCGTCCCGTCCGGCGCGAGCACCGGTGCGGCGCCCTCCCGGCGCGACACGCCCGCGGCGTGAATCTGCAAACGACGGGCGAGACGCGGCGACGTCTCCGTCTTCGCACGCGGACCAAAAGCAAACGCGGCGAACAGGAGTGCGAGCGCCCATGGCACGAGCGCCCAGCGCGAGCGCCGCACAGCTTGCGACGCCCCCGGAGGACCGTCGCGCGCCTCAATCAGATCCAAGCGCGCATCGGCGGCTGACGCCTGGCGCCGTTCGACGTCTTTGGCGAGGCAGCGCCGGAGTAGCCGACGCAGCGCAGCCGGCGTGTCCGCGGGCAAACGCGTCATGTCCGGATCCGTCGAAAGGACGGCGACGATCGTGTCCCCCACGTTCTCGCACGGAAACGTCGGTACTCCCGTTTCGATCTCGTACAGCAAGCAGCCGAGCGCCCAAAGATCCGTGCGCTGATCCACCGTCCGCCCGCGCGCCTGCTCGGGACTCATATACGACGGGGTTCCGAGCAGCTGGCCGGTGATCGTATGCGGCGTGTGCGCCGTACGATGGGACTTCGCGATTCCGAAGTCGATCAGTTTCGGAACGACCTTGCCGTCCTGCTCCGTCACGAGCACATTCGTCGGTTTTAGATCGCGATGAATGACCCCTTGCATGTGCGCGTGATCGATCGCATCGAAAACTTTCTCCAGCAGTGCAAGACGCTCACGCCGCCCGAGTTTTCGGTCGCGGCAATAGTCGGTGATCGGCACACCGTCCACGTACTCCATGGCGAAGTAGTGGCGGTTGGTCTCTGTGACGCCCGCGTCTAAGACCGCCGCGATGTAGGGATGGCTGAGGGACGCCAAGACCTGCCGCTCCGCTTGAAAACGGCGCAGAAGGTCCGCGGTAATGAACCCGTCCCGAATCACTTTGAGCGCCACGTCGCGCTGGATCGGCTCCCGCTGTCGTGCGAGGTAGACCGAACCCATACCGCCGTCGCCGAGCACGGACACGACTTCGTACTTGTCGATCATCGTCCCGGGTTCGATGCGCTCGTCGACGATCGCGTCGTGCGACGAAAGCAGCGCCGCGACCTCGTCCCTGACCGACGGCTCCACGTCCGCGAGGCGACGCGCACGCTCGTTGCGGTCGAGCTCCACTACCGCGTCGAAGATCGACCGGACCCTTTGCCATTGCTCCCGATTCATCGGCGGCGTTAACCTAAAGCAGCTGGCGAACGAGCACCAGCACCGCTTCCATGACAACCCCTTCCAAGAGCCGCATCGGCGACATCTTAAAGCGCGCGAACAGCGGGGCCGCCGCCGCGTGGGACGAGTTATTCGCGCTCGTTTGGGAAGAGTGGCATGCACTGGCTCGCGCCAAGATGCGCCACGAGGGGCGGCCCCACACGCTGGAAACGTCCGCACTCGTGAACGAAGCGTGGATGCGCATCCAGCGCGACGGGCGTTTGGACTACGAGAACACCCGCCACCTGCACGGCGCGGTGGACCAAGCGATGGAGCGCGTTCTAGTCGATCACGCGCGCCGCAAGGATCGCATCAAACGCGGGTCTGATTGGGTCCGCGTTGACATCGGGGAGGCCGAATCCGCACCGCCCGGCATCGATCTCGATCTCGCCGCCGCCTTGGAGCAATTTCAAAAGATCGACGCGCGCGCCGCGTCGGTGGCGCTGTTTCGGTATGCGTATGGCTACACCAACGACGAAGTTGCCGCGATCCTCGGAGTCGCTCCACGCACGGCACGCGAAGACTGGCGCGTCGCGCGAGCATGGCTACGCGCGCGCCTGAGCTAGCGATCGATGGGGCGCGGGCCCGTTCCGATGTCGGTAGGGTCCGCCCCCGGTTGAACTCGAGCGGCGCAGGCCGACTCAGTCGCCGCCGTTGAACAAAACGCTGCGACCCGTCGCACGCAGCTTCGCGACGCCGTTGCTCGTCACGTGCGGCGCACGATAGAGCACAACTCGCTTGAGCGTCGGCATGGTGGCGAGCAGACGCAAGCCGGCGTCTGTGAACTTCATGGATGTGACGCTTTTGGCGCAGCCGGCCGACGTCAAGTCGAGATCGGTGAGCGGCAGCTTGACAAGTTTGGCGAGCGTCTCATCGGTGACCCCGTGCGCGAAGCTCACGTTGAGCGTGCGCAGCTTCGGCAGCGCGGCCAATTTCGCGACGCCAACGTCGGTCACTTTGCGCGACCGCCCCACATGAAGATGCGTGAGCGTCTTGATGCGCGCCAGTGATGCGAGCCCCGCGTCGTCAAGCATCGACCATTGGAGTGTCACGCGCTGAAGTGGAAGTCCGGCAAGATGCGCGACGCCCTTCGACGTAATCTTGGGCGCGCGCGTAACAACCAGGCGCTCCAGATGCTTGAGCCCAGCCAGGTGCGCGAAACCAGCATCGGTCAGCGTGCGCGTGCTGCCCACGTGGAGAACGCGCAGGTTCGGTTGCAGTGTAACGAGCGACGCCAGACCGGCGTCAGTAAGAGGGGTTACGCGTTCTCACCAACTGCTGTCGTACGGTCCGGTGAGCGTCAGCGACGTCAGGCCCGGCGTCCGCGCGAGATCTGAAACCTTCGCCTTACTAAGATCGAGGACGAGTTTTGTGACGGTCGGCTCCGGCTCGGGGGCGCCCCAGGCCGGCATGGCGATCAGGAGCAATAACGCGGCGAGTGTTCTCATCTTTTTCCTTCGTTTCCTTGGGCGAGTCCGTAGGTCAGCTCGCCCTCTTGCCACAGTTCCACCGCCACACCGCTATGCCGCCGTCGCGCCGCTTCCATGCGGTGACCGCTGCGGACCAGATAGAGCGTTAGTGTTTCGTCGCGCGCATCGACCAGTCGCAACTGCGCCGCGATGCGCCCGTCCAACGAGCAATAGCGAGCGCCGACCAAACGAAAACCGCGCGCCGCGAGCCGGTTCGGTGCACGCACGGCAAAGTCCAGCCGGTGCATGCGCTCCGTGAGTTCTTCGTAGCTTGCCGTCTCAAACTCCGGTTCGAGGCCGCGCGCGTGGTTGTGTGCGATCTCCGCGCCCAGCTTCGCGGCCGGGCTTTGCGCAAACACTCCGAGAAGCGCGGCGAGCACAACCGTCGCGGCCATCGCGAACGGAATGACGGCGCGCACCCATCGACCGCGGTCGTTTTGTTCAGGAACCAGATTCGCGATCCGGGCGCGCGCCTCGGGGCGCAGCGTTTTCGATTCGTAGTGATCGCGGAGCATGCGTTGCATCGTCATTGTTGTGCCTCCACGTTCTTGGGCGCCATCCACGCGCGCAGTTTGCGACGGGCGCGGTGCATCAGGCTTAAGACGGTTCCGCGCGGGCGACCGGTAGCGTCGGCGATCTCTTGCGCCGTGTAGTCTTCCACGCTGAAAAGATAGATCGCTTCGCGTTCCGCCGGCCGCAACGCAGCGAGGGCCTTCTCAAGCTTCTCGGGATCGAGCGTCATGTCGGGCGCGTCGATGGTCTCCAAGACCTCCTCGTTGGATTCGTCAAGCGGAAGCATCACGACCAGCCGCTCGCGGCGATACAGGTCGATGAACCGGTTGCGGATCGTGGTCAGGAGATAGCCGACGTTGTCGAGTTGCTTGCGGCGCAGGATCGAGACCACCGCGTCATGCAAAAGATCCTCGGCGCGCGTCGCGTCATGCGTCAAGGCGAGCGCATACCGAAACCCCCGATCTAAGAGGGCATCGAGGGCAGAAGATTCAGGGGACACCATGGGCTCACTCAGAGTACGAACGGGCCGCCCGATCGATTGCACGCTGCCGGGCAAAACCGAAGAATCGACGTCGTTTCCCTCAATCGGAGCGGAAAATCGGTCGAGGGGAGGGCATGCGCTATCGAAACCTCATGGCGGGTGCGGCCGTCGCCCTCGTTTTTCTTTCGCTCTTCGTGAACGCCGGCGAGCAAGCCGACGCCAACCCGATTGCTTTGGTGGACGTGGCCAAAATCTTTAAGCAGCATCCCGCATTCGCGAAGGGCATGGCTGAGATTCGAGCGGACGTCGCGAGCATCGAGAAAGTAGTTGCCCAAGGTTCGAGCGAGATCAAGGCGCTTACGCGGCAGCGCAACGAGGCCAAGAGTGGCTCGCCGGAATACCGCAAGCTCGACGTGCGCATCGAGAAAAAGAACGCTGAGATTCGGGGCGCGCAGCGCGCTGCAAAGGCCGATCTCTTAAAACGCGAATCGAGCCTCTATGGTTCGGTCTACACGGAAATCGCACGCCTCATCCGCGGCTACGCCGATGCGAGAGGGATCATCCTGGTCACGCGGTTCGACAGCAGCAAGATGAACCTCGACAACCGCTCCGACATCTTAAAAAACATCAACCGCAACGTCGTCTATCACGCGGGCGGCCTCGACATCACCGACGCGATCATCGCGCTGCTGGAATAGAAGCCCTCGGAGCAATCATCGCCACGGTCGGCCGCGGCGGCGCGACTTCCGTGAGCCACGGGGCGGAACCATCGACGGCTCCGCTCAGCGCATTCGTGTCGACACATCGCCCGTAATCGAGCAAAGAGCTCGAGCGGCGCTGCAAGTCGTTCACTTGCCGATGCGCCACACCGCGCCACCGCCTATACTCGCGGAATGCGGTGCGCGTGGATCTTGATTTTGCTTTGTGGGCTAGCGACGGCGGAGGAGCCGAGCGTTTCAGCGCTCGCGAAGACGATCCGGTTCCATCCCACGGGCGAACCTGCGGCCATCGGGTTGCGTATGCTCTCGCGCAAAGATGTACCCGGCTGGAAAGTGCTCGCGAGCCTTTGCGTCGAGTATGCCAAGAGCCACGCCGACGTCGCTTTGCTCGCCGCCGCGGCGCTGGCGGAAGGGCCGGAAACAGAACGCCTCGCGATCGCCGCTGCAACGTACAGCCGCGCGCGTGACGACAGGGTGCGCGCCAAGCTCGCGTACGCGTTGGCATTCGGCTACGAAACACACCGCACGCTCTTGCTGGGCCACATGCGCAAGAACCGACCGGGAGCCGCCGACGTCTTGACGGTGCTCGCGCCGTCGGTGTTACCCGAGGCCGAGCTACGTCGCTATCTGAGCATCCCCGACCTTGCGCCGATCGCCTACGACGCGTTGCTGCGCCGCGGACTCACCGTGCGCCCCAAGGAACTCCTAGTCTGGGCCCGCGCCATCGCGCGCACATGTCTGGAACCGACCGCGTGCCGCGCGTGGGCGGACAAGACACCCGACTTCACGATCCTGACCGCCGTGGCGCTCGTGATCGCGGACCAAGACGACGACGTGCGCGACGGCTCGCACTGTCTTCTGATGACGATGTCGGGCAAGAAGTTGCCGCCCGACCCAGACCTCTGGCGGTCGTGGATCGCGGCGCGTGCGGATCGCTACGAGAAACCCGCACCGCTGTCGAAGGGAGAGATGGCCGCAGCCGTGGTACGCGCGGCGCGATTTCTAAAGCTCGACCTGCTCGACGACGGCCGCACGCTGTGGGTGCGCGACTCCCACGCCCACCATCAGATCGGGTCGACCGCGCTTTCGGTGATCGCACTGCGCGCCGCGGGCTATCCGATCAAGCACCCCGCGATTCAAAAGGCGCTTCAGTCCACGATGCTGCTCTTCGACCGCGTGGGAAGGCCCGCGCTCCGTCCGACCAACCGCGACCGCGAAACGTACGTTTTGGCCATGCTCGCGCTCGCGCTGTGCGAACTCGACACCAAGCGCCATCGCGTTCCGCTTGAGGCGCTGCGCCAACGCCTCGTGCAGGGCATGCTCGAGCACGGCGCGTGGGGTTATCAATGCCGCACACCCACGGACAAGGGCAAGCCCGGCCGCTCCGACAACTCCTGCACGCAATATGCGGTGCTCGCCCTGCGCGAACTTCACCGTCGCGGCTTCGCCGTTCCCAAAGACACGTGGCAAAACGTCGCAGCGTACTTTCGCAAGAGCCAAAGAGGCGACGGCGGCTGGAATTACCACCACGGACACGCCGGCAACTTAATCAGCATGACGTCCGCGGGTGTTAGCAGCTTGACCATCTGCTTGGAAGGGATGCACGGACGCCAAGCCGGAGACGCCATCCGCAAGGACGCGGCCATCCAACGCGGCCTGTCGGAGTTGGGCCGACGTCTCATGATCGACGGGTTTGCGGACAGCTCGACCTACGCATACTACGGAGTGGAACGCGCGTGCATCCTAGGAGGCGCTGACCAGTTTGCTGCGAAGCACCGCACGTACGACTGGTACAAGCGCGGTGCGCGGCGGCTCGTTTCTTCGCAGAGTGCCGACGGAGCTATGCATGCTCGGGGTTCGAACTATTACGGTTCTTCGATCGACTCCGCGTACGCGATCTTGTTTCTTACGCGCGCGACGCAGACCATCGGCGGTAACAAGCCGACTGTAGTCCGCGTGAAGCTCGATGCGAAACATGACAAGCCGGAGCCGCCGCGTCCTGTCGACAAGGAAATGCCGCTCCCGCCGGTTCCGCCCAAACTGGAACTCGAACGAGTTCGTTACCCGACTCGGAGCGGCGAGGCAACGATCGCGGGCCAAGTGGCGCGGGACGGCGTTACGCTCCACGTGGACGGCGTCGTATTGAAGCCCGACGCGCGCGGTCGATTCTTCTGGCCCGTGACGATCACGAGTGCGCGCACGATCTCGTTTGCGGTGCGCGACGCGGCCGGGCTCGAAACGAAACGATCGGTGCGCGTCGAGTTCGATCGAACCGCGCCCAAAGTCCGGCTGCTCGGTCCGCCCGAACGCCACGTCGGCAAACAGATCTTGGTGTTTCGCTCGGATGAGCCTCTGCGCGCGTTGCGCGTCGCGGGACACGTCTATCCGGCCGACGGACGTGTTGTGCGCGCGGCCGTAAAGATTCGCGAAGGCGCGCGCGCGTTCTCATGGACCGGAACCGACCTCGCCGGCAACGAGGGCCGCGGCGAGCGCAAACTCGGCGCGTTCAACCGTCACCTCGTGCTCGACGGGAAGAGTACGCTGCGCATCGACGGGCGCCCGTACCCCCAAACGTTCACACTGGAGTGCTGGGCGCGTTCGACAGCCCCGCCCCGTGGCTGTCTCGTGGCGTGCACCGAAGGCTCCGGGTTCGGCATCGCCTGGGGGTCGAAACGCTTCCCGTTTCCCAACGGTTTCGTCCGCGTCGGGCGGGACTACGTGTACCAGGGGATCAACCGACCGCTCAAGAAGGACGCATGGGCCCACTTCGCGTTTGTATTTGACGGCAAAAAGGCTCGTTTCTTCGCAAACGGTAAGCTCCACAGCGAAGCGGACGCACCAGGACCGCGCGTGATGAGCGGCCGCCCGCTCTACATCGGCGCGGAGCCCAACCAACACGGCCACCCCCATGACTTCTTTACGGGCGCCATCGACGAGGTTCGCTTTTCGAACGGCGTGCGGTACACGAGCGACTTCAAACCCGCGCGCAATTTCATGCGGGACAGCCATACGTTGGGGCTCTACCACTTCGATCGCGATACGTTGGCCGCCGGCCTCGCGCTCGACGACTCCCGGTTCTTGCTGCATGCCCGCGTCATCGGGACGCCGAAGATCGAAGGGGCGTCGCCGCGCGGCGACGCCTTGGAAGACGCGCGGGCCGAGTTGCGCAAGGAGGTGGCGCCCGCGCACGCGGTCGCGCTGTCCGACCAACAGCGCAACGCGCAAAACGGCGCCGCGCGAACGGCCGCTCAAAAGCACCTCGGGCTGGTCGCTGTAACGATCCGCGTGGTCTCGCCGACCGGCATCCCGTACGGCGGCCTGGCGGTCCGCGCGCTGCACGACGCACTCGACATCGCGGCGGACGTGGCGACGACCGATGCCAACGGGGACGCGATCATTCGACTCCCGCGCGGACCGTGGCGTGTCGATCTCGCCACGCCCGTGCCGCAGGCGGGCCGCGTGATCTTCGCGCGCGTTCCCGTTGCGGTGCGCGGCCCCGCCCGCCACGAGGTTGTGCTGGACGCGACCCGCACCGTGCAGTTTCGAACCGCCGACGGAGATCGGCGCGCCGCGCACACGATCTTCCTGACGTGGGCCGATCAGTCGTTCGCCAAGCGCGTCGTCGCGCACGAGGGGCAACTCGAGATCATGACGGCCGGCAAGAACACCATTTGGTTGCAGGCCGTCCGACGCCCCGACGAACGCGGCGGCTACATCATTCGCCGCCCCATCGGGCTCGGGAACACGACGATTGAAACGGAACCGAAAGATGCCACCGAGCATGTCTTTCGCAGCGGCGGGCGTGTGATCAACGCACGCTACACGAGTAGCGACGGTGTTCCGCTCGATCTTTCGTTCAAGACCAAGAAGACGCGCACGATGCGCATCGCCGGTCCGCTGGGCGATGTCGTGTTGCACGTCGCGTCCGAAAGCGGCGGGCGCAAGTATGGGTTCTATCCACGTCCGTATCCGGTGGACGGCAAGCAGGTCGTGTTTACCGGTGCGCCGCGCTTCGACATCGGCGTCGGTTCGTGTCAGAACTGGCGCCCGCAGTACAACGAACGCAAAAACAGCGTTTCGTTTCGCGTGTTCTTAACGACCAAGAGCGGACTGATGCTCAAGCCCGACGCGCCCTACACGGTCGCCTGGCAGCAAATGTTTGAAGGCAAGGTGCGCTTCGAGGGCGAGACCGAGCCGGCGGCACCCGTGATAACCGCGCCGATCGCGCGCAAACAGTTTGGCAACCTACGCTACAAGATCCACGTGCGCGGCCCGGGATTCAACGGTCGCGTCGAAGTCGCGGCGTACGATCAGATCGCCGAAGTTCGATACGGCAAAGTGCGGACGTGGTGCTTTCCGCCCGTAGCGCCGAACGCGCGCCATTGGGCCGCGTGCGTCGATCGCGCGATTCGCGCGTACGAGTTGACAACCCCACGCCATCGCAACCTGGTGGACATCGAGCGCTCGATTCACATGCCGCTGCCGATCATTGGAATGGGCGGCCCGCGCGGCAACAACGGCTGGATGTGGCTTCCCGAGCCCTCGCTATACGGATTTTGGGGCACGTACTATTGGACGGGCCTTCTCTCTCACGAACTCGGCCACGTGTTTGAGTTCTGGCATCACAACCCCTTTGTCACAAAACTCATGGTGCAGGCCGGACGGCGCGCGGGCCGAAAGCTGCAGTCGATTCGCCTGGGAATGAGTCGGGTCCCGGAAGGAAACCGCTACCTGCCGTTGCTCGAAGCGATTACCAACGGCGACTTGGAATTCAAGACTCGCTTCGAAGACGAGGACGACAAGATCACGATCGTGAACGATGCGGCGGGGGACGGCGTGTTTGTGCCCAACCTAGAAATCACGGGCGAGGACGGATTCCTCACGTGGTTTTCGCGGTCGCGTTTTGGCGAGGAGGCCAACACCAAGCGCGCGCAGTTTGCGGGCGCGTGGTCGTGGGTGCTCACGGTCGCCGGTTTCAGTGATTCGGAAATCCAGTTCGCGATCCTCTCGCGCGCGGCGGGCACGAACTTGGCTTGGCTCGCACGCATGCGAGGCATCGTCGTGCACGACTACCGACTGGACGCGGCGCTAGGCATACTCGAGAAGGGCCCCATTCTCGATGGCAAACAGCGCCACGCGTTGACACACAAGTGGCGCACGCGACGGTTCACCGAAGACCTCGCGCAAGAAGAGAAAGACATGTTGGGCGAGCTTGGCGATCGCATGGAACGCGTTCGCGCGCTCCTTTCTCTCGCGCGCGAATCGCTCCTCCGCGGCAACGACTCCGAAGCGGAGCGCGTGATCCTCTCGGCGATGGAGGACGCTCGCCGCGGCGGCGCCACGATGTTGGACACCGCGGCGATCGAAGCGGCCCCGTACTGGGCCGGACGCTAACCTCGGCGCGGCTGCGCACGCTGTCTGCTAGGGTGTTGCCCGTGTCGACCGAGCAAGTCCACGCCCGCGATGAGGTGCGCGCGGCACTGCGCCGTGTGACGGGTTGCGGTGCGACGGCGTGGAACGCGGTCACCGGAGGATGCAGCCCGGCCGGGCGGGCGCGCGTCGATCTCGAGAACGGGCGCACCGTGTTCGCGAAGTGGGCCACCGAAGAACGGACCGCCACTTACTTGCGCGAGGAGTGGCGCGTATACGACGCTTTGCGCGGCGATTTCATGCCCAAGGTTTACGGGTTTGTCGAAGACCTCCCGCTCCTGGTCATCGAAGACCTCGGAAGATTCCATTGGCCGCCGCCGTGGACCTTGGACCAGGCACGGCGTGCCGCGCAAACGCTCCGCCGCGTCCATGCGAGCGACGCACCCAAAGGCGTCGGTTCGTTGGCGTCGTATCGAGACGAGTTCTCGGGATGGCAACGCGTGCAAGCCGATCCCGCCCCGTTCCTTTCGCTCGGGTTGGCCTCCGCATCGTGGCTCGACGCCGCGATTCCCGCATTGATCGATGCGGAAGCCGCGTTGGAACTCGCGGGCGACGACCTGCTCCATTTCGACGCGCGCGGCGACAACCTGTGCTTTGCCGACGATGGCCGCGTGGTCTTGATCGATTGGAACTGGGCGTGTGTCGGAAACGGCGTGATGGACACAGCGTCGCTGGCGGTGAGCATTCACGCGGACGGCGGACCACGTCCCGAAGAAGTGTGCGATGACAATGGGCCGGCCGCTGCCGCGTTCGCCGGCTACTGGGCCTCGCGCGCCGGGCTCCCGGGGATCGAAGGCGCCCCCACCGTGCGCGCCCTCCAACGGCATTGCCTGCGCGCCGCGTTTCCGTGGGCCGCGCGTCTTCTCAGACTCACGCCTCCGGCTTAACGCACGCCTCGGGGTAGCGCGCCAACACCGCCTCAATTTCAGGGACCGGGTGGGCCGCGCTTGTGTAGTTTGAACCGGCTTGCAACAACCGCTCGACCGTCGCCGGATAGTTTCCGTCTTTGCGCCATCCGTGCACCGCTCCATGCAAGCAGGCGCCGAGTGGCGTGCCCCCGAACTCATTCTTCTGGTGAATCGGCGGCGCTGAATCGTGACCGAGCAACAGCGCAACGACTTCTAAGAACCCGTGAAACGCCGCGCGATCGAGCGGCGTCGAGTTGTGCGGGCCGGGAACGTGCGGGTCAAACCCCAACTCCAACAGCAGGCGCACCGTGTCGATCCGGTTCTCCCACGCCGCACGCGCCAGCATCGACTCGTCGCGCTGGATCGGCGCGCTCGCTTGTAGCAGGGTACGCGCCTCGTCCCCGCGCGCTTCCCAGCACGCGGCCGCGAACTGCACGGACGGCGCCGCGAGTGCATAGAGATCGGCGTGGAGATCGTTGTGGCCAAACGCGCGCGCCACTTCGAGCGGCGTCGCCGCGCCGCGCAGTCGCCACGAGTAGATGTGACCGCCCGGAGCGCCGCTCGTATGCGGACACTCGCCGAGCTTCATCGCGAACGCGTCGGGTTCGCGCTCCAAAACGCGATCAACGAGATCGCGGTCGCCCAACGCGACAGCCATAAACAGATCGACGACCGCGCCACGCTCGATGAGGGTGCGGCACTTCGCCATGTCCGCACCGACCGCGTACTGCGCGGCCGTGGCCCCATGGTCAAAGTCGCGCGCTTCCAAGTCGGCGCCGCCCTCGAGTAACACGTCGATGATCTCGCGCGTCCGGGCCACGTGCAACGGCATCTGGCCGTCGCCGCCCCGCGCATGCACGAGCTTTGGATCCGCGACGAGAAACGCGCGCACAAGGTCAGCTTGTCGCAGCCACGCCGCGGCATGAATATCGACGATCGCGCCGCGGTCGAGCAAAAACGCCGCGGTCTCGTCGTCGGTCCCATCGAGCACGCCGAACCCTCCAAGCTCCCAGTCACTTCGCTTGTTGATATCCGCTCCAAATTCGAGCAGGACCTCGACGAGCGCGCGGTTTGACTTCGCGAACACGATCGCAGGCATGGCGAACGCAAACCAGCAAGCGTCGATGGAACCGCGCAGGGCGTCGTCCGCTTCGAGCAGTTCGCGTACACGTTCCGCGTCGCCGTTTGTGACGGCTACGACGAACGCGCGCTCGTTTTGGGTCAAGGGTTCGATCGCAGGCACGTCCGGGAAGTGTACCAATCTGTCGGAGCCACCTAGTTTTGGATCGAGTAAGCTACGCGCCGCATGCCGACGCCGTCCAGCGAACAACTTGCTCGCCGCATCCAGCGCTCGCTGCGCGAAGTCGCGCGACCGCACCGCGCAGGCTCGGTGGACGGACATTCCGAGTCGGCCTTGAAAGTACTCGGCGCGACGGTTCCCGACCTCCGCAACATTGTGCGCGACACGGCCCAGTTGATCCGCACGGAAGAAGCGAGCTTCGTCGTCGCGGTGGCGCACGGGCTGGTCGATTCCGGCACACTGGAGGCACGGCAAGTGGCGTACGAGCTGCTCGGCCGGCGCCGCGATGCACGAGCCACGCTGGGCACCCGGGCGATCGAAGAACTTGGACGCGGAAACGACAACTGGAAATCAGTCGACGTGTTTGGCTGCGAAGTCGCCGGGCGTTGCTGGCAGGAAGACCGCCTTACCGACGCCGCCGTCTGCCGCTGGGCCAAGTCGCGCGACCGATGGTGGCGACGCACAGCGCTCGTCACGACCATTCCTCTCAACATGAAGTCACGCGGCGGCGTCGGCGACGCTTCACGGACGCTAGACATCTGCACGCTTTGTGTTGACGACCGCGACGACATGGTTGTGAAAGCGATGTCTTGGGCGCTTCGAGAACTCGGCGAACGCGAGCCCGCCGCCACCCGCGCGTTCATGAAGCAACACGAGTCCCGGCTCGCGCCGCGCATTCTGCGCGAAGTACGCAACAAGATGGAGTCCGGCCTCAAGAATCCGCGTAAGAAACCGGGTTCTTAGCCGCCCCGCCGAACCCTTCGCGCCCGCGTTCGTATTACAAAGCGTGGAACGCGTGCGCCGTCGTGGGATCGTCGGGTTGGTTGTGCTGGGCCTGATCGCCTTGATCTGGCTCCTCTTCAACGCGACGCGGCCGGATCGGACCACGCGTCGCTCGACCGCCGAGGAATCGGATCACCCCGTCCGGAATGGGAATCGGACAAACGAGCCCGGGACCGGTACCGACAATGAAATTACACCGCCGGCGGACGGACCGTATTGGACCGTGCGGGTCCGCGTACTCGACGGCGCGCGTCCGGTTGCCGGGGCCGACGTCACGGCGTTCGGGCCCGAGCAGCTTCTTCGCTGGTCAAACGTGCTGCCGGCTGCGCCTCTCCCGGCGGCGCAAGCGCGCACCACGGACCAAGGCGTCGCCACCATCACGGTGTTGCGCGGAGGACGATGGACGTTCGTCGCACGGAGCGACGGTTTCGCACCAGGTCGCGCGCCCACGACATTGTCGGCAACGCCGCACGAAACAGAACTCACGGTCAAGTTGCGACGTGGGACGACACTGCGCGGGCGTGTTCTAGACGAGGCGGGACGGCTTCTCGCGGGAGCGCTTGTCACGGCGGGGACTTCGCTCGGTGGGCTCTACCCATTCACGAATTCGACAACGCGAACCAACGAGCAGGGCGAGTACGAACTCACTGATCTTCCCCCGACGTTGCTTCAAGTCGCACCCGGCGAACCGTACGGGCATCCCGTGACCGTGAGATGCCCCTTCGCGGGACGCTGCGATCTTGTGTTGCGCGCACGGGGCGCCATCGCGGGAAAGATCACCGACGCGGATTCAGGAAGCGCGCTCGCCAACGTACGCATCCGCGTCGAAGCGCGCGGCAGTACCAGCTTTGATGTTACTGACGACGACGGCAGCTATCGATGCGCCAACCTTCGCCCCGGCGAGGTCTTTCGCATCGCCGTACTCGCCGAAGGCTACGTCCCGGTGCATCCGTCGGGCGTCGTCGGGCCCGCGGACGGTTCTCTTTTCCGGAACCCATCCGAGTCCACTCGCAAGAACCGCGCAACGCTAAAAATCCCGATCCGCGCGGGCGACACGACGACGTATGACATCGCGCTTCGACGGGGCGCACGCCTAACGGGCGTCGTCCGCGGACCCGACGGTTCGCTTGCCGGCGCCGAAGTTCGATTGATCACGAACCGTGCACAGAACGGGTACTTGGTGCCTCCCGTTCGCACGGACGCGAACGGCCGGTTTACCTTTGCGGGCGTCATGGACGGGCCCGTGCTGGTGCGAGCGTCATTCCCGGGACATTACGACCCCAACAGCTCGCACGCGGCGTGGCACGCCGCGCTTCGCGGCACGATGGAGGCCAAAAACCGGGTCGAGATACCGCGTAGCGGAGTCGTCGAGCACGACGTTTCGTTGGCGCGAGGACTCACGGTGACGGGTCGCGCACTCGAAAGCGAAACGCCGATCGCGGGCGCGCACGTGTTCTTAAAACAACCCCATCCCAAAACGAAAACGTTGATCGTCGTCACGAAAACCGACGGAACGTTTCAAGTGGACGGAATCATTCCGCAACACCCCGCGACGATCTCGTGCTCGGCGCCTGGCCTTATCAGCCCGCCCGAACAAGAAGTGGATACCGGCAAATCGGCCCCGGAAGTTATCTTCCGCTTGGACCGACTTCCCGAGTTGCGCGGGCGCGTCACGGACCGCGCGGGCGCAGCGATTCCCAACGCGGAAGTCCTTCTGCAGCAGCGCGGCGGCGGAGGTGGCCACGTTCTCCAGCCGACGCTAACGGACGCGGCCGGATCGTTCGTACGCTCGCTGCGAGCCGTGGATAAACCGTTCCAGGTTGTCGTCCGCGCGGCCGGATTCGTTGAGTTCGTGTCGGCGTCGCAACCGGCGACGGTAAGCCAAACCAAGTACGAGCTGAACGCTGTCTTGGAACGCGGCACGACCTTGCGGGGCATCGTTCTTGATCGCGCGGGAAAGCCGATTGCGGGTGCGCACGTGCGCGTGAAACCCGAACGAAGCGGCCAGTATTCATGGCACATACCGATCCACGCGGCGACGGACAAGGACGGGTCGTTTGCGATCACCGCGGTGCCCCCAGCCTGCGTTACGCTGCTGGTTTCCGCGTTCGGCTACCGCCCCGTCGAGCGCAAGATTAGCGCGCCCGAGCCGACAACGATTGAGCTCGAACGAGCCCAAACGATCGCGGGTGTCGTACGCGACGGCGGCGGCGCTCCTGTGCCGGGCGTTACGGTCGTTGCGTACGCTGCGGACAAGAAACGTTTCGACATCTACTTTGTCGTGCGCGCCGACGCGCTACGTTCCGACGGCATCCCCGGACCGGCGCGCGCGCGCACCGACGCCGAAGGGCGTTTCGTGATTCCCGATCTCGGCGCGGGCCACTACCGCCTCCACGCGGCGCCCGGGAGCAAAGTTCGCGTCGTTGGCGATGTCGTGGTCGCGACCGGCCAGGAGGCCGTCGTCTTGCGTACGACCCCGGCGGCGACGGACAAGTTCAGCACGTTGACCGATGAGGACCTGGGCCGCTCCGGTCGGTACCGCGCCCTGCGTCAAGACCACAAAAAAGCGATCGACGTTTGGCGTGTCATGCTCGCGCGTGACCTCGATACCGGTACGCGGGTCACGACGTTGCTCGAACTCAGTCGTAGCCTCGCCGCGATCAAGGATCTCGCGGAGTGGGAGTCGTCCGCGCGGGCCGCGACGCGACTCGCGCCGGCCTCGACTGCGGATGGCCTACGGGCGCGGGGCGAACTCGCGCGGGCGATTCTCGCGCGCGGGAGGGCGACCGAAGCGTTGACGTTGGCGAACGAAGTCGCGGCGGGAACGAGCGTCGATGCGCGTGCGGCGGCGCGCGGCGACCTCGCGGCGGGTCTCTCCCTGATTGCGATGCGCGAGTTTGGCAAAGCGGAGACGCGTCTCGAGGCGCTGCTCGCGTTCGCCAACAAAGAGAACGACCGTTCGCTCGCGGTGCTCACGCGCAACGCGCTGCGGACACTCGTTCGCGAGCGCTCCGCGCGCTAGGCTCGGAGCCGTCCGTCCGGGCGGGCGAGGGCGGCATGGCGGCGCCGCGCAGGCCGGTAGCGAGCGACTTTCTCTTTTGGGGCGGCTATGATCGGTCAGCCATGAATCGCCTCTACGAAGGCCCCGCTGTGGCGGCCGAACACATACCCGACGACCTCCCTCAGGATCTGCGCGATCTGCTCTTGGAAACGAACGGGTACATCGGGATGGGCGGCGCGCTTCACTTTCGCGGTGTCGGCGATGTCCCGGACTGGCATTCGTTGGAGCGCGTTTGGCGCGGCGACGAGGCGTTGTCTGAGCTCTATGACGATGTCGCGCCCGACGATGTGCCGTTTGCGCAGGACTGTTTGGGCGATCAGTACTTGTTGCGAGAAGGCCGCGTCCTTTGCCTGCAGGCGGAGACCGGCGAGATCGAATCCCTCGACACCGGAATCGCCGGGTTTGTGCTCCGCGCCATGGCGGATCCGAACAAAGTGTGCGGTGCGGGTTTCGTCGCGCGCCTCAAAGACGAAGGCCACGAACTTGCTCCCGGCGAGTTGATCAACGTATACCCGCCGCTGTGTTTTGAAGAAGCGGCCGGCGGCGTCTCGCTTCATGCGGTGCCTGCCCTTGAGCTGCTCGCGTGGCATGCCGAACTCGCGCGCCAACTCGCGACCGCCGAAGACGGAGAGCGCGTCGAGATCGACGTCGAACCGATGCGGTGAATAGCCGGCGCGCGCTAGTCGAATACGTGGCTTCGTGACTCTCGATCCAGCCCGCCACGTCGCTACCGTTTCGTCTCAAGGCCCACAGCGGTGCCGGGACAGAAACGAACGCCACCAGCACATCGCAGAGACCTCGCAGATCGCGTTCATCGGCGGATCGATCTTCTTGCTGGCGAAGCACGGTCCCAATTAGACGCCATCGCTTCCGGCGAGTTCGCGCGATCCAGAATGACCCGTTCGCGCGCCGGAACAAAACAAAACCCGCCGGCTCTCAAAAACAGGGAGATACTACGGGTGTGCAGGCCCTTTCCTTAGAGCAACTCGAGCGCGAGCGCGATGCGTTTGATGCCGCCGCCCTCGCGGCGCCCGACATCGATGGGTTTTGCTCGTCCACGGATTGGATCGTCCCGCTCCAGACGACATGGGGGGATGGGTTTGAATTGGAACTTCGCCGCGGCGATACGGGCTACGTCGCGTTCGCGCGCTACGACAGCGACACGCACTCGATCTGGATGGGCTGCGATGTGATGTGGGGATTCGCTTGCCCGCTCGTTGGTCCGGATCCGCGTGCGTTGGTTGAAGAGTTCGGCGCTTGGTGCCGCACCGACCCCACGTGGCAAGCGATGTTGATCTCCGGCGTGAAACGACCGAGCCTGCTCTACACGTACTTGGTCGCCCAACTCGCCCCGCACTTCACGGTGCGCGGTGGACCCTCCGTGCGGCGCTGGCTCGCGAGCTTGGACGGTGGTCTCGATGGATACCTGGGACGCCGCTCGCCCAAGACGCGCGAGAACTTGCGTCGCGCGCAACGACGCGTTGCCGAAGAAGCGATCACGTTTGAACGTTTCGACGACGACGTGGACCGCAGCATGAGACGGATGATTGCGATCGAAAAACAAAGCTGGAAGGGATCGATCGACTCCGGTCTCGTTTCGCCGGACATGCGCGAGTTCTATCGCCGCATCGGCATCCGTATGAGTGGGCGCGGCGACCTCCGCGGCCTGTTCGCGCAACAAGACGGCTGCGACATTGGCTACATCTTCGGCGGCGTGCGCGCGGGTGCGTACCGAGGGTTTCAGTTCAGCTTCGACGAACGTTTTGAGTTCGCATCGCTGGGCAACGTGTTGCAAATCGAACAGATCGCGCGCCTAGCCGATGAAGGCGTAACGTCTTACGACCTAGGCATGGACATGGGCTACAAGCGCCGATGGGCCGACGCCCCCTTCGACACAACAACACTAGCGATAGTCCGCTCACACGGGACCTCGCACGGGACCACTTCTCCCGTTACATTCGCATAACCATTTGTATAGCAAGCTGTTATGTCGTCGGACTGCGGGATTTTTCGCGCACGCCGATGGGGCTCGTCCAGGCCGCCGACGGGCCATCCAACGGCCTCGATGGCTGCCAATCGTCAGGTAACGGCATTTTGGCCCGGACTTGGCGATCCACCGCGCGGAGGCTGAGTTTGCGCGAAAAATCCCGCAAGCGACAGACATAACACAAGCTCCAGCAACAGGTTACAGCGTTTTACAAAGAGAAGTGGTCCCGCGTTGGTTGGGTTCCGCGTTGGTTGGGTCCTGCGTTGGTTGGTTAGTTTGCGGCTTTTAGGCCTTTGCCGCCTAGCGTCTCGGTTTTTACGATCTCTTCTAGGTCGAGGCGGCTCGTCGGGAACGGAACTTGGCCGTCGTGTTTGCCGACCGTGATCAGCATGCTCGGGATGTGGTGCTCGTCGAGTTCGACAATCGCCGCCACTTTCTTCGGATCGAAGCCGATCATCGGACAGGTGTCTAAGCCCTCGGTTTTGCAAACGAGCATCAGCGTCATCGCGGCGAGTCCGCAACTGCGCAACGTCTCGTCCCGCGAGAACGCTTCATGGCCCTCGTAGAACCCCTGAATCATGGGCACGAGTGATTTCAAGACGTCGGCAGGCGAGTGCGCGTTTGTTCGCGCCGCGTCTAAGTGGGCCGTGAGCTTGCCGCAAACGACAACGACGGCGGAGCAATCGGCGACATGTTTTTGACCGAACGAGGCCGCGCTGAGCTCGGCGCGACGAGCTTGGTCACGCACGACGACGAAGCGCCAGTGTTGAAGGTTGAACGACGACGGCGAGTGCTGCACCTGCTCGAAAATGCGGTGCAACGTCGCGTCGTCTATTTCATGCGAAGTGTCGTACGTCTTGATGCTGCGACGCGAACGAATGGCCTGCTCGACGTTCATAGATGATTCTCCAAAGCAAAATAGGCGGCCCCATAGATCCCGGCGTCACCGCCAAGCGTCGCCGGAACAATGGAAAGCGGCTCGCGCGCCAATCGAAACGCGCGCTGGTTGATTTCTCGTTCAAGCGATGGCAAGAGCAGATCAAACGCCGCCCCCATTCCACCGCCCAGACAAAGCGTCTGCGGGTTGAGCAGGTTGACAACGCCCGCCAGGGCGATTCCCAACGCACGGCCCGCATGGTCGAACGCGGCGCGCGCCTGAGCGTCGCCGGCGCGCGCGCGCGAGGCCGCCTCGGCCGCATGCGCAACGCCGGCCGCGCGGGCCACGGCGCTGGCACTGGCCAGATCTTCCAACACGCCGTCCCCCACCGGCAGGTGCCCGATTTCACCGGCACACCCGTTGGCGCCCGTAAACAGGCGCCCATCCAGCAAAAGGGCCCCGCCGACGCCGGTCCCGAGCGTCACCATGACGGCGTGCCGTACGGAGCGAAGCGACCCGCGCCATAGCTCGCCCAGCGCGGCCGCGTTCGCATCGTTGCAGATGGGACAGCCCAACTGCCGGCCGGGCCGCGTCCCTTCCCAGCGCGCAAGGTTTGGCGACTGGGTGATCTCCCCGTCCGACGCACGCACGCCCCCGGCAATTGCAAGCGCGGCGCCTGCAGCAGGCCCGAAGCCGTCCCACATCCGGCGCACCAAGGCGACACCTTCGACAGGGTCCTGCGGTGTCGGCGCGGTGTGTCGCGCCAAGATCTGCCCGGACGACGAAACCAACGCCGCCCGAATCGACCCGCCACCAACGTCGGCCGCCCAAACGTTCACGCGGACAACACCTGCTCATAGAGTTCCGCGTACCGCGCCGCGCTCCGCTCCCAATCGAAGTCGCGCTTCATGGCGTTGGTCCGCATCTGCGAGAACAAGCGCTTGCGCGGCCAAAGGTCCAACGCGTAGTCGACCGCACCCTGAAATGACTCCGCGGTCGCCCAGTCGGCCAAAACGCCAACACCCTCGCCGGACTTTTCATCGAACGGAGGCACGGTATCGTTGAGGCCCCCCATCTTCGTAACGACCGGAACCGCGCCGTAGCGCATCGCGTACATCTGCGAAAGCCCGCACGGCTCAAAGCGCGACGGCATCAAGAACACGTCCGCCCCGCCATACACAAGGTGCGCGAGCGACTCGTCGTAGCCGGTCAACAGCCCAACGCGCCCCGGCCAACGCCCGGCCGCCCCGCGAAACAGATCGAGAATCGAAGCGTCGCCCGATCCCAAAAGCACCACTTGCGCTCCGCGGCGCATAAGGTGCGGCAGAATCGACCCCACCAAGTCCAATCCTTTTTGATGCGTAACGCGCGAAACCATGCCTAAGAGGGGCGAAGCGGGGTCATCGTTAAGCCCCGTCCGCTCGCGCAATGCGCGCGTGACGTCGGCTTTGCGGCTCGGATCGCTCGCGTCGAATGGGAACGGCAAAAGTTCATCGGTCGCCGGATTCCAGAGGTCGGTGTCGATCCCGTTGATCACGCCGACAAGCCGCTCGCCCAACCCGCGCAGTGCGCCGTCCAGTCCTTGCCCGAACTCCGGCCGCACGATCTCGGCCGCATAGCTCGGGCTCACGGTCGTCACCAAGTCGGCGTGCAGCAGGCCGGATTTCATCAACGACAAGTCACCGTAGTACTCGAACGCAGAGTGTCCGTAGAAGCGATCCGAAGACAAACCCGTCAGCCAAAACTGATCCGCGCCGTACACGCCTTGATACGCAAGATTGTGGATGGTGAACACGGACTTGGGTCCGCCATCGTCTTTCACATACGCCGGCAAGATTCCGGTGTGGTTGTCGTGGCAATGGACAATGTCCGCTTCCAAAATGCCGCGCTGAAACGCAACGCGCGCGGCGAGTTGCAGGACAAGGCAACGGAACAAACTGTCGTCAAATCCCTCGCCGCGCGTCGGATCGTCGTACACGCCGGGTCGATCGAACGCCGTCGGCTGATCGACCAGCACCGTGTGCGGCCCCGCCTCAAGCAATCGCACGCGATGCGGCGCATCGCCGATCCAAACGTCAAACGCGCCCACCTCGGCGCCCACCTCACCTCGGTAAAGCTGGGGGTAGTAAGGAGTCAACACGCGCGCATCGACCCCGACGCCGCGCAGCGCCGCGGGCAGTGCTCCCACGACGTCCGCCATTCCTCCGACTTTCGAAAACGGGACGCATTCCATCGAGACATGCCAAACGCGCGCGGTCATAAGCCGCATTATTCACGGTTGTCTTGGATCGCGAAACGTCGGGGTCGAATCCGCAGCGGGGCGGCAAGAGGAGAAGGATCGGGGGAATCAGCGGGCCACGGCCGCCTTAACCTCATGTCCAGCATGCACTTACAACTCGCATCTCGCACTTCAGATCGCCCGCGCAACAAGCCGATAGGGATTGCAGAGTTCAACGCGCAGCTGCGCGTCACGGGAAGCGGTATCGAATCATGGTCCAGATCAACTTCGCCAAGAGCGAAGTCCAATGCAAAGTCGTCTACTACGGCCCTCCGCGGTCGGGTAAGACGGCGAATTTGCGTTCGATCCACGACCGGAGCCCCAGCCACGTGCGAGGTGCGCTCACGACGATCGCGACCGACACGAACCGGACGCTCTTTTTCGACTTCTTGCCCCTCAACATCGGCACGGTGGCGGGGATCAAGACGAAGATCCACCTCTACGCCGTTCCTTACATCGCCAACCAGCACTCGATGCGTCTGCTCGTGTTGGAAGGCGTTGACGGGATCGTGTTCGTGGCGGACTCGAGCGCGCATCAGTTGGAAGCCAACCGCGAAGCGCTGCGCGACCTCTCGGAGAACTTGGCGCAACTAGGCCGCGATATCCAAGATGTCCCGCTGATCTGGCAATGGAACAAGAGCGATCTCCCCGACGCCATGAGCGCGGATGAATTGCAGCGGAATCTGAATCCGGAAGGGCGCACGTCGTTTGCGGCGGTCGCCGAAGCCGGCAATGGCGTGTTCGCAACGCTCAAGGGCGTGACCCAAGCGGTCTTGGTCAACACGGCCAAGCTCATGGGGAACCGCGCGCCGGACGGAAAGGAAGCAAACGAATCTGCTCCCGCCGCGCCCGCGCCGGTCGCCGCGCCCGCTGCCGCAGCGGCGCCTGCGCCCGTACCGCCGCAACCGCGCGAGACCACCGTGGAAGCGCCACGCCTTCCGTTGACTCCGCCGGTCACCGAAGCGCCGGTCGCCCCAAGGCCGCTCCCGAAGTCGCCGGTCGCCACGCCGACGGCGAAGCCGACACCCGAGCCGACACCCGAGCCCGTGCTGGACGCCCCCGTCGCCGCGCAAGCGCCGACGCCGACGCGCGCCGCGCCCACACCGCCCGCCGCGACGCCGCGTCCCGCGCGGACGCAAGAGGCCCAACCGGTGCAAGCCGCACCGATCCAGGTGTCGCCGTTACCGAGCGTCCCCGACGCCCCCGTCTACGACGACCTCGAGGGCGCCCCGACACTGGACGATGTGGGTCATATGGCTGCTCCGCTCGAGTCGCGCGCCGGATTGTCGTTTACGCCGCCGTGGCGCGCGGGAGCGAAGAAGTCGCGCAAGGAAGAGATCGAAGAAACGGTCGAAGAGCCGCAGGAGACCGAAGCGTTGGCGCCCCCCGCGTTTATCGCGGAGGCCGCGGAGGAACTGGACGCTGTCGAAGCGCCGGCCGACGAGCAAGACGACGGTGTACAGCCGCTGCAGCCCGCGCCGAACCCGTGGGCGGATACGTCGCCCTCGCGCACCCCGACCTACGACGACTACGCGTTTCGCACGCCGACCGCACCCGGTCGCAGCGGCCGCGTTGTCGCCGTTGCCGGCGCCGTCCCCGTGCAGAGCTGGGAAGACGAAGAGCGCGAAGTTCGCATCGCGACCGATCGCCGCCGCAAAGACCGTCGCGTAGAAGGCCGGCGCAACGGACGCCGCCAAGAAGATTGGAAGACCCCGTACGTGCCGGCGAGCCATGTCGCCGCCGGCACGACGTTTACTTTGGTTGCCCTCGCAGCCGTTGGATATCTAGTCCACATACTGCTGTAGAGGAAAGAGGAGAGAGTGCCATGCCCGGCCCGATGCAACAAAAGACAGATGAAGAGCTAAGACGGGATCGTCTTCGCTTCTATCGCGAAGAGATGTCGGAGATCAACGCCACGCTGCGTGGATTCTTGGCGCGCGCGAAAGCAAGCGGCGCGTTCCTCGTCGACAAAGACGGTCACCTGATCACGCGCGAAGGATCGGACGACAAGATCGACATCGACGCGATCTGCGGCCTCGTGGCCGGTGCGTTCGCGGCGACGCGCCAGATGGCGCTGATGCTCGGTGAGGACACGTTCCTAAACCTGTTCCACCAAGGCAAGCGCGCCAACATTCAGGTAACGCTCGTCGGAAACCGAACGATCCTCGCGGTCGTCTTCGACGACAACACAACGATCGGCATGGTGCGCTTGTACCTGGCCGAAGCAGCGAACACTCTCACCCAGATCTTCCAGCGCATCCTGCAGCGTCATCAGCAGGCCGCTGGCCAGATGGGCTAAGCGTGTTCGAAAACGCGTCTTCGCTATGACGGGGACGCCGATGCGACGGGAGGACGGGACCGTGGCCGAGGAGGGTCGAGCGGCGGCGGTCCCGTTTCTTCGTGCGCTGACCGAATGCGCCCGTCAAAAAGACGTCGCGGGAGCCGCATCCGCCGGCCAGGGCGGTGAAACGCGCGCGTAGTATTCGCGGCCCGCAAATCCAGCCGTCATCATGTTGTGCAGATCGAGGTGGTCCTGCTGCGTCTTGTGGCACGAGAACGCGCGGACCTTCGCATCGCCGGCGCGGGACACATCAATCACCGTGTTGGCGGGGAGCGGCTCACCCCCACGCACACGCCCCCACAATGCCTGCGGAAACGTCGCTGCAAATACCGGCGTTTCGCCGGCCACCGCCCGCGTCCAGCGCCAACATGTCTTGTGGTCGTCGTGACCGCTCGCGCCCTCCGGCCCAAACGTCAGGAGCACGTCGGGTCCAAACGAAGCGATCGCCGCACGCACGTACTCGTGCCCTTCGGCCGCGTCCATTCCCGCCAACGCACCGTCCATCAAGCCAGGAGTGATGAGTTCGCCGACCCCTAAGACCTCGGCCGCGGCTTCAAGTTCGCGCCGACGCACGAATCCGAGCTCGTCTTGTGTGCAAAGGCCGCCAGTTCGACCCGCTTGGCCATCGGTCAGGCACAAGAGAGCCGTCGCGCCACCGGCCAACGCGTGCACCGCGAGCGCACCGCCGAACAGGAACGACTCATCGTCGGGATGAGCAGCAATCACGAGAAGTCGTTTCAAGTTGTCCTCTACGCCGCTCCGAAACGATTCATCGAGACGCCGCGCCCCACCACCTTACTCGGTCAACAGACCGACTGCCCAAGGTGGTATACTCCGAACTGGGCCGTGGTCGGGGGACCACAAGGAAGGCCCAATACACTCACGCGTTCCGGACACCATGCAACGCTGCAGAAGGGGCCAAGAAGGAGCCTCGGAAGCGGCACTTCCGTCGGAGGGCGATAGGCGATGCGCGATCAGGCCTCTAGACGACGGGCTTTTCAGGTCGTGTAAGCCCCGGGGTACGGGAGATTCCTTTAGTGAATCGCACAGTTTCGGTACCGGAGTCCGTGCTCATCGTCGACGACGAGCCCCTCGTCGCGAACACGTTGGCCGCGCAGCTTCGTGGCCGCGACTTCAAAGTAGCGTCGGTCGCATCGCTGACTGCGATGTGGCAGCGACTTGAAGAGGATCAAGCGGATTTGATCCTGCTCGACGTGAATTTGCCCGACGGCCTGGGTATCGACGCCATTCCGCGGATCGCTGAGATCTATCCAGGCACCGCGGTCATCGTCATGACCGGGCATAGCTCGATCGACACCGCGGTGCAAGCGATCCGCAACGGGGCGTCGGACTATGTCACCAAACCGCTCAACTGGGATGAGTTGGACGTTGTGGTCCGCAAGTCGGTCAAGAACAAGCGTCTTCAGCAACAGTCCGAGGACGCGGCGCAGCGCAACTCGGAACGATTCTCGTTCCACCGCATCGTGGCGAAGAGCCAAGTCATGGCGGAGGCCGTCAATCGCGCCCGT
>JAJFFF010000012.1 GCA_021776785.1 Planctomycetota bacterium | reverse complement strand
GCCGGGGCGCCTCCGGGTCCGCCGGGCGCGCCGCCGCGCGGGCCGCGTCGGCGAGCTCGGAGCCCTCGGTCGCAGTATCTTGGTCTTCGCTCTCGACCTCGGGATCGATGGGCTCGCCGAATTCATTGACCTCGACGCCTTCGCGGGCCGCCCGTTCCCGGGCGAGGTCGCCGAGGATTGTGTTCACGCGCACGGCGTGCGCGAGACCTTCGTCGAAATGAAACTCCAGTCGCGGCGTCGTGCGCGTACGAATCGCCGCCGCGACAGCACTCTGCAGATATCCACGCGCTTTCTCAAGCGCGTGCGAAGTCTTGGACCGATCGCCGTCGGTCCCCAAGCACGACCAGTTCACACGGGCGATGCCGAGGTCCTTGCTCAATCGGATGCGGGTCACCGTCACCATGGAAAGGCGCGGGTCCGCTAATCCGTGCGCGATCGCCGGAGCGAGCGTTTGCAGGATCAACATCTCAAGACGTTTGATGCGGCGGTCGTTAGCCATCAGATCAGTTCGATTTGGTAGTCCGAGAGCCGGGCCTCGGGGTGGCGTCGCAAGTGGTCGACGAGTTTGTCCAAGAGCCCGCGAACATGGGTCGGGTCGTTGCTCACGGCTGCAAACCCCAAGATGGCCCGCTGCCACTTGTCGAGCGCGTCGACTTCGGCGGCACTCACATTGAACGAGGCGCGGACACGATCAAGCACAGACCGAACCACCCGTCGCTTGTCTTTGAGCGACTGGGCGGAGCTGATGTTGAGCTCAACTTGCAGGATGCCGACTTCCACTTTGGTTTATGGCGCTGCGTTTTGTTCCGCAGCGCTGCGCGATAAAGACTGCCCCGCCCCGTCGGCGCCACGGCCGAAACGGAGCGGGTTGTAATTCACGTTAGTCGTCGTCGAGCGTGCGCTTGCGTTCTTCAAGCGTGTAGAACTCGACGATGTCGCCTTCCTTGACGTCGTCGTACCCGGCGATCACCAAGCCGCACTCGAAGCCTTCCTTGACCTCTTTCGCGTCGTCTTTGAATCGCTTGAGCGAATCGAGCTCGCCGGAGTAGATCACGCGGCCGTCGCGCGTCAGACGCACCTTGGCGTCGCGGCGGGCGATGCCATCGGTGACCATGCAGCCAGCAATGTTGCGACGACGGTGTTTGAACAGCGTGCGGATCTCGACGTGACCGATGACGATCTCTTCGGTGTCGCTTGGGAGCATGCCCTCCGCGGCCATCTTGAGGTCATCCAACAGCTCGTAGATGATCTGGTAGTTGCGGATGTCAACGCCTTGTTGATCGGCGGAGACGCGCGCCTTGGAGTCGGCGACGACGTGGAATCCGACGACCAGTGCCTCGGACGCCTGGGCTAAGAGCACGTCGGACTCGGTGATGCCACCGACGGCCGCGTGAAGGATCTTTACCTTTACTTCTTCGTTGCCGATCTTTTCGATCTTGCCGCGCAGCGCCTCGATCGATCCCTTGACGTCAGCTTTGAGCACGATGCGGACCTCGCGGACACCGGTCGACCCGATGCGATCCATGAGTCGCTCGAACGAGCTGCTCGCCTTGGCCGCAATCGCCTTCTCGCGCTTGCGGTGGGAGCGTTCCGACGCCACTTTCTTGGCGATCGCTTTGTCGCGCACAACCTGGAAACGCGCGCCAGCTTCAGGCACTTCGTCCAAACCGGTGAGCTCCACCGGCATCGCCGGGCCCGCCATTTTGACGGGCTTGCCGCGGTGGTCGGTGAGTGATTTCACTTTGCCCTGACACGAGCCGCTCAAGACGAGGTCGCCGCGATGCAGCGTTCCGTCTTTCACGAGCAACGTCGCGACGACACCGCGACCGGTCTGCTTGCGCGCTTCGACCACGTAGCCTTCCGCCGTTTTGCTGGCGTCCGCTTTGAGGTCGAGGAGCTCAGCTTCCAGTGCGACACGCTCCAGCAACTCGTCGATGCCGGTGTTTTGCAACGCGGAAACGTTGATCATCGCGGTCTCGCCGCCCCATTCCTCCGGCGCCAAGCCAATGCCCGAGAGGCTCTGACGGGCGCGGTCGGGTTGCGCGTCGGCCTTGTCGCACTTGTTGATGGCGACGACCATCGGAACGCCCGCCGCTTTCGCGTGGTTGATCGCTTCTTCGGTCTGCGGCATGACGCCATCGTCCGCGGCGACGACCAAGATCACGATATCGGTCAGTTGGGCGCCGCGCGCACGCATGGCGGTGAACGCCTCGTGGCCCGGCGTATCGAGAAACGTCAGGTTCTTGCCGTTGCCAAGCGTGACCTGGTACGCGCCGATGTGCTGCGTGATGCCGCCCGCTTCGCCCGCGGCAACGCGCGCCGAACGGATGGAGTCGAGCAACGACGTCTTACCGTGGTCCACGTGGCCGAGTACGGCGACGACCGGCGGACGCGCATGCAAGTTCGCATCGTCCGTGGTCTCTTGCGTCTCCAACAACTCGTCGAGTTCGTCCTCCACGGTTTTTTCGGGAATCGCTTCGACGGTGCGGTTAAACGCTTCCGCCAACACCGCGACCATCTCCTCGTCGAGGCTGGTGTTGGGGTTGGCCATGATGCCCTGTTTCATCAGGTGAAACAGCAGGCGGTTGGTGGCGACGCCGATCTCTTGGCTGAAGTCCTTCATCGAGACGGGCACGGTCACGGTGATCGTGCGCCCGCTGAACAGGTCCTCGGCCTTTTGACGGTCGCCGGCGCGGTTGCGTTGGTCACGGGTTTGCTTTTGCCCGTAGATCTTGAAGCCCTTGCCGCGCAGCGGCTGGCGCTGTTGCGGCCCGGTGCGTCCGCGACCGCCCGAGGAGCTTCCGCGTTGCGGAGTCGCCGGCCGGATGGGGCGGGCGGGAGCCGGGACCACAGGCGGCGGCAATTGAATGCCTGCCTCGCCCGGCTTCGGGCGCGCCAGTTCCACCTTACCGGCGGCGACCTGACGCGCTCTCTCCGACTGCTCCTTGTCGAGGATAGTCATGACGGAGTTGACGCGCATACCGCGCTTGCCGAGTAGTGAAAGCAGCTCGCTCGAACGCATGTCGAGTTCGCTGGCTAGGTGGTACAGGCGAATAGCCACTCGTTAGCTCTCCTTGCTCTCCGGGTCATCAAACGTTTCGGCTCCGGTCAGACCGGCGCCTCCCAACTCCATGTCGTCATCGAATCGGCCGATGCGGTCCGGCGACTCTTCGATGTCGCGGCTCCCGCTCTCCAGCTCAGTTTCCGTCATGATGCTGATATCCCACTTGCACAGCTTCGCTGCCAAGCGAACGTTTTGGCCGCGCCGTCCGATCGCGAGGGACAACTGATCGTCGTCCACAGCGACTTTGGCGCGCATGTTTTCACTGTCAAGCGTGATGAAGTTTACCTGCGCGGGTTTCAAAGCGTTGGCGATGAGTTCTTCGGTCGAATCGCTCCACCGGATCACGTCCACTTTTTCACCCTTGAGTTCGTCCAGCACGTTCTTGATGCGCGTCCCGCGTACGCCAACGCACGCGCCGATCGCATCGATCTTGCCGTCCGTGGATGCTACCGCCATTTTGGTCTTGTAGCCCGCTTCGCGCACGAGCCCACGCACGACGATGAACCCTTCGGCCATCTCCGGGACTTCCAACGCGAACAGCTTCGCGACGAATTCCGGATGCGTGCGGCTCATGATGATCTTGACTTTTTGGCCCGCCTTCTTGAGGTCGAGCACGAATGCACGGACGCGGTCGCCCACGCGATAGTCTTCGCCGCGCACCTGTTCCGATTTCGGCAGGATGCCCTCGGTCTTGCCGAGGTTCACGATGATCGTTCCGCCTTCATACCGCTGCACCGTACCCGTCAGGATCTGGTGGAGGTGCTTGACGTACTCGTTGTAGATCGAATCGCGCTCCGCCTCGCGGATGCGTTGAATGATGACTTGCTTTGCCGTTTGCGCCGCGATGCGGCCTAGATCGAGCGGAATCGTCACCTGTCCATCCGGCGTTTCTTCAAACGCGCGCATGTCGCCGGTCTTGCGATCAATGGCTACAAAGATCTCGCCGGTCGTGCCGTATTGCTTACGTGCCGCGGTTAAAAGCGCCGTCTCGATCCCTTCAAAGAGAGCCTCTTTGTCGATGTCTTTCTCGCGATGAATCGCGTCGACAATACGGAGCAGCTCGGATCCCTCCACTGCAATCTCCTTTCTCGATGGCGTCTCTAGCCGGGCCAAAAAAAGAAGTGGGCGCCTACTGGCGGGCCCACTTCTGGTCCTGCACACAAGGCTTCCGGCACCCAAGGGTGGACGGTCGCCAACCCTAGACGCTACGGAGCCTGACGAATCTGTCAAGGACCGCAGGCGGCATCTCGGCCCGGGATTCGTAAGGGGACTGGATGAAATGCGATTGTTTGTTTCCCCAAATATCTGTAAATGCTTATATCAAAGGGGTTTAGGCTGGGCCGGGAGTGGGGACTCGGAACAGGGGGCCGACAGGTCGCACGATTTGGGGCACCATTTGGGGCGATGACACGCACCAATCGTCTTGTTCTCTGGTTGCTCTTGGGCTTTGGGCTCTTGGCGGGCGCCGCGTGGGCGCTGGTCCATCGCGCCCACGGTCAAGCGGTGGCGGAGGCGCTCGAGGAGCAAGGGATGGAGCACGAGGAGCACCTCCTCGTGATCATCCGCGCGCTGGAACCGCTCTGCAACACGCTGCCGGAGATGGGGCGCCAACTGACCGCGATCGCGCGCGAGCATCCCGCGCTGCTCGATCTTTTAGTCCTCGACGAAAACAAAGCCGTCGTCAGTCGCTACACCCGCGAGGGCAACGCGATGCCGTGCGTGGCGGCCGCACCGCTGGGGCGCGCGCTCCATCACGTCCACGACCACGGACAAGAAGCGTCGGTGGCCTGTCGGTCGCTGCCGGTTTCGGTGGGGCCCAGTAAGGGCATGATCTTGTTTCACGCGAAGCGGGATTGGCGCATGGGCGGTGCCCGTGTCGGCGGGTGGGTCAATCGCACGGCGTTGCGCATGGCTCCCGTGTACTTGCTGTCCTACGTGCTGATGGGGCTCATGCTCGTCTTAGCTTCGCGGCGCGCGCAGCGTTGGCGTGCGCGCGCGGACTCACACGCGCGGGTCGAAGCGTTGGGCGCGATCGCGTCCGGCATTGATCACGAAATCAAGAACCCGCTCAACACGGTGGGGCTTTCGCTGCAATATCTGCGACGCAAACACAAAGACGCGGAAACACGTGAGGTTGTTGACTCCGCCGAGCGCGAAGCGCGTCGCATATCCGAAACGCTCCAGACGTTTGTGCGATTCACGCGCGTCTCGGACTTAAGCGTGGGGGCCGCCGACATCGCGGCTTGCGTGAAGAAGGTCGCGGCGGCGCAAGACGCGCGTATGAAAGTGGACGGCACGGCGAAGGCCGCGATCGACGGCGACAAGATGCACGAGGCGATCGGGGACATGGTGGCCGTCTTCGGAGGCACGAAAGCACCCATTCGAGTGCGCCTCGCGGAATCCGGTCAGAGCTGGCGCCTCGACATGCAGGGACCGCAACCGCGTTTCCCGGCCGACCGCTTGTTTGATCCTTATCTACGTACAAAACCGCGCGACATCGGCCACGGCCTCGCCTTGGCCCGCGCGATATTTCAAGCCCATGGTGGCGACCTCGTTGCACAGACGCGCGGCGGGCAACTCACCCTCAAAGGCACCGCATTGATGCGGCCGCAAGGAAGCTCGCATGAGTAAGAAAGCAAACCTCCTCATCGTGGACGACGACCGCACGCAGGCAGAAACACTTGCGCGCGTCCTCGGTCTCGATGGCTACGACGCGGCTGTCGCTGTTTCGGGCAAAGACGCGTTGGAAGCAGTGCGCGCGCGGCAACCCGATCTCGTGCTTACGGATCTGAAGATGCCCGGGATGGACGGCATGGAGTTGTTTCGACGCTTGCACGCGAACCTGCCGGAGCTCCCGGTCGTCATCGTGACGGCGCACGGCACCATCGAGACGGCGATCGAGGCGGTGAAGGAAGGCGTCGTCGACTTCATTCAAAAACCGGTTTACGCCGAAGAGCTCGTGCACCGGTTCGAGAAGATCTTTCGTCAGCGCGAATTGGCATCGGAAAATGCCGAGCTCAAAAAGCGATTGCTCCATCGCGATCGCGGCGACGCGATGTACGGCACGAGCCCGGCGATGGAGAACCTGCGGGGCCAGATCGCGCGCGTGGCGCGTACGGACGCGACCGTCTTAATCCTCGGCGAGAGCGGAACGGGCAAAGAACTCGTGGCCGACGCGATCCACTACGGATCCAGCCGCCGCGACGGGCCGATCATCAAACTGAACTGTGCGGCGATCCCTGAAAATCTTCTCGAGGACGAACTGTTTGGGCACGAGCGTGGCGCATACACCGGTGCGGATTCCAGGCGCCGCGGTCGTTTCGAACTCGCCCATGGCGGGACGCTGTTCTTGGACGAGATTGGCGAGCTGCCGTTGGGACTTCAGGTCAAACTCCTGCGCCTTCTCCAAGAACGGACGTTTGAGCGGCTGGGCGGATCGGAATCGATCAAGTCCGACGTGCGGGTCATCTGCGCGACGAACCGCGACCTCGAGTCCCAGGTGGTGGCGGGTCAATTCCGAGAAGACCTGTACTACCGCATCAATGTCGTGCCGTTGGAGGTGCCGCCGCTGCGCGATCGCGCCGAGGACGTGATCGTGCTCGCGCGCCACTTCGCACGGGAGGCCGGCGTGCGGAACGGACGCCCGATCGAAACGTTGGCGCCGGACGCGGTGCAGCGCTTGCGCGCGCACCGGTGGCCCGGCAACGTGCGCGAGCTCCGCAATGCGGTGGAGCGGGCCGTGATCATGGGGTCGGGCGACACCCTGTTGGCGAGCGACCTTTCGCTGGCCGGAGGGCGGTCCGTGGCGCAGCCCGTGAGCGAGGACCAGGATGGGCGTCTCGTCCGCCAGTTGATGAACTCGGAGATCCCGTTTGAGGACTTTGAACGTGAGCTTCTTGTGCGCGCGCTCAAGCGGACGCGGGGCAACCAGTCGCGCGCGGCGCGGATGCTCGGCATGACGCGGCGCACGCTTCAGTATCGCATCGACAAGTTTGACATCGACACCGCGCCCATGCGTCAGTTGCAATAGAACCGCGCGCGTCGCTTCGTGGAGTCCGCGCGTAAGATGGGCGCCCATGAAGCCGGCTCTGCAGCTCGCACTCGATTTTGTCGATTACCATCGTGCGCTACGCGCCGCGACCGAAGCGGTAGCGGGCGGCGCGGCGTGGATCGAAATCGGAACGCCGTTACTCAAGGCCGAGGGCCTCAACGCGGTGCGGCAACTGCGCGCAGCGTTCCCCGACCAGACGATTTTGTGCGACACCAAAACGATGGACGCGGGGCGCATCGAAATGGAAGCCGCGGCCAAAGCGGGCGCGGATGTCGCGACGGTGCTTGGCGTGTCATCCGATGCGACGATTCGTGAGTCGATCGAGGCCGGTCGCAACTACGGCATCCGTGTGGCGGTCGATCTCGTCAACGTGGCGGACCCGGCGGCGCGCGCGCGACAGGTCGCCGAGTGGGGCGCTTCTTTGGTCGGCGTGCACTGTCCGATCGATCAACAGATGCAAGGTCTCGATCCGTTCACCGCGTTGCGCGCGGTGGCGGCCGCCGTGGACATTCCGATCAGCGTTGCGGGCGGAATCAACTCGGAGACCGCTGCCGAAGCCGTGCGAGCGGGCGCGTCGATCATCGTCGTGGGCGGCGCGATTACAAAAGCCGCGAACGCAACGGAAGCCGCAGCACAAATTGTGCGCGTCATGGAGAGCGGCGTGGGCGAAGCCACGAAGTTTTTCAAACGCGGCGGCGAAGACGATCTCCGCTCTCTTCTTGCGCAGCCGTCGGTCGCGAACATTTCGGACGGATACCACCACCTTCCGATCCTGCCGGGTATGCAACCCATCGTGCCGGGATCGCGCATGGTCGGGCGCGTTCTGACGGTACGCACCAACCCCGGCGACTGGGCGAAGCCGGTGGAGGCGATCGACAAAGCGGAGCCCGGCGACGTGATCGTGATTGATGCGGGGGGCGTGCCGCCCGCGCTGTGGGGGGAGCTCGCCACGCACAGCGCGAAGCAGCGCAACCTCGCGGGCGTCGTGATCCACGGCGCCATTCGCGACACCGCGGAGATCCGCGCGCTTGCGTTCCCGGCGTTCGCAACGCACACGCACGGGCGCGCCGGCGAGCCGCGCGGATTTGGCGAGATCGGTTTGCCGATCGAGATCGGGAACATCCACATCGAGAACGGTGACTGGATCTGCGGCGACGACGATGGCGTCGTGGTTTTACCGCGCGCGAAAGCGGTTGAGATTGCGAACCGCGCCATGGATCGACTGGAGATGGAGAACCGCGTGCGCAGCGAGATCCGGGACGGATCGACGCTCGCGCAGGTTGTGGACCTCTACAAGTGGGAAAAGAAATGATCGTTGTTTCGGTCAACGGCGACGACTTGGAGCTGGAAGCGGGCACGACGATCGGCGCGTTGGTCGATCGCTACGTTTCGGATCGGAGTCGCGTCGCTGTGGAGCGCAACCGCGCCATCGTGCCGCGGGCGACGCTCGACGAAGCGCAGGTCGAACCGGCCGACGTCATCGAGATCGTGACGTTGGTGGGAGGCGGATAACCATGAATGACGCTCTTACCGTCGGATCGCATACTTTTCAGAGCCGTTTGATCATCGGGTCGGGTCGCTATGCCGACTACGACCAGATGCTCGCGTGCTGGGACGCATCGGGCGTGGATTGCGTGACGGTGGCACTCCGTCGCGTTGACCTCGACCACAAACACGAAGAGCGCAACCTGATCGACGTGATCGATCGCGAGCGCTATACGATCCTGCCCAACACGGCCGGTTGCTACACCATCGAGGACGCACTCCGGACGGCGCGCTTGGCCCGCGAGCTTGGCCTCGGCACGTTGATTAAGCTGGAAGTGATTGCGGACGAACAAACGCTGCTTCCCAACGCGACGGCCACCGTCGCGGCCACGCGCGAGCTGGCCGATGAAGGCTTCACCGTGCTGGCCTACACCAACGATGATCCGGTGTCCGCGCTCGCGCTGGAGAAAGCCGGCGCGGCCGCGGTCATGCCCTTAGGGGCGCCGATCGGATCGGGTCTCGGCGTGTTGAACCCCACCAACATCAAGATCATTTTGAGCCGTGCTTCGGTTCCGATCATTGTGGACGCCGGCGTCGGCACAGCCAGCGACGTGGCGGTCGCGATGGAGCTCGGTTGCGACGGCGTGTTGCTCAACACCGGCATCGCGTTGGCGCAGGATCCGGTGCAGATGGCGCATGCGATGCGCGCCGGATGCGATGCCGGACGCCGCGCGTTTCTCGCGGGGCGCATGCCGCGACGCGAGTACGCCGCTCCGAGTAGCCCCGTCGCGGGACGATTCACCACGTGATCGCGGCTTCGATGGCGGTGGCGGGCCTGGTCATCGTTGCGCTCTTTGCAGGCGGGATCGGGATGTGGGGCGTGCTCTGGCGCCGGTACCGCGAGATTCGCGCGCCGGACCAGGACTACAACGTTCCGCCGCTTGCATTCTTAGCACTCGGATTTGCGATGTTTATGACCTATGGAATGGGCATGCAGGCGGTCGTGTTCATTCACGAATCGTGGGCGCGCGTCTTGGGTCTTACGCTTCCCGCCATCGCGTGTTGGATGGCGCTCCGCGTCGCGCGGCGTCCCTTGCCGCCGCCCCGCGCGGGAGCGATGCAGGGCAGCCTGCGCGCTCTCATCTTGATGTGGGCGGCCGTGCCGTTGATCTTTCTCGCGGCGTACGTGATGACGATTCTGGAGATCGGCCACACGCAGGAAGCGTTGGATGCGATCGGACAGAGAAAGCCGGGATGGCAATGGATCGCTGCCGTCGCGGTGTTTTTGGCGCCGATCGCCGAGGAGACGATTTTTCGCGGTCTTCTCTATCCCGCGTTTCGCGCGGCGGCCGGAAGAACGGTCGCGATCATCGTTCCCGCCGTGGCTTTCGCGGCCGTCCACGAGGTCATGGTAATCCCGTCGATGATTGTGTTTGGAATCGCGATGGCGTTGGCCCGCGAGTGGACCGGCGCGACGCTCCCATGCATCGTCGCGCACATGGCGTTTAACGGCATCAACACGATCTTGAAACTTGCCACCACCTAGCACTTCGCGGGTGCGACAGGGCGGCCAAATCGGTAGGCTGGCCGCCGCATGGAACTGCAGATGCTTGCGCGGGGCGACGCGTTGGTCGCTTCGACCGCGGTCGTCGATGGCGACGTGACGTTGGAGGCGCGGGTCAGCGTGTGGTGGGGCAGCGTGCTGCGCGGCGACGACGCGCCGATCGTGGTCGGTGCGGGTACCAACATCCAAGATCTCGTGATGGTGCATGCCGACGTGGATGCACCGCTGCGCATCGGCCAGGACGTAACGGTCGGCCACCACGCCACGGTGCACGGCGTGACGATTGGGGATCGCGCGCTCATCGGGATCAACTCGGTTGTGCTCGGCGGAGCGGTCGTCGGCGAAGAAGCGATCGTCGCGGCGGGCGCCGTCGTCACCGAAGGGATGGTGATCGAGCCGCGCACGGTCGTCGCCGGTGTGCCCGCGCGCGTGCGCCGCAACGTGCGCCCCGAAGAGCTCGAACACGCCCGCCGCCGTGCCGCCAAGTACTGGCGCGTCGCCTGCGAACGCGCGGGGCGGCAACCGTGAGCCTGATCCCGCTCCTGGGCATCGGCGTCCTCATCGGGATCGCGACCCTGTTCTCGACGAGCCGGCGTGACATCTCGTGGCGGCTCGTGACCGTCGGCATCGCGCTGCAGGCCTACCTCGCCTTGTTCATCGTGCGTACCTCGGCGGTGCCGACGTTGCTGACGGTCGCGGCCACGCTTTGCGCGATCGCCATCGTCGTCGGCGCGTTGCGGCCGGTCCCGCTCCTGCTCGTGGGGACGGCGCGGTTTCTAGGACTCCTCGGCGTGGTCACGGCGGTTCTCTTTTTCGCCTGGACGCAGTCGAGCGTTTTCATACTGATCGGTCTGGCGCCGCTCTTTTTCGTGCGCGGGATCTCGCGCGACGCGCTCGCCGTGCTTGGCTGCGTGTTGGCAGTGTTATGCCTCCGCGTGTGGGGCATGCCCGAGAACTTCGTGTTTCTGGCCATTGCCAAGATGGGCGCCGCGGTCACGTGGCTCGTCGGATTTGCGATCGAGGGCGGCGACTACGTGTTCGGCGGGATGCGCGAGGTCAGCGGTGGGTTCGTGTTTGCGATCAACGTCGGCGCGATCATCTTGCTGTTCGGCGGCCTCATGTCGTTTCTGTACTACGTCGGGCTCATCCCGTGGATGGTCGGACTCATGGCGCGCGGTCTCCGGCGTGCGCTCGGCGTCACCGGCCCCGAAGCGTTGGCAGCCGCCTCGAACGTTTTCGTGGGGCAGACTGAAGCCCCGCTCGTGATCCGGCCGTACCTCCAGACGATGACGCGCAGCGAGATCATGGCGTTGATGACCGGTGGTTTCGCGACGATCGCCGGGAGCGTGCTCGGCGCCTACGTCGCGATGTTTCAAAAGGTCGGATTTACGCGCGGGCCTGCCGATCTGATCGCCGCGTCCGTCATGAGCGCCCCAGCCGCGTTCGTATTCGCCAAGATCTTCGTACCCGAAACCGAAACGCCCGTTTTGAGCACGGCGGACGAACCCGCGCTCGACCGATCGGCCGTCGGTGTGAACGCGCTCGATGCGTTGGCGGGAGGCGTCACCGCCGGGCTGAAGCTGGCGGTCAACGTCGTGGCGATGCTCGCCGTGTTCTACGCGCTGATTCGCATCCTCGATTCGTCCGTGAATTGGGTGGCCGCGGAACTGTTCAACCGCCCCGGGATCACATTCACGTGGCTCTATTCACGCGCGTTCGCTCCGTTCGCGTTCCTCATGGGCGTCGAATGGTCTGAGTGCGTCAGTGTCGGCAAGCTACTCGGTACCAAGACGATGTTTAACGAGTTCATCGCGTACGACAGCCTCACCGACATGATCGCGAAAGGGAAACTGAGTCCCCGGGCTGCGGTTCTTTCGACCTACGCGCTGTGCGGGTTCGCGAACTTCATGTCGATCGGTATTCAGATCGCCGGGTTGAGTCAGCTGGCGCCGGGACGACGCACCGACTTTAGTCGCCTAGCGCTGCGCGCGATGATCGCGGGCGCGATGGCCTGCCAGCTGACCGCCTGCATCGTGGCTCTGCTGGGCGAACTCTAGACCGCGACGCCGACGATTCGCGACTCGAATACCATCGAGCCGTCGACGAAGCCCTGCGTGTCGAAGATCGCCCGGCGCGCTTTGAGCTGGACCACGCGACCCGCAATGACCAGGCGTTGATGCGGGACTACCTGGCCCCGAAACTTTGTGTTCTCGATCCCGCCAAAGCCAAAGAACTGGTCGCGGTCCGGAAACGACTCGTTGTAATAAAAGCTACAAAGCTGCGCGGCCGTCTCGACCATGAGCACGCCGGGGAAGATGGGGCGACCGGGGATGTGTCCCCTCACCCAGAAGGCATCCTCCTGCGCGCGATGCGAGCCGACGATGATTCCCTCGTCGGGCCGGTAGGTAATCACATCGTTGAGGAGCTCAAGTTCGAACCGGTGGGGGTTGCGAGTGCGGATGTCGTCGGGACCGAACTGAGTCGTTTCAAGGTCAATCGTCGCGAGATCGACGAGCAGCTTCGGAGGCATGAAGCAAGCGTACCGCGCACGCCCCGGTCACTCAAAAACAAATGGTGCCGCAGAACGGCCTTGCCCGAATCGCATCGGCGCTTCGCTTTGTCGGCACCGGTCCGTTGACCGCGCGCAACACGCGCCTACGATACCGGTGAGAATGGGGCCCCCCGTAGAATTCAACGACCTCCTCGCCGAGTCGGAGCTGCATCAAAAGCAGAGGCCGTTCATGAGCGCGATGCACCTGTTTGTGCCGTTGGGGTTGTTTTTGGGCGGGCTCGTCGTGCTCTACCTGATCGGGGAGCTGGGACGCATCGGCAGTGCGATCGCGGCGGCGTTTTTCGTCGCCGGCAAGCTCCTGATCCTCAAGGGCGCGATCTCCAACAACGTGTTCGAGATGTCGGCGTATCAACTGGCCGTGATGGTGTTCATCATGGACTGTTGGGTGGCCTACCTGTTTACGTTCAACCTCCACCGCCTGTATCGCATTCCGCGCGTGGGGCCGTGGCTGAAACGGTTGCAGAATTACTGCCAATTCTGGCTGAGCCGCCAGCCGTGGATGCGCCGCTGGGCGCTGACGGGCGTCACGCTGTTCGTCATGTTTCCTCTCACCGGGACCGGGGCGCCTGGTGGGGCGATCTTGGGCCGCCTGGTTGGGCTCAAGGCCGTGACCACCCTGCTCGCCGTCGCGTTGGGGTCCGCGATCGGGTGCGGCATCATGGCCCATTTCGCGGACCAACTGGAACCTATGTTCGCCCCGATTCAGGACGAGTGGTGGTTCATGGCGGTAGGAATCGGCATAATTGCGGTCCTACTCTTAATGCTCTTCTGGTTGGGAAGGCGCATTTCGCGAGCGGCCGACGCTTACGCCGACACGCTCGTCGATCGTGACGCATGAAGTGGTGACGCATGAAGTATCGCTGGCTTTGGATCCTGGTTTTGTTGGCTGTGCCCACCGGCTTGTGGGCCGAGGGCGAGGACCAACCCGAAGAGCCGGAAGACCCCAACGTGCGGGAGAAGCGCGAGCGCGAGGAGCGTGAGGCGCGCAAGCCCGGTGCGATCCAAGTGCTCGATCCGGGCACCGACGTGGGGGACAGCGCGATCGCGCGCCGGCAGGTGGCCCGCTTCCAAAAGGAATGGAAAGCGGCCAAGAAAGACAACGAAGCGCGCATCAAGGCGTTGACGCGCTTGGGCGAGTGGAACCATCCCGAGGTGTGCAAAGCGCTGCTCAAGCACATCAAGCACAAGGAGTTTACGGTCGCCGTGGCTGCCATCGCGGCGGTGGGGCGCCAGTCCCATGCAGCGAAGGCCGCGGGCAAGAAAGTGATGGGCGTCTTAAAGAGCGATAAGCGCACCGCCGTCATCTGCGCCTCCCTCGTCACCCTGGGACGCCTTGGATACAAGCGGGCCGACGGCATCAAAATGGCCGAACGTTTCCACCGTAAGGACACCGGCGAGCGCCACAAGGCGGCCGCGCGCTACTTCGGATACATCAAACACAAAGAGGCGTTCCGCAAACTCGCGGAGCACTTGGACGAGCCGTTTCCGGCCAACCCGAATTCGCCGACGAATCCGCCTGCCGCTTGGTGGGAGGCGCGCTACAAAGAGTGGCAGTCCAATGTGTCGTTCACGCGCTGGGCGATCAGTCAGCTGATCCCCGACGAGACGTTCGAGACCGAGTCCGAAGCGAAGCAGTGGGCCGAGTCGGAAGGCAGCAAACACGGCATCGAGTGGAAGTGACGGCCGCCTCGGCGTAAGCCGCGCCGCCGGTCGCCCACGAGCGCCGTGTCCACGTCCGGTAAAAATGGGTCGGCGTTGCGCGCTGGCTCCCCCGCGCGGATCGGTCTGCCCTACAATGCTCCCCTTCATGCGGAGATTGGGATTTGGCCTCGCGGTCGCGTTCGGCGCACTGCTCTTAACCAGTTTGGGATGTGGGGAAGGCGGCCGTCGCGGTCCCAAGCGTGCGTCCTCGGCCGCGGCGGGTCAGCCGGCCGCAACACCCGAGCGCGATGCGTGGTGGGCGACCCAGACGCTGCGTGCTTCCGGGAAGGAACGGGTCCTGGCCCCGCGCGAACTCCGTCGTTTGCTGGCGCAGGGGCGGACGTATGGCTTTGATCGTGACGCCGCGTGGTGGAAAGAAAAAAGCCGCTGGGCCTACGCCCGCGTGCTTGAGCTCGACGAAACCGACGTGGAAGCGAACGCCGGCGTCGGACGCCGCACGCTCCAGTCGATCGAAGGGTTTGCGGCGACTTGGGAGGCGATGCAGAACACGCGCGTCGATCATCCCGAGATCACCGCGATGTTTGAGCAGTACGGTGGCTGGGTCGAAGCCGGCGACCCGATTTTTTTGACCGACGACGAGTACTCCATCGCGACCGCGCGCTTGACCGCGGCGCGCCAGCACATCGCGCGGCTTGCCGAGGATCCGGAATACGAAGCCGTGCAGATCGGCGTGCAACGCGCACGCGCGATGTTCCAAACCGACTTTCCGTTTGTGCACAAAAAGTTTGGGCCGTTTCTCGTGTTCTACTCGGCGAGCGATTTGGAGCGCATTGAAGGCGAAGAATCCGCATCGGAGACGGCGCGGATCGAAGCGCGGCGCGAAGCCTATCGCCGCGAGATGGAAACGTGGCGCGGCGTGTACGAAGGATTACTCGCCGACCTCCAAAAGCTCTATCCCGAGATCAGCAAGGCGCGTCCGATCGGATCGCGCACGCTGTTTGTGCAATGGGTGTTCGCGGATGCGGAGACCTACCTCGATTTCGCGAATGCGCGCGGCGCACGCGAGTCCCAGTCCCCGTATCGACGCGGCTACTTCGACAAGCGTTCGGGTTGGACTTTTTCGAGCGCACAGTCCTTGGGAGAGAGCATCAACGCCGACGGCGGCGGTGCCGCTAACGACGACCCGGCCGACCCGGCCGACCCGGCCGACACGCCGTCCGTGGCCGACCGGGCCAAGGCGGACCTAGCCCAGTTCTTGGAGTCGCAGGCCTATCTCGCGGCGGCGCAGATCCTCCGTTCCTGGGCCCACGATCCCAAAAACCCGCTGGACAATCGCCTCGACTACTCGCGCGCGTACTGGTTGAAGGAAGGGTGGCCCTCGTTTATGGCCGCGCGGCAGGTCAAATCGTCGCAGCTCGGCAAGCGCGCGATCGAGCACCGGCCGACCGTGCAAAACATCGTCGAACGTCGGAGCCGCGTCCAGTCGGTCCGCCAACTCGCCGACGCCCAGGGCGAGCGAGTCGGGCTGGATGAGGCGGGATTTTCGGAGCTGGCCTACACTCTGGTGCAATTCCTACACACCAAGGAGCGCGCGCCTCAGTTCCGGAAGTACCTGCGCGGCTTGGTGGACGGGAAACAACGGGGCATCACCTGGTTTGAGACGGTGTTTGAAGTGAAGGACGCGGCCGCCTGGATGCGGTTGGACGGAGCCGTTTACGCCACGCGCTGAGGCGAGGGGTCGGCAAGGAGATTTGATGCGTAGGCAAAAGTGCAGTCAGTGCGGAACCATGCTCGACGTGACCAGCCTCGAGCGTGGCGGCAAGTTCGCGTGCTCGAACTGCGGAACCATATTGATCGTGGGCGAAGCCCCGGTTGCGAAGCGGTCGCTCAAGGATCCCGACAAAGCATTTACGCGTCGGGCGGCTACCGATGACGCGCCGAGCGCGCCGACGCGCTCGCGTCGTCGCAGTGAACCGAGTGAGCCCCGACCGGCCCGCGCGGCTCCGCCCAAAAAGAACATGATGCCGATCTTCGCGATCGGCGGCGTTGTTGTCGTCGGTGCGATCCTCGCCATCGTCATGTCGGGCGACAAGGGCGCTGGAGATGGCGGCGGCGGCGAAGTCTCGAAGCAGGACTGGTGGTTGGGCATCACCTCCAAAGTCGCGGTTGCCGAACCGAACGAGTTGCGCGCATGGCTCGCCGAGGCGCGCGCGCGCGGTTACGACAAAGACGAGGCGTTTTGGTCCAGCAAACAGCTCTCGATCTACAAGGCGCTTTTGCGCCAGGATCCGAGCGATGCCGAAGCCAACCGCTACGCGGGCAACAAGTCGGTCACCGAGGCCAGCAAGGACTTTGCGCAGGTTTGGGGGTCGATGAACGACAACTACGCCAAGCTCGAGTCCGAGGACCAGGCGTTCATTGACAAGTATCAAGACCGGTTCGAAGCCAAAAAGCAGTACTGGTTCGCGCCCGACGAGTTCGAGGCGATCCTAGCGCGGCTCGAAGCGCACCGCACGTGGATGAAGGAGCGCGCGGAGAACCCGGCGGCCGATGCGATCGAAAGAGCGACGGCGAGTGCGTCGCAGTTGCTCAACGATCGCGCGTTCGTCGCGCTCGCGACCCGTCCGTTTGTGGTTTTGCTCGCGTATGACAAAGCAGCCGACAACGCCGAAGCCAAGCGCGCGGAACTAAAGGCCAAGGGCAACAAGCTCATCACCGCGCTATCCACGATGTACGCGTCGTTTGACAAAAACTTTGGCAAGCCGCTCGGGTTGGTGCCGCCGACGCGCTACCTCTATCAGGTTGTCGTCGAAAAGGCCGAAGACATGCGTCGCCTCGGTGGCGATGGGTTCGAGGTGAGCCCGGAGTGCGACTTCATCCCCACGACCGGTTGGGGCGTCGCGCATCTGAGCACCGAGGCCAACCTCGCACCGCATGTCGGAACCAACCTGGCTCACATCGGCGTGCATCAGCTTCATTGGTACTACTCCAAGGACCCCAAAAAGAAGTGGTCCCCGCGCCGATTCGACGAATGGACGGGGCTTTGGTTGACCGAAGGCTGGGCGGAGTACGCCGGGTCCGGCGTCCAGCACGACGTCGCCACGGGTAAAGCGGAGTTCACCGGATTTCCTGGGCGACGCATTGCGGTGCTCCAGGCGATGAAGGACAACGGCGTGCCGCTGATCCCGTTGCGCGAGCTTGTGCAACTCAACACGTACCGCGAGTTTTCCCAGTACGTCGGTCGAACGTGGCGGCCGTCTTTGTCAGAAGACGAGGACACACCGGAGGATGCGTCGAACTGGGTGCGTGACTTCGAAGGCAACGTCGTGATCGAGCTGATGTATGCGCACTCTTATTTGCTGACGCACTTCATGCTTGAGGGCGAGAAGGGTGCGCACCGCGCCAAGTACCACGACCTCTTGCGCACGGCGATGAACGGCAAGGACAAGCCGGCATCGCTCGCCAAGCGCCAGGGCGAACGTTTCGCGAGCGCCTACGAAGCCTTCCGCGACGTGATGGGACTAACGGACGAAGGCGACTCCTGGCAGTCGTTGGACAAGAAATTTAAGCGCTATCATTCAAGACTTCTTCGCGCTGCGAAGAAGGCGGAGTGAGCATTTTTCGGCTCAACGTCGTTAGATGTTGAACCAGGACAAGTTCAAGAGCGCCGCCAGAGGCGAGGATCAAGTTCGGCGTTCATGCCGAACCGCTCAAACGAGAAGGTCTCAACGGCGTGAGCCGTTGAACCAAGAAACACTGTGATGAAGATGAGCAAGAAGGGGTATCAGAAGGCAGAAAGGTCGTAAGACCTCAGGCTCTCTCACGCAACGCCAACCCGCTCCTTCATCAACCGCCCAACCTTGAACTTCACGACCTTTTTGGCCGGAACCTCGACCTTCTCAAGTGTGCGGGGGTTTTGCGCCTTACGCGCGGCGCGTTCTTTGATCTCGAACACGCCGAACTCGCGAAACTCAAGACGGTTGCCGCGGCCGAGCTCACTGATGATCTCATCCAAAAACATCTGAATGATGTCCTTGGTGATGACCTTCGTTTGGCCCGTGCGGTCCGCGATGCGTCCCACAAGTTCTTTTTTCGTTACAGTGCGGTTCTCACTGCCCTCAGAACTCACATCCGATGAGGACACGTGACCGCGGAGATGGTTTTGATCGCTGGTCATTTCATCAACCTTTCGCCGCCCGGACCGTCGTCGCTGATCGCCCAGCGTGCCGAAACGTCCTATATCCTTTATCCATCGGCTCTTATGACATCGAATCTAGACCTCAGGTGTTGATCGTCAACGAGTTTTTTTTGCCAACCCCCTATTTTCCAGGCATTTACGCCATTTTCGGGCCGGAAAAGTTGCGATTTTCTCCTAAATCGTTGCGCCGGGACGCCTTAACCCGTCCCCGCAGCGAAAGCGGCGCGACGGTGGCGGGGGGGCTTATAGTGGCTCGCCATGGCCCGTCCGATCCCCGACCTCCTCGCGCGCCGCGAGATCAAGTACGGCGAAAAAAGCACCGACGCCGACCGCATTCGCCTCGGCGATGAATTGCGGGAGGCAGACCAACTCACCGAAGCGTTGGAGGTGTACCTCCTCGCCCATCACGAGACGGGGGTCGACAAGCTCCGCAAGCACGCCAGGCGCGCGGGACGCCCGTCCATGCTGTTGACGCTACGCCGTGCCCACGCCGAGATTACGCGCGAAGAGTGGGTCGAGTGCGGCGCCGCCGCCGAACGGGCGGGTCGCTGGCGCGAAGCCTACCGGGCGTACACCGAAGCGGGCGACGAGGCGCGATTGGAAACCGTCCAAGCCAACCTCCCCGGCTACGAGATCTATATCCCGGCTGGCAAGTAGGGCGGCCCCTCGCCGACCGCGTTCTGGTCCATCGCCTAACAGCGTTGCTCGTCCGGTGCTGCTTGGGCCGTCATTTCTGGGGATCGACGGGCGCTGGATGGGTCGCTAAACAGCGCGTTTTCCGGCGTTTTTGGCGTCTCGAATCACCTTCCGCCATGATTCTTCGCGTTTAGGCGCGTTACTATGGAGTGATATGAGCAGCGCGAAGTCTTCAAGCGACAACATTGAACTTCACTTTTGCCAAGCGTGCGGGGTCTCGGTCCCGCAGGCCGCTGTGGACTCGGGGCGCGCGACCTGCGAGCCGGACGCGTGTGCCTGGCGCCTCCATCCCGAAAGCTGTCCGATCGACTTCGGGCAGCGCATGGCCCAGACCCCGTCGACGGAGCCGGCGCGCAACGGAGGCGGCGGTCGCGTTTTGATGCTCTTAGCGCTTCTATACGTGGTGGGCGCGACGACGTTTCTCCTCGCGCGCGAGCTGTCGCGCAAACCCGTGGTCGTGGATCTGCAAGACACAGCCCGCGCCTCCGATGTCGCGGCTCTTGCGACCAAGGTAGGAAGAACCGAGTCCGGCATGCACGACGGGCTCAATGACCTACGGGCCAACGACCAACAACAACAAAAGCGGCAAGCTGATCTCGACAAAAAAGTCACGGCGCTCGGCAAGTCCGTCACCGACGTGGCGACCGGCCTGCGCGCCAAAGATGACGCTCTCGCCGAGGCGATTGTCGATATCGGCGACCGCACCGGCGTTCTCAAAGGAACGGCCGACGAGGCGCTGCGTGAGATTCGCAAGCTCGCGGAATTGATGCGCAACGCTCCGAAAGCGGCGCCGCCCACCACCAACGGCACCGAGACCGTTAAGAAAGATTCCGAGCCGAAGAAGTCTCCGGGAAAGTCCGACCAGCAGCTCGAAGAAGAGCGGTTGATGAGCGACTACATCGCAAAGCTTAAGGATCGCCGCGCCACCGAGCAGACGCGCTACAACGCCGCGGTCCAACTGGGCGACCTGCGTTACAAGGCGTCCCTCGACGCACTGATCGAGGCGCTCGAAAAAGACCCGCATGATCTTGTGCGCCGCGCCGCCGCGTGGTCGATCGGGCTCCACGGCAAGGCGTCGATCCGGGCGATCCCGACGTTGATCGCGCAGATCGGAGGCAAGCATGAGTACGTCGGCTACATGTGCGAGCGCGCGCTCGGCGAGATCACGAAGGCGATCTACGGCGAACCGGTCTCGTTCAACTTCGATCCCACCATGTCTCGCAACCAACGCAAAAAGGTCGAGAAGCAATGGGTCGAGTGGTGGAAAAAGGTCCAGCCCAAGCTGATGCCTGAATAGCCGGGCCCCAGCTGGACCCGGATTAGGCCCCGTCGCCGAGCCCAACGGTTTTCGGGCCGGTCCCGGCTCGCTTAGGGACGAACGCCGGAAGGGGCCGCGCGCTTGGTCCGCGCGGTTTTCGCGGCGGCCCGTTCGCGGGCTTTTTGGCGCACGGCCTGTTCCTGCCCCATCGCGCGCACCGTTTGGTCGGTGGCTTTTTCTTGGGCGAGCTTCGCCAGCGTGTCGGATCGCTGCGGGTCCGCGTCGTGCGTTTCCAAGAACGCAAGCACTTGCCGCGCACCCCAAGAACTCGAAGCCGCGAAGTCTTTTTTGAGGTGCGCCAACGTCTTGGACGGCAGAAGCTTTCCAAGATCGAATCCAAACGCTTGATCGCGAGGCAAGCGACGATAGGCCGCGCGCACCAGCGCCGCGATGTCACTCTCGCCGTATCCCTCGGCCGCCGCAGCGACAGCGATCAGCGCGGTCGTGACGGGTTCGCCGGGTGCGCGCAACAAGCTCTCCGCGAAGGCGGCGCGCGCGGGACCGAAGTGACCGCGTTTGAGGTAGGTCAACCCGGCCTCGAAGTAGCGGTCGGCCTCCGCCGCGGAAACCGAGAGGGCGAGGATGCTCAGCGTCAGAATCGGTCGCATACGACGGTCCAGTGTAGGCGGTGTTGGCGGTTGCGGCGCCGGCGGCTACGAAAGTTCTCGCTCGTAGATCCGCCACCGCTTGTACGGAAAGAGCTGATACATCGCCAAGCCGTTGAGCATGGGGGCGTTGTCGGCCAAGACCCAAGACGCTTCGGACCACTGGTAACGGTCGCCAAACGCCGTGTACGCGTCATGCATCAGGAGCGCTTCGATCCCGCGCATGCGATATCCGGGAATCACGCCCATCGCCACGACGCGGTTGCGTCGGCATTTTTTCTTGGCGCGGAGCAGATGCCACCACGCCCACGGAAACAACTTGCCGGAGAACCGCTTCACGATTCCGTTCAGGTCGGGCAGCCCGAGAAACATGCCCACCGGTTCGCCGTCCACCTCCGCGATCCGCAACAAGTCCGGATCGTGGACGGCCTTTAGATCGCGGGCCTTGTACAAAAAATCGTCGTGCGCAATCGGCACGTGCCCCCAGTTGTCGCCCCAAGCCGCGTTGTACACGCGACGCAGCGTTTCGACTTCGTCGTCGAAGCGGGCGATGTCGATCGGGCGTACGCTGGCCCCTTTGCGCCGCGCGCGCTCGGCGAATCGTTTGCCGCGCGCCGGGCCGCCGGTTTCGAGAGCGCCCGCCGCAGCCAGCATGTCCTGGGCGCCCTTCCATCCGGCGCGATCCCACAGCGTTCCGTAGTACGCGGGGTTCCACGTCGTGTCGACGACCGCGGGCGTGTCGAAGCCGTCGACGAGCAAGCCGCCTGTGTCGTGAATCGAGTATTGCAGGGGCCCGCGCGCGCGGGTACACCCGTTGTTGCGCAGCCAAGCGTAGGCCGCGGCGAAAAGCGCGTCCGCGACTTCTTGGTCGTCGATGGTGTCGAAAAATCCGATGACGCCGCAGCCGGGCGCCGCCGCGCGGAGGTCGTCATCGACGCAGGCGGCGATGCGGCCGACGACCTTGCCGCCTTGGCGCGCGACGAACCGCTCGGCGCGGGCGTGCTTCCAAAACGGGTTCTTGCGACTGTGCAGTTGTTTGTACGCCGCGTCGAGCATCGGCACAAACGAGGGGTGCTCGCCGTGGAGTTGCATCGCCAGGGATGCAAACGCGCGCCCATGCTCGGGAGCAACCGCGACGGTCACAGGACCAGCAGTTTCTCGTCAACAGCGCGCACGATGTCTAAGCACCGGTCTAATTGCGCGCGCGTGTGCGTCGCCATGTACGACGTGCGCAGCATGCCTTGGCCCGGCGGGACGGCCGGCGTGACCACCGAGTTCACGAACAGGCCCGCATCAAACAACATGTTCCAGCGAGCGAACGTGTCGTGGTCGCTGCCAATGTGCAGCGGGACAATCGCGCTTTCGCCGTCCGGGATCTCGTATCCCAGTTCGCGGAAGCCGCGGCGCATGTACTCCACGTTGAGGCGGACGCGTTCCACGTGTTCCGGCTCCGTCTCCAAGATCTCAAGCGCCTTAAGCGCGGCTGCCGTGTTGCTCGGCGGGCAAGCGGCGCTAAAGATCATGGAGCGCCCGTTGCACTTGATGTATTCGATGACCTCGGCCGGCCCTGCGACGAATCCGCCGAGACTAGCTAACGATTTCGAGAACGTGCCGCTGATCAAATCGACATCCTGATCGAAGTGCGCGACGGTGCCCCTTCCGCCGGGCCCCAGGACACCGATGCCGTGCGCGTCGTCCACGAGCACCTGCGCGCCGTACTGGCGGGCGAGCTCCACGATGCGCGGGACATTGGCGAGATCGCCCATCATGCTGAACACACCGTCGGTCACGATCAACTTACCGCGGGCGGGGTCGGAATCGGCGAGCTGGCGCTCCAACTCATCCATGTCGGAATGCCGGTACTTGCGCGTCGCGGCAAAGCTCAACCGCGCCCCGTCAAAAATTGACGCGTGGTTCTCGCGGTCCGAAAAGATGATGTCTTCGCGTCCGGCCAAGACACTCAAGATGCCGAGGTTGGTCTGGTACCCGGTGCTAAAAACCAGCGCGGCCTCTTTATTCAAGAAGCGCGCGAGCCTTTCTTCGAGATGAAGGTGCAACTCCATCGTTCCGTTGAGCAGCCGCGAACCCGAGCAGCCGGTGCCGTGTTCTTCGGCCGCCTGTCGGCTGGCCTCCATCACGCGCGCGTCGTGGGTCAGGCCCAGGTAGTTGTTGGATCCCGCCATTACCAAGCGCTGATCATCGACGGTGACTTCGGTCCCCGCGTGCGACTCCGCAATCGGGGTGAAGTACGGCAGCCTGCCGATTTCGCGCGCCTGGTTGGCGCGCTGGTAGTTGGAGCACTTGTCAAAAAGCGTCACAGTGAATCCTTGGCTCCGGCCTACAAGAGGGGCGTCGGTTGCCCGCACCCATTTCCCCGGAGCCTTCATAGAATAGCGGACAGCGCCCCGAGACGGGGTGTTTCATTGAACGGTCATGCAAGCGCCCCAACCCGACCCGCATTCGATCCCTTCGGGCCGCCTGGCTCTGGTGACCGGCGGCCACGGATTTCTTGGAAGTCACTTAGTCGACTTATTGCTGGCGCAGGGGTGGCGTGTGCGGTGTTTGTTGCGTCCCAGCCGCGATGTTTCGGTGTTTGAGGGCCGTGCTGTCGAGGTGGCGCGGGGCGATCTCCGTTCTTATGAAGGGCTTAGGGAAGCGACCCATGAAGTGGACACCGTATTTCATGTGGCGGGAAAGATTGCAGCTCTGAGCCCGCGCGGATTTGATGAGGTAAATGTGGCGGGCACCGCGCGCTTGGCCCGCGTTTTGGAGGAATCGGCGGCGGGCGCCACATCTCCCCGCCGTCGATTGGTTTTGGTCTCGAGCCAGGCCGCCGCCGGACCGAGTCTCGATGGACATCCGATTTCGGAGTCCCAGACACCCGCCCCGGTCAGCGCCTACGGCATGAGTAAGCTGCGGGGGGAGCATGCGCTCAAGGGTCATTTGCGGAGCGTACCGTGGACGATTGTGCGGCCGCCCGCGATCTACGGCCCGCGCGACGAAGCCATCTTGCCGTTTTTCCAGTTGGGGGCGCGCGGGTGGGCGCCGGGCCTGGACGGCCGCGGACGGCGCTTCAATCTGCTGCACGCCCGCGACGTGGCGGCGGGCCTGCTGGCGGCGGCGGAAAGTCCGGCGGCCGCGGGGCGCACTTATTTCTTAGCCGATGCGGTGCGCGGATACCGGTACGCCGATCTCGCCCGCGCGCTGGAAACGATCTTCCACAAGAAGATGCGCCGCCTGCCCATTCCCGACATGGTGTTGGATCTTGCAGGCGCGTTGACCGACGAGGTCGCGGCGCTCACGCGCCAGGCGCAGGTGTTTGGGCGCCACAAGGCGCGCGAGCTCAAAGTGCGCTGGTGGCTCGCGTCCCCCGACGCTGCGCGACAAGACCTCGGGTGGGTGCCCAAGATCGACCTCGCCCAGGGCTTTGGGGAGACCGCTCGCTGGTACGGCCAAGAGGGGAAGATCCCGCCGTTGGATGCCAAACCCAACCGGCCCGAGCAAGGCCGCGCGGGGTAGACGCGACGGGCGAGGTGGCAGGGCCGGATGTCGGTTCAAACCCGATCTTTCGGGGACCGCTTGCCGTATCATTCCCCCAGTCGCATGCGCGCATTTCATCTTTGCCTGATCGCGGTCTTGGGGGTCGCGGGGTGCTTCACCGTCAAAACGAAGTACTCCTATCCTGAGGATCTATCCCACCCGGACTACGTGAAGCGGTCCAAAGCGGTGCAGGAGTTTGCGTCGACGCGAGATGCCTCGCAGCTCCCGGATGCGTTTGCGCTGCTCATGGACCGCGAGGCGCACATTCGCGCGATCGCGCATGAAGCGATCCGTGACATGATGCCGGAGCGACGCGACTTCGGCTATGCCGCCTACCTTCCCGAGGAGGTGCGGAGCTCAATCGTGGCGCGCTGGCGCACGTGGTGGGAGCAAAGGGAACGCGGCGAGGCCGCGCCCGCCGCTGATTCCGCCGCTGATTCCGCCAATGTGGCGGGCCATGCGGCGGGCCATGCGGCGGGCCATGCGGACGGTTGCAGTGGCGACGGTTGCGGTGGCGAAGGTTGCAGTGGCGAAGGTTGCGGTGGCGAGGGATGCGGTGGGTAGCTCTGCGTTGCCGACTCCGCATCCGGGTCGGCGTAACGGGATCTTCGTGCGCCTGGCTTCCGACGTCGCCTACCTCGGCCCGCTACGCACCATGGTGCGGGAGTCGTGTAGCCTCGTCGGATTCGACTCGGCGGCCGGGGAGGAGATCGTGCTCGCCGTACAGGAGGGGGCGGCCAACGTCATCCGGCACTGCTACGGCGGTTGCAGCGACAATCCCATCGACATGTGGATCTTGTTTGGGGAAAACGAACTCACGATCGAGCTGGTTGACTACGGAACGTTTGTCGACCCGAGTCAGATCAAGAGCCGCAAGTTGGAGGAGGTGCGACCGGGCGGGCTCGGCGTGCATCTCATGCAAAAAGTGATGGATGAAGTGAATTTTGAACAAAACCCGGCTGGCGGGACGACGCTCACGCTGAGAAAGCGTGTACCCGCAGCCGATCCACAGACAGGTGGGAGTTAGGCATGGCGTTGCAAGTAAAGCGCGAAGAATTCGGAGACGCGGTCGTTCTCGGAGTCGAGGGCAGCGTGGACATCTACTCTTCGCCGGAGTTGCGCGGCGAACTCAAGCTGGCCCTCGACAAGCAGGCGCCACGGATCGTGATCGATCTGGCGGGCGTCTCGTTTATCGACTCGTCGGGCCTAGCCACCCTGATTGAGGGGCTACAAAAAGTGAAGGTGTACTCGGGCAACCTCGTGCTGTGCGAGCTGACACAGACCGTGCTCGGCGTGTTCCAGCTCGCCAACCTAGATCACATTTTTACGATCAAGGAGACGCGCGAGTCCGCGCTCGCGAACTGAATCCAATGCTGCGGGCCGATCGAGTGATCGACGCGTTCTGCGGGGCCTTTAGGCTTCGTGGGCGAGGCCGGGTGGGCCATACGCCCAGGCGGGCAAGCGTGGCGGTGCGCGATGTCGGTGCGATGGTGTCGCGATGACGGATCGCCTCGCCGCACTCGGTCGCAGCGGGCTCGAACTCTATCGGTTTGTGCTCTTTGCGTTTGGGCTGTTCGGCGGTTTTCTTTATTGGCTGCTTGTCGCCCCGTGGAAGGGCTTCAAGGTGCGCTACTCGGAGGTTGCGCGGCAAGCCGTTCGTATCGGCGTCAACGCGGTCCCGATCGTGTTTCTCGTGAACTTCTTCGTCGGCGTCACGCTGGCGATCACCGTCGCCGATATCTTGAGAATCTTTGGTCCGATCGAGTACACCGGCGCCGTCATGGGCGTGGGTTTTTGGCGCGAACTCTCGCCTCTGCTGACCGGCATCGTTATGGCGGGCTACGCTGGCGCGTCCCTGGCCGCGGAAATCGGGACGATGAAAGTCGGCGAAGAGCTGATGGCGTTGGAGGCATCCGCGCTCAACCCCGTGCGGTTCCTGTGCGTGCCCCGCTTGCTCGCGGTCATGATCATGGTGCCCGTGTTGACGTTGTTCGGGAACCTGTTCGGCATCTACGGCGGCTACTTGATCTGTACCGGTCTGCTCGACATTTCGCCGCAGCTTTTTTACGACCGCATGCTCGACCCGCTCAAGGTGAAAGACATCTGGGTCGGCGGCCTCAAGAGCGTGATCTTTGGATGCATCGTCGGCCTCGTTGGTCTCGGCCAAGGGTTGCAGGTGCGCGGCGGGGCGGAAGGCGTCGGACGGGCCACGACCAACGCGGTCGTTTACTCGATCATTTTGATCATTGTCGCGGACTGCATCCTGACGGTGGCGCTGTACTTCTAGGTTTTCCATGGCAGATGCATCGAACCCTCCCCCGAACCCCCTCCCCGGCAACCCGGGCGAGGATGGCCGCGACGGTCAGTTCCAAAAAGGTGACGTCATCATTCGATGCACCGACATCTTCAAGAGCTACGACGGACGTCCCATCCTGAAGGGTGTCTCCATCGATGTGCGCAAGGGCGAGACGCTCGTCGTGATGGGTGGTTCGGGACATGGCAAGAGCACGCTCTTGCGCCTCATGATCGGCGCGGAACTTCCCGACAGCGGCACGATCGAGCTGTTCGGGCAAGACATCACAAAGCTCAAAGAGGAAGACACGTACGCGATCAAACGACGCTTCGGCGTCTTGTTTCAGTCCGGCGCGCTCTACAACTCGATGACGGTGGGTGAAAACATCTCGCTGCCGCTTCGCGAGCACACCGACCTAGACGAAAACATTATCGACATCATCGTGAAGTTGAAGCTTGAGCTGGTGGGGCTGCGCGACTTCGAGCACCTCGTTCCGGCGCAACTGTCCGGTGGCATGAAAAAGCGAGTCGGGCTCGCGCGCGCGATCGCGCTCGACCCCGAGATCATTTTTTACGACGAGCCGGGTGCGGGATTGGATCCCGTCATGCTGGCCGTCATCGACGAACTCATTACCGGACTCGGCGAGAAACTTGGTGTGGCGTCGATTGTCGTCACGCACGAGATGCACTCCGCGTTTCGCATTGCGGATCGCATGGTGCTCATGCATGGCGGCCACATCCTCGCGGAAGGCACGCCGGACGAGATCAAGAAGTCCGACGACCCGGTATTACAGCAATTTATTCAAGGCAAGGCGGAGGGACCGATCCCGTTGCGACTGTCGAGTCGCGATTTCGCCGAGGACTTGTTGGGAGGCTAGCGCATGGCCAAAAATCGCAGTTCCGAAATTCGCGCGGGCATTGTCGTTCTCGTCGGATTGGTGATCTTGGCGGGAGCTCTCTTCATCGTGAGCGGTGGTGCGGATCGCTTCCGCGACAAGAACCTCATCTCGGTGCTGTTTCTCGACAGCGGCGGCATCGCACCCGGGGCGTCCGTGTTTCTCGCTGGACGCCGCGTCGGCACGGTGAGTTCGGTCGGTGACCGGGAGGCGAAATCGCCAGACGGCGTGGAACGCACCTACGTGGACGTGGTCGTGGAGACCAACACCAACGTCAACATTCCTGTTGATTCGACGATTACGGTCTCGCGGTCCATCACGAACACGGTGACGATGGAGATCGCGCGTGGCATCGCGAAGGAGTTCGCGACGCCGAAGACCACGCTTTACGGCGAGCGTTTGGCGACGTTTGAGGAGGCCATCCACACGGCCAGCGTACTGCTGGACGATGCGCGCGATGCTGTGCAGCGCGTGGACACGATCCTCGTCAAAGTCGAGAAGGTCGTCGAGGACGTTGACGTCAAGACGATGCAGGGCAAGGCGAACGACTTCCTCGATTCGCTCAACCGGTCGGGCCAAAAGGTCGAGACGATCTTGGGCGACGTCAAAGAGCCGCTCGACGACACGATGCAAAAGGTGCTCAGCGGCGCCGGTGACCTCCAGGGACTTCTCGCGAAGATCCGCGCCGATTGGGAGGTGATGCGTCCCAAGATTTCGGGCGCGCTGGACAACGCGAAGAACGCCACGGCGCGCGTCGATGAGATCATCAAAGAGAATCGACCGGGCCTCCGCTCGATCGTGCAAAAGATCGACGATGGCGCGACGCGGCTCAGCCCCGCGATGAAGAAACTCGAGGAGATGATTTTCGAGATGAAGGGCACGGTCGTCGAGATTCGTCCGCAGCTGCGCTCTGGTGTGGCCAGCGCACGCCGCGCGTTGCAAAACTTCGAGGGTTTGACCGGCGACTTAAAGACGGCTCCCTGGAAGCTCATCAACAAACCGACCGAGAGCGACGCGAACGAGATCAAGCTCTACAACGCGGCCCGGCTCTACGTCGAAACCGCGGGCAAACTGCAGGAGCTGACCGACGACTTGGAGACGCTTAAGCGCTTGGGGTTAACCGAAGAGCCCGGCACGTCGCGGACGGTCGATTCGATCCTGAAGCAGCTCGAGTCCAACCTCAAAGACTTCCAGAAGCGACAAAAGAGCCTCGTCGCTCTGATGACGAAGAAGTAGCTCCGCGCGCGGTCGCGACCGCTTACTCCGGATGAATGATCGTAACTTGGCGCCGGGCCGCTCCGGCGACGTCGAGCGGTAGGCCGCCGGTTACCCACACAGCCCCGAAGTGATCGCGGGCCGACGCGTGGTGCGACGTCGGGACCGGAAGTCGAAAATCGGGCGCGCGAAAGACGCGGCCGCTGGGGCCATCCGCGACAAACACGTCCAGCGTGCTGTGAATCAGCGCGGGGAAAGTGGTGGAATTGAAGCCGCCGATGATCAGCACACGTCCGTCTTCAAACGCCGTCGCGGTGGCGAAGATGCGTTCGGACGGCAGCGTGTTGAGCGCACCGACAAAACCGACGCCCTCGCGAAAGATCGAAATGCCGTTGGTTCCCGAGCCGCCCGCGACCACGACCGTGCCATCGGTCAATTGTGTGTGTGCGGCAAAAAAGTGCGGGAAGTTGGGTGCTGGGGAACTCAGGAACTGCTCGGTCGCCAACGAGAAGCGGTTGGCGCTCGCGGTCGTCGATGAGCCGCCGAACACAATCGCGTTGCCACTCGGCAGCGTCGCGCTGGCGTGCGCCGCGCGGCCCCGTTCCATGAGTGTGGTCACCGTGGTCCACGTATCCGTCAAAGGATCGAAGATCTCGGCGTCATCCCGAAAGATGAACGTGCCTGACGCGTCCTCGCTTTGGCCGCCCGTGACGAGGATGCGGCCGTCGGGCAGCCGCGTTGCGTCTGCGAACGAACGCGCAAATTCCATCGCCCCGGTTTCGGCAAACGTGGTCGTCGAGGGATCGAACGTTTCACAGGATCGCAGCGGCAAAAACGGCGTCGTCGCCGCTTCGCCGCCGGCTAAAAGCACGCGGCCGTCGTCGAGTTGAATCTGCACGTGGCCCGCCCGCGGCGAGCGCATCGCGGTGGGGATGAGTGAGGTTTGGCGGTTCACGATCACGAGCAACTCGGCTTGGTTGCGCACGGAGTTGTCCGCCGCGTATCCGCCGGTGACTAAGAACCGTCCGTTGCTAAGCAGCGTCATCCGATGAAACCAGCGGCCGAGCACCATGCGGTTGCCCAAGTTCTCGGTCTGCTGCGGGCCCGGAAGTTCCGGCGGCGATTCTTCGGCACGAAACGTCGCTGTAAAAATTTGCTCCAACGGTTGTCCGGAGGCGTCCAGCACCTCTTGGGTCACTTCGATGTTGTGAATCTCGTCGGGCTGATAGTTAACGAGCGGAATGAAGCGAATGATCGCCGGATTGAATTGGGAGAGGAGCCGTTCGCCAATGATTTCGACATTGGACTCGGACACGACGCGAACCGATTGCGGCGACAAGGATTCCGCGTCGACTGAACGCGTGAGGACGATGTTGATCTCTTCGCGCAGCGAGATGTTGTCCGCGCCTGCGAAGGGAACCACCTGGGTGACCACAAAGGCCACGGGGCCTGTGTCCGCGCCGCCGGAGCCGCCGCCGCACGCCGCCACTGTGAGCGCGAGCAGCATCCAAGCAGCGCGCCGCGTCCATCGAGAATCCAACAAAATCATCCGGCTCCTCTGTCTCGCCGCGGCGAGTGCCGTCTGAGAGCACCAACCCCCATTTTACGACAATTTCCGACAGGGAGCGCGCGAATGAGGGCCCAAGGCCGGCGCGCGCGAATCGGCAGGAAGAAGCGAACCGAAATGGAGCAAAATCCGGCGAAGTCGTGCCGAAAACTCGGTGCCGCAGGCCCGAATCTAGAGGCGCCGTGCGCTGGCGGGAGTCCGCGACCTGGAAACAGGGGCGCCGTGCGCGTGAGGAGGGCCAGCGATCGGAACGTCGCGCTGGCGCGCAACGAGAAGAGTCCGCGCCCGTGGGACCGTTACACTTCAACTAGAGCAGGTAGCCCGCATGCAGAAGTTCTTAATGTACCCACCGAATGGTGATCGCCTGGACAACAATCGAGTCCGCGCGGCCGCGAAAAGCGTTCCCTTTTTCACGGGCGTTAGTATCGACTCTGATGGCGAATTTGAATTGAGATTTGACTTCAAAGGCAGGGAGATTGTCTTGGACGGGGGAGGTGGCGCTTGTGTCTCTGGCGAAGCAACCGACCACACGGTCAAGGTGATGTTTGAACTCCAGCGGCAGTACGGGGCGCCACTCGTGATCGCGGACCAACATGGCTACCAGAGTCCTGAGCTCAGCTCGCTTCGATCGGTCGAAGTGCTCTTCGATCACATGGATCGGTGGGAGCCCGAGTGAGCGTTGCGGCTACTTGGCGGGGGCGACCAACGGTTTGAGCGCGGTTTCCATCGCTGCCACGTCGAAGCCGCGTGGGCCGCGTTCGCCGCGGAACGCGATCTTGCCGTCGGCGCCTAAGACAAACAGCCGGTCGGGCATGCCGTGGAACGCTTTCGCGATCGTGTCTTTCATGTCGTCCACGAGCTGCGGGATTTTTAGGTCGAGGGCTGCGCTGCAGCGCTTCGCCACATCGGTGCGCTCTTCCCACGTCTTCGGTTGCGCGATTTCGACGTGGCGTGCGGGTCGGTGTCCGTCGCTCGCGTGCGCTTCGCGCGTGTACACCCAGTAGAAATCAACGCGGTCGCCATAAGTTTCAAATACGGTTTTCAGGCGCCCGGCCTGACGGCTAAACGGGCCTCACGTCCACGAGCCGAACACGAGCACCGTATGGCGCTTGGGCTTGGACAGTGCGACGGTTTGTTCGGTCCCGCGGACCTTGCCGCTGACGTTGGGAATCGCCGCGCCAACCTTGGGCGCGGGATCTTTGTAGTCACGGCCCGAGAGCAGCGCTTGCAGCTCTTCCTTGTCGAGCTTGCCGTCGCCGTTTTTGTCCGCCTTACCAAAGAGCGCTTCCCACTCTCTTTTGTCGACGGTGCCGCTCTTGTCGGCGTCGAGTTTTTCGATGAGCTGGTCCGTGTTGGCGCCGCCGCGTCCGCCCCGCCCGCCGCGAGAGCGTGCGTCCGCTTCGGCTTTGGTGATGAACCCGTCGCCATCGGTATCGAGACGATCAAACATCCGGCCAGCGCCGGGAAACTCTTCGCGCGAGATCTTGCCGTCTTTGTCCTGGTCGCGCCGCGAGAGGCGATCCCACATGTTGCCGCCGCGGCGTCCCTGCGCGAGCAGAGTGGGGGCAGCGAGACCGAGGGAAAGGGCGATTAAGAAGAGCGGGGTCAAACGGCGCATGTCCGTTCAACCCCGCTGCGCGATCTGGGTTTCGTTGGGATTTGGCCGCGCTACTTGCGATGGCTCACAACGATGATTTCCGGGCAACCATCCTCGAACGGCCGGCCGCGAAAATCGCCCCAAACCGTGTTGACGACGAATCCGGAGCGCACGAGCAGGTGTTCGAGTTCGAAGCGGTAGTACCAGCGCATGTTAAAGCTCGCCTCTTGCTCCTCGACTTGGCCGTGCTTGTCCTCGAGCTCCCACCGAAAGGTCAACCGATTGATCTGCTGCGCGACGTTGGGCTCTGCCTTTTCATAGCGCCGGACCCGTCCGCCGCGGCCGTCGGCGCGGTCGATGCCAAGGCGCGGACCCCACGCGGCGCCGAGGAGATCCAACCGCGGATTGAAAAAGTCCACGATGAACTGCCCGCCCGGACGTAGATGGCGCGCTACGTTGGCAAACGCGGCCAGCTGATCTTCGACGGTCTCAAGGTGGGCAATCGCACGGAACGGAACGGTCGCGAGCGCGAACTCGCCCTCGACGCGGGACGTGCGCATGTCGCCTTCGACGACGCGCGCGTCCAACGATGTGCCCGCAAGTTTGGCGTGCACTTTCTCAAGCATCGCCACGCTTTGATCGACGCCCACGATCGAGACGCCCGCCTGCGCGGTCGGCACGAGAATACGTCCCGTCCCGCAACCCCATTCGATGACCGGGCCGTTGGCGTTCTTGGCTGCCTCGACGTAGAAATCCACGTCGCCCGACGGCGTCCTTGCCACGGCGTAGTCGTCGTCATACAGATCGGCCATGATCTGCTCGTATCCGTGATATCCCATGGCGACATATACCGGTCGAACGCGGCGCGGTTCGGCCGCGCGCAGTTTTTTTTGCGGCTACCAGGTGGCGACACGGCGTTGCCATGTCGCGAGCGCTGTCTTGACGCGCTTGGGTGCGGTGCCGCCGAACGCTTGTTTGGCACGCAACGCGGCGCGCACGGTCAGGGCCTTGGCGATGTCGGGGCCGATCTCTTCCGCTTCGGATTGCATGGTGGCTAGGTCCAACTGCGAGACGTCGATGCCGGCGGTCTCCGCGTGTTGCACGAGGCGTCCCGCCACACCGTGGGCCTTGCGAAACGGCATACCCTTGCGCACGAGGTAGTCGGCGATTTCGGTCGCGAGCAGATGTCCGCCGGCGAGCGCTTTCTCGCAACGGTCCGGCGCGAACGCTACGCCCTCAAGCGTGGCGGCCAGGGCGCCGGCGACGCCGAGAAAGGTGTCGTGCGCGTCAAACGTCGCTTCCTTGTCCTCTTGCAGATCCTTGTTGTACGCGAGAGGGAGCCCCTTCATGGTCGTCACCAGCGCAAAGAGATGTCCCGCGACGCGGCCCGCTTTGCCGCGTGCGAGTTCGGCGCCGTCGGGGTTGCGTTTTTGCGGCAACAAGCTCGAGCCGGTGGCTGCGGTGTCGCCCAACGTGACGAACCCAAACTCGCTCGACGCCCACGCGATGAGCTCTTCGCCCAAGCGCGAGAAGTGCACAAACGCAATCGTGAGCGCGCTTAGATAGTCGAGCACGGCGTCGCGGGAACCGACGGCGTCCAGACTGTTTGCGGCGATCTGGCGAAAGTCGAGATCTTTCGCCAACGCGCGACGGTCAATCGCAAACCCGGTGCCCGCGGCCGCGCCACAGCCGAGAGGCATCACGTCGGCCGCACGGTGGGCGGCTTCCAAGCGCGCGCGGTCGCGGCCCAACATCTCGGCGTACGCCAGCAGGTGGTGCGCCGCCAACACGGGTTGGGCGCGCTGTAGGTGCGTGTAGGCGGGCAGCGCGGTGTCGCCGGCGCGCGCGGCTAAGTCCAACAGCGCAAGCATGAGTTCGCGGAGACCCGCGAGCGCGTCGTTCGTCGCCGCTTTGAGCCACAAGTTGAGGTCGGTCGCCACCTGATCGTTGCGGCTGCGCCCGGTGTGTAGTTTTTGGCCGGGATCGCCCACCAACTCAATGAGGCGTCGCTCGACGGCGGTGTGGATGTCCTCGTCGGACTTGTGCGCGCGAAACTTGTTGGTCGCAAACTCAATGCGGACTTGTTCGAGGCCGCCCGCGATCGTTCGCTGCTCTTTCGACGTCAGCACGCCGACGCGGACCAGGGCGCGCGACCAAGCAAGCGATCCCGCGACGTCTTGCTCGGCCAGCCGTCGATCGAACGGGAACGATTGATTGAGCGCGTCGATGCGCGGATCGAGCGTCCCTGAAAACCGGCCACCCCACATACGCTTACTCATCCGAAATACCTCTCGATCGTCTCGCGATAAAACCGCACGCCGCCACGGAGCTGCTCGACTTCGATCCACTCGTCCGCTTGGTGGCTCTGCTCCGGCCGACCCGGCCCGGCGACGATCGCGGGGATATCGCGCACGTGGAAGAAATCGCTGACGCCGCCGAATGCTTGCGGTAGGGCTTCGGGGGACGCGGCGAGCGCGGCCTGCACGATCGCTTCCTCCGCCGGGGTGTCGATGGGGACGAAGCGATCGCTGACGAGTTCGACTTCGCTCTCGACCAGCTCGCGAACGCGCGCCGTGAGCGTCGTGTTGTCCAACGCGGGCACCGTCCGCGCGTCGATCTCCATCACACAAGACGGCGGCACGACGTTGGTCTTGATTCCGCCTTCGATCATCGTGACTTGCAGCGTGCCCGGTCCGAGCAGCGGGTGGGTGGGCAGTTCGAGCGCGGCGAGGCGGCCGATGTCGCGCGCCGCGATCTCGATCGCGTTTTGGCCTTGCCACGGACGAGCCGCGTGCGCGCGCTGGCCGTGCGCATGCAGGCGCAAGCGGAGGAGCCCCCGCTGGCAACTGCACACGCGCAGCCGTGTCGGTTCGCCGATGATGGCCGCGTCCAAATGCGGCAGCTCGGGGCGCAAAACGCCCAACCCTTGGCCGCCGGTCTCTTCGTCACACGTCGCGGCCAACACGAGACGACCGTGCTCGGGAATGTCCGCGGAGAGAAACGCCATCACCAACGCGGCGAGCGGCCCTTTGGCGTCGTTGGAGCCCAGGCCGTGAATTTTTTCGTCACGCTCCTCGGCGCTGTGGGGGTCGATCGTCCATTCGTCGGATGAGGGCACGGTATCGGTGTGGCTGTTGAGAAGGAGCGTGCGTTCCCCATCGCCGCGCACAGCAAACACGTTGCGGCCCGACACGACGGCGTCGGGTAACACGTCGCGGAGGAGCTCCACGCAATCCTGCTCGTTTCCGGAGACGGACGGAATGCGCACGAGCGCCGTGAGCAACTCGACGACGTTCATTACTCTTCTAGGTACACGCGCTCTTCGTCGCGTGTGGTCACCATCGTGCCCGTGCCGTCTTTGGTAAACAGTTCGACGAGGAGACTGTGCGGTGCGTTTCCGTTGAGAATGTGGCCGCGCGCGACCCCGCCGCGTACCGCCGCGATGAGCGTGGTCAACTTCGGCACCATACCGCCGACGACGCCGCGAGTTTTTAGCAACTCGTCGGCCGCATGCGCAGTCAGGTGGCCGATAAGCGACGTCGGATCTTCCACATCGCGAAGCAGGCCGGGCGCCGACGTGAGCAAAATGAGCTTGTCGGCTTTCATGTCGACGGCAATGCCGGACGCCACGGTGTCCGCGTTGATGTTGTAGATCTTGCCGCTTCGATCGGCGCCGAGCGATGCCAGCACCGGCACGTAGTTGTGGTCGAGCAGCGTCTGCAGCACGTGCGTGTTGATGCGCACAATGTCGCCGACGTGCCCGAAGTCGACCTTTTCGGTAACGCCGGTTTTCGGATCGCGCATTTCGGTAATCGGGCGTCGGGTCGCTTCGATCAGATCGCCATCGACGCCGCTGAGCCCGACCGGCGAGAGGCCGTGGCGGCGCAGGGCGCTCGCGATGTCGATGTTGATCTTGCCGTTGAAGACCATCTTGGCGACTTCGAGCGTCGCGTCGTCGGTGACGCGGCGGCCCGCGACGATACGCGGTTCGTGGCCCAGTTTGCGGCTGAGTTCGGTGGCCTGCGGGCCGCCGCCGTGCACCACGACGGGTCGCATGCCGACGTGCGCGCACAGGGCGATGTCGCCGGCGAGTTGCTCAAGCACGGCGGGATCGCGTGCGATCTCGCCGCCGCACTTGATAACAAGCGTGGCGCCCTTGTGGCGGCGCATGTAGGGCAGCGCCTGGAGAAGCGTGGCGATTTGGTTTGTGTTCATAACAACTCGTGCAGCACCGCAGCCTGAACAAAAAGACGCCAACGCGCTTGCCGCGCGACCAGGGAACGCGGGCCGTCGATCACGTCGTCGGTGACGACGACGTTGCGACGGACCGGCAAACAGTGCATGAACGCGGCGGAGTCGCCGCGGGCCATCCGTTGCGCGTCGATCCGCCACGCGGTGACAGCGGCGCGCGCTGCTCGATCCGCGTTCGGCCCGTACTCATGACGTCCACCCCACGATTTGGCGTACACGATGTGCGCCCCGGAGAGGCCTTCATCGAGGTCGTTTGTGACGGCGACGTCGCTCCACTGGCGCGCCTGCGCGAGCGTGTCGTCGTGCAGCTCGTAGCCCGGCGGGCAAACCAGGCGCACGCGATACCCCGCGCGCGCAAAGCTTGTTACGGCGGTGTTCGCGACGGCCATCGGCAACGGGCGCGGATGGTAAGCCCACGTCACGGCCACGGTTTTTTCCGCCGCCGGTCCAACCAGGTGCTCGCGCGCGGCCGCGACGTCGGCGAGGCCCTGCAGCGGGTGTGCGATGGCCGACTCGAGGTTGATCACGGGCACGGTGGCTGCGTTTTGGATCGCGCGCAGTACGGGATCGAAGCGATGCGCTTCAAACGGCGCGTCGAGATCAGCGAACGACCGCACGGCGATCGCATCGACGACGCCGCTGAGAAACTTGCCGACCGCATCGCGAATGTGCTCCGCACGATCGCCGTCCATGACGACGCCGTCGCGCGTTTCGAGTTTCCAAACGCCGCCGCCAACATCGTGGATCGACGCGTGCGAACCCAACGCTGCCGTCGCGAGCTCGAGTGACGTCCGCGTCCGCAGCGACGGATTGAAGAACAGCCCGGCCACCGCGCGGCCCGGTTTCGCGGGCGGAATGCCGTCGCGCTCGAACCGCCGCGCGAGATCGAACAATCGTTGCCACGCGGCGTCCGAGAGCGATGCGATATCGATGAGGTCGTTCACGGGAGCGCGCTCCGCAACGCGTCCAAGCCGTGGGCGAGATCGTCGTCGCTGGTGTTGAGTGGGGGGAACAAGCGCATCACCGTGGGGTCGCCGGGGCAACTTCCGGCGAGCACGCGGTGTTCCTCCCGGAGCTTGCGCAACACAGCGACGGCGGGCGCGCGGATGCCCAACAGCGCGCCCCAGCCGAACACGTCGTGGTCCGGCAAGCCCGCGCGGATCGTCTTTTCGATGGCGCGGGCGCGCGCGGGTGCGTCGATGTCTTCCAGCTCCGCAATCGTCGCGTCGATGGCGGCGCACGCGACCGGACCGCCGCCGAACGTCGTGCCTTGGTCGCCCGGGTTGACCGTCGCGGCCACACTGCCGCGCGCCAAAACCGCCCCGGCCGGAAATCCGGCGGCGAGTGCTTTCGCGGTGGTAATGAGGTCGGGGCAAAGTCCCCAGCGGTCGCCCGCGAACCAATGGCCGGTGCGGGCGGGCGCGGTTTGGACCTCGTCGAAGATCAGCAGGGCGCCCGTTTCGTCGCAACGTGCGCGGAGCGCGCGCGCAAACGTTTCGGTCATCACGTGCATGCCGCCCATGGACTGAATGGGTTCGACCAAGACCGCGGCGCAGGTTTCGTCGATGCCGTCGACGTCGCCGTTGAACGCGCCGAAGAGAATGTTCTCGCTGGGGTCGACCCAGGCTCGGGCCGGCGCGCGATACTTCGGCATTCCGCAGCACGCGAGAGCGCCGAGCGTACGACCGTGAAATCCGCCGTGGAACGCCACGACGCGCTCGCGTTGCGTCGCCTTGCGCGCCATCTTGAGCGCGGTCTCGTTGGCTTCGGCGCCGGAGTTCAAAAACAGCACTTGGGCATCGGGCCACGGCGCGATGCGCGTCAACCGTTCGGTCGCCCGCGCCCGCGACGGCACGTGGACCGCGTTGGAGTAAAACAACAGATCGCGCGCCTGGATGGCGATCGCATCCGCGACGCGCGGCGGGGCATGGCCCAACAGCGCGACGGCGTGGCCGCCATACAGATCGAGATAGCGCGTGCCGTCCATGTCGATGATCCACGGGCCCTCGCCGCGTTCGGCCACCAAGTCGAGGCGGTTGTACGTCTGCATCTCGCGCGTCGCGGCGCTGGCGATGATCTCGTCGCGGGTCACGCGTTCGCTCCGGGCACGCGAATGCCAGCGGTTTCCGGCAGGCCCGAGACCACGTTGAAGTTCTGGATGGCTTGCCCCGCCATGCCTTTGCCGAGGTTGTCGATGGCGCTCAGGATCACGACGCGGTCGTCGCGCTGGTGGACGGCGATGTCGCAGAAGTTTGTCCGTGCCACATGGCGCAACGTCGGTGTGCCCTCGCGCAGCCGCACGAACGGCTCGTCTTGGTAGCGCTGCTCGTAAAGCGCAAAGACGTCCGCGTCGCGCTTTAGCCGAACGTGCGCGACCGTGAAGATGCCGCGGGCGAACGGACCGGACTGAGGAACCATCCACGCAACGGCATCCGAGCCGAGGCGCGCCATGTCGGCGGCGATTTCGGGTTCGTGTTGATGCGTAAGCACCTTGTAGGCCCGCATGTCCTGGGCGCGTTCGGGGTGGTGCGTGCCCGCCTTCACGGTCGCGCCTCCACCCGAAGAACCTGTTGTCTGGGAAAGCAGAGCCGGTCCCGCGATCAAGTTCTCCTGGCTAAGCGGCGCCAACGCGAGCAGCGCGCCGGTTGCAAAGCAGCCGGGGTTGGCGACACGCGTCGCGCCTTGCAGACGCTCGCGATTGGTCTCGGTGAGCCCGTACACGAACCCGTCGGACTCGTCGCGAAAGTCCATGCTCAGATCGATGATCGCGACGTCGGGACGTTTTAGCGCGAGCCGCTGCGCGACGCTTTTGCTCGCACCGTGAGGCATCGCCAAGAACACAGCCTTCACGCTCGCCGGCGGCATCTTCTCGGGTAACTCAAAGTGCAGGCTGTCATAAAAGCCCAGCAAACTCGGCAGCGCGCGGCTCACCGGTTGCTCCGCGAATCGCGTGGACGTAACGAATGCCACGCGTACCTGCGCGTGACCCATCAAATAGCGAAGGAGCTCTTGTCCGCCGTAGCCGGACGCTCCGTAGATACCGACGTCGATCATCGCTGAAACGCGCGCTCCTCAACTAGGTCCACCAAGTGTTTGCCCCCCGTACGCGCGTTGGCGGCGGGGGTCTGCAAACTGTCGCTCACATACCGCACGCCGACTTCGTTGTCGGTCGCCGGCCCCGCGATCACGCCGACCTTCAAGCCCAGTTCCTCTTCCATCAAACGCTTCCCGCCCCAAGCGGCGACGAGATCGTTCGCGGTTAGAACGTGGCACTTCGTGGCGGCGCGCAGCTGTTCGTCTTCGAGCAGGCTGCGCACGCCGTAGCTGCCGATGATGCCGTCGCCGGTCTCGGCCACGACCACATCGACGTCGTGTTGCGCGAGCGCGTTCAAGACGCCCTTCGCGACGGCAGGCAGCCCGCCGACATCGGCGGTGCTCGGCAGGCCGCAGTCGAGGAACGAGTAGGCGGCGACCGCGCCGTGGTCGAGCATGTTTAAGGGGTCGCGCAACGCGGCGACGCCCGTAAGCTTCGCGGCGCCGACGCGGTAGCCTCGCTGGGTGAGTTGCGCGATGATCTCAACGGCCGCGCGCGTCTTGCCGCTGTCCATGCAGGTGCCGGACACGAGCACGACTGGCGCGTCGAGCGCAAGCTCGTCTGAAACGGGCAACGCACCGTCGCGAATGTTGATCGGCTTGCCGTCGCGGACGGCCATACCGAGCACTTCGACGAGCAGCGGCGATCCGACGTCTTTGTTTTTCGACACGCATTCGCCAAGCACGCCGCCGAGGTTGAGGATGTGGATCTTGTCGCCCGCGCGCAGCTTCGCCGGTATGCGTCCGACAAATCCGCGCAACGCGGCCCGCGATCCGAGGGCGCCGACCACGACGTCGCCCTTGGAGATGTGCGCCATGCGGCCCGTCTCCAACTCAAGGACGTCGTACACCCGTTTTTCTTCGAGCGCGCGGACGACGAGCACGTTGCCCACATCGGTTTCGACGAGTCGAGACACTTCGAGTTCGTGGGGGAGGCCGAGTCGGTGCGTGACCGACCCGATTTTGTGCGCGCGAACTCTCATGACTCCGACTCCTCTGCTCGCATCTCTTCGGGCCGCCGTTGTGCGATGCGTGACGTTACGCCGTACACACGCGCGAACCCCGCCGCGTCGCGGCCGTCCCATAGTGCCGACGTTTCGCCGTAGCGCGCCCCCGGTCGCACCAGTGCGTGGGGCGAACGCACACCGCCGACGGCAAACCGCTGGCGGTTCAGCGTGACGCGCGCGTCGCCGGTGACGCGCTCCTGACTCGACTCCAACAGCCGCTCCAGATCGCGGCACACCGGATCGAGCCAAAGCCCTTCGTGTAAGAGGTCACCGTACAGCCGTCCGGCGTCCTCTTTCACGGTCAGCTGCCGCTTGGTGAGCACCAACTTTTCGAGTTCTTTGTGGGCGCCGATCAAGACGGTGGCCGCGGGCGCTACGAATCCGATGCGCCCTTTGATGCCCAAGATCGTGTCGCCGAGATGCACGCCGCGGCCGATGCCGAGCGGGCGCGCGCTCGCGTCGAGGCGCGCGAGCAGGTCGAGCGGTTCGTACGCTTCCCCGTCGAGCGCGACCGGAAGTCCTTGCGCGAACGAAATCACAATCGTCGTTTCGCGCGCGTCTTCGTCGATGCGGCTTCCCGCCTCCTGGAACGCTTCCTCCGGAATCTCTTCCCACGCATCGTGGGTCGCGCCGCCGCCGACGGTTGCGCCGACCAGCCCCGCGTTGATGGAGTAAAGCGTCTGTTTGGGCGGAATCACAACGCCGGCCTCCGCGAGTTTTCTCGTGGAGGTCTCGCGGGCGACTTGGTCGTCACGAATCGGCGCGAGGAGCTTGAGATCGGGGGCGAGCGCGCGGATCGCGACGTCAAATCGGATCTGATCGTTGCCCGCCGCGGTGCAGCCGTGGCCGACCGCTTCGCAGCCCTCGGCCAGCGCGGCGTGGACGAGCGCTTCGGCCTGGACGAATCGCTCGGCGCCGACGGCGACCGGGTAAACCCCGCCGCGCAGCACGTTGCCGCGAATCAGATAACTGAAAAAGCGCTCATAGACGGCGCGTCGGCCGTCGATCGTCCGGTGCCGGATCGCACCGAGAGCGAGAGCTCGCGCCTCGATGGCAGCAAGTTCTTCCGGATCGAATCCACCCGTGTCCACCGTGACGGTGAGCACGTCGTACCCCTGCTCACGCAGCGCGAGGACGGCATAGGAGGTGTCGAGACCTCCGGAAAAGGCGAGGGCGGCCACGGCCATAAGGATCCTGCTCTCTCATGGAAGCCGCCTACGGTACCACGCGCTCCACGAACCCGAAAAGGTCAGAGATCTCCCAAAATCCTCGATATTTCGGGGGTTCGATAAGGGATGAATGGGCACGGCCCGATAGGGAGAGGGGACGACTGAACGGCATGATCGAGGCGAACGGACTAACGAAGATCTTTTTCGACCCGAAGCGGGGCGGGGAATTTCGTGCCGTGGACTCCATCTCGTTTCGCTGCGAGCCCGGCCGGATCTTCGGATTGCTGGGGCCCAACGGGGCGGGGAAAACGACCACGCTGCGCATCCTTTCCACGAGCCTCGTGCCGACGGCGGGGCAAGTGTTTGTCGGTGGCATCGACGTCGCGGTGCATCCTGCGCAAGCGCGTCAGCAGCTCGGGTTTTGCACCGGCACGACCGGTGTGTACGAACGCCTCTCGCCGCGCGAGATGATCGAGTACTTCGGGCGCTTGTACGGGATGGACGAGGACTCGCTGGCCGCGCGCGCCCATGAGCTGCTCGATTTGTTCGGGTTGCGTCCGTACGAAAAAACGGCATGCGGGAAGTTGTCGGCGGGCAACCGCCAAAAGGTTTCGCTCGCGCGGACGATCGTGCACGACCCGCCGGTTTTGATTTTTGATGAACCCACGACGAGCCTCGACATCCTGGTGGCGCGCACCGTGATGGAGTTCATCGCGGATTGCCGCGCGCGCGGGCGCACTGTGATTTTGTCGACGCACATCATGTCGGAGGTCGAGAAACTCTGTGACGACGTAGCGATGCTGCATCACGGGAAGATCCTGCTGCAGGGTTCTGTCGAGCAGGTGCTGGCGGAAGCGGGCGTAAACTCAATTGAGGACGTGTTCTTCGAACACATCGATCGATGCGAAACCGAACCGTCCAGCTCATAGCCAAAAAGGAGCTCGTCGATACGCTTCGCGATCGACGCACGCTGTTTATCGCACTGCTCCTGCCGCTGCTGCTGTACCCGGCGCTTCTGTTGGGGCTCACCGGCATCATCGGCGCAACGCAGCGCAACTTGGCGAGCGACGAGCAGCGCATCCTGCTGGACGGTGTCGATACGGCGAGCGAACTCGGCGATCTGTTGCGTGCGCAAAAGCTCGAGCCTGTCGCGGGGGACTCCGACGATGCCATTTTGCCGCAGCGCGTCGCCGAGTTGCTGGCCGACATCGGGCACGATGAGAAAAACGACGGTGCGCGCGGGCAGCTGCGTCTGTTGCTTAAAAAGCACAGCTACGCGGGCGCCATTGTTTGCGACCCGGGCTTCGTCGCCAATCTGGGAGCGTCCAAGCGCGCGTTTGTAAGTCTCGTGTTCGACTCGACGGACGAGGCGAGCAAAGTCGCCCGCGGCAAGGTGGCGCGTGCGTTGAAGGCGTTCGCGGATGCGCGGCGCAGCGAGCTCAAGGGCCGACTTCCCAGCCAATTGGATCTCATCCAGTTCGCCGAGGCGCCGGTTCAACGCAAACCCATCGAACTCGCGTCGCTTTCGCAGCGCGGGGCGTACTCGTTCGCGCCGATGCTCGGGCTCCTGATTGTTGTGATGGCGCTTACCGGCGCGTTTTACCCGGCGGTGGACCTGGCCGCCGGCGAGAAGGAGCGGGGCACGCTCGAAACGCTGCTCGTCGCGCCGGTCACGCGGCAAGAAATCGTGCTCGGCAAGTTCGTCGCGATCTGGATCATCGCCATCGTCACCGCGCTCCTCAACCTGTTCGTCATGGGGATCACGTTTTCCAAGTTGGCGGGCATGATGGGCACCGGCAAGATCGCGTTTGACCTTCCCGCGTCCGCGGTCGTCATCGTGTCCGTGATTCTCATTCCGACGGCGGCGCTGTTTAGCGCGATCGCGTTGGCGCTCTCGTCGTTCGCCACCTCCTACAAAGAGGGCCAGCACTACATGTCGCCGCTGTTTTTAGCGGCGATGCCGTTGGCGATGGTCGCGCTCTTGCCCAACATCGAGTTGGGATACGGAATCGCGCTCGTGCCGGTCGCCAACGTCGTGTTGCTCGTAAAGTCGATGCTGCTCGGCGGTCACGCGATGGGCCCTGCCCTGGTCGCGACGGGTGCGATGGTCGTGTACGCCGGCCTCGCGATCGCCGCGGCCGTGTCGATCTTCAAACGGGAATCGGTCCTGTTCCGCACGGGCGCCGGACGCGGGTTCGACGCGTCGTCGCTGCGGGCCTCGCGGGCCGGGTTGCCGGTGCCGGCTCACGGCCTGCTCGCGTTCTTCTCGACGCTCGCGCTGATGTTTTTCCTGTCGGGGAAAGTCGCGACGAGCGCCGCCGCCGTGCGTGGATTTTTCCTGACGCAGTTCGTGGCTGTGTTGCTGCCGTGTGTCCTCCTCGCGAAAAAGCTGAAACTGAATCTAAAAGCCACCTTCGCGCTGCGGATGCCGCGTCCGTCCCAAGCCTTGATGGCAATCGTGGCCGGCGTTTCCTCTGTGCTGGTCGTGATCGGTCTCTATGTCGGATTCATGCCGGAACGGCAGGAAACGGGGTTTGAAGAGATCATCAAACTGCTGTTCGCGGAGGTTCCGCCCTGGCTGTTTGTCGTCATGCTCGCCGTGATTCCGCCGGTGTGCGAGGAGACGTTGTGCCGCGGGTTTGTGCTGTCGTCGCTGCGGGAGCGGTTTGGCGTGCGCACGGCCGTGATCGTCAGCGCGTTGCTTTTTGCGGCGCTGCACCTCGACGTGTACCGGTTGCCGTCCACGTTTTTGGCGGGGATCGTGCTCGGGTTCATTCTCGTCCGCACGGGATCGCTCCTCGCGTCGATTCTGTGCCATGCGGCGTTCAACGGGGTCGTCGCGGTTGCGAATTACTGGCCGTGGCTGGCGACGCGCGTGGAGGCGCTGGACGGCGTAACGGTCGGGTGTGCGGCTGTGGTTTTGAGCTTGGTGCTCGTGTTTTTCGCGCGCCAGGTGCCACCTCCGGCGCCGGTCGCAAGCGATCCGGCCGATCCCGTCGATCTCGGGGAAACTTCGTCCACCGTCCATTGACAGGCCACCGCACAGCGATACACTTCCGACTTAAAGCGCCCGTAGCTCAATTGGATAGAGCGTTTGGCTACGGACCAGAAGGTTAGGGGTTCGAGTCCTCTCGGGCGTATCGATCGAAAAGGGCGTCGCTTGCGACGCCCTTTTCTCGTGTCTGTTTCTATGGTTCAACATCTGACGATTCTGTTTCTATGGTTCAACATCTGACGATGTTGAGACGTGACGTGACGTGACGTGACTTGACGTGACTTGACGTGACGTGACTTGACTTGACGTTCGGGCGGTTTGGCACCAACTCGGTTGGGCGCCGTCGCCTCTGGCGGCGATTGAGCGGGTTGTTCGATTGGTTTGGCCTTAGGCGATGGTTGGTTCCGACGAACAACGACTAACGAATTATTGTCCGCACAATGGTTTGTTGGTGGGTGCAACTGGGCGATCCGCCATCGCCTTGGCGACGGCGGGACGACATCACGAACGACCCGAGCCAACCGGCAGGCGCGTCTTGTGAATTTTGGGTTGGGCGCGAACTTCGAAGAGCCGTTTTCTCGCCTCGAATCCGAGTAGACTTCTCGTATGCGTCTTGCTGTTTTTGTTTCGGGGTTGGCGCTTCTTGCCGCTTGCGGCGATTCGCCGAAGTCTGTGCCTCTTCCCGGTGAACCGGAGGGTGATGTGCGCCTTCCTCGGGTGCGGGCGCTGCGCGTTGCCGATGGGAAGGCTGTCGTCGTGGACGGTACGACCGGCGATGAAGTGTGGAGCCGGGCGCGGTGGACCGAAATCGACGTCGCGGATCCGATTGGCAAGGTCAAGATCAAGGCGGCCTACGATGCCGAGCACATCTACCTCCTCGCGCTTTGGAACGACGAAGATGTCAGCCTCAACCGCTATTGGAAACGCACCGGCACCGTCCAATTCGAACGCTACGCGCGCGAAGATGGGTTCGCGGTGCTGTGGGCGCCGGGGTCGGATGCGGACGCGTTTGCGGAGAAGTCGTGTGCTCTTTATTGCCACGACGGAACGCACGCGATCGCGGCCTCGCATCGCAACGTCAAAAGCGTCGACGTTTGGTATTGGGGCGCGCAGCAAACCGGTCCCATGATGACGCTGCGCGACATGGCGCTGCGTGGCGGCGCCGATCGCTTGCGCGGCGACGGGCAACCGGAGCGCTCCGACAACATCGAAAACCGCAGCGCGGAGTTCGAAGGACCCCGTTACTTTCCGTTGTTCGTCAACCCCGGCAGCACGCGCATTCTCCGCGCCAAAAACCTCACGGAAGTAAAGCGGTCCACGCTGGAAGAGAAAATTCCGAAGGCGCGTGGTCGTGAAGTGCCGTTGGAGATTGTGCGCGAGCGCAAGGGAAGTCGCGGCGACGTTCGCGCCAAAGCGCGTCATGTGAAGGGCAAGGGTTGGGTCCTGGAAATGGGCCGTCTGCTCAACACCGGACATAGCGACGATCAGCCGCTCGCGCCCGATCCGCTGGTGACAACGCGCTTTGCGATTGCGATCTACGACGATGCCGGGTCCGGCGAACACGCCACATCGGGTCCGATCGAACTCGTGTTTGTCGCATCGGAATAGCGGCCACCGCGACGCCACGCACCGCCAGAGACACCGCAGGGATTGATTCACGGCTGTACAGGGCGTGATTCGGGTCTGTACAGCTCGTTTGGAGGCGCGGCGAATTCTTGCCAAATCTTCGACCCGGCCCACGATATGCTCCGTAGAACTGTGCAGGAGACCGTGATCGATGACGACAATGATGAAACAACAAGCGTTCCTTTTAGGCCTCGTGATGGTCGTCGTGATGGCGACCGGGTGCGAAGGCGAGAAGCAAACCAAAAACGCCAAGCAACCCGCGACGCAAGAGATCGACGCCGCGATCGCGAAGGGTGTCGCCTGGCTCAAGAGTAAGAGCAAAGACGGTATGTGGATGGTGAAAGTCGGGGACAAGGAGTTCCCGAACCCCGCATACACCGCCCTTGCAATCACGCCGGTCGCGCTGAGCCTGCCGCCCGCCGAGCGCGCCCAAGATCCGACCGTCGCCAAGGCCGCCGCGTTTATCCTGGCGGCGCTGCAAGAGGACGGCGCGATTCGCCAAGGGCCCGCGTCGAAGTACGACAACTATTTTACGGCGTGCTCGCTCATGGCGTTGTCGGTGATCAATGATCCGGCGCATGCGGCGCAGCGCAAGAAGATGAGCGACTTCTTGCTCACCTTGCAGCGTCAGGACAAGGCCCGCATCAAGGGCGGCTTTGGCTACAACACGGCAAAGGACTCCGATCTTTCGAACACGCAGTTTGCGATCGAGGCGTTGCGCTCGGCGGGACTGCCCGAAGATCATCCGGCGATGGAGGAGGCGCGCAAGTACTTAGAGCGCGCCCAAAACCGCAGCGAGAACGAGGAGAACGCCGGCAAGGTGTGGGAGATGAAAGTCCCCGAGCTCGGCACCGTGAAGGTCGTTTCCGGAAACGACGGCAGCGCGCCGTACGAGCCCGGCGTGTCCAAAGCCGGTCTGCAAAAACTCCCCGACGGTACGTACGTCGCCCGCGGCTACGGTTCGATGACGTACGCGCTCCTCAAGTGCTACATCCTCGTTGGGTTAGACGCCAAAGATGAACGCGTGGCGTCCGCGCTCCAATGGCTCGGCGACCACTACACGTGGGACTTAAACCCCGGCTTCGACGAAGTCGCCAAGACGCGCCCCGAGGCGCCGTTTTGGGCGCTTTACTACTACTACATGACCGCGGCGAAGGCGCTGCGCATCGCGGGTCTCCAGACGTTGGACACGCCGGACGGCCCGCGCAACTGGCGTGACGATCTGTCGGTTGCTATCCGAAAGCGCCAGGCGGCCAACGGTTCTTGGACCAACTCGAAAGCCGAGCGCTGGGAAGAGGGCGATCCTCTCGTTGCGACGTCGTACGCCTTGATTGCGCTTCACGAGATCAAGGGTTCGAAGTAGTTGCTCTACGCCGCCGTGGCGGGCGCGTTTTTGACGACCACGTTCCTTTACACGGCGTGTCCGGACGCGACCGGCGCGGGCGCCGCGTTTGGCGTGGCGTTGATCGCGCTCGTGGTGGCCGGCGCGGTGGGGCCGTTTCTGTTTGAGGACGGTGAAGGCAACGCGCGCGAACGCCTCTTCGCCGGCGCCCGCCGCTGCGCGTGGCTCGGCATGGGCGCCGTCGTGGCGGGTGGGACCGTGAGCGTGCTGCGGGACGGTCCGCTGGTTGCGTCCGTTGCCGTCGGCGCGTTCGCGGGGCTGTACGCACTGACGGCGGGACTGCTCGGCCACGCGCTAGACGCGGGATGGTGGCGTTGCCTTGTGGCCGCGCTCGCCGTCACGCTCCTCGCGACGTTGGTGTTTTGGGACGACCCGTTTCTTTTCGGCGCGGACGATCGCAAGGGAAGCGCAGCCCTCGGGTTTCGCCTTAGCGCGGCGGCCGCCGCGTCGGTCACGCTCGGATTCGATTGGATCCACGCGAAGGCGCTCTACACCGGAAACCAAACGGCGGAGTCGTTGGTGGGCGTTTCGTTGCGCGGAATCGGACCGTATGCCGTGATGCTGGCCGCTTTGTCCATGGTCGGTGGCGCCGTGAGCATCGCGCGCGAACGTTGGGCCCGGAGAGCGCGCGCGTGACGCGCCACGTTCTCGTGATCGGTGCGGGCGGGATTGGTTGTCCCGCGATCGCGGTGTTGCAGCGCGCGGGCGTCGAACGCATCACGGTGCTGGATCCCGACACGGTTTCGGTCGAGAACCTTCACCGCCAGATCTTGTTCGGCGACCGTGACCTTGGCCGCGGCAAAGCCGACGTGGTGGCGGATCGCTACGGTGTGGAAGCGCACGCCGTCCGCTTGGACGCCGCCAACGGCGCGCGGTGGATCGAAGGCAAGTCATGCGTCATCGACGGCACGGACAACTTTGCCGACAAGTACAAGATCAATGAGCTCTGTTTACGTGCGGACGTCCCGCTCGTCCACGCGGCGGGCGCGCAGTTTCGTGGCCAGGTGTTGACGGTCACGCGCGGCGGCCCATGCCTGCGCTGCCTGTTGCCGGAGCCTCCGGACGCCGCGACGGACGAGTGCCGCTCGACGGGCGTGTTCGGTCCAGCGGTCGGCGTGGTGGCCGCCCTGGCGGCCGCCGAAGCGCTCCGCGTGATGGGGGGCGATCGGGCCAATCGCGGGCTGTTTTTGGTCGATCTGGCCCGCGGTCGCATCCGGCGCGCGGCGCTTGAAGCGGTTCCGGGCTGCGGTTGCGCGGGCGCGCTCACACGTCCCTAGCAGCCCGTTGAAAAAGTCCTCGTGGGCTGCGTTCGGATCTCGAATCCGATCTCTGCGTCGCCAATCCTCGCCCTAGCTTGCGGCTAGGGCTCCGGTTCGCTCCTTGATCTCGGCTCCGAGCACTCGCTCTCGCCTGACGACTACTTTTTCAACGGGCTGCTAGACCTGCGCTGGCTTTCCCCTAAGCTGGATCCAGGGCGGGAAACTTTCCTTTTTCTGAAAGAAGCGAATGCGCACAAAGCGAAAGTTCATCATGACGTTTCCCAAGGATCTCGTTCGCGAGCCTTGGAACTACAACCTCATCACCAACTTCGACATCATCCCGAACATCGTGGCCGGGACGATTTCCGAGGACAGCGCCATTTTGGGCTATGAACTCGACGGTGAGGACGCCAAGGTGACCGCCGCCATTTCCTATCTGCAGGGCAAAGGCGTGCAGGTCGAGGCGGTCAACGAGATCCGCCTTTGAGCGCGGGCGCGTCGCCGCTCACACCCCACCTCGCGCAGCGCTACGCGCGCCAAATCCTTCTCGCGCCCATTGGTGGCGGCGGCCAGCAAAAGATCCGCGGGGCCACGCTGTTGCTCATCGGCGATGCTCCGCTCGCGGCGCGCTATCTCGCCGGGGCCGGGCTCGGGCGCCTGCTCTACCGCGGTCCGCGACCGGATGTGTTGAGCCACGAACCTTCTTTTGAGTGTGCGCCCGCCCCCGGGGCTGATCGCGCCGAGGCGGACTTCGTCCTCGACTTCGCGGATGGCAGCCACCTGTCGTCGTGCAGCCCGTCGGGGATGTGGGCCGGTGCGGTCGGCGACCGTGTGCTCGTCGATGCAGCCCCGGCGCAGGGGCGCCATTCTCCGGCCGCGCGCAGCGTCGCGGAGATTCTCGCAGCGGGCGAGGCGCTCCAGCGGCTGATGGGCCACGCGCCGAAGCGCTACGCGTTCGACCTCGGCGGACCCGCGTAGCTCGCACCGGCCGCTCGAACACCGGCGGGCTTGCAGCGGCGGCGGATCAGATGGTGGTGATCCGCGTGAAGATCGTGATCGCGTACCACGCGATGCAGAGCCCGAGGATGCCCATCAACACAAGGCCCAGCACCGAAAGGCCCTGCTCCAGCGCCATGTCGCCGCGCTCGGATTCGTCGGTCGCGATCGACCGCAGAGCGTTCGAGAGATCGCCCGCTTCTTCGGCGGTCGTCAAACGAGCGATGATCGGTGCGGACAACACACCGGTGGACGCCAGGGCGGTGGCCATCGTGCCTCCTTGCTCGACGACGGATACGGACGAGCCCGCGCTGCCCTGGTCCAACGTTTTGTCGGCGTACCCCATGGCCTGCGCGATCGGGATGCCGGATTCATAGGCGGCTTCCAGCGCCCGGCAAAAACGAGCCCGGCGGCGATGGCGTGCGGCGGTTCCGAATCCGGGCACCTTGTCGAGCCAACGGCGTAACCGATGGCGTGAGGTCGGGTCGCTCCACATGGAGCGGCCGACGCGCCACGCAACGAAAAGCGCGACGGCGATGCCGGTCATCATGAGCATCCAGCGCGTCGGCGTGAGGGTGCCGGACAACCCAGCCAAACCGGTCGGGATCAAAAACAGCGCGGCGATGGCGGTCAAAAACGGCCACCACATCCGACGCACGAGCTGGCGCCACATGCTGCGCTCGGCTTCGTGGATGCTGGCCAACTTGTCGAGGAGGCGGTCGAGGTTGCCCGAAGCCTCCCCGGCTTCCAGCAGTGCGATCTCCTCTTGCGGCAACGCGGTGAGCCCGCTCGTGAGCGGCCGACCGGCTTCGACGGCTTCGCGTAGCGCCGTGGCCTCGGCCGGCGTCAGTGTCGAGTCGTTCGACAGGTGCTGAATCGCCTGCACGGGCAAGACGCCCGCGCGCAAAAGCGAGGCGAGCCCTCGATAGAATTCAGCGGGTCGCATAAGGATTTCTGGACGCGTGCCAGAATAAGAACGAAGGCGTGCGCGTCGATGCGCGCACGCCCCGTGGATCAGTCGTCGTCTTCCATGGCCTCGTACTCCTTGGTGGGATCGTACGGACCCGGCATCTCAGCGAGTTTGCTGAGCGTCTTCATCCAGCGCTTGTTGTGTAGCTGCAGGATGTAGCTGATGTATTTCTTGTCCGTGCCGGGGCGCAACAGGCCCTTCGACTTGGACTCGAGATACCCATCCATTTCGCGCAGGACGCCGTCGGCCAGCATGAGCGACGACTCGATCAGGCGCTCGTCGTGGTTGTCCACGTCGGTGATCGTGTCGCGCACCTTGGCCATCGCGCCGAGCACGCGCGGAAACGCCGGCTTCCCGATCGCCACCAGCTTGCGCTTCGCGTCGTTGGAATCACGGCCCGCGAACGGATCCATCATCACGGCAATGAGATCGTCGATCTGCTTCCGCAGTTCTTCGGGCGTGTCTTTGAGATGGGCAAGATCGGCGGAAGGCGCCCAGCGACCCTTGCCGCGCTTTTTTTTCGTCTTGCCGCCGAGCTTGGTCGTGACGTTCTTTTTGGTTTGCGCGCCGGGGCCGCAACCCGTCGAGCCGCCGATTTCGCCGCCGCCCGAACCCTTCGGATCACCCGTCGCAGTCTTGTCGGTGCCGTCTCCACAGCCGCCGCAACCGCTGCCGCCACCGGTCGCGTTCGCCGCGCCGGCCGCGCCGCCGCAACCGTCGCCGCCTTCGCCGCCGCCACTCGCCCCGCCGGAGCCATCGCCCGTCGCGTCGAGAGCATCGCCGCCACCGGAGTTATTCGTCTTGGAGGCGGGGTTGGTAGCGATCGTCGTGTCATCGGGCTTGTCGTCGCCGCTCATGACAAAGAACAATACGACGCCGACGATCAAGAGAAGGCCGACGACCGCGATCACGACGTTGGTCGAGTTGTTGTTTTGCTGCGAGCTGTAACGCGTGCGGCGCTCCTCGCGCTCGTCGTCGGCGCCCTCATCGCGGCGTCCGCCCCCGCGGCGTTGCCCGCCCGCGGCCGCGCGCGCTTTGCCCTTAGTCGGGCTTGCGCCACGCGCTCCGGAGCGACCGGACTTGCGTCCCGCGGACCGGCTCCCCGAGCGGCTGGTTGTCTTGCGCCGCGTACTGGGTGCAGGCGGTTTGCCCTCAACCCAGACCGTGGCACTGCAGGCCGTGCACGCGAAACTCTTCGCGGCAAAGCCCGCTTTCAGTTTGAATTTTTTTCCGCATTGCGGGCAAACACAGAGTTTTCCATCAGCCATGGCTCTATCTCTCCTGGAGGGCTCGGCGCCCGGTCACACCGGGTGCGCGCGAAGCCTCTACTATAACGTTTAGACGAGAGGGAAGGCATCTGGGTTCGCTCCGGAGCGGCAATTCATGGATTCCACGTCTCGCTCCTGCGACACCCACGATCTCGACGCGTCTCGCCCGGCCCCTAAACTAGGACCTATCTGAGAATGGGCCTGCATGCGGCCGCCCTCGGTGCGACGGCCCCTTCCCCAACAGGTACTGCCATCCATGTCCGAATTTAAGCTGGTTTCCGATTTCGAGCTGAAGGGCGATCAGCCCCAGGCCGTGCAGGCGATTGTGGGCCGCATTGGGGATGGAATGAAGGACCAGACGCTGCTTGGCGTCACGGGATCCGGCAAGACCTTCACCGTGGCTCACGTCATCGCGGAGACCAATCGCCCCGCGCTGATCCTCGCGCCCAACAAGATTTTGGCGGCGCAGCTGTTTGAGGAGTTTCGGCAGCTCTTTCCCGACAACGCCGTCGAGTACTTCGTGTCGTACTACGACTACTACATGCCCGAGGCGTACATGCCGGGGTCGGACACCTACATCGAGAAAGAGGCGACGATCAACGACCGCATCGACCGCATGCGGCACCGCGCGACGTTCTCTCTCCTCACGCGGCGCGACGTCATCGTTGTGGCGTCGGTGTCGTGCATCTTCGGCGCGGGCTCGCCGGAGTCCTATCAGAAGTTGCACGTGCACGTGGAGCGCGGCCAGCAGATCGAGCGCGACGACGTGTTGCGAAAGCTGACGATGTGCCTGTACGATCGCGCGGGGTTTGATTTCACGCGCGGTACGTTTCGTGTGCGCGGCGACGTAGTCGATATTTTTCCGGCCTATGCCGACGACCGCGTGATCCGACTCGGTTTCTTCGGCGATGTGATCGAGGAGATCCAGGTGATCGATCCGCTGACCGGAGAGATCATCAACGACGCCGAGTTTGCCGATATCTATCCGCGCAGCCACTACGTGACGGAGCAGGAGAAGCTGGACGCCGCGTGCGTCACCATCGAGACGGAGCTGGAACTCCGCCTCACGCAGCTGCGCAAGGAGCGTAAGTTGCTCGAGGCGCAACGTCTGGAACAGCGCACGCGCTACGACTTAGAACTTATTCGCGAAGTCGGCACATGCAACGGGATCGAGAACTACAGCCGCCATCTCGACGGTCGCAGCGAAGGCGACCCGCCGTGGACGTTGCTCTCGTACTTCCCTGAGGACTTCCTCATGTTCATCGATGAGAGCCACGTCGCCGTGCCGCAGGTCGGCGGCATGTATCGCGGCGACCGCGCACGCAAAGAAGTGTTGGTCGAGCACGGATTCCGTTTGCCGAGCGCGCTCGACAACCGCCCCCTGCGGTTCGAAGAGTTTCGGGAGCGCACCCCGCAGACGGTGTATGTCAGCGCCACACCGGGTCAGTTTGAGCAAGACCACTGCAAGGGCGCGGTGGCCGAGCAGATCGTGCGCCCGACCGGACTCATCGACCCGCCGGTGGAAACGCGGCCCGTCGAAGGGCAGGTGGACGATCTCCTTGCCGAGATCCGCGCGACGGTGGCCAAGGGCTTTCGCGTTCTCGTGACCACGTTGACCAAGCGCATGGCGGAAGAACTCGCCGAGTACTACACCGAAGTGGGCGTGAAGTGCCGGTATCTGCACAGCGACATCGAGACGCTGCAGCGCACAGAAATCGTGCGCGAGCTGCGCCTGGGGACGTTCGACGTGTTGATCGGGATCAACCTGTTGCGCGAGGGGCTCGACTTGCCCGAGGTTGCCCTCGTGGCCATCCTCGATGCGGACAAAGAAGGGTTTTTGCGCAACGACCGCTCGCTCATCCAGACGATGGGGCGGGCCGCGCGCAACGTCGAGGGTCGCGTGATCTTGTACGCGCAAAAAGAAACGGCGTCGATGCGCCGCGCGATCGACGAAACATCGCGGCGGCGCGTGAAGCAACTGGCGTACAACCAAGAGCACGGCATCAAGCCCGAGACGATCACCAAACGCATCGGCCAGTTGCTGCACAGCGTGTACGAACAGGATTACGCACCCGTACCCGAAACGACGATCGAGGAGCGACCTTTCCAGCGCTGGTCGCCGGCGAAGACCGCGCGCGAGATCGAACGCACGCGCAAGGAGATGTACGACGCGGCGGAGAAGCTCGACTTCGAGCGCGCCGCCGAGCTGCGCGATCGGCTCCGTGAACTGGAAGACCACGAGATGCGCACGCGATGACGCTGCGCCAGCGCCTCGACGCCTTACCGCGCCAGCCCGGCGTGTACCTGTTCAAGGACGAGAAGGGGCGCATTGTGTATGTCGGCAAGGCGCAGGATCTGTGGACGCGCGTGCGGGCATATCTCCGTCCGGAATCCGACACACGCGCGAGCGCGCAGCACTTGGCGCGCGCGATCGCGGATGTGGACTACGTCGTGGTCGGCAACGAGAAGGAAGCGCTGCTTTTAGAGAACACGTTCATCAAAAAACATCGACCGCGCTACAACGTGCGGCTGCGCGACGACAAGGCGTACCTTTGCATCCGCGTGGACACGAGCCACGCGTGGCCCCGCATCCACATGGTGCGGAAGTTTAAAAAGGACGGGGCGTCGTACTTCGGTCCCTACTCCAGCTCGAAGGCCGTGCGCCGCACGATTCGGACGCTCGGCACGCTGTTTCCGTTGCGGCTGTGCACCGACCACGTTCTTGCGAATCGTGACCGGCCGTGCCTGTACTACGACCTCAAACGTTGCTGCGCGCCGTGCGTGGAGTTCGTGACGCGCGAAGACTACATGCCGATGGTCGAAAGCATGATCGAGCTGCTGAAAGGGCGCACCCAGGGCGTGTTGCGTTCGCTCAAAGAGCAGATGGAGGCGGCGGCCGAGGGTCTTCAGTACGAGCGCGCCGCGTCGTTGCGCGATCAGATCGACGCGCTGGAGCAGACGACGCAGGCGCAGCGCGTCGCGGCGCCGGATCTGAAAGATCGCGATGTCGTCGGACTTGCGCGTCGCGGCGAGGTGGCGACGGCGGGTGTGTTGCATGTGCGCGAGGGGCGCGTCTTGTCGCACCGCACGCTGAGCTTTCGCACGATCTTGCCCGACGGGGCGGTGCTGACGAAAGTACTACACGCGCTCTACAAGCCCGGGCGGTTGATTCCGCGCGAAGTGCTTGTGCCCGCGACGCCGGAGGATGCCGCGATTGTCGAGGCGGATCTGCGCGAACGGCGCGGCGCGGCGGTGACGCTGCGTGTGCCGCAGCGTGGCGAAGCGCGCGCCCTGTTGGAGTTGGCGACCAACAACGCGCAGGCCGCGGTTCGTGACGCCGAGGGCGACGAGACCCAACGCGCGCTCTTGCTTGACAAGCTCCAGCAGCGGTTGGAGCTCGAGCGTTTGCCGTCGCGCATCGAGTGCTACGACATCTCGACGATCCAAGGCAGCGCGACGGTGGGGTCGCGCGTTGTGTTTCAGGACGCGCGTCCGGACAAGGATGCGTACCGTCGTTTCAAGGTGAAGACGGTGAGTGGACAGGACGATTTCGCGTCGATGCGCGAAGTGTTGATGCGGCGTTTCCGTGCCGACGATCCGCGTCCCGATCTGATCGTGATCGACGGCGGGGCGGGCCAACTCGGCATGGTGACCGACCTCGTGCCCGAGGGGATCGCCGTGCTGGGTCTGGCCAAAGCGCGGCGCAAGGGCGGCGAGCAAACCAAGCCCGAGCGGGTGTTCCGGCCGGGGCGACGCACGCCGATCGTGCTCCCGAGCGACGCGCCGGAAACGTACCTTCTCGCGCGCGTGCGCGACGAGGCGCACCGCTTCGCGATCGAATACCACCGCCGGCTCCGCTCCAAACGGACGGTCCGTAGCGAACTCGACGATATCGCCGGGCTCGGCCCGAAGCGGCGGACAGCGCTTCTGCGGGCGTTCGGCTCGGCCGCGGGCGTGCGCGCGGCGGACGCGGATGACTTACGCGCCGCGGGGATGCCGGCCCCGGTCGTCGCCGCCATTTTGGAGTGGAGCGACAAAAAAGACGACGCCTGACGGACCGAATCGAGGCGCTGGCGGCTCGGCAGGTGGAACCGGTCCGGCAACAACGCCATAATGGCGGTCATGAAGTTCTTCCTCGACACCGCCGACCTCACCGAGATCAAAACGTACGCCGTGATGGGACTCATCGACGGCATCACGACCAACCCTTCGTTGATTGCCAAAAGCGGCCGGCCGCGCGAGGAAGTGATTACCGACATCTGCGACATCGTGGACGGTCCGATCAGCGCCGAAGTGATTTCGACTGACCACGCGGGGATGGTGAAAGAGGGCGTCGAGCTCGCGAAGATTCACCCCAACATCACGGTGAAAGTGCCGCTGACCGGCGATGGTCTCGCCGCGTGCCGCGAACTGAGCGAGAAAAACATCAAGACGAACGTGACGCTTTGTTTTACCGCCGTGCAAGCGTTGATGGCGGCGAAAGCGGGCGCGACGTTCATCAGCCCGTTCGTGGGCCGGTTAGACGACCTCGGCCAAACGGGCATGGAATTGATCGAAGACATCCGCACGATCTACGACAACTACGGATTCATGACCGAGATCTTGGTGGCGTCGATCCGATCGCCGAACCACGTGCGCACGGCAGCAACGCTGGGCGCGGACGTATGCACAGTCCCGCCGAAAGTGTTGGGCCAACTGCTCAAGCACCCGTTGACCGATAGCGGGCTGGAGCAGTTCCTGGCGGATCATCGCAAATCACAAAGCTAATGCTTTGTGATTTGCGAAGCGTTGTTTTGGTTCAACATCTGACGATGTTGAGACTTTGACGTTCGGACGGTTTGGCATGCCTTCGATCTTCGTCGCCGCCTCTGGCGATGAATGTGTCGAGCGCCTACTTGGGTTCGCTTACACAGTTGTTGATTGTCGCAAAGCGGCAATCAACCCGCCGTAGCATTGGCGTAGGCGGGCCGAACGTCGAAGAGCGCCGGATCGACGTTACGCCTTTGTGATAGCCGCGACGTAGCGTCAAGTTTGTGAAGCGCTTGATCCTCGTTTGCGTCGCCAGCACGGTTTCGTTCGCCGCGCCTTCGGACGCGCCGGAGCGCGCCCGAAGCGCCGCACGGATACTCGCCGCCATCGGTGAGGACCTCGAGTTCTTGACGCGGTGCCTTTCGGATCCCAAGCCTGGTGTCCGCACCGCTGGTGCGTGTGGGACGCTCGAGTGGATTGCGGCGCGCGGCCCCTGCGATGTTTCGGACCGGTCGCTCGGTGTGATCCTCGACGTGATGATGGACGATCCGAGTTTGCTCCCGCTTCTTCGACGCGCGGTTCGGTCCCGTTGGCGCGATCGGGCACGACCGTCCCTTGTCCCGTTGGTAACCGCCATTCGTAAGCGGGCTTCTGCTCACGCGGTTGCAGTGGGTACGTTGGCGGTTTCGTTTCTCGGTGCTGGCGGGCAGCGGTTGCGGCAAACGTTGGAGCAAGCCGTCGTTCGCGATGCTCCCGACGCGCTGGATGCTGTGTACGCGCTGCAGCGCATCGCTCCGTTGTCGCGCCGGGTTTTGGAGGCTGTTCGCCAATGGGCCGCCAACCACGAAGAGACGGCGTGGATCGACGAAATCGACGAGCTGATTGCGGACATGTCGACGAAAGATGCCGTGTATGTGGCAGGCGACTCAGCCCGTTGGAGCGCGCTACTCCGTGCGGGGGATGGTCGAACGGAGACGGTGCTGGCAGCTGGCATGTGGGCGTTGCTCGACTCCAAGAACGGGCTGCAGCGTCCGGAACTTGCAGAAGCTTCCCGTTGGCCTCGCGTGCGCCGGCGGGCTCTCGGGCTGGCACTCTCGGACAAGATGCCGGCTCGATACTGCGCGGCTTTATTGTCCTGGGGCGGTCGCTCGATCCGGGTTGAGGCCACAAAGACAATCTTGCGCGGAGCGAGTGATGACGTCGACACGGTCCTTAGGAAACTGAACTTGCTTTCTTTGTTGGGCGATGAGTCTCCTGAGTGCGTCGCGTTCTACGAGATGGCAATCAGCCACGCGAACGAAGACGTTCGTTTGTCTGCCCTGCGCGCGCTCGTGTGGCCGACCCCCGTTGCCGTAGACGGGCGCAGATTGTGCTTGGTTGGATGGGCTGGTTGACCGCGGACATCGTGGAGCGCAGCCCGGCGATTTGCCTTCCAGAGTCCTGGCCGATTTCTGCCGCGCTAGAGCGACGGGCGCGAACCGAGATGCAGTGGGATGCGGGGCTGGCCTACGATCGCGCGGACTATCTCGTTACTTACTACTCGGCGCGCCCGACGCCGGCCTTGCGTGAGCGGCTCCCCTCGGGACCGCTCTCGAGCCGAGAATTCGCCTCTCACATCGGGCTCTCCGCCTTCGAGAAAGTACAGTTCGTTGCGGCAGTTGGCGATAGGCCCCTATGGTTTTGTGCGCGCGGACTGGCGACGGCGGAACGAGCATTCGCCCAGTCTGTCGTCAACGAGGCTCTTCGTCGGCCGGAGTGGCGGTCCGCGGCGTGGATGATCATCGAGGCTCGCGACGACATGGAAGTCCCGGACGATGTGAAGATCACGGAGGCCGGCGAAGATTTCTGGATTGTGGCTTCCGCGCTCGCGAGAGCACGCATACGACCGGCAGAGTTGAAACGCCATGTGGAGTTCTTTTTCGCGAACGAACCTGCTAGGGCCCTGCGAGGCATGGAGACGCATCCGTCTTTCCCGGCGACCGCGACATCGATTACGAACGCGGGCGTCGCGGGCATCCCCGGTAGTGGTGGAATGTTTAGTTCGGAGCTAACGCCGGCGGAGTTCGCGAGAGTTTTGGAAGCGCAGCCGCGCGGACGCCAGCGGGATGTCCGAGCGGAATTGCGGGCAATCGTCGCGATGACTGATCGTTGGGCCGCTTTAAGCCCGCGGGTGATACCGGTTGTGAATTGACCGCAACCGTTCCTGCTCGACATGCGTGTACAACTGCGTCGTCGCTACGCTTGCGTGTCCTAGTAGTTCTTGCACCGCGCGGATGTCGGCGTTTCCTTCCAGCATGTGCGTTGCGAACGCGTGGCGGAAGCCGTGGGGGGTCGGCGCCGGTCGTACGCCCGCTTGCGCGGCGTACTCTTTAAGCATGCGGAGTACGCGGTCGCGCGTGAGCGGTCTTCCGCGGAGCGAGCCGATCAGTGGTTCGTCGGTGCGGGCTGGTGTTTCGTTGTGAAAAATCGCGAGCGCTTGTCGCGCGTGCTTGCCCACCGGGACCACGCGCTGCTTGCCGCCCTTGCCATGTAGCTTGAGGACTTGTAAATCCGCGTGATAGTCCTGCCGCTTGGCGCCCAAGATCTCGCCGACGCGGGCGCCGGTGGCGTAGAGCAACTCAAACAGCGCCCGATCGCGCCGCCCCCGGACCGTGTCGGGCATCACGCCCAACAGCGCCTCGACCTCTTCTTTGGTGGGCACCTTCGGCAGCGTGCGCCACTTGCGCGGCGCGTCCAGCGCGAGCGTCGGGTCTTTGGCGACATGCCCCTCCGCCACGAGAAAACGAAAATACGTGCGGAGGCACGCGAAGCGTCGTCCCAGCGTCGCTTCGGCGCGCCCGTCGCGCCGCAACCGGCGCAGGTACGACAACACGTCGCCGGGGCGGACGCGATCCAGCTTGCGCCCCTTGCCGCGTAAGAACCGCCCGAAGTCGGCCAGGTCCCGCCGATACGCGTCGATCGTGTTGGGGCGGTGGCCCGCCTCCGCCTCGGCCCACAGTAAGAACTCGCGCTCGGTGTGCTGCACTTTGTCTAAAAGATCGGGCGTCGGAACGGGAAACCCGAATAGCTGCCGCTTGACCCCGTGGCGGACACCACTATTCTTCACGTTCGCCCCACGCCGCTCATGAGTCACGAATCGTCAAACCCTCCTCCGCGCAGTCCGTTTTCCAAGGACGATTTGCGGCATTTTCGCGCGCTCCTCCTGGCCCGCCGCGCGCGGCTGCAGAGTACGGTGGAGGCGATGCAGGAGGGTGCCTTGCGCGCTGGCGATCAGGACACGAGTGTGGACCATCTGGCCGACCACGCGTCCGACGTCGCGGAGCAGGATTTGACGCTCACGTTCGTCGAAAACGAGCGCCACGAGATCTATGAAATCGGGCGCGCGCTTATGCGCATCGAAGAGGGAACCTACGGCGTGTGCCAGGGCACCGGTGAACCGATCGGACGCCCGCGGCTCGAAGCGATTCCGTATGCGCGCTACACGATCGCGTATCAATCGAAGATCGAGTCCGGCGAAATCGACGCCGAAGAGGATCTTGCATGACGCGAAAAGAACGAGCCGTTTGGCTCATCCTGGCGGCGTTCACGGCCTGGCTCGATCTTTGGACCAAGGGGCTGTTCGAATATCCGGCGGCGTTGAACGGCGCACCGTTGCTGCAAGACACCGTCCTCGAAAACTGGCTGTATTACCGAACCATCTGGAACGTAGGTGGCGTGTGGAGTACGCCGATTCCGGGGTGGGTGCTCAAGGCCGCCACGACGGCCGCCGTCCCTTTGATCGCCGGTTGGTTGTTTTGGGACAAGCGCGCCGACAAGGTGGAGAGCATCGGCAAGCTGCTCGTTTTGGGCGGCGCGGTCGGCAACTTGTACGACCGATGGAAGTATGACGCCGTGCGCGACTTCATCGAGGTGTGGTTTGGGAGCCTCGAGCGCTGGCATTGGCCGACGTTCAACATCGCGGACGTCGCGTTGGTGGTCGGCATCGGTTTGCTGCTGATTCGAAGTTTTCGCAAGGAAGAGAGCGAAGGCGCCGCGGCCGAAGGCGGGGCCGCCGCGTGAGAATCGACGAGCTCAAGCTGTCGATGATCCGCACGGCGGTCGAGCTTTTCTTAGATCTTGCCTATCCGGGCGCCGCTCGTTGGCGTGCACCGAAGATCGACTTGGCGTCCGCACAGTCAGTCGATGAAGCGCTGACGCACTTTGACGAAGAAAGCAACGCGGCGGCCACCGACGGCGAACGGCCCGTGCCGCGCTACGTCTTGCGGCTGGGCAACGCGCGCTATCCCCACATGAAACTCGTCTTGGAGGAAAGCATCCTCGAACATGAGTTCGCGTTCAGCGTCGACACACACGACGACCTCAAAGTCAGCCCGACGGCGCCGGACTACGAGCGCTGGAACGCGGTCCGGGATCACAATCGACTGCTCGCCGAAGACATCGAAGGCGCGTGGCGCGAAGCCCGCGTGCCCACCGTGCGCGATCTCAAGAGTCGCATCGGCCGTGTCGAGCGTATCAGCGAGGACGACCACAGCGTTCTCGTGGTCGATGACGACCCCGCCATCTGCGACGCGATCCGGGAGTTGTTAGAGCGGGCCGGATTGGAGGTGCGGACCGCGCCGAACGGAAAAATCGCCCTCGACAAGGTCGCCGAACGCCGCCCCGCGCTGATTTTGATGGATTACCAGATGCCGGAGATGGATGGCGTTACTTGTTGCGAGGCGCTGAAGGGCGACGAGGCCACCCAAGACATCCCCGTGCTGCTCGCGACCCGTAGTCAGGTCGACCTGGCGTCGCTCACCTACGCCGATGGATTTTTGGTGAAGCCGTACCGACAGGACGTGCTCTTTTCGCTGGTCCGCAAGTTGCTGGCATAATCCCGATCTAGTTCCTGAAAGATCGTTTCTATGGCCATGGGCATCCTCAAAAAATTCTTCGGTTCCCGCAACGAGCGTGTGATCAAGGGCATGTTGCCTCTGGTTACGCAGATTAATGCGTTCGAACCCGCTTTCGAGAAGCTGAGCGATATCGAGCTGCATGCCAAAACGGCCGAGTTCCGTCAGCGGTTGGCAGACGGCAAGACGCTGGACGATCTTTTGCCGGAGGCGTTCGCCGTGGCCCGCGAGGCGGCCAAACGGACGCTCGGCCTGCGCCTTTTTGATGTGCAGATCCTCGGCGGGGTCGCCATGCACACCGGCGGCATCGCCGAGATGGTCACGGGTGAGGGCAAGACGCTGACCTCGGTCGCGCCCGCGTATCTCAATGCCTTGACGGGGCGCGGCGTCCACATCATCACGGTGAACGACTACCTCGCGCGTCGCGATGCGGCGTGGAACCGACCCGTCTACGAGCTGCTGGACATGACGGTGGGCTGTATTCAGTCGCCGATGCATAGCGCCGAACGCATTCCGCAGTACCAAGCCGACATCACGTACGGCACCAACAGCGAATTCGGCTTCGACTACCTGCGCGACAACATGAAGACGCGCTTGGAAGATCAATGCCAGCGCGATCGGCAGTTCGCCATCATCGATGAGGTGGACTCGATCCTCATCGACGAGGCGCGCACGCCGCTCATTATCTCGGGCGCGGCCGAGGGGGCGACGGACAAGTACTACTTGGCCGACCGCGTCGTGCGTCGCTGGTTCACCAAGAACCAAGGTGTCGACAAGGCCGATTTAGACGACATGGTCTTGGAGCGCGCCAAGGGCACGCCCCAAGAGCGGGAAGAGATGCGCCTCCAGCTTGAGGCCGACTTTCTCTACGTCTTTTCGGAAAAGAGCCACTCCGCGTACCTGACCGAACGCGGCATCGTGGCCGCGCAAAAAGATCTCGGCATTCCCGACTTCTATCACCCGTCCGTGATGCATGACAACTGGCCGCACCACCTGGAACAAGCGGTGCGCGCGCATGCGATCTACAAGCACGACATTCACTATGTTGTGAAGCCGGGCGACCGTGGACCGGAAGTCATCATCGTCGATGAGAACACCGGTCGCATGATGGACGGGCGCCGTTGGAGCGACGGCTTGCACCAAGCGGTGGAGGCCAAAGAAGGCATCAAGATTCGTGAGGAGTCGCAGACGCTCGCGACGGTCACGATCCAAAACTTCTTCCGTCTTTACGACAAGCTGGCCGGCATGACCGGTACCGCGCTCACCGAAGCCGCGGAGTTTCACAAGATTTACAAGCTCGACGTGATCGTCATCCCGACGAACCGTCCGCTACGCCGTCTGAGTTACGACGACCGCATCTACCTCACCGAAGAGGAAAAAGGCACCGCGATCGTCGATGAGATCGTGCGCGTCCACAAGCAGGGGCGCCCGATGTTGGTGGGTACCACCTCGATCGAGAGCAGCGAACACGTTTCGCGCCTGCTGCAAAAACGCGGCGTCGAACACGAGGTTCTCAACGCCAAACACCACGAGCGCGAGGCGATCATCGTCGCGAAGGCCGGCCAATTGGGTGCTGTGACCATCGCGACGAACATGGCCGGTCGTGGTACCGACATTTTGTTGGGCCGTTACGACGACGCATCCATTCTCGCGCACTGGCAGCGCCACGGTGTGGCGCCCAAAACGCTAAAAAGCGACGACCCCAAGCTCTACGAGAAGCTCGTCGATTATTGGGTGGACGTGTACTTGAAGGCGGACTCGTCGGCCGGCAAGAAAGCGCGCGCCGGCGACTTCGCGACGAAGTGCAAGTGCCTCAAAGACCATTGGCGCGCGTTCGGACAGCCGGAGTTTCCGTTCACGCGCGAAACGTCGGTTGCGGCGCTGGGCGGGTTGCACATCGTGGGCACCGAACGCCACGAGTCGCGCCGCATCGACAACCAGTTGCGCGGTCGCGCCGGTCGCCAGGGCGATCCGGGTTCGTCGGTGTTCTACGTGTCGCTCGCAGATCCGCTGATGCGACGGTTTGCGCGCGACGGCGTGAAAGCGCTGCTCGCCAAACTCGGCATGGGCGAGGGACAAGAGATCACCTCGCCGATGGTGAGCCGCGCGATTCAACGCGCACAGAAAAAGGTCGAGCAGCACAACTTCGATGTGCGTAAGAACCTGCTCGAGTACGACCAAGTCAACGACGAGCAGCGCAAGGCGATTTACGAGCGCCGCACGCAGATCCTTAAGGGCGAAGAACTCGAAGAGACCGCCACGGAGCTCATCGAGGCCGTCTTGTGGCCGGTGATCGCCCAGCATTGCAACGACCGCACAGCGCCCGCCGAGTGGGACACCGTTGAGCTTACCGCGTGGGCGAAACGTAAATTCAACATTGAGATCGACACCGACGCCGTCCGCGCGTCGGGCTCGTCCGACGGCGCCGCAAAAGTTGTGCGCGCGTCCATTGTCGAAGGCTTGGAGCAGGCGAAGGAAACGCTGGGCGAAGAGGATTGGCTCCTCACGTTGCGTTATCTCCTGTTGCGCGCCTTTGACGACAAGTGGAAAGAACACCTGCGCGATCTCGATACGCTGCGGACCGGAATCGGCCTCCGCGGCTACGCGCAGATCGACCCCAAGCTCGAGTACAAGCGCGAAGGCTCGCAGATGTTTTCCGAGATGCAGCAAGCCATCGCGGAAATGGTCACCGACGTGATCTTGAAGGTGCACGTGACCATCGAAGAACCGATGGAGTCGGGCCCGCAGCAGATGAACCTCAGCCACGACGAGGTGACGGCGTATGACACCGAAGCGGACCAGGGGCCGATCGGTTCGACGCAGGAAGCGCCCGAGCCGATCCGGCGCGACACGCCCAAGGTCGGGCGCAACGATCCCTGTCCGTGCGGCAGCGGCAAGAAATACAAAAAGTGCTGCGGGAAGGGCGAGTAGGCCCGCGCTGGCGCTGCGAAAGATAGCGCGTCGAAAAGGTCAGAGATGACACCGCGCGTGGGTAAAGTGTGGGGATGTTGTTCACGTCCGAATCCGTGACCCAAGGTCATCCCGACAAGATGGCCGATCAGATTTCCGACGCGATTCTCGACGCCGTCTTGGCCGAGGATCCGCATGGTCGCGTAGCCTGCGAAACGCTGCTGAAAACCGGCATCGTGGTGCTCGCTGGCGAGATCACGTCGAACGCGCGTTTGGACTATGCCGAAATCGTGCGCCGCGTTGTGGCTGAGATCGGGTACGCCGATGCCACCTGGGGTTTTGACGCCAGCACGTGCGCCGTGGTGTGTGCGGTCGAGCGGCAGTCGCCCGACATCGCGATGGGCGTGGATCGAGACGGCGCCGGCGACCAGGGCATGATGTTTGGCTATGCGTGTCGCGAGACGCCGCAGCTCATGCCCGCGCCGATCATGTTTTCGCACCAGCTCACGCGCAAGCTCGCGGGTCTGCGCGAGGACGGCACGCTTCCGTACTTGCGGCCCGATGGCAAGGCGCAGGTTTCGGTGCAGTATGACGAGAACCGCAACCCCAAGCGGATCGACACGGTCGTCGTGAGTACGCAGCACGCCGAAGAAGTGACGACGGAACAGATCGTGGTTGATCTGACGGCGAACCTTGTGAACGCGGTCTTGCCGGCCGAACTGCTCGACGAGCAAACGGTGATTCACATCAACCCGACCGGTCGCTTCGTCATCGGTGGGCCGATGGGGGACGCCGGCCTGACGGGTCGCAAGATCATCGTGGACACGTACGGCGGGATGGGCCGCCACGGCGGCGGCGCGTTTTCGGGCAAGGATCCGACCAAAGTCGACCGCAGTGCGGCGTACATGGCGCGTTACGTGGCCAAAAACGTTGTGGCGGCGGGGTTTGCGGATCGTTGCGAGGTGCAACTCGCCTACGCCATCGGCGTCGCGGCGCCGGTCTCGGTATTGGTCGACACGTTCGGCACCAACACTATCGACGAAGAAAAGATCTCGATGGCGGTGCGCGAAGTGTTCCCGTTAACGCCGCGCGGCATCATCGACACGCTCGACCTAAGAAAGCCGATCTACCAAAAGACAGCCGCGTACGGCCACTTCGGCCGCGAAGAGCCGGGCTTCACCTGGGAGCACCTCGACCGCGTGGACGAGTTGAGGGCGGCGGTCTAACGACCCGCCGCTTCGGGGCGCGGGGGGCGCACGCGCGGCCTGCGTCGGACCTGGCGGCCTTTGTCTTCGTAGGTAAGAAGGACACGGTTTGTCGATCTGAATCGACATTTGCGCCCGGTGAAAAACCCGCAAGGGGGGAGAACCCGCTGGCGCGAACGCGCTTCTTGTTGCTACAAGTCCCCGAATACCAAGGAGGGCATCGATGCGAGTAGGACTAACTGTGGCGGCGGTGCTGGTGTTGCTGGCGGGGACCGCGTTCGCGGATCCGTTCACAGGGCGCTATAACATCGAGTCGATCGCCACTCAAGGCGTTTCGGCGTCAGGCTTCATCGACTTCTTTGAAGCACCGATGGGAACCGCGTCATTCAAACTTGGGGACTCGTTCGTGTCGGGGTTTTCGATCGTCGTATCCGGCCCTGGCATCTCGACTCTTACGTACGACAGTCAAGCCGTCGCCTTGACAAGAGACGACGTGCTGACTTTCGACGCGCCGCTCGGGGACGCCACTCTCGTCGTCGTTCGGAACCAGTCTGACGGCGAGTGGGCTGCCATCGGGGACCTCGACGGAGAGGCCGACACATTTGACATATTGCAAATCGGGCTTCTTGGCGGCGGCAGCGTCCGATTTTGGGGGTCCTCCGAAGACCTCATCCCGGGCCCCGCGGCAGGATCAACGGACGATGCAAATCCGGCCTGGAGGCTAGTGCTCGCGAGCGGCCCTGCGCCCGTCCCGGAGCCCGGAACGTTCGTTCTGTCGGGTCTCGCGGTCGCGGGCGCATTTGTCTGGCGGCGTCGAAAGCGCAAGGCGTAGTCCGAACAGACGACCGCGCACCCAGCACTATCAGCGTCTCACGTATTCTCAGAGCCGGGCAAGGTCGAAAGACCGTCCGGCTCTTGCTCGTATAGGGTGGGATCCACGAATGACGACGTGCTCTTGAGTCTTGCCGGACGCGAAAGCCAGGTTGTCGCTGAACGGCTGCGCGTGTCGGCGCATGTAGGCCCAACCGCCGCGGCGCGCAAGTCGTCCACGTGCCGGGCGAGCCGTTCGTACACATCAACGCGGTTGGGCAGGCGGCGCGGTTTGTCGACCTGAATCGACATCCGCGCCGGTGAAAACCCGCTTGGGGGAGGAACCCGCCGGCGCGAACGCGCTTCTTGTTGCTACAAGTCCCCAAATACCAAGGAGGGCATCGATGCGAGTAGGACTAACTGTGGCGGCGGTGCTGGTGTTGCTGGCGGGGACCGCGTTGGCGGATCCGTTCACGGGGCGCTATCTGGTAGACCCGACGGACGACATCGACGGCGGATCCCTGGAAGGTTTCATCGACTTGGCAGGCGTGCCGATGGGCGCGACCAGCTTTGCTTTGTCTTCCGCAGTTGACTTCTCGTTCACGGTAACGGGCCCCAGCGGGGGGGTCATCATGTGGGACCACGGGGATGGCATTGGGATTGACGGTTCATTTGGGTTCGACGGCCCCATAGGCTCCCAGGAGCTTGCACCGGTGGGGGCGCCCAGTACATGGCAGTCCCCATTCGTGGACCTTGGCGGCCTCGGCCCCGCTGCGGACCAAATCACTTTGGTTGCGTTCGGGGACTGGCGGTCGGTGGACCAGGATCGAACCCCCATCGTCATTGGCAGGACTTGGAAGTTAGTGCTCGCGGGAGGTTCGGCCCCGGTCCCGGAACCCGGCACATTGTTTCTGTCGGGTCTCGCGGTCGCGGGCGCACTTGTCTGGCGGCGGCGGCAAGGCAAGGCATAGGCCGGAGAGTCCACCGCGCACCCGGCGCTATCAGCGTCCTACGAAACTCCCGTGCTGGGCGAGGGCCGAAGGACTTGTCCGTCGTAAAGCCGAGTCAATCTCGTGCGACGAAGTTCTCTTGAGCCTTGCGGGGCGAGAGCGGCTTTTTCGGCCCTCAGTCGTTTTTGAGTTCCAGCGTGACGTGCGAGGTCTGGTCTGCCGTGATCTCGACTTCGCCCGTCAGTTCGCGGCCGTCGGCTAGCTCGGCTTCGACCGTATAGCGGCCGGGCGCGAGGCACGCGCGGTGGTCACCGCGCCCGTAGAAAACGAACTCTTCTTTTGTGCCGCGAATTTTTGCCGTGTGAACGAGTTTGCCTTCCCATTGGGGTCGCCGCAGCCACCCTCCGCGCTGGATCTCGACGGACACGACGGGACGGCTGCCGCGCTCGACTTTTAGCTCCAAGAAACGGACGACCCATGGACGGTTGCGCCAGTTGTAGGTGCAGATCAGCGGTCCGAAGCGCAACCGGTTTGGCCCTGCCGGGAGCTCTAAGAAGACACGACCGTCTTCGCTTGCGTGCGTCGTTCCGATGCCGGAGCCATCTTCCTTCACGCGCATGATCGTGATCTTTTGAACGGGATCCGCGCGACTGTCACGAACGACCAGCTCGACTCGTACAAGCGAGTCGGGATCGGGCGCCAAGCGGAACGTAATCGTGCGGTTCAAATCGTCGTCGCGGAGGTGGACGTCCATCTTTTGCGGTCGGTAGCCGTCCGCCGTCGCGGTGAGCGACACCGGGTCGTACCCCATCCACGAACGCGACGTGGAAGCCTCGTTATGGGGTCCGCTCGCACGGGCGTGTCGGTCCAGTCCATCCTCGCGCCACCGAACGTTGCGGTGTGTTTCGATCGGTGCGTTGGTGACGGCGTCCAACCAATGGAACGTAACCCACGCGATCTTGCGGAGTCGGATCTCGACGTCTCGATCGCCTGCTTGCGCGATGACGGGCTCGCGCGGCGGTAGGCCACGGGCGGACGTCGATTGCCCCGCCCGGACAATGAGTTCATACCGGCCGGGGCGAAGGCCCTCGATGCGGAACCTGTTTTGAGGTGCGGATACGGAGCGACCAACCCAACGCCAGTCGCCGATCCAGCCCTCGGTGTCAACGAGTTTGGCGGCAACCATGGCGCCCGCAAGCTCGGTTCCGTCGAAATCGACGACGCGCCCTGCAACGGCGAGTTCGCCCCGCACGAGACGAACGACGACGCGCTCCGATTCCGGTCGGATCGGATCCGAGCGCGCCGGATAGTATGGCTGAACACGGGTCACTACCGCGCGGCCCGCACCCCGAACACGCAGCAACGCGATCCCGTTGCCGTTCGTTTCGGCACGGCCAACTTCGACGTTGTCTCCGGCGACGAACCGGACGAGTCCACCGCGCACCGGCTGATCGTCCGGATCACGCACTTCGACCGCAAGCCGCCTGACCGGCGCCATCGAGGGATCTGTCGAGCGTGACGGGGTGGCGGTTCCGTCCGTGGTCGGCGCTGACCGCGCGGGCCGCGCCGTCTTTGTGTCAGGAGCCTCGGCAGCGAGACGCGGGCGTCGCGGCGACTTCGCACGAGGCCACACGCTCCAGCCGACAAGCAGAAAGACCACGGCCGCAAGCCCCCCAATCTGTATCCGCCGCACTGGACTCCAATGCTAGCACCGACTCGGCGCGCGCGAGCCGCACACCGCGTCGATCTTCGCTGAGGATCTCACCCCGCGGCAGATCTCGACTCTCCGAAGACTCGACGTCGTTCTTCACGAGATGTCCGGCCCCCAAAGGAGCATCTCTGGACCGAGCAAGCTGTCGAGTCGCACAAGCGTTGGCGGGAGGTTCGCGAACTCGCACGCTCGGCTTCGCGGGACCTCTGAGCGTGTCGCCTGCTGCACGGTCACTCGGCTACAATCGCGTGCGTCGTGTGGTGGTTCAGGATCTTGGTTCTTGTCGCGCTGGCCGCGCTTGTGCATTTCCTGCGGAACCGAAGGGCCACCCCCGAGCTGCCGGGCGTAGGCGGCTCGGACGGTGAACTCGATCTCGGTGCGGAGACGGTAGCGATTCCCGGTGGGCGGCGCTTCCATCTGTCCTCCAAGTACGGAGCGGTCGATCTGGTTTTGCTCGATGCCATGGGCGACGGGCCGTTCGCGTTTGGCGAGGGACGATTGGAGCCGCGCTCTTTGGAACGCGGCGCCGGCTTTGTTGCCGACGTCGCGGCTTGGCTCGGTCGACCGACGCCGCCTCGGTACCCGGGCAAGCTCGCGATGTTGCCGTTTTCTTATGCGCGGCTCGGTACACGAGACGGCTGGGAAGCCAACAAGCTTTTTTTGCACTTCGGTGCCCACGACGCGGAGGTGTATCTAAACGTCGCGCCCGATGGATCGCGCGTTCGGCTTCTGGAGAAGGACGCGGAGTACGCATCCGATTTGCTCGCGGTCCTTGCCATTGCGGTTCGGGACGGCGTACCGGCGCGCCGATCAGCGCGTAACGACGAGTTCATGGAGACCGACCAGCCCGTGTTTGCGAACCCAACGCGTCTAGCGACCAGGGGCGAGTTCCAGGGCGGAGTTTGGTCGGGGACGGGCTTCATTGTTTTCGCCGAAAGCAACGACCGACATCACATCGTGCATTGGAAGGCACCCGGTGCAGAGCCGACGCCGATCGGAACCGTGGCCGGCATCGTCACGACGCTCGTGCCTGCGCCCCGCGACGCGCGGGTCGTCGCGGTTGTTGTGCATCCAGAGCGCGCGGGTTCTTATTCGAGTGAGGATCCCGTCGAATTGGTGCTCTTCGAGCCAGGGAAGAATCCGCGCTCGCTCCTCGGTTCCGACGTCGAATTCAAGCTGTCGAGTCATGCCTCGGTCCTGTGGTCGCCCGACGGGACAAGCATGGCGGTCTCGGCGCCCGGCGGCAAAGAGATTCCACGCAAGAGGCGTGTCCGCATCATCGACGTCGGCTCCGCGGAGATGCTTCACACGACGGAGAGAGCACTGGACCTCGACACGGAGGCGTGGACGACGGACGGGCTGATGTTGGTGCGGCGTGAGTTCGCGGGCGCGGATTTCGTTGAAATACATTACTCGTGGGCTCCCAAGCGCGGACGTCCGCAAAAGATCGCTGCGCCAGCAGGAATCTCGTCGCCGGATGGTCGCTTCGTCATCGCAGCCGAAGAGGGCGGGGTCCTTGTGGTCCGGGGCCCCAAACGATCTCGCCGATTCGCCAGCCAATCTGCCGAAGACCGAAAAATGGTCGAGTCTTTGCGCGAGATGCCAACGGTCTGGTGCGGACCCCATCATCTGGTTTTGGAAACCGGTGACCCAGTCGTACTCGATCTCAGCACGCTGAATGGGCGCCTGCTGTTCCCGGCGCCAGGTTGGACTCTTGCGGCGGCGAGTCCTGACGGGAGCAACGTGTTGTGCACTTCCCCAGACGGTGCACCGCACTGGGGAACCGCGACGAAGTGAGGAGGAATGCGGATGAAAACACGCCGCAGCACGCAAATGTCGCTCGCGCTACACTGGTTGCGCTACCCTGCGCTCATGCGGGCGAACACACGTGAATCCGAATCGACTCGACTTCTGGCTGCTGGATAGCGTCGTCTTGTTTTCTTATCCGATGTCGTGGATGGTCGGGCCCAACATCGCCGAAGTGTTGAATTGCGAGGGTCACCGAGCGTCCGACGACGAGGTTGCGGATTCGTTCGCGCGGCTGTTCGCTCAAGGACTGATCGAAGCGGAACTTCCGTGCGCTAATTGGGGCAACGGCGAGCGCGTCCGTCTGAAATCACGCGCCGAGGTTCTCGACGCACTCGCGCAACGCTCCAACAGACCCATGGAGTGTACGAGCTACGACCTCACGAGCGACGGCGGCCGTGCATGGGAGAGCATCGCGCGGCCGGATTGGGGCCGGTTTGTGGAGGAGGAGCGCGAGGACGACGCCATCATGTTTCGAGCTGCAAGCGAGGAGCAAGCCGACAAGTACCTGGCGTACCAGCGCGACTGCTGGATCCAGACACACGGTGCGGTGGAGCGAACGCGATTGCGACCGTGGGACGCCACGTACTGGAAAGAACTCCCCGAAGGTTTTGAAGTGCGAGTCCGCGCGACAAACAGGACGGACATCGTCGCGAACCCTCACCGGTCGGAGTTTTTCAGCTACGGGCCATGGTGGTACACGCGGCCGACGTAGAACGCGTGAACTCGCGAGCGCACGACAGGGTCAGTTCACCGCGCGGTAGACTACCGGCGTGGGAAACCTCGGGTTCTATCTCGTGGATCTTCGGCGCGAGCGCGAGGGTTACGTGCCTGACGTACCAGAATGTGTGAGTGCCATCGAAGTCTGCTGCTGCCGGCACGACCACGAGTGGGCGCTGTACGAATGCTTCGGCGATTGGGAACCGGCGTGTGAGGCACTTGAGAGTTCTGCGGCGTGCCGGAAGGCACCCGAAAAACTGCAAGTGCTCCTTCGTTCGGCGCAACACTGGCCGCCAGCGCTGGCGCTCGCGCGCGAGGAACTTGCCGACGAGAGGCTGACCAAAGACGACTTCATCGCGCGGCTGCAAGACAGTTTGAGGCGGCGCTTGGAAAGCCAGCGGACGGTTCCGTATTTCCTGGCCCGTGCTCGTGTCGAGTGCCTCATCGGTGGGCTCCGCGCGGGCCAGTACGTATGGCTCGTGGGGCACAATCCGGTTACCAATCGGGTTGCCTGGGTGGCTGCATCCGACGACTACTTCGTGTATTGGGATCCGGCCGAAAACTTTGACGTAACGCCAGAGGACCTCCAAGCGCTTCGCGATCCGCGCGATTCGAATCAAAACGCACTGGCTGTGGCAGCCAGTAGCTCGCGCGCCTCCGCGTGCTTTTGGACGGCGCTCTGTCTGACCGCCTGGGCTCTATTCGCAAACAACGTCTCATTGGCGAGTGGGGACTACAGGGGAATGGTTTTGTCAGCGGTCGGTTTCTCGGTTTCGGCGCTCGCGCTGATCGGGATCGGATGGTCCCGCATGTCGTTCACTCTTCGGGCACTGTCGCTCGTGATTGCGCTCGCCGCGTGCTGGACGTTAATCGATGGGGGCGGCCGGAGATTGCCGGCGATTTTCGGTTGGTAGAACTTGGTGCGGCGCCGCACAAAAAAACGGGGCCGTCCCAAGACGACCCCGTTCTCGTTTCGCTTAAAGAACTTAGTACCGGTAGTGGTCGGGCTTGTACGGGCCCGCGACCGGGATGCCGATGTAATCCGACTGCTCCTGGCTCAGCTCCGTTAGGCGCACGCCCAACTTGTCCAAGTGCAAGCGCGCGACCTTTTCGTCGAGCGTCTTCGGCAAGACGTAGACCTTGTTGTCGTAGTTCTTGTGGTTTTTGAACAGCTCGATTTGGGCGAGTACCTGGTTCGTGAAACTCGCCGACATCACGAAGCTCGGGTGCCCTGTCGCGCAACCGAGGTTGAGCAGGCGGCCTTCGGCCAGCACCAGAACCGAGTGGCCGTCTTCAAACTTCCATTCGTCGAACTGCGGCTTGATGCGCACGCGCTCGACGTCACTGGCCTTCTCCAAGCCCGCCATGTCGATCTCGTTGTCGAAGTGGCCGATGTTGCCGACGATCGCTTTGTCCTTCATCCGGCGCATGTGCTCGAGCGTCAAGATGTCGCGGTTGCCGGTGGCGGTGATGAAGATGTCGGCCGTCGCGAGCACGTCTTCCAAACGGACCACCTGGTAGCCCTCCATCGCCGCCTGCAGCGCGCAGATGGGATCGATCTCGGTCACGACCACGCGGCAGCCCTGGCCGCGCAGCGACTGGCACGAGCCCTTGCCGACGTCTCCGTAGCCGCAGACGACCGCCACCTTGCCCGCGATCATCACGTCGCTCGCGCGGTTGATGCCGTCGATCAGCGAGTGGCGGCAGCCGTAGATGTTGTCGAACTTGCTCTTGGTCACCGCGTCATTGACGTTGATCGCGGGGAACGGCAGCGATCCCTCTTCCTGCATTTGATAGAGGCGGTGTACGCCGGTCGTTGTCTCTTCGGAGACGCCGAGAATGTTTTTGGACATCGCGGTCCACCGGCCCGCGTCCGCAGCGATCGACGCGCGCAACGAAGCCAAGAGTTCGACCCAGTCCTCGGGGTCATCCGCTCCCGTCGCCGGAACCGCGCCGGCCTTTTCGTAGTTGGCGCCGTTGAGCACCATCATCGTGGCGTCGCCGCCGTCATCGAGCAAGAGGTTTGGGCCGCTTCCGTCGGGCCAACGCAGCGCCTGCTCGGTGCACCACCAGTACTCCTTAAGCGTCTCGCCCTTCCACGCAAACACCGGAACGCCTTGCGGGTTGTCGACGGTGCCGTTGCGGCCGACCACGACCGCGGATGCCGAAGGGTCTTGTGTGGAAAAGATGTTGCACGAGACCCAGCGCACGTCCGCGCCGAGATCGACCAACGTTTCGATGAGCACAGCTGTCTGCACGGTCATGTGCAACGAGCCCATGATCTTGGCGCCTTTTAGGGGTTGTTCCGCGCCGAATTCTTCACGCAGAGCCATGAGGCCGGGCATCTCCTGCTCGGCGAGGCGAATTTCTTTGCGACCCAAGTCGTTGAGCGCGAGGTCTTTCACCTTGTAGGGAAGGGTTGCAGTTTGGGTGGTCACTTGGTTACTCCGTGGCGTTGCCTCGACTTCTTGGAGGAGGCGTTCCGTTTACTTGTTTTATTTTTGGGGGCGCGCTTGGCGCGTTCGCGCGGCTTGACGCCGTTGATGGCAAAGAGCGGTAGTTGAGTACGGGCGGACGCGATCCACCGATCTTCGATCGGAAATCTCGCCACATCATCGAACCCGGCAGCGACGAGCTCGGCGCATAGATCGTCGGGATCCACGCCCAGGCGGAAGTCGCCCTCATCCTGTCGCAGCGATTCTTCCTTGTGGGGGCAGAGGTCGGCGACGACCACGCGCCCGCCCGGCTTGAGCACGCGGCGCGCTTCCTTGAGTGCTGCGCCGATGGCCGGGACGTGGTGGAGCACAAAGCTCAAAAAAACCAGGTCGCAGGACCGCGCCGGTAGGGGCAAGGCGTCGATCTCTCCTTGGTGAAACTGTACGTTGCCGCCTTGAACGCGGGCGCGCGCCGCCGCTAAACGCTCCGGCGCGTGATCGACGGCCCACACTTCGTCAAACCGCTCGGCGAGCATTTCGGTGAGGTAGCCGTCGCCGCAACCCGCGTCCACGGCGATGCGCTCGCGCGGAACCAACGTCGCCAAAATCTCAGCCCGCACGGTCCCAAACGCAAAGTCGGGGGTGCCGGCGGCCGCGGCGAAATGGTCGCGACTCAGGCGGCGGCGGGTGTCCAAGACCGCCGCACGGCGTTCCTGGTCGTCTAAAAACTCCGCCTCGTCCACGAGCCCTGCGCGCACCGCACTCCACAGCGCAGAGCGCTCCGCGTCGTCATGCAAAGCGTTGCGATAAAACGTCCACGCGCCGTCGCGCCGGGCGCCAATCGCCCCCTCGCCTTTCAACAAGCGCAGGTGGTTCGAAATCCGCGATTGGCCCATGGCAAGCACGTCAGCGAGCTCGTTCACGGCCAGCTCTTCGGGCTCCAAAGCCGCCAGAATGCGCAAACGCGTGGGGTCGGCAAGAAGGCGGAGCAGGGGCTGCACGACGGAACTATATCACGAAGTCATGATATGTCTATTTATGTGCGCCGCGGCCGGAGAAGACGCTCCGTTTGAATTCGGAGGGGGCTTCTGGGGCCGATCTGCGCTAGAACTGTGCGTCGCGGTGGCAAGGCGCCGTCGCGTTGGGCCCAGGACGGGCAAGTTCAATACGGGGAGTGCGGGATGGATTCCACCTTTTCATAGGTGATCCGATTCCCTATAATCCCGCGCCACGGGGGCACCGGGTCTTCGGTGCTACTGTTACCAAAGGAGATCAGAGCTGATGGACGGGAAGCAAAAGGGCTTCACCCTGATCGAGATCTTGGTCGTTGTGACCATCATCGGGGTACTGGCTGGCTTGGTGGTCGTGCTGATTCCTAAGGGTCAGTTCGAGGCCAAGAAGGCCGAATGCATGCATAACATCAAACAGATCGTTGGCATGTTCGAGGCGATGGGGATGTCTTATCCGAAGTACGCCGGTCCGAACCTTCCGCTCTACCTCGTCAAGAAGGGCGAGCTGCAGGGCAAGGATGCGTTGGACCTCCTCTTCTGCCCGGGAGATGAGGACGAAACGTTCGCCGGAGAAGACGCCTACAAAGATCTCAATCTCAAGGGTAAGCAAGGCGAATTCGGAGGCTTGACCTCCTACGCCGGGCGTAACCAACTCGACGGTGCATGCGCTGCGAAAAAGGGTGCATCGCGCCCGGTCATCTTGATCTGTGATGATGATGAAGGTCATCATGACGCCAAGGGCCTCGTCTGCGGGTTCACCGGTGGTTCAGTCAAGTTCCGCGACAAAGTGGACGACTGGAACATGGACCTCAAAAAGGCGGTAGAGATTGGCGAAGGTTCAGACATCGACGAACTGAAGTGTCTGCTGGCCGACTGAGTCGGTCATACAGGCATTGAGTTAAGAGACGCAACATGAAGAGACTGCTAGCAGTCCTGATTCCGATCGTGTTCCTGGGAACGGGCTCGATCGCTGCGGATACGAAAGCACCGTGGCGGTTGACGTTTCGTCACGGACCGTTGGATGTGATCACGATCAACTACAAGAATGGCGACGCGCGCAGCTACATGTACATGCGCTTCACGCTCGAGAATAAGTCGGAAACCGACGCCACTCTCGGCGGCGTTCACTTCAAGGCGATCGTTGGAACTAACCCGCGCAAGCGAAAGACGCACGTCGCGGCCCCCCAGGCTGAGGCGGAGGAGTCGGTTCGCCGTCTGTCGCGCATCTCGGATCTGAAGAACGTGATTCAGATCCAGAAGATGAAGACACTTGCCGCCGGCAAGTCCGTGCAAGGCATCGCCGTGCTCGGGACATGGAACCGCGAGTGGGACGTGACGACGATTCACGTCAGCGGTCTGGAATCGGGTGCGGTTACGACGCGCGTGAAGAAGTACGGTGACCTGTTCACGGTCGCGCATCGTGCCTATTACCACCGCAACCGTCGTGTCGCTGAAAAAGTATCCGACATTGCGGACTTCCAGGAGGTGCGCGCCATTGTGAAGCACAACGTTGTGTGGAGCATGGTGTACTCGCGCAAGGGAGATGAGTTCGGCGCTCAAAACGACCCGTTCATCTTCGAGAGCGAGGGCTGGGACGTTTTGTCGTCCGAGATCGCCTACGAGAAGAAATAAGACGAAGGATAGGACGGAAGCCGCAAGCGCTTTCGTTCGTGACGATACGGAAGAGGGAGCCCGCAACGGAGAGATCCGCTGCGGGCTCTCGGTCTATTGAGGTCGGGATGATTGGGCCTGCGGCATTGCTTGGAGGCCGGGTTGTTCTGGTGGTCGGGCGCTGCTACTTGGTCCGCTTGAGGTCCTCGGAACGATCCGTCGGGACGCGGTATCGCGCGAGGATCTCTTTGCTTTCAGCAATCACAGCTTCGCGGTCCAAGATGATCTCGTTTTGGGTCGAGCGAAACCGAATGAGGTGGAACGCTTTGCGATGGCTCTCGATGGCGGCGACGAAGCCGCGCAGGCTGCCGATGCGTTTTCCGTTGACGATTTCAACGACGGAATCTTCCAACTCCTCGTAGCCGGCGTTGCAGTCCGCTCCGAGAAGGCCGATCAAGACGACGTATTCGCGCTGGCCTGCGTCCACGTCCATCCGCGACTGGGCCCGCAGTTCGAGGAGATGATCCGGCGCGTCCTCGCCGCCGCACTCGTCCAAGTAGTTTTGCGTCAGCACGGAGAACACGAGCCCTCCAATGATGTAGTACGACGGGCGGCTCCGGTACGTGCGCCGCTGAACCAGCCAGGGGTACTTGCTCTTCGAAAGACTGAGGTTCAGTTTGAAGTTGTGGATTTCGCCGCCACGAGACACGCGCACGGCAATCGAGTCGCCGACTTGTTTGCGATCGATGGCGTACTCGAAGCTGACACGTGCGTCGCGGCGGAACGAGATGGTCCCGTCGTTGGCGATGTTTTTGCCATCGATGGTGAGGAGTACGTCGCCCACCATCAGAGGGCCGCTCTTGGAGAATTCGCGGGCGATCTTGCGCACGATCACGCCCTCTTCGGAGTCGGGAATCTTCGTGGCGCGGCGCAGTTGCCGGTTCTCCAAGGTTTGAATCTGAAGCGGCACGCACGGACTTCCGTGCACGGTGCCGTCCTTTAGATCGTGCAAAAAATGTCGAATGACAGCAGCGGGAACGGCGTAGGTCGTGTCCTCGTTGCCCTCGATAACCATCGCGACCAATTTGCCGTCGTGCAGAACCGGTCCGCCGCTGGTCCCATCCTCGACTTCGACATCCATTTCACACAAGAGATTGAGAAACTGCGCGTGATTGATGCTCGTGCGTTTGATGCGGGCCATGCTGGATTCGGTCTCGACCAAGCGAATGGAATCGTCGGGAAGGCCCAAAACGGTGACGTCATCTCCGAGTTTCGGCAGGTTGCCCAGGGCGAGAGGCTTCGCGCTGGCGAAAAACGCCTTGTCGGCGACACGTAAGACGGCCAGATCCACGTCGTGCGCGATTGCTTCCACCGTGGCCGTGTATTTTTTGGTGCCGCCGGCACGGGCGACCTGCACAAACGCAGCGTCGGCCACAATGTGCGCGGCGGTTAACAGACGGTTCCCCTCGAGAATGCAAGCCGTCCCCGACGACTCGTCGGGAAGATCGGTGCGCCAGGGATACACGTAGTCGGGGGTAATCGAAGTCGTCCACACCTTAACGGTCACGAGATAGTTGTCGTTGCCCAGGCAGGGAGGAGCCCACAGACCGAAAACAAGCGCGACGAACGCTCCAACGCTCTTAAGTTGCATGCCCCGTATCGTAGGGCGTGGCGGCCCCCGCCGCGGTATCCACAAAAAAACTCCGTTGAACCGACGGTGTGGTTCAACGGAGTGGACGATCGAGTGAAACGTCGATTAACCGAAGTTGGGAGTCCATCCGAATTCGATGACATCGTCAGCGAAGTCTTCGAAGCGCACGTTGAGCGCAAAGTCACCCCCGGGCTGAACCGGCTCGGTGAACGTAAACGTTTTCGTCGCGGCGTCCCAATGTCCCGCCGGCATGTCGTGAATCCAGGAGACGTCGTCGAGCGTGCTACCGGTGAGCGAATCGTCAATCGTGATCGAAGTGATGATGCTGCCGCCGTCGTTGGTGCCGCAGATCCCGGCCTGGGTGTTGCCCCATTCCTCTTGCAGAGTCTCGATTTCGATCCCGGTGGCTTCGGCCACGCTACGTCCGGCCAGGATGATGCCGCCTCCGAGACCGACGTTTACATAGGCGCCTTCGCGGTTTGTGACCTTTATCGTAATCGTGTATGTCTTCCCGTCGCGCGGAAGGCGGCAGGTGCCGGAGACGTCAAAATCGGCGCCCGCGTTCACGTCGGTGCTCTCTTTGCCGGTGTTGATCGACTTCAGGCTGCTCGCACCGGACTGCTTTGTGTCTTTTTCGCTGTCCCCGTCAATCTTCTCGTCGCCGTTGTCGTCCACTTTGAAGTCGGCGGCCTTCGATCCTTTCTTCAGATTATCGACCTCACCGTCCGTGATGCCTCCATCCGTCGGCTTCGGAGTGATTTTGATGATGACGTCGTGAATGGCCTGTGTGGATCGATTCGTGAGGTTGAACGAGAACGACACTTTGCCGTCTCCGTTCTCGGTGTCGGCGTCGATCTGCACGGAAGCGGTGCTCCCGTTTCCGACGCCTTGACGCGAGCCCGCCGCCGTTGCTTCTCGGTTTGTCAGTCCCGATAGACCCAACGTGATGGCCAACATGGTCGCTGCGATTTTGATGCGATGCATGGAAATCTCCTTGCCGATCTCCAGCCGCGCACAAACGCACGGCATCCGACGGCACCCGATCCATCGCGCCTCGGCGCGGAAGCGGACGCAGATTCTTTTTTTTGCGTCCGGTTCCCTCGGCTTGCGCGATGGATCGTTGCGCCTACTCGACAAGGTGTCGAGGGGATCGAATCACAAGACAGGAGTAAGTCATGAAACGAACAAAGATGATGACCTGCGCGGCTATTGCCTTATCGGCGGCCGTTGCGTGGAGTGGTACGTGGGCGTACACATGGTCGGTTTCGCGAGGTGCGGTGACGGACACGTCTGGGGACACGCCGGCATCCTCCAACACGACAGCCGTGACTGGCGGGGGCGGAGAGTACGCGGACGGGAAGTATGACATCGATGACTACGGGAACGATAAGGGTGATTACTTTTCGCTCAGTAGCGCAAAGACCAAAGTGGACGGGGGCTACACCGGACTCTACGTAGAGAACAAAGTGTTTCTGTGGGCCGAAGACGGAGAGACGGAGTCGATGCTCTGGAACTCCGGGCGCCAGCGTACATCGACACTGGCGACCATCGTGACCGATGATGACGATGATTGCGTACTTAAGCTGCCGCCGAGTGCGCCGTTCACTGCGGCCAGCGACGTCAAAATGAACTGGAACCTGCTGAGTTCACCCGACGCCAGAGCGCGGAGCGCACTCATCACGATGAGGGCCAAAATGGGGACCGGTCGAGTCATCAAGATGGTCGTCGATGTGGACGATGACTCCATCACTCAGAACTCAAAAACTGTCACGACTAACCTCGGGTTTTCGACGACTCAGGGCTCCGGAGTTTCCGTTGGGACCGCCGGTGGAAAGGTCGACTCTGGCAAAATCAATCTGGAGCTTGGGAACAACATCGGGACAGACACGACGGTCACGCGATCCTCGAAGTGGAACGAGTCGACAGCGATTCACGAACAAGACAATATGGAGATCACGGACTCGGCGACGATCTCGGTCTCGCTACCGGGAAGCGTAGCGCGGCAGGAAGAAGTGTCGATCGACGGCAGTCTTTCGCTAGGGGCCACCAACTTTAACGGTGACAAGGTGTTCACCATGGAGGGGTACTTTAGTGTGTGGGAGAACACCGAGTACACGGGCACCGACGGATCCCACAAAGATCTCATTGAGTATCCGGACCCGAACAATCCCCCGACGACCGGCGGAGGCGATGGTGATACGCCGAGCACGGGCGGCGACGGAGAAGGACCGGAAACCGGCGGCGAGGATCCCGAGCCTCAACCGGAACCCGACCCGACGCCGGATCCGCAAAACGATCCGGAACATCCGGAGGATCCGGAGAACCCGGAGCAGGGCCCTGTCACGCCGAGTTCGCCCGGTGCGGATTACGACGTTGACTAGTTAGACGACACAGTTTCGTGCGGGCTCTCGGCAGGGAGCCCGCACCTATCGGGAAAAATCCATGAACTACTATCGGATGTTTCTAGCCACCGTTGCGTTGGCGGTCGGCGCGCTACTGATGTGGAGCACGTGGGGGCGTTCTACTCTGCGCGTCGATCATCGCGGCGCGTCTGCTGCAGAACCAATCCGCGCATCACGTGCCAACGAAGAGACCGGCTTTCGTTTTAAGCTCCACGGATCGCTGGGAGAACCCGTGAACGTTCGGTTCCTGGCTGTTGCGGACGAACAAGAGTTTCACTTCTTGATGAAGTGCACTAAGACGCGCGTCGTAGAACTACCGCCGGGACGCTATCGCGTCACCGCACCGTCCATCACGACGGGAGAGCGCGTATGGCCGCCGGTCATCCGCGTCCGTAGCTCGAATCGGGGACGAATCCATCCGCTTTGGATCGAAACTGCCGGAACGCTGAGCGTCTCGGTCGTCCCGCACGATGCGGACGATCTTCCGAAAGGTATGCGAATACTTGTCCGGGGAGAGAACCGATACGCGAGAAACGTCGGAATCGACGACAAAGGCCATGCGACGTTGTCGCTTCCCGTCGGGCAGTACCGCTGCGAACTCCACCGCGGCGGCCATGATGCTCTGGAACTCCCGGCCCGAGTCGTATCGCGCACGATTACGGCTCTTAGCTTCTGTCTGCCTGCCGCGCCCCCTCGATACTTTGGGTCAGCGAACGTGCGCATCGACGGCGAACCGGCGAGTCGACGCGAAGTGGCGCAAGTCGTTGTCGAGCGCGAGGGCCGCTCCGGCGTTTTGAAGTTTGTGAGCCGCGGGGTCTATCGCGGTGAGCTCTATCCGCATCCGACGGTGCCTGCGACCGGTTCGAAGTGCGTTGTCCACGGCTACACGTTTTCCCGAGTCGAGAAAACAAGTCCGCAGGTTGAAGACAAACACGACATTTCGTTCGAAGTAGATGTCGAGCGGTTTCCGTCTACCGCGCGGATGCGATTGGTCGATGAGGAGCAAGCGCCGATCGCGGGAGAGAAGCTTGGCATCAGCGTCCGCATGCTCCGGGGGCAGTCGTTTTCGCGTTCTGTCTTCGTCACGTCCGGGGCAGATGGGCGCTTCTCGATTCCGCATGTCGCTTTGCCGTTCGCGTTTCATGTCACGTCTAGCCGCCCTGGTTTTCGCTACCGTCCCAACCGAGACGCGCAGATGGCGGTGCGGCGCAAAGGAACCATCGTGGTCATCCGCGAAGCTCGTCACCGCGTTTTTCTCGTTCCGCCGTCCACGCCACAGCTTCGCGCGGCGTTGCACGCCCATTGGTCCCGCGGTGTCGTACTGGATATCTTGCCGTTGTCCGTGCCGCGGGAGCGGTTCTCGCCGCGATGGTTGCACGGGGGGCGATCCATGACGCAAGCGGCTCGCGACGAGTATGAGGCATCCGAGCGAATTCCCTTGGAGGACTTGCCGGAAGGGCGTTATCTAGCGACGCTCTTTGTCCCGCAGTGGGGAACCATCAATACGGAGTTCACCATCGATGAGAAACAGCCGACGACGTTGGTTTCGCTATCAGGGCGGTTCGACTCGACTCGGATTCGAGGTCGGTTCGAGGAAGGTGCCGGCGATCGTCTTGTCATGGACGGGTACGTTCCGTTCTCGACTGGCGTTCGCTACTACCGGCTTCTTGTTTGGTACTTGGAGGGAATGACTTTGGGCGCCTGCGCTCATGTTAAAAAGGACGGCTCGTTTGAGCTTTCACACTCGAATCCGGACAACAAGTTCGTAACCGTTTTGTACAGCGACGGCGGAGCGCACCATGTCCGCAAGAGTGATCTTGGGCGGGGACGGACTCGTCTCGCGCATGATCCCCGTGACCGGAGGGTGTTCGGGCGCATCATCGCTGAAGATTTCGACGACCTTGTCGTAAACCTAACAAGCATGAACGGAGGAGAGGACAGCACTCGCCGCCGATTGATTCCGAAGACGAGCGAACTCGCAGAGCGGCGCGTCGCCAAGGACGGCACGTTTTCCATAGACGGGGTGACACCGGGTTTCTACGTGATGTCGGTCGCGCGCTTGCACTACACAAATGACCAGACCCGAATATTCCGCATCATACGTCGCGTAGTGCGCCGTGTGGACGTTCGCGACGCGGATCAGCGCGTTGAAATCAACCTGATTCGCGAGTGATTGTCTTAGCTATCGCGATTGTCCAAGCGCCTCGCGAGCGTTCGGAGTTTCGCGATCGCGCGGCTGTAGCGCTTTCGCGCGGCGTCCGCGCTGGCAAGGTTCAGCGCTTTCGCAATCGCTTCAAACCCCATCTCACGTTCCAGTCGCATGGCGACGATCTCGCGCGATGCTCCGTCGAGACGATCATAGAACGCGCGCGCACGACCGTGTTGGTCGGCGTTGTCGGCTCGCGTCACCGGAGATGCGTTTGAGTCCGGAAGCGAGTGGCCGTCCGCTTGCGTCTCATCGATGCGTAAGTACTTGCGATACTTCGAGCGGACTTTGTTTTCGGTCTTGATGTAAAGCCAATGGCGAAACGCAAGCTCGCCTCGATCCTCAAAGCGCGGGAGATCTCGAAGGACCTCCACGAACACCGATTGAATCACGTCGCCGCTATCAAATTTTTGACGGAGCCGTGAGCCGATGCGCCGGCGAACCACCGTGAACAAACGCTTCGCGTAGATGGCGTACAGCTGCTCCGTTGCCCGCGGACAACCGTCGCGCGCCTTCGCCAAAAGCTCTGAGAACGAATCTGTCACTTCGCTTCGAACACCTTCATGAACCGTTCGTGTCCGCGGATGTCTTCGAGCGCGGGATCCAGATCGCGTAGGTCGCCGAGTTTTTTGGTCGTCTTGTTTCGTCCGGCCTCGAGCTTCTTGCGTCGCGTCTCATCGGTAGAGCTTTTTGCCATGTTGTTCAGCTTGTTTTGCGTCGCACGCCACCGGCGAACGAGCACGTCAAGCCACTGAAACGCTTGATCGTGACGGGGAGGAAACTTCGCGGCACTACGAATCGCGGATAGCAAGAGTGTGTCGCTTGCCAGGAGACGCTCGCTCTTGAAGGCTTCGCTTAACAGAGTGACCGCATCCGCGTGGCGGGCCGATCGATGGGCTGCCATGCCAGCGGTCGCGTACTCGCGCGGGTTCGACGGCTTCCGTTCTCCCGCCAATAGCTCGCATTTGGCGACTTGGCCGTCGTACCATCGCTGGTACCCGATGAATCGTCGATTGAGTTTGCCGATCTCCTGGTTAAGCGCGGCCGCCTTGCGATATGACGCGAGCGCTTGGACGTACTGATGCTTTTGCTCAAGCACCATTCCCCTGAGCGCTATGGCCCGCGCCAGTGCTTGTTGGGCCTGCCATGTCGGTTTCGGTTGATTGCACAGCACGCGCGCTGCGTCACGCGCGCTCGTGTAGTGAGTTAAGGCTTCATCCAATCGATTGGCGAGCCGCGCTGTGTCTCCGAGCCAGGCGTGAATCTCAGAAAGGTTGCTCTGGAACCGAGTCTGGGTCGGACTTGCGGCGGCCGCTTTTTTAGTCAGGTTGAGTGCGACGAGATACTGCGCCCGTGCTTCCTCAAGTTTTCCCCCGAGGCGCAACGCGTCTCCAAACCAGTAGGCATTGAAGCTTCGCTGCTCAAGGACTACATGGTTGCTCGGCGTTGCCGCCAAGATGTCCGCGAACAACGTTTCCGCTTCCCGATACAGAGGGAGCGACTTCTGAAACTGCTTGAGATCCGAGGTTCCGCGTGCGAGGTACATAATGCTACTCGCGAGTCCGTGAACGGTCGTTGGAGATGGGTTGTTTTCATGAAGCCTTCGTCGCACGCGTACCGAGCGATCGAAGTGAACGAACGCTTGCGACGCCTGTTCACGCGTTCGATGGAGGTCGCCTAGCATTTCGACCGCCCGTGCCAGTTGGTTTTGCCACTTTAGGTTCGTACCGTCGATAGTCGTGATTTTTTCGTAGATCTTGACTGCCTCCCGTGCGGGTTTCCAAGGAGCATCGGATTGATTGACATCGTGAATGCGGACGGCATTAAGGAGCAGTTGGCCGAGTTCGTCGAGCGCCGCAAGATCGCGCGGGTTCGCCAGTGCGTGCGCGCGAAATATTGAGAGAGCCGATTCCAAGTGATGATGAGCTTTTGCGACCTCGTTGTGAGCCGTACACAGATCAACAAGCTGTCGGTGCACTCGCGCCAACGCTAAGTCAGTAGTGCGCTGCTTGTCGAGTGTAGTTTCGAGTACGGATCGAGACTCCTCGAGCGACGCGATAGCCTCCGCCAGTTTTCCCTGTTTGCGGTGAACAGCGGCTCGCTGCGCCAACGCCATCGCAAACGCCGATTGATTGTGCTTGTCAACGCCTTCGTTCAATGTGTTGCGCAGCAGTTCGACGCATTCGTCATATGCTCTCCCCGCCGCAGCTAGGTCGTCGTGGCGATACTTGTGCAACGCGTAAGCACTCAATGCGTTTGCAAGATCGTGTTTGTGTTCGAGGTCTTCGTTGGCCTTGACGATCTCACGAGCCAGCCCGACGGCGCGGTCGACAGCACTTGCGGCACCCTGAACGTCTCCTGCTCGATCGAGGCAACGTGCCGCCTCACGCAGCCGAACGACGTAACTTGCCGTGAGAGCGAGGTTCGCCGGAGCGGCACGATGGAGTACGGCAAACATATCGAGTGACCGGCGATGGGCTTCCGCAGCTTCTGCGCTCGAGCCCTCACGGTCGAGAATGTTTCCGACGCGTCCCAAGGACTCGGCGTAGCTCAACCGCGAAGATGCCGATCCCTCCGCGCGCGTTCTGTAGTGATCACGTACTTTGCGTGCGGCGGTTGAGAGGAGGTCGAGTCGGTCGAGTTCCTCAAGCCGCGTGTACAGATCCGTCAGCAAAAACGACGACAGATCTTCGGCGCGGTCGCGCTCGTCCGTGGCCTCCTTTCGCGCAGACTCCGTCTCAGCTCGGCGGTTTTCCAGAATGCCGGCGAACGTGACACTGGTTACCGCGACGAGAACCAAAGCGACCATGCCAACTCGCTTCCACGTGCGAACGCGCGAAACACGGTCGCGTCGTCGTGCCATTTCGTCGCGGGCGGCCCGGATTGACTGACGAATGCTGTGGGCTGGAAAAGTGTCCGGGCGCAACGCCTCCGCTTGAGCGACGAAGCCGGCCGCACGATCCAGCAGTCGGCCCTTGTTCGCCGTCGAGCTCTCAGAGACACCGTCGAGGCATTGTTGCGCACGATCGCAAAGCGAGTTCACTTCGCGCGAAGTGGAGTCTTGTTTAATCACTCTGCGAAGGGACAGGGCAAACGCCTCGACGCTGTCCATTCGATCCTTAGGTTGCAGTGCTGTCGCGCGCGCGCAGACCTGAAGTAGCTGCTCTACGCCTTCCGGTGCGTCGGTCGGGGCGCGCGCCGGTTCTTTGGGCGCGCGAATACTGGCACGATACTCTTCCGCGCTCGCCGGCTGGTGCGGCGGTAGGCCGGTGAGTAAATGTCGGAGCATTGCACCGAGGCTGTAGACGTCGCTTCGTTCCGACACGTCGCCGAGTTCGGGCACGAATGCCTCCGGCGCCGCGTAGCCGGGCGTCCCGACGTGGATCGTGCTTCGTTCGGATGCCTCGGCCAACGTACAAGCGAGGCCCCAGTCGAGAACGATCGTCTCGCCGTATTCGCCTAGTGCGACGTTGGCCGGCTTTAGGTCGCAATGCAATACGCCGCGCGAGTGTGCGTACTCCACAGCATCGCACGCACGTAGGAATCGATCGAGAAGATCCATCCGCGCGCTAGGCGTCGATGCCGCTCCGATTGCATCCTCAAGAGTGTTGCGTCCTGACACCACGCGCATGGTGTAGTAGGGCACTCCGTCTCGGACGGTTCCCATTTCATGAATCGGTACGATCCCGGGGTGATCCAGGGCACCGGTAATCTGAGCCTCTCGCAGGAAACGACGGGCACGAGCTTCCACCTGATCCGGATGGTTCGGAGTTCGCATCGTCTTGAGAGCGACGCGCCGCGCGAGCTCCCTGTCGCGTGCGAGAACGACACGCCCCATGCCGCCTTCGCCAAGGAGCCCGAGCGTTTCGTAGCGATCCTTCGCTGCGGGACGCAGGAGATTCACTATGCCGGCGCCGGTCTGATCTCGTCGCGTGCCTTCCACTTGCGTCCATGCATGGTCTAACGTGTGCATGGGTTGGCCATACGACGCTAGTGCAGCACGAGAATCACCGGCGGACTCACTTATGAGTCGGTCGACCTCTGCTTCAATTCGACTCAGATCACCAGGGGTCACGCCGCCGATCTCAAGCAACCGGTCCGAAAGGCTCGCATCCAACTCTTCGCGCCTTCTTAAGTAGTCCTGTGCGGCGTCCGCGACGTTGCGGGCCGATGCGACTTCCATAACGACGGCTAGCTCGGCGATGAACAACTCGCGATAGGGGTCCGTCGGTAGCTTCATTCAGTTCCTCCCCTCTGTCTCTTCACGCGGCGTTTACAAACCGCAGCTCCATCTTATCGAGAAGTGGTTTGAGCGGGAGTTGAACTTAGGCTGGGTCCAATGCAGTGTTCCGCAATCTGAACGGGCGCAGTCGGTCTCCATCTTGCCTTGAACAGCCTTACGAACCACCGCGGCGCGGGTAGCGTGACTTGCGTTCGCGGCGTTTCGGGGCGCGGGGGAGAACTCGTACGTTTGACGCGCCGACCAACTCGTGGAGTCCTTGCATGAACTCCGGCGTCGAATCGATGCCCAGGGCGTCGTCGACTCGAATGAGAAGCTCGGTGTTTGCTTCCGGCTTGATCACGAGGCGGACGGGTCGACCGCCGGAGTGTCGCTCGAGCAGCGCTTTGAGAGTGTCAACTGCGACGTTCGCTTCCAGCCGGATCTGAACAGCTGCCGCCAACGTGTACGGAGCTTCTTCCAACCCGATCACGCCGTCGACGCGCAGGTTGATCTCGTCGCGTGATAGATCGACGTCGCCGGATACGAACAGGATCGCGTTGGGGCGCAACAGTTCGCGGTAACGCGCGTATGCGTCGGAAAACATCACCGCTTCGCACTGTCCGAACTGGTCGGCCAGTTGGAAGCGGGCCATGCGCTTGCCTTCGTTGCGACCCGAACGAATGACGCGTTCTTGTAGGTCCAAAAGCACGCCGCACATAATGAACGGCGTCTCGGCCGAGACCTCGCGGATCGTCCGCGTGTCGTGGCTGGAGAAGTGCTTGGCGATTTCGCGGTGCTCGTCGAGGGGGTGACTGGACCACCAACGCCCGGTCATCTCGCGTTCCAAGCGCAGTTTCTCTTCCGAGCTCCACTTCGGAACCGACGGCAGGGTCGGCTGCATCGATGTCGTTTCCGCTACCGCACCGAGCAGGCTCATCTGGCCCGCGCGACGATCGGCTTGCTCGCTTGCACCCGCGCGCAGCGCCGCATCCAGCGCCTCGGCGAGCTGGGCGCGGTGCCCGCCCAGTTCGTCGCACGCGCCCGCCTTCACGAGCGATTCGAGCGTTGACTTGTTGACGTTGCGCACGTCGACGCGTTCCGCCAAATCAAACACGGTGGCGAACGTCTTGCCCTTGAGTCGCGCATCGCGAATCGATTGTGCTGCTTGCCGCCCGACGCCGCGGACCGATGTCAGGCCAAACCGAATCACATCACCTTCGACCGTGAAATCGACGCCACTGCTGTTGACGTCGGGTGCGCGCACGTCGATGCCCGAGGATTCGCACTCCTTGAGCCCTTCCGCGACCTTGTCCATGTTGCCCGAATCCACGGTCAGCAGCGCCGCCATGAACTCCATCGGGTAGTTCGCTTTGAGCCAAGCGGTTTGATACGTGACGACGGCGTACGCGGCGGCGTGGCTCTTGTTGAACCCGTAGCGCGCAAACGTCGCCATCTGGTCCCATACCCCGGTGGCGACTTCACGCGTCATACCGGTTGCTTCGCAGCCGACGAGGAACGGCTCTTTGAACGGTTCCATGACCTCGGGCTTTTTTTTGCCCATCGCCTTGCGCAGGCTGTCCGCTTGGTTCAGCGAGAAACCGGCTACCTGGTGAGCGATGAGCATCACCTGTTCTTGATAGACGATGACGCCGTAGGTGTTTTTGAGGATCGGCTCCAAGGACTCGTGGTCAAACACCACCGGCACGAGGCCGTTCTTGCGGTCGCAGTACACATCCGTCATGCCGGAGTCGAGCGGACCCGGCCTAAACAGCGCGATCAGAACCAGCGTCTCCTCAAACGAGCGCGGCTTGAGTTTTTTCAAGAGGTCGCGCATGCCGCTGGACTCAAGCTGGAACACGCCGAAGCTGTCGCCGCGCGACAAGAGGTCATATGCCTTCTCGTCATCGAAGTGCGTAAACGGTTCGATCCGGAAGTCGGGAACCTCGCCGCCGTTCTCCTCGATCAAACGCACCGCCGTCGCGATCAACGTGAGCGTCTTGAGCCCCAAGAAATCCATCTTGAGCAGGCCGAGCTGCTCAATGGTGTCCATCGGGAACTGCGTCGAGACGTCATCGCCGCTCTTGTAGAGCGGGACGTACTCCGTGAGTGGCGCGTCCGCGATCACGACGCCTGCCGCGTGCGTGCCGGCATTGCGATGCGAACCTTCGAGTCGGCGCGCAAAACGGAACAAACGACCCGCTTCGGTGGTCGGGTCTTCCGCCATCGCGGCGAGTTCGGGGTCGGCTTCCAGCGCCCCGGTCAGCGTGACGCCCGGGCCGCCGGGGATCTTTTTGGCGATCTTGTCGACTTCGCTCAGCGGCACCCCGAGCGCGCGCCCGACGTCGCGAATCGCGGCCTTCGCCGCCATCGTGCCGAACGTGATGATCTGCGCGACGCGTTCTTCGCCGCCGTATTTGTTCTGGACGTACTTGATGACTTTTTCGCGCTGGTCGCGGCAAAAGTCGATATCGATATCCGGCATCGAGATGCGTTCGGCGTTGAGGAAGCGCTCAAACAGCAAGTCGTACTTCAGCGGGTCGAGATCGGTGATCTCCATGCAGTACGAGAGAATCGATCCCGCGGCACTCCCGCGCCCCGGCCCAACCGGGATGCCCTCTTCGCGCGCGTGGCGGATGAAGTCCCACACGATGAGGAAGTATGCGATGAAGCCCATCTCCTCGATGACTTTGAACTCACGCTCGAAGCGGTCGCGCACCTCGGTGCGCGGGCGGTCGCCGTAGCGGCGCACCAAGCCGTCCTCGCACACGTCGCGAAAGTACTGGTTCATCGACCGGTCGTCCGGCACGTCGAAGTTGGGGAGGTGCATCTCGCCGAACTTGATTTCGACGTCGCACTTCTCCGCGATCTCCATGGTGGAGTTCGTCGCCCCCGGCAGATCGCGGAACAGATGCACCATCTCTTCGGGCGGCTTGAAGTAGAGCTCTTGGCTGCTCATCTTCATGCGCTTCTCGTCCTGGAGCGTCTTGCCGGTGTTGATGCAGACCAGCAACTCCTGCGCCTCGGCGTCCTCGCGCTCCTCGTAGTGAAAGTCGTTGGTCGCGACGAGCGGACGGTTGAAGTGCTGCGCCAACTCGACGCACCCTTCGAGGCATGTCTGTTGGTCTTCGATCCCGTGGCGCTGCACCTCGAAGTAGTAGTGCTCACCGAATACGTCGGTGTACCAAGCGGCCGCCTCGCGCGCCTTGTCCACTTCGCCGCGCCGCAGCCAGTAGCTCGTCTCGCTGCTGAGGCAACCGCTCATGACCACGAGCCCTTCGCTGTGACGCGCGAGCAATTCACGGTCGATGCGCGGTACGTAGTAAAACCCCTCCATGTAGCCGGCGCTGGTCAGCTTGATGAGGTTTTGCCACCCTTTTTGGTTGCGCGCTAGCAGGGTGAGGTGCCACGCGGCGACGGGATTGCGCTCCCGATCGAAGCGGCTGCGCGGCGCAACGTACGCCTCGTAGCCGAGGATCGGCTTCACGCCTTCCTTGCGACATGCCTTGTAGAAATCAACCGCGCCAAAGAGGTTTCCATGGTCGGTCAGGGCCATCGCCGGCATGCCGTGGCGCGCCGTCGCCTTTGCCAGATTGCCGACCCGGCACGCGCCGTCCAAAAGCGAGTAGGTGGAGTGCCCGTGAAGGTGAACGAATCCGGCCATGGAGAGGGGCAGTGTAGCGCACCGCTCCCCTGAACGGTTCGCGCCGAAGGATCCCGGGAACCGTGCGTTTTTGCGACATTGAATCGAGTCGCGCCGGGGCGCGGATGATGGCCCGGTGACGCGAATCCGTGCAAAATAGAGGGATGCGTATCGCGATGATTGGGCTCGTTTTGTGGGCCGGGATCGGACTTGGCGCCGACCACGGATTGGTCTGGGCCCAAGGCAAGAAAGACGGCAAGGGCAAAGACGGCCTGGAGATCGATCGAAAGACCGACAAGATCAAGAACGACAAGGCCGTTCCGAAGGCGACCAAGCAGGAGCGCGCGGACTTCGTGCGCGTCTGGGAGCTGTATCGCAAAAACGATGGACGGTGGCCGACCGAGCGCGATCGGTTCAAGGTGCGGAGCGAAGGCGCCGGGTACCTCCTCGCCGGTCACATCATGAAGCACTACGTCCAGGTCAACGCTGTGCGTGCGAAGGCCGGGCGGCAACTCACGCAGGTCAAAGACGAAGTCGTCGCGGTGGGGGCGCCGTGCGTTCCCGCGCTCGTGAACCTCATGGTGATGGATCGCATCAACGCGGGCGGCGGGAAGTTCTTTGTGCCCGACGACATCACGCGGCGCGACTGCCTCGACATGATCGAGCGCATCGGTCGTGTGGCCACGCCCGACCTCATGGCGACGTTGAAGCGCAAGGATTTAGGCGTCAAGGGACGGCGTTTGGCGCTTCTGGCGCTCGGCGGTACGCGCGACGTGCGCGGGCTGAAGATGATCGCGCACCACCTCCGCACGCACCCGTCCTGGCAGGTCCGCGCCGATGCAGCCACCGCGATGGGCAAGCTAGGCAGTCCGCGCGGTGTGGAACACTTGGTCTACGCAATCAAGAACGACGCGGACAAAGCGGTCGTCCGGCGTGCGGGTAAAGCGCGCGAAGCCTTGATGGCTAGTTTGGTGCGATGAGTCAATACAAGCTGAGTAAACGCGCTGCTGTGTGCGCGATTTCCGAGACGCCGTTCCAAAACGGGGACGAACTCGTTTCGGCGATTTATCCCGACGAGGGCGAAGGGTTTGTGCGCCGCGACATGCTGGCCACGCATTACGCCGCTCAGCCCGCTGCGTTCTCGCATTGGCGCACGGTGCACGCCGTCGCACCGAAGCCGGACCGTCGTCTGGACTACGCCTTGGCGCTCGACTTTTTCCAGCGGCTCGTGGCGGAAGCGGATCCGGCGCGCGAGAATCTCACGTTCACGCTTGCCCTTTTGCTCGTCCGCAAGCGCCGCCTCAAGCTGGGCGCGAGCCGCACGTTGCCGGAGGGTGACCTTCTCGAGGTCATCTTGCGCGGGGAAGAACAAGACGAGACGCTCCAGGTGCGCGCACCGCGCATGACGCCGGAGCAGGCGGACGCCGTCCAGGCAGAGTTGGCCGCGTTGTTTGGATTCGCGGAGCCGCCGGCCGCCGAGGAGGCCACGGCCGAAGTGGCCCCCGACGGATTGAGCGAAGAAGAAGCAGCCGACAGCGAACCCGCCGCGCTGTAGGCCAGCCCCGCCAAACCAAAACCACCAAAACCACCAAGCCCCCCGCACGCCCCGCTCAAAGCGGGACCGAAGCGGGACCACTTCTCCTCCCTCGCTCTCGTAATCGACGACTGTACATGGACTTATGTCAGTCGCCTGCGGGATTTTTCGCGCAGATCGGACGCCCAGAACGCATCTTGGGGCCGATTCGGGACCTTTTTCGGATTGAGCGCGCGTGTTTTGCGCGAAAAATCCCGCAGGCGATCGCCATAACCAACGACACCAAAGATGGTTAGGAAGCTCGAATGTGAGACCTGGTCCCGCTCCGAGGCTTGGGGGCGGGTGGTTGGGTGGGAGTTTGGGGCTTTCTTGGTTGGGTTTGCTCTTCGTTTTTTTCTGCCCTCCTTGTTGCTGTAAGTCACTTCTCCGTAAGCACTTAAATTTTATTGGTTTCGAGTTGTCGGCATGGGTCCGAGTGTTAGTATGTGGGGGTAAGTGGGAGTCAGTGTTCGCGGGTGTTTGAAGCGATTCAGGTGAGTGTTTGGGCCAGATCTTTACGGGTACGTTTCAGAGAAATCTGGACAGCAAAAACCGACTGCTTGTGCCGTCGGAAATCCGTGACGCTCTGTCCGCAGAGGACCGCAAGGGCCTCTACATCATCCCGAGTCGCAAGTGCATCCTGGTCTGGCCGCGCTCGTACCTCGACGCATATGCGGAGGCTCAAGCTGCGGATCCGATCGGGAACACGAAGTTCAACCGCGACTTCTACTCCCAGATGATCTTTCGTGCTTTTGATGGAACGGGGCGCATCGTCTTGCCTGGAGAGCTCTTGGAGCGGTTTCCGAGCAGGGGGGTCCTGATCGCTGGTGCGGGCCGCTACCTCGAGTTGTGGGAGCCGGACTCGTTTACCACGTCGATCACGCCGCTCGACTTTGAGTGACGTGTGGACCACCTGCCGGTACTGACCGAAGAGGTCTTAGGTTTTTTGGCGGAGGCTCAAGGTGCTTGCCTGTTGGACGGCACCGTTGGACTTGGCGGCCATGCGCGCGCGTTCCTGGAGAGGTTTGAGAAAAAACGCGTGATTGGACTAGATCGAGATCAGCAGGCGCTCGCGACAGCGCAAACACGGCTCGCCTCGTTCGGCGATCGCGTGTCGTTGATCCACTCCGCGTTTGCCGACCTTGAGTCCGCGTTAGATACCGCGGGCGTAGCGACAGTCGATGCCGTGTTGTTTGACTTAGGCGTCAGCAGCCCGCAGCTCGACGATGCGGCGCGTGGTTTTTCGTTTCGCCACGACGCGCCTCTCGACATGCGCATGGATCAGACGCAGGAAACAACGGCGCGCGATCTCGTGAACCGGCTGAACGAGCGCGATCTCGCGGACCTCTTGTGGCTCCACGGAGATGAACGCGCCTCCCGCGCCGTGGCAAAGGCGATCGTGACCGAACGCCGCCGCGCGCCAATCGAGACGACCGGCGAGTTGGCGCGCATCGTGCGCCGCGTCGTGCGCCAGAGCGGCCGCATCGACGCCGCCACCCGAACGTTTCAAGCGCTGCGGATCGCCGTCAACGGCGAGGCCGAGCAGCTCGAGCAAGGGTTGGACGCGGCGACGCGTCGTTTGGCGCCCGGCGGCGTGATCGTCGTGATCAGTTTTCACAGCAACGAAGACCGCGTCGTGAAGAACTTCTTCCGCAGCGACGAGCGTCTCGAAGTCTTAACGAAAAAAGTGATTCGTGCGACGCCCGAAGAGGCGCGTGCGAATCCGCGGGCGCGGCCGGCCAAGCTGCGCGCGTCGAGGAGGAAGCCGAATGCGTAATGCGCTCCTATGGGGGACGGCGGTGATCTTTTTGCTCACCGCGCTCTACACCGTCGCCGTTCGGCGCGAGGTCTATGACCTGGCCGCCGACATCGGAGCGTTGCACAGCGTCCGCGATGAGCAGATGCGGGTGGGCGACAACCTTTTGATCGAGCGCGAGCGCCTTCAAGCGCCCGGCGCCCTCCACCAGCGCGCCATCGAGTTCGGTATCCTGCCCTCCCCGATCGAAGACGAGGCGTCGCGCTAGTGTTGGTCACACCCCAGGCGCGGGCGCGCACCGTCTTCACCGTGTTGCTCTGCATGCTCGGGCTGCTGCTGGCGCGCGCCGGCTACATCCAATTGGTGCAGGGCGAGGAATACTCGGCCCGCGCGCAGCGGATGCACTTCACCGAGGTGAGCGTGCCCGCACCGCGCGGCCGCATCCTAGATCGCCACGGGCGCACGCTCGTCGCTTCGTATCACTCGTGCTCGATCGCGATCGATCCGCAGCGCGTGGAAGTTTCGGCCCGCACGGCACTGCGCATCGCGTCGCTCATCGACGAGCCGGGCGCGGCGGCGTCGTTTGCCAAGATCATCGAAACAGCCCGCGCTAAAGGGCGCCGGTTCGCGTATCTCCGCCGCCGGTGCGATCGTCACCACGCGGCACGCGTCCGCGCCGCCGGAATCGCCGGCATCGACATCCGCGAAGAGCCGCGCCGCGAGTATCCGCACGGCTCGATGGCAGCCGCGCTGCTCGGGGTCGTCGGCACCGACAAGCACGGCCGCATCGCGGGTCTCTCCGGCCTCGAGTCGGAGCACGACGCAAAGTTGCGCGGCGTGGATGGTACGCGCAGTATTTTCCGTTCCGGCCGCCGGCGCCACCTTCATCTCTTTCCCGACACGCGGGTCGCGCCGCGCTCCGGCTCCGACCTTCACGTCACGATCGACAGCCGCATTCAACAGGCGGCCGAAGAGGCGCTCGACGAGCTGTGGCAAAAGCACAGTCCCAAGTCAGCGACGGCGATCGTGATGGACCCGCGCACCGGCGACATCTTGGCGATGGCCGGACGTCCGGTTCTCGATCCGTACGCCTTTCCCGCGGTGGACAAAGAGAGCCTGCGCATTCCCGCGACGCAGTTCGTCTACGAGCCGGGCTCCACGATGAAGCCCCTCGTCGTCGCCGCCGCCATGTCGGCGGGTGCGGTGCGCCCGGGCCAAGTGTTTGATTGCGGCCCCGGCGTGAAGTACTTCGGCCGCCGTCCGGTGCGCGACGTCCGGCCGAACCACGACCTGGACCTCGAGGGTGTGCTCGTGAAATCGAGCAACACCGGCATGGCCCAGATCGGCCAGTTGCTCGGCTTAGATCCCATGTATCGCTTTATGCGGCGCGCGGGCTTTCAGTCCCGCACCGGCCTCGGCCTCGCCGGCGAAGAGATCGGCAAGATGACGCCGCGCGAGAAGTGGCGTGAGAACTGGACCCTCGTTTCGGTCAGCTTTGGCCGCGAGATCATGGTGACGCCGCTGCAGCTCATGCGCGCGTACACCGGTCTGCTCAATGACGGCGCTATCGTGCACCCGCGCCTGCTCGCAAACGACCCCGTCCGTGTGGACGGCCATCTCGATCTCGACCCGGCGACGGCCCGCTTTGTGCGCCGCGCGATGCAGCGGGTCGTGGAAGAGGGAACGGGTCGCCGCGCCCGGATCCGCGATATCGCGGTTGGCGGCAAGACAGGCACCACCGAGCGCTTCCCCAAAGGATCGCGCCGTTACGTTTCGTCCTTTATCGGTTTCGCGCCCGTCGATGACCCCCAGCTCTTGGTGCTGGTGGTCGCCGACGAACCGCAATCGCACAAGAAGGGCATTCGTCCTTATGGCGGCGTTGTCGCCGCCCCCGCCGTTCGAGCGATCCTGACCCGATCGCTTCCGCTTTGCTCCCCGTCATCCGAGTCCGGGGTCCGGCACAGGAACAATAAGACAAGAAAGGTGCGTGTTGCGGCGGTCCATAGGTCTAGCGTGTGGGCAGAAGAGGAGGACTCCTCTGCCCGAAGCCGGAACCCGGGCTCGGTTGATGAGGGAGAAGATTGTCGGTTCGCTGCGAGATGATGGCGGACCTGAAACCGTTGCGCTTCGAGGAGGTCGAGCTCAGTGAGCTAGCGGCGCGCGCGGGCTACCGTTTGCACGCCGCTGAGACGGCGCGTGTCGGCGAAGTCCATGAGGACTCGCGACGATGCGCGACCGGCGATCTCTTCGTCGCCATTCCGGGTACGCGTGACGACGGCCTGGCGTACGCGGCCGACGCCGTGCAACGAGGCGCGGTCGCCGTCGCCGCGGAGACCGATCCGCGCCTCGGTGTGCCGTGGATCGAAGTCCCCGACGCGCGGGTCGCGGCGGGACGCTTAGCGGACATCGTGTATCGACATCCGTCGCTCGAACTCGCGCTGATTGGCGTGACGGGAACCAACGGCAAGACCACGACGGCGCACATCCTCGCGCAGATTTTGCCCGGGGCGGTGGGGGTCATCGGCACCACGGGCGTGCAGTATCCCGGCGTGCACGAGGCGAGCCTGAACACGACACCGGGACCGACCGAGCTGCGCCGCCACTTACGCGGGATGGTCGCCGCAGGGTGCGTGGCGTGCTGCATGGAAGTCTCTTCGCATGCCCTGGTGCAGCGTCGTGTGGACGGATTGCGTTTTGCCGCGGCGGTCTACACGAACCTGACGGGCGATCACATCGACTATCACGGCTCGATGGACGAGTACGAAGCGGCGAAGGCGCGCCTCTTCGATCTCGTCGGCGCCGACGGGCATGCCATCGTGAACGCCAACGACGCCGCGTGCCGGCGGGTGCGAACTCAGGCCAACTTGGTTCGATTTCATCCGGGGTCCGTCGACGTGACGCCGCGCGGAACGAAGTTCGAGTGGCGCGGGCGCAAGGTCTCGCTGCCGCTGGTCGGACGCCACAACGCGGAGAACGCGGCGGCGGCGCTCGAAACGGCGGTCGCCCTCGGCGCGGATGAAGAAGAACTGATGGTCTCGCTCCAAGGCGTGTTGCCCGCGCGCGGCCGTCTCGAGACCGTGCAGGTCGATCCGTTCCTTGTCGTCGTGGACTACGCGCACACCGATGACGCACTGGAGAATGCACTCCGCGCCGTGCGCGACGTCGCACGGGGGATGGTGATTCTCGTGTTCGGGTGTGGTGGCGATCGTGATCGCAGCAAACGACCGCGCATGGGGGCGGTGGCGAGCCGCTACGCAGACCGGGTGTTTTTGACCAACGACAACCCGCGCACGGAAGATCCGCGCAGGATCGCGGACGAAGTGTTGGCGGGCCTCGGTGGTCGGCCGGCGACGATCGAACTCGATCGCGCCGCGGCGATTCGCGCCGCGGTTGCGTCGGCGCGTCCGGGCGACGCGGTGGTGATTGCCGGCAAGGGCCACGAGACCTACCAGGAGGTAGGAACGCGGCGGCTTCCGTTCGACGATTTCGTGGCGGCGCGGGCCGCCTTGGATCCCTCGAGCAAAGATCCGTCGCAAGCAAGCAGTACGCCGGGCACCCCAGGGATTTGGGGATCCGGGCACGGGGCGCCGCTTCCGTAGGCGCCCAGAAACAACAATCAAACCCGAGGGGACTTACGGGTATGAGTTTCCCCTCTATAGAGTGAAAACTGACATAGCACCACTGGATCTTGTATCCAGTCGCTAAGTTTGGAGGCGAAGTGGTGGAACAGCGCTCCATCCGGCAGGTCGCTGCCTGGGCGAACGGGCGGACCGAAGCACCGGACCGGCCGCTCAACGGCGTCACTGTTGATTCTCGCGCCATTGTGCGGGACGACCTCTTCGTCGCGTTGCAGGGTGACAACTATGACGGCCATGATTTCTTGGGGGAGGCGTTCGCGTCGGGTGCCGGGGCGGCGCTCGTCGATCGACCGGGCGCCGCCAAGATCCATCAAGCGATGGGACGGGCCGTGATCTTGGTGGACGATTCGCGGGCTGCTTTAGCGCGGCTCGCCGCGGCGCATCGCCGTGCGCTCGACCTCAAGGTTGTCGGCATCACCGGCAGCAACGGGAAGACGACCACCAAAGAGATGCTCAAGCTCTTGTTGCCGCGCGCCGCGGCGTCGCCGAAGTCGTTCAACAACGAAATCGGCGTCCCGCTGACGCTCCTGGCCGCCAACGATCGCCACGAATACTGCATCTGCGAGATCGGATCCAACGCGCCGGGCGAGATCGCGATGCTGAGTTCGATCGCGAAGCCGGATGTCGGCATCGTGCTCAACATCGGTGAATCCCACCTGCAAGGGTTGGGCGACCTAAACGGCGTCGCGGAAGAGAAGTTCAACCTGGTCGAGTCGTTGGGCCCGGATGGCTGCGCGATCCTGAACTGGGACGACGAGCGCACACGGGCCATGATTCCGGACGCGCCCGGCTACGTGCTTTCGTTTGGGACGTGGACGCAAGCCGATGTGTTCGCCGCGGAGATTCGGACGATTGGCTACAAGCTTTCGTTCAAGCTGCTCGGCAAACGGCGGGTCAACCTCGACCTGATCGGCGTGCACAACGTCCACAACGCGCTCGCCGCGTGTTCGGCGGCGCTGTGGCTGGGGCACGACCCCAACGACATCGCTGATCGGATCGAGGCGTTTGCGCCGGCACCGATGCGCATGGCGGTCGAGCAGGTCGGCCAGGTGCGCCTGATCAACGACGCGTACAACGCGAACCCGCGTTCGATGCGCGCGGCGCTGGCCGAGATCGGGTACCGCGCCGGCGGGCGACGCATCGCCGTGCTCGGCGATATGCACGAGCTCGGCAAGGCGTCGGACGTGTTGCACGCCGAGGTCGGCCGCGATGCGGCGAAAGCGCGCGTCGATGTCGTGTGGGCGATCGGGCCGAAGAGCGAACGCATCGCGCAGGCCGCGCGGGATGCCGGCGTCCGCGACGTCCACTGGTCGCCCGACGTGATGTCGGCCCAAAACGACCCGAAGGTGCGCGTGCGCTCGCGGGACGTTGTGTTGTTTAAAGCTTCCCGGGCCATGCGCCTCGAACGCTTGTACGACACCGTCAAGGCGGACGTGCAGTCCCGCCGTCGCACCGCGGCGCCGGCGCTGCCGCGCAAGTCCGAACCCGCACCCTCCGCCGGCGTTCCGACGAGTCGCCTCGAGGCGTCGCTTCTAGAAACGCTCGACGAGACACCTCGCACAGGCGCGGAGCGCGTTCCGTAGTTTCATGCTGTATTGGATCTTTATTCCCCTGGTCTCATGGTTCCAGGGCTTCAATTTGTTCCGGTACAGCACGTTTCGTGCGGCGTTCGCAGCGATCTTATCGTTTCTCATCGTGATCGTATGCGGGCCCGGCGTCGTGGCGTGGTTGAGCCAACGCAAGCTCGCCGGTTGTGACGGCCACGACTCCGTAATCTTGGAGAAAAAGCGGGCCGTGAAGCAGGACGTGCCAACGATGGGCGGTCTCTTGATCGTTTTGTCCGTCGTGGTTTCGGTACTCCTGTTTTGCCGGCTCGACAACGTCTACGTCGTCGTGACCCTGTTCGCGTTTGTTGCGTTCGGTGCGCTCGGTGCGATCGACGACTGGGGCAAAGTGACCGGCGGACGGCGCGGCCTCGGCGCCAAAGCGAAGTTGGCCGGGCAGACGTCGATTGCCATTGCCGCGCTGCTCGTTTGGTATCTGCATGCGTCGGGGACGCAAGACGTATGGCGCGGCCCGACCGTCGAGAGTTCGCCGTGGGCGCCCGCGAGTGCCCACGTCGCCATGCTCGACAGCGCCGCACCCGGACCCATCGGCCCGACCGATGTCGCGCATCCGCGCGCCGACCATCGCACGGATTTGCAGGTCCCGTTTTTTAAGCACTTCTGCGTGGACCTGGGCATCTTGTTCTTGCTGTTTGGCCTGTTGGTCGTCGTTGGTTCGTCCAACGCCGTCAACCTGACCGATGGCCTGGACGGTTTGGCGACCGGCTGCGTCGCGATTACGGCGCTGACGTTCGGCGTGGTTGCATACTTGGTCGGGCGCGCGGACACGTCGAGTTACCTCTACGTCTTTCACATTCCCGGCGTGAGCGAACTCACCGTGTTTTGCGCCGCGCTCGGCGGCGCGGCGCTCGGGTTCCTCTGGTTCAACGGTTTTCCGGCAACGGTGTTCATGGGCGACACGGGCTCCCTCGCGCTCGGCGGTTCGCTCGGCCTGATTGCGGTTGCCACGCGCCACGAGCTGACGCTGCTGGTGGCGGGAGGAATCTTCGTTGCCGAAGCGGTCTCCGTGATCTTGCAGCGGCGATATTTCAAGTTCACCAATGGGAAACGGCTGTTTCGCTGCGCTCCACTCCATCACCACTACGAATTCAAAGGGTTGCACGAGGTCAAGGTCACGGTTCGCTTCTGGATCGTTTCGGTCCTGCTGGCCCTGTTCGCCTTGACGCTGTTTAAACTCCGATGAAACGACTCTCCGACCCGTTCCGTCCTCGTGATCCGGCTGCGGATGCGATGGCCGCGTTGATCGCTGCGCTGGTCCTTACGGGCTTGGGCATCGTGTGCGTCTACTCGTTCGGCCGCGGCCAAATCCTTAAGCAAGCGGCGTGGGCGGTCGTCGGCGTGGGCGCCTGCATCGGCGTGTCGCGACTTTCACTGGATCGATTGCGCAAGATCGCGTTGCCGACGTTGATCGCGGCGGGTGGGTTGCTCCTCGTCGCACTCCTGTTCGCGCCCAAGATTGCGGAGACCAAACGCTGGATCGTGATCGGGTCGCTTGGATTTTTTCAGCCGTCCGAGTTCGCGAAACTCGCCGTCGTGTTGTTTCTGGCCGATCGGCTGGCGCGCGCGCGTCCCGGCGAGCCGGTGCGCCTCGCCGCGATGTGGCCCGTCGGCATCGTCTGCATCCTGATCTTATTGGCGCCGGATCTTGGCACGACGGTGTTTGTGTTGGGCGTCACGGCCGCGTTGCTCATGATCGGCGGCATCCGGTTGGGCCGCGTGGCGACCGGCGCGCTGATTGCCTTGCCGATTCTGTTCCTCGTGATTTCAAAAAACCCCTACATGCAAAAGCGGATGGAGTTTTTTGACGGGAAGCTGAACTTCCAACAGGAGCAGGCACTCGTTGCGTTCGGCAGCGGCGGGTTCATGGGACACGGCCTCGGCGCGGGGCGGCAAAAGATGGAGTACCTCCCGGCGGGCCACACGGATTTCGTGTTGCCGAACGTGGGCGAGGAGCTGGGCTTTTTGGGCGTTGCGCTCGTGGTTGTGCTCTTCGCGTTGATTGCGATCCATGGACTGCGGGTGGCGATTGCCGCGTCCAAACGTGACGCGTTCGGGTTCTACCTCGCGTGCGGCGCGACGTTTTTGGTCGTGTTCCAAGCGATTCTCAATATCGCGGTCGCCACAGCCGCGGCACCAACCAAGGGCATCTCGTTGCCGTTCCTATCGCAAGGCGGCTCGAACCTGTTGATGGCGCTGGTGTCCATCGGATTGATCGTGCTGGTCGGTCGCTCGACCGACGCACGCGGAGGCGCATCCGCATGATTTCGCCCGTGCGCCAAAAGACCATCGTGTTCGCCGGCGGCGGCACCGGCGGTCATCTGTTTCCCGCCGTGGCGTTAGCGCGCGAATTGCCGTTGGCATGGCGCCCGCTCTTTTTGGTCCCCGACAACCGCGGCGATGTGGAACGGCTGAACGGCGAGTTTGCCGTCGAAACGATGCGTTGCCCGCGTCCCGATCGCGGGAAAATCGTGTTCCCGGCGCGCCTCGCGGCGGCGGTGCGGCGCGCCCGTCGTTTCCTCGTGCGCGAACGCGCCGTGGGAGTCGTCGGGCTCGGCGGTTACCCGTCGCTCCCGGCCGCGATCGCGGCGCGGACGTTGCGCTTGCCGCTTTATCTCATGGAGGTGAACGCGGTACCGGGCAAAGCGACACGCTGGTTGGCGAGCGGCGCCGCTGGCGTGGGCCTCGGCCACGCCCTTGCCCGCACGGCACTTTCGCCGCGCGCGCGCTGTCGGGTCACGGGAACACCGCTGCGCGCGGAACTACGGCGCGAAGCGGGCCTCGCGGAGTTTGGACTCGACGCCGGACGACCGACGCTGCTTGTTTTGGGCGGGAGCCAGGGCGCGACGGGACTGAACGAGCGCATCTTGAACGCGCTTGAGTCCTGTCGCGACCTGGACTTTCAGGTGCTGCACTGCAGCGGCGCGCGCGACCTGGATCGCATGCGCGCTGCGTATCTGCAACACGATGTCCGCGCCGAAGTGATTTCGTTTTTGCCCGACATCGGACGAGCCTACGCCGTGGCGGACTTGGTGTTGAGCCGCGCGGGTGCGTCCACCGTCGCCGAGTGCGCGGCCATGGAGCGCCCGGCCGTGTTTGTTCCGTACCCGTGGCATCGTGATCGCCAACAGGCGCGCAACGCACAGGCGCTCGTCGATGCCGGGGCGGCACGCTTGGTTGAGGAGCAAGACCTCGATCCGAAAACGCTGCGGTCCATCATCGCGGAAGTCTTGCTCGACGAGACGCAGCGCCACTCGATGGCGCAAAACGCGCGGCGCGTGGCCACACCGGGTGCCGCGCGCGAGATGGCGATGCACCTTCTTGAGAGTTTTGCGCCCGCGCTACAACACGCGGATGCGGGACCGGGCATTGTGGAGTTAGGCGAATGATTGCGCGCGATCACTTAGATCTCAGTGAGCCGCGACGCTTGCACCTGCTCGGCGTGGGCGGCAGCGGCATGACGCCGCTCGCGCGTCTCCTCGTTGGCGAGGGGCACGAAATCTCCGGGGCCGACGCTGCTCTCAACGAGAACGTCCACGCGTTGCGCGCGGCGGGCATTCCCGTGTTGACGGGGCCGGAGTCCGACATCTTGCCGGCTGGTCTGGACGGTGTGATTCACACCGCGGCGCTGCCGATGGGCGCGCGCCCGATCCAAGATGCGCAGCGGCTGGAGCTCCCGATTCTGAAGTACGCGCGCGCGGTGGGCCTGCTCTCCGCGCGCAAGCGGACGTTTGCGGTCGCGGGCACGCACGGCAAAACGACGACGACGGCGATGCTGGCGCACGTGTTTCGCTGCGCCGGTTTGGATCCGTCCTTTTTGGTGGGCGGCAAGGTGCCGCAGCTCCCGGCCGACGGCCGCGGCGCGTCCGATCTGTTGGTCGTCGAAGCGTGCGAGTACGACCGCAGCTTTCTTCATCTCCACCCGGCCGTCGCCATGATTACCAACATGGAGGCCGACCACCTCGATTACTACCGCGACATCGTGGAGATCCGCGACGCGTTCCGCGAATTCGCGCAGCGCGTCTCGGACCTTTTGATTCTTCCGTTTTCGTTGCGCGACGAAATCGGTCGCGCCGGTGGCGTGCGCGCCCGGGTCGTGACGTTTGGCGAAGAGCCCGACTCCGACATCGTGATCGACCGCGCGGGCCGTCTCGCCGAGCATCCCGTGCGCCTCGGCGTGCCGGGTTGGCACAACATGCTCAACGCCGCCGCCGTGTGGGCCGCCGCGCGTGCGGAGGGCGTGGCCCGCGCAAGCATCGCGGCTGGGCTCGCGAGTTTCGAAGGTGTCGGGCGTCGGCTGCAGATGCTCGGACGGCCGAGTGGCGTACGCGTCTTCGACGACTACGCGCACCACCCGACCGAAGTCGCCGCCGGTCTCGACGCGCTGCGGCAGGAGTACACGCCCCGGCGTTTGTGGGTCGTGTTTCAGCCGCACCAGTACTCGCGTTTGCGGCGGTTCTTGCCCGCGTTCGCCGAAGCGCTCGCCGGCGCCGATCGCATCGTCGTGCCCGCCGTGTTTGCCGCGCGCGATGCCGACGAAGATCGGGTCGCCGTCTCGTCGAGTGACCTCGTGGACGCGGTGCGTTTGCGCGGCGGGGACGCCGTGCATATTCCGGATTTCGAATCGATCGTCGACTTTGTGCGTACCCAAGCGCGCGCCGGCGATGTGGTCGTCACTATGGGAGCGGGGGACGTTGGCGATGTTGCCGGTCGCATTGCAGAATCGCTTTAAAGGCGAACTCGCCGCCGAGCACCCGCTCGCGCCGTTGACGACGTGGCGCATCGGCGGGCCCGCGGAGCTCTACCTCGAGCCGGCATCGCCCGAAGAACTTGCCGACGCTGTGCACGCGCTTTGGCGCATCGGCATGCCGTATCGCGTGCTGGGCGGCGGCTCCAACTTGCTCGTTCCCGATCGCGGCGTACGCGGTGCCGTGTTGTCGCTTGCACGCTTGCGCGGCGTCCACTTCGACGAGGAGATTGTCGTCGCCGAAGCGGGCGCGTTGCTCCATCAGATCGTGTCGAAGGCAGCCGAATGGGGCTGCGGCGGCTTGGAAGCGCTCGCGGGGATCCCCGGACAGTTGGGCGGCGCGATCTTTGGCAACGCCGGCAGCCGTTTGGGATCGATCAGCGAAGTAGCGATGTGGATCGATCTGATGGACGAGGACGGAACGCTCGAGCGCGTCGTCCCCGACGGTCAGTTTTTCCGGTACCGCGCGTCCAAGGTCGGAACGCGTGTTGTTGTGCGCGCGGGCCTAGCCGTCCGACCCGACGACGCGACGCGCCTGCAGGAATCGAAACACGAAATGTTGCGCGAACGCCTGGCGACCCAGCCGGGTTGGATCGGCAACGCCGGCTGCGTGTTCAAGAATCCGGACGGTGATTCCGCCGGGCGCTTGATCGACGCGGCAGGTTGCAAGGGCTGGCACGAAGGTCCGGTCGCGGTCTCCGCGATCCACGCGAACTTCTTCGAGAACGCAGGCGGCGGACGTGCGGAAGATGTGCGCAAGCTCACCGATCGCGTGCGGGCCCAAGTGGATCGACAGTTCGGCGTCGAGTTGCGGATGGAGGTGCGACGATGGGACTGAAAAGCCCGCGCCTTTGGATCGGCATCGCCTTGTTTGGCGTCTTGGTTTGGTTGAGCGGTGTGGCGATCGACGGATTGCGCAAAGATCCGCGCTTCCTCGCCACGCCCACGTTCATGCGCGGGGCCGGCCCGGACTGGGGTGGATCAAGCGTGGTCGATCCCGTCGTGCAGCGGCTGCAGAGGTTGGGGCCGATCAATCTCTTCGACGCCGAGTTCGCCGCCAAGGTGACGCGCGCTATGTTCGATGTGCCCGGCGTTAAGACCGTCGATTCGGTGCGCCGGATTTGGCCGCGTCAATACGCCGTGTCGTTTGAAATGCACCGGCCGATCGCCATTGTGTTCCACAACGACGAGCGCATTCCGGTGACCCGCGACGGTGTCGTCTTGCCGGGCGAACCGTACACGACCGCCGCCAACGGGCTGCTGCAGATCCGTGGCGTGCACACGGATCCGCCGGCACCGGGGCGCACGTGGAAGTGCGGATCCCTTCAGGACGGGTTGGCGGCCGTCGTGCAACTGCAACCGCACCGCGTTGCGATCGCGCCGCTCGGGATCGAGTGGGTCGACGTCAGCGGGGCGTTCCAGAGCCGGTTGGGCGTTGTGCTCTACGGCGCGCACGACATCACGATCCGCTGGGGCCGACCGCTCAGCGAGATCGGCGAAAACTCCGTCGAGCTCAAAATCGAACTGCTGATGGGCGCAGTCCGAAGAATGGACCGCGCCAAAGGCCGCGAGCTCGACGTCCGCTGGGACCACATGGTCACGGACGGCTAGCGCGACAGGTCGAAGACCCGGCCCACGCGACAACCCTCGGTCGTACCCTTGTCTTGTCACGGGGTCGTTTGGGTGACCCAGCTCCGCGCCGCGCCTAGGTACGCGTCCAAATCACCCGCCCCGGAGCATGGGTGGCGCGGAGCGCGTAAGACGTACGGGCGTTGACCACCCGGACCGCGAGTGCTGAGATGGAGATTTTTGTCACGTGAGGGAGCGTTCGAGGCATATCTCCCCTGTGGATCTTGCAGATCTCTTGTCTCGGTTCGTAGCAGACGGCGACGTCGACGCGATCCATACGTTTGTGGATCGCACGCGCCCGCGCCTCCTTGCGGCCGCGCGCCGCATTCATGGCGCGGACGCTGAGGACGCCGTCCAGACAGCCTATCTGGCGCTGTTGCGGCGTTCCGAAGTTCCGCGCCCGTCGCCGTTGGCGTGGCTGGTTACCGCGACCGTACGGATCTCCTATCGGCACGTCGCGCGGCGCCGTCGCGAAGTTGAAATCGGGCGCCGGCTCGCGCGGGAAGCCGCGGACCGGACATCGGACGGGGTCGACGCGGAATTTGTGCGGGCGGCCGTGGATCGGTTGGCCCCAAAGTACCGCGACGTCGTCATCCTGCACTACTTAGACGGCCTTACCGTCGCGGAGTGCGGACGTCTCCTTCGGCTTCGACCCGAAGCCGTGCGCCAGCGTCTAAAACGCGCTCGTGATCTGCTCCGCTCGCGACTTCCGTCGCGCGTGGCCACGTTGGTTTTGGGTGTGCCGTGGCTACTGCGCGATGCCGCAGCCGCCATGCTGATCGGAGGGGTCATGAAATTCAAACTTGTTGCGGGCGCGGTGCTCTTGCTGGTCGTACTAAGTGCCGGATTTGTCGTCTGGAACGAAGAGCGGCCGTCGGCGACGGCACCGAGGATGGGACGTACGCAGGCTCCAACAAACGCACAAGCGAGAAGCGAACCCGAGCCGGCGACGAAGCCTGTTCACGCGCCCTCGGTTGGCGAGACGCCGACACCGTTCGCGTTCGGCGTCGTGGTCGACGAGGCGGGCCAGCCGCTCGCCGGCGTGCGCCTCGTTGTTCAGCCACGCCTTCCCGGCGCGCCCGAGCCACGCGGGCACTGGCTCGAAACCGCGCTTGCGGAGACGCAGGCCCTCCATGAAACAGACGAGGATGGGCGGTTCGAGACGGACATGCTCGATCTCGGCCCAAACTATGGCCTCGCGTTTTTCAAGCCAGGGTTCGCGGCGCGTTCCGTCGCGCTGAAGCGGGACGCGCGACAGAACCGAGAGATGCGCGTCGTGCTTCAGCGCGCGGCTCCTTGTGCGGGGCGCGTGCTCGACACGAGCGACCGTCCGATACCGTTGGCGCGCGTCGCCATCGGCCCGGGCCGCGCGGGCGAAGTAGGGCAGATCGTGTTTACCGACAGCAGCGGGGCGTTCTCGTTCGCGACCGCGCCCGACACGGCGCCGATCGTTTACGTGAGCGCGCCCGGATATGCGTCCGTTCCGATCGCCGCCGCCGCCGCGCTCGATGTCACGCTCACGCGCAACGCCACGATTATCGATGTGACGGATGCAAAGACAGGGCAACCGTTGTCACAGGCTGCGATCACGTTGGTGCGCGGGCGCGATCTCACACACGTTGCGGCGGCGCGCGCCGAAGGAAGCCACCCGAAGTTTCCGGCGCCGCTCGGACGTGCGATCTTTCCGCTCGCCAGTCTGACCGCGCTCCGCACGCGGGACGAACTCAGTATCGTGGCGCAAGTGTTCGCTCCGTCGCACCGAACGCGGAGTCAGGGCGCATTGATTCGTACCGACCTTGAACCGCCGCATCTTGCCGTCGCTCTCGATCCTGGGCAGCCAGAAATGACGGTTTCCGGGCGCGTGGTCGGCGCCGACGACGCGACGATCGATGTGCTCGCCGGGCTGCCGGAAGGCCTCACGCGTGGCCACGAAGTGATGCCGTTGCTGCAATCGACAAAAGCGAGCGGTGGGACATTCTCGTTGGCGCTGCCTCCCGGTCGCTACCAACTGATCGGGAGGGCGTCCGGCCAAACGGACGTTCGAGTTCTTGTCGAGGCGCCCGCCGCGGATGTCGTGTTGTCGTTTCTTCCGGGGTGTGCGCTCGACGTTCTCACGGCGCCCGGCACGTGGGTCCATGTCGAAGTCGACGACGGCGAGAAACGGTTTTGGAACGCACAAGCGGACGACGAGGGCGTCGCGCGGTTCGTTGGATTGCCGGAGGCGCGTGCGCGCGCCGTCTTGGGCCAGCATTCGCTTTGGTATGGCGCCGGCATGGTGTGGCGCTTGTTCGAGCCGCGTGGAGCGACGGCGCTGCACCCCGGAACGGGCGCGTCTCTAAAACTCGATGTACCGCAACGCCGCGCGGTGGTGCTGCGGCTGCGCGACGACCGAGGGCGGGCGATTTCAGGCCGCGTTGCGACTCTCACCGCCGCGACGGGATTCGCGTTGCTCACGCCGGGCGAGTCCTTGCGGCTCCAAGCGTTGAAACTGCGAAGCGATGCGTCGGGCTCAATCGCCGTGGATGTTTTTCCGGGTCATTACAGCGTGGTGTTGGGACGCGGAGGCAGTCGTCGCGCGAAGGTGTTGTCGGTTGACCAAGAAACGCGCGAAGTCGTCATCGTCATTCCTGCAATCGGGACGCGCCTTCAAGGGGTGGTCCGCGATGCTGAAAGCGATGTGCCGGTCGCCGGACGCAGGGTCAGCGTGTCGAGCAAGGACGGAACGCTCTATCTAGGTCCTGTGATCACCGACGCCGACGGCCGTTTTTTGATCGAGCAGATCCCCGCGGGCTCGTTCGAGATCACCGTGAGCGGAGGCAACCTGCCTCAGATCGGTGGCTTCGCCGGGAACGCCGAGGAGAGTCCGTATGGCGGCGCGCGGCGCACGGTCGAGTTGGATGGGGCCGGGCCGCGTACGGTGCGGTTCGCGCTGCCGCCGATCAAGGGGCCCGATGCCGTGAACATGCCGGTTCGGTTCGCTGTGCGGGTGATGGATGCGGCGACGGGGCAAGCGGTTCCAGGTGCATCGGTGGTCCTCCGCGCTCGGATCGGAGACACCTGGCACGATGTCGCGATTCGCCGCTCCCTTGATGGGATCGTGACCGGTCATGTTTATGCCGCCGACGCGTACGACGCGACGGCGCACGCGTCCGGGTACGAGTCGAAAACGGTTCCGATCACGGCGACCGGTTCGAAGACCGGAGCACGCATCGAAGTCGCCGCGCGGATTCGCCGCGAGGGGTAGGCCGCCGGCGTCGTTTTACGGTCGGGGCATCGCCATGCCATACTCGGGACGTGGCGACCTCGACCGTACCGATGTCCGAATGGAACAGCGCGTTCGTGGGCACGGTCGTCGTCGGCACGGGTCTCGTGTTCACGACGGCCGCACCCGGAGCCGGCCCCCTAGGACTGTGCACCGGGCTGGCGTGCTTGCACGCGGCGTGGTCGGGCCCGGCGGTGGGCCGCGGATCGATGGCGTGGGCGCTCCTGTGGCTCGTCATGGTGCTCCCGGTTTGGGGCGCGACCGGATACGGCCACCCGTGGTCCGTGCGCGTCTGGGCGCTCGCGTTGATCGCCGTTTCTTGTGTTTGCGGTTTTGCGGGTCGTCGTGCGCCGCGCACGCTGTACCTGTCCACCGTTGCGCTTTTGTTTGGGCTTCCGTTTTTTCTCGGCCATCTCGTGTCGGAGTTCGGCAACGTCGCATACGCGAGCGTGTGGGAAGCGCTGTCGCCGATCTTGGCCGCGCAACACCTCGCGCGCCCCGAGGCGCCGGTTCCGGCGATCTTGGCATTGTTGGTTTGGCCGGTTGCCGTCCTCGCGTGGCCCAAGAGGCGTCGGTGAACAGCGCGCTATTGTTTTTGCTGCTTGCCGCGCCCGAAGTGTCGACGCCGCTTGGTCCCTACGCGCGACCTGGCGTTCCGGCGCTCGTCGCTACGAGTGAGCCGGCGACCGTGAGCGCTGGTGGCTGGACGTTTGCGATCAGCACCAGCGAACTTGTGTTCGTCGAACAGACACCGTGCCCGCTGACCGTCGACAACGCGCCCCAACCGGCGCTCACGTTGCAGCCGGTTCCCAAAGGCGTGCGCTTAGTGGGGGTCATCGGGCCGCTGCCCAAACAAGCGTCGGACCCAACGCTTGTGTTCACAGCGATTCGCGCCGCGTTCCTTCAAACGGATCAGTGGAGTGCGCTTGATGTGTTCGACCGCGTGCTGGTGCAAGCCGGGCAACGCGTGCCCGAACAGGCCATGGCTGCGCTCACCCTGTGGGTGCTGGGCGGAGGGGACTTGGTGTGGGTCGATCCTTTGGCGGGGGACGCGTGGCCGGCGGTTGGAATCGGTCGGCTCACGCGCGGCGCGTCGTTTGACGCCGTTTGGGAAGCGGCGGGACCGGTCCGACCCTTGCGGGTTCCACGCGCGCCCGTCGCGGCGCCGGAAATCTACGACCTCGTCGGCGGTAACGTCGGCGGGAGCGCACCGCTGCAATCGGCGCGTTGGATCGTGCTCGCGACTTCGCTTGCGTTGCTGATTCACTTGGTGCTCGCGCGCCGTGCCGGCGTCGCGCCGCGTCGCGCGGTGTTCGGATGTTTGCTGTTTGCGGCGGTCGGCACAGCGATCGGCCTCTGGCGTCCCCAAGCCGACTATCGCGCGCTCGCGCGCGGGAAGATCGAGATCGCGTACCGCGGCGGCGGCTTCGAAAGGGTTCGGACGTTCCACGTCATGGCATATGCAGGGCCCGGCGCGCGGGTCGTGGTTCCGCCGGGAAGCCAGCCGGTCGTGTATCGAGTCGGCGTTGGCGCCTGGTGGGATGCCCCCGGGGCGCCGGGGATGCTGGAGGAAGGGGTCGTCCGGCTGTTTGTGACCGAGTCGATTCCATTCGCGAAGGAGTCGTCGATGACGCCGGGAAAGACCGGTAAAATGGGCGGGGTCATCCGGGCGCGCAAGCCGGGTTGGGGGTCGCTCGCGGCGGCCGGAAGCTCAGAAATCGGCCCGCCAAGCGTGGACCCGGGCTCGGTTCCGCATCTGGGCCGCGCGGAGCTTTTCCTCGGCGAGTGAGCCCCCTGCTCCCAAACCTTTGACAGAGTCCGAAAACCCGCTTACGTTCTCCGTTTCGACTTCGAGCGACCCATGAAAACTCCTATGGCTAAAGCCGGGGACATCAATCCCCGCTGGTACATCGTTGACGCGTCCCAGGAAATCCTGGGCCGTGCGGCTGTTGAGATTGCCCGCATCTTGCAGGGTAAGAACAAGCCGACTTGGACTCCCCACATGGACACGGGCGACTTTGTCGTCGTGATCAACGCGGACAAGGTCCAGGCGACGGGCAAAAAAGAAACCGACAAGATCTACCAGTGGTACACGGGTTGGCCGAGCGGCCGCAAGACTCGGACGCTGAGCGAGATGCGGACCCGGCGTCCGGAGCAGATCATGCGCCTGGCTGTGCGTCGCATGTTGCCGAAGACTAAGCTCGGTCGCACGATGCTTAAGAAGTTGAAGTTGTATCCCGGTGTGGAGCATCCGCACGAAGCACAAAAGCCGGAACCGATCGCGTTCGGTACAGCGAAACGATAAGGGTTAGACGATGAGCCAAACCGCTTTCACTTGGGGTACCGGTCGTCGTAAGACCGCGGTCGCGCGCGTACGCATGCGGCCGGGTTCGGGCGAGTTCAACATCAACGGCAAGCCGTTCGACGTGTACTTCCCGACCATTGATATGCGCAACCTCGCGCGCGGCCCGTTGAAGGCCACCGACGTGAGCGACAAGTACGACATCTTCGTGAACGTGAAGGGCGGCGGGCCGCTTGGCCAAGCCGGCGCTGTGCGCCTGGGCGTGGCGCGCGTTTTGAAGGCGGTCGACGAAACGCTGTTCGCGACTCTGCGCGAAGGCGGATACCTGACTCGCGACTCCCGGATGAAGGAGCGCAAGAAGTACGGTCAGGCCGGCGCCCGAGCGAAGTTCCAGTTCTCGAAGCGTTAACCAACGCGCTCGACACACGAACCATCAGGCCGGAACGACTTATCGTCGTTCCGGCCTTTTTCGGGCGCCGACTTTTTCACGCGCACAGGTCGCGTGGCCATCCGCCGCGTATACTCGCGGCGTGGCGTTTTTGGTTTGGGACACTCCGACCGGGCGGCGTATCTGGCCGTTGGAGGGTGCGCTCTTGGTCGTGGGGGGCGATCGCGACGCCGACGTGACGATCCCGCACGCCAGCGTGGCCGCGCGCCAGGCGTTGCTCAGCCGCGAGGGCCGCCAAGTCCGTATCACCAGCCTCGCGGATGGCTGTGCGATCAATGGCGCCTCGTTGACCCGCGACATGCCGAGTTCGCTGGAAGAGGGCGATCTTTTGCGCTTGGGCAACGTGACGTTGGAGTTCACCTATCGCAAACTGCCGGTGACGCCCGCGTTGGCGGACGCCCCGCGCAAGCCCCGGCCTGCGAAACGCGAACCGAAAGCGAAGCCGAAGCCTACGCAGGCGAAGCCGGCCGCGCGGCCGGTTGCCGCGGCCGCGCGGCCGGCGCGTCGCCAGCCGCCGTCCGCGGTGGCGCGTGCGGCCCCGGACACAGCGACGACGTGGAAGCTCGCGGTCATCGTACTTGCGTTCGTGGTGGTGATCTTGGCCGCGATTTTGGCGGCGCTTTGGAAGTCCAATTCCGAAGTGCTGGGATCCCCCGTCGGTGCGGGGGCCGACCCGTCGCCCACGCCGTCGGTTGCCGAGGTGTCGTTGCCCGCCAAGCCGGCGGCCAAGTCCGACGATGCGAAACCGCTCCCGGTGGCGGAGCAACCTCCGCCCGCCAAAAAACAACCGCCGGCGATGCAACGCGGCGTGCCGCCCGCCGGCGGAGGAGCACGCGAAACCTACCCGGACTTGTTGGAGTTAGCCGACAAGACGTTTCGCGTGGCGCATGTCACCAAGATCGAACCGCTTGGGATCGAGGCGACGGGGCGCGACGGCCGCGCGTATCGCGTCGAGCCCGGCGACATTGTTGCGATTCACGATCGCGCCGACCTCGCGCTGCGGGTACAGCGACGGCGGGAGAGTCTCGGCGATGGCGTGGAAGCCCGTTTGCGCTTGGCGCAGTGGTGCGTGACGCGGTACGAGCCCGCGGCCGCCCGCCGCCTGCTCGCGGACGTATTGGCGCAGGCACCGATGCACAAGGACGCGGCCGATTTGCAGCGCCGACTCAACGAGGGATAGCGCGTGAACGTCGTCGGCACCCGCGCGCATCCTCCGGTGGGCTTTTCGTTGCCCGGGCACGACGTGACGTGGGTGGCGCTCACAAAAACGGTCGATCACGATCCGTTCCCCGACCCCGCCATGTTTGACGGCGTGCTCTTTTCCAGTGCGAACGCCGTGGCGCGCGCCCCGGCGTCCGCTTCATGGCCCCGCGTCGGCGCGGTCGGCCCGGCGACGGAGCGCGCGCTCGCCGCGATGGGCGTGACGGCGGCCGTGGTCGGCGACGAGGGGGGCGCCCGCTTGGCGGAGGCGTGGGGCGACGCGCACGGACAGCGGTTGCTGCTTCCGCAGGCGCAAGATTCCCACCCGGCGCTGGCTGATGGCCTGCGCGCGCGAGGCGCGACCGTCGTGGTGGCGGCGGTCTATCGGACCGTGACGTGGAAAGACGTGGACGTCACGCCGTTTGAGCATGCGGACGCGATCGCGTTTTGGGCGCCGTCGCAGGTGCGCGCGTTTGTTGCTCTTGGTTGCCGCGTGCGGCCCGATGTGCGGTACTGGGCGCATGGACCGACCACGCGCGCCGCGCTCGCCAGCGCGGGTCTAAAGTGGAACCTCGACGCTCTCGAGGATCTCTAGCATCGCGCGTTCGCGGTCAACCGAACTCGCATCACCCTGAAACGACCCGTCGAGAACGAGGCGGTGGCTGAGTACCGGAACGACCAAGCGTTTGATGTCATCGGGAATCACATAGGTGCGACCTTCTAAGAAAGCAAACGCTTGCGCGGCGCGCTGCAAAGCTTTGGCGCCGCGCGGCGACACGCCCAGGCGCACGCGCTCGGCGTCGCGCGTGGCGGCGACGATGGACAGGAGATAGTCGCGCAGCGAATCCTCGATGGTCACGTCGCGCACGGCCGTCTGCGCGGCGCGGACATCGTCCACGCTCACGATCGGTTGCAAGGAGTTCACGGGATGGCTGCGCTGCTGCGCGGTGAGCATCTCTTTTTCAGCGGCCCGCTTGGGATAGCCGATCCCGATGCGCATCATGAACCGGTCGAGCTGCGATTCGGGGAGCGGGTACGTTCCTTCGAATTCGAACGGGTTTTGCGTCGCGACCACCAAGAACGGATCCGGCAGCGGATACGTCGTTCCGTCCACGGAAACGCTGGCCGCGTTCATGGCTTCGAGCAGCGCGGATTGCGTGCGCGGTGTCGTGCGGTTGATTTCATCGGCCAGGATGACGTGCGCGAACACCGGGCCCGGCCGGAACTCGAACTCGCTGGTCTTCTGGTTGAAGATGGATGTGCCCAACAAGTCGGAAGGCAACAAGTCCGGTGTGAATTGCAGCCGGTGAAACGACGCGTCGATGCAGCGTGCGAGTGTGCGCGCGAGCAACGTCTTGCCGACGCCAGGGACGTCTTCGACGAGCACATGGCCGCCTGCGAGCAGCCCGGTTAAGACGAGCCGGATCGGCTTCGGCTTGCCCAGGAGGACTTGGCCGATCGCCTTTTCGAGTTGGTGGACCGGCCCCTTGCTCATCCGTTCGCAATCTCGGCCAAGACCTCTTCGGGGATGTCGGCGTTGGTGATCGCGGCCTGGATGTCGTCGTGATCTTCGAGCGCTTCGATGATCGCAATCATCTTGCGGGCGTCGTTGGCTTCGAGCATGACGGTGGCCTTGGGAACAAACGAGATGTCGCTCGAGTCCACCTTGATGCCGGCGCCCTCGAGCGCTTGGCCGATCGTGCCGAACGCCTCGGTCGGCCCGGTGATCGAGAACATCGTGTCCTCGCGGGTCACATCGTCGGCGCCGGCTTCTAATCCCATCAGCATGAGTTCGTCCTCATCGATCCCCTCTGCGGAAACGGTGAAGACGGATTTTTGTTCGAAATTCCATGCCACGCTGCCGGGTTTGCCCAGCGAACCGCCACGTTTTTCCAGGATGTGGCGGACTTCGGGGGCGGTGCGCTTCACGTTGTCGGTCAGCGCCTGGATCAAAACGCCCGCGCCGCCGGGGCCGTAGCCCTCGTACGTGAGCTCTTGGATCTCCTCGCCTTCGAGCTCGCCCGTCCCCTTTTTGATGGCGCGGTCGATGTTGGCGGCGGGCATATTGGCCACGCGTGCCTTGTCGATCGCATAGCGGAGCGCGAGATTCATCGTGATGTCGCCGCCGCCGTTGCGCGCCGCCACCATGATCAGTCGGACGATTTTGGAGAACACCTTGCCGCGCTTCGCATCCTGCGCGGCTTTTTTATGCTTAATGTTCGCCCATTTACTATGGCCAGCCATGAGCGGAACAGTATACGCACGGCCGGACGGAGAGCGCAGCGCTCGAATCGCGCGCCGGGCAACAAACGACGCTCACGGACGTGAATCTGTCCAAGGTTCGCGCCTCTTTTTCGGGGCTCTCGCGCCCGCGCCCTTGCCGTCTTGGCTGCGGCGGCGAGACTGAGGGGATGATGCGTCGCACCGCCGGCCTCGCGTGCGCCCTGCTCGGGCTCGCGGTCGCGGTGTGGTCGGAGCCCGCCGAGCCGCGCGCGCGGTTTACGCCTGACCCCGCCGAGGGGCTGCGCCTGCTGCTGGAGAAGGAATTCTTGCCTCCGGCTTTTGACCAGGAGACGTTCGACGAGCTTTGGCGCGTCTGGCCCACAGAACTCCGCGCGCGCGCCAAGAACGCGGAGCGGCCGGAGCGTCGTCGCATGGCGATGGAGCGATACGGGTTGCACCCGCGTCCCGGCGACCGGCGGGGGCGGCCTCTGCAGTACGTCGTAAGCGACGCGGGGCAGTGGACGCTGAACTGTTTCGCGTGTCACGGCGGCCAGGTGGGTGGGCGCGTGATCGCCGGGCTGCCGAACTCCAACCTCGCGTTGCACACGCTGACGGCCGACGTGCGCCTGACGAAGCTGCGCCTCAAAAAAAGGCTGGCCGACATGGAACTCGGCGCGCTGCTGATACCGCTCGGGTCGTCGAACGGAACCACGAATGCCGTGATGTTTGGCGTCGCTTTGATGCACGGCCGCGGCGATGATCTCGAACCTGCCGTGCGACCGCAGCGTCTCACGTTTGATCACCACGACATGGACGCGCCGCCATGGTGGCACTTCAAAAAGAAAACGCGGCTCTACGCCGACAACTTCGCGCAAAAACACCACCGTGCCCTGATGCAGTTCATGTTGGTGCCGAGAAACAGCGCGGCGCTGGTGAAATCGTGGGAGAACGACTTTCGTCACATCGCCGCGTATCTCGAGTCAATCGAGGCGCCGCGTTGGCCGCACGCCATTGACGAGGACCTGGCAAAACAAGGCAAGCGCGTCTTCGAAAAGACGTGTGCGCGTTGCCACGGAACGTATGGCGAAGACGGCGATTACCCCGAGAAAGTCGTAGCGCTCGACGACGTGGGCACCGACCCGGTGCGGCTGCACGCGCTGCGTCCGTGGCAGCGGCGCGAGTACGGCAAGAGCTGGTTTACGGACTACGGCAAACGTGCGGTCGTCGTGAGGCCGGAAGGCTATGTCGCGCCGCCGCTCGACGGCGTGTGGGCGAGCGCGCCCTATTTTCACAACGGGTCGGTGCCGACGCTGTGGCATGTGCTGCACAGCAAGGATCGACCGCGCGTGTGGAAGCGGACCCGCACGGGATACGACAAAAAACGGGTTGGGTTGGAAGTCACTGAGTATCGCGAGCGACCGCGCGGCCCAACCGGCAAGTCCAAGCGCGAGTTTTTCGACACCCGCATCCGCGGTAAAAGTGCCAAGGGGCACACGTACCCCGACGACCTAACCGAGCCGCAAAAAATCGCGCTGCTCGAGTACCTCAAGACGCTCTGACGTAAGCTGAGGGCATGTCCCGCTTGGAGCGCGCCGCGTCGTTTATCGAGTCGCACGGTCGTGCGTTGGAACGCGCGCAGTTCGCGTACGCGTTTGCTGACGGCTCGGCGGCGGACGTGCACGAAGCACTTGCGCCGTACCGCAACGCAGACGGCGGATTCGGAAACGCGTTGGAGCCCGACGTCCGAACGGAGCTGAGTTATCCGTTGGCGGTTCACTTCGCGGCGTCGGCTTTGCGCAAGGTGGGCTTGAAAGCGGACGCGTCGTGGAGTTCGATCTGCGACCACTTGGCGTCTTGTGCAACGTCGGACGGAGCGCTCGCCTATGTGCCGAAAGAGGCGCTTGAATCACCGCACGCCGCGCACTGGGCAAGCCCATTCGGATGGGAGCCGTCGTTGCACGCAACGGCCGGCGTGATCGCGGGTCTGCACGCGCTCGAGCTGAAACACCCGTGGCTAACGCAGGCGACAGAATGGTGCCTGAACGCGATCGAAGCCGGTCCTAAGTGGAGCGGCCACACGATGCAGCACACGCTGGATCTCTTGGAGCACGCACCGAGCAGCCCGCGCGTCGAGGAGGCGTGGGAGAACGTGACGGCGCAGTTGTTCGACAACGACTACGTATACATGGACACGCCGGTCGTAAGCTACGGCGTCACGCCGATCCAATTCGCGCCGTCTCCGGATTGCCGGCTGGCGAAGTACTTCGAAAATGACGTGTTGGAACGCCACATCGACGATCTGGAGCGACGCCAAAACGAGGACGGAGGCTGGCCGATCAGCTGGGAGCCGCCCGAAGGCGGAGAACCCGAGTGGCGTTCCATCCTGACATTGGACAGTTTGCTGACACTCCGCGCGTACGGAAGAACGTTGCATTGAAGCGGCCCGGCAGCGTTGCACTCCTACTCGTTGGCGCAACATCTCTTGGCTGCGTTAGTGGCTCGACGACACTACCGAAGTTGCCCCGGGACTTTGGCCGATCGACCAGGCTGGACGTGACCGTCGGCAAGGACGGTTCGTTATCCGCCAACGGCGTTCGTTGTCGAAGCCTGGAGGAGTTCGACCGGATGTGTCTGCAGCCGGCCGTTCGCGCCGCAGGCGACGTGCTTGTCGCGGAGTATACGCAGGCGGTATCAGCCCTTGTCGTGCGCGTTCACGCTTCCGCGGCAATGACGGTGGAACCGCTGTTCGAGTTGTTTCGGGCTGCGTGTCGGAGCACGTGTTTCGTATCCAATTCGCGGCGTCGACCGGCGCGCGCACGGTTGTCGTTGACTCGTTCTTGACAGGCTGGGAGGCGCCCTATCTTCGCTCAGAGGAACCCTCGAGCGATGTCGGCATCGGCGTGCTTCCCCCTGGTCGCGATCTGAGATACCTCGTCGCTGGGCGGCGCCTCCGTGGGTTGGAAGGCGCAATCGAACGTTTGCGCGAACGCGCGCACGGACGCAGAGTTGTGATCAAAGCAGGCCCCGGGACGACCTGCCAAGACCTCTTGTCGGTTCTTGCCCAAGTCCAAAATCTCGGTGCGGAGTCGGTGCGCCTGTTCTTCTATGACGTTCGGCGGAGGAGGCAACATCTCCTGCCACTCTCGTGGGCGACCCGGCAGCGCGAAGGTTAGTTGTGTAGGTTCAGTTGACGCCCGATTGACCTGGCGCCGTAATGGGCGCCGTAATGCAGGTACCGCTAGAAGGGATGAGCGAAGTTTGGCGTGTGGCGAGCTTGCCAACCCGGTCTAGAGATAGGGCTCTGTGAGTCGAGTCATCATAGGGAGCAGGACCAAATGGCAGGCAAGTCGAAGAAAAAAGCTGCGGCAGATACAGCGACGGACCCTTCCCCGGCGCAACTGATTGACGCGAGGATCAACAGCCTGGGCGACTGGAGGGGCACGACTCTTGCTCGCGTGCGCGCTCTCATCCGGCTGGCGGACCCCGAAACAGTCGAGGAGGTGAAATGGAGGAAGCCCTCGAACTCGATGCTTGGTGTTCCCGTTTGGTCCCACGATGGAATCGTCTGCACCGGCGAGGCCTACAAGGACAAAGTGAAGCTTACTTTTGCCAAAGGGGCTGCACTTGAGGATCCTTCAGGTCTGTTCAACGCCAGTCTGGAAGGAAGGGTGCGGCGCGCGATCGACCTCCAGGAGGGAGCAGAGATAGACGAGCAGGCGTTCAGGGCCCTTGTTCGCGCCGCGGTGGCCCTGAACGCGTCCGCAGCACGCCGTTGACCGTTGCGCCGCGCGGGGCACCGGGATGGAGCGCACCTATGGCACGACGACTACGCCGAGTTCGTTTCTGCCGGACGTGGAACCGGGTGGGCATCGTGGTGGATGCGCGTTCATGCGCTCGTAGCGGTCGCCGCCACTCAGAGAAGAGCTTCGAACTCCATGTCCTTGGCGATCCCAAGGATTGTTCAGAACCGTCTTGAAGACTTGGCGCCCCTTCGCCACGGCACCGCAGCGCACGTACAAGGAGCAATCGGCAGAAACGTGCTCGTTGGGCTCGACGTAGGCGTCTTCACCTATCTGACGAGCATGCGCCTCGGTGTCGAGCGCATCAAGGTGCAGCGCGAGGTCTCTATCCCGGTACCAACGCCAGGCACGCCCCGACCGGATCCTGGACAGCCGCATAGGCGTACTCCCCGTCCGTCCCTTGTCTCGCCTTGATGACTTTGCCCCCTTCTGCTCGTACGCGACGAAGACTTTCGGCGAGGTCGCCAACGGGAAGATAGATCATCCAGACCGGAGGCAGGTCTAGGTTTGCGCCACGTGCATGACAGACTCCGGCCGCCGGGTTTCCATCATCACCCAGCATGTTGTAGTCGGCGTAGCGCTCGCTTACGTCCTCCATCTCGACGTCTTGCACCGACCAGCCAACAACCTGGCGATAGAAGTCACGGGTTGCCGCGGCGTTGGAGACCGTTAGGTCGAGCCAAGAGATGCAACCCACACGCGCCGCCGCGTCGCGCGATGCGACGTCCTCAGTTGGGGGGAGCGCGTCCTCAGAAACGATTGGGATGATCCCGAACGCCGCGCCATTCGGATCGAGCAGCACGGCCCATTGGCTCTTTCCACCGTCGTCTTTGCCATGCATCAGCTCAGTTCCGCTCAGATCGAGCGCACGCTGCGCACTGGCTGCGACATCGGCGACCTGAATGTGCGGCATCCATTGGAGCGGAAGGTCAGCATACTCCGCGCTGCGCGCGCCCAATCCGATGACCGGCGCGCCTGCGTTGTTCATCAGGTCTTCGCGCCACAGCGGATTCTCGCCCGTGCTGAGGACGCGCGAGTAAAACCGCACTTCACGTTCGTGTTCGGGAACGGCAATGTCGGCGCTGAGAATTCCGCCGGCGCGCGGGACAAACGGGCCACTCATGGTTTGCATCCTAGTGGACGACCGGTTGGTTGGCGCGTGATCCCGCGATGGGGCTCCGATTCGAGATTCCATCGCTAGAACCAAGACCGAGCGTGGTTTCTCGCGCGCGAGCCGCTCGTCACGCGGTGCCGCCGCCAAGCGACTCTCGATGGATTTTTGAAACGGAGCCTAATCGATCGCCGCCCGCGCCGCCGCTAGCCGCGCGATCGGTACGCGGAACGGCGAGCACGACACGTAGTCCAGCCCTGTCTGTGCGCAGAACTCGATGCTGCTGGGGTCGCCGCCGTGCTCGCCGCAGATGCCGAGTTTGATCTCGGGGCGCGTTGCTCTTCCTTCTTGGCACGCCATCGCGATGAGTCTTCCGACGCCGTTTCGATCCAGGGTTTGGAACGGGTCGTGGGGCAGGATTTTTTTTTCGACGTACTCGGGGAGGAACCTTCCCGAGTCGTCGCGGCTGTAGCCATACGTCATCTGCGTGAGGTCGTTGGTACCGAACGAGAAGAACTCCGCGCTGTGGGCGATTTCGCCGGCGCGCAACGCCGCGCGCGGCACTTCGATCATCGTGCCGATCATGAACGGCACGCCCGCGTCGACCTCGTCGATGATGCGCCGCAAACGCGCCGCGCAAAAATCGAGTTCCGCTTTGGTTCCGATCAACGGCACCATGATCTCGGGCCTAACGTCGATGCCTTCTTCTTTCGCGAGCTTGGCGGCTTCGACGATCGCGCGGCCCTGCATCTCGACGATCTCGGGGTACGTGATCGCCAAGCGACAGCCGCGGTGGCCGAGCATCGGGTTGAACTCCGCGAGATCTTTGCAACGCCGCTCGACCGTCTCAAGGGAAACGCCGAGCGTCTTCGCGAGCTTCTCGCGCGCCTCTTTCTCGTGGGGGAGAAACTCATGCAGCGGCGGATCGAGCAAACGGATGGTGACCGGTAAACCGTCCATCGCGCGAAAGATCCCTAAGAAGTCGTCGCGCTGGGGCTCGAGCAGTTTGTCGAGCGCCGTCGTCCGCGCTTCGGGCGTCTCCGCCAAAATCATCTCGCGCACGGCGAGGATGCGCGACTCCTCAAAAAACATGTGCTCGGTGCGGCACAGGCCGATGCCCTCCGCGCCGAAGTCGCGCGCAACCTGCGCGTCGTGGGGCGTATCCGCGTTCGTGCGCACGCCGAGCTTGCGATGGTTGTCCGCGATCGCAAGAATGCGCCGGAAGTGCCCACCGACCTCGGGTGCGCGCGTCGGGACCTGATCCAAAAAGACCTCGCCGGTCGCGCCGTCGAGCGAGATCCAATCGCCTTCGTTTAACTCGTTGCTCTTAAACGAAAGCGTGCCTTGCGCCGCATCGATGCGCGCTTCCGCACAACCGGCCACACAACACTTGCCCATGCCGCGCGCCACCACCGCCGCGTGGCTCGTCATGCCTCCGAGCGTGGTCAGGATGCCCTGCGCCGCGTGCATGCCGCCGATGTCTTCGGGCGACGTTTCGCGCCGCACCAAGATCACGGGATGACCGCGCGTCGCCCAGCTCTCCGCGTCGTCGGCGGTGAAGACGATCATGCCGCTGACCGCACCCGGCGACGCGGGTAACCCCTGCGCCAACTTAAAACGCGGCGCGTCGGGATCAAACGTCGGGTGCAACAAGCGATCGAGTTGTTTCGGCTCGACGCGTCGCAACGCTTCTTTCTCGTCGATCAGGCCCTCGTCGCACATTTCAACGGCTAAACGCACGGCCGCCTGCGCGGTGCGCTTGCCGGTGCGCGTCTGGAGCATGAAGAGCTTGCCCTCCTGCACCGTGAACTCTAAGTCCTGCACATCCGTGTAGTGTTGTTCGAGGCGGTCTTTGATCTCGATGAGCTCGCGATAGCACTCCGGCATATCGCGCTCCATGCGCTCGATCGGTTCCGGCGTGCGGATCCCGGCGACGACGTCTTCGCCCTGCGCGTTGACCAAGTACTCGCCGTAAAACACGTTCTCGCCGGTGCTCGGGTTGCGCGTAAAACACACGCCGGTCCCGCTCGTGTCGCCGAGGTTGCCAAACACCATCGCCTGCACGTTGACCGCGGTGCCGATCAGCCCCGTGATCTTTTCGATCTCGCGGTACTTGATGGCGCGGCCCGCATTCCAAGACTTAAACACCGCGCGGATGGCGAGCGAGAGCTGCTTGCGCGGATCCTGCGGGAAGTCTTCGCCGGTACCCGCGCGATAAATCTCGCGGAACTGGGCGACGACTTCGGTCATCCCTTCTTCGTCGAGGTCGGTGTCGTCCAGCGCGTGACGCTTTTCTTTGACCGCGGAAAGCGCGGACTCAAATCGATGGTGATCCACACCCATCACGACGTCGCCAAACATCTGGATCAGGCGACGGTAGGCATCGAGCGCAAACCGACGCTGCCCTGTCTGAGCCGCCAGCCCGTCCAACGTCTCGTCGTTTAGGCCGAGATTTAAAACGGTGTCCATCATGCCCGGCATCGAAACGGCCGCGCCGGAACGAACCGAAAGCAGAAGCGGTTTGGACGGGTCGCCCAACTTGCGATCCATCGCGCTTTCTACTTTGCTTAAGTGCGCGTCGATTTCGGCAACCACGTTGCCGGGAACTTCGCCGCCAGCGTCATAAAACGCCTGGCACACTTCCGTCGCGATGGTGAACCCAGGCGGCACCGGAAGGTTGAGCCGACACATCTCGGCTAAGTTGGCGCCTTTGCCACCCAGCAGATTTTTTTGGGAGGCGTCGCCGTCGGCCTCGCCCTGGCGAAAGAAGTAGACGTGACGATCCATGGTTCTCAGCAGAGTAGCGGTCCCGACCTACGGAAACTCGCACTCCACGCGCGGTCCTAACGGGCCTACGGAGTCTCTAAGTCGTCAATGAACCATTCGACTTGAGCGGAAATACTCTCGATTTGGCCGTCCGCGACCTCTTCGATGACCCAATCGGGAACCCGCACGCCAAGGAAGTCCTCGCCGGGCACGATTTCTAAGCCGCCCGCCAGCGTTTCGTAGATCGGCACTTCATCGCCCTTGGTTTGGATGCGCAGCACCGCTTGGGGGCGCATCCAGACCTTGGCGCGATATCCCAACGGTAGCTTGACGTTGATCAGGATGCGCCCGTCTTCCAGCGTTTCCATGTCGCCGACGCTGGAACGCTTGATCGCGGTCAGTGCAATCCCGCCGCTTAGGATCGTGGCGCGCGCGTCGGCCCAGTCGCCGCGGCTGCGAAGCCCCATCCGCTTGCGAAAGGCCTGGCCGAGCACTTTCCACTCCAAGTCGATGTTCTCGCGCGCGATGGCCCCGCGAAACGTGCGATAGGCGTCACCCGGGTTGGACTGGTCGCGGATGTCGGGCGGCGTCTTGCAGGCCGTCAGCGTGGATGCCGCGACGAGAAGGATCATGGCTCGGGTCATACGGTGGCATTCTACGCAAGTCGGCCGCGTCTAGCAGCCCATCGAACAAGAGACGGGGGCGGCGAGCGGATCTGGAAGCCGATCTCTGCGTTGCGGATCCTCGCGGTAGCGTTGGCTCCAGCTGCGGCCCGCCCCTTGACCTCGACTCCGATCTCTCGCCCTCGCGATTCCCAGCACTTCTTCAACGGGCTGCTCCGGGTGCGCGTTTGACATAAACGGGGAACCCCCAATACTAGGTCGAGCCACGACGTGCGTTTTGCGGGCGAAGTGGGCCGGTCCGAGTACCGGAACAGCAGTGCGTTGGGTCGCTCGAGCGGCCACAAGGAGAATCAGTTGGAGCCGCGCAAACGCCTGGGGGAAATTCTTCTCCAGATGGGATTGGTGACGCCCGAGAAAATCGAGGACGCGCTGACGCACGCCCGGCGCACGGGTTCTCGTCTCGGGGAAGCCTTGGTCGAGCTGAACATGCTCTCCGAAGAGCAAGTGACGCGCGCCCTGTGTCGCCAAAACAAGTTGCCGTTTGTTGATCTCGGCAAGTCTAAGATTCCGGACTCTGTGATTGACTTGGTCGAGTCCAAGACCGTCGAGGAGTACGACATCGTTCCGGTGAAGGCGCAAGGGCGACAGCTCATCTGCGCGATCTCGGATCCGGCGCAGGTCTACCAAGCCGATGGACTGCAGTTCGTGCTCAACGCCGAGGTGAAGTTTGCGTTGACAACGCCGACCGGTTTGCACAACGCCAAGGCGCAGTATTACGGACTGGGCCAAAAGGTCGCAGTGCGCGGTCCGGCGGCGAGCGCGGCGGCGGCCGTCGATGACGACGACGACGCGCCGATCATTCGCCTCGTGCACACGATGCTCGAAGAAGCGTTGCGCGCGCGCGCCAGTGATATTCACGTCGAGCCGATGGCGGATCGCGTGCGCGTGCGGTTTCGTGTCGATGGCATCTGCTTCGAATCGAAGAGTCTGCCCAAAGACATTCAGGGCTCGATCATCAGCCGCCTAAAAATCATGGCGCGGATGGACATCGCCGAAAAGCGCAAGCCACAAGATGGTCGCATCAAGGTGGACTTGATGGGGCGGTCGATCGACCTGCGCGTGTCGGCGCTTCCGGCCACGCACGGCGAATCGCTTGTCATGCGTATCCTAGACAAAGAGGTGGCGCTTGTCAGCCTGGAGAAGCTCGGCTTCCACAAGGATGACTACGAGCGCTTTCAGCGCATCATCAAGCGCCCGAACGGGATCTTTCTCGTGACCGGCCCGACCGGTTCGGGCAAGACGACGAGCCTGTACGCCGCTCTCCAAGAGCTCAATCAGCCCAACGTGAAGATCATCACGGCGGAAAACCCGATTGAATACAACCTGAAAGGCATCAACCAGTGCGAGGTCCGTCACAACATCGGCTTGGACTTCTCCCGCATTCTGCGCTCGATGCTGCGGCAGGCGCCCAACATCATTTTGGTGGGCGAGATTCGCGATAAAGAAACCGCTGAAATCGCGATTCAGGCCGCGTTGACGGGTCACCTTGTGTTTTCGACGCTGCACACCAACGACGCGACGTCGGCGCTCACGCGCTTAGTCGATATCGGCGTGAAACCGTTCCTGGTTTCGACGGCCGTGCTCGCGGTGATGGCGCAGCGCCTCATCCGCGTTCTCTGCAACTCGTGCAAGTCCGAATGGGACCCGCAGCCCGTGAAGTTGCGCGCGCTCGGCATCACGCCGGAGATGATCGAGGGGCGCACGATCTACAAAGCGGTCGGCTGCAAGGAGTGCCAACACGCAGGCTACCGCGGCCGGCGCGGCCTCTACGAAATGTTTGAAATGAACGCGCGCATGCGCGACTTGACGTTTAACGGAGCTTCCACGTTGGAGCTGCGCGACCAAGCCCGCAACTCGTGCGGGATGCTGACGCTGCGTGAGGATGGCGTCCGCAAGATCATGTCGGGCTTGACGTCCGTTGACGAAGTGTTGCGAGTAACCGGCTCCGCCGGGGAGAACTAAGACGTGCACCTGACGATGCAACAGCTATTCGATCTCCTTGTCGAGGAGAACGCGTCCGACCTTCACATCACCGTCGGGCGACCGCCGGTGGTGCGCCGGCACGGCAGCCTCAAAAATGTTCGGCACCCCGCGTTGACCGCGGAGGACACGATGGGGCTGGTCGAATCGATCACGCCCGAACGGATGATGACGGAGTTTCGCGAGAAGGGCAGTGCTGACTTCGGTTACGCCCACGGCAATCGCGCCCGTTTTCGCGTGGCGATTTTTCGCCAGCGCGGGCAGGCGTCGTTGGTCGCGCGGCTGATCCCAAGCCGTCTGCTGACGTTTGACGAGATTGGTTTGCCCGACGCGGTCCGCGAGCTCTGCAAGCGTCCGCGCGGCCTGATTCTGGTCACGGGCCCCACGGGATCGGGTAAAACGACGACGCTGGCGACCATGGTCGACTCGGTCAACCAGGACTACGACCGCCACATCATCACGATCGAAGACCCGATCGAGTACCACCACGAACACAAGCGCTCAATCGTGAACCAACGCGAGATCGGCATCGATCTTCCGACGTTCGCCGAGGGCCTGCGCCGCGCGCTGCGGCAAGACCCCGATGTCATCCTGCTCGGGGAAATGCGTGACCAAGAGACGATTTCGACGGCGATCACGGCTGCGGAAACCGGTCACTTGGTGTTTGGAACGCTGCACACGACGGGCTCGGCGCGCACGATGGACCGCATCATTGACCAATTCCCGCCGGACCAACAGGAGCAGATCCGCGTCCAGCTCTCCGTTTCGATTCTCGCGGTCATCTCGCAGGTGCTGATGCCGCGCGAAGACAAGTCGGGCGTCATCGCTGGGTTTGAAGTCATGATCATGAGCCCAGCGATCGAGAACCACATCCGAAAGGCGGAGACGTTCAAGATCCCGTCCACGATCCAGACGAGCAAAAACCTCGGGATGTTTCTGCTCGACGACCACCTGATGGACCTCGTGAGAGCGAACAAGATCACGAAGGAAACGGCCATGACCTATTCGGGTAATCCGCGAACGCTGGCACCGAAGTTGGAGGCGTTGGCGTAATGGCTGATCGTTTTGGCACCCGCAAGAAGATGCTGGGTCAGGTCCTCAAAGAGATGAAACTCATCCATGAGGGCCAGGTTCAGGAGTCTTTGCAGATTCAAAAGCGCGAGGGCGGCCGGATTGGCCAGATCCTTGTGCGCAACGGCCACATCACCGAAGCGCAGCTCATGGTCGCGCTCGGTAAACAGTCCGGCATGGAGGTCGTCAATCTCGAGCAGATCGAGTTGCAAAAAGAAGCGATCGCGATGGTGGACGAGGCGTTTGCGCGCCCGTTTGGGTTTGTGCCCGTGATGTATGACGGCAAGACGCTGACCGTGGCGATGGGCGATCCGGGCAACCGCAACGCGCTCGATGACATTCGCTTCACGGCGAACTGCGAGGTGAAGGGCGTGGTCGCGGACCCCGATCACATCGAGGCGGCCCTTGCGAAGGCGTACGGCAAAGAAGAGAACGTGATGGCGACGATCCTCAAGGAGATTGAGGATGGCGGCATCACGGGGACGCCGGGCGGCGCGCGCAGCAAAAAGAAGGGCGTGACGGACCTCGAGGACGCCGAGGAGATGGCGAACTCGGCGCCGGTTCGCAAACTGCTCAACTACATCCTCTATCAGGCGATTCGCGACCGCGCGTCCGACATCCACCTCGAACCGTTCGAAGACGAGTTCAAGATTCGGTACCGCGTGGACGGCGTGCTCTACGAGTTGGAAGCGCCGCCGCTGCACCTGAGTTCTGCGTTGATCAGTCGCGTGAAGGTCATGAGTGGCCTCGATATCTCCGAAAACCGTGTTCCACAGGACGGACGCATCGATTTGGCGATCGGCGGGCGACCCGTGGATCTCCGTGTTTCGACGCTCCCGACAATGTTTGGCGAGTCGTGCGTGATGCGCGTGCTCGACCGCTCGGTGGTCAGTTTGGACATGTCGCAGATCGGATTGCGCGACAACGAGCAGGAGCGTCTTGGAGCGCTTTTGAAACTGCCCCACGGCATCATCTTGGTGACGGGGCCCACGGGTTCGGGCAAGACGACCACGCTCTACAGCATGCTCAACGACGCCAACGACCCGGCGATCAAGATCATTACGACCGAAGATCCGGTCGAGTACGACTTGGAAGGCATCACCCAGGTGCAGATCAACGAGGAAGTCGGCGTGACCTATGCCGCCTGCCTCCGATCGATCCTGCGCCAGGATCCGGACATGATCTTGGTCGGCGAGATTCGTGACAAGGACACCGCGCAGATCTCGGTGGAGGCGTCCCTGACGGGGCACGTTGTGTTCTCGACGCTTCACACCAACGATGCGCCGCTGGCGATCACGCGGTTGGTGGACATCGGCGTCGAGCCGTTCCTCATCGCGGCCACGCTGGAGGCCGTTGTGGCCCAGCGCCTCGTGCGACGGATCTGTAGCGATTGCAAAGTCATGTACGAGCCGTCGATCGAAATTTTGCGCGAGCTCGAGTTGGAGCCGGAGCAGGTGGGCGACAAAAAATTCGCCTACGGCAAGGGCTGCAAGAACTGCAACAACACCGGGTATCGCGGCCGGATGGCGATTTTCGAGATCATGATGGTCTCGAACGCGGTCCGCGAACTCATCATGGACGCCGCACCCACTTCGCAGATTCGCACGGTGGCTCGCGAAGAGGGGATGCGGGGGTTGCGAGAATCTGGCCTCCTCGCCGTATACGATGGGGGCACAACGGTTGAAGAGGTCTTACGTGAGACCATGATGACCATGTAGTGTGTGTGAGGGGGAACGACGGCGCGCCGGTGGCGCTCTGATGGGACTTTTGCCCCGTCAGGTCCGCCGGGCATCCAGCGGTGTCGGTCAGGGTGGCCACGAGCTCGATGAGAGCCCGGTTGGGTCGCCTTGGACGAGACGAAAAAGGACTGTCTAGGCCGGTCGTTGCGTTTTCCCCCGGACTTTTGAATGATAGCGGCCTAAACCGGTCAGGAAATTGGTCCCGACCCGGGCGAAGAGCTTCGGGCGCGGGTCAATCGGTGACCAGTGGGATTGAAAGGAGCGTCGATGGCGAGCAAGAAGGCGCCGGCCGTGGCAACGGCAACTTCCGGGAAGAAAGGCGGCTTCAGCATTGGTGGCGTCTCGGAGAAGCAGCTGACTCAGTTCACGACTCAGCTCAGCACCCTCCAAGATGCCGGCCTGCCCATCGTGTCCTGTCTGAAGATCCTCGAGGGGCAGCTTCAGAAGGGGTACTTCAAAGACGTCTTGGTCTCCGTGACCGATGACGTCGAATCGGGCGCCTCGTTGTCTGAAGCCATGGGGAAACACCCCAAAGCGTTCGATGGTCTTTACGTCAACATGGTGCGAGCCGGCGAGGCCGGCGGTGTGTTGGACATCATCCTGGCGCGTCTCGCGTCGTTTAAGGAGAAGGCTGAGAAACTGCGGCGTCGCGTCAAGGGCGCGGCGACCTATCCGATCGCGGTCATGGTCGTGATCATGCTGATTTTGTTGTTCATCATGACCAACGTCGTGCCGAAGTTCGAGGAGGTCTTTGCGGGCCTGCCGGGCGGCGCGGACAACCTGCCGGGCATCACTAAGTTCATGATGAACGTGAGCCGCTGGTTGGTGGCGTATTGGTGGGCCGGGATCCTCGTGTTCATTTTTGTCATCTGGGGTATTCCCAAGTTAGTCGGAATGACCGCTGGCGGCCGCTACTTCATCGATAAGCTGAAGTTGCGTCTGCCGATCATGGGCCCGCTGTACCGCAAGGTGTTGGTGGCTCGTTTCACGCGTACGTTCGGTACGTTGATCTCGTCTGGTGTTCCGATTCTCGAAGCGCTCGACATCGTGAAGGGCGCTGCGGGCAACGCGGTGATGGAAGAGATCATTGGGGACGTGCATAGCGCGATCCGCGAGGGTGAATCGATTGCCGAGCCGCTCTCGAACCAGAAGGTGATGATCTTTGACGATCTTGTCATCAACATGGTCGACGTCGGTGAGAAGACCGGTGAACTCGACAAGATGTTGATCAAGGTGGCGGACAACTACGACGAAGAGGTCGACGTTGCCGTGGGTAGCCTGACGTCGCTGCTGGAGCCGCTGCTCATCGTTGTGATGGGTGGTGCGGTGTTCTGCATCGTGTTGGCGCTGTTCCTGCCGCTGCTGAAGATCATCGATCAGTTGACGGGCGGATAGCCGAAGCAAGCAAACCTAACGCCGCAGCGGGCATCGACTCGCTGCGGCGTTTTTTTGTCTACGGCGAACCGCGACGCCAAATCCGCGCGTCGAGAGCACCGGGGCCCGCACTCGGCACGAGAGCCGCGACGGCTTCTATTGGCGCGTGTAGCGAGGCCCCGGGTACGATTGATCGCCTTGTCACTCAAGGGTCGGATTTTGCTGTTTATCGCCGCGGTCAACGTCGGCGTGTTGTTGCTCGTGGTCTGGATCGGACTGCGATCACGCGCCGACGACGGCGATATCAGTCCGCGCGCGCTGGAGGAGGCGGCGCGGGCCGTGGATGCGGAGGGGGAGACCGCGCTGGGTCGCGTGTTCGACCAGTCGAAGTATCTTCGGTTCTTGGTGAAGCGACCGCGGCGCGGGGCGGAGTTTGTCCGGGCGCACCCCAAGTTGCACGGCGCCGCCAAAAAAGCCATGGACTCCGAGATCGCGAAAGCCGAGAGCTATCTGCGCGATCAGCTGCGCAAGGGTACGCCCTCCTATTCGTACGATCGCCACGGCCTCACGATTGTGAACCCAGGGCTGCGCGTGCGCTGGGAAGTGGCGTACGTCGCGTTTAACGAGCGCGCGCATTCCGATTCGCTCGAGCCACTGCGACAGACGTTTGTCGTGTTGTGTGTCGGCACGATCCTTCTGATCCTGATTACGTTCCTTGTCCTCGACCGCGTCTTTTTCCGGCCGCTCCAGGGGTTGGCGCAGGCGGCGCGGGCGGTGAGCGAGGGACGCACGCCGGAGCCGGTTCCCGCGCGCGGTCGCGGCCAGTTCGCACGGCTGAGTGAAGACTTCAACGCGATGGCTCGCGAGGTCGACGCGTACCAAACGCGGCTGGAAGAACGCGTCCGCGACGCGCTGGGTCGCGCGCGCGCCGCCGAAAATCGGTTGGTCGTGGCGCAGCGGTTGGCGTCGACGGGAACGCTGGCTGCCGGTTTCGCCCACGAAATCAACAACCCGGTCGGCGGCGTGATGAATGCCGTGCGACGTCTCAAGGAAGGCACGCTGAACCCGGAGCGGCGCGAGGAGTATTTCGACCTCGCGCTGGATGGGCTCGAGCGCATTCGCGTGATCGTGGAGCGCATTTTGCACTTCACGCCGCGCGGCCGTGAACCGTCCGAGATCGATATTGCCGAGGTGGCGGAGAGGGCGATCGCGTTGGCGCGCCACCGGGCGGACGCGCGCGGCATTGCCCTCTCGCACGATCGTGCGGACGATGTGCCGCTGGTGACCGGCGACCCGCAGGAGATGATGCAGGCCGTGCTCAACCTCATCCTGAACGCGATCGACGCGATCCCGGAGGACGAATCGGACCCGGCGTCCGAACCGAGCGACCGCGAAACGGGCGGCGCGGGTGCGGGCGACGCGCCGGCGGCGGGTGCCATCGCGGGGACGGCAGCGGGGACGGCAGCGGGGACGGCGCCGGGGACGGCCGCGGGTGGAGCATCCGGTGGGGCGGAAACCGGGGCGTCCGGAGCGCTGCCGCCGGGATCTTTTTCGCGGTCCGTGCGCGGCGGCTCCGTCGTTGTTCGGTCGTTTGGCGAGCCGGGGGCGGCGGTGCTCACGGTGCAGGACAACGGCGTCGGTATGGACGAAAAAACCCGGCAGCGTTGCGTCGATTTGTTTTATTCGACCAAGCCCGAGGGCGAGGGGACGGGGCTCGGTCTGGCGATCGTGCAACACATCGTGACCGATCACGGCGGCACTCTCGATGTCGAAAGTGAAGCCGGCCAAGGAACCATGATGCGGATCCGGCTGCCCGTCGCGACCGCTTAGCAGGCTTTGGGGGCTGCGTGCATGCCACCGGGGCCGTTGCCGAGCCCGCCTGGCAGGCATTTTGAGGGTCGCGCGCCGTGGCCGTCGCCGGTCCCGTCCCGAGACGGCTCGAGGGGCCAAGATGACCCCCTGGTGACGGGGGCATGGTGCCATGGCGGAAGCCTATCCGGGTGGACCCGGACCGCCGTTGGCGGAGGCTTGGGGCGGTGATCGTCCCAGCCGAGCGGATTTTCGTGAAGCCCCGCCCGATTTTCGGGACTGGAGGGGTCTTGCGGGCTGGTGCCGAAACTGATTCAATACCCGCTTCTCCGGGTGGAGTCGGGATCGGACCGAGCCTCGCCAAGGAGAGTGATTTGATGAAAGACCGTAAGGACACCCTCATCGCCGTGCTGGCTGGCGCGCTTCTACTCGTCATCGGCGCGTGGATTGGTCAGTCCACGACGTCGATCATCCCGGCGGCGAACGCGCAGGGAACGGGTTTTGATCCGGAAGCACCGGTTGTGGATGACGGGTCGGGCGCAGCGAACGGCGCGCCGGGCATCGGCATCAACATCACCAACAACCCGAATGCACGGCCGGCGGCGGCGCGTGGCATGACCGGCTCCTACGCGTCGGACTCGAACTCGAACAACCGCTTCGTTGCGGTGACGAGTCCGATCGGTAGCGGAGAATCGGTGTTGTTCGTTTTGGACGCGAAGACCGACCAGTTGGCGGTTTACCAATACGTCCGCCGAAAGGGTTTGCGCTTCGTCGCAGGCCGCAAGGTGGATTACGATTTAAGAATCAGCGGCTACCAAGACATCTCGGAGTACACGCGCGGTGAAATGCGCCGACTCTATGAGAAAGAGAAGTCGCGGGAAGCGGCCAAGGCCGTTAAAGGCAAAAAGACGAAGTGAGCGTCGGCGTTCACGAGTTGGCAAAGGACGGGTACTAGATGGCTAAGAGTGGCGAGTTTTACACCTTCGATGAAGTCGTCCGTCAGCTGAAGATTGACGAGGGCAAACTGAAGCGCCTGGTTTCGGAAGGCGAGATTTCTGCCTTCCGCGAAGGCGACATCATGAAGTTCAAGAAGGTGGAGATCGACAAGATTTCCACGAAGGGCCCCGGCTCTGAAACTTCGGAGACGGTCCTCAGCGAGATCACGCTTGAAGACGACGCCCCGGCGTTCGAGGAGAGCGGCGAAACGTTGACCGATGACTTGGTCTTCGAAAGCAGCGAGCCCGAAAGCGCGGATCGCATCAGCCTCGGCGACGCCGGCATGGCGACCGAGGAGATTTCGAGCCAGGACACGTTCATCGAAGAGAGCGGAATGGACGACGTGGGCATGACCACCGAGCCCATCGATCTCAGCGCCGATCTGACATCGGATCTCGATGACGACGAAGAGATGGAAGAGATTGGCGCCCCTGCGGGACGTCGCTCATCCCCGGCCCGCACAACACGCCGCGTCGAAGCCGCCCCTGCAGGCAGCCCCGGCATGACGTTTTGCCTCGTGCTCGGCTCGATTCTCATCCTGTTGGCTTTGTCGCTCGCGATCAAGACCGGCTACAACGAGGCTTCCGCGGATAAACCGCTCGGCGCCACGTTCCGCAACATGGCTAACTGGTTCTACGAGTCCATGGGCTCGAATGAAGAGGTCACCAAAGAGATCAACAAGCGGAGCCAGTTGCTCAACCAGGCTCACAGCTCCGCAATCAGCGCCGCGAAAGAGACTGGTGCTGGCGGCTAAAATGCTGGGGTGAGTTTCATCCAAGCTATTTTCCCGTCGTCTTCTTCGCGCACCGCTTCTGCCAGCGCAGTTTCTGCTAACACAGTTTCTGTCAGCGGAGGCGCGGAGAACCGTTCGAAGATCAAACAGCCGCGCCTTCCCGCTCGTTCGGGAGGCGCGGCTTTTCTTTTGTGCTGTGGCATCGCGCTCTTCGCGGGCTGCGAGGCGCCGGGCCGACCTTCGTCGGACACCGCCGCCGCGAATGAGAACCGAAACCTGCACGGTGTGGTGGATGAGCAGCAAGCGCGCATCGATCAACTCACGGCCGACAAGGTGGGGCTCGCGCGCCGTGTCAAAGAGCTCGAGGCCAAAGTGCACCGAGTCGACAGCACCGAGCGCGTCGTCGAAAAGGCGAAGGCCGAAATTTCCGACTCGGTCAAGCGTGTGTTGAGTCAGTTCCGCGGCGACGCCGAGATCGAAGTGGAAAAGACCGACGGCGGTTATCGCTTCGTGCTCCGCGAAGCGGTCTTGTTCACGACCGGCTCCGCCACGGTCTCCAAGGAGGGGGCCGTCGCACTGCAACGTGTCGCGAACGCGCTGCGCGGGGGACGTTCGCGCGTCACGATCGCGGGCCACACCGATGACGTACGCGTCGCCAAGCCCGCGACCCTCAAGAAGTTTCCGCGCGGCAACATCGAGTTGTCGACAGCCCGCGCTCTCGGCGTGTGGGACCATCTCGTCAAGAGCGCGGGGATCCCCGCTTCGCGGTTGAGCGTCGCCGGTTTCGGACCGCACCAACCGCGGGTTCCCAACAGCAGCGACTCCAATCGCTGGCGTAACCGACGCGTCGAAATCTTGGTCGAAGACTAGACCGAAACACAAGTGGTGCCGGGCCCGTGGGGGCCAGCCAAGAATCGATGCGCGAGGCGTGCCGACGCGATTTGATGGGTCATGCTGCGGCATGGGCAATACAGCCACTGGCTCGACGAGGTGCAGCGACGTGCGGTTGAAAATCGTCCGCGCCTCGTGTGAACCCAGCGTTGTCGTGCGAGGTCCCATCGGGAACCGATTCTCGCGCCGCGCACGCGCAACGACGATGTCTAACGTGCGCGCGGCGGCATCAGGGGGGACGCGTTTCCGTCTCGACAGACCCCATCGATCCAATCGAGCTGATGGACCGGATGGGCTGATGGGCCGGATGGGCCGAATCGGTACCAAAGCGACCGGCGCCAAGCTTCTGGAACCGAATGGTCGAAACCGAGTGACCGTTCAGTGGTTCAATAGAACGCAGCCATGCCTCGCTCTCCTCACACGTTGCACTTGAACTCTCCAAAACACCATGCGCGTTGGAGTTCCGGGCCAAATTCGCGACGCAGGGCCGTGAGCGCGGCAGGCGGCTCGGCTTCGCCCGCGGGGGGCGTCATCGGGGGATTCATCGGGGGATTCATCGGGGGATTCATCGGGGGATTTGCAGTGGGAGGAGTCGTCGTGGGAGTTGTCCGGGGCATCCGCTCGGGCGGCATGCTGCTTTTGGGCACACTGTTGCTCTGTGCATCCGCCCACGGCGACTGGAATCGCGCTGACGACGCCAACGAGGCCGGGATTCGTCATCTGCTGGCGGAACGGGCCGAGGACGCGCAGGCGGCGTTCGAATTGGCGTTGCTCGAACTGCCCAAAGACGATGCCGAACGAATCACAGTAAGCCGCAATCTTGCCGCGTCCCTTGCCGAGCTGTCCGAGCGGCGACGTGGAGAGGGCAGCGTCCGCGAGTCGATCCGCCTGCTGACACGCGCGATCGAGCTGCATCCTGAGCGGATCCGATACCGTGTGTTGCGCGGGCGCGCGTACTTCGATGCCGGGCGCGACGGCGATCGGCTGGCGGCCGCCGAGGACTTTCGCATGGCGCTCCAGCGTGACCCCGACCACGTAGACGCGTTGTTCAACCTTGGTGAGATCGCTTACGCCAGCCGTCAACTGGATGAAGCCGTCGAACACTGGTCGAGAGCGAAGGAACTTCGTCCTCGTGATCGCGAGATCTTGAAGCGGTGGGAGCGCGCGCGGCGAGAGCGCGATGTCGAGTCTTTGTATGCGCAGCGCCGCGCCGGAATTTTTCTGGTGAGGCACGCGCCATCGATCAGTGCGGTCCAAGTTGCAGGCGTTCTTCAATTGTGCGAGGAAGCCTACGGCGAACTGTCGACTCGCTTTGGAAGCTATCTGGAGAGCACCGTCGCCGTCACGATTTACACGCCCGAAGAGTTCCGGGACGCGACGCGCATGCACGGTTGGGTGTCCGGCCTGTCCGACGGCACGATCCGTTTGACGATGCGATCGGGCACACGTGCTCGAGACTTGAGATCGACGGTGTATCACGAGCTCGCGCACCACCTGATTCGGGCGCGGGCCCGGCGTGTTCCGGTCTGGATTCACGAGGGTTTGGCACAGTTGGCAGAGGGCAAGAGTGCACGCGCCGCGCAAGCGCGTCTTAAGACATCGGGCCCGGTGACCGAGCGCGTGTTGAGTTCGACGGTGCTGCAAGAGCAGGATCCGCGAGCCGTGAGCCACTTTTACGATCTCTCTTTGGCGTTCACTTCGTTTCTGCAGCAGCGCCGCGGCGAGGCCGGTGTTCTTGAGTTGTTAGGGCAGTTCGACGAGAGCCCCGACGAAGCCGCGGCGTTGCGCGCTGTTTTTGGCGCGACGCGCACCGCGCTCTTCGACGAGTTTCGAACAACACTCCGCCAGCGATGACCAGATAGAGCGTGCTGGGTTCGGGCACGGGTGCTCCTCCCGAGCCGCCCCCTCCGCCTGCCGTCGGGTCACTGGGATCACTGGGACCACTGGGACCACTGGGGCTACCGTCGAATCCAAGCACAACGAGCGGCGAGATCACGCCCCGTTCCCCTAAGGGCTGGGCGACTCCTTCGACAAAAACGCGATGCACGGACTCGTTGGCGGGGCCCGTCGCGTTCGCGTCATCGATGACCCACCGATCCCACTCGGAGCCGTCGATCCCCAACAAGACCAAAGAAAGCCGGTTGTTGAGCGAGCCCGTGGGGTTGCCGAGCAAAACGACGCCGCCTGGCAGCAGGGCATGCAGCGAACTGCCCGCCGAAAAACGAACCAGTCCCGACGTCGTGGTTCCGAAAACGTGTGTGCGGGGGGACGTGTCATCCATGAGGAGCGAAACGCCACGAAGGTCAAGCAGTGTCCCTCCGGTGTTGAACAACTCGACGAATTCATCCACCGCCGAAACGGTGCCGGTTCCGGGTATGTCGTCGTACGGCACCCCATTCCCGCCCGCGTTTTCGGAGTGATCTCCTTGCGGGTCCGTGACGACTTCGGACACGATGAGATCGGCGTGGGCCGTATGGGGCCACGCCCCGTGCAGGCAAAGCGCGAGGAAAGAAAACAGCAACAGGGGAGAGGAGGAGCTTCGTTTCAACATGATGGTCTCTACCTATAGAGTCGAAACAGGTTTCATCGGAAAAGTCGATGTAACCACTTTCGACTCTATAGGGTGTGAGCGATTCCGTCTTCGTCCCCTCGTCCCGTTCGCGGCGTTGGGCCCGCGTCCCCAATCACGGTCTGTTGCGCGCGCTGTTTGCGTCGGGCGCGCCCGCCAACCTAGCCGGCGCCGCGAGCGCCCCCAGTGGCCCCAGTGGCCCCAGTGCCCCCAGTGCCCCCAGTGCCCCCAGCGGCCGTCAAGCCGATCCTCGCGACGACGACCCGCTGAGGGTTGCGCCGGCGGTGACCGCGGACGCAACGCGGGAGGGGGCGCGCGGCGCGTTCGCCGAACGGGTTATGGAGACCGCGGGCACGCTGCGGCGTTTGGCGCGGCAGACAGAACCCGAATGGAGAGAGGCGGGACTCGACGAAGCCAGCTGCGCGACACTCAGCGCCGCCTTGGAGCTCGCGCGACGTCTTTGCGATGAGCCGCTTGTCATTGGGGCGCATTTCGCGTCCCCGCGCCAAATCTACGAGCACTTTCGGTTGCGACTGCGCGACGAGAAACGTGAGATGTTTTTTGTCGTGTTGTTGGACGCGCGTCATCGCGTGCTGTGCGAAGAGGTCATCTCGATCGGCTCGCTCACTTCGTCCATCGTTCATCCACGCGAGGTGTTTTTGCCAGCGATTCGCGAGTCGGCGAGCGCGGTCGTCTTAATCCACAACCACCCCTCGGGCGACGCGCGACCGTCCGAGGAAGACATTGCCGTAACGGGGCGCCTGCGCCGCGCCGCCGAACTCATCGGCATCACGATCCTGGATCACTTGGTGATCGGAGACACGGAATTCACAAGCTTGCGTGAACAGGGCGTGCTTTGACGCTGGACCTCGCCTTGTTTCCCGGTCCGGGTACCCGGGGGCCCGGCTTCATGGTTGCCCGGTTTCTGGATTCCGGATTTTTGGCTCCGGGACTATTCGCTCCGGGGCGTCCGGCTTCGGGACTTCTGGCTCCGCAGCTCGTTGCTCCGCGTCGCGCTCCCTGCATGCGGAGCCTCGTCTTCGGCGGGGCGCTAGTCCATGCGCGCAATGGCTTTTTTGACCAGCTTGCTCTCGACGATGCTCCACGCCGACGAGACGCACATGTAGATCGAAAGCGCCGCGATGTATTTGTAGAGAAAGATGAAGAACATGAACGGCATGAACTTCATCATCTTCATCTGCATCTGCACCTGCGGGTCCGATTTCGATCCGGTTTGCGGCGCCAGTTTTTGCTGGGTCACCCAGAGCACCAACATCAGGAGCGGGAACAGGTTGAACTCGCCCGGGAAAAACGGAAGCCCAAACAGGTGGTCGGGCATCGAAAGATCGTTCGCCCACAAGAAGGGCTGGTGACGAATGGCGAACTCGACGCGCAACGCCTGAAACAGTGCGAACCAAATCGGAATTTGGATGAACATCGTGAGACACCCGAGCGGCAGGCCTACGCCGTGCTCGCGCATCGTTTTCATCTTTTCCTGATTCAGCTTTTGCGGGTTCTTCCCGTATTTTTTGTCGAGTTCTTCCAGGATCGGTTTGATTTTGTTGAGGCGCTTCGCGTAGCGCTGCATCCCGAGTTGCGTTCGATAGGAAACGGGAAACAGCAGGGCGCGGACAATCAACGTCATAAACATGATCGCGATGCCGTACGAGCCAAACAGGCTCTCCAAAGCCTTCATCAGCCACATCAAGCCGCGGCCGATGAATCCGAACACGCCGTAGTCGATCGTTTCTTCCAGCCCGATGGGGCGCAAGTCGTCGAGGCGGTTGGGGCCCGCATACAACGTGAACGTCTCCCGCGCGGTACCGCTCTGGATCGGCGCCGAACAAGACACGACGCCCATGATGTTTTGGCTCGACGTCTCGCCGTCCGCGCGCGTGACGGGCTCCTCCAGTTTAATCAGGCGAAGCACGGCCCCTGTGACGCTGCCGCGCAGGCTGCCGCCGGAATCCTGACGCATGGCCGGCGCAAGCGCGCACACGAAGTACGAGCCGCGCACCGCGACCGCCGTGAGCAGCCCCTCGCGCGAGCCGCCGTAGTTTGCTTGCAGCTCTTCGCCCTCCGCGAAACTTTCGATCGGCATATCTTCGTTGTCGCCGCCACTGCGCTCGATCAAGACGCCGGCGGGCGGGTCGGCCCCAATGATGCCGCGATACGCGTCTTCGATGTAGGCGCCCGCGGGTCCAACGAGTTGAAACTCGGCGCGCCGTGCGCTGGAGGAGTCCGGTGCCTTGATCTCGATCGCGACAGCGAGGTCGAACGAGTCTTCCTTGGGCAACTTGATCGACTTCGTGAGCGTCCAGCCGGTCGGCGTCTTGAGCGTGTAGACGATCTCGGTGGCGCTGCGCACCGCGGTCCACGTCGCGCGCGCCGTATCCACGCCAAATCGGTCCTCATCGCCGAGCAGCGTCAGCGCCCGCTGGCCCGGGCGGACCGACGAGCGGAGCACAGGGACCCAGTTCTCTTCATCGAGCGGTTCGCCCGCGCGCTCGGTGAACTTCTTGAGCCAGAGTTCACGGACCGCCGCACCGCGGTCGGTGAACACCACGCGCATGGTGTCGTTTTCCAGCGTTGCCTGTTTGCTCGGTGCCTGCTTGCCGCCGAGCTTGAGCGCCGCAACGGGCTGCCAACGCATCGCGAATTGACCCTCGAACGCCTGCTCGCGCAGATTGAAATCAATCCACGTCTCGACTTCGTTCGTCACGCCGCCGCGGCGCTCGGCACGGTAGACGTCGGCAAACAGCTGCGAGACCTCGGTCCCTTGTGCGGCCGCAAGAGTCAGCGCCCACTGTGTGCCCGCGATGCCGCAGCGCGTCATCTGAGCGCCCGCGGGAAGCTCCCGGCGTTCGGCGTAGGGCCGCCGTACTGGAATCTTGTCGTCTTCGGCGCGCATCTTGCGAATGCGCGTCTTGCGTTCTTGCTCCCGCGTTTCGAGCATCCGCTCGTAGCCGCGCAGAACCAACTTGCCGTCGTCGATCTGCCATACGGAGCCGGAAGAGGACAAGGCATCCGCCCTGCCCAGGGGCACACCGGAGGCCGCGGTCATCCAAACGCGGGGCGTCGACTTGGAGGCGCCGTTGATCTCAAGTGCGAAGTCAAGTCCGCTGCCGTCGTCCGACAGCGTGATGGTCTTGACCACTTTGAGCTCGTCTTTGTCGTACGTAAATCGAAAGCCGTTTTCGATCTTCTCGCGCTTCCAGTCCCCAGCACCCAGACTCGACTTGCGGCCATCTTCGTCCACGAAAAGCAAATGGAACGCGCGCGAGAACGTCGGCGCGGTGCGCGAAACGTACTCCATCTTCTCGTCGATGCGCACTTCCACCAACGTGCCGTTCCGATCGAGGACAACGGTCTTGCCGTCTTTGGTCTTGAGGTTCAGTAGGACGGCGTCATCGAGCTCGCCGATGGTCACCGTACGCGGTTCCGCAGGTGCGTCCGCTTTCGGCGTGCACCCGCGCATCGCGAAGGAGATCGCCACAAAAATGACGAAGAACGTGAGGATGTGCCGTGCCATGGTCTTCGCCGCCGGTGTAGTTTGCGTTGCGTAGTGGTTTGCGTTCGGCGCTAGCGGCCGACCGCCAAACGATCCCCGAGGTAATTCGGGAGGCGGGGTTCTTTGTAAATCTTGTCCGCCGTTTTCTTGTAGTCGTACTCGAGGCGGTGGAACTTCACTGCCGATCCGTCAAACGTCACGTATGACGCACGCGGGTCCCCGTCCCGGGGCTGCCCGACCGCGCCCGCATTAATGAGCGCCTTACGCCCATCTTCGAGTCGATATTCATTCCCGATAGTTTTCGGGTCGATGTACCGGAGTTCTTGCGTGTACACGCCCGGAATATGGCTGTGGCCGATGAAGCAAACGCGCTCAAACCGCGTGAAGATGTCACGCAGCTTGTCTTTGTTTTTCCGCGTGTCGTCCGGCGTGACATATTCCTTAGTCGGATCGCGCGGCGACGCGTGAACAAACATCGCCTCCTCGGTCTCGATGATTTGCTCCATCACGCCGAGAAAGTTCCAAAGGTCGTAGTTTTCTTCCTTCGGGCGGTCGGGGCGGTTGAGCTGGTCGCGCGTCCAGTCGATGGCTTCGCGCGCCTTCGGGTTGAAGTCTTCCCCGTAATAGAGGACCGCTTCCTCGTGGTTTCCCATGAGGACCATCTTGCAGTCCATCAGGAGTTGCAGACATTCGCGCGGATTCGGCCCATAACCAATGATGTCACCCAAACAGACGACGTTCTTGATCATGCGGCGCTTGATATCAGCGAGGACGACTTCCAGGGCCTCGACGTTGGCGTGGATGTCCGAAACAATGGCGATTTGCACGTAAGTTGGCCTCCGGGAATGTCGTCCGCAGAGATGGCGATAGGGATGCTGCTAGAGATTCCCGGGGTTAGGTGTCTAGTATCGGCCTGTGAGGGCGGATCGTCAAGCGACGGCCCCGGCCGGCGCTGACGCCGTTGACGCACAATACCTAGTGTGTTAGCGTTCCGCCGTGCATATATATCGTGCTTGGAGGCGGCGTAGCCGATGAAGTGCCCCTTCTGCAAGGCCGACAACAGCCGTGTTGTTGACTCCCGCGCGAGCGCGGATGGGTTTGCGATCCGGCGGCGGCGCGAGTGTCTCGCCTGCGGCCGCCGCTACACGACGTACGAGCGAATCGAAGAATCTCCGATCCGGGTCGTCAAAAAAGACGGGGGGCGGGAGCCGTTCGACCGCCGCAAAATCCTCATGGGGCTGATGAAAGCCTGCGAAAAACGGCCGGTCAGCATGGACAGCCTCGAGGAGATCGTCTCCCGCATCGAGCACCATGTCACCGATCAGTTCGAGCGCGAGGTGCCCTGTCAGTTCATTGGCCGCCTCGTGATGCGCGAGTTGCGAAAGGTGGATCAGGTGGCCTACGTTCGTTTTGCTTCTGTGTACCGCGATTTCAAAGATGTCGCAGAATTCGTGGATGAGATCCGTCCGTTGCTCAAGAAGGCGGCGGCGAAGAAGAAGTCTGGCGATAGCAAAAAACGATCGTGATCGGTCGCATCTCCAAGATTCGCAAGCGCGACGGGCGCTTGGTGGCTTTTGACGAGTCCAAGATCGCCGACGCGATTCACAAGGCCGCGTGCGCGGTGGGGCGCGATGATCGGTTCATCGCCGACGAACTCGCTGGCGTCGTCAATCTGTTCTTAGAAAAGCAGTTCTCCGGATCCGTGCCCGGGATCGAAGAGATTCAGGACATGGTCGAGAAGGTTCTCATCGAGACCGGCCACGCGCGGATGGCGAAAGCGTACATCCTCTACCGCGAACGTCGCGCCCGTTCGCGTGAAGATATTCGCGTGCAGGGCGATACGCGCGAAGGACCGATCGTCGGGAACTTCGGAAAAGCGCGCGTTTCGACATGGTCGAAGTCACGCATCGCCGACGCTCTGATGCGGGAGGCCGATCTGGACGCCAAAGTTGCTGCGGGCGTGGCGGCGGCGGTCGAGCAAAAGATCTTTGCGCGCAACCCGTCTTCGATCACGACGACGACGATCCGCGCGCTCGTCGAATCCGAATTGTTCGAACGCGGCTACTCCGATCGCGTCGGGCGTCAGGCGCTCGTCGGAATTCCTCGCTACGACGTGGACCAACTCCTCCGCGGCAGCGCGGAACTACGTTGGCGTCCGCAGAGTCCGCGCGATCTCAATGAGGCCGTCGCGGACGCGACGCTGACGCAATACGCACTCGCCGAGGTGTACAGCGCCGAAGTCGCGGACGCCCACCTCGACGGCCGCATCTTCGTGCTCGATGTCGGTCAACCGTGCGCGTGGCTCGCCGCGCGTGCGCAACCGCCGGCGGTGGGCGACGCCGACTCGTTCGTCGAGACGGTCGCCGGCATGGTCGCTCGCCTCCGCGGGCTGGTCACGCGCGAAATTTTTCTCGATGCGCTCAACGACTCGGCGTGCACGTGGTGCGGCGGCGACGAAGCGCGCCTTGCGATGACGGCCGCGCGCCGACTCCTGTCGCACGCGGTGTTGCGCAACGCGGATGCCGGGTCGTCGCGGTGTCGGCTCGCGTTTGGCATCGCCATGCTATCTCGCGACGAAGGGGCCAGTCGATTGGCCGAGTCCTTAATCCGCGAACACTGGGCGCGCTTTCGCGCGGGCCAGGTGGAGGGGCTTCCCGAGCTCGTCGTCACGGTTCCCGTCGATGAGGTGGACAGCGAGGCTGGTCGCAAGGCTCTTTTGCCGGCCCTCGCCGCGGCGGCGGAGACGGGCCGCACGCGCTTTGTTTTGCAGCGCCCCGGCGACGCGGCTCTTGTTTCCCCGTGGTATCGCATCGCCGCCCCCGATTCCCCGGGCCCTGAATCCGTGGCCACGCCGGTGGCGGGCGCCGTCGCGATCAACGTCGCCGCCCTGCGCGACCGCGGAGACGAAGAGCAGCTCATCGCGGCCTTAGACGATGCGTTGATCCTTGCCGTCAAAGCCCTCAATCAGAAGCGGAGTTTTCTCGCCGCGTTGCAGGCTGACCCGTCGGCCCCGCTCTACCGCTCGGCCGCGGGCGCCCGCCCGATCCTCGCGGGCAGTCGCGGCCAAGATCTCGTCTTGCTGACCGGCGTCGCGGACGCGGCGGCGCGGTTTGCGCAAGACGACGCAGGGGCCGCACGCTTGGCGGCCCGGCTCCGCTCCTATGCTGCGGTCCGCGCGGCGGAAGAGGGGCGGCAAGTTCGCCTCAAGGTCGTGTGCGCGCCCGACATCACCGGCGAAGCGCCGCACCGCTTTGGCCACAAGCGCAGCGACGAGCACCCGCACGCGCTCGCCGCCGGCGTGTCGTTCGCCGCGTCCGAGCCCCGCCTCGAACCGATCACAGGCACGCTCAAGCTCCGGTTCCCGCGCGATGCCGCGCCTTCGCCCGAGTCGCTCTATGACGCGTTTTGCCTGCTCGCCCAGGACCCGCGTCTTGGCGCGATCCGGCTCGCCCCGTGGCCCGATCGCTCCGTCCGTTCGGGGGATTCCGTTCGTGCGGGGGGGGCCGATCTATGATGGTCGATTCCAAGACCAATTTCGCGCCCGCAGCAGTAGCAAACGCAGCATGAAACTCAAAAAACTCATCCTCCACGGATTCAAGAGCTTCGCCGACAAAACGGAGTTCGTATTCGAGGACGGAATCAATGTGATTGTCGGTCCCAACGGATGCGGCAAAAGCAACGTCGTCGACGCCGTCAAATGGGTGCTCGGCGAACAACGTCCCAGCAGCCTCCGCGGCAAAGAGATGCAGGACGTGATTTTCTCCGGCACCGATTCGCGTAAAGGCGTCGGTTTCGCGGACGTCACACTCGTTTTGGACAACGAGGCGCAAACGCTCCCTCTCGATTTCATCGAAGTGGCGATCACGCGCCGCCTCTATAAGTCCGGCGAGAGCGAGTACTTGATCAACGGGGCGAAAGCGCGCCTGCGCGACATCCGTGAGCTGCTCATGGACTCGGGCGGCGGACCCGGCGCGTTGACGGTGATGGAGCAGGGCAACATCGACCGTTTGCTGCGCGCCGATCCGATGGAGCGGCGCCGCGTGTTCGAGGAAGCGGCCGGGATCTCCAAGTACCGCGCGCGGCGCAAGGAGACCGAGCGCAAACTCGAACGGACGACGGAAAACCTCGCCCGCATGCGCGACATGCTGTCCGAGTACGAAACGCGGCAGCGCTCCCTCAAGATCCAAGCTGGGAAGGCGCGGCGCTGGCACGAGTTCAGCGAGGATCTCAAGAAAAAAAAGGTCGTGGGTGCTCTTGCTCGCTTTGCCGAGCTGTCGCGTCGTCGCGACGAGACCCAAGAGCAGCTCACGTCGATTGGCGATGCCGAGTCCGCCGCGCGCGAAGCCTTAGAAGAGGCGATCGAGCTGGGCGAAACACGGCGCCGCGAACTCGACGCGGTGAAAGACGAAGCGGCAGCGGCGGAGGCGCGCATGGCGGGCCTTGTCGGCGAGCGTCGCGCGTCCGAGGAAAAACAAGCCGACCGCGTGCGCGAGGCGGAAGAGCTACTCGAACGCGCCGCGACCGCCGAGTCCGTTGGCGACGATGCCTTGCGTCGTGCGGCGGAACAGGAAGCGGATTGCGAACGTGCGCGCCTCGACAACGAGAGCGCCGCCGAGCAACAGCAACAGCGTGATCTCGCGTTGCGGGAGGCCGCTGGCGCTTTGGACAAAGTTGATGAGCGCGTCGCGGTCTTGAAGCGGGAGCGCGATGCGCTGGACCTTCGACGCGCCGAGGCGTTTCGCGAGGAAACCGAAGCGCGCAACGTCGAGTTGACCGCCAGCGCCGAACTCAAAGCGATTCGCCAGCGCTTAACCCGTCTGGAAGAGCGCGCGAGTTCGTCCGGTGATGAGTTGCGTTCGATCGAAGCGCAGCGCGAGGAATTCGACCTGTCGCTTCGCAAGGCCGAAGAAGAGCAGCGTGCGCTCGAGGATCGGCTGCACTTGGCCGAGGAAAACGAGCGGGCGTCGCGACGCGAGGCGGAAGCCGCCGGCAGCGTCGCGCACCAGGTCGGCGGTGAACTGGCGGATCTGTCCGCGCGCCGCGAACTTCTCCGCGGGTTGGTCGCCGAGGGCGAGGGCCTCGATCGAGGCACCCGTGCTTTGCTCGACGCGAAGTTCGACGGCATGCACGGTACCGTTGCCGCTTTGATCGGCGACGCCGGAGCGCAGGCCGCTGCGTTGGACCAGGCGCTCGGCGCTCTCGCCAGCGCGGTCGTGTTCGACACGACGGACCAGGCCGTGGCGGCCATTCGTTGGCTGCAGGAGGGCGAGCGCGGACGCGCCCGCGTGTTGCCGCTCGATCGCGTCGAACGGCGCCCGCTCCCCGCACCGTTCGACGGTCTCGACGTGTGGTGGTTGGGCGCGTTGCTTCAGGACACGCGCATCGTCGGGACCCTCGACGAGGCGTTGGTCGCCGGATCGGGCGTCCGCGTGATCGCGCTTTCGGGCGAAATGTGCGACGCGGTCGGCGCCATCGTCGGCGGGACCGGCGGCACCGGCGCGGGCCTCGTTGTGCGCAACGCGGAGCTCGCCGAAGTCGAAGAACGGTTCGCAAAAGCGGAGGAGTCGCAGCGTGCCGTCGACGCACGCGTCGCCGCCGCGCGTCGCACGACCGGCGACTGGGAAACCACAATCGCTGACCTCAAGCCGCGCTTGGTCACGATTCGCCAGCAGGTGCGCAGCGAGAGTGAAAATCTAGCCAGCGCCCGCAAGGAGGCGTCGTCGCGCGCCGTCGAGATCGATCATGAGCGTGCGGAGCGCACCGAGTTGGCTCATCAGGCGCAGACGTTGGACGTGCAGTTGGAGCAAGCGCGCGAGAGTTTGCAGCGGCTCGAAACCGAGCGTTCCAAACTCGACGGCCAGTCCGATGGCCTTCAGGCCAAACTGGCCGCCGCCGCGCAGGACCGAGAAGAGTCCGCGCGCCTTCACACCGAGGCCAAGATCGACCTCGCACGTTGGGTCGAGAAGGCGAGCGCGTTGGCTGCGCGAATGCACGTCTTAGCCGCGACGATTGCCGCCGCGCGTCGCGAAGGCGAAGCGCGTGCCGAAGAAGCGAAGCAGTGCCGTACGCGGCGCGAGACGTGCCTCAACGAGATCGAGTCGCTGCGCTTGATCGTGGCCGAGCACGACAAGACGCTCGCGGTGCTGGCGAAAGACGTCAAAGAACGGCGCGCGCGCGCGCACGAGATGCAGCAGACGATGGATCAGGCTGGCGGGCGCGTGCGCTCGTTGCGCGACGCCCACGAAAAGCGCCGCGAGGAGCTTGAGAAGTGGCGGCTCCGCGAGAACGAGTTGCGCTACCGCGTTGAGACGCTGCTCAGTCAGGTGCGCGAAGACTTCGGCCTGGAGCTTGATTCCGTTGAGCTGGACGAGGAAACGCGGGCGGCTGATCCCGAGCAACTGGAATCCGAAATCAAGGATCTCCAAAGCAAGATCGAGCGGCTCGGCAACGTGAACCACGCCGCCTTGGATCAACTCGAAGAGGTCGAAGAGAAGATCGGTTTCCTCAAGACGCAGGAGTCCGATCTCATCAACGCCGACAAGCAGCTCCGGGACACGATTGAGAAAATTGACGAGGTATGCACCACGCGCTTCCGCGAGACGTTTTACGAGGTCCGCAAACACTTCGAAGTCACGTTCCGGAAGCTCTTTGGTGGCGGCAAAGCGGAGCTGTTCTTAGAGGACGAAGAGGACGTCTTGGAGTCCGGCATCGAAGTAAGAGTGCGGCCGCCGGGCAAAGAGCTGCGCAATATGGCGTTGTTGTCGGGTGGCGAACGATCGCTGACGACGGTGGCGCTCTTGTTCAGCCTCTACCAGACGAAGCCGCCGCCGTTTTGCCTGCTCGACGAAGTGGACGCTGCGCTCGACGAAGCGAACACGATCCGCATGTGCGAAATGCTGAAGGACTTCGCCACGCGCGGACAGTTCATCGTCATCACGCACGCGCGACCGACGATGACGGTGGCCCATCGACTGTACGGCGTAACGATGCCGGAGGCCGGCGTGAGCCGTCAGGTGAGCGTGAAGTTTTCCGATATCGAAGCCGGCCGCGTGGTTGGCTTGACGTAAGTGTGCCGGACCAGTTCTATCCTAAAAGTCCTCAGCGGCGAGCACGGACGGCGCCAAGTGTCCCGCCCAACATGTTCTGCGTGCTCCGAGTCTGGAGATGTCTGAGTTGGTGGAAGTTGGCGGCCACTGCATGACCACGGCCGAGAAGAAGGAAATGCTTGAGGGAATCGCACGATCGATCGACTCGCCGTTCACATTCGAGAGCGTCTGCGTGTGGTGCCAGCCTCATACCGGCGCGCGGGGCCAGAACAACCGAAACGCACACGCCGCAAACCGCGTAGCGGAAGATTGGAATCGCCTGAAGCGCGACGTCGCGAACGGCAATAGCGGCTGTTAGCGCTTGGCTCCGCCCGCGGAGATTGGCGCTTTGTCTCGCCAAAGAAACGTTGACTGGGCTTGGTGCGCAGGCCGAGCGCTAGCGTTAATTCGCACGCGATTCGCAGCTTGGTCAAGCGTTTCATCGCGGCCCTAGCAGCGGAACCGCGAACGCTGCATGCGGCGGCTTCGCAAGGCGAGTTGGTGTGCTGGTTCGCGTCCGGATTCTCTACGAGCCGGTGCTTAGTATCTCCACGTGGGCAGGTCATTCCCGTCGCTTCGCCCACAGTCGGAAGAATACTCGGTACTGGTCTTTGTGATTCGGCACGACGTAGTACACGACTTCCATCGAGTCTGGGCCGAGGCGTCCACGTGCGCGAGCGCCCATCTCGGCATTGTTTGGACCGACGCCCGCGAAATCGTCGGTACGATCGAGCCAATGAAAGTGGACGGCGCCCGAGAAGTGCGGACGACCATGAGTCCAAGACTCGTCGTACGCATCGATCTTCACCGAAATGCGGTCGTTGGGGCGGCCGATCTTGGTCGCCTGCGCCAACGTGCATTTTCCCTTCCAGCTCGCTACCAGCGTCCAACGGCCCGGTTCGGGCCCGAATGAATAGCGCGCGCGATTGTTGCGCCACCACGTGCGCAGCTTTCGATTCGTGATCTTGCCCCAAGAGCCCTTGGCCTCAAAGTGAAGGAGGAACTCGGCCCGCAGTGTCTCACGGATAGCGGAGGCAACCGTGCCCTCCCATGCTTGCAGCCCCTCTGGAACGTTGCGTTGAAGCTCCCGGCGGTCCGTTAACTTTTTGACCATGACGTCCACGACCTCTTTGCTCTCGAAGCCATGCGCGTCGTGAACCGCAAATAACGCTGCGACATTCGGAACGGGATCGTTTAGAAGCCGTTTCGCAATGGCGACGCGCGCCGCGCTCGGCCCGTGAAATAGAGTAAGAAGTTTCGCGATGCGTCCCGCCGCCAGTCGCAACTCGGGCTTGTCGCTCAAAACAAGGGCATTGGCGACAGCATCGAGATCGTCATCGAACGTCTCGCGAAGCAGAAGGTAGAGTGCGCGGAATCGAGCTGCGCTCTTCGGCGACGCGACGAGAAAACCGATTTTCCACGGCTTCTTAAGGTTCGCGTGGGTTCCGGCAAACACAACGGTATCTGCGATCTGAGATAGAGCAATTCGTTGTTCCGCGTCGAGCGCCTTGAACTCCCCCGTATTTGAGAGGTTAGCGAGATCGCGAAGGGTGAACGCCGAGAGCATTTGCCGGACACGGCGTGCAAGCGACAAGTCGACATGCTTGCGGAGCATCGGTTGAACCTGCTCGAGCTGGAGGCGCTGACTCGATGACAGATCCAGGTCGCGTGCGGGCGTTGTTGCTGAAAACACGCAGACGAGAGCGATGACCAACGAATCCTTCATAGCAACCCTGCTCATTCTACGCCGGTGTGCATCGCCGTGGGCCTCGGCGCAACCGACAACGTTGGTGCGACCGTCGTAAGAAGAAGATGTCCGAAGAGCCTGGGGGCACACTCGGTCCGGGCAGCTGGTTGGGGCTACCGGACCATGACGTCGGACCGACTGTCGGCGCGTTTTTTTCGCCGAAGAAGCCGGCTTGGTATCGACGTCCGGTCAGATCACGAACCGTGCCCGGGCGGATGCGGGGGAACCCACCGGCGCCATCAGCGTGGCTGGCGGTACGGGCTCGGTTCGAGTTGAACGCGTACGTCTTGCGCGCCGGCTTCGACATCTAGCTCCTTGGAGTTGAAGTCCGCCCAGCCGATGACGTGAAGGCGGATCTTGCCTGCGGGAACGCGGTCGAAGCGGAAACTGCCATCCTCTGCCAAGCGGATGTACCCAACCTGCCCGCTCGCGTGGTTGGCCGAAATCTTGTACACGCGATGGCCGCGCTTGTGGACCGGTTGACCATTTTCGTCGACCACGACACCCGTAATCGTCAGCAGCGGCAAGAGCTCTAGTTTCACACTGGTTGCTCCCGACGACACCGTTACCGGAGTCATGTCATTGCCGGCCGCCAGCTTGAGCGTGTACTCGCCAGCGGGGAGTCCCGTGAACCTAAAACTGCCGTCGGCGGTCGTCCGCGTATCGAACCGCGGCCCGTACTGGCTCCAATCCCGCCGCCACGGAAAGACGTCGGCCTCGCGGGCCGCCTTGCGAAGAGAAAGGTTCAGCGAGCGCTGTGCAGCAGGCCGTCCCTCGGCGTTCATCAGAGTGCCGGACACGGATTCACCGCGCGACAATTTTACGTCGTCTGCGGCATCGCCCTTCGCTTCAAACAGGGCGGGCATCAGCCCGTCACGAAACGCGACAAGGTTGACCCGGCCCAGTGGCAATCCGCGCAGTGTGTACCGCCCGTCAGCGGCCGTTGTTGTTCGCGGCGTGTTGGGACGTCTTCCAATGCCCGGATCTTTCGGCGGCGGCGGCGGAAGCAACTTGACCTTCGCGCCGGCAACGGGATCGCCCTCGTCATTGAGAATGCGTCCGCGGATGACCCGGCCATCGCCGGTGCGCATGACGACATCGACGCGGCCGACCGTCACGCGTCGGAGCGTCGTCGCGACGAAGTGCGGCCCGATCAAGATGCCGCTCTCCTGCGGCTTGGCCACCAGATCGTAGACCTCATCGGAGAGTTCTTCGATCTGGATGCGGCCCGCGTGATCCGCTCTTGCCTGGCGGTCGCCCGCGACGACGATGGCGCCGGACACGCGCTGGCCGCGTGGATCCACGACGATACCCGCGATCGAGCCCCCAACCTTGGACGCCACGATCAAGCGCACTGGCGAGCCACCCGTTTCTATCGGATCGCATTCAGGGTAATCGGCGGTCACCCAGTACTTCCCCGGCACAAGTGCCGACAGCCGAAAATTCCCGGACTCATCGGCTCGGGTAAAACGGTCGTGACGAGGGCCGTTGTCCAAATAGTCGCTCACCGCGTCGCGCCTCCCGAACCCGTGCGACCAACGCGGATCCCGGATGTAGGCGCCGACCCAGGCGTACCGCGCAGCCTCTCCGTTTTCACGTACGACCGTTCCTTCGATGACCGCTCCGGCGCTAAGGCGAAGCGTTAACGCGTCGGACGATGCCTCCAACCGGCGCAGGACAGCCGCCACAAACTCAGGGTGTTCCGCCACGATCGCGAAGCGTTTCTGATTGGAGCGCACCTCCACGCGGAACCGACCCGCGGCATCCGTCGTGTCGCGCCAGATTTTTGACCGCCAGCCGAGTTCACCGTCTTCCTCGTAGACGGTGACCTTGGAGCCGCGCACGGGATTGCCGTCCGGATCCTCGACGACGCCGGCGAGGACGAGATTCGGAGCGGGGATCGCATACAAGGTCGTCTCGCCCGCGGGAAGAGCGATGGATGGACAGTGGATCGAAACAACGCTGAGGCTCGCGTGCGTAGTTGCGACGACGTTTTCAAACAGCAGTTCGCCTTGCGGGCTTGGTTCGGCATGCCACCGGGTGCCGGCAATGCTCAACGTGCCCGGCCTGTTGGCGCCGGTTACCCTCAAGGTCGCGCGATCGGGTGACTTGAGATGGATCCCGGCGATGTCGTGTTCGCCGACGTGAATCGAGTGGTACGTCCCGGGGTCCAGCCGCACCCGATACGGGCCGGGCGCCACGCCATCGAAACGAAAGCGGCCGCGTTGATCGGCCTGCGTCCGCGCGCGCTTCGGCGTGAGCAGCACCGTGGCGCCGGGCGGCGCGGTGCCCGAGAGGGTCACGCCCGCCAAAACGACCGGATCGAACTTCGCCGTCGCGCCCGCGCGCACCGGTACCTCCGGGAGACGTGCTAACTTTTGCCAAGCGCCGTTGGGTGTGCGGGCTTCCATGAAATCGAGAAATCCCGCCGGCAGGTCGGAAAGCGCATAGAGCCCTTCGTGGTCAGCAACGGTCTCGACGTGGCGTGTTCGAACACCCGCGCCGGCAACCGGGCGACCTTTCGCGTCGCGCACCTTGCCAGCGAGCATGCCGCCCCGCGCGAGAACCACGACGACCGGTTGCGTAACAAATTCCCACCGCGCGCTTGCGGTCACGTAGCCGCGCGCTCGGATCGTTGCGGTCGGGCCCATGGGCAGCACGAATCGGCCGGTCGCATCCGTGATCGCGCGCGCCGTCTTGTGCTCCGCAATCGCTCCGACGATCGGCTGCCACTCCTCGTCGAAGACGCGACCCTCGAGGCCGTCGCGAATGACCAGATTCGATGGCTCCGGTGGCTCCGGTGGCTCGGATGCGGCGGGGCGCGGCAGGTCGGACGGCTTGGCGGGCGCTTCGCGCGCAGCCGAGCGTACGTCTTGCTCTCCCTCTCGCAGGAGCAGCAACGCCGCGAAAGCCAAGACAGCCACACCGATCATCACCCGCACGGAGCTACTCTAGCGCGGATCGGCAGTGTCGTTTCCTCCGCCTCTCGCTACTGCCGCTAGTCTCTGCGAGTGGGTTGGAAGCACCTTATTGGTGGCTCTCGGCTCTTTTGACTCGATGGCGCACGCGGATTCGATTTTTGCCGGTCCCGGCGCGCCTTGGGAGTGAGCACGCTGTTGTTGAGTTTGAGCGGTTTTGGCGCTTTCGCATGGCGCCGTCACCGGCGCAGCTCCTCGCAGGGTTGGAGCGCTTCTTTCCCGGCACAGCACCCAAACATTGCGGTCGGTCGTGCGTGCGGTCCAATGCGACGATGCGCGCGGTTCGTTTTTTGGGGTCGGGGTTTGGGCTCGGGCTCTTGCCCAAGGCTCCCGGCACGTGGGGGACGCTCCTTGGCGTGGCCTTGGGGGCTTTGCTCTACGCGACGGCCGCGTCCATTTATGTGGTGGTGGCTGTCACCCTCGCGGTATGCGGGGTGGGCGTTTATCTCGCGCGACGCGCGGAACGAGAGTTCGGGCAAAAAGATCCCGGCTGGTTTGTAATCGACGAAGTGGCAGGCTACCTGGTGGTCTTGATCGCCCTGCCGCTCATGCACAACGTTGGCGTCACGCTCGTCCTCGCCTTTTTGATGTTTCGCCTCTTCGATATTTTCAAGCCGCCGCCGATCCGCGCGCTCGAAGCGTTGCCGCATGGCTATGGCGTCATGGCGGATGACCTCGTTGCGGGCGTGTACGCCCATGTTGCCCTCCGGATTGTGGCGCCGCTGATTTGACCAAACCCAGCCGCAGCCGCCGCCCGTTTCTTGAGGGCGACACGATCTCGGTTGTGCCCCACGCCTGGGGCAAACGCGACGAAGTGCACGCCTCGTATGAGGGATGGACGATCAAGATCCCCGGTGGGATCCCCGGCGAACCGATTCAGGTGCGCGTCGTCCACGTTTCCAAAGGCGGCCCTGTCGCGCGGGGCAAGCTGCTCCACGCGCCGGAAGCGCACGCCGCGCGTCGCGAACCGCCGTGCGAGATTCACGAAGAGTGCGGTGGATGCGGCATGCAACACGTCACCGAGACGTTCGCACTGGAGCGCAAGATCTTCCAGGCGCGCGAGGCCCTGCCGGGTCCGTGGCGCGAGCCGATCTTGTCTCCTCATCCGTTCGGATACCGAGCGAAGACGTTCCTCCTGCCACAGATGCAAGACGCGCGTTTGGTGTTCGGCGCACGGCCGCCGCGCGGCGCACGCCTGATCGATACGTCGGGCTGTGCGGTGCTGCGCCCGGAGCTGGAGAAACTCGCCGCCTCGATCCGAGGCCGACTCGTTGGCCACACGGCCCTTCTGACGACGCTGCGCACGATCATGCTGCGCGCGAACCGCGCGGGGCAGACGCAAACAACCATTGTTCATCGCGGCGAACTGCGAGCCGTGGGCCGCTTTGACTTTCCGACCGACGCTCTCTTTGCGCAGCGCCACGATGAAGAGACCAATCGCATCCAGTCGGATGAAGACGAAATCCTTCTCGCCGGCGAGGGTCCGATTCTCGAGAAGTTTGGTCCGATCGAGGTTTCCCTGCCCCCGACATCGTTTATGCAAGGGAATCCCCACGTCGCCGAACGCCTCTATCGCGGCGCGGCGGACGCACTGACGGGCGCACGGGTCGCGGAACTCTACTGCGGCGGAGGGGCGGTCGGACTCTGGGCGTTGCACGACCATCCGAAATGGACGCTGCACGGCGTCGACAAGTCGCCGCGCGCGATTGCCTTTGCGCGCGACAACGCGCAGCGCAACGGACTCGCGAAACGCGCGACGTTCACTTGCGGCGCGGCGGAGGACGCGAAGGGCGATTGGGATAGCGTGTTGGTCAATCCGCCCCGCGCCGGCTGCCACGAATCGGTGCTCGCCGCCATTCAAGCGAGCGCCGCGGTGCGACTCGTCTACCTGTCGTGTAATCCACGCACTTTGGCGCGCGACGCCGCCGCGTTGGGTTGGCGCGTCGACTCGCTAACGCCCGCCGACATGTTCCCGCAAACGCCGCACCTCGAAGTGCTCGCGGTGTTGTCGCGGTCGTAACGCCCGATGCAGCCAGCTCAGACGGCCCAGGGCCGGCTCAACTTCAAAAGCTCCGGCGCGACCTGATCCGCCAGCTTGCGCACCTCGTCAGCCTCGCGCAACAATCCAGCGATCGCGCATCCCAGCGCTCGTAGCATCTCTTGGCGGTCGAGCGACAACACTAATGCGCTCTGCAACGACTCGAGGATCGCGGCGGGTAGGTCGTCGAAGCCTCGGCCGTGGCTGGTCGACAGCCCGAGGCGTCGGCAGGCGAGGCCGAGTGCGCAATCGCGGACGCCGCTTGCCCAGAACTCGGCTTGCCACAACCGTCCGCGCTCCGTGCAAAAACGCGCGCGCAACGCGTGATGCGCGCCGAGTCCGAACAGATACTGCGCCGACGGCGGCCCGCCCACCGGATGGTTTACGGCTTCGCCAAACAGCAGCCGGAACTTCGGGCCGCGTGCTCCGAACTCGGCGGCCGGCGAAAACGACAGATCAAACTGCAAGCACCCGGGCACTAAAAACACGCGATACACGGTCGCGCCGACGGGGAGATCGAACAGGTGTGCCGCGTTGAACTCGGCCTGGAGCCGGTCTGTCCAATCCGCGAGTAGCTCGGCCACGGTCGCGCCCGCGCCCACGGCAAACGTGAGGTCTAAGTCCGACCATTCGTCCCCGGGCCCAACCGCCATCGAACCGACGACGGCGCCAGCGACCACGCGGTCATCGCCGGTCGCCCACGCGAGCACGCGCTGCTCCAGCCTCGCTCGGTCTTGGATCGTAAACAAGCTCATGACGGATCTTGGTTGTGTCGACTATCGTCGGCGGAGCGCCTCGATCGCGGTGAGACGGGCCGCCCGCCAAGCAGGGATGGCTCCGCCGAGTAATCCCAACACGAGCGAGAACAGCACAGACGTGATCAGCACAGTCGGCGTGACTCGAAACGCGAACGCGATCTCGGTGAACGTTTGAAAGTTCGTGGTTCCCGTCTCCACGCCGTTGAGCGGTAGAGCCATCAGGCAGCCGACCGCACCTCCGAGCAACCCCAGCACAAGCGACTCGAACAAAAACGAGAAGAAGATCGGGATCGGGCGAAACCCCGTCGCGAGCAAAATGCCGATTTCGTATGTGCGCGCCGCAATCGCCGACAGCATCGTGTTGGTGGCGGTGAAAACCGCAGCTGTACCCATGACGAGTGCGAGGAATCCTCCGAGAGAGAGCAGGATGATCGAGAGTGCGGCGGTCTGACCCGTCAGGTACTCGCGCTCGCTCAACACCTTGGCGGGGACCTCTTTGTCTTTGCGCTGCCTGGTGTCCAGCTCGCGCCACGAGACGCCCGCATCGAGACGGGCGATAACGCGGTTGGGTGTGGGGCGATTGAGTGCTTCCAAGATGCGATCAAGGTCGCCCCAGATCTCAGACGCAAACGGCCCTTCGCTCTTGAGGATGCCGACGACCCGCATCGGCGTGATGTTGAGCTGAATGACATCGCCAACGCGGCAGTTTTGAATGCGTCCGACCAGTTTTTCGCCCACGACGACTTCGTCCGCGCCCGGCTTAAACCATTGGCCGTCGACGGAAACGACGTCGGCGTGGAGTGTCTTGCTCATCGGTTCGACGCCGCGGATCGGAACGTTGGTTTCGCCGCCCGCCACCCGAGCCCGTCGAATCGCCAGGTAGCATTCGATGCTCGCCAACGGGCGCCCGTCTTCGTCCGTGGCGATCTCCGGCAACGTCTTTACAAGTCGTTCCGCGCGATCGCGCTGCCACAACGAATCCCCCTCATTCGTGGCCCCCGGCCGCAGGAACATGACCAGTCCCTCGCGCCCACTTTCGGTAAACAGCGTGGCGAATCCTTGCTGGAGTGCCAGAACGCCGGCAAGCACCGCGACGGTCGCGCCGATTCCAAATATCGTAAGAAGGGTGGACGATCGGCGTACAAACAGGCTGCGCAGGTTGTAGTGAAGCGGAACTTTCATCTTAGTTCTCCGCCCGCAACGCGTTGACGCTGTTGAGATGGCTCGACTGCCACGCGGGGATCACGCCGGCGACCAGTCCCACGGCAAGAGCGACCAAACCGGCCGTCGCGTAGGTGCTCGCGAGGACTTTGTACCCGGGAAACGCGCTCGCCATGCTCGCGGCGAGTCCGGGGGACGTGACTTGGACGATCGCGAGCCCAATCCCACCGCCGATCGCGCACAACAAAACGGCTTGGCCGAGGAAGTACCAAAAGACGCTCCGGTCGGCGAACCCGAGCGCTTTCAAAATGCCGATCTCGTGGGTCTGCTCGCGGGCCGCCATCAGCATTGTGTTGACGGTTGCCAAAACGATCGCGATGAGTACGCCCGCCCCAATAAACGCGATGAAGCGCGGCAGGTTTCCGATCATGGAGACGAACTGAAGATTGAACTCCGCCTCCGTCGTTGTTTGAACACGTTGCGGTCCGTTCTCGAACATGCCGTCGATGGTTGCCATGATCGACGTTGGTTCCGCCTCCGGAGTTCGCTCGACGATAAAGACGCCGACGTTGGGGGGAGTGCCCGTGATCGACTTCATCGTTTCGTAGAAGTTCTCCCAATGAAAGAACAGCGTACGGTCATCCACGGTGGCCTTCGTGGATCGATACACGGCGGCCACCTCGAAGTCCCACGACGACTCGTCCGGCTTCGCGAACAAGCCGCCGATGATTGGAATCACATCGCCGACTTTCCAGCCGTATTCGTCGGCCAGGCCTTGTCCGATGACGCATGTATCGCGACGCCCGACAAAACTCTCCTTGGTTCCGTTGGCGATCTCGAGTTCCGGCCAAAGCTCGAACAACTTGGCCGGATCGACCGCGAACTGCGCGAAGAAGTTGGAGCGCTCTTGGTAGTAGCCGCCAAACCACTGCCACTTGGCAACGCGCGCCACTCCGTCAACCGCCTGAATTTTCGACTCGTACGAAGTGGGGAGGTCCACGAACAAGCTAACGGCTGATTGAATCCAGAGTCGGCGCGTGCCAGCCTGCTTGACGCCGGCTTCGAGCGTGGTGATCAAGCTGATCAACGTGCACAGGAGAAACACGGCCACCGCCATCGATCCGATCGTGAGAAGGGCGCGGACCGGATGCTTGCGCAAGTTGCGCCAGGCTAGGCGCATCATGCCGAGTTCTCCTGAATGCCCTGGAGACGTCCCTTGTCGAGCTGAATGATCTTGTCCGCGCGCGCTGCCGCGAGCGGGTCGTGCGTGACCATCAGGATGGTCTTTTGAAACTCCTCGTTGAGGCGGCGCATGAGCGTAAGCACAGCGTCCGCCGAATCTCGGTCGAGGTCGCCGGTCGGCTCATCGGCGAGAATGACTTTCGGGTCGGTCGCGATGGCGCGCGCAATCGCCACGCGTTGTTCTTGACCGCCGGAGAGCTGCTGCGGGCGGTGCGTGGCGCGGTCCGACATGCCGACCAGTTCGAGTGCATACGCCGCGTTCTTACGGCGCCGCGCGCGCGAAATCGGAGCGAGCGAAAGAGGCAGTTCGATGTTCTCTTGCGCGGTCAGGACAGGGATCAAGTTAAACCCCTGAAAAACGAACCCAATCGTGTCGGCGCGCCACTGGGACAGGTCGGACCCGGTCAGCCTGCCGACGTCTTCGCCATCGACGATGACCTGGCCGCCGTCGGCGTGATCGAGTCCCCCGATGAGGTTGAGCAGCGTTGACTTGCCGGATCCGGACGGACCCATCAATGCATAAAAACCGCCCGGCTCGATCTGGAGGTCGAGCTGGTCCAAGACCGTAAGCGTTTCGCCGCCCCGCTTGTAGCGCTTGGAAACGGCGCGGACATCGATCATCGGTTCACTCATGGTGTTTCCTTCACGCGCACGCGCATGCCGTCTTCGAGGTCATTCGCCGGATCCAACACGACGCGTTCGTCGCCACGCAATCCGCTCGCGACCGTGACGCGTCCGCCGCGCGCCTTGCCAATCGAGACCGGCTGGAGCCGAAGCCGATCGCGTTCCAAAACAAACACGTGGGGGCGTCCGTCGATGCGAACCACCGCCGCATCGGCTACGACGACAACGGAACGTGCGGCCTCCTCATCGGAGGCCCCTTCCGGACGCGCCGGCGGTGAAAAGACGATGCGAGCGCCCATCTCGGGGCGAATCCGATCGTCGGGCGCATTGAACGTAACGCGAAGCTCGACGGTTCCCTTCTGGCGATTGGCGGTCGGCCAAATCCGGGCCACACGACCCTCGTAGCGATGGGTCGGATACGCATCAAGATAGATCGCGGCCGTATCACCGGTCGATACCTGCTCGAGCGTGGTTTCCGGCAGGTCGATCTGCACTTCCAGCGACCGACGATCCACCATCGTGACGACCGATCCGCGGGAACCGGCCCCTTGCGAGTTGGGGCTGACGACTTCGCCGACTTCGGCGTCTTTGAGAACGACAATGCCGTCGAAAGGCGCACGGACTTCAGTCTTGGAGAGAAGGGCGCGCGCCTGATCGACATCGGCCGCGCCAATCGCCACTTGCGCCCTTGCTTCAGCGACGGCCCGAAGCGCCACTTCGACGGCGGCTTCCCCACGCGTGACGGCCGCCGCCGCGAACTGGGCGTTGGCGTCTTCCGTCGCCAACTGCGCGTTCCCCGCACGCAACGAAGCCTTCGCTCGCAGACGCTCCGAGTTGGCGGTATCGAGCACGGCGATGGTCTCGGTCTCTTGGTCGACGAGCACTTTGGCGCGGTTGTATTCGATGACAGCTAGGTTCAATCGCTCCGTCGCGTCGTTGACGCGCGCGCGGGCGGCGTCGATACGCGCCTTCGCCGCTTGTACGTTGGCGCGAAGCGTTCCAAGGATGGCCCGCTGTTCGACGACCTGCGACCGGGCGCGCGCGACCGAGCTATGGATCGCAATCTGCCGTGCTTCCGCGCTCGCGACGGCAGCCGCGTAGTCCTCGGCGAAGAGCCGTGCCACGACTTGTCCCTTCTTGACGATCGACCCTTCGGAGACGTCCATCGACACGATGCGACCCGAAATGTCCGCCGATAGCGCGGCGCGGCGCGATGCGACGACATAGCCGTTGGCCGCAGTTCCCGAGACGGCGCTGGCGGTGAGGGGGTTGGTCTTGCTCGCCCGCGCCACACTCACTTCCGGCAAAGCGACGCGCTCAAACAACCGCCGCAGAGGCACCCGCAACGCGTAACCGAGTCCCGCCAAAACCGCGAGAATCACGAGCCATTTGACGACGGGGAACCGTCGGTCGCTCCGCTTGCGCGGCTCGCGGTCGATCTTGAGCGAGGCCAAATCCACAGCTGCGTAGCATAAGCGGATCGGTAGGGAATCGCGTGTTCTGAGGCAACGACTGAAGCAACTTGACCAGGAATGCCGAAGGGATGGTGTGGAGTTGTCTAAGGTTCGAATGTGGGGTGTTCGTCGTCATCTAATCCGACGCTTCGGCGCACTCGCCGCGTTCGTCTTTTGGGCCCACATGGCAGGAGGTTGCAGCGTGGTCTTGTCGCAGATCGGGGACCCCGATCTAACGGTCGTGCAGCGCGGCGCCGAGCGCCACGACGTGGAGTCCGAAGTCGGCAGTCCGGATGCTTCCACCGACGACGGTTCGATGACCCGCGCGGTCTACAACATCCGGTTGGGCAAACGTCCCGATCCGGACTCCGCGTTGCGCAAAGCAGGCCTGTCCACAAGCCGCGCGATGGCAGCCGGCGCCGCGGCGAGCAAGACGTTTGCACACACGGCGACGCACACGATCGGACTCGGCCCGCACTTCTCGGCGACGTTGGGCACGGGCTTCGGCGTCGCGGTGGGAGGGGCGTATCTGGTGACGACGGACGCACTCGGAACGATCCGGCAGATCGTGCGTCTCGTCAATCGGCGTCGCCATCGACTGGTGGTGTGGTACGACACCGCCGGACGTGTACGGCAACACAAGCTCGAACGCGTGCGACGAAACGGTAAGTTCGGCCCGCACGCGCCGCCGGGTCAAGTCGGGCCGCACGCGGATGACTTGCGCCGCCGCTGGAAAGCAGCGCTGCGCCGCCGCCAGGGGTGAGCGTCGCACTGCTCAGCGCCTACGTAACTTCGTCCACGCGCAGCCCTTGGTGATCGACTTCGAAGTCGAGGATCGAACCGCCGGCGTCCTGCACGGCCGCACGCAACACGGGCGACTGCGTGTCGGGCGCGAGTAGGACCAAGCACCCGCCGCCGCCGGCGCCGCACACTTTGCCGGCCAGCGCACCCGCGTTTTTTCCCGCCGCCAAGATGGCCTCGATGCGTTCGTTCGAAACGATGGGAGCGAGTGCGCGCCGGGCTTGCCACTCGTCGTCCAGCGCGGCCGCGGTCGCGGTGAGATCGGTCGCGCGGACAGCGACCTCCATCGCCTCGGCGCAGATGCGGATGCGGTTCATGAGCCCGACCACGGTCTCGTCGCCGTCGAGGAAGCGCTTGACGACTTCCCAGTTGTTCATCCCGCTGTGGTGTGAAATCTGCGTGTCCACGAGCAGGAGATGGCGCGCCAAAAAATCCGGGGCATCGACCAGCGGATCGATCAGCAGCCCACCGGGCGTCGGACGGATCACGTTGCAGCCGCCATGCATCGGCGCGACGTAGTCCTGGTAACCGGTCGGCAATCCGAGGAGCGCGGTTTCGATGTCTTGCACGGTGCGCAGCGCGAACGGGCGTCCGCTCAGCTTGCTGAGGGCGCCGGCCAAGGCCACGCCGAGGGTGCTCGACCCGCCGAGCCCGGAGCCCGAGGGAACGCCCGACTTGGTCTCGATGGAAAGGCCCGCGCCGCCGCCGAAATGCGCGACGTGGCGGGTGATGAGGCCCAACTTGTCATGGCGCAGCGCGTTGAGCGGGAGTGTGATCTCGTCGCCTCGATCCAGGGAGCGAATGTGAACGTTCCCGTCCGTGGTCGGGCTCACGCGGACCTCGCATCGTCGATTGATCGCGAGATTGACGGTCACGGCGGGCCGTTTCATGGCAAAACAAACCGGCCAAACATCGATCGTGCCGCCCGCAAGGTCCACACGCGTCGGAGCAGAGGCGATAATCACAGGTGCAACTATGGCCACACCCAAGGACATCCTCGCGTCGTCGAACGCAAACCGCAGTGGCGCGACCGACCACCGCCCGGTCGTTGGATTGACCTCCCGCACGATGCAAGTGCGATCCTCGAATCGCGCGCGATCCGTCGAAACGATGGCGCGCACGTTTCTGAGCGCCATCGAAGCGGCGGGCGGACGCGCCATCCTCATCCCCAACAGCGAAGACCCGTCGCTGGCTGAGGGCTACCTCGACTTGGTAAACGCGATCGTGTTTACCGGCGGTGACGACCCGCATCCGGGCGTGTTCGGGGAAGACCCGCACCCCAACGTTGACGTCGTGGACGAGCGGCGCGACCGTTTCGAGTTCATGCTGGCCCGGGACGCGCACGCGCGCGGCCTGCCGACGCTGGGCGTGTGTCGCGGCATCCAGATGATGAACATCGCTCTGGGCGGCGACATCTACCAAGATCTCGTGACCCAAGCCGACGCGCCGATCTGCCACGCGCAAAAGACGATGGACGACGGACCGTGGCACGAAGTCATGATCGAGCCGGGGAGTCAGCTCGCCGCCTTGCTCGGCGGAGGGCGCCGCCGCGTCAATTCGTATCACCATCAGGCGGTGCGCCGCCTCGGGACGGGACTGACGGTCAGCGCCAAAACAACCGGCGACGGCCTCATCGAGGCGCTGGAAGACCCGGAAAAGCCCTATTTTATCGGGGTTCAGTGGCATCCGGAGCTGTGGCCCGATGATCACGCGCTTTTTGAGGGGCTTATTCAGGCCGCAAGAGACTGCATGCAATCTGCGTCTAAAGGGCGATAATCAAGAGTTGGGACTCTTCGTTTCGGGCCGGCGCGGATCGGGCCTCGCCACGCGGGCGCACTTTTGCAACCGCCGGATCACAGAAATTGGAACCAGCCACGTGAACGACACGCCCGTCCCGGCGGCGCCGGAGCCGCGACAACGTAAGACCCATCAGGCCATTCGACATGCAGCGGCGTAACCGTTTTCTCATCACCCTCGCGTTGGGCGCGATCGTGTCCACAAGCGTCATGGTCTACCTCCTCTGGGGCGACATCATGGGCGCGCCGAGCAAGCGTCGCGAAATCGTGATCGACACGACCGGCGTAGCGGAGTCGGGGCCGAACCGCAACGGCGATCTTCCGCTCAAGATCCATCGCGCATCGCGGCCGAAAGCCAACCTGCCCGGCGCGCTTCCGAAGTTCCCCGAGCGCGAACGATTCGATAGTCCCGAGACGATCGCGCTCCGGCAAGAGCAGTCCCGCCGCGTCGTCACACTCCTCGACGAAATCATGGAGGCCAAGTCCTCCACGGATCGATATAAGCTCAACCGCGAGCTGCAAGTGCTCCTGCGCAAGCTCGGTCATCGCGTGGACCCCGTTTCGAAGCGACGCCTTTTCGAGATGCTGATCACGGTGGACGTGAAATGGCGCGGTCTGATCGGCGAGGCGATCGGCTCGATGCACGGCGATGTCGAAGTGGCCAAGTCGCTCGTCAAGCTGCTCAAGGAGCGGCCCGAGGAGCGGTACACGCGCCACGCGATTTTGACGGCGATCACGAAAATCAAAGTCGATGAGATCAAAAGCGACCTTTTTGGCATGCTCGGAGATGCTCACCCCGACGAGCACCTGATCGTGCGCGCGTTGGGCCAGGTGGCGGCGCCCGGTGATGTGAAGAACTTTGTTTCGATGCTCGACGACACGCTGCGCCCGCAGACGCGCGCCGAGATCGAAAAACTTCTTCGCGATAAGCGCGGCGTTCCCGGCGTCATGGACAGCGTAGTCACGCAACTGGGCGAAACGCAAACCGCGGCGACCAAGACGTCCCTGCTGCGCATCGTCGGATACTCGCGTGACCTCAAGCATGCGGAGATGGTGCGCGAACTCGCGGCGGCCGAGAAGAATCCGCTGGTCCGCCACGAGGCCTACAAAGCGCTCGGTCAGATCGGCGACGAGGAGTCCGGCAAGTTCTTGTTGACGGTCTTGGGAAGCGCCGACGCGAACGAGCGCCGGTACGCCGCCAGCGCGCTGCAAGGGATCAAGAACCCCAAGACGATCGACCTGTTCATGGAGGAATGGGACACGCTCAGCGCCGAAGGCAAACGTGCGGCGATGGGTTCGGCCGCTCGCATGGTGCGCCCGAGCAAGCCGCAAACCGATCGGGCGCTCAAAGATGGGCTTTTTGACGAGCAGATGCTCGTCCGCCGCAACGCCATCAAGGTGTTGGGCCAGCGCGGCCGCGACGAGCACGTGGAGCCTATCGTCGGGCTGTTGGCGAAATCGAAGCATCCGAGCGAGTGGGGCAGCGCGTTTGAGGCTTTGCAACGAATCGGGACAAAAAATGCCGCCGATCGTGCCATGTCCATGCTCCACGTCGTTCCTGATAAGAGACGACGGTCGTACTACATGGGCATCTTCGAAAAAATTGCGGCTCGCAGCCGGCGCTAGGACGGCCATGGCGTTGCTCCGAACAATCGTTGTATTACTCCTCGCTGCTTCGGTTTCCGCCGCCGATTTGAGCCGCGACGTGCGCAAGGCCTTTCGCGTCAAGGAGCCCGCGTCGCGTGCCGTGGCGATTCGATCCTTGGTGTTTGACGCGACGATGGATCGCAAGGCGCGCAACAAGGGAGCGGCCGCGATCGAAAAGGCGTTGAAGCAGGAGACACACCCGACGCCGCGCATCGCTGCCCTGGAGCTGTTGTATCGTCTGGGAACCGATCGCGCTTTGGATCGTTTGCTCGTCGGCATCGTGGACCGAAACGAACCCGTGCGCGAGTGGGTACGCGGCCTCGTTCGAGATCGCCCGGACCCGCGCTTGCACGACGCCGTCATCCGCACGATGCGCGAGGATTCGTCTTGGAAGTTTCGCGCCATGATGGTGGATCTCTTGCTTGAGGCGCGATGGAGCACGACGCGGCGAGCGTTGGTCGACGCCTTAAGCGACGAACATCCGGCCGTGCAAGCACGCGCCGCGGAAGCGCTCGAACGCCTCACAGGCGCCGCGTACGGCGTGGATAAGGACAAGTGGCTTGCGCATTTCCGCAAGGAAGCGGATGCGGCGCACAAAGAACACGGTCGCACCTACGCCGCCAAGCCCGAGAAGATCGAAATCAAGTCAGGCCCGATCACCGGCCTCGTGCCGACGCTCTACACCATTCCAATCCGTGACAAGAACATCGTGTTCGTTGTGGATATGTCGAGCAGCATGCACAAGACGTCGCGGTCGTCGCACTTCGTTGAGCTGCGCCAAGCGATCTTTCGTTTGCCGAGCGACGTCTCGTTCAACATCTTGTGCTTCGACCAGCGGCTGTTCTTTTTCGCCAAAGCGCGTGAACTCGTGCCCGCGACGACAACGAACAAGGCCGCGGCAGAGCGGTGGCTCCAAGATCTTCCCGCCGGGCAGCGCACCGATGTCTTCCAGTCGATCGTGACCGGGTTGGCGATGATCAAAGAAGCGTTGGTCAAAAATCCCAAGGGCCGCGCGGAACTGTTCGTGCTGTCCGACGGCCGCGAAACGGTCAAAACGACCTCGCTCGACCGGGTCGAGGCGATGTATCAAAAGCTTCCCGCTGCTCGCTGCCGCGTCCACTTTATCGCTTTGGGTCGGGGCGGTACGCCCCTCCTGCGCGCGCTGGCCGTGCGATCCGGCGGGCAATTCGCCGAAGCGGGCCAGCAGTAAGGGCACAGCGATCCCGGGTTGGAGGCGGCGAGAGGCGCCCTCTCGGGGGCGCATCACGAAATCCGCGCGGGGGTGCGGCGCAGCGCCGGTGCAACCGATTTTTAGGAGAACAGGGACGGTCCGAGGGGCCGATTCCCTTATGCAACCTCCGTTTGGCCAAGGGTTTACCGAACCGAAACGCCAAACAGCGGTATGACAAGAGGAAGAGGCTGACGAGTCATGGGTGACTCGGCAGCCTTTTTTCGTAGAACTCGCGCGGCTTGCGGTTTTCGCTCTTTCGCGTGAGTGGAGCCAACCATGGTCACGAAGTCCGAGCTGGTCGACGTCATCAAGTCGACACACAACCAAGATCAATTCCGAGAACTCAACTGGACCGGATCGTTCGGCCAGTATCTCGATTTGGTCGTCGAGCAACCGGACATCTTGCGTACAGCGCACCAGCGCATATACGACATGATCCTTTCGTTCGGGTCCGAAGAGATCGTGGTCAGCAAAGAGAAGCTGACGCGATACAACTTCTTTTCCGATCCACTCGGCGGCGGCAAGGAAGCGATCTTCGGCCTCGAGAAAACGCTCGCCGGGTTGGTCGATCATTTCAAATCGGCCGCGTACGGATACGGCTCCGAAAAACGGGTGCTGTTGCTTCACGGTCCGGTGGGCTCCTCGAAGTCGACGATCGTGCGATTGATGAAGCGCGGTCTCGAGCACTACACGCGCACCACCGAAGGTGCGATCTACACGTATTCGTGGCGCGTCGAAGAGGACGGAAAAGAACTTATCGTTCCCTGTCCGATGAACGACGAGCCGATGCGGATCCTTCCGTACGACGCACGTCAGCGCATCCTGTCCGGGATCAACGCGACGCGCGAAGACACGTACCGTCTCCGCATCGAAGGCGAGCCCGATCCCGTGTCCCGCTACTACATGGAGCAATTGCTCAAACAGTACGACGGCGATCTCAACAAGGTGCTTGAGCACGTTGTCGTGCGGCGAATCGCGTTGAGCGAGCGCGATCGCGTGGGCATCGGTACGTTCCAGCCCAAGGACGAAAAGAACCAGGACTCGACCGAGCTCACGGGAGACATCAACTACCGAAAACTCGCCGAGTACGGCAGTGAGTCCGACCCGCGCGCGTTTAACTTCGACGGCGAATTCAACGTAGCGAACCGTGGACTGATCGAGTTCATCGAGGTACTCAAGCTCGATGTCGCGTTCCTGTACGACCTCCTCGGCGCGTCGCAGGAACACAACATCAAGCCGAAGAAGTTCGCGCAGACTTACATCGACGAAGTCATTATCGGGCACACCAATGAGCCCGAGTACCGCAAGTTGATGAACAACGAGCTGATGGAGGCGTTCCGCGACCGTACGGTCAAGATCGATGTGCCGTACAACCTGCGGTTGGACAACGAGATCCGCATCTACGAGAAAGACTTCTCGCAGTCGCGCATCAGCAAACATATCGCGCCGCACACGTTGGAAGTCGCCGCCATGTGGGCCATCCTTACGCGCCTCAAGCCGGCGCGTAAAGGCGATCTCAGCCTGATCGATAAGCTTAAGCTCTACAACGGCAAGTCGTTGGAGCGCTACACGGAAGAGAACGTCAAGGAGCTGCGCGAAGAGAACGCGCGCGAGGGGCTTGAGGGCATATCTCCGCGTTACATCCAGGACAAGGTGTCGAACGCGCTCGTCCGCGACTACTCGGCGACGTGCGTCAACCCATTCATGGTGCTCAACGAGCTACAGGATGGTCTGGATCACCACAGCCTGATCACAAGCGAAGACCTGCGCAAGCACTACCGCGACCTCTTGGCCGTGGCAAAGGAAGAGTACGCCGAAATCGTGAAGAACGAGGTGCAGCGCGCCATCGCTGCGGACGAAGAGCAGATTCAGCGTCTCTGCGCGAACTACATCGACAACGTCAAGGCGTACACGCAGAAGGAAAAAGTGCGCAACCAATACACCGGCCAGGAAGAGGAGCCCGACGAGCGCCTCATGCGTTCGATCGAGGAGAAGATCGACGTTCGCGACAGTGCCAAGGACGACTTCCGCCGCGAAATCATGAACTACATCGGGGCGTTGGCGGTCGAAGGGAAAAACTTCGACTACCGCATGAACCCGCGTCTCCAGCGCGCGCTGGAAAAGAAGCTGTTCGAGGACCAAAAAGACAGCATCAAGCTCACGAGCTTGGTCAGTTCGGTCGTCGACCGCGAGACACAGGAAAAGATCGACGTGATCAAGTCGCGTCTGATCAAGAACTACGGCTACAACGAGGAATCCGCGACGGATGCGCTCAACTTCGTGGCGAGCATCTTCGCGCGCGGCGACGTCAAGAGTAAGAGCTAATGGTCCAAAAGATCGACCTCGACCACTCGCGCTTTCGCGACATCGTGCGCGGGTCGATCCGAAAGGACCTTCGTCGCCACATCGCGAACGGTTCGCTCATGGCCCGCCGGGGCGACAAAACCGTTTCGATCCCGATGCCGCGCATTCAGTTGCCGCGGTTTAAGTACGGGACGAACCAAGGTGGTGGCGTCGGGCAGGGCGACGGCGAACCGGGCGATCCCGTGGATGGCGAGCAGGAGGGCGAGGGCCAGGGCGAGGCCGGCGATCAAGCGGGCGAACACGAGCTCGAAGTCGAAGTCACGTTGGAGGAGCTCGCCAAGATCTTGGGCGAGGAGTTGGAACTGCCCAACATCCAACCCAAGGGCAAGCGTCAGGTCACGTCTGAGATTAACAAGTACACAGGAATCCGCCGCACGGGCCCCGGTTCGCTGCGCCACATCAAGCGCACGTTCAAACGGGCACTTAAACGAGAGATCGCGTCCGGCAACTTTGAAAACAACGGCGGCATTGTCATTCCGACGCCGGATGACATGCGCTATCGCTCCTGGGATCCGAAAACCGTTCCGCAATCGAGCGCCGCGATCATCTACATGATGGACGTGTCGGGTTCGATGGGGGACGAGCAAAAAGAGATTGTCCGCATCGAAGCGTTTTGGATCGACACCTGGCTGAAGAGTCAGTACCGCCAGATCGAGACGCGCTACATCGTGCACGACGCAGAAGCAAAAGAAGTGGATCAACACACGTTCTTTCACTTGCGCGAGTCGGGTGGAACCAAGATCTCGTCGGCTTACGAATTGTGCGACGCGATGATCGACCAGCATTACCCGCCGGAGGAGTGGAACATCTATCCGTTCCATTTCAGCGATGGAGACAACTGGTCCGGCGGCGACACGGCGCGGTGCTTGACCTTGCTGCGCGAACAACTGCTGCCGAAGAGCAACGTGTTCTGCTACGGCCAGGTTCGTTCGACGTACGGCTCTGGTCAGTTCAAGAACGATCTGGACAACGCGTTCAACGACAACGAAGACGTCATCACCTCCGACATCCCTGACAAGGACGGGATCATGGACTCGATCAAGATGTTTTTGGGAGCCGGTCGATGACACTGCCCCTCGAGCTTGCCAAACTGCAAAACCGCATCCGCGAGGTTGCGGCGTCGTACAAGCTCGACTTCTTCGAGACTGTGTTCGAGATGGTCAGCTGGGAAGAGATGAACACGATCGCGGCGTACGACGGGTTTCCCGTGCGCTACCCGCATTGGCGCTTCGGGATGTCGTACGACCAGATTTCGAAGAACTACTCGTGGGGCCTCTCCAAGATCTACGAGTTGGTGATCAACAACGACCCGTGCTACGCGTACCTGCTCTACGGCAACAAGTTGGTCGATCAAAAGCTCGTGATGGCGCATGTGTACGCGCACTGCGATTTCTTTAAGAACAACTTGTGGTTCGCGCCGACCAATCGCCGGATGGTGGACCAGTTGGCGAGTCATTCGATGCGAATCGAGCGCCATGTCCGCAAAGAGGGGCGTGACGAGGTCGAGCAGTTCTTGGACGCGTGTCTCTCGCTGGAGAACCTGATCGACATCTACGCGCCTTACTCGCCGCCGCGCAAGGTCGAAGACGGCGAGCCCGCCCCGCGCGACGTCATCCGGTTCGAAGCCAAGGCGTACATGGATCCCTTCATCAACCCGCCGGAGTTCATCGAGGAACAGCGCGTGCAGTTGGAGGAAGAACGCCGGCAACCCGAAGCGTTTCCGCGCCGCCCCGAGCGCGATGTGATGCTGTTTTTGATGGAGCATGCGCCGCTCCGCGAATGGCAGCGTGACGTCCTCGCCATGATTCGGGACGAAGCGTATTACTTCGCGCCCCAACGTTTGACGAAAGTCATGAACGAGGGGTGGGCGAGTTATTGGCACTCCCGGATGATGACGGAGAAGCTGCTCGAACCGAGCGAGCTGATCGACTTTGCCGAACGCCACGCCGGCGCCATGGCGATGCAGCCCGGCCAAGTGAATCCGTACAAGCTCGGCATCGAGCTGTTCCGCGCGATCGAGGATCGGTGGAACAAGGGACGCTTCGGCAAAGAGTACGAAGACTGCGATGACCTGGAGACGAAACGGCGTTGGGATACCGGTCTCCGTCAGGGTCGGGACAAGATTTTTGAAGTGCGGCGCATCTACAACGATGTCACGTTTGTCGATGAGTTCTTGACGCCCGAGTTTTGCGACGAGCAAAAGCTCTTTACGTACGACTACAACCCGAAGACGGGACGCCGCGAGATCAACGGTCGCGACTATCGGGATGTCAAAGACCGCATGCTGCGCAGCCTCGCGAACGGTGGCCAGCCGGTGATCGAAGTGACCGAGGGTAACTTCCGTAATCGCGGCGAACTCGTGTTGACGCATCGGCATGACGGCGAGGACTTAGATCTCGCGCATGCGCGCGGCACGATGGAACATCTCCATCATCTGTGGACACGCCCCGTGCACATCGAAACGATGGTGGAGGATCGACCGCGCCGCATGAGCTACGACGGCGAATCGCACGAACTCGCCGACTTGTAGCGGCGAACGCCCGCGCCGCTTCGGTGCATCCGGCTTTTCGGGTAGAGTCCTGAGCCGTGCTCGAATACGTCACTGCCGGCGAGTCGCACGGCGCCGGACTCCACGCCATCCTGACCGGCTTGCCGGCCGGTATCCCCGTCGATAAGAAGTTCGTCGACCGCATGTTGCAACGGCGCCAGGGCGGGTATGGGCGTTCGGTGCGTCAGCAAATGGAGAAGGATCGCGCGACGTTTCTCTCCGGCGTGCGCGGTGGGAAGACGACCGGCAATCCGATCACGCTGCGCGTCAAAAACAAAGCCCACACGATCCATACGCTGCCGCCCGTGCAACGACCGCGTCCCGGGCACGCCGACCTAGCGGGCGTACTGAAGTTTGGGCACGAGGCGGACGCACGCGACGTACTGGAACGGTCATCGGCGCGCGAGACGGCGGTGCGGACGGCCGTGGGCGCAACGGCGGCGCTGCTCCTGCGCGAGTTCGGGATCACGGTGTTCGGTCATGTCGTTCGGTTGGGTTCCGTGCGATTTGCGCGCGCACCGCTGGATGCAGAGCAGCGCGATGCCTCTCCGTTTCACTCGTTGGATCCGGCCGCCGACAAAGAGGCACGCAAGCTCGTGGACGCCGCGCAAAAAGACGGCGACACGCTCGGCGGACTGATCGAGATTGTCGCGACGGGCGTTCCACCGGGGCTCGGCTCCAACGTTCAATCCGACCGCAAACTGGACGCGCGTCTTGCCGGGGCGCTATGCGCCATTCCGGCGATGAAGGGTGTCGAGTTTGGGATCGGGTTTGAGGCCGCGCGCAAACCCGGCTCGAAAGTGCACGATCGAATTCGGACCAACAAGGCGGGGCGCGTGGTTCGACCGACCAACCGCGCCGGCGGCCTCGAAGGCGGCATGACCAACGGGCAACCGCTCGTCGTTCGTGTGGCGATGAAGCCGCTTTCGACCCTGCGCCGGCCGTTGGAATCGATCGACCTAAAGAGCGGAACTAGAAAGGACGCGCATTTCGAGCGCTCCGATGTCACAGCCGTACCTGCCGCAGCGGTGGTGTGCGAGGCCGTGGTCGCGTTCGAGCTTTGCCGCGCGTTTCGGCGCAAGTTTGGCGGGGATTCTCTGGCGGAAGTCCGGCACAACGTCGAAGGCTTTCTGGCGCAGATTGCCCCATGGTGGGGCGATTCCTAACGCCTGTGAATCCGCGGCGCGCGTTCGTGCGAACTCTATTTCGTCATGTGCGACGTCGGACTCGCGGATTCACGCCGCCGCGGGCGGTACCGCTGCGAGCGAAGATGGTGCACGCAAGACTTCGCCCGCCCGCTACAGTTGTACGCAGACGTGAGTTCGCCGCAAACAGAACCGATCCTTCACCGCGTCGCACGCGGCGAGGAGCGCGCCGTGGAAGCGTGTATGGACGCCTATGGTCCGCTTGTCTGGGCCCTGTCGCGACGCATGTCACCGAGCAACGAGGACGCAGCGGACGCGGCGCAAGAGATCTTTATCGATTTGTGGACCAAGGCCGCTCGCTACGATCCGGCCATTGCATCGGAGAAAACATTCGTCGCCATGATCGCTCGCCGCCGATTGATTGATCGATTGCGCAAGCGCGGGCGGCGCCCGCAGGCGCAGTCGCTCACCGCGGCCGCTGACGTGGTGGCGACGTCGGTCGACCGCGTCATGGTGCAAGACGAGGCGGGGCGCGTGTCGCGCTTGATCGACCAGCTCAAGCCGCAACAAAAACAGGTGATTCGTTTGGCTGTCGTCGAAGGATGGACGCACACCCAAATTGCCGAGCGGCTCGATATTCCGCTCGGCACGGTCAAGACCCAGGTGCGTCGTGGTCTGCAGCGTGTGCGCGACGCCCTCTCTGCGGGTGGGGAGGAGGCGCAATGAGCGACGATCGCTTGTTCGAACTACTCTCTTTGGATGCCACGCACGGCTTGAGCGACGCGGAGGAGCGCGAGTTGGAAAGTCTGCTCGCGCAAAACCCGGACGTGTCGCGCGACGATTTCGCGTTGGCGGCGGCCGCATTCGACCTCGCGTTGCTCGAAGAGCCGGACCAAGAGTTGCCCGCGTCGATACGGAAGTCCCTGGCGTCAACGGGCGGAGCAGGCATCGTCCTCTTCGGCCAGCCCGCCAGTTCTCGCGTCTCTTCAAACCGACCGCCGAGTAGGGCGCACTGGTTCCCGATTGGCTTGGCGGCGGCCGCGGTCGCACTGGTGGCGCTCGGCACGATGTTGTGGAGCGAGAAGCGCGATCCGATGCAGCAACTGATGGCGAATGCGCCGGATGTAGTGCGCGCCACATGGACCATCGTCGATGCGGCGAAGCTGATGTATCCCGATGTGTCGGGCGAGGTCGTGTGGAGCGACGCGCGACAAGCGGGCTACATGCGGTTCCGCAATCTTCCGGTGAACGATCCGAGCAAGAGTCAGTACCAGCTTTGGATTGTGGACTCCAAGCGCGATAAGCATCCAGTCGACGGCGGAGTCTTCGATGCGAATGCCGACGGTGAGATCCTCATTCCGATCGACTCCAAGCTGCGTGTCGACGCACCGGCCGCGTTCGTCATTACGCGCGAACAACCGGGCGGCGTCGTCGTGTCGGCGGGGCCGCACCTGCTGATCGCCGCGCCGGCCAAAGGATAGCGATGCGCCGCTTGTGGATGCTGGTTGCTCTCGGTGCGCTCGCGGCATGGCCCCTGGCGTGCTCCACGACCTATGAACGACGGGATCCGACCGGCGAGCGCTTTCCCACGGTGACCGGCGAAACGTTGGAAAAGAATGCGGTGACCCTACCGGACGACCTCGCGGGCGAACCGGCACTCTTGATCGTTGGTTACAAACAGCGCACGCAATTCGACGTCGACCGCTGGCTCTTGGGCCTTGCGCAGTCGCAGACCACAATCCGTCTCTACGAAGTGCCGACCCTGCCCGGCGCGTTGGCGCGCGTGGCGAGTGGGTTTATCGACAACGGCATGCGCTCCGGTATTCCGGAGGAAGATTGGAAGCTCGTCGTGACGCTTTATAGCGACGCGCGGCCGGTCGCGAAGTTTACCGGAACCGAAAACGGGCTTCCGGCGCGCGTGCTTCTGCTCGACCGGGATGGCGTCGTTCGCTGGTTCCACGATCGCGGCTATAGCGTCGGCACGTTACAGAGCTTGCGCGAGGCGATCGCCGCGGTCAAGACACGTTGACGTGACTTGCGATCAACGCGTGCACCTGATCCGGTAAGGCGTCGCGTTCCGCGCGATCGAGTTCGTGGACGACAATGGTCTTGTGGAACCGGATACGGATGCGACCGGGACGGAACAAACGTCCACCGGTGCGAAACCATCGATAGCTGCCGATGACGCTCACGGGCGTGATCGGGACTTGAAGTTGACGCGCCATGCGAAACGCGCCGTCTTCGAACGCCGCTAAGTTCCCGTCGCGCGTCCGCGAGCCCTCCGGAAACACGACCAGGTTGATGCCGTCGTCGATCGACTCCTTGACCAGGCGGTACGTGCGCTTCAGGCCGCTCGCCGACCGTTCGTCGGGCACGGGCACGTTGCCGACCGCCCGCATCAGGGCGCCGTAGATCGGGATCGAGAAGTGCGATTCCAGTTCCAGGCCGCGCACCGTGATCGGCACCGCGCCGCAGATGACAAACGGGTCGTACAAGCTCACGTGATTGGTGACGATGATGCGCGCCCGTGTTTTGTCGAGCGGTTCGTCATGCTCGACGGTCACCCAGGCTCCACCCACCCGCGCAAACCAACGACACATCCAGCGCACCAACGGATCTGCCTTTTTCTTGCCGAGCATGCGCGTGATCAAGATCGTGATCGGCACGACCGTTAAGAAGTACAAGAAACTGAGCGGCCACAGCACCGCGTTGAGGAGCACAAGGCCGATGTGTTTCATCGCAACACGTCCAACGCGCCGGGCAAAATCGATACCGAACGACACCGCAACGTCAAGACCTCGCCGTCGATCATCACGTCGAGTTCGGGTTCGCCTTCAAATTCCACGCGGGCCGCTGCGGTGCGCGTGACCTGAGGATGCGAGAGATATGTGCCGCGGTACAACTTGGGAAACGTGCGCAGCAGTCCCCAGCGACCGAGCGGTCCGACCCGGACGACTTCCAGGAGGCCGGAGTCGGTGGCGGCGTTGGGCGCGATCATCATCTTGCCGCCCGTAAAGCGCGAGTTGGCGAGCGTCAACATGAGCAGCGGTTTGTCGTCGGTCGCGCCGCCATCCATGCGGTGTGGGATCGCGCGCCGGGGAAGCGAAGCAAGGGAACCCAAGACGCCGAAGATGTAACCGGCCTTGCCAAAGATTTTGAAGCGTCGGTTGGTCAGCGCTGCGACATTCGCGCTGAACCCAAAACTCACAAGATTGATCGAGTAGATCGTGCCGTCGCGGTGCTCGATGGCGACGACGTCGCACGTGTGGGGCGCGGCGGTCGGCAGTTCTTTCCAACGATAGTCCGGAAAGTCGCGCAGAAACGAGTTGCCGGTGCCCAACGGTACAAACCCGAGTGTGGGTCGGCGGAGGCTGGGGAACAAACCGTTGATCACTTCAAACGCGGTCCCGTCGCCGCCAAACGCAAGAAAGCGGTCGCAGCCATCGGCGTGTGCGGCGCGCACAAGTTCGGTGGCTTCGCCCGCGCGCGACGTGGTCGCGACCGTAAACGCCATGCCGGCCGCCCGCAGGTGGGCAAGCGCCGCGTCCACGCGCTTGCCGCAGCGGCCGCCCCCGGCCGCGGGATTCACGACCGCCAACATCACAGCTCAACCATCGCGTCGGCGTTGCCGGCGCGCACCAAGTCGGCGAGTTCGTGCCGTTTGATTTTGAGGGACGTCGTGCGCGGAAAGTGCTCGTTGCAAAGCCAGTAGCCGTGTACACGTTTGTGCTCGGGCAGTCGGCGGTTGCGCGCGGCGAGTTGTGCGGCGAACGCGCGGTCGTCGGCGCGCACAACCATCACGAGTTGCTCGCGCCGCTCGCCCCACAAGTACGGGGCCGCAAATATGCAGTACTCCGCGACGTCGAGACCCGCGAACGCGTTTTCGATGTCTTCGGGGTACACGTTCTTGCCGCCGGGCGTCACGATCATGTTCTTCCGGCGGCCTAAGAGCGCGAGATGTCCCGTCGCATCGAGGCGACCCACGTCGCCGGTGTGCAACCAGCCGTCACGCAGCGTCTTCGCGGTTAGATCCGCGTCGTCTAAGTACCGCGACATCAACGTCGGGCCGCGGACCACCACCTCGCCCACGCCGTTCGGGTCGGATTCGTGAATTCGCACTTCGGTTCCCGGCAGAGCGCGTCCGACTCCGTCCAAGCGGTAGTCGTTGGTGTCCGCCAGGGTGACGACCGTGCACGCCTCGGTCAGCCCGTAGCCATTGATGACTGGAATGCCCAATCCGCGAAAAAAATCGAGCACGTCCGGTTCGGTAAACGCGCCGCCGACGAACAGCGTCGTCAGGTTGCCGCCCATCGCCTTATGCACGGGACGGAGCCACACGCGACTCCAGCGAAGCCGCGGTCGGCGGCGACACACGAGTCGATTGACACCGACCAGAAAGCGTGCGATCGGCGTCTGCAGTTTGGCACGCAGACCGGTGGCGAGATGGCCCAGCACCATCGGGACCAGCGCCATGTGCGCGATCCGATAGCGCACGAACGCGTCACGGACGAACTCCGGACGCAGGGTGCGCAGATGCACGACGACGGCGCCGCACCCGTACGCGCCGACGAACCCAACCATGAAATCGATCGCATGGTTGGTCGGCAGAATCGACAGGTAGCGCTCGCCCGGACGGAAGCGGTGGCGTTGCAGCAGCGCGGTCAGCTGACTCAGGTACGCGCCGTGCGTGAGCACACAACCCTTCGCGCGACCGCCAGTCCCGGAAGAGTAGACGATGCACGCGTCGTCGTTGCGACTTCGTTCCACCGGATCCACCGCACCTTCAAACGAATCGGTTTCCGGGGTGTACACGCGCCCCGCAAACGGGATCTTGTCGCGAAGGTGTGGTTCGGTGAGGAGCGCGTCGGCGCCGGCGTGTTCGAGAAGAGCGCCGCACTCCTCGGGCGTAAGTTTGGGGTCGAGCGGAACAAGGGTCGCGCCGATCCAAAACGTCGCGATGGCGCCGACGTGCCAACTCGATTGGTTGCTCATGACGATGGCGATGCGCCGGCAGCCCTGAGACTGCAGGGTCGCAGCGAGCCCCTGCGCGCGCTGCGCCATCTCGCCGTACGTCCAACGTCCATTCTCGCGTTCGCGGTTGGCTTCAATCAAACAGAGTCGGTCGGCGTGTTCGGCGAGACTCGCGCGCAAGAGCGCACCGAGCGAGTCGAAGTCGGCCGGCTCGATCATCGGCGCGCGTGGATGCGCTCCGCGAGCGTGGCGAAGTCGCTCACGTCAGCTAGTTCGTAGTCGGGCAATTCGACTCCGAAGCGTTGTTCCAATCTCGTGAGCAGTTCGAGCGCCTGCAGACTGTCGATTGCGAGCGCCTCAAACATGTCCTGGTGGGCCGCCAGTGCGGCGCGCGGCCGCTCAAAGTGGGCGGCCGCGAGATCGAGGAGTTCTTGGATCGTATCGTCGAGCGTGGGCATAAAGGTCACGGAAGGTACGGCATCGGATTGGAATCGTTTACGAATCGCGCGAGCGCCTCTTGAACCAGCGGGCGATCGAACAGCCGCAGGAACAGGTCGATCTCTTGCATCAGGGCGTCCTGCGGATCCGGCTTGAGAAACGCCTTCGCCGCAGCCAGAGTCTCGGCGTCGAACTTCGATGACTGACGCGCCGCCGCCAACGCCGCGTCGAGCGCGCGCCCGGCCGCGGCGGTCTGCGTGACGAGGCCGCACTGCAGCGCCTTGTTGGCGTTGATGGAACGGCCGGTGAACAACATGTCACGGACGAGCGAGTTGCTGACATCGCGCAGGAGGCGCGGAAGGCCGCCGAAGCCGGGAATCAAACCGAGCCGCAACTCGGGAAACGCAAACCGCGTCGAGGGATCGGCGATGCGGACGTCGCAACTCAGCGCGAGCTCGAGCCCGCCGCCGAACACGACGCCGTGCAATGCCGCGAAGCTCGGGACCGGCGCCATGTCGATCGCCCGCATCACAGCATGGATGCGCGTTAAGAAATCATGGACGCCTTCGCGGCGCTGCGCGACGGGGCGGGCTTGCGATTCGCGGTACAGCTCGCGCAGGTCGGCTCCCGCGCAAAATCCGGCCGGCACCGTCGAGTGCATCACGATCGCGCGCGTCGCCGGATCCGCCGAAAACGCGGCGACGAATTGCTCCAACGCATCCAACGAAGCGACGCCGATCTCGTTCGCCGGCTCGTCGTTGAGCGTCAACACGTACACACCGTCTTCTTGGCGCCACTTCACGCGTACAGCTCCTCGATGCGCGACGCAAAGTGTTGCTCGATGGCGTTGCGACGCAGCTTGCCGTTCGCGGTGAGCAGACCGGATTCAGGCGTGAGCGGCGGTGCCGTGAGAAACCGTCGCACACGCTCGTAGTGCGGACGCGCGTCGTCTTGCAGGACGGATTCGATATGTTCGGCGGGCACGGGTCCGGTCACGAGGGCGACGAGGTGCGGCTTTCCGTGACCAAACAAGACGACTTGCGCGGCATCGGGCAGCGCGCGCTGCAACGCGAGCTCCAACGGTTCCGGAGCGACGTTGTGACCGCCCGCCAACACAATGATGTCTTTGTGCCGCCCGCCAATCGTCCAGCGGCCTTCGGCATCGCACGAGCCCGAGTCGCCGGTCGCGAACCAGCCGTCGTGCGGGGGCTGCCCCCAATAACCGGAAAAGACATGGGGGCCGGAGACTTCGATCACGCCGTCTTTGTCGACGCGCATCGCGCAGCCATCGATGGCGCGTCCAACGGCGCCGGCCACGACGCGATCGGGTTCGTCCATCGTGCAGATGGCGGTCGTTTCCGTTAGGCCGTACACCTGGAGCACCGGCATGCCGAGCATCATAAAGAATCGCTGCGTCGCAGGCGCCAACGGAGCGGAACCGCAGATGAAGCCCTTGAGCGATGGCGCGAGCGCGCGGCGGATCCGCGGCGCGAGAATGACGCGACGCATCCAGGCTTGCCGCCAGAGCCAACCGGTCAGGCCGCCGCGCTTCGCAACGGATTCCACGATCCCGCGTCGGACGCGTTCGAGCACGAGCGGCACGTGGAGCACCGTGTGCGGATCCGCTTTGCGCATCTCGTCGCCGAGACGATCGAGTTTTTCACAGAGGTGGAGTTCGCCGTGTCGGCGCAGGATGGTTTGAAGGAGCACCCATGAACCCGCAAAGCAAAACGGGAGGTAGTGAAACGCGCGTACGTCCTCGCATCCGCGAAGCAGTTGATCCAGCCGCCCGTTGGTCTGGGGGAGCATGAACTCGATGTTGGCGTTGGTGAGAATCGCGCCCTTCGCACGGCCGGAGGTGCCCGACGTATACACCAGGCGCGCGGCATCATGCGGCGCGCGCATGGTGGGGGCTGCCGGCGTCGAATCTTCCTGACAGGCGTCGAACGCAACGCAGGGAATCGAAAGCTCTGCGAATCGCGCACACGCGTGAGCATCGCCGAGCAATAAGCGGGGCGTGCAATCGGCGACCATGGCGGCGACGTCCGCGACGGCTTGCCGCTCGTAGAACGGAACCGGGACGGCGCCCGCAAACGCGATGGCAAGATCGGCCGCGATCCAGTCGCTCGTGTTCGCGCCGACGAGTGCGACACGGTCGCCCGGCTCGACCCCGCGCTGAATCAGCGCCGTTCGCAACGACGCGATGCGCGCGCGGAGGTCGCGCGCGGTCGTGCGGTGTTTGCCGCGCACGATCGATACTCGATCGCCCGCCTGGACGAGGTGAGCGTCGAGTGCGGCGTTCCCCGCGCTCACTCGTGAGCCTCAACCAAGGCACGGAGCTCCGGCGTCAACGGAGGCACGTACTCCTCCCAGGAGTGAATCCCGGAACGAGTCGGAAATTCCGGATAGCGCTGCGCGATGTGCTCTTCTAAGTAGCGCCCCATGCGCGCCATGGCATGGAGGTGTTGCACCACGGTGCGGCTCATGCCCTCGCGGATCGCGTGCTCCTCGGCGTGCAGTGCTTCCAGCATGGTGAGCGTGCGTTCCGTGAGGTCGGGATCGTCCACCTCGGCAAACAGGTGATCTTGCCCCCGTTGCCGCATGAGGTTGCGTATCCGTTCGTCCATCGTGATGCCGGCGGAAACGACGCCGGCCGGCATCGTGGTCACGATCCCGTGATACCGCGACGACACCATCCACCGCGCCTTGCGTGCGATCGACACGAGCTCGAACATGTTGTGATCGTTCGAAGAAAACACGGGCGCGCCGTCGAGCTTCTCCGCAACGATCTGGCAGGGTGCGGTGTCGAGTCGCTCCATCGCGACCAAGATTGGGAATACTGCGTGGCGCTCGCGGAACGCGCGCACGGCTTGCGCAATGGAGCCCAAGTAGTGCTCGTTCGCGTCATCCACGCGCCGCCCGGCCTTGTGAAAGTAAATCGAACGATAGTGGCTTTTCTTGTAGCCGCCGAATGCGCGCGCCGTCGCCTTCAAGAGCGACGCTTTCACCGGCCACCAAAAAGGATCAATCGGACACACGGCCAGGATGGGGGTGGTGCCGTCCCATCCCGCCGCCTTGAGTTTCGCCTCGCCGTAGGCGGGCGGACTGGGCGCGAACGTCCACGCCGTGTCGGTTCCCAACTCCGTCGGGACGCCAAGATCGACCAGGAGATCGCGCGACTCCTCGCTGCGAGCGATGACCAGCGCCTGCTTGCCATAGCGCGAGGTCATCCAGCGAGGCAATCGATTCATGCGGCCGGCTTCCGCCCCGTATCCGATCGCGACGCGATTGCGCGCGGCGGCCATGCCCAGCGATCCGACCATCATGAACGTCAACGCGTCAGCGAACTTGCTCTTAAACATCGAGCCTTCACACGCGATCACACCGTCATGGCGCGGCACTTCGCGCGAAAGAAACGGCGGGAAGATGTCAGGCAGGGGCACTTGCTTCGCGTCGCCGAAGTAGCCGGCCGTGAGCGCGGGGTCCTGCGAAAGCACGCCGAGCTCAACGCGGTGTTCGCCTAAGACCTGCCGCACCTGCCGCAGCATTTCGTGGACGCGCACGTCCGCGCCGGTGTTGCGTGCGCCGTTGTAGCCGGCGAACAGAAGACGGAGTTTGCGCCCCGGGTGCCAGCGATCCCCTTCCCCGAGCGTGTGGCGCAGCTTCCCCCATTCGATGAGGCCGCTTACCCAAAGTCCCAAGACCGGATCCATCATGAGGGGAGATCTTGATAGGGGTAGCGGAAGTTGTTGCGCAGCGACCACTCGAGAAGGGGCGCGCAGTACGTCGGGAACGAGGCGGGTGCGTGGCCGAACGACGACACGATGCGTGTGTTTTCAAACACCGTGTTGTACGTCAGGTACGGGTAAAAGACCGCGAGTCGACTGGCGGCGGTGCCGACGGCGGTTCCGTAAAACCATCGGCCGACGGTGCGTGTGAGGCCGCCGAACGGGCGTTGGAGCCACGGCCAGAACCACGGGGCGGAATGGCCGCGAGCGGCGGCCAGCGCGGTGACGATTTCTTTGTACGTCGCCGCCTGCCGACCGGCGGACAGGTGGTAGATCGAAAACTCAGGCTTCGCTTGCAGATGGACCGCGGCGATCGCTTCGCCGACGTAGTTGGCGGGCACGATGTCGAGCTTGTGCTTAGAACGCAGCGGAAGCACGGAGCGTTGCGCCAGAAAGGCGAACGCGCGCACCATGTCGAACTGCGTCGTCTCCGGGCGGCGGCTGTCTCCTAAGACGACGCTCGGGCGAAACGTCACGACGGACGTGTCCGGGAGGAGCGTGCGCAGCATGTGTTCGCAGAACTTTTTTGTGCGTGCGTACGGATCGTAGTCCGACCGACCCCAGTCGATCGCCATGTCCTCCATGATCGTCTCGTTGTGGCGCTTGCCGGCCACCGCGACCGTGCTCACATAGCTCAAGCGTTTGAGCTCACGACGCTCTTGAATCTTGCGTACGAGATCGACGACCGACAGCGTGCCGCGCAGGTTGACGTTGAGGCACGTTTTTTCGGACTTCCGATTGAGCGACGCGGCGCAGTGAATGACGGACGTGACATCGGAAACGACACGTTCCGTATCTGGACGGGAGAGTCCGAGCCCCTCGTGCGTGAGGTCGCCCTTGAGCATGGTCAGGCGCGGCAACGCTTCTTCGAATTGGTCGCGCGAGAACTGGAGTTGGAGGCCGCGCCAAAGCTTCTCGCGGCTGGCGTTCCGCGTGAGCAGATAGAGCGGCTCTTCGGTGCGCGCCAAGAGCTGCGCGACGATGTAAGAGCCGATGTATCCGGTCCCACCGGTGACAAAGATAGCCATGGATTAAGCCTGCACCGGCCGTCCTTCGATCAGCGGATACGCCCAGCGGCGTAGCGCGGGAATGTGAATGTCGATCCAATACTCGGGCCAGTCGATGTCCGCCGCGTCGTAGCCGAACGTGGCGCGCTCAGCTTGGGGAAGCGCCGCGTTCAAGAACCCGATGTGGTCCGCTTCAAAGATCTGTTCGTTGTCGTGGATAAACGGTTCGTAGAGTTCGATCAGCTTCTGCGTTTTGTCGAGCTGCCGTGCCACACGCTTGAGTGAATCCATGAACGGGAGCGCGCGCTGCAATGCATCGACGACTTTTTGCTGTCGCGGAACGGACAGCGCGCGGTAGCGTCGGCGGGAGACCGGCACGGTTTCGTTGTGCGTGCGCCACCACGCGGAGAAGCCGGGGCGGTCGCGATAGTGCTTGCGATGCGCCAGCGCCGTGAGCTCAATCGAGCGGCGCATGTCGCATGGGTTGCTGGCGGACGTCGCCAGTTGATAGCAGCGTTCGTGGCGCCGTTCGACGAGCGCCGCCGCGATCAGAGTCATGCCGCGCGTGACCAGGTCCACGGGAACCACATCGAGCCGCTTGCTCTGCCGTGTCGGAAGCTGTCGAAACGATGTTTGCAGGAGATACGAGAGCGGCGCGGAAGTGTTTACGCCCTCGTTCCACCCCGGGAACGGATGATCCGTCGACGTTTCCACGATCGAAGGGCGCACGATGGCCACCGGCACGTCCGCGCCGCGCTGCTGCAGGAGCGACTCCGCAAGGCTTTTGGTAAACGTGTACGTGTTCGGCCAGCCCCATGTGCGCGCGCGCGCGGCGCCGACTTCCGCAAGCCGCCCGCGCAGCCACCGCTGCTGCGCTTTCTTCTTCTGCGCTTCGTTGAGCGCGCGGCCGTCGCGTCGCGGCGGAGGCTCGTGGTGCGTCGCCTCTTCCTCCACTTCCGCGATCAAGCGGCGCAACGTCACGTATTCGCGTTCGGCGTCAAACGTCGCGTCGGACGCGGGCGTGTAGTTCGCGCCCGCGTGTTCCGGAATGCGCCCGTGCCCGGTGCCCGCGACGAAACACGTCGAGAGGTGAAGCAGCGCCGCGTGGGTCGATTCGCGCACGAACTGCAACGTCGCAAGCGTTGCGTCCACATTGATCGCGACGGCGAGGCGTAGGTCGGGGTTGAACTCGGTGACGCCCGCCGAATTGACGATGACATCGACCGAAGACTTGAGCTGCGCGGCTTCGTCCGCACGCAACCCCATGTCCGGCAAGACAGCGTCCCCTTCGAGGACCTCGATCTTGGCAAGGTCGCTTTCCGGTAGTCCGGCGAGCGGCGGCGCCGTCAACACGGTCGTCTCGTAACGCTTTTGCGCGCTGGAGCGTCCGCGGCGTCGAATGAGCAGTGAAACCTTTGCCACGTCGACGCGGTCGCGGAGCAAGTTGGCCAGCCACACTTTGCCGATGAATCCGGTGACGCCGAGCAACAGGATATGTTTGCCGGCCAACGAGTCGCGCACCGACAGGGGTTGCGCCGTGGACTGCTTGGCGAACGTTAACAGCGCATGCGGTTGCCGGAGCAACGGCGTGGCGACGCTGCGCACTGCTTGGGTCCAGGCTTCGCGCGTGCTCTGACGATGGAGCAGCGGGCCGATCAGCCGTCCTGTGCAAATGCCGTCGCGAAACTCCAATCGGTTGGACGCGCATCGCGTCACACCCAAGTGACGCGCCAAAGGACGGATCACGTGATCGAGCCAACTGCTCGCGAGGATCGGGTCGTGCTGTTCTTGGAGTTCGGCGACCAACCGCGGGCGAAGGCGCGGCTTCATTTCGCGCTCGAAATACTCCGCGCCCAAAAATTCGAGGCGGTCGCGACTCACGCCGCGCAGCGCGCTGTACATCAAGCGCAACGCCGTGTGCGGCGCCGTGCCACGAAGCAGCGGATAAAGTGAGCCGGTGATCGCAAGGCTACTGATGCGTCCGATGCGCGACTTTAGACCCTGCGTATTGGACACGAAAAACAAAGCCTGCCGCACCACGTCCGCGGCGACCAGACGACCTTCCACGCGGTAAAGGCGACCGGAGTCTGCATCCGGGGTGGCGGCGGGCGCGCATTCACGCGCAGGGTGGTGGGGGTGCTCCATGTCCAAGGCCCAGACTCCCTCAAAGGTCTCGACCGCGGGCAACCGTAGCACCGGCCCGGCAACGCGGCAAGGGCACAAAAACGCCCCAGCCGCGGCCCTCGGGGCGCCGCGGGACTGGGGCGAAACGATGCCGCGAGGGCTGCCTAGGTTTAGGCGAGGCGCCGCCGTCGGCGGGCGCAACCAAACGCTAGGCCAAGCGCGCAGAGCACCCACGTGCTCGGTTCCGGAACGGGCCCGCCCGCGCCGCCGCCACCCGCGGTCGGGCCGAGCGGAAACGCGCCCGACGCCGCGGTCACTCCCAGGCCGCCGAAGTCGAATGTGATCGACCCGGTTTCTGTGAAGTCGCCAGTCCAGATGTTGGTGCCCGATTTCGCCGCGATCCCAAACGACAATCCAGCGGCTTTCGCCACGTCCGCAACGTTGCGGAAAACGAAACGAGGCCGGTTTCGGGAAGGCTCAGTGGTTCGACAAACATCGCGTCCGCCGACGCCCACGAGTTGCCCGTCAGTCCGGCCACCCGCCTTGGCCTTCCGAAAAGAGGCGTCGGCGCGTCTCACCCCTCATCTGGCACGAAGGCGTAGACGATGTAGGCTTATAGAAAGGGCGTGTATCGCGCGGCCGCCCTCCACGCTAGCGTAGCTCAATGGTAGAGCAGCTGTTTTGTAAACAGCAGGTTGCAGGTTCGATTCCTGTCGCTAGCTCTGCCTCTTTTCTTGTCCATCGACTGACGGCGCTGGAGCTTTGACGGTCGTCCCGTTTAGACCGATTCGGTTGCTCGGTATCGCCCTCGGGCGGCTTGGTTTTTTCGCGCAACGCCTGACGATGTCGGAGCTCTGAAACGCGATTGGTCTGACAGGAACGGGTGGGCATCGCTGGTGACGGCTTCTGGCCAGGGTGGTCGATCCGTTTGCACCGGGCTGGACACGTCGGAACTGGGGGTTGACCCTGCGATTTGTGGTGGGTTTGGACCGATCTTTTAGCGAGAGGGCGTACTCCCTCGGAATCGGGCATAGCCGCACCAGGAAGGTAGAATCCGGGGTCAAGTGGACGGCCGCTCTGCCCCTCGTGTTGGACGCGTGGCCGGTCCGTGATCGGGAAATCCCATGGAAAAAATCCGGCTCAACAAGGTCAACACCTTCTTCATCTTCGCCGCTCACGGTTTGGCAGTCGCTGCCATCTTGTGGATGGCGCTCGTTCAGTTCTCGTGGTGGACGATCGGCCTTGGCCTGTTTTGGGGGGCCTGCTCGTCGATCTCGGTGACGGGTGGATATCACCGCCTCTTTGCGCACCCGACGTACAAGGCCGCTTGGCCGCTGCGCTTTTTTTACGCCATCTTCGGCGCGGCGTCGGTGCAAAACAGCGCGATCAAATGGTCGGCCGATCACCGCGTGCACCACGCAGAAACCGACCACGACGACGACCCCTACAACATCACCAAGGGGTTTTGGTGGGCGCACATCGGCTGGGTGTTGTTTCAGGCGCCCGAGCACAAGATCGACTACACGTTGGTCCCCGACCTGACCCGCGATCCGCTGCTTGTGTGGCAAGACAAGTACTACGTGTGGATTGCGATTGCGATGGGGGCCCTGATTCCCTTCGGCATCGGCTTCTTGTGGGGTGATCCCATCGGGGCTGTGTTGACCGCTGGCTTCCTGCGCCTGGTCTTGCAGTGGCACGCGACGTTCGCCGTGAACTCGGTCGCGCACACGGTGGGCGCCCAAACGTACACCAACCGCGATTCGGCGCGTGATAGCTGGATCACGGCGTTTGTGACGCTGGGTGAGGGATATCACAACTTCCATCACCGCTTTCAGGGTGACTACCGCAACGGATTTCGCTGGTATCACTTCGATCCAACCAAGTGGTTCGTGTGGACGCTGTCGAAAGTCGGCGTGACGCGTGACCTGCGCCGTGTGCCGAAGTCGGCAATTGCTAAGGCGCGCGAGGTCGCTGCTAGCCAGCGCGCTCAGCGCGCTGGCTAGGCGACGTGTTTGGTCTTTTTGGTTCAACATCTGACGATGTTCGGTGTTTCTGGTTCAACATCTGACGATGTTGAGACTCTGACGCTCGGTCGGTTTGGCGCCGACTCGTTTGCTCGTTGTCGCCTTTGGCGGCTTTTGTGCGTGCTTTGTTCGGGAGCGCTTACTTGCTCGTTCGCTCGCCTCCTCCGACCTTCCCAACTCCATCCACCTGCTAGATTTTGATTATGGCTGGGTACTCGGGGACTCCCCTTCTCAAAAAGCTTGGGATCAAGGATGGCCATCGCGTTGCGCTCTTGCATGCGCCTGCGGGGTGGGAACTCCCCGATCAATCCACCCTGATGGACGGCGCCGGGCCCGCGCGGTCGCTGCGGGGCAAAGGGCAGTTCTCTGTCATCTTGGCTTTTTTCGAGCGGGCGGCCGCCCTTCAAAAGCGTCTTCCGAGCCTCGCCGCTCGCATGCAGCCGACCGGGGGGCTCTGGGTGGCCTGGCCCAAGAAAGCATCGGGGATGGCTACCGATCTGTCGTTCGACATCGTTCAAAACGCAGGCCTCGATCTCGGCCTGGTCGACAACAAAATCTGTGCCGTGGACGACACGTGGTCCGGTCTTCGATTCGTGATTCGCCGCAAGGATCGATGATCCGTCACCGTCTTGCCGGAACCGGATACCCTTAGGCCGTCTGAACTTGGCTGAGCTTGGGCGGAACTTGGGCTCGCTGCGGATCGGCCTTCTCGTGTGTGGGGGGGGCGGTTACAGGTTCGAGACAGACAGATCGCAGAGTTTCAGGCAAATAATTCACGCGAAATGCGTGTCTCGTTCGTCTTAATGGGTGGGAGGGTGTGTGCAGATCGTTTCGGCTCGCTGGCTACTGATCATTTTAGGACTGACGGGGTGCGCCACGGTGTACTCCGAGCGGGCGGATGAAGAGGGCTTTGCCATCATGGACGAGGGCCAATCGGCCGTGGACAAGTTCCGCGAGACTCTCGTCAAGCCCGAGCAGGAGACGACCGCGCGCAAGCCCAGGCCGGCGGCGATCGAGGTCCCGGAGACGATGACCCTCGATCAGGCGCTGGCGATCGCGGTCGAGCACAGCCGCAGCTACAAGTCGCGCCACGAGAGCTTTTTTCTCTCCGCTCTCAGCCTGGGGCTCACGCGCCGCAACTTCCACGAGTTCGTTTTCTCCGGCAGCGCCAGCTACAATCTCAGCGACGGGCGCGACATCGATCTCGCGCAATCCACGTCGATCGCCCTGACCGGAACGCGCTCCAATCTTCCGACCGGCGCTACGTTCTCGGTGACCGGCTCGACGGGGTTCGACATCGAACCGACGCAAGCCGCGACCGCGTCGATCTCGGCCTCGCTGAGTCAGCCGTTGCTCCGCGGCCGTGGCAAAAAAATTGCCTGGGAGCCGCTCATTCAAGCCGAGCGCAACCTGATCTACGAGGCGCGCTCTTACGAGGAATTCCGCCAGACGTTCACGATCGGCATCATGCGGCAGTACTACGGACTCGTCTCGCAACGCCGTTCGGTGGACAACTCCAAACGGCAGGTGGACAACAACCAGTACTCCCTCAAGCAGGCCGAGTCGCTCTACGCGCTCGAGCAAGGCACACAAACCGACCTGTTCCGCGCGCAACGTGAGTTTCGCGACGCGGAGAACGCCCTGCTCGATGCGAAGCAAGCCTACGAGGTCGCCCTCGATCGATTTAAGATCACGCTCGGCCTTCCGCTCGGCGTCACGTTCGACATCGTCGACGAGATTCCCAAGCCGGGTGCGTCGGAGGTCGACACCGAAGCCGCGATCCGCGTGGCGATGGTCAACCGCCTGGACCTTTTGACGGCGCGACAGCGTCACGAGGACAACAAGCGGAGCTTGGTGATCGCGAAGCACAATCTATTGCCGGATCTCGATCTCAGCGCCACGTACTCGATCAGCGTCGGGGACAACTCGTTTGAGAGTTTGAACTTCTCCAGCGATTTTTGGTCGATCGGACTGAACTTCGAGATTCCGCTCGACCGCAAATCAGAGCGCAACGCGTACAAGTCGTCGCTCATCAGCTACGAGCAGTCGCGCCGGAGCCTGGAAGAGACCGAGGACAACGTGATTCTCGAGGTGCGCGATGCGGTGCGTCGCCTCCGTCAACGCCGCCTCCAGATCGAAAATGACGGTGAAAACGTCAAGACGATCACGAGGTTGCTCCGCAAGGCGGACTTGGATAACCGGTCCGGTGTCGGAAGCAACCGCGACGTCGTCGAAGCGAACCAGAACCTGCGCGACGCCAAGAACCGCCTGAATGATCGTTACGTCGATTATCTGATCGATCGCCTCAATCTGCTAAGACAGATGGGGCTGCTGTTCATCGACAAAAACGGGAAGGTCATCGAATGATCAAATCTGTACTGACTCTCGCTCTCGTCGCCGGCGCCGGATGGGGCCTCTATGTCTGGCAGCCCTGGAACCAGGGAGGCGACGCGACGGTTCAAAGCGACAAAGGCCACTATAGCGTCGATCGACGCACGATCCGGATCACTCTCACCGAGCGCGGGACGCTCAAGACCAAAAAATCGACGCCCATCAAAGCGGGTACGCACGCCAAGATCGAATGGGTGATCGACGAGGGCACGGTTGTCAAAAAAGACGACGTGCTGGTCCGGCTCGACAAAAAAGATGCGGAGACGCGATACGAGCAGCTCCAAAGTCAGATCACACAAATCAAAGCGGAGCTGAAGAGCGCCGAGACCAACGAAGCGATTCAGCGCGACCAAAACAAGACGGACATCGAGAAGGCCGAGCGCGGGCTTGAAATCGCCAAGATCGAATTGACGAAATTCACCGAAGCGGATGTTCCGGCGGAACTGCGCAAGCTCAACTTAGCGATTGCCGAACAGGAAGTCGCCGTGCAGCGCGCCTTCGACCGTCTGGAGGCTAACCGCGAGCTACGCAAAGAGGATTTCGTCACGCCGAACGACGTCAAAGAGGCGCAAATCAACCATCGCAAAGCCGAGGACGCGCTCCTCACAGCGCGGATGGGGCTCGACAACTACGAAAAGTACAAGTACCCGATGGACAAGAAGGCCAAAGAGGCCGGTGTCGTCGAAGCGGAGCGCGGGCTCATTCGCGCCCGCAAAAAAGGAGACGCGCAACTCCAACAAAAGATCGCGCAGCTTCAGCAAAAGAAGACTTCACAGCAGCGCCTCACGTTTCAGGAGAAGCGCCAAAAAGAGCAGCTTGCCAAGATGATCATCAAGGCGCCTTCGGCAGGTACGGTGCTGTATGGCGATCCCGACAACCCCTGGTTAGCCCAGCAGATCAAAGTCGGGCAACAGGTATGGAACTCGATGACGCTCATTACGCTCCCCGACCCGAGCGAGATGGCCGTCACGTTGCTCATCCACGAAGCGGACATCGACAAGATCAAGAAGGGCCTCAAGTGTTTCGTGACGTCTGAAACCCAAAAGGACCGGACGTACGAAGGTGAGGTCGCCAAGATTGATGCGGTGGCAAACGCCGGGCGTGGCGGCGACAACATCAAGCGGTTCAAGGTCGAGATCGCGTTGAGCGGTCGCGACCTTCCGCTCAAGACGGGCACCTCGGCGCGCGCGCAAATCTTGATCGGCGAGATCAAAGACGTGTTGTCCGTGCCGCTGCAAGCCGTGCATGCCGAGTCCGGCAAGTACTTCTGTTTTTCACGGGACGGAAGCCGGATCGAAGTCGAAATCGGGGGCTCCAACGACAGCCACGTCGAGGTCAAAAAGGGTCTCAGCGAAGGCGATCAGGTGCTCCTGCACACACCAGACGACAAGGGCAAAGCGCCCGAGAGCGACTCCAAAGACGAGGACGCGCCGAACGGGACGAAGACACCTTGAGCGAACCGGTCCTGAACCTGCAAGGGATTACTCGTACGTACGGCGAGGGGGATGCCCGCGTCCAGGTCCTCATGGGGATCGATCTGCGCGTGGAGCAAGGCGACTTCTTAGCGATCATGGGACCGTCCGGATCGGGGAAATCGACGCTCTTAAACATCTTGGGCTGCCTCGATCGCCCGACCACGGGTTCGTACTTCCTGCACGGCGAGGACGTAGCGAAACTGTCGGACGCGCGGCTCTCGACGATTCGCAACGAGCGGATCGGATTCGTGTTTCAGAGCTTTAACCTGATTCCGCAACTGACGGTACTGGAGAACGTCCAGGTGCCGTTGCTCTACGCCGCCAAGTCGCACGCCGGACGGGCGCGCAAGCTGCTCGACACGGTGGGGTTGGGCCATCGGTTGCGCCATCGCCCGAACCAGCTCAGCGGTGGGGAGCGCCAGCGCGTGGCGATCGCGCGTTCGCTCATTTGCGACCCGGTGATGTTGCTCGCCGACGAGCCGACCGGAAACTTGGATACCAAAACGGGCGAAGACGTGCTGCAACTGATGGAAACACTCCATCACGACGGACGTACGATCGTCATGATCACGCACGACTCCGAAGTCGCCGAGCGCGCGCAGCGCACGGTGCATCTCCGCGACGGCCTGATGCTGGAGGCGACGAACGCGTGAAGTACTTCGTCTTAGCGCTCCGCAACTTGATGGGTTACCCGCTGCGTACGTTGCTGACGACTTTGGGCGTTGTGTTCGGAGTGGGCTCGGTCATCTCGGTGATGGCGATGGGCGCGGGCGCCGAGCGCGAGCTGCTGCGCGAGTTCGGGCGGCTGGGCATCAAGAACATCATCCTGAACTCGAAAGAACCGCCGGAGAAGCAAAAGGACGAGGCAACGAACCAATGGGCGTTTAACCGGTACGGCCTTACGTACAAAGACGAACGCCAAATCCGCGCCACCGTGCCCGGTGTCCAGGACGTGGTTCCGGCGCTTCGCCGCGAGGAGTTCATCTGGAACGGTTCACGCAAGCAAAAGGCGACGTTGTACGCGGTCCGCCCGCGCTACATGAATCTGTTCGGGCTCGACGTCGTGCGCGGTCGCTCGCTCGTCGCGATGGACAACATCGACGTGAAGCGCGTCTGCATCATTCGTGCGGGCATTTTGCGCGAGCTCGGCGTGATGGACGATCCGATCGGCCTGCCGCTGCTGATCGGCGACCACTACTACAAGATTGTGGGGGTGTTATCGGACTCCGAGTTCTTGGGCTACCAAGCCAAGGCGCTCAACGTCGACTCCAAGACCAAAGAGGTCTACGTCCCGTACGAAACGATGTTTCGCCGGATCGGTACCCGCAAGATCGAACGCCAGCAGGGCGCGCGTAAGGCCACCGACGTGCAGCTCAGTCAGATCGTGGTCGGCGTAGAAAACGACGACGACGTCCTGATCACAGCGCGCAACCTAAGCCGACTTCTTGAAAAAAACCACGAGGACCATGACTACGAAATGGTCGTCCCGTTGGAGGCGCTCGCGCAAAAGCGCAAGACGCGGCAAGTGTTTAACTACGCGCTGATCGCGATCGCTTCGATCTCGCTGCTCGTCGGCGGGATCGGGATCGCCAACATCATGTTGGCAACGGTGACGGAACGCACCCGCGAGATCGGCGTGCGTCGTGCATTGGGCGCGCACCGCATCCACATCGTGATTCAGTTCCTGATGGAAACGACAGTCATCTCGATGTTGGGTGGCTTGGTCGGCGTCGGCGCCGGATTCCTGTTCATCTACGCGATGGAGCAATGGACGGGGTGGGAGTTCGTCGTTACGTCCACGAGCTTGGGGCTGGCGCTCACGATTTCCATGGTCACAGGCATCTTGTTTGGCATCTTCCCCGCGCGGCGCGCGGCGATGCTCGATCCGATTACCGCGCTGCGCCACGAATAGACGCCAGCCGCAAGGCCTACTTGGGGTCGGCCGGAAGCAGAGTGGCTTTCTTAATGCGATCGATCTTCGGGAAGTTCTTGTCGATGTACTCGTTGCCTCCGAAGTGATACCGCTCCTGGTTCACGCGGTTGCCGTACTTCGCATAGAAGGCGTCCACGACGTCCATGCCGGACTCCACTTCGCCGAACGGGGCAAACCCCTGCCCGTCGAGCCCGCTGTTCGCACCGACGTTGACGAACACTTGGGTCGAGCGTGAGTTCGGACGGTTGGATTTCGCAAAGGACAAGCGGCCGCGCGTGTTGGATTCCTTGCGCGCCTCGTCCTCGAGTGTGGCGGAAAACCACGCGGCGTTCACCTGCGGTTCGCTGGATTTACCCCACTGCGCAACAAAGCCCTTCATCACGCGAAAGATCGCCGTGTTGTCGAAAAAGCCGATCCGCACGAGGTGATAGAAGCGATCGGCGGCCAGCGGCGCCCAGTCGCGATGCACAACAACGACGAAGGCACCCTTCGTGGTCTCAAACCGCGCACGAAACGTCGCCGGGGCGGCCGCACGGCAACGATTTGGAAACGCAAGGTCGGGGTGACGCGCGGTTTCGATGGCCTGGATGGCTTCCGCAAACGCTGCCTCGTCGGCATGCTTACGCAAGTGAGGCAGCGCGCGTTTGCTGGCGTGCCCCAGTCGTGTGAGCGCGGCAAGCGCTGCGGTCGGAACGCGGGGCAGTGTCGAGACGAGACCGTCTACAACCTCGTCGCTGCGCGGCCCGAACAGCCCGAGAAGCGAAGCGGCAACCGAACTTGTTCTCGCATCGGCCTCTTTGAGCGCGGTAAGCAGGGTGCGAACGGAACTCGACACGAGAGTGGCGGCGGGATTGGCGCCCAGCGTGGATGCCGGTCGAACGAACGCGATCTTGTGTTCGGTCCCTACGATCCGAAACGAGCTGCCCAGTGCTTTGCGCGGCAGCACGACGAGGCACGGGCCGTAGTCGCGGTGAGGGATGCCCGCCATCTTGAGGAGGCTCAGGAGAAACGGGTCAAACTTCTCGCGCGGGACCGTCGCATCGATCGTTAGGTTCGTTACGCCGTTCCAGTAGGCATCATCGTCGTTGTCGGGCATCAGACAGACGCGGCCAAGGGAGAGCTGCGAAGCACTTACGAAGTCGGCCCGCGTCATCGCGCGATCCACCTTGATCGTGAGTCGATTGTCCTGTGCGTGAACCGACGAGAGCAGGAGCGTGGCGGCCAAAAGATACGCTGTTTTCATCGCCGAAGCATTGTGACACAGAGGCAGCGCTCGAGATGGACGCGCACGCGAGAGCGGCGTGCGCCGCTCTCGCGAGGTACACTTCCAACGATGCAGTGGAGCGCCGTCAGGATGTTCGTCGCCGCCGGCGTCGTATTGGTGGCCTGTTCTTGCGCACCGAACGAAACCGACGCTACCCCGGAAACCGACAGGCAAGAGCGCGCCCGGGACCGGCCGGAGAAAACGATGGATGCGGATGCACGCTTTTGGAGCCTGATCGCATCGACCACGCCAACGGACGGTGCCGCGACAGAGGCGCATGCAGAAGCGCTCGCCGCTGCTCTCGAACGGCTCGAAGACGAAGAAATCGTGGCGTTTGACCGATTCGTCCGAGTGCAACTAAACCGGGCGTACCGATGGGACCTCTGGGCCGTTGCGTACGTCGCGATGGGAGGCTGCAGCGACGATGGGTTTGAGTACTTCCGCCTTTGGGTGCTCGCGCAAGGCAAAGACTATTTCGAACGGGCCCTGCAAGACCCGCAGCGGGCGGCCGACAGGCTCGATCCCAACGATGACGAGAGCGGGGATGGTGAAGGGCTGCTCTACGCCGCGCAGGAGGCGTACGAGGCCAAAAACGACGGCAAAGCGCTGCCCATGGATGACGCGGTTGCGCACAAGGACGAGCCGGACGGCAAACCGTGGGACGCGGATCGCGTCGATGAACTCTTCCCCGAGCTAGCAAAGCGCTTTCGCGCGAAGTAGCCCCCTGTCTCGTGACCGAGGAGTGCGCGGCCGTCGCTCTTGCCGGGAATGACGGCAATTTGCATCGGAATTTCCGATAGCTGGGCATGCCGCCGCGCGTGCTCGGCGCGCCACTCGGATTGACTCGATTCGCCGGGATTCCGGTGAAAGCGGCCAGAATGGGGCTCGGCATGTTGACAGCCCCTAAGGCAGCCCTAGAATTCGCGTTTCACTAGACTCCGGCCGGGAGAACTCTCCGTACACGGCTCGGTGGGAAAACCAAGGAACACGAGGCGGGTGTAGCTCAATGGTAGAGCCCCAGCCTTCCAAGCTGGTTGTGTGGGTTCGATCCCCATCACCCGCTCAGCCTTTCTTTGGGTTTCTCAAAACCGAGGCGAACAAAGACCACTCCGGTCGGTTTGAAATTTTTGGACAACACGCTGCCGTAGCTCAGTGGTAGAGCACCTCCTTGGTAAGGAGGAGGTCACGGGTTCAAGTCCCGTCGGCAGCTCCAAGCAAGGCGCATCTACGGCTGCGTGAGTTATGGCTACGAGAGGACAAGCCTCTCAAAGCGGAAGAAGTAAGAAGAAGGATCGACAGAGATGGCTAAGGAAGTCTTTCAGCGGACGAAGCCCCACTGCAACATTGGCACGATTGGGCACATCGATCACGGCAAGACCACGTTGACGGCCGCGATTGTGAGCACGCTCATGTCGGCCTCAGGCGGGAAAGTCAAGTCGTACCAGGAGATCGCGAAGGGCGGTACCGTCCGCGATGCCACCAAGGTCGTGACGATCTCTGTTGCCCACGTTGAGTACGAAAGCGACAATCGTCACTACGCTCACGTGGACTGCCCGGGGCACGCCGACTACGTCAAGAACATGATCACGGGCGCCGCTCAGATGGACGGCGCGATTCTCGTTGTGGATGCCTCGGATGGTCCGATGCCGCAGACGCGCGAGCACATCCTCCTGGCTCGCCAGGTTGGTGTTCCGGCCATGGTCGTATTCCTCAACAAGGTTGACCTCGTCGATGACGAGGAGCTGCTCGACTTGGTCGAGCTTGAAGTTCGCGAGTTGCTTTCCGAGTACGACTTCCCGGGTGATGAGATCCCGGTCGTACGCGGTGCGGCGCTCCCGGCGTTGAACACGGAGAGCCCCAGCAAGGACAACGAAGACTCCAAGTGCATTTATGCGCTGATGGAGGCGTGCGACACCTATATCCCGCAGCCCCCGCGTGAGACGGACAAGCCGTTCCTCATGTCGGTGGAAGATGTGTTCTCGATTAAGGGTCGCGGCACGGTTGCCACGGGTCGTATTGAGCGCGGCATCGTGAAGGTGCAGGACAAGGTTGAAATCGTGGGTCTTGAAGACACGCGTGAAACCGTCTGCACCGGCGTCGAGATGTTCCAAAAGACTTTGGATCGCGGCGAGGCGGGCGACAACGTCGGTATCTTGCTGCGTGGTGTGGATAAAGATGACATCGAGCGCGGCATGGTGATCGCGGCTCCGAAGTCGATCACGCCGCACACGAAGTTCGAGGGTGAGGTCTACGTCCTGACGAAGGAAGAGGGCGGGCGTCACAACCCGTTCTTCAGCGGATACCGTCCGCAGTTTTACTTCCGGACCACGGACGTGACGGGCGCGATTCAGCTCGTCGGCGCTGAGATGTGTATGCCCGGCGACAACATCAAGATGGAGGTCGCTCTCGGTAAGCCGATCGCCATGGAAGACGGTGTCCGCTTTGCTATCCGTGAGGGTGGCAAGACGATTGGCGCCGGCGTTGTCACAAAGGTGGTCGAGTAAGCGCAGACAAATCACCGCACGGGCGTAGCTCAATTGGCAGAGCACCTGATTCCAAATCAGGCGGTTAGAGGTTCGACTCCTCTCGCCCGTGCATCCAACATCTTTTGAAGTTGGAATAGAAAGACACGATCGCCGGTGGCGTTGCGGAGCAGCGGAGCCGGCTGAATGAAGATTCTGGAAAGTGAGCGAACGCGGTGGCGGAAGCTAAAAACGTCGAGGGCTACAAGGAAGGACAAGGCAGTCTGACCCGGCTTACGGTCTGGCTGCTCTGGACTGTCACGGCGTTCTTTGCCTGCGTCGAGCTCTATAGCTGGATCCAGATGCCAACGGACACGCCGTTTCTCATCGACCTTGCGCTGACGCGCAATCTGCCGCTCTTGGGCGTGCCGATGTCGTTGAAGTTTCTGTGCTGCGTCGGCTTGTTCATCCTCATGTTCGTCGGCATTCGGAAGTACATGATGCGGCGCAAGACGGTGGACACGCTCGTCGAGGTCGAAATGGAGATGAAGAAAGTCTCCTGGCCGACCCGCATCGAATCGATGAACGCTACGTGGGTCGTCATTTTGGTGACCGTGATCATCACGATGTCGCTGTTCTTCTTTGACATCATTCTCAACAAATTCTTCGGGTTGATTTTCTGATGGCAAAGGAGTGGTACGTCCTGCGAGTTGCGAGCGGTCAAGAGGACCGCGTCCGCCGCGGGTTAGAAGCGCGGGTCAAGGCCAAGGCGTTGGAGGAAGACATCTCCCGCATCCTGGTCCCGACCGAGACCGTGACCGAGATGAAGAGCGGTCGCAAGCGCACGATTCGGCGCAAGATCTATCCCGGCTACGTCATCGTCGAGATGGAGATGTCGCAGCCGGCCTGGTTCCTCGTTCGCGAGACGCCGGGAGTGGGCGACTTCATCGGCGCGCACGGGAAACCGGAGCCGATGTCGCAAGACGAGGTTGACAAGATGCTCGGCCAAGTCGAGAAGCAAACCGAGAAGCCCAAACTCAAGATCGAGTTTGTCAAGGGTGACGCGGTCAAGATTAAGGATGGCCCGTTCGAGAACTACGACGGCGTGATCGACGAAGTCGACACGAAGAAGGGTTCAGTCAAAGTCGTCATCACCGTGTTCAACCGCCCGACGATTGTCGAGTTGGGCTACTGGCAGGTCGAAGGGATCTAAAGAGGAAACGATGGCCAAGGAAATCACAGCCAAGATCAAGCTGCAGTGCCCGGGCGGCCAAGCCACTCCGGCGCCCCCGGTCGGCCCCGCCCTCGGTCAGCACGGCGTCAACATCGGGCAGTTCGTTCAACAGTTCAACGCGGCCACCGCGGGCACGCCGGGGCTCATCATCCCCGTCGAGATCTCGGTGTTTGCGGATCGTACATTCAGTTTCATCACCAAGTCGCCGCCGGCGGCCGTGCTGCTCAAGAAGGCAGCGGGGCTCGATTCGGCGTCGAAAGAACCGGGGCGGACCATCGTCGGCCAGGTCACGCGGGCGCAAGTCCGCGAGATCGCGGAAACGAAGATGGAAGACCTCAACTCGGCTTCGATTGAAGCCGCGCAGCAAGTCATCGCAGGCACCGCGCGTTCCTGCGGGATCACAGTAGTCGATTAACCCATTCCCTGTGGGAGTCCGCATCGGACGGCTGGCCATGTGTGTCGGCGGTATCGGTGGGACGCTCGAACCACGGAGGTGACATGAGCAAAAAGAGTAAGCGGTACGCACGTGCGGCCGCGAAGGTTGAGCGGAATCGCCGCTATGGCCTAAACGACGGAGTCGCGCTCCTCAAGAGCTTGGACAGTCCGAAGTTCGACGAGACGGTCAGCCTTTGTCTGCGTCTCGGCATCGACCCGCGCAAGAGCGATCAAATCGTGCGTGGTGCGTTCAGCCTGCCTCACGGTATTGGCAAGAGCGTCACGGTGTTGTGCTTCGCGGAAGGCGAACACGCGCAAGCGGCGGAAGACGCCGGTGCGGACTTCGTCGGCGCGGCGGACTTGGCCGAGAAGATCCAGGGCGGCTGGATGGACTTCGATGTCGCGATCGCGCATCCCTCCATGATGCGCGTCGTCGGTAAGCTCGGTAAGGTGCTCGGCCCGCAAGGCAAGATGCCTTCGCCGAAAGCCGGCACCGTGACCGAAGCCGTGGGCGATGCGGTCAAGGAGTTCAAGGCGGGGAAGATTGAATTCCGCAATGACTCCGGCGCCAACGTTCACGCGGTGATGGGCAAAAAGAGCTTCGAGGCGGACAAGCTGGTGGACAACGTGGAAGCGTTTGTCAGCCATGTGATGTCGCTCCGTCCCACATCCACCAAGGGCAACTACCTGCTCGGTGCATATCTGTCCTCGACGATGTGCCCCGGCGTCCAAGTGGCGGTGGCGTGATGGCAAAATTCATCAAAGACCTCATGGCGGCCGAGCTGCGTGAAGCGCTCGACGGCGTAGACAACATGTACGTCGTCAGCCTTTCCGGCATGACGGCGGAAGACAACTACGCGTTTCGCTGCGAGTTGCGCCAGATGGGCGCCCGGTTCCGGGTCGTCCACAACCGCACCGCGCGCTATGCGTTGGGTGAGGGGCGTGAAGCGCTGGCGGACAAGTTCGAGGGCCAAACGGCACTCGCGCTTTTGCCCGGCGAAGATCCCGACTTGGTCAACGTGGCCAAAGCCGTCATGGTCGCGGCGAAGAAAAAGCAGTTCGAAGTGCGCGGCGGTTATGTCGATGGCGAGATCATCGACCAGGCCGGTGTGACGCTGCTTTCGAATAGCCCGGACAAACAGACGCTGCGCGGCATGCTCGCCAGCACGATTTTGGCCCCCGGCCGCGGCCTCGCCGTTGCCATCTCGGGGCTTGGAACCGGTCTTGCTCGTTGCCTAAGCGAGCACGCCGGCGATGCCGCCGAAGGCGGCGAGTAACGCGACGATTGAAACGATCCGTCGGGTTGCCCGCCGGAAGCAAAACAAAACACTAACCGTTAGATACGGAGCCAGAGATGTCCGAAGAAAACACGCAGACGATTGAGCTCGACGGCGAACTCGAAGAGATTTTCCAAAAGCTAGACGCCCTTCCCTTGGGTCGTGCGGCGAAGCTCGTGAAAGCTCTTGAAGAGCGCTGGAACGTTAGCGCCGCGGCACCCGCGGCCGTAGCGATGGCAGCACCCGGTGGCGGTGGCGACGAGGCGGTGGAAAAGTCCGCTTTCGACGTCATTTTGAAGGCGGCGGGCGACAAGAAGATCGCCGTCATCAAGGCCGTTCGTGCCATCACCGGTCTCGGCCTCAAGGAGGCCAAAGACATGGTGGACAGCATCCCCAGCAAGATCAAAGAAGGCGCGTCCAAGGACGAAGCCGAGAAGGTCAAAAAAGATCTGGAGGACGCAGGAGCGACCGTCGAACTCGCTTAATGCGACGTTTGTACGGCGCTTTGGCGCAATTCTCCCGCCGGTCGTTTCGCTTTTGTCGGCGAAATGACCGGTCGGGGGAAGTCCGGGTTACGATTCGACGTACCGTGAAGATGGCCGACGGGCCGAGAAACGCGGTTGCGGAACGAGTTTATGGCCTGGCTGCCCCGTTTTGTGCGGTGGTTGCTGGGGTAACGGCGATCCCTGTCCTTACGTTTCGGCCTTTCCTCGCGAGTACCACGTTGCAAGCTTCCCGGTCAGACGACTCGGGGCTGCAATCAGTGGGCACGCGGGGCCGCCGGTACGGGGGATGGAGACGTTCGTGTCTTCGCTCTCTTTACATCTAGGAGAAGACTCCCCCGATGGAGATTCTCAAGTACGGTCGCACGGTACCGTTTGACCTTCCCAACCTTGCCGAACTGCAGACGGCGTCCTACGACGCGTTTTTGCAGTCCGACCTTCCGTTTTCTGAGCGCGACAAGATCGGCCTCCAGTCGATCATCGGCGAAATCTTCCCCATTGAGTCCTACGACGGAACGATGTCGCTGGACTTCTTGGGCTACGAGCTCGGTGCCCCGCGGTACCGGCCCGAAGAGTGCCGGCGTCTGCGGTTGACTTACGGTTCGCCGTTCAAGATCCGCGTTCGGCTCAACAAGGAAGAGCCGATCGAAGAAGAGGTGTACCTCGGAGAGCTGCCGATCATGATCGGCGGCGGCGAGTTCATCATCAATGGAACCGAGCGCGTGATCGTCACGCAGCTTCACCGTTCACCCGGTGTCGACTTCAGTGTCGAGATCCACTCTTCGGACAAGAAGCTCCACTCCTGCTGGATCATCCCGGAGCGCGGCTCTTGGATTGAGATCAACGTGTCCAAAAAGGACACGATGCAGGTGCGCATCGATCAGTCGGGCAAGTTCCCGGCGACGAGTCTTTTGCGCGCACTGAGCGAAGAGTACTCAACCAACGCGGACATCATCCGCCTGTTCCACAAGACGTCGAAGGTCAAGCGAACGGCGCGTGGCTTCCTCAACAAGATCGCCGGCCGTTACTGCGTGGAAGATGTCGTCGACGAAGCGACGGGCGAGATCCTCGTTCCCGCGGGTGACGCCATCTCCGAGGCGCACGCCGAGATCATCCAGCGTTCCAACATCAAGCACGTCGAGGTCATCGATTCGCTCGAGGACCCGATTCTGCTGAACACGCTCGCCGAGGACACGACGACGTCGCACGAAGACGCGTTGCTGCGCCTCTATTCGAGACTGCGTCCGGGCAACCCGCCGCAACTCGAAAAGGCGCGTGACCTGTTCCGCGAGAAGTTCTTCGACGAGAGTCGCTACCGTTTGGGCAAGGTGGGGCGCTTCCGCCTCAACCGCAAATTCAGCCAGACGACCGGCGAAGACGTGCAGGTCTTGCAGCGCGACGACTTGGTTAACGCGGTCGGATACTTGCTGACGCTCCGCGAGGGCAACGGCGAAATCGACGATATTGATCACTTGGGTAACCGCCGGATCCGCACGATCGCGGAGTTGGCGGGCGATGAGATCCGCAAGGGCTTTCTCAAGCTCCGCCGCACGGCGCAAGAGCGGATGAACATCGAAAACCGCGAGACGATCACGCCGCGTTCGATCATCAACAGCAAGACGATCAGCTCGGCCATCGATTACTTCTTCGGTCGCGGCGAACTGAGCCAGGTGGTGGACCAGACCAACCCGCTCAGTCAGCTCACGCACGAACGTCGTCTCTCGGCGCTCGGCCCTGGCGGTCTAAACCGCAAGCGCGCCGGCTTCGAAGTGCGCGACGTACACATTTCCCATTACGGACGCATCTGCCCGATTGAAACGCCGGAAGGCACAAACATCGGTCTGATCTCGTCGCTCGGTATTTTCGCGAAGGCGGATCCGTACGGGTTCCTCGTCACGCCGTATCGCGTGGCGAAGGACGGCGGCGTGCTCGACAAGATCGTGTACCTCCGTGCGGACGAAGAGCGCGACAAGATCATGGCGCCGGCGGACACCAAGCTCAAAGAGAGTGGGAAGTTCGCCGAAGACGTCGTCCTCGCGCGTCAAAACGAGGACCTGTTCCTCGTCGAGCCGGGCCAGGTCGACTACGTAGACGTAAGCCCGATGCAGTTGGTCGGCGTTTCGGCGTCACTCATTCCGTTCCTGGAGCACGATGACGCCAACCGCGCGCTGATGGGCTCCAACATGCAACGTCAGGCTGTGCCGCTTGTGCGCACCGAACCGCCGCTGGTCGCGACGGGGATGGAGCGTGCGGTCGCGAAGAACTCCGGCATGTTGCCGCGTTCGCGCGAAGCGGGGACCGTGGCGAAGGCGACCTCAACCGAGATCGTCGTCAGAAACGGCCGCAGCGAACACACGTATCCGTTGCAGAAGTACGTGGGGCTCAACGAGCGCACGTGCCTCAACCAAAAGCCGATCGTCCGTTCGGGTGACAAAGTCGAAGAGGGTCAGATCCTCGCCGACGGCGCCGCGACCGATCAGGGCGAGTTGGCGTTGGGCAAAAACATCCTCGTCGCGTTCATGCCGTTTGACGGCTACAACTTCGAGGACGCGGTGCTCATCTCCGAGCAGTTGCTGCGCGAAGACACGTACACCTCGATTCACATCGAAGAGTTCGAGATTGAAATCCGCGAGACCAAACTCGGTCGCGAGGAGTTCACGAACGACATCCCGAACGTCTCGGAACGCGCTCTGCGCAACCTCGACGAAGAGGGCATCGTTCGCATCGGTACGTTCGTCCGACCCGGCGATATTTTGGTCGGTAAGGTCTCGCCGAAGTCCAAGAGCGAGCTGTCTCCGGAAGAAAAACTCCTGCACGCGATCTTCGGTCGTGCGGGCGAGGACGTGAAAAACGACTCGCTCGACGTTCCCAGCGGTGTCGAAGGCATCGTGATCGACGCGCAGAAGTTCTCGCGCAAGGTCAACCTCACCGAGGAGGAACGCCAGCGCAACCTCGCCGAGATCAAGCGCTTGGAGCGCGAGTTCCTGGTCACCTACCAGGAGATCTTGGAAACCGGCATCCAGGAGATGACGGAATCGGGCGAAGGGGTCATGAAGGATCCCGACACCCGTAAGCCGTTCACGGTGGGTGCGGTGCTGAGTGCAGCCGAATTCAAAAAGATCCGCGACCGTTTGCGCGGTCAGGTGTTGAAGGAGAAGAAGTCGCGTACGCGTGACAAGCGTCTCCGCTTCTTGAAGGACTCGTACGACCGCATCGACGGCGCGGAGTCCGAGAAGAACAAGCGCGTCAACCGCCTCAGCCGCGGTGACGAGCTACCGACGGGCGTGCTCGAAATGGTCAAGGTGTATGTCGCGACCAAGCGCACGATGTCGGTGGGTGACAAGATCGCCGGCCGCCACGGAAACAAGGGCGTCATCTCTCGCATCATGCCGATCGAGAACATGCCGTACTTGCAAGACGGGACGCCGGTGCAGATGGTTCTGAACCCGCTCGGCGTGCCGAGCCGCATGAACGTCGGTCAGATCCTGGAGACGCACCTGGGCTTTGCGGCCAAGGCGCTTGGCTACCAGGTTGTGACGCCGGTGTTTGACGGCTGCAAGGAGACCGATGTCGAAGCGCTCCTCGAGCGTGCGGGTCTACCGAAGGACGGCAAGTCGATCTTGATCGACGGCCGCACCGGCGAGCCGTTCGAGCAAAAGGTCACCGTCGGCTACATGTACATGCTCAAACTGCACCACTTGGTGGACGACAAGATCCACGCGCGTGCCACGGGCCCGTACTCCCTCATTACGCAGCAGCCGCTCGGCGGTAAGGCGCGCTTCGGCGGCCAGCGCTTCGGTGAGATGGAGGTCTGGGCGCTCGAGGCATACGGTGCAGCCAACATTCTTCAGGAGCTACTCACCGTCAAATCCGATGACGTGGACGGCCGCATGAAGATCTACGAAGCAATGGTCAAGGGCGAAAACATTCTCGAAGCCGGCACCCCGGTGTCGTTCGAGGTGTTGACGAACGAGATCAAGGGCTTGGCGCTCAACTTAGAGCTCGTCAAGCAGGCGTTTTAGGAGCTATCAATGGTTGAAACTCTCTACAACCGCATTAACGACTACAGCGCGGTCAAGATTCGCCTCGCGTCTCCGGACGACATTCGTTCGTGGTCTTACGGCGAAGTCAAAAAGCCCGAGACGATTAACTATCGTACGTACCGGTCCGAAAAAGACGGCCTCTTCTGTGAGCGCATCTTTGGCCCGGAACGCGACTGGGAATGTGCCTGCGGCAAGTACAAGGGCATCAAGCACAAGGGCATCATCTGCGACCGCTGCGGCGTCAAAGTGACGCACAGCCGCGTGCGCAGAAAGCGCATGGGGCATATCAGCCTCGCGGCGCCCATCGTGCACATCTGGTTCTTCAAAGCGATGCCGTCCCGACTGGGCACGATGCTTGGCATGAAGACAAACGCGCTCGAGCGCGTGGTCTATTTCCAAGACTACGTTGTCACGGAAGAAGGCGATACACCGCTGAAGCGGTTGCAATTGCTCACGGAGGAGCAGTACCGCGAGTGCCGTTTGAAGTACGGCGATTCGTTCAAGGCGTCGATGGGCGCGGAGTCGATGCGCGATCTTTTGCGCGATATCGATCTTGACGAAATCTCCGAGGAGCTGCGCGTCGAATTGGGATCCACCAAGTCACGCCAGCGCCAAAAAGACATCATTAAGCGTTTGAAGCTCGTGGATGCGATCCGCGAGTCCGAGAACAAGCCCGAGTACATGATTCTCGACGTGATTCCGGTCATTCCGCCGGACCTACGTCCGCTCGTGTTGCTCGAGAGCGGTAACTTTGCGACGTCGGACCTAAACGACCTCTACCGTCGTTTGATCAACCGCAACAACCGCTTGAAGAAGCTGCTCGACCTCAACGCGCCCGAAGTCATTATCCGCAACGAAAAGCGCATGCTGCAGCAGTCGGTGGACGCGTTGTTCGACAACAACCGTTGCCTACGCTCGGTGCTCGGTTCCAGCAACCGGCCGCTCAAGTCGCTGACGGACATGATCAAGGGTAAGCAGGGTCGTTTCCGCGAGAACCTGCTCGGAAAGCGCGTCGACTACAGTGCGCGTTCCGTCATCGTGGTCGGACCCGACCTGAAGCTGCACCAATGCGGCTTGCCGAAAAAGATCGCGCTGGAGCTGTACCAGCCGTTCATCATTCGTCGCCTCAAAGAGATGGGCTTGGCCGACACGATCAAGAGCGCCAAGAAGATGCTCGAACGTCGCGACGAAGAGGTCTGGGACATCTTGGAAGAGGTCATTCAAAACCACCCGGTTTTGTTGAACCGCGCGCCGACGCTTCACCGCGTCGGTATTCAGGCGTTCCAGCCCGTGCTCGTCGAGGGCAACGCGATCCGTATTCACCCGTTGGTTTGCACCGGATTTAACGCGGACTTCGATGGCGACCAGATGGCGGTGCACCTACCGCTGTCCTTTGAAGCGCAGATTGAAGCGACGACGCTCATGCTTGCGCCGCACAACATTTTCTCGCCGTCCAACGGTAAGCCGATCATTGCGCCGAGCCAGGACATCGTCCTCGGCATCGGGTACCTAACCGTCGATCACGACCTGGTCGAGGGCGATCCGCTCACGGTGGGCGGGATCAATGAAGCGTTTCTCGCGTATGGCACCGGCCGTCTGCACACGCACAGCAATGTGCGTTTGCGTTTGGGCGATCGCAAGATCATCACGGAAGCGCGCGGCGACGCGAAAGCGGTGGACGGACTCGTCACCACGACGATGGGACGGGTCATCTTCAACGACATCCTGCCGGACCGGATGCCGTTCTATAACTTCTCGCTAACCAAGGCGTACATCCAAGACGTGATCTCGGACTGCCACAAAATCTTGGGCCGCGAGGCGACGGTGAAGCTGCTCGACGCGATTAAGGAAATCGGGTTCAAGTCGGCAACACGCGCCGGTGTGTCGTTCGCTAAAGACGACATGCGCACGCCGTCCAAGAAAAACGAGATCATCGCCGCAGCGCAAGCCGAAGCGGATCAGATCGTGAAGAACTACCGCTCCGGCGTCATCACCGACGGCGAGCGTTACAACCAGGTCATCGACTGCTGGACCGCCGCTCGCGAGACGATCGGTAAGGAGATGATGGCCGAGCTCAAGACCGACACGCGGGACGGCAAGCCGTACCTCAACCCGGTCTACTTGATGGCGGAGACCGGCGCTCGTGGTTCGGTCGAACAGATCCGCCAGTTGGCGGGCATGCGCGGCTTGATGGCGAAACCGTCGGGCAAGATCATCGAAACGCCGATTAAGGCGAACTTCCGCGAAGGCCTGAAGGTCCTGGAGTACTTCTCCAGTACGCACGGCGCGCGTAAGGGTTTGGCGGACACGGCGCTTAAGACCGCGGACTCCGGATACCTCACACGTAAGCTCGCGGACGTCGCGCAAAACGTCGTGATCACGATGGACGACTGCGGCACGCTCAACGGAATCTCGAAGGGCACGATCTACAAGGGCGACAAGGTCGAACTGAGCTTGGCGGACTCGATCGGCGGCCGCATTGCACGCGACACGATCATCGACGTCATCAGTGACGAAGAGGTTGTGCACGAGAACGCCGTCATCACCGAAGATGTCGCCCGCCGCATTCATGGCATGGGCTACGAGAAAATTCGTGTGCGCAGCCCGCTCACGTGTGAAGCGCCGCTCGGCGTGTGCGCGCGTTGCTACGGCATGGACCTTTCGCGCGGCAAGTTGGTGGAGCTCGGCCTCGCGGTCGGCATCATCGGCGCCCAGTCGATCGGTGAGCCGGGTACGCAGCTCACGATGCGTACGTTCCACATCGGTGGTACGGCGCACAAGACGGTGGAAGAAGCTGAGATTCGCACGCGCTTTAAGGGCGTCGTGCGGTTTGACAAACTCAAAGCGGTCAAGAACGACGCCGGCGAGACGATCTGTCTCAACCGTAACGCCGACATCTTGATCGAGGACGACCAGGGTCGCGAAGTCGATCGTCAGTTGGTGCCTGCGGGTGCTGTGCTGTTGGTCGAAGAGGGCAAGCGCGTTAAGGAACGTCAGATCCTTTGCCGCTGGGACCCTCACCACGTGCCGATCCTCTGCGAGCGCGACGGCGTGGTTCGTTACGACGAGATCGTCGAAGGCAAGACGATGAAGTTGGAGAAAGACGCCCACTCAGGTGTCACCCGCCGACAGATCGTTGAGCACAAGGGCGACCTGCACCCGCAGATCGTCATGGTGGATAAGGATGATCAGCCGCTGGCGCTGTATCCGATTCCGGAGCGTGCGTACCTAGAGGTCGCGGATGGCGCGAAGATCAAAGCCGGAACGCTCATCGCTAAGACGCCGCGTGAGATCAGTGGTACGCAAGACATCACCGGTGGTCTACCGCGTGTGACCGAGCTGTTTGAGGCGCGTAAGCCCAAAGAGCCGGCGGTCATGTCGGAGATCGACGGTTCGGTCGAACTCGGTGAGAAAAAGCGCGGCAAGCGTGTCTTGCGCGTGCGCACGGAATCGGGCATCGAAAAAGAGCACCTCATCCCGCAGGGTAAGCACCTGCTCGTGCACAACGGTGACCGCGTGCGCGCCGGGGAGCCGCTGACCGAGGGCCCGCTCGTTCCCCACGACATCTTGCGCATCACCGGTGAAGAGTCGGTGCAGGCGTACTTGGTCCGTCAGGTTCAAGATGTTTACGGGTCGCAGAGCGTGAAGATCGATGACAAGCACATTGAAATCATCGTGTCTCAGATGATGCGCAAGGTCCGCATCGAAGATCCGGGCGACACCGAGTTCTTGCCGGGTTCGGTCGTGGACAAGTTCCGTTTCCGCGAGGCCAACAAGACGGTCATCGAGGAGAACGGTCGTCCGTCCCGCGCGACTCCGTTGCTCATGGGCATCACCAAGGCGTCCTTGCAAAGCGACTCGTTTATCTCGGCGGCGTCGTTCCAGGAGACCACCAAGGTCTTGACGGAAGCCGCCCTGGCGGGCCGCATCGACAACCTGGTCGGCCTGAAGGAGAACGTGATCTTGGGTCACTTGATCCCCGCCGGCACCGGGTTTAATTGGTACAACAACGCGCGCTTGAAGCGCTCGATTTCGCTGGACGAGGAGGGCTTCGACTTCGAAGACCCCTTCGCGCCGGAAAACCTCGGCGGAGGCGCCGCCTAAGGAGCCAGCAGCAGCGATTTTCCCCATCGAGTGCCCTGGGAGCTCGTTTCGGCAACGGAACGGCTCCCAGGGAACCGTCGGTCTTTTCGGCCGAGCGGATCCCGGCGCTCGAATCGGGCACCTCGAATCTGGTGCTCAGGGGGCGGCGTTGCTATCTTGGACGATTCGAATTATGCCGACTATCAATCAGCTCATCCGCCACGGCCGCAAGCCGAAGGTCTATCGCAGCAAGTCGCCCGCCCTGGACAGTTGTCCGGCCAAGCGCGGCGTCTGCCTTCAGGTCAAGACCATGACGCCCAAGAAGCCGAACTCCGCGTTGCGCAAAATCGCGCGCGTGCGTCTCTCGAACGGAAAAGAGGTTACGGCCTACATTCCGGGTGAGGGGCACAACCTGCAGGAGCACTCGATTGTGCTCGTGCGTGGTGGAAAGGTGCGCGACCTTCCGGGTGTGCGCTATCACGTGATCCGCGGCACACTGGATGCTTCGGGTGTGGAAGACCGTCGTCAGGGCCGCTCCAAGTACGGCGCCAAACGCCCCAAGTAATAAGAAGCATTCAAGATGCCGCGTAACTACAAATCAACCGAGCGCTACCTCAAGCCGGATCCCCAAAACAACAACAAGTTGTTGGGCAAGTTCATCAACTCCGTCATGCGCGACGGCAAAAAATCCACCGCGCAAGCAGCGGTGTATGGCGCCTTCGATATCATCGCAGGCCGCATGAAGGACAAGGACCCGCTTGAGGTGTTCACGCAAGCACTGAACAACGTCAAGCCGATGATCCAGGTGCGCAGCAAGCGCGTCGGTGGTGCGACGTACCAGGTGCCGATGGAAGTGAACCGCCGCCGCGCGCAGATGCTCGCGGTCCGGTGGATCTTGACGTCCGCACGAGGCAAGAAGGGCCGCCCGATCGCCCGCGCGTTGGCCGACGAGTTGATCGCCGCGTACAACGGTGAGGGTGGGGCTATGACTACTCGTGAGAACGTTCATAAGATGGCGGAGGCCAATAAGGCCTTTAGCCACTTTGCCTGGTAGCGTTTTTCGCTTTGCTTACGATCCAAGAGGGTCGCACGGTTGTGCGGCCCTTTTTCGTCTGCCGAGGCAAAGTGGCTAAAGGCCTTATGTGTTTCCTGCATGACATCTCACGATGTCATAGCTCGTCGCTCGATCGGTTTGGCATGCCTTTGGGCGCGCCTCGTCGCCTCTGGCGGCTTGGCTTTGGGTGTTCGATTCGGGCGTGAGTTGTGCGCTCGTTTTTTGTTGTGCGTAGGCACAAGGCGGCCTTTTTTCGTACCGCGAGCGAAGTGCCTGAACTTCTTATGTGTTCTCTGCATGACATCTGACGATGTCATAGCTCGGCGTTTGGGCGGTTTGGCATGCCTTTGGGCGCGCCTCGTCGCCTCTGGCGGCTTGGCCCGGGGTGTTCGATTCGGGCGTGAGTTGTGCGTGCGGGTTCTTGTTGGGCGGACGCACAACTTTTCGCTTTGCTTACGATCCAAGAGGGTCGCACGGTTGTGCGGCCCTTTTTCGTCTGCCGAGGCATGTGACCAAAGGCCTTATGTGCAGTATCTCTGGCTCAACATCTGACGATGTTGACGCGGTGCATGACATCTGACGATGTCATAGCCCGACGTTCGATCGGTTTGGCATGCCTTTGGGCGCGCCTCGTCGCCTCTGGCGGCTTGGCTTTGGGTGTTCGTTGCGTCGCGCGGGTTGTGCGTGCGGCGAATGAGTTGTCGTTCTCGCGAGGCGCGGACGACCCGCCGTAGCCGTGGCGAAGGCGGGGTTGTGCGTACACACAACGACAGCCGAACACTGAGCCGTCCGGCGCGCGAACAACGAAGGCTCCTCTGACCTCGGCCTTCCGGCCCGCCCTTCAGTGGGCCGGACTTCCCGGCCTAACGAGCTGCTCGACTTGGGTCACGCGACGGTTAGGGTGGAGTGATGGCGGAGCAACCGACGCACGTGCAGTTGTACACGGCCGGGCTTTGTCTTGTTTTTACGGGCGAGCCGTTCATTCTCCTGAGCCGGCCGGATGACGTTCCGTTTGTGTATTGCCCTTGTTGTGGTTGTACGACTCGGGGGCCGCAGGTTGTCGATCAAGGACATCGAGTTGTTGATGAAGACCACGACAGCGCATGGAAATTCGCGCCGGTCGGGTTTGATGCACCGACGCGCGAGAAGCTGTGCGAAGTTGGCATCGAAGATTGGATCGTCGATACCGTCAGCGAAGAGAAAGACGGACCATGGATCTTTTCGGGACTGATCATGCCCTGGTATCTAGGCGAAGCAGGACAGGGAAAGTGGTCCCATGTCATTCACAACGCCGACCGGTGCTTGGTTGAAGAAGGTGCATGGTCGGGAAGTACCGAAAGGATCTACGAAGCGCTCCGCGAGGCTTGCAACGCGATAGGCCATCCGATGGAAGCGAAGGCCGCGGAAGATCGACGCGAGTTTTTCGCATGGGCAATTGGCGGCCTGGACGGAGAGCGGGATGCACTGAAGTCGATTGTCGCCCGGTGCACGGAATTCCTTGTGGAGTGGCCGGGACAGGTCGATCAACTTCAACTCTTGGAGGTTCGCGCTTCCGCGCACAGGCGGCTTGGAAACAGGTGGCGCTCTAACCGCGACGCCGGCGTGGGGCAAAAGCTCCGGTATGCGTTCTGGAAACAACTCCGGAACGCCGAAAACGCAGGTCAATAGGCACCGCGCTGGCAGCGCGGCGCACCGACGCGAAGAAGGGCGGACCTTAACGGCCCGCCCCGTGGTTTCTACAGCTGGTTCAAGATGTCGTACGTCACGGGAAGTGTGCCGTAGTGGTTGAAATCGAATCCGAACTCCATCAGCGGATCGGTGTCGCGTAGGTTTCCGATCATTCCGAGTGCCGTTGCCGCTTGCTCGCGCATGCGGGGGCTCCAGCGTTTGGATGTCAGGATTTCGAACAGCGGTTTTACGGCGCGTCGATGTCCGATGTGTCCGAGGGCGCGGATGATGCGCGCGCGGGTCAGCCCGGACTTGGTCCGTTGCATCGTCAGCAACAACACGCTGACCGAGTTGCGAGCGCTCATGAACCCAAGGCCCAAAGAAGCCTCGCCGGCGAGGTGGGGCGATCCCGTCATGACGGCATCGAGCAACACCTGCGAAGCGCGCATCGAGTCGCGCCCGAGCAGACCGGCGCCGTTGGCGGCGGCGCCACGGACGACGGCGGGCTCTCTGGTGGTGGACACAACGTCGAGCAACAGGCCCAGGTGCTTGGTGCTTCCCGCGAGTCCGACGCCGATACACGCGGCCGAACGAAACTCCGGATCCTTCGAACGAACCAGCGCTCGAACGAGATCGTCAACACCCTTGGCCGCGCGTACGGCATTGGTTTCGCGTTGCGCGCCGCAGGCCACGCCCAGCGCGAGCGCGCCATACGGTCGCACATCCGCATTGGGATCGTTTGTGAGTGCACTCAATACCGAAAGGTCGCTGGAACGGGCGTTGCGCGCCAGGCCCAGCGCGGCATAACCGCGCAGCACGGGGTCGCTCCCCTTCTTCAACGTCCGCACCAACGCGTTGCGAACGCGGTCGCTCCATGCGTGTTGTTCGCCCGCGCTCCGAAGGAGTTCTCCGAGAGCGAGCGCCACGCTGCGCTTGGTGTGCACTCCGACACTGCGTGCGCGGGAGAGCTTGAGGAGTGTCGTGACGGCGCCATGTTCGCCACTCCGTGCGAGCGCGAGGACGACGTGCGAGCGCTCCACGTCATTCAATTGGTGGCTGCCGACGCGGCCGCGCGCGGCGCCGCGCATCCGCTCGGGTGATAACAGCCGATCGCCGGCCATCGCGCCGGCGAGTGCATACAGCGCACTCATGTGGGCGTTTCGCTGTTTCAGCGTGAGGCCGATCAGGTCGCTTCGGATATCGCGGTCCGAGCGACCGCGCATGCCAGCGGCCAATACCGCGATGTCTTGCACGTGTCGATCCCCGCGCTTCGACAAACTGAGGTTTTTCGCGCCCGTGAGATCGAGGAACGAACGACGCACCTGGGCGCGCACCGCGGGGTCCTTGATTTCCGGCAGCAGACCGAGAGCCAACACCGCTTGTTCGCGCAAGCTTGTCGGCATTTTTTGATTGGTGGCGACGCCCAGCAAAAACGTCGCGTCGGCGTCTCCACCCGCTCGACCCAACGCCACAAGCGCGGCGCCACGAAGAGCATTCGTCAGCCCCTCGTTGCGAGCGATCGCGCGGAGCTCGTCCAGGACGGGACCGCGCCGTTCTCCCAACGGATCAAAAACGCCGGTCGTCACGCCGGTGAGGGCGCGGCCCGGGATGAGCCGGCGGGTGCCCACCAGCGAATCGCGGTTGAATTCCCACCAAAAACGCCAGCCGTTGCGCGAGACATTGCTCGTCCGTCGCGGACGACGCGAAGTCGGCCCAGCGCCCGGGGTGCCGGGTGCTGCATCCGGCGTCGGGGCGGCGGGAACGCCACCGGTCGGCGGCGTCGGAACGCCCGGGTCCGGAGGAACCGGGATCGGCGCCGGGGCCGGACCGTCACCGGGTGTCTCGGGTCCCGGTGTTGCGGGCGGCTCCGGATCGTCGCTCTCGGGCTCGGGGTCGAACGGATCACGCAATCCGGTCGGCAGCATTCCAGGCGGCACCGCCGTCGAATCCGGCGCCTTTGCTTTTGGAGGATCCTTAGGCGGCGGCGGGGGAGGCGGCGGAGGTGGCGGCGCGTTGCCCGGACACTGTGCGTAGGCGCTGGCCGCGAGGCCGATGAGCGCGAGCACGAAACAAACCAAGTTTCGCATTCTTAACCCCTCTCTCGAATCGGCCCGGACTCGATTTACTCGCGGCCCGCATTGCACGGTCCCTACACCCATCAACTCACGTTTTGCACGAGTTGCAATTCATTTTTTGCCCCCAACGCCGTGCCTCGTATTCCCTACGTGACACTTTGCGAGCGCGGCCACAGTATCGGTAGGGCGCTGTAGACGTTGGTCGCCGGTTTCGGAAGGAATAGTTTCGCGCGCCGTGAGTAAAGATCGTCATGAGTCTCGATCAGGAACTCGCGGCGCGATTTGTGTGCGCCAAGTGTCAGGCACGGGGTGCGCGCGTAAAGCGTGTTGCGCTCGCCGGCACAGGCATCTCAAGGCTGCTCAATATCCAACACAACAAGTATGCCGCGGCTTCGTGCAACCGGTGCGGCTTTACCGAGTTCTACAACGCAGAGATCTTGGAAGACCATGACACCGGGATGGACGTGTTGGACTTCTTGTTTGGCGGCTAGACATGTTCGGCCCGGCGTCGGCCCCGCGCGTACGACCGGGGTGTTCCATCGGTCGGTTGCACGTGCGCGTTAGCGGCGCAGCAAATGAAACAACATCGCCGCCGCGCACAAAGCCGCGATCGCCGCCATCCCGATCCATGCGGAACGATTGGGGTTGGTCCCCATGGGCAGGCGGGTCTTTTTGTCGCGGATGAACCAGAGTCCCGCTGCGTAGCCGCCGAGCAACCCGCCCGCGTGCGCGGCGTTGTCGATGAAGCTCGCGCCCGCTCCGCCCACGATCGCCAACAACACGACCCAGCGCAAGAGTGCCGACCCCAGACCTGAGCCGCGCATCCCTGCGTGATGGCGCGAGATCGCCAACAACATGCCGCCCCAACCGAGAACGCCGCCCGACGCGCCGATGCTCGCCGCATTCGTGAACGCGACGCTGGCCAGCGATCCGCAAAGCACGCTCACGACAAACGCGATGAGCAAACGACGCTCGTCAATAACGCGACGTCCGATTCGCGCGAGATCGTAGGCGACATAGGAGTTGAGGCCGATGTGGACCGGATCGCCGTGGAGGAACGCGCATGTAAACAGGCGCCACCAATCTCCGTTGAGCGGCTTAAGGAGCCCCAGTCGAGAGACAGCTTCCCGGATTCCGACCACGTGCGACGCCAAAAAGAACACGATGAACAACGCGATCAAGCCGATCGCAACGTAAGGTCGCGGCGTTTCGCTCAACCACCAAAATCGGTAGCGAACCGCTTGCGCGCGGCGCCACGCATCGGGTTTGGTGCGCAGTTTCTTGCGATGGCTCCACGCATCCCACGATGCTTCGACGCCGCGCTGCCAGAGCGGCACCCAAACGAAGACCATGCCGAGGACGATCAGCATTTGGTACTGCGGAACGCGCGGCCACAGGAGCGCGGCGCCAACCGCCACGGCGATCGCCATGCCTGCTGTCGGAAGCGTGTCTTGCAAGCGCGCTTCCTGTTGTTCGAGCCCGCGCGCCACCACCGGTGCGGCGATCGCTTCCATCTCGTACACGGTTGTGAAATACGGACTCTCCGGACTCCACCCGAGTTCGGGGGCCGGGTCCGCCCTTGCAAGGGCGTCCGCGAGTTCAAACGGGTCGTTCGACGGCACCAAATCGATCTTGTCCCCTTGATCGGGATCGGCTCGCAGGAGGCCCCACTGACCTTTGGCACGCGGAACGAGGCCGAACGCGGTTGCTTCGAGCCACTGCGCGGGTGCGTCCTCGCGCGGCGCGTCGGAGTCCATCCAGTCATTGTAGCGGTCCGGAAAGAGCATGCGCGCACGCAGCTCCACGAATCGCGTCCGGACTAGGCTCTCTCTTCGCAGCGGCCGCGCTTTCGGACCGACTGCGTAGCGACCAACCGTTCCGAGATAGAGCCTCGACAGTTCATAAGAAACGCTGTCGTCTTCAGGCATAATCCTCGGTTCGCTATGTCCGACATCCGCCAGACGCGCAACATCGGCATCATTGCGCACATTGATGCCGGCAAGACCACCGTGACCGAGCGCATCCTCTACTACACGGGCAAAGAGCACCGCATCGGCGAGGTCCATGAGGGCGGCGCCACGATGGACTGGATGGAGGAGGAGCAAGCGCGCGGGATCACGATCACCGCCGCGGCCACAGCGATCGAGTGGGCGGGCTACGACATCAACCTGATTGATACGCCGGGCCACGTCGATTTCACTGCCGAGGTCGAGCGTTCGCTGCGCGTCCTCGATGGCGCCGTGGTCGTGTTCGACGGCGTGCACGGCGTCGAAGCGCAAAGCGAGACCGTGTGGCGCCAGGCCGATCGCTACCACGTCCCGCGCATCTGCTTTGTCAACAAACTCGACCGCGCGGGCGCGTCGTTTGAACGAGCCGTGGACTCGATTCGCAAGCGGTTGAGCAAGCCGCCCGTGATCTGCCAGATCCCGATCGGATTGGAGCGCGAGCTCCGTGGCGTGATCGATTTGGTCGAACAAAAGGCGTATGTCTGGAAAGACGACGACGGGCAAGGCGAAGAATTCGACGTCGGACCGATCCCGGCCGAGCTCCAAGAAGACGCAGAGCTCAACCGGATGGAACTGGTCGGAGCGATCGCGGATCTCGACGACGAGGTCGCGGAGCAGTACTTGGCCGACGAGCCGGTCGGCGCGGAACTGCTCAAACGCGGTCTCCGGCGGGCGACGCTCGCGGGCAAGATCGCGCCGGTGTTTTGCGGGTCGGCGCTGCGCAACAAGGGCGTTCAACCACTGCTCGACGCCGTCGTGGCCTACTTGCCGTCTCCTGTCGATGTGCCGGGTGCCACCGGCCAGGACCCGAAAACGGGCGCGCCGCTTGAGCGCCCCTGCGATCCGGACGCCCCGTTCGCCGCGCTGGTGTTTAAGAGCTTTGCCGACCGCCACGGCAACCTGATTTACCTGCGCGTGTACAGCGGTCAGCTCAAGGAGAACGGACACGTCTTCAACCCGCGGGTTTCAAAGGGCGAAAAAATCCAGCAGCTCTATCGCATGCATGCCGCGAGCCGCGAGCGCATTGCGGTCGTGCCGGCCGGCAACATCGTTGCCGTCACGGGGCTGAAGTTTGCGCGCACGGGCGACACGCTTTGCGCCAAAGCCGCCCCCGTTCAGTTCGAGCCGGCCCGTTTTCCCGAGACCGTGATCTCGATGGCGATCGAGCCGAAGAGCTCGGCCGATCGGGACCGGCTGGGCGAAGTGCTCGAGCGGCTGCGCATCGAAGATCCCACGTTTGACGTGCGCGAGGACGCGGAAACCGGCCAAACCATCATCTCCGGCATGGGGGAGCTGCATCTCGAGGTCTTAAAAAACCGGATGCTGCGCGATTTCCAGGTGCCCGCGAACGTGGGCAGCCCGCGCGTCTCCTACCGGCAGACCGTCGCCAAGGGCGGGCGCGGAAGCGGTACGTTTGACCAAGAGACGGCCAACAAACGGCAGTTCGGCAAGGTCGACATGCGCGTGGAGCCTCTCGCGGAGTTGGAGGGCGCGGAGGTCGAATGGACCGCTTCGGCCCAAATCGCCATTCCGCCCGCATTCCACTCCGCCGTCGAACGGAGTCTGGAGGAGGCAGCGCGATCCGGCGCCGGCCTGGGCTACCCGCTCATCGGGATCAAGATGACGGTGTTGGGCGGTGCTTTCTCGGAAGAGGACTCCACCGACCTGGCGTTTGAGGTGGCCGCGTCGCGCGGGATCGACGCGGCGGTCGAGGCGGCGGGGCGTGTGCTCCTTGAGCCCATCATGAATGTGGAGATTCGCACGCCGAATGACTATGTGGGCGAGGTTTTGGGTGATCTCAACCGCCGTCGCGCCATGATTTCGGGCACCGAAGCCTGCGACGACGGGACCACCCAATTGGAAGCGACCGTGCCGCTCAGCGAGATGTTTGGGTACGTCGGGACGTTGCGGAGTCTCACGCAGGGGCGCGCCGCGCACGGCATGGAGCCCACGGGGTATCAGGCCGTCCCGCCCGAGCGCTCCCGCGGTCTCATCTAACCGTCGTTGAAAAAGTCACGAAACACGACGGCAACGAGCAGTTGGAGGCCCGCGCCCCGCACGATATCGAGCGGCGCGGCGCCGACCCACTGGGTGTCGCTTGAGTGGGGGCGGCGCAGGGCGAAAAAGAGCGAGCGCGATTCCAAGTTCGTCGCCCATAAATCCTTGCGCTCGCTGCTGAATCGGTAAACTACGCGGTTTCCCGGGCTCTGCCTGGAGAAAACTCGCGAGTTCCCCTATCTGCCCTTTCGGCAACAGTTCGTTGTCGAAAACCCCGCAGCAGGAGCGCCAAGCGGATGCGAGGCTGGAGTCCGACCAAGAGTCGGCTCACTGCCCCGCCCGTTTTGTGTTCCCGCCTTGCGGAGTGAAACCAGACGGGCTCTCGATGCGAGTTTGCTTCAAAGCTGAGCATGGCCACCGGAAAGAGAAGAGACCGAATCAGTCATGGATGAAATCAAGATCCGCATGGAGGCATACGACCACGAGTCCTTGGACTCGTCGGCGCTTGAGATCGTGGACACCGCGAAGCGCACGGGCGCGAAAGCGGTCGGCCCTGTGCCGTTGCCCACGCGTATCGAGCGCTACACCGTCTTGCGCTCTCCTCATATCGACAAAAAGTCGCGCGAACAGTTTGAGATTCGCACGCACAAGCGGCTCATCTTCATCAAGGAGCCGACACCGAAAACTGTGGACGCGTTGAGCAAGCTCAACATGCCCGCCGGTGTCGATATCCGCATCAAAGTCTGATCGAACGAGAAAGTACTGAGATGGATGTCACTGTCCCCGTCCTCGATGACAGCGGTCGCTTAGGCGAGCGCTCCATCGATGCATCGCAATTCCGGCGCCGCGGCAAGAAGGTCTTGCTGAAGGAATACATCGTCATGATGGAAGCGCGTAAGCGAGTGGGTACCCACTCCGCGCTTACTCGTGCCGAGGTCGCCGGAACCACTGCCAAGATGTATCGGCAAAAGGGCACCGGCAACGCCCGCCACGGCAACCGCAAAGCGGCTCAGCTCCGTGGTGGTGGCGTCGCCTTTGCGAAGAAGCCGCGCAACTACGGCTGGGCGATGCCCAAGCAAGCGCGTCGTGCCGCTTTGGAAGCGGCCATTCACGGCAAGCTAGAAGACGGCGAAGTCCGGATCGCCGAGAGCTTTGCCATGAAGGCGCCGAGCACGCGCGGGTTTTTGGCCAAAGTCGCGCCGCTTGGCCTCAACGGCACCTGTTTGATCGTTCCCAGCAAGCATGAGGACGCGACTTGGCGTTCGCTGCGCAACGTGCAGGGCTTTGGCTACTGCACCGCGGAAAACTTGAACGCGTACGAGCTCCTCCGCCACAAGTACGTGGTGTTTGAGGCCGGTGCGTACCAGGCCTTGGAGGATCGATTCAATGGCTGAGATGGATCGCTACTACTCGATCGTGCGCAAGCCGCGCGTGACGGAAAAGGGCCTGAAGATGGTTGAGCGGCACCGTGCGTACCCGTTTGAGGTTGCGCGCGAGGCCAACAAGGTCGAGATCCGCCAAGCGGTGGAAGCGATCTTCGGCGTGAGCGTGCAGAAAGTGCGTACGCAAAACTACCTTGGCAAACTCAAGCGCCTCGGCCGGCATTTCGGTCGTCGCCCGGCCTGGAAGAAGGCGATTGTCGTGCTCAAAGACGGGCACGCGATCGAGGACTTCTATTAATCGTTAGGGGATTCTTCCGATGGGCCTAAAGAAATTCAAACCTACCAGCGCCGGACGCCGTGGCGGCTCGGGATACGACTTCAAAGAAATCACGAAGTCGACACCCGAAAAGTCGTTGCTCCGACCGCTGAAGAAATCAGGCGGGCGTAACAACCTCGGCCGGATGACGCAGCGTCGTCGCGGTGGTGGTCACAAACGCAAGTACCGCATCATCGATTTCAAGCGCACCAAGGACGGGGTTCCCGCCAAGGTCGCAGCGATCGAGTACGACCCGAACCGTTCGTGCCGCATTGCTCTCTTGCACTACTTAGACGGCGAGAAGCGCTACATTTTGGCGCCGCTCAAACTCGAAGTGGGGCAGATGATCAGCAACGGTCCCGATGCGGAGCCGAAGGTCGGAAACTGCAAAGCGCTCGGCGACATTCCGGTCGGTTTGCAGATCCACAACGTCGAGCTCACCCCCGGCAAGGGCGGTCAGCTCGTGCGTGCGGCGGGTGGTGTCGCGCAGCTTCAGGCGAAAGACGGCAACTACGGCATCGTCTTGCTGCCCAGCGGCGCGATCATGAAGATCAACTTGAAGTGTCGCGCGACCATCGGTCAGCTCGGCAACATTGAGCACAACCTGATTGTGATCGGTAAGGCGGGACGCAACCGCTGGCTCGGGCGTCGCCCGAAGGTCCGCGGTAGCGCGATGAACCCCGTTGCCCACCCGATGGGCGGTGGTGAGGGTCGTCGTGCCGGCGGACGTCATCCGGTCTCGTTCAGCGGCGTCCCCGCGAAGGGCGGGAAGACGCGTAAGAAGAGGAAGCCGACGAGTCGTCGCATTTTGCGCGGTCGCAAGCGCGGTAAGCACCAGAGGTAAGTATGAGTCGCAGCCTCAAAAAAGGTCCCTATGTGGACGAAAAAATTCTGCGCAAGGTCGAGATTCTCGATCAGCAGAGCCGTCGCGATCCCATCAAGATATGGGCGCGCTCCTGCACGATTGTGCCGGAGTTTGTGCAGCACACGTTTCTTGTGCACAACGGCAACAGGTTCCTCAAAGTCTTCGTGACAGAAGACATGGTGGGCCACAAGTTCGGCGAGTTCGCACCCACGCGCACTTTTCGTGGCCACACCAATAAGAAGGAAGAGCGGAGATAGACGTGGAGCAACCCAAGATCTATCGAGCGGCGCACCGTTGGGCGCGCATCTCACCGCGAAAGGCGCGTTTGGTCGCCGACATGGTGCGCGGCATGCCCGTCAACGATGCGTTGTCGGTGCTCGGCGCGCATCCGCGTCGCGCTGCGTACCTCCTGCACAAGGTGATTCGGTCAGCCATGGCCAACGCGAGCAACGACATGGATGTCGATCTCAAGGCGTTGATTGTGCACGAGTCTCGCGTCGACATGGGCCCGCTCCTCGGCGGCCGCCCGCGTTGGCGCCCGCGTGCGATGGGCCGTGCGACACCGATTCGCAAGCGCACAGCTCACCTCATTGTTGGGCTCATGGAAGACAGCAGCCGCTCTTCGCGGCGCTCGAAAGCGGAAGACGACGCAACGGCCGTCGCGACGACTGAACAGGCATCGGAGTAACGGCTATGGGTCAAAAAACACATCCCATCGGTTTCCGTGTCGGCATTACCCGTCGTCACGACTCCCGCTGGTTCGCACACAAAAAAGATTTCCCGCGCCTGTTGAAGCAGGACTTCGAAATCCGCAAGCACATCAAGAAGTTGTTCTACGGAGCGCAGATTCCGCGCATCGAGATCGAGCGCAGCCGTGAGTTGGTGCGCATCTTGGTTCATTGTGCCAAGCCCGGCGTGCTCATCGGCCGCAAGGGCGTCAAGGTGGATGCGCTGCGCCAGGATCTGACCAAGATGCTGGGTTCGCGCGTGCAGCTCGACATTTTTGAGATCAACAAGCCCGAACTGGAAGGCCAGATCGTCGCGGAGCAGATCAGCGATCAGCTTTTGCGGCGCATGCCGTTCCGCCGCACGCTGAAGAAGATGTTGGAGCTCTGCCGCGAGCGCGGCGCCAAGGGCGTTCGACTTCAGATCAGTGGCCGTTTGGGCGGCGCGGAAATCGCGCGCACCGAGAAGCAGAGTTGGGGCCAGGTTCCCTTGCAGACGCTGCGCGCAGACGTTCGCTATGGATACGCGATCGCCCGTACCAAGTACGGCACGATCGGATGCAAGGCATGGATCTACCGTGGCCGCTTCGGCGAGGTCAAGGAAGACGGAGTCTTGAGAAAGGAGCGACGCAACAATGGCCCTGATGCCTAAACGCGTTCGCTGGCGCAAACAACAGCGCGGTACCATCAAAGGCAACGCCACCAAAGGCCACACCGTCGCTTACGGCGACTACGGCCTGCAGGCGCTCGAGCCGACGTGGATCACCGCAGCACAAATTGAATCCTCACGTGTCGCGGCGACGCGCGCGTTGGCCGGTCGCGGCCGTTTGTTCATTCGCATCTTCCCGCACAAGCCGGTGACGTCGCTTCCCGAAGAGACGCGCATGGGTAAGGGCAAGGGAGACATCTCGTACTGGGCGGCCGTCGTCAAGCCGGGCACCGTTCTCTTCGAGATCGGTGGCTGTTCCGACGAAGAAGTCGTGAAAAAAGCGTTCAACCGGATGAGCCACAAGCTCCCGATCAAGGTGAAGCTGCTTCGCCGAAAGGAAGCGCTGTGAAAGCCACTGAACTACGCGAGAAGTCGGATGGGGAGTTGCGCGAGACGCTTAGCGAGTTGCGCAAGGATTTGTTTCAGGCCCAGTTCCGCGCGGGACAAGACGAAGTTGAAGAGCGTGGAAAGACCCGAAAGATGCGGCGTGATGTTGCGCGCATTCTCACGGTCATGACCGAGCGCAAGAGCGTCGGTCAGGAGTCGTAGTCGCATGCGTATTCATAATCGCAAGGTCCTGAAAGGGGTCGTTAAGAGCAACAAGATGACAAAGACCATTACGGTCGATGTCGTCCGTCGCTTTGCGCATCCCAAGTACGGAAAGTTCATCGAGTCAACCAAGCGGTACATGGCTCACGACGTCAACGAAGAGGCGCTCCCCGGCGACACTGTCGTCATCGCGGAGACGCGCCCGCTTTCCAAGAACAAGCGGTGGCGCCTCACGGAGATCGTCACGCGTGCGCCCACCAAGGAGAGCGCCCGATGATTCAGATGCAGAGTCGCCTCGAAGTCGCGGACAACAGCGGCGCCAAGAGCGTGATGTGCATCAAGGTGCTCGGCGGCACGCGCCGTCGCTATGCACGCATCGGCGACGTGATCGTGTGTTCGGTCAAGAAGGCTATTCCGGGCAGTGAAATCAAGCCCGGTTCCGTCATTCGCGGTGTCATCGTTCGCCAGAGGGCGAACCTGCGACGCGACGACGGTTCGTATGTGCGTTTCGATTCCAACGCGCTTGTCGTAATCGACGGCGATGGGAACCCGAAGGGCACTCGTATTTTTGGCGCGGTGGCGCGCGAGCTGCGCCAGAAGCGTTTTATGAAGATCATCTCGCTTGCACCGGAGGTGGTGTGATGGCTCGGATCCGAAAAGGCGATCTGGTTGAGATCGTGACGGGCAACGACCGCGGCAAGCGCGGACGGGTCCTTCGTGTTCTTAACGACAAAGGCCGCGTGGCCGTCGAAGGCGTGAACTTGCGCTGGAAACACATGCGGAAGAGTCAGCAGCACCCCCAAGGTGGGCGTGTGCGCCGTGAGACGCCGGTTCACATGAGCAATGTCATGCTCGTGGACGAAACGGCGGATGTGCGGACGCGAGTCGGTTCGGCCGTCATCGACGGCCGCAAGACTCGTATCGCGCGCAAAACGGGCAAGCCGATTACCGCGGCGGGCAAAGCAGCGTCCAAAAAAGCCGACTCCAAGGGTGACGGCCAGAAGGACGAGGAGTCGTAAGCGATGGCTCGATTGATGGAAAAATATCGGACTGAGGTTCGTCCCAGTCTGAAAGAGAAGTTCGGCTACGACAACATCCACGCCGTACCGAAGCTCCAAAAGATCACCCTCAATATGGGTATTGGCAAGGCGCGCGACAACCCGAAGCACCTCGAAGAGGCGATGCGGGATATGGGTCGCATCACGGGTCAACGCCCGGTGGTGACCCGCGCACGCAAGTCGATCGCGCAGTTCCATCTGCGCGAGGGGTACCCGGTCGGTTGTCGCGTCACGTTGCGCGGCAAGCGCATGTGGGAGTTCTTGGACCGGCTGATTTCGATCGCCGTTCCTCGTATTCGTGACTTTCGCGGCCTGAAGGACAAGCTCGACGGCCGTGGCAATTACTCGATGGGCCTGAGCGATCAGATCGTGTTCCCCGAGGTCGATGCGGATCGCATCGAGCACCATCAGGGAATGAACATCATCATGACTTTTACCGGTGGCAGGGACGAAGTGAGCCGCGACGCACTCGCGCAGCTCGGTTTCCCGTTCCGTCGGCCGGACGAGCGGAGATAGGGCGATGGCGAAAAAATCATGGATAGCACGCGAAGCGAAACGCCGCGCGCTCTACGAAAAGTACGCAGCCAAGCGCGCCGAGCTCAAGGAGCAAGGCGACTGGTTTGGACTGGCCCGACTTCCGCGCAACTCGAGCCCTTCGCGGCTCAACAACCGTTGTTCTTTGACCGGTCGTTCACGCGGCTATTACCGCCGCTTCGGCGTCTCCCGAATCATGATGCGCGAACTCGCGCTGCTGGGACAGATCCCGGGCATGACCAAGGCGAGTTGGTAGGAGACGTTTTATGACGATGACGGATCCCATTGCCGACTTGTTCACACGCATCCGCAACGCCGGAGAAGCGGGTCGAAACAAAGTCGATATGCCCTATAGCAAGATGAAGGAATCGATTGTCGACGTACTCGTCGCCGAAGGATTCGTTCGTGAAAAGCAGGTGACTGAAGTCGAAGGTCGCAAGCGGATGCGCGTGTATCTGCGCCGCGACGACGACGGCAAGTCGATCATCGAAAAAATCAGTCGTGTTTCCAAGCCCGGTTGCCGTGTCTACAAGCGCGCCGACAACATCGAGCGCGTCCTGCGCGGCATGGGCATTGGCATCTACTCGACGTCGCGCGGCGTCATGACAGACTCGCTCTGTCGCGAGCAGCGCCTCGGCGGCGAATACATCGGAAAGGTCTGGTAGCGATATGTCACGTATCGGCAAACAGCCGGTTCCGGTGCCGAGTGGCGTCGACGCCAAAATTGACGGCAGCGTCGTCACGATCAAAGGCAAGTTGGGCACGCTGACCCAAGACATCCCGGCGCAGATTTCTGTGGCGCTTGAGGATGGCAGCCTCGTGGTTACGCGGCGTCACAACGACAAGAAGTCGCGGGCGCTGCACGGCCTGATCCGTTCGCTCCTCAACAACCACGTCCAAGGCGTGGTTGATGGATACAAAAAAGAGCTCGAGATTCACGGCGTCTCGTATCAGGCGAGTAGCAACGGCAAAGTGCTGTCGCTGAAAGTCGGATACGCGAACACGCTGACGGTGACGATTCCGGATGGAGTCAAAGTCGAGCTGCCCAACCCCACGCGCGTCGTGGTGACGGGCCCCGACAAGCAAAAGGTCGGACAGTTTGCGGCCGAGGTGCGGTCGTCACGTAAGCCCGAGCCGTACAAGGGCAAGGGTGTGCGTTACCGCGGTGAGCAGATCGAGCGCAAGCAAGGTAAGTCGTTCGTCGGAAGTGATTAGCGATGCAGCGCCAAAAGAGAATCAACAAACAACGAGAGCGCCGCGCGTTTCATACGCGCAAGCGCGTGCAGGGCGACGCTGTGCGTCCGCGCCTGACCGTGCACCGCTCCAACAAACATATCTACGCCCAGCTCATCGACGACGAGCGCGGCGTCACGATCTGTGCTTCGTCGAGCCGCGTCCTGTGCGGCGAGTACGGCGGCACCGTCGAGCACGCCAAGAAAGTGGGCTTAGACGTGGCCGAGAAGGCACAAGCACTCAACATCAAAGCGATTAAGTTCGATCGCGGCAGCTACCGCTATCACGGACGTGTCCGTGCGTTAGCTGATGCCGCACGCGAGAAGGGACTGGTGTTCTAAATGGCTCGACGGCATGAATTCCGCGACCAGGTGAGCCCCGAAGGCCTCACGCTCAACGAGACCGTCGTCAAGATCAACCGCTGCGCCGCGGTGGTGAAGGGTGGCCGACGCTTCTCCTTCAGCGCCTTGGTGACCGTTGGTGATCAGGCGGGCGTCGTTGGCTACGGCTTCGGCAAGGCGGTGCAGGTTCCGAACGCAGTGGAAAAGGGTGTGAAGGATGGCCGCAAGCGCCTCGTTCGCGTTCCCACCGTCGGCACCACGATTCCGCACGAAGTCATCGGACGCTACTGCTCGAGCAAGGTCTACTTGATCCCGGCCGCGCCCGGAACCGGTGTCATCGCCGGCCAAGCTGTGCGCGCCGTTCTCGAGTCGGCAGGCATCCGCGACATCCTGACCAAAGTCTACGGTTCCACGAACCCCGTGAACCTGGTGAAGGCGACGTTTGACGGTCTTGCGCAATTGCGCACGAAGAAGAGTGTCGAACGCCGTCGGGGGGTGACGATCCGATGAATCTGGCGGATATCCGCGCGGCTTTTATTCCGCGCAAGAAGCGCAAGCGTGTCGGCCGTGGCCCGGGCTCGGGCAAAGGCAAGACCGCTGGGCGCGGTGTGAAGGGACAACAGTCTCGGTCGGGAGGCGGAACGCCGCTCGGCTTCGAGGGTGGACAGTCCCCGCTCTATCGCCGCCTGCCCAAGCGCGGTTTCAACAACAAGTTCCGCAAGGAATACGCCATCGTCAACGTCGGCCAACTGGAAACGGCGTTTGAAGATGGCGCGACCGTGGACGCCGAAGCGATTCGTGAAGCACGTCTCGTCAACGCGCGCCAAGGTCCCATTAAGGTGCTCGGTAGCGGCGACATCAAGAAGAAGTTGAACGTTACCGCAGACCGATTCTCGAAATCGGCGAAAGAAAAGATCGAAGGCGCCGGAGGCTCGGCGCTCACAGCCTGATGCTCCAGTCCGTCGTCAATATCTTCCGCATCCCTGAGCTGCGCAAGCGTCTGTTCATGACGTTTGTGTTGTTGGGGGTGTATCGCATCGGCTGGAACATCCCGATGCCCGGGATCGACCCGGAGAAGCTGCGGTTGTTGCAGGAAAGTAATCAAGGCGGGGGTAACCCGCTGATTGAATTCCTCAACATCATCAGCGGCGGCGGGTTGCAGCAGGCGTCTTTGTTCAGCCTGGGCATCATGCCCTACATCAGTTCGAGCATTATCTTCTCGCTGCTCGTGAAGGTGATCCCGGCGCTGGAGAAGCTCTCCAAGGAGGGCAGCGCGGGACAGCGCAAGATCAACCAGTGGACGCGCTACGCGACCATTCCGATCTGCATCGTCCAAGCGGCGTTCACCATTCAACAGTTCCGCGGCTTCGTGCCGCTGCCCGTACTCGATCCGGTATCCGGAGCGTCGTTAGGCACGGCGAGTCAGTCGCTGATCTTTGGCAGTGAGCTGCCTGGGATGTGGCTCTCGATGGGGTGGATCCTCACGTTGACCACAGGAACGATGTTCCTCATGTGGGTTGGCGAACAGATTACGGAGACCGGCGTCGGGAACGGCATCTCGTTGCTGATCATGGCCGGCATTGTGGCGCAGCTTCCGCAAACGCTGTTTGCCGCCAACCTCAGCGCCGCTGCAGGATTTCTGCTCACCGGCTTGTTCGTGGTCGTCATCTTGGGCGTGGTCTTCATCACGAAGGGCCAGCGCAAGATCCCAGTGCAGTACGCCAAGATCACCCGCGGCCGCAAGGTCATGGGTGGGCAGCGTCACTACATGCCGCTCAAGGTCAACATGGCGGGCGTCATGCCCGTGATTTTCGCGTCGGCGCTCTTGGCGTTTCCGCCGCTGCTGTTTGAGTGGGTCGGACTCGACACCATCTCGGCAGCGCTCGGCTACGGCAAGTTCCTCTGGTCGCTTCTGTACGTCGTCTTGACGTTCTTCTTCGCCTTCTTCTGGGTCGCGCTCATGTTCAACCCGGTTGAGATGAGCAAGAACATGAAGGAGTACGGAAGCTTCATTCCGGGCATCCGCCCGGGTCGTCCGACGGCGGAGCATCTCGAGAAGATCATGAACCGGATCACGCTGGCGGGCGCGTCCTTCCTGGCGTTCATCGCGATCTTGCCGGTGATCATCGCGGACAGCCTCGGGCTGCCGGACATGCTCACCATTTATCTCGGTGGTACTACGATTCTGATCGTGGTGTCGGTTGCGCTCGACGTGGTCGACAAGCTCAACTCGTATCTCGTCATGCGCAACTACGAAGGATTCCTTCGTACCGGCAAGGAAAGTCGTCGAGACGACTAGATGAAGCTCGTGTTCTTAGGACCTCCGGGCGCTGGCAAAGGCACCCAAGCAAAGCTCCTCGCGAGTGATGCTGGGCTTTTGCACCTGTCCACAGGCGACATGCTTCGTTCCGCGATCCAACGCGGCACGGAGACAGGGCTCTCGGCCCGGTCGTTTATGGAAAAGGGACAGCTTGTACCGGACCGGGTCGTGGACGCGTTGGTTAAGGAACGGCTGACGATGGATGATGCCCAAGCCGGCTACATCCTCGACGGCTACCCGCGCAACTTGGCGCAGGTTGAGGTGCTTTCAAAGGCCGCCGAGATCGACGCCGCGCTCTTCCTCGATGTCGAAGACGAGATTTTGGTGCAGCGCATCCTGGGTCGCGGCGAGGGACGCAAAGATGACACCGAGGAGGTCGTGCGCGACCGCCTGACGGTGTATCGCGAGCAGACCGAGCCGCTGGTCGGGTACTACCGCATGCGCGGCTTGCTCCACGAGATCGACGGCGACCGTTCGATCGACGATGTTTCGTCGGCGGTGCGCGCGGCCGTGGGAGGACTCATCCGATGATGGTCCTCAAGACGGAACGCGAGATCGAGATCTTGCGCGAAGCAGGTCAGATCGCCGCTGAGGCGTTGGCGTGGGCCGGGCAGAACGCGGTTCCCGGACGCACGACGGCCGAACTCGATGCGGGTGCGGAAGAAATCATCCGCGCGCGCGGCGCGACGCCGGCGTTTAAGGGCTACCACGGCTTCCCGGCCTCGATCTGTGCGTCGGTCAACGACGAGATCGTCCACGGGATTCCGGGCCCGCGCGAGCTACGTGAAGGCGACGTGATCGCCATCGACGTGGGCACGCGCTACAAGGACTTCGTCGGCGACACCGCCCGTACGTTCGCGGTTGGAACGATCTCGAAAGAGGCGCAGGCGCTTTTGGACACGACCGAAGCATCGCTGGAAGCGGCGATCGCGGCGGCGCGCGTCGGCGGCAAGCTCAGCGAGATCGCGCGCGCCGTGCAAGAAGTGGCCGAGCGCCACGGCTATGCGCTGGTGCGCGATTACGCGGGCCACGGCGTTGGTCGCCAGATGCACGAAGAGCCGCAAGTTCCGAATTACGTCGATGACAACTTGCGGCGGCATGATGTCACGTTAGAAGAGGGGCTCGTAATCGCGATCGAACCGATGCTGTGCATCGGAACGGGGCGGACGCGGACGCAGGCCGACGGCTGGACAGTGGTCACCACCGACGGCGGGCTCTCGGCGCATTTTGAGCACTCGATCGCACTCACGGCGCGGGGCGTGGATGTGTTGACACGTTGGAATGGAGTGACGGCATGAGCGAAACATTGATTCGCGCCGTCGTCGTGTCCACACTTCCGAACTCGCGGTTTTTGTGCAGCGACGAGGACGGTAAGGAAATCATCTGTCACGTTGCCGGTAACGCTCGCATGACACTTGTGCGTGTGCTCCCCGGGGACGCGGTTTTGGTGGAGTCTTCGCCTAGAGATCCGAGCAAAGGCCGGATCATGGGCAAGGCAGAAAGGGCTGGATCATGAAGGTCCGAGCTTCCGTAAAGCGAATGTGTGAAAACTGCCGGGTCATCCGGCGCAAGGGCGTGGTGCGTGTCATCTGCACGAACAAGCGCCACAAACAACGTCAGGGGTAGAGAGAATGCCGCGTATCGTCGGTGTCGACATTCCCAATAACAAGCCGGTGTGGATCTCGTTGACCTACATCCACGGTATTGGTCGATTTCAATCGGCCAAGCTCATCGAGGCGTGCAAGCTAGATGCTTACAAGCGCGCCCACGAGCTAACCGAGGATGAGGTCGCCAGAATCGCCGGTGAACTCGAAAAGAACCACGTAGTGGAGGGCCAGCTGAAACGTCAAGTTGGCTCGAACATCACGCGGTTGAAAGACATTGCGTGCTACCGGGGCATCCGCCACCGGCGTGGCCTGCCTGCGCGCGGCCAACGCACGAAAACCAATGCTCGAACGCGCAAGGGCCCCCGTAAGACGGTGGCCGGCAAGAAGGGCGTCAAGGGTAAGTAAGGCAACACATGGCAACCGGCAAAAAACGCAAGGTCCGACGCAGCGTCCCGAAGGCGGTCGCGCACGTTCAGGCTTCGTTCAACAACACCATCGTTACGATCGCGGATCCCAACGGGGACGTTTTGTCCTGGGCTTCGTCCGGAACGATTGGATTCAAAGGGTCGCGTAAATCGACGCCTTTCGCCGCCCAGCGGGCCGCGGAAAAGGCAGCCGACATCGCGATCAAGATGGGCGTAAAAGAGATCGACGTCCGCGTGAAAGGCCCCGGAGCGGGCCGTGAGTCGGCCATCCGGTCACTCCAAGCGCGGGGCCTCAAGGTCAAGTCGATCGAAGACGTAACCCCGCTTCCGCACAACGGATGTCGGCCGCGCAAGCGGCGCAGGGTCTAGGCACTATGGGTATGATGATGGGTTTGGCTGTCCGCTGAGGGAGACATGGCGCGCACCTTCAATTCGTTCTGGAAACTCTGTCGCCGTGAAGGCGTTTCACTCTACATCAAGGGTGCGAACGCATTTGCCGCGAAAGATCCGATCAAGCGCCGGGAATATCCTCCCGGACAGCACGTATATCGTCGCAAGAAGTTCACCGAATACGGTGTCAAGCTACGCGAAACGCAGAAGCTTAAGCGTGCGTATGGCTTGAGCCATCGGCAGTTCTTGCGAATGTTCGAGTGTGCCAAGCGCATGCCGGGCAACACTGGCGGCAACCTCCTGCAATTGCTGGAGCGCCGTCTTATGAGTGTGGTCGCAACACTTGGCTTCGCTCCGTCGATGAACGGGGCGCGTCAGATGATTGCGCATGGCCATGTTTTGGTGAACGGACGCAAAATGAAGATTCCGTCGTACGTGGTGAAACACAACGACGAGATCACCGTCCACTCCCGCGAGCGCAGCCAAAAGTTGGCCAAGCGCAGCATCGACGTTGGGCTCCAGGGCCGCACACCGGCCTGGCTGGAGCGTGGGGAGGAGCCGCCGCGCGGCAAAGTCGTCGGCATGCCGACACGCGAAGACGTGTCGCTCCCCGTCAACGAAAACCTGGTCGTCGAATACTGCTCCCGCTAAGGGGAGCGAAGGGAAGGTCACGATGCGTATCCGTTGGAGAAATCTCGAACTCCCCAACCGTGTCGTCGCCAGTGACACCAATGGTGTCTTTGGTCGTTTTGTGGCGGAGCCGTTTGAGCGCGGCTTCGGCACTACCGTCGGCAACGGCTTGCGTCGCGTGCTGCTCTCGTCCATCGAGGGTTCTGCCGTCACGCACGTCAAAATTGCTGGCGTTCGTCACGAGTTCACGGCTCTGCCGTACATGGTGGAAGACATCACCGATGTCGTCCTAAACATTAAGAAGTTGTTGGTGCGTTTGCACCGCGACGGCCCTGTGACGTTGCGCATCGAGCGCAACACGAAGGGTGCGATCACGGGTGCGGACGTCACATGCGACCCGGGCGCGGAAATCGTCAACCCCGAGCAGCACATCTGCACGTTGGCCGAAGACGCCGAGTTCCATTGCGAACTCACCGCGCGTCGGGGCCGCGGCTATGTGACTGCCGAGGAAAACGCGGATCCGGATGGCGAGATCGGCATGATTCCGATCGACTCGATCTTTTCGCCGGTGCACCGCGTGCGCTACCGCATCGAGAACACTCGTGTCGGTAAGCTCACCAACTACGACAAGTTGGTCTTAGAGATCTGGACCGACGGCACCGTGCCGCCGGAAGACGCTCTCGTTGAGGCGAGCAAGATCTACCGCAAGCACCTCAATCCGTTTGTGCAGTACGGCATCGAAGGTGCCGAACTCACGCCGGAAGAGCCCCGTCATATGCCCGAGCCGGTCACGTTGCCGGATCCGGACGCGATGGGTGCTGGCGTGATGGGTGCGGGCGCCGTGGGCGCCAGCAGCATGGGCGGCGGCATGGCAACGGGTGGCGGCGTCGCTGCGCCCAGCCGCGAGGACCTGCAGGTGCGGGAGCGCATGGCGCTTCCCATCTCGGACCTCGATCTGTCGGTGCGTGCGAGCAACTGCCTCGAATCGGAAAACATCAAAACGATTGGCGATCTTGTCCGGCTCAAAGTCGACGACATGCTCACCATGAAAAACTTTGGAAAAACGTCGCTCCGCGAAGTCGAGCAGAAGCTGGCCCACTTGGGCTTGCGTCTCGGCCAGGACGTCGACGGCGGAGTCTCGTAGTTCCATGCGCCACCGGAAACGTCGGGGACAACTCAGTGTTTCCCCCTCTCACAAACGTGCGATGGGTCGCAACTTCGTCGCGGCGTTGTTCGAGCACGGCTCGATCGAAACGACCATCACCAAGGCGAAGGCATTTCGGCCGTTCGCCGAGAAGCTGATCACGATCGCTCGTCGCGGCATCGCACGCAAGGCCGAGGGCACGCCGGAAGGCGTAGCCGCGCACCTGCACGCGGTGCGGCGTGTGGCGTCGTTGATGCCTTACAAGCCTGCGGTTCACAAGTTGTTCCACGAGGTGGCCCCGGCGGCGGCGGATCGCCCCGGCGGATACACCCGCATCCTCCGACTCTCCACCTCTCGGTTGGGCGACAAAGCACCGCTCGCGTTGCTGCAGTTGGTCGATACCGTGGCCGTGGTGGCGAGCGACGAGGAGGCGGCGGAAGAGTAGGCGCGACCCATGTGGTTGAGCTTGCTGCTTTACGCCTCGATTTTTTATCTGCTGATGATCCTCATCGACCGGCTCGCTGTCCGCGAGCCGGTCGAGGATTGATTCCCGTGCGTCCTCGACGCGGCGAAGGTCGGCACAGTGACGGGCGCCTCGGACTGGTCTGGTCCGTGCTGCATCTGCACTTCGAGAGTCGGCGTTCGCTCCATGCGATCTTTCGCGAATACGAAGCGCGGGTGGCTCGCCTGGTAAAGGAGCGCGGTCAACCGCGCGAAGATATCAAGCTCACCGCGAGCGCGACGCAGGATCTGTTTGATACGTGGCGGCTCAAGGAGTTGTTCGACGGCCACATAGGGCCGCTGCACAACGCTTCACGCGCGTTGTTTCGCAGTGCCGCTGAGGTGGACCCTTACGACTCGTACATCTCGCGCGTCTTTCACGAGCTCGCGATTTTGCTGGAAGAGCACTTGAGCGTGCGCGAGTTTCCGCGGACCGGCGGGGCGCGTCCGTTTGCGCGGCTGTTTCGGGAAGTGTCGGAGTACTACCCGCAGCGCCTGCGGCGGATGAAGGAACTCTTCGCCCGCGCCCAAAAACGGTTGATCGAAATCCTGCCGGGTTTCGCGGGCGACACGATCGTTTTGCGGTCGTGCTTTTTGTTCCGCGAGGAGATGTGGCCGGACAACCCTAAGTCCGGGCTCACGCGCTTTTTGACAAACATGTTCCCGGAGCAGGGGGCGGCCGAGGGCTACCACCGCGTGGCGCGATCGTTTTTCAAGGCCGGATTCTTCGACGAGGCGGAGCAATGTGCTCGCCTCGGGGCGGCGTCGCTGGGAAAAGAGGCGCAAGCGCGGTCGTCGCATGCGCAAAAAGTTCGTGAGACGATAAGCGAGTTGGATCGCTTGGCCTCCCGTGCGGGCGCCGAGCGTCTCGCGCTACAGGAACAAATCGGATGAAGCGTCTTCACCTCATTAGCTTCGGCTGCCAGATGAACGTCTATGACGGCGAGCTCATGGCGTCGGCGTTCAAGCGGCGGGGCTACGCGCGTTCGGACGATCCGGCGGATGCCGACGTGATCTTGGTCAATACGTGCGCCGTCCGCGAGCACGCAGAAGAGAAAGTGTTCTCCCATCTCGGCGAACTGCGCCGACACAAAAAAACCAACCCCGCTCTGTTGTTGGGGGTTACCGGGTGCATGGCGGAGCGCATGGGGCGCGAAATCGCGCAGCGCGCTCCGTATGTCGACATCATCGCGGGGGCGCGGTCGTTCGGTGACATTTTGGATCTCGCCGCGGCCGCGAAAGACGGGACCGACGCGGTCATCTCGATCGGGCATGACCGCCCGCCGCCGGATCGGGACGTCAGCGTGCGTCAGGATCCGTATCGCGCGTTCATTGCCGTCTCGCGCGGGTGCGACCACGCGTGCACGTACTGCGTCGTACCCAACACGCGTGGCCGCGAGAAGGGTCGCCCCCTCGACGGCATTGTCGCTGAGGTGAAGGAGTTGGTTGCCGACGGCGTCGTCGAAGTGACGCTGCTTGGCCAAAACATCGACTCGTACGGCAAGGATCGCCCCGAGGGCGAAGACCTGCATCACTTGTTGCACGCGTGCCACGCGGTCGACGGTCTCAAGCGCCTGCGGTTTGTGACCAGCCACCCAGAAGACATGCAGGTCGAGATCTTCGACGACATGGCCAACTTGCCGAAACTGTGCGGTGCGTTGCACATTCCGCCGCAGTCGGGCTCGAGCCGTGTGCTCAAGCGAATGGCGCGCGGCTACACGCGCGAGCGCTACCTCGATATCACGCACGAGTTTCGCCGGCGCTTCCCCGAAGGTGAGATCGCTGCGGACTTCATCGTCGGCTTCCCGGGCGAGACCGAAGATGACTTCGAGCAGAGCATTTCGTTAATGCACGAAGTGAAGTTCCAGCAGAGCTTTATCTTTCGCTATTCGTCGCGGCCGGGGACGCCGAGCGGGATCCACTTTGAAGACGACGTGCCGTTGCCGATCAAGGCCGCGCGCAACATGCGGTTGCTCAAGACGCAGGAAGCGATCTCGCGCAAGAAGCATGCGGCGATGGTCGGACGCACGTATGAGGTGTTGGTGGAAGGGCCGTCCAAAAAAGACAAGTCGGTGCTAACTGGTCGCACGCGCGGCAACCACCTTGTGCATTTTGCCGGGAGCGTCGACCTTGCGGGTGAACTCGTCGACGTGTCGGTCACCGATTTCACTCCGGTGAGCTTGCGTGGCGCAGTCGCGGGATAGCGAGTTTCTAGCGCGCGCTGCTGAACTGGCCGAGCAGGGTCGATTCCGCGTGGAGCCCAATCCGGTTGTGGGCTGCGTGATCGTGCGCAAGAACAAGATCGTGGGCGAAGGGTTTCACGCGTACTGGGGCGGGCCCCACGCGGAGGCGGCGGCGTTGCGCCAAGCGCGGGACGATGCGCGCGGCGCGACGGTGTACGTGACGCTCGAGCCGTGTGGGCACCGTGGCAAGACCGGGCCGTGCGCGGACGCGTTGATCCGGGCGGGCGTGAAAGAGGTTGTCTTCGCGGCGACCGATCCGAACCCGTCGACGTCGGGAGTCGGGCCGAAGCGACTCAAAGAAGCCGGTGTCATCGTGCGGCGCGCGCGCGCGTCGAAGATCATTCGCGCGCAGTTGGAACCGTACTTCACCGCCCAGGGCCGAAACCGCCCGTGGGTCATTGCGAAGTGGGCGATGACGCTGGACGGCAAAATCGCGACGCGCACGGGGGACTCGCGCTGGATCAGCTGCGAGAAGTCACGCAAGTTCGCGCACCGGCACTACCGCGCCCGGTGCGACGCGATCATGTGCGGCGCCGGCACGGTCCGCACCGACGACCCGTCGCTCACGAACCGATCGGGGCGTGGGCCGCAGCCGCTGCGCGTGATCGTCGCGGGGAGACGTCGTCTCCCGAGCAAATCCAAGGTCTTAAACCGAGAGGCCACAACGATCGTCGCCGTCCCGGAACCGCATTTGGCGCCCAAGCGCGTGGAGTCGATCGTGGCCGGACATGGCGGCAAGGTTGACCTTAAGAAACTGCTCCGCGCACTCCACACGCGGGGCATCCGACGGGTGCTCGTCGAAGGCGGCGGAGAAGTCCATGGCGCACTGTTCGACAAAAATCTGGTCGATCAGATCGCTGTTTTCATCGCGCCGAAGATCATCGGCGGCGTCGCCGCAACCGCCGCTGTCGCAGGCCGCGGCATCGGCAAGATGCCCCAAGGGATGACGCTAAAAGACCAGCGCGAACAAAAGATCGAAGACGATCGCCTGATCGAAGCATTTGTAGTCTCGGGCCGTTGAATCAACGAGGAGGCGTCGTGCTTAGTTCGCGCGCGGATGCGGAAGTACTTCTCAAGTCGTTGGGCGCGCCGGAGCGATTGATGATGCACCTTCAGCTGGTCGGCGAGGCCGCGGACCAGCTGCTCGATGGGCTGCAAGAATTGTCGGTTGCGTGTGACGCGGAGTTCGTTCGGGTGGGTGTTGCGATCCACGATGCCGGCAAGATCATGCACCCGCGCGAACTGTTGCACGCCGGACGCGCCCACGAGGAGGCGGGGCAGGCGCTCTTGTTGGCGGCGGGGGCGCCCTCTGCCCTTGCGCGATGCTGCGTCAGTCACGCTCGCTACGACGACATGCCGGTTTCGTTCGAGGAGTTGTTGATCGCTTTGTCGGACAAACTGTGGAAGGGCAAGCGGGTGGATGCGCTGGAGCAACGCATCGTCGAGCAGGTCGCGCAGCAGCGGGACGAACCCGTGTGGTCGATCTTTGGCGACCTCGATGATCTCTTCGAGGCGATCGCCGAAGAAGGGACAAAAAGACTAGCCCGAAGCCAACAAAATGCGGGACCCAAAATGCGGGACCACGGGACCCAAAATGCGGGACCAGGTTCCTGTGGATAACTCCGTAACGTGTTGAGGGGACCTGGCTTGTGGCGGCGGGTTGCGGGATTTTGCGCGCAATTTCCGCCAAAAACCGGCTGATTTGCCTATTTTTGCGCGAAAAATCCCGCAGGCGCCCGTCACAACGCATTGCAAACACGCAACTTATGAGGTTATCCACAGGAACCTGGTCCCGCATTTGCGGGTCCCGCATTTGCGCATTTGTGCTCCCGCAATGGGGGGCCCGCAATGGGGGGCCCGCAATGGGGTCTGTGGTCCTGCGTTTGGGGTCGCGTTGATGCAGGCCAAGCCGAGGCCCAAAGCGAGGTCCCGCGTTGGGTTCGGCGGATTGACATGGGGGCCCTCCCCGGCGTATTGATTGGGCTTGGCTCGCTTGGGGAGCTTGTCCTTGCTTGCCTAGCCGCCGCTCACGCGCGGGCGTGCGTTGGTGATGTCCGACATCTTGAACCGGATGCGGTTTTTTCGGATCTGTTTCACCATCTCGAGCGCCTCTTCGTGGATCGGGTCGTAGTACAGGATCTTTCTCACGTACTCCGACGCGCCCTTGTAGTTGCGCTCTTTCATCAGGATGCGAGCCGTGTCGAGGTAGCAAGCGAGCATCTTTTTTTCGATCGCTTCGTACTCGGCCTGGATCGCCGCCTTCTTCACGATCTCGAATTTCTTATCGACCTTCGCGATCTGACGCAGGTACTTGCGGGCTCGCTTGAGATAGCGCTCCGCGCCCGCGGGCTCGACAAGTTTTTTCTTCACGCGCGACACCTGGCGCAGCTTGATCGCCGCCGGCGCTTCCGCCATCAGCGCATCCGCCTTCGCCATCGCCTTGGTCTTTTTGGCGACGAGCTTCATAACGGCCTTGCGTAGCCGCGCCGTCGCTTTGTCCTCGATCCGTTTTTGATCCGCCTCGACCTTGGCATCGGCCTTGTCCGCGATCTTGTCGACGAGTTTCTCAACGGCAGGCTCGTACGCCTTCACGACGGCGTCGTCGGGATAGCGCTCCTTGAGCTTTTTAATCAACTCCAAGCAGCGACGCGGCTCGACGTTTTTCTTGAGCAACCCATCGATGCGCCGCTTGTAGTATCCGAGTTCGCTGGTCCGCAAGGCGGCGAGCTTTTTCTCAAACTCCGCTTCGGTCAGCGCGCCCAACGCCTGCGCCACTTCGAACTCCGCTTGGCCGTGTTCAAACAACCCCAGGCGCAGCGCAAACTCAGCCAAACCAAGTCGCGCTGTTCCGCTCTCAAACGACGTGAGCGAGTTGCGCGCGGCAAACGCCGACTCCGGCGTGAGCTTCTCCCACGGGAAGACGACCTCGTCACTGCCCGAACGCGCCGTCAACCCGATTTCATCGAATCTCAGCGGCGTCACGGTTCGCTTCTTCTTGCCGTCACGCAAGACAATCGTCATCGATCCGGCGGCGGCCGACACCGTCACGGCAACAAGGAGGCAAAGGGCAAGGCGTTTCATAAGGTGTTTCGGCGTATCCTTTCAGTATAGGGAACGGTTGCCGCCGTTCGTTTTCTCCATGTCCGTTTGGCTTCTTCTCTTATTAGAACCCTGGACCGTGATTACGGGCCAATCTGTCCTCAAAAGGCTCCATTCCTACGACGTCGAGGCGATGGTGGTCGAGGCGACGCCTAAGCATGGAGGTTTGCAGGTACAGGCGCGCGTCCGGCTGCGCCCGCGCCGGCCGGGCCCGGTGCGATTCCTGATTTCCTCGCACGTTCAGGGGCTGACGGCCACCGTGGGGGGCAAAGCGATCCACGCAGCGGTCGGCGCCGGCGGGATCGAAAAACTCGCGGCGCGGCTGGCCGGACCGGGCGCGGACATCCCGACACTCCTCACGCTGCGACCCCGCCAAGGGTGGTGGAAAGTCGGCGCGCCCGTAACGATCGAACTGACGTACCGCTGGAAGCCGCCTGGAACGGGGTGGAGCTACGCCGGCGCGAACGCCGTCCAAACGCATTTGTCGGGGTTTTGGCTACCCGCGATGGCCGGCGAACTGTTCGATCTCGATTTGTTGGTGCGCACGGCACTGCCGACAACGGCCCCCGGCGTGCGCACGCGCGAAGACGCGGGATGGCGCTTTCGCACCAAGACGCCCGTCGCCATCGCGCCGTTGATCGTGGGTGAGTTCGCGGTGGCGAAGCGCGTCGTGGCGGACCGCACGTTAGAAATCTGGACGCCGCCGACCGTACGCCTAGCGGACGAGGCGACGGCGGGAATGCTCGACGATCTCGAAGCGGTGCTCGCGACGCTCGCGAAATGGTTCGGGCCGCTGTCGCACAAAACGTTTCGGATCATCATTGATCCGCGCGCGCGTCCGATGCCCGCGTATTGCGGCGACACGTTTGCGGTTGTGCGTTCCATGCACTTAGAGCGCGCCCGCGGACGCACACGCTGGCTCGAACTTCTTGCGCATGAGTGTTCGCACGCGTACTGGGGCTACCGACTCAAAACGCCGGTCATCGGCGACGGCGGCACGTGGATTCGGGAAGGGCTCGCGCAGTGGTGCGGCATCGAAGTCGCCGGCGTGCTCACCGAAGGAGGGATGCAAAAACATCTCTGGCGGCGCATGGTCAAGCTGTACCTCGGCCAAGCCGATATCCGTCGCAGCAAGGACGGCACGATATTCGTCAATGAGCCTTCACTGCGCGATGCAAGCTACCTCGACGACCCGCTGGTTCCCTATGTCCGTGGCGCGCTCGTCTGGCGTCGGTTCGATCACACGTTAGGGCGCGCTCAGTTCTTGGCCATGTTGCGCCAGTGGGCGTCCCGCGACACGCGTCGCGAATGGACGGTAGAGACCCTGCTGGGTGATGGGGCGCTGACCAACATCGCGCACTATTACGCCAACGAAACGAGGTTGCCGGACTTCGTGATCAACTACGACGGGCAGCGAACGCTCAAGGTGACGATCGAAGATGCTCGGTGGCCGCGCGACACCATAGACATCGCGCTAACCCGCGGCGCGCGCACATGGACCAAGCGTGTCGCGGTCGGGGAGTCCATCACGCTGGACGCACCCGTGGACCGCATTGAAATCGACCCGGAACGAGTCCACCTCGACCCGGTCCGCCTAAACTCAGTGTGGGTGCGGTAACGTCTCGTAAGGCTGACAACACATGGGTTGACCGAAGTTCGCATGAATCCATCACTACGAGGATACGAACCAGCATCAAACGAAAATGCTGCGCGTGGAGAAAGAGTCGGAACTCGATCGACTTTCTTTTCTTCGCCGGCGGTAGATACATGCAAAAAGTACTTGCAAATATGAAGCGACGTGAGAGATGTGGATTCAAATGGAGCGGGTTGGGAGAGTATTGCGGCTTTGGGACGACGGGGAGCGACCCGGCGCGTGGTTGCTGCTGTACAGCGAGGCGCGCTCCGTAGCTCCTCGTCCCGGTTGATGCGGAATGGAACTGATGAAGACGATCTTGTGAGTGAGTGCCTTTGTCGGGCTTTTTCGCCGGACGCGCGCGCGTTACGGCGGGCACACGCAGATGCGTGGGTGCGTGCCTGGGTTGCCGAGACGTTCAAACGGATTGGCCTTGAGAATACTCCACCGACGCGTGCCTCGTGTGGGTATTCCGCTGGGCCGCGCCCGTCGGCGAACGGCTCCCTAGAAGAGTTGGAGACGCATCTAGACACTCTCACCTCCAAGCAACGAGAGGCGTGGCGACTTGTTGTGGATCAAAGAAAATCGCTCTCGGTAGCCGCGCGGCAACTCGGCGTAGATTCGTCTACATTGCGTGAGCGTCTGACGCGTGCGGTCAAGAAGCTGCGCCATTCAGTAGGCCCTGGTCAGAGAGACCGAATTGACGGACTCGATGCTCGTCGTTGGGCGATGTCGCAAGTCGGCAAGGTGGAGGCGAATACGCTTGTTCGGTACATTTTGGATTTGCATCTCGGCGGAGCCAGCCACCGATTGATCGGTAAACTTGTTGGCCGATCTCGCGATGCAATTCGAAAACTCATTGGTCGCAGGCGTCGAATCCGTCCTCCCCCCCCCCTCGGTTGACAAAGTAGGGTAAAGCGCGCCGGAGACTCTCCAGTGAGCAACATTTGTCCGCGCGCGGCACAGAAAGAGAGCTAGTATCATGCGAATCGTAGGTATTGCGGCCATTCTCTCGGCATTGGTTGTCTGTCTCATCGGTGCACGAACCGCGCTAGGCGCAAAAGGAAGTGGTTGTTCCGACGGTGGTGCGGTTCTACAGGCAAGCGGCGCCTATCAATTGCAGTGCGATGGAGAATGTTACAACAGCGCCCCATGTGTGATCTGGGAGACTGTTACACCCGGCGGTGGAGGCACCCAGAACTGTGTGTGTGACCCAACCCCCACCGCGGGCAGGTCTGATCAGAGCGGTGATGAAACCACAGACAACGCAAACTCGCTCTGCCACTCTACTCTGCATGCGACCCCTCAGCCTGGCGGAGCAATATTATTTTCTTTGTCTTGCGTCTCGCTTCAGTGTCAAAACGCTTGCGTGCCGAAAGATTCAGGTCAAACACCGCCTGCTGCCACGTGGTGTGACTGTCCGTGACAAAGTGGCGTGTCTCGCTCGTCCTCGTGTTCTTGACGAGCGCAATGCTCACGCACTACTGGATTGATAGAAGCTACTGGCCTGCGCGAGTTCGCGCTCGAACAAGGCCGGATTTTCGGTCGCGGAAAAGTGTTGCGGTCGTGAAGACGGATTCGTCGCCGGCCAGAAGGACGTCCGGAAACGGGCAAACGCTCGCTCGCGTCTCCGGTGCTGTTGCGGAGCAAGTCCCAAGCGACGCTGTGCTCGCCGCGCTTCGCGGCGGGCAAGGCAATCCGATATTTGCTCGACTTGATTACGCGGTCCCTGGCCTCAGCGGGTTCGGTGACGCCGCAATGGTCGATGAGCGGAGCAGAATCGCGTGGTCACTACAAAAGGACGCCTTTCGCTGGTTCGTGTCGGTTCGCAACGTTGCGGGGCAAGCATCCTGGGACGCAGAGATGTTTCAGGTTGCGGTTGCGTTTCCGGGGCTCGAGGAACGATCGCACGTTGTCCCCGGGAGCGCTTTTTTTGTCAGTGCGTCTCCCGCAGATTCCCTGGAGTGGTTTACAGCTGGTAGATCTACGCACGAAAAGACTAGGGCGGAGGTACTGGTAGTGCTCCGTGAATATGAAAGCGCTCGGCAAGCTCTCTATGGGCAGTTGACTTTCGCCGTTTCGCAAGCCTGTCGGGATCGAGATCCGGAAGAGATGGCTGGGTTTGTGTGCAAGGGTGGTGAATTCGTTCCCGTCAAGACCGGCGAGTATCAACCGAGGGTTGGCGGCGCTGACAAAGCCGATAGTTTTCATACCAGGTTGAAAGGCGGTGGTTAGTGCTCGTGGCGAAATCCGCCCAGATTATGGGGGCGGTCCTTTGCGGTGTGATAGCGGCTCACCTGTACCACATCGCAAACGCGCAGGAGCAGCTGGAGCGCGCAGAAACCCGCTACTTGGCAGGCTACGACGCGCTTGATAAGACAGGAGCGACTGACCCCGTCTTTCCAGGTGGCGCTGACGAAGGTCTGCCCGCGCCGCACAACGGCTCGGTTGAGCAGACCCAGGAAAGCTCATTTCGACAGGCGGAGCAGAGGGCGCAAAAGTTTTTGGAAAGTTTGGATGCGCGGGATGTTTATCAAAAGTCGTACGGACCCGCCCCTGTGGTTCCGTTGGGCGTCACTGAACAGGAGTGGATGCGTCATCTCGTCGATGGCGACGTCCGCGGTGGCCGTAGCGGCTACCTTGAAAGAGCAGAATCGGCGTTTTTGCGCTCGGCTGCTCGTAACCGCCACTCCACGAATGCCCTATTGGGCCGTGATTTCATCGCATTTGGGTTCCAAGAAGGAGGCGCTGGCGGGGCGATGAAGATTGCACTTGGCCCCGCGGCGGGCAGCGCGGACATGGCCGCTGGCTGGTACCGCGAGCGTTGGGCGGGGGCTCGAGGGCACAAGTGGCAAACACTGCCAGAGGCATCAAAGGGGGAGTTCCGAAAAGCGTACATTGACAGAGCGGTCGAAAAACGCCGTACGCGATCGGCCGTGTGGACAGAACTTACGCGAGTTGCGGGCCTCAACCGCTCCCAAGGGCGTTTCATCCGGGCCCGTGCGTTCTTGGCGACGCATGATGGGGTGTTTGTATTTCGCGCTGGCGAGAGTGTTGAAGTTGACCGCCTTGTGCGAGAGCTTGAGCGCCTTCGAACTGAGATGCGATCGAGGCTTCGGAGATTGCTGAAATGACGAAGTTGCGCATTTGGCGTTGGGCGACTGCCGCACTCTGCGTAGCGCTCGCAGTTTCGAAGGCACTTGACTGGAGTCATCTGGCGACTAGCCATAAGCAGGTGGCAGTTCTGGAAGTGGCGCTCGCAGTCTTGTTGGCGCTCGGATGGATGTCCAGCATTGCTCGCCTCGGCGTTGTGCTCTTGGGCGTCGGATTTTCCGTTGCAACGTTGTCAGACGGACCCCGCGCGGCCTGCCATTGCTTCGGAGCCCACGAAGCTCCTTTTGAGGTCCGGCTGGGGATCGCCGTCGCCTTGCTCGCGCTCGGCGGGTATGGATTTCTGTTGGGTCCGCAACCGGCGAACAAGCAGGATGCGGTGGTGACCTGTTCGAATGGAAATGGAGGCTCAGATCGCAGCCTTGCCTGCTCCCGTGACAGCTAGCCGCCTAGCGGCGCGCTTCCTGCTCTTTGAGTCGCTCTTCGTACATCCGAATCCGGCGGTTGACCTGCACCAAGTCGTCGGTCAGACGGCTCAGGTCTTTGGTCTTGCGGTAACGCTTTAGGTCCTGCACGGCCGCGCGGTAGTTGGGCGGTTTCAAAAACGCGTAGGCATTGCCACGGTAGACATACACCTCCGCCTCGTCGGGATCGAGATTGACGATCCGCGTCGCTTCGTCGATCGCGCGGCGATATTGATTGAGGTAGAGGTACGTCAGCATCAACGCTTTGCGCGCATCGGCTTCCTGCTTGATCGTGCTCGCAATGCGCGCTTCGTAGCGCGTCCTCGTGTCGGGGTCGATGTTCGACGTACCCGGCGTTCCATCATCATGGAGCGGGTCGGTCACGAGAACGCGCTTGCGCTGCTTTTCCCAAAACTCACGCGCGTTGCCGGCCGTCTTGGCGAACTCGGCGAGGTGTTTCTCCGCGCGCTTGAGATGCCCGAGATCGCTCGGCGACGTCATCATGATCTCGGCCCACGCCATTCCGATGTGTGCGTCCGGTGCAAGGGAGGCGCTGATTCGCTGCGGCGCCAAGATTTTTTGGTCCGCCAAGTCCGCGTCGATCTTGAGCACTTTCTCGCATTCAATCAGCGCCGCCTCCGCCGCAGCGCGCGCAATCTTGCGGTCTTTCTCCGCTAAGTCCTTGCGCCCTTTGTCCTCGCGCAACCGCGCGCGTCGATCGTAGCTGCGCGCAAGGCCGAGATACGTAAGGCCCAGTCCGTAGACGCGCTTCACCTCTTCGGCCGGATCGGACCGCTCGCCTAATGACTTAAAGACCTTCTCGGCCTCCCGCAACGCGCTCGGTTGGTTGGAGTACATCAAGCTATAGCCGTACCCCAAACGCGTGGGCACATGCTTGGGGCGGTACTTCAACGCCTCTTGAAACTGCAACGACGCGCGGATGTAGTCCTGGCCGTCGTAGTAGATCGCCGCGCGCTGTCGCGCCTCGGCGAAGTTGCTGAGCTCTTTGTCCTTCTCGGACGTTTTGTCGCCGAAGCGATGACACGCCAAGGTGGAGGAGAGCAGTAGGCATGCCGCCGTGAGCCCGAGACAGTTGCGAAACATCCCCGTATTGTCCGTGTTCCGCTGTCACGGGACCGTCATCTCGGGAGCGCGGGATTCCGGTCTGTCCGAAAAACGAAACAGACGTGGCGATCCGCCCTCTCGAAGGAGCGCGGCGAGCAAACGAGAGCGATCGATCGACTTCGAGAACCGTTCGCAGCCCCGGTGGCTTAGGCAACGAACGACTAGGTGGGGGGCGGGTCGTCCCCGACCGTCATCAGCAGCCGGCTGAGGCGCTCCGGCTCGCGGCGCAACGAAATGACTTTTTCGCGCTGGACCGATACCAAACCGGGCTTCGCACCGCGCGGCTTCGAGACGAACTTGCGCGGCGTGTACGTCACATCAGCTGCCTTGGCGGTACGCATTTTTGAGTAGTGAACGGCCAACGTGGCCGCATCGAGCAGCGTCTCCTGTGGCACGTCCTCGCCGCGGATTAACGGCACAATCACATGCGCGCCCGGCGAACCGCGAACGTGCAAGAACAAGTCGTGAGGCCCGGCGACCCGCATCGTGGTCTCGTCATTGTCCCGCCCGCCCTTTCCGACGAGGATGCGGCGCCCGTCCGCACTCCAAAACACGCGGTAGGCCTTGCGGGGCGGCGGCGGCGCGCCCTTGGGGCGGACCTGAATCTGACGGGGGATCGGCCCGCCTTCCTCCACCGACGCAAGCAGCGCTTGAAGGTCGTGGAGCCGCGCCGCGAGTTGAGGTCGCGCGCGGTCCGCTTTCCGTGCTCGTTCAAAAATGCGGTCCACGTTTTCTTGCGGCGAGAGCTTCGGCGCCAGCGCGACGCCGCGGAATTTCGTCATGCCGGTCTGCAGTTCGCCGTAGTGGCTCAACAAAAGTTGCCCGTCGCGGCGCAACGCGGTCGCGTCCGGGAGCTTTCCGATGTCGCTGTGCACCGCGTCGATCGATTTTTTGAGTTTGCTGATCGACTTGTTGCGCAGCGCCGTGTCGTCCGCTTCGGTCTTGGCACTGTGCTCTTCGCGCACCATGCGGTCGAGTTCGTAGTTGAACGCAAAGCCGCCGGTCGCAACGTCGGCGGTCACCAGCGACGGTTCGTCGGGAATGGGGGGCGCTTGGGGCAGCGTGTACGTGGACCCAACACCGTTGCCCCGGCGTTTCGCCGCCGCGCCGTCGACGACGCGGAGCACCTCGTCGTTCTCGTTGAGCAGGAGCATGTTGCCGTGGCGCGACAACGCCTCGACCACGAGGCGGCGTCGATCGCCCGCGTCAAAATCGAGATAGAAGATGCGATCGCGCGCCGGCAACCAAACGCGGAGCAGCTTGGCCGCGCGCAAGGTGTTGCGCAAGATCGCACCGAAGACCGGCGGCTTGTCCGGAACGGGCGGGGGTGCATCGGTGACGAGAACGCGCGCCCGCCCGGGTTCTAGATCAATAAGCAGCGACTGCTTAGCGGGCTTGAGTCGCAGCAAGAATGTCTTGGGTCCACACTGGTAGACGTTGTCGACATGACTACGGACCAACGCTTCCATCTCGGAAGCGGCGCGTTCAAGGTCGCAGAGCGGGAGCCGCATCGGCGGCGCCGTTTACTGGTCGTCTTCGGAAACGAGCCAGGTGTCGATCGAGCGGTCGGCGGAGTGCAACTCATCGGCGTTGAAAAACAACGCGATCTCGCGCTCCGCGTTCTCCGGCGAGTCCGACCCATGGACGAGGTTGTAAGCCGTCGAGTTGGAAAAGTCGCCGCGGATGGTGCCCGGCTCCGCTTTCCAGCCAAACGTTGCGCCCATGAGCGTCCGCATGGTGTCGATCACACGCGGTGCTTCTAAGACCGCGGCCAGGATCGGCGCCGACGTCATGTATTTCACAAGACCCGGATAGAAGGGGCGTTCGACGTGCGGCGCGTAATGCTTTGCCGCCAGCTCGGGCGACAACATCATGAGCTTCAAGCCGATGAGCTTGAGACCCTTTTCTTCGAAGCGAGTGAGAATGCGTCCGGCGAGACCGCGCTGCAGTCCGTCGGGCTTGATGAGCAAGAGCGTGCGTTCCATGAGGCCGGGGATTGTCACCGAAGCCCGGAAAAAGCCCAAAAAATGCCGATGGAAGAGGAAGGAAGCTACCGCGCGCCGCTTTCGCGTCTCTTTCTGAGCGGTGTGGAGATGAATTTTTGGATGACAGGCTGCCCGCTGGCTTCACAATGGGGACTCGCAATGCGGATTTTGGGTGTGACTCTGCTTGGTGTGACTCTGCTTGGTTTGGGGGCGTGCGCGAACACGGGTTCGTTGCGCTTGCTGGAGCGCGAGCGGCTCTTGTTCCGTTCCGAGAACGAGCAGGTCCGTGCGGACGACTTGGCGCGGCGCATCAAGCGGGATGAGAAGCGCGCCGCGACCTTGTCGCAACAGCTCCTCGAATTGCAACAGCGCCGCGACGGCCTGTACGTCCAGTACGACAGTTTGCGCGCCGAGCTCGCAAAGCTGACCGCCGAGCAGCGCGAGGCCCTGGTGCAACGCGGCAAGATTACGGCGGCGCTCAAAACAACGCAGGGCGAGCACAAGAAACTACAGGCCGCCATCGTCGTCTCGCAATCCGAGCAGAAAAAACTCGCGCAGGCGCTGCAAAAAGAGCGAGCGCGCATCACCGCGCTCCGCACCCAGTTGGCCGCCGCGGGCCGCACCGTCGAGTCGCTGGAAGCGAAGCGCTCCGGTGAAAAGACTCCCGAATAGCCGGAAAGGCAGAGCCTTGTCTCCCCAAACCCAAAGTGGCGATCTCACGCCCCGCGAAGTTGTCGCGTACCTCGATCGATATGTCGTTGGCCAATCCGCCGCCAAGCGCGCGGTGGCCGTCGCGATTCGCAACCGCGTGCGGCGGCAGCGTCTTGACGCCGATCTCGCGCGGGACGTGTTACCGAAAAACATCATTCTCGCCGGGCCCACAGGCGTCGGGAAAACCGAGATCGCACGGCGCATGGCGTCGATGTTGAACGCGCCGTTTCTCAAAGTCGAAGCGACCAAGTACACCGAAGTCGGTTACTTCGGCCGCGATGTCGAAACGATCGTGCGCGACTTGGTCGAGGCGGCCGTCGGCATCGTGAAGCGGGAAGAAGGCGAGCGCGTGCGCGCCGAGGCGGATCAGCAGGCGGAGGAGCGATTGCTCGATGAGCTGTTGGGCGAAGACGACCTGTTCGCCGCCGACGACGACGAGGAAGAACGTGCGGAGCGGCGCGCGCGGCGTGAGGAGTATCGCAAGAGGCTCCGCAGCGGCGACCTCGACGACGAACGCATCGAGCTTAGTTTGGAAGATCGATCGGGCGCGTCGATGGAGGTTTTCTCGGCGATGGGTGTCGAGCAGATGGGCATGGACATGCAGGGCTTTTTGGATCGTGTTGCGCCGCCGCGCATGGTCGATCGGCAGCTGACCGTCGCGCGCGCCCGCGAAGCGCTGACCAACAAGGAGGCCGACGGCCTGCTCGACCAGGAGGCGATCACGCGGGAAGCGATTCGCCGCGCCGAACAGACCGGCATCGTTTTCTTGGACGAGCTCGACAAGGTGGTCGGCGTGGGAACGGGCGGGGGGCCCGACGTCAGCCGCGGCGGCGTGCAGCGGGACCTTTTGCCGCTCGTGGAGGGGTGCACCGTCCAGACGCGCCACGGGCCCGTCAGCACCTCGCACATCTTGTTCATCGCGGCGGGCGCGTTCCACGAGACCAAGCCGGAAGATCTGATGCCAGAACTGCAGGGCCGGTTTCCGCTGCGCGTCACGCTGACACCGCTCGGCGCCGGCGAGTTTGCGCGCATTCTCGCGGAGCCGCAGCACTCGCTGACGAAGCAGTATCGGGCGTTGCTCGCGACCGACGGCGTGGATCTCACGTTTACCGACGATGGGATCGAGGAGATCGCGGCGTTGGCGTACAAGCTCAACGAGGAGCTAGCCGACATTGGCGCGCGGCGGCTGCACATGGTCTTGGAGCGCTTGCTCGAGCCCGTCGCGTTCCAGGCGCCGGAGAAGTCCGGGCCGGTCGTTGTGGATGCAGGTTTCGTCCTGCGCGCGGTCGAGACCATCTCTGGCCCCTAGGCGATGGGGCGGGTACTTTTCCCGTTTCCGAACCGATCGCGCCAAAGGCGGTATACATCCCCGTGACTCAGACCGCGTACCGAACCCACACCTGCGGAGAACTCCGCGCAGCCGACGCCGGCCAGGAAGTTTCTCTCGCCGGATGGGTGCATCGCCGCCGCGACCAGGGCGGCCTTGTCTTTTTGGACGTGCGCGACCGGTACGGCCTGACCCAAGTGAGTGTGAGCCGCGATGACGACGCGGCCAGTCACGACGTCGCGTCGTCGGTGAAACCGGAGTACACCGTGCGTGTGCGCGGCGTGGTTAAGTCGCGCCCGGACGCGGCGCAAAACGACAAGCTTGCGACCGGCGCGATTGAGATCATCGCGACCCACATCGAGGTGTTGTCCACCTCGCCGACTCCGCCCATTGAGATCGCGGGCGGCGACGAAATCTCCGAAGAGGTTCGGCTCAAGTATCGACCGCTCGACCTCCGGCGAAGTGAACCGCAGGACCGCATCCTGCGTCGTCACCGCATGAACCGCTACATCCGCGAGTTTTTCGACGCGCGCGAATTCGTGGAGATTGAGACTCCGATCCTGGCGAAAGCGACGCCGGAGGGCGCGCGCGACTACCTCGTGCCGAGCCGCCTTCACCCGGGACGTTTTTACGCGCTGCCGCAGGCGCCGCAGATCTACAAGCAGATCCTCATGTGCGCGGGGTACGACCGTTACTACCAGATCGCGCGCTGTTTTCGCGACGAGGATCTGCGCGCGGATCGCCAACCGGAGTTCACCCAACTCGACATGGAAATGTCGTTTGTTGAGCAAGAGGACGTCCTTGGTCTGATCGAGGAGCTCTTGACCGGTCTCGTCAAAGAGGTCGCGAAACATCCCACCGATCTTCCGCGTCCGTGGCCGCGCATTCCGTATCACGAGGCGTTGGCGCGTTACGGCAGTGACAAGCCGGATCTTCGGTTCGGGCTTGAGATTCAAGACGTTTCCGAGGTCGTGAAGGATTGCTCGTTCAAGGTGTTTACCGGCGCGCTGGAAGGGGGCGGCGCGGTGCGTGGCATCCGCGTGCCCGGCGGCGCGGCGCTTTCGCGCAAAGAAATCGACGGGCTCCAAGCGTCGGCGGCCGAGCACGGCGCCAAAGGCTTGGCGTGGATGAAGGTCACCGAAGACGGCGTGACCGGACCGATCGCGAAGTTCTTTGAGGGCAGCGATCTTCCGGCCGCGTTCAGCGCGGAAGCCGGCGACCTCTTGGTGTTCGTTGCCGATACGGACGTCGGCGTGGTGGCGTGGAGCCTCGGCAACGTGCGCCTGGCCGTTGCGGAAAAGCAAAGCCTGATCGCGCCGGGCGCCTGGGCCGCGTGCTTCATCGTAGATTTCCCGCTGTTTTTGGCGGGCGACCAAGAAGGCGAGTGGGCGCCCGCGCACCACGCGTTTTCCGCTCCGGTGGAAGAGGACCTCGGACTCGTTGAAGCCGACCCCGGCAAGGCGCGCGCGCTCGCGTACGACCCGGTCCTCAACGGTGTCGAAATGGGGAGCGGCTCGATTCGTATCCACCGCCGCGCGGTGCAGGAATCGATCTTTCGCGCGATGAAGATCCCCGAGGACGTCGCCCAGGAACGCTTCGGATTTCTCCTCGATGTGTTGCAGTACGGCGCGCCGCCGCACGGCGGGATCGCGCTCGGACTGGATCGTTTGGCCATGCTGCTGAGCGACGTGCCGAGCATCCGCGACGTGATCGCGTTCCCCAAGACGGCCAAGGCGGTCGACTTGATGAGTGGATCGCCTTCCCCCGTTGACGTCGAACAGCTCGAAGAACTTTCGATCCGTTTGGCGGACCAGTAGTGACTTTTTGGTTCAACGTCTGACGGCGTTGAGACGGTGTTTTCTGGTTCAACGTCTGACGGCGTTGAGACGGTGTTTTTTGGTTCAACGTCTGACGGCGTTGAGACTTGTTGAGCGCGCTCAGCCCTCCGGTGGCCGGAAATCGTAGATTCCGGCGTTTTTGCCTCGAATTCAACCCCTGGCGCCGTTTTCACGTGGCGTTTGGAGTGATACGATTGTGTCTAGTCTTGATCAGCCTCTCCCGATGAGCGCCGTTGCGCGCGTAACTCTCCCCGACGGCAAGGTCCTCGAAGTTCCGAAGAACTCGACCTGCGCCGACGTCGCTATGCAAATTGGTCCCGGGCTCGCCCGTGCCGCGGTCGGATGCGTCTGGAACGGGGAACTCACGTCGATGGAGCAACGCATCCACGGCGACGGGCGCATCGCGATCATCACCAAGAAGAGCGAGGACTATCTCCGCGTCGTGCGCCACTCGGCGGCACACCTACTGGCCGCGGCGGTGCGGGAGCTTTTCCCGAAAGCGCAGTTGGGATTCGGTCCTCCGACCGACGAAGGTTTTTACTACGACTTTGTCGTGGAGGAGCCGTTCACGCCCGACGACCTAGCCGCGATCGAAAAGCGTATGCGCGAACTGGCCAAAAAAGGCCTTCCGTTCGAGCGTCAGGAGATGGACGCGGCGGATGCGACCGCCGAACTCAAACGGTTGGGCTACGACCTCAAAGCGGAGTACATGGCGGAGCTCGTGCAAGCGGGCGAAGTGATTTCGTTTTACAAAAATGGCGACGTGTTTTCGGACATGTGTCGCGGCCCGCACGTCAAAGGGTTCGGTTCGATTCCCGCGTTCAAGATCATGAGCGCGTCCGGCGCGTACTGGCGCGGCGATGCGACCGGTATTCCGATGCAGCGCATTCACGGCACCGCGTTCTTTAGCCAAGAAGAACTCGATCTGCACTTAGAACGCATCGAAGAGGCGAAGAAGCGCGACCACCGCAAGTTGGGTCCCGCACTTGACCTCTTCAGTTTTCACGACGTCGCACCCGGGTTTCCGTTCTGGCACAAAGGCGGCATGATCGTCTGGCGCGAGATCGAAAACTTCGTGCGCGGCGAGCTTGAGCAGCGCGGCTATCAAGAGATTCGGACTCCGCTCGTCATGACCGACGAACTGTGGCGCAAGTCCGGACACTACGACAACTACCGCGAGAACATGTATTTCGTGGAAAAGGACGACCGCTCGTTCGCGGTCAAGCCGATGAACTGCCCGGGCGCGTGCATCATCTACGGATCCGAGTTGCACTCGTACCGTGATCTTCCGTTGCGCTTGGGCGAGTTCGGGTTCGTACACCGCTACGAACTGTCGGGCGTGTTGCACGGGCTGTTTCGCGCGCGTGGGTTTACCCAAGACGACGCGCACGTGTACTGCACGCCGGAGCAGATCGAAGCCGAAGTGCTCGACTGCCTGGACATGCTGAACGTGGTTTACAAGGCGTTCGGCTTCAGCGAGATCAAACAGTTTCTATCCACCCGTCCCGAGAAGCGGATGGGCGAGGAGGCGCTGTGGGATCGGGCCGAAGCCGCGCTGACCGGCGCGCTGAGGGCCGCCGACATCGACTACGGGCTCAACGCCGGCGACGGCGCGTTCTACGGCCCCAAAATCGACAATTACCTAACAGACAGCTTGGGTCGCATGTGGCAGTGCGGCACCATCCAGCTGGACTTCCAGATGCCCGAGCGTTTTGACCTCACCTATGTGGGCCAAGACGGCAACCGCCATCGCCCGGTGATGATTCACCGCGCGATCCTGGGCTCGATGGAGCGGTTTATCGGCGTGCTCGTCGAAAACACCGCCGGCAAGTTGCCGGTGTGGTTGGCGCCGGTGCAGGCGATCCTGCTTCCCATCACCGACAAACAGATTCCGTACGCGGAGACCGTCGCGAAGCGCATGACCGAAGCCGGTCTGCGCGTCGAGGTGGATCGCCGCGGCGACAAAATTGGCGCCAAAATTCGCGATGCCCACGGACGTAAGATTCCGTATCAGCTCGTGGTGGGCGCCAAAGAGGCTGAGGCGGACACCGTGTCTGTCAGGCCGCGCGACGGCGAAGACCGCGGCGCGCAGCCGGTTGGCCAAGTAACTGAGGAGATCGTGGAGCGATACGCGCAAAAAGCGCACTCCCCGATCCAATAAAGGAGAAAACGACCATTCCGAGACGTCCGCATAACGCCAAGCCGCAACGCACTTTCGGGCCCCGCGTCAACGAACGCATCCGCGCCCGCGAAGTTCGCGTGATCGGCCAGGAAGGCGCCCAGATCGGTGTCTTCCCCCGCGACGAGGCCCTTCGTATGGCCTACGACCAAAATTTGGATCTGGTCGAAGTCGCCGCCGAAGCACGCCCCCCGGTGTGCCGCATCCTCGATTTCGGTAAGTACAAGTACGAGCAGAAAAAGAAGACGCGTGGCCAGAAAAAGGGAGGCAACAAGCTCAAGGGCATGCGCCTCCGCCCCAAGACCGACAAGGGTGATTTAGAAACCAAGACCCAACGCGCCCGCGAGTTTCTCGAGGACGGGGACAAGGTTCAATTCACCGTGATCTTTCGTGGCCGCGAACTCGCGCGCCAAGACCTCGGCACCGATTTGCTCCGCCGCGTGGCGGCGCTCCTCGAAGACATCGCCAAGGTCGAAAAGACCCCCAACATGGAGGGTCGCAAGATGCACATGACGTTGGTGCGCAAGTAACGGGGGCTTCCCGACGCGGCGAGCGCGCGCGTCGGGGAGCGTTCGACACGCTCTAACGCAGCTTGCGCGGGTCCAGCGCCTGCACGTGCGGGGGGAGTTCCGCTTTGTTGGTGTCCCACCAGCGCAGCCACCACTCGCCGTCGTGGGACTTGTCGTAGCGAACGCCCGTGAGCCGGCCGAGCCCGAAGTACCCGTATCCATAGATATGTTCGGAGTTCGCCGCGATTTCCGCTATGAGATACGGGATCGCGCGCTTGTCCTTTAAGTCGCCGAACGCGCTGCCAATCGTGAACTCCTCCGCTTTCGGGTTGCGGAGATGGATGAGGAGCTCTTCGAAGAGCCAAGGCGACTTCGCGGCGATGGCCGTCTCCGTGGCCTGGTGCGCGTTGTCGCCGGCCGTCGGATCCCCGAGTCGTTTCACCCAACGGCGGAGCATGTTTTGGTCGAGTGTCTTTGGGTCTTGAAGGCCGCGGAGCCAGCGCCACGCCAACTGCTGCGCCTTTCGAACACGACCGGTTCGTCTCCACTCGTCGCGCGGCGTCGGGCGCTCCGTGAACTTCAGCAGAGCGGCGACTAGATCTTTGTCCTTCAGCTTCACGACAGACGGCATCGGTCGCTCGAATGCGTGTAGCGTTTGGATGAGCTGATCCGGATCGGGGCTCTTCAGGCGGTCTGCGAACTCCTGCGCGCTGCGTTGCATCACCACCGCTCGCGGGAGTCCTCGCATGCGCCGCTCCCACTCCGGATAGAGTTCCGGATTATCGCGAAAGTTCAGCAGGGCATACCGCATCAACTGGGCGCGTACTCTGTTTTTTGTTTCAAAGTCGCCGTCGCGAATGACGCGGTGCGCCATTTCCAATTGAAACGTGTACGCCGTTAGCCCGGCGAAGCGTGACACAAAGTAGTGCCGCCGGTCCGGTCGCTCAATCTCGTCGTAGATGCCGAACAAAAGTTCGCGCGACGCTTTGTGGTCCAACGCCCATAGTTCACCCCAGATCGTGCCGAGTTCCTGTTGGGTCTGCGCGGCGTTGATGCGACGCAGCAGAGTGTTCGCGGTCAAGGGCGGCTTGGACCGTGCCTGCGGCGTCTGTGGCGTCTGGGACGCCGGTTTCGTGGTGGTAGCACGTTCGCCATCGGGTGATGCGATCGCCGGGTCGGGGGCAGCCGGACGTTGCGCGAAGTTCGCGCCCGCGCGCTGCGTGCGGCGGGGAGTCGCCCGCTCCTCGTCGCCGCGCATGACCTCGGTGACGGTGAACGTGGTTACCGCGCCGAGAACAAATCCACCAGCCGCAATCGTTACCTTGCTCGCCATGGCGATAGCTCCTTGTTTGATCGCGGCGCCGCCTGCAGTCGTAGCTGTGCGCGCGGCGTCCTGGGTCCAAGCGAGAAGAGCCGGCGCCCATAACGCGCGCTGCCCATGTCGTTGATCGAGTCGCTCCCGCAACATCGCAAGCGCCCGGTGGAGACGCGTCGCGACGGTCTTGCGCGGACATTTTTCGCGCGCGGCGATTTGGGTGGGGGTCAGATCCTCGAAGTACCGCGCGATGATCGTGGATCGATAGGGTTCGCGCAGCGCGAGCGCTTCCACGACGAGCTGCCGGTGCAGCTCCAGCTTCGCGACGACGTCGTCGGTGGACGGCGCCGTTTTGTCCCGTCGCGCCCCGGAAGAGCGCTCGCGCGCCGTCCGCCGCGTCCGACGGCGATGGGCCATGCGCGTCTGGTTGCGCACCACCGCGGCAAGCCACCCGCGCCACTTTCGTGCATCGCGCGGGCGCGCGCGCAATCCGGCGAGCATTGTCTCCTGGGCGACGTCCTCGTGATCGGGTCCGGCTACTCTCCGCGCGAGACGGCGGACGAACGCGGTCTGTTCCAACAGATCGTGGTAGGCGCTCTCGCGATCGGACTGGTTGCTCACACCCATACGTTGCCGTGCCCGTCCGGCAGACTTCAACGGGCGCCCCAAAAAAGCGTTTACTCTTTAAACGACTGACCGAGCAAACGACCGAGGTCACGGACGGTGCGGTGCGTCTTGACGAGCGCTGCCTGTCCGCGCGCGTAATCCGCCAACTTCACGATCGAGTCGAGCGTGTCGCGCCCCGCGTCGAATGCTCTCCGTGCTTCGGGGCTCAATCCGGCGGCCGCATGGCTCAGGCCGGTCTTGAGCAACGCGGCGACGGCCGTCGCGGTCGCCGTTTGGGACCGCAACGTCTGTCCGTACGCCTGAATCGATGCTGCGGCCGAGGAGAGCGCGTCGGCGCGCTCTGGCAGCGCGGCGACATCCTTGCCGAGACTGGACGCCGCACGCGACTTGTTCCAGCGGATCCGCGCGGTCTTCGCGCGCCCCGCAGGCGGCACAGGCGTATCCAGCGCCGCCTTGATGGCGTCGGTGGAAACGCTGAACACACGATACGCTTCCGCGTCCAAGGTCGCGGTCGGTCCGACGCCGCCGTTTGTTTTGGCGGGGGGAAGCTCAATGGTCATCCCGGAGCCCACGCCGATGGCTGCAATTGCGTCGGCTGTCTCCCGTGCGGTGATGCGAATCGTGCGAAGTTCCTTGAGCTCGCTGATCGCGGCGTCTAAGCCCGACAGCGCACGGTGCTCGGTGTCTGTGAACCACGCATCGTTAAACTTGTACTTTCCGTCCGCGTTGTTCTTGAACACGTCGTCTTTGATGAGCGCCTGCAGGGTCTGCGCCATTTTGTCGCCGGACGAGGCGTCGGCGGCGAGGTGCTTGAGTACGGCGGTTTCGCCCGCATCCTTGAGCAGGTCGATCGCGGCGCTCGCTTGGCGGCGCTGCGTGAGGTAATCGCGCTGTTCGCGGGCCTTTTGGTAGGCGGGATGGATGTCGCTTACGAGCGTGTCGTACGCATCCTTGGCGCTCGCGCCTCCAAAGGCAAAGAAGTAGAGAAGGATGAGGACGACCGCCACGCCAGTGAGTAGCAGCCCTCCCCCGATGATTCGCTGCTCGGCGGGCATGGCGATAGGGTATACAACTGATCCGCTCGGGGAAACGATGTGGGGAATCGGGCGGCCCACCGCCCATTCGGGTCGCGACGGGCTCCGGCCCCGGTCTGGCGGAAAAGACCGAGTTGAGGTCTTGCCAAGCCTGGAAAGGCCGCTATTCTAACGGGCTTCCCGCCGACGGCGGTGAGTGTCATGCCGAAGCAGAAAACTAATCGATCCGTACGGAAGCGCTTTAAGGTCACCAAAGGCCGCAAAGTGCGCCGTTACAAGACCAACCGTCGTCACTTATTGGCCGGTCGGTCCACTAAGCGCAAGCGCAACTTGCGCCGCCCGGGCCTCGTGAGCCGGGCGGAAACCAAGACGTACCTGCGTCTGTTGGGGGAAGGCTAGATCCATGCGCATTAAACCGGGCGTGGCGAAAAACCGTCGCCTCAAGCGGATTCTCAAGCAGGTCAAGGGCTACCGGGGTGCACGTCGCCGTCGGATCAAGCTCGCCAAAGAAGCGATCATTCGCGCTGGCGCGCAGGCCTACATCGGGCGCCGCCTTCGCAAGCGTCAACTCAAGTCGCTCTGGATTACGCGTCTCAACGCGGCGTCCCGTCAGCGTGGGTTGCGCTACTCGCTCTTCATCAACGGCCTGAAAAAGGCCGGCGTGACCGTCGATCGCAAGCAACTCGCTTCGATCGCGTATCACGACGAAGCAGCGTTCGATCGATTTGTGGAGATGGCCAAAGCGGCTCTCTAACTCCATCGGGACAACCACTAAGGAGAGGGGCCGCCGGCAGGTGGCCCCTTTTTCGTAAATGCAAAGCGATGCCATCTTGGACGAAGCGTTGCGCGCGATCGAAGTCGCGAGCAACGAAGACGAGCTGCAGCAGTTGCGCGTCCGCTATCTCGGGCGCAAGAGTCCGTTGACGGCATTGCTGCGCGGCTTGGGGCAGCTTCCGAAGGAAGAACGGGCGCCGGCCGGCGCCGCGGTGAACCGCGCGAAGCAATCGGTCGAGCAGGCGCTCGACGAACGCGCCGCGGCGCTGCGCTCGGAGAAAGAATCGGCGATCGCGGACACGGAGTGGTTTGATCTTTCCCTGCCGCCGCCGCCGCGCCTGCAGGGCCACCGGCACCCGATCACCATCTTGGAAGGGGAGCTCGACCACCTGTTTCGGGGCATGGGCTACCGCGTCGTCGAGGGGCCGTGGGTCGAAGACGAATTTCACAACTTCGACGGGCTCAACATTCCCGAGAGCCATCCGGCGCGCGACTCGTGGGACACGTTTTGGCTCTCGGACGGCAACGTTTTGCGCACGCACACGTCACCGGTGCAGATCCGTGCGATGCGTCGGTTCGGCGCACCGTTGCGCGCGATTTTCCCGGGCCGCGTGTTTCGCAACGAGGCCGTCGATGCGACCCACGAGGCGGTGTTTAACCAGCTCGAAGGGCTGGTGATCGACAAGCACATCACGCCGGGGCACCTCTTTCATTCGATCAACGCGATTTTGAGCGAGATCTTGAACGAGGACGTGACGACTCGATTTCGCCCGGGCTTTTTCCCGTTCACCGAACCGTCGTTTGAGTGCGACATCTTGCGCGATGGCTCCTGGATGGAGCTTTGCGGCATGGGGATGGTGCATCCGCATGTGTTGCGCGCCGGCGGCATCGATCCCGAGGAGTACACCGGTTTTGCGTTCGGTTTGGGTATCGACCGGCTCGCGCTGATGCGTTGGGGGATTGATGACATTCGCTGGATGAACAGCGGCGATCTTCGTTTTCTGGAGCAGTTTTAATGTTGTTGAGCGTCGAATGGCTCCAGGAGTTCGTTGATTTAGGCGGCATCGATCCCGCGCAGCTGGGTGAGTTGTTCACGCTGCATGTGGCGGAGGTGGATACCGTCTCCGAGCCCGGCGGAGGGTGGTTAGGCGTCGTCGCCGGCAAGGTGCTCGGGCTTCGTCCGCATCCCGATGCCGACAAACTGCGCTTGGTCACCGTCAACGACGGCGCGCGCGAGCACGAAGTCGTGTGCGGCGCGCCCAACGTCGACGTGGGGCAGACGATTTGCTTCGCGCCGGAAGGAACCACACTGCCGGACGGCCTTGTGTTGACGCGCCGCAAGATTCGCGGCGTGGAAAGCGCGGGCATGGTGTTGAGCGAGCGTGAACTCGGGTTGAGCGAGGAGCACGAGGGCATCTTGGTGCTCGATGACGTCATCGCGGCGGGCACGCCCGCCGTCGAGTTTTTGCCGGGCGGCGCGGTGATCGATGTGGACAACACGGCGATCACCACGCGTCCCGACCTGTGGGGCCACTATGGAGCGGCGCGTGAGTTCGCGGCGATTTTGGATCGCCCGCTCAAGCCGTTGGCGTGCGGTGCAGAACTGCCGCCGGATGCGCCGCAGGTCGCCGTCGCGGTGGCGTGCCCCGACCTTTGTTCGCGGTATGTCGGATGGGCAATCGGTGGCGTCGCCGTCGGGCCGACGCCGGATTGGATGCGCTTGCGCCTCGAGCAGGCCGGGCAGCGTTCGATTAACAACATCGTGGACCTGACGAACTACATTCAGCTGGAATGCGGCCAACCGATCCATGCGTTCGATCGACGCCAGATCGCCGGTGGCAAGATTGTTGTCCGGCGCGCGCGGAAGGACGAAGCCGTCACGACGCTCGACGGCGTCGCGCGCGAGCTGCCCGAGGGCGCGTGCGTCATTGCCGACAGCGAACGGGTCGTCGCCATCGCCGGCGTCATGGGGCTCGACAACTCCGATGTGCGCGAGGACACGACCGAGATTATTTTGGAAGTCGCGAACTTCGAAATGACCTCGGTGCGCGGGACCGCACAGGCGTTGGGGCTGCGCACAGACTCGTCTGCGCGATTTGAGAAAGGTCTCGACGCGGCGAACGTGCCGGTGGCGGCGCGGCGTTTCTTTGAGCTCTTGAAACAACTCTGCCCCGACGCGCATGCGCTGGGCGGGCCGTGCGACGTGGCGGAGCCGATGGAACCGGCCCGCGTCATCGACCTTCCCGCCGGGTTTGTGGCGCATCGGTTGGGCATCGAACTCACCGCGCAACAGATCGACAAGATCTTGGAGCGTCTCGGATTCGTCATCGAGGAAAACGGCTCCGATCGTCGCGTGCGCGTTCCTTCGTGGCGCGCCGGACGCGACGTTTCGATTCCCGAAGACTTGGTCGAGGAGGTCGGGCGGATCTACGGCTACGCGCAGATTCCGGCGGAGCCGCTTCGTGGCGCGCTCGAACCGGTTCCCGAAGAGCCGGCGCGGCGCGCGCGTGCGGTGGTGCGTGCGGCGCTCTCGGACGAGCACGGCTACAGCGAGTTCTTCGGCTACCCGTTCACGACCGCCGACGAGTGCGCGCGCGCCGGCGTCGAGCCGGGCTCGTTGCGTCTGGCCAATGCCGAGCAGCCCGGGTTGGACCTCATGGCCACGAGCTTGGTGCCGAAGGCGCTCACAGTCCTTGCGCAAAACCAAAAGTACCGCGCCGAGATCGCGCTCTACATGATCGCGCCGGTCTTCGCGGAGCGCGCGGGCCAGCTGCCGGAGGAAACCGAGCGTCTCGTGCTCGTGATGGCGGCGCCCGACGGTGTGCCCGCGTTGTGCGCGAAAGGCGCCGTCGAAACGCTCGTGGAGCGTCTGCGTCTCAAGGGAGCGCGTCTCACCCAGCAGGAGGGGCCCGCGTACCTTCACCCGGGCCGCTGTGCTCGCCTGGGCCGCGGCAAGATGGACTTTGGATGGGTCGGTGAGATTCACCCAAAGATCGCGCGCGCGTTCGACATTGAGGGGCGCGCCGCGCTGGCCGACCTGAACTTGACCGCGTGCTACGCCGCCCAGGGCAAAGAGTCCAAGATGGCGTCCATTTCGCGTTTCCCCGGCGTGCGCTACGACGTGTCCATGTTGGTCGATCGCAAAACGCCGTCCAGCGAAGTCGCCTCAGCGCTGCGCAAGGCAGACAGCAAGTTGGTGCGATCGGTTGCACTCTTCGATGAATACGTCGGCAAGAATGTGCCCGAGGGCAAACGCAGTCTCGCCTACGCGATCGAGTTCGGCGCCATGGACAAGACGTTGGATACCGCCGACGTCGAGCGACTGCGCGCGTCCGTTGACGCGCTGGTCAAAAAACGCGGTTGGCAGTTGCGGTCGTAGCCGAACAAGTTCGTCTCCACTCCAGGATAGTCCTCGATGTGACCGAAGGAGTAAGATGGCAAACGATGCGTCTGCTACGTTCGTGATGGGCATCACAGTTCGGTGATCCGATACTTTCTCGAAACGGGAGCCTACCGTCGGTCTTGCGCCGCCAAGCCTTGTTGAGGCGGGGACGGTGAACCTTGGCCGCGCGGCGCCCACTTTTTTTGTTTCGGGATCAACCACTTAGTCCCACACGGCGCTGGTGGATGCTGTTGCCGCCGTGCTCGTTGGATTCCAGCGAGCGCGGTGTTTTTTTTTGTGCAGACGCGCGCGCGAACGACTTACCGCGTCGTTAGTTTTGTCGCTGAAACTTGGCGCTCGCTAAGTTCGAACGCACGCATACACTGATCCTGTCCGCCGCCAACCGTACCCTTCCTAACTGGGAGGGACCATGAAGTCCTGGGTCTCCACATTGCTCGTCATAGGCGCGGGCTATTTTCTATATTCGACCTGGTTTGGCAGTGACGGCGACGATTCCGCAATCAAGGAACCGCCGCGGGGACTGCATGTCGACGGCGCCGACGGTAGCGACACCGGTGGCGATCCCCACTCGGTCGGCGGCGCGAATGCGAGCGCCGATGCCGCCGATGCCGGGCACGCCGGGCACGACGCGAGCTCGGGTACGCGGTCGTTTCGGTTCGACGCCAAGCGCCAGGTAGACGCGGCCAAGCGCCGTGAGCGCCAGGTGAACGCGGCCGCCGCAAAACTCGACGCCGCGCGTCACGCCGCGATCGAGCATGGCGATGAGAAAGCTGCCGCGAAGGTCGCCGCGCAGATTCTGAACGATCACCCGACCTCGCGGGCCGCCGGATGGGTTCATTTCGATCGCGGGCGCGCCGCGTACGCGATCTATCAGGAAGAGGGCCGGAACAAGCGCGGTCTGACCGCCGGCAAGAGCGCCTGGCACGATTGGACGCGCGCGCTGTTTTTGGCGGACGCGGATGAGGCGGACCGCGCCGAGCTTCGCGACCGCCTCGATCAATTGGCCCAAGACTTGGTGTTTGGGCCGCGGCACGTGGAGGGCATTGATTTCATGCACACCCCGCGCCGTGGCGACACCTTGGCCAAGCTTTGCGTGAAGACGTTTCGCGGGCGCGGGTCGTGGGTGGGCCCGGGATTCATCGCCACCGTGAACGGCATGCGGAGCCCACGCGATCTGCGCGCCCAGGAGCCGATCAAAGTGCCCAAGGGGCGTCTGAGCGTGCGAGTCGTCAAAAGCGAATATCGCCTCTACGTGCTGCTAAACGGCAACTACTTGCGCTCGTTCCCGGTGGGACTCGGGCGGGCGGGCGGAACACCGGAAGCGACGTTTGAGCTCAGTTCCATGAACAAGAACCCGGACTGGTATCCGAAAGCGGGCGTGAAAATCCCCTACGGCCATCCGGACAACATCTTGGGCACGCGCTGGATGGGTTTTAAGAACTCAGCCGAGTTCCGCGGCTTTGGCATCCACGGCACCGCGAACCCCGAATCGATTGGGCGTGAGGAGTCGTCGGGGTGCGTGCGCATGCTCAACCGCGACGTCGAACTGCTGTTCGATTGGCTCCTCCCGCGCACCGAAATCGTTATCGTCCGCTAAACACGCTAGCGAACAGCCTCCTCAGGTCCCACAGATCCTCTCCCGGGCCTCCGATCCCCCCGGGAGCCCGGGAGCACGGGGGCCCGGGAGCCCGGGAGCCCGGGGGCGCCGGGGCTCGGGGCCCCCCCTGTGGCCCCGGGAATTGAAGATGGGGAATCGAAGGGGGGAAGGTCCCCCGAGCGTCGCCGTCCGAGCGTCGCCTCCCAGCGGCCCGCGCGCACCCGTTGAGGCTTGCCGCAAAAGGAAGTGGTTCGTCGCCTCCGCCCCCTAAGCGCGATCGAGCACGCTTTGCACAAAGGCTGGAGGGATTCCGATTCCTACGACTTGGACGGCGCCGACATGGTCGGGTCCGGCTCCGCGGCAAAACCCGACCTTGGGCGCCACCATCGTGACCGTGAGGTCCGCGCGGACCGCCACGCCCAAAACGGCGCCCGTGTCGGCATCGAGCCCAGATGGGATGTCAATGGACACAATCGCGCCCCCGGCCTGCTGGAGCGCCGCCACGGAAGCGGCAAACGCGCCGGTGAGAGGGCGCGTGAGCCCCGTCCCGAAAAGCCCGTCGACGAGGATGGGGTACCGGCTCCAGGAATCGATCGGTGCGGTGGGCAGGGCCAGGCGCGCGATGATGGCGGCTTGCGTGGCCGCGTCGCTCTCGGCCGGCGGCGTTCCTAGCTGCGAAATCGCCGTTTCATAGCCCGCGTTATGGAGCAGGCGCGCAGTCGCCAAGGCGTCGCCGCCGTTGTTTCCCGGCCCGGCCAAGCACAGGACCGGACCCTTCGAAAATGTGCGCGCCGCGGTGCGACTTCGGATCGCGTCAAAAATCCCAAAAGCGGCGTTTTCCATGAGCAGGAGGCCCGGAACGGCCAAATCACGCATTGCCGCCTCGTCGATCAAACGGGCCTGCTTGCGCGTGATTTCCATGGCCCCGATTCTAGCGCGCGGGCGATTCGGCCAGAGCGTCCAAGAACTTTTGAAGGTTTTTGGATTGAAAGATTGACGTTTCAAGACCGTCGCTATAATCGCGCCTTCCCCAGCGGGAACGAGGTCGCGTAGCGGCCGAAAAACCCTGAGGAAAAGCGACAAAATTAGACTTTGAAAGCTTGCCGGACCTAGGGCGCAGCGGTACATTGATCCGCTTGCGCCATAGGGCGAGCCGAGAGGTCTGCCCTCCGCTGATGACGGACGCATCGAAAGATGGATTCGGAGTTGACGGAAGAGCGCTAATGATCTTTGACAATTAGAGACGACTCTTAAATTAGATGAGCCGACTGGGACGTTCTCACAACGTCCCATAATCGGTGTTACGTCTTCGGACGTAACGCCCTGAAAATTCTGTCTGTTTTCCGCGATCTTGTGTCGCGGGACTCAGCAAAAAAAAACAAACTGACCCGCCTGCTCTGTCTTCGGATGGGGGAGGCGTTTGCCAGAACAAATCATGAAGGGTTTGATCCTGGCTCAGAGCGAACGTTGGCGGCATGGCTTAGACATGCAAGTCGAGCGGAAAGGCTCCTTCGGGAGTACTCGAGCGGCGAACGGGAGAGTAATGCCTGGGTAACCTACCCTGCTGTCTGGAATAGCCACTGGAAACGGTGGGTAATACCGGATCGTCCCATCGGATTGATTTTCTGATGGGTAAAGATTTATCGCAGCGGGACGGACCCTGGTCCCATTAGCTTGTTGGTGTGGTAACGGCGCACCAAGGCGACGATGGGTAGCGGGCCTGAGAGGGTGATCCGCCTCACTGGGACTGAGACACTGCCCAGACTCCTACGGGAGGCTGCAGTCACGAATCATTGGCAATGCGCGCAAGCGTGACCATGCAATGCCGCGTGGGCGAAGAAGGCCTTCGGGTTGTAAAGCCCTGTCAGGGGTGAGGAAACGTATTTATACTTGACGTTAACCCCAAAGGAAGTCACGGCTAACTCCGTGCCAGCAGCCGCGGTAATACGGAGGTGGCAAACGTTGCTCGGAATCACTGGGCTTAAAGGGCGTGTAGGCGGCGATTTAAGTCGGATGTGAAAGCTCTCGGCCTAACCGGGAAATCGCATCCGAAACTGGATTGCTAGAGTGCGGGAGGGGCAAGTGGAACTCCAGGTGTAGCGGTGAAATGCGTAGATATCTGGAGGAACGCCGGTGGCGAAAGCGACTTGCTGGACCGCAACTGACGCTGAGGCGCGAAAGCTAGGGGAGCGAACGGGATTA
>JAJFFF010000011.1 GCA_021776785.1 Planctomycetota bacterium | reverse complement strand
CCCAATGCGGTACCGGGTTGAGATTTTTTTGCTGTAAGTCTTTTTAAGCTAGGTATTTATGCGCGCCAGGTGCGGCATTGGTGACGCATTTCCACCGTCGCTCGGCGCTTGTTTTGTTGCGTTCGAATCAGTGTCAATTCGCCGAACGGCAGCGGACGGCCCCGGGGATGCGGATTCGTTGCGGGCGCCGCCGAAGCAGCGCGATGAGCAACTCCCCAAGTGCGTCACCAATGCCGCACTTGGCCGTTGTAACTCGTTTCAAAAAAGAGGTTTATGGAAGAAAAAATCCAACCCGGTACCGCATTGGGGGGGAGTTGCGGTTGCTTGTTGCTTTGCTTTTTTTAGGCTGCTCTGGATTGGTAGGGCACTTCGAACCAGCGACCGGCTTCGGCCGCTAGCTTGACCGCTTCCATCGGACAACGCGTTTGCATGAGGACCGGAGGTGTGACGCGCGGGATGCCTTCGATTCGGACCGAGTAGATGCTGCGGCGTGCGACGATCGAGATGCGAAGCTTGGCGTAGGGCACATCGAGCCGCAGATACTTTTGGAGCTTGCGGTTGAGGCTGTGGAATTGCGCGAGTTTTTGGCCGGGGACGAGGCGCGCCCACGCGAGGTTGCCGTCATGGGGCGGCTGCACAAGCACGCGGCCTATGGCCCAAAGCGTCGCAGCGAGGGCGCCCCAAACCATGTTGCCGCTGGCGAGTCCGGCTCCGAGCGCTGCGAACGAAGACGCGCCAAGGATATTGATCGTGCGGTCGAGAGGACGCGGCGCCTCTAAGGAAACGACGACCGAATCGAATTTCACCGTGACGCGATCCGCCAGCCAACTCGGCGGCGGCCGCATGGGAACGTTTGGTTGCGCGCGCGGGGGCGGCGTTGTTTTCGGTTTGGCTCGGCGACTCGCGTGGGCTCCAAGTCGCAGCGCGCGGAGACGATCGTAGTCCGCGCGCCGTTGCGGATTCCGGAGGATCTTGGCCGCGTCCTGAACGTTTCGAAACTGATTGGCCGCGTCCGGCGCCGGGGACTTATCGGGATGCCACGTACGGACCGCCGCACGAAACGCGCGCTCGATGTCCTCTGCCGACGCGCTGGGATCCGCGCCGAGCACGACATACGCATCGTTGTTGGGGTCATACCGAACCATGGACCGTCCATCATGCCCCGCCCCGCGCACGCGTGCCAGCCCCCTGTTGCGGGCATTTATCCACCGCGCAGCCACCGTTCAAAAAATGCGACGGAACCCATCAAAAAGGCCACGTACGCAGACGCGCCGTGGCCATAAAAATACCCCCACTAGGACTCGAACCCAGATCTACGGCTCCGGAGGCCGCCGCTCTATCCGTTGAGCTATAGGGGCGTAGCGTCGCTAAGGATAACGGGGAGCGGAGCGGAGTAAAGCCTAACGACCCCGCACCTAGCGCGCAGGGATCGGGTGGCCCACCCTGGTTTGCTAGGTGCGCACAAGAATCAGCGCATCCGGATGCAAATGCTGTTGCGCGGCCGAGAGCAGGTCCATGGAGTCAACCGCGGCGACGGCCGCAAGATAGCGGCGCGGGTAGTCCACGCCGAGATCGAAATGAAGGTGTGCGGCGGCCGCCATGGCCATGTCTTCCGCGCTCACAAAGTCAAAGACGTAAGACGACGCCAGAAACGTTTTAGCCGCTTCGATTTCTTCGTGCGTTACGGGCGTCGTGCAGATTTCGCGCAGCGTCGCAAGCGCCTCGTGGATCGCACGTTCCGCTTCCTCGCGTGCGCAAGACATCACCATTTGAAACAAGCCGCGCGACCGACCCGCGGTCGGGCTTATCGAAGCGCTGACGTTGTAAACCAACCCCAACTCGTCGCGGATGCGACGCGAGAGGCGATCGGTAAAACCCGGACCCGTACCCAGAACGTGGTCGAGCACACGGAGCGCATGCCATTGCGGATTCAGTCGATCGACGCCGAGATGACCGAAGAACAAGTGGGACTGTTCCGCCTCGCCCTCGAGTTCGATCGTGCGCGCGACAGGGATGGGATAGTCGCGACGCCGCGGCGGCGCCTTGGTGCGCGGCCAGTCTTCGAGCGCGTGCGCGAGTCGGTCCACATCGATGCGCCCGGCGACTCCGATCACCGTTTCGTTCGGTGCAAAGAACGCGGCGTGATAGTCGAGGAGATCGCGGCGACTGATGTCTTCGGGAACGCCGCGTGGGTCCCCGCCGAGCGGGTGATCGCCGTAAATCGCGCGCAAAAACGACCGCGTCGCGCGAGCGCGCACCAGATCGCTTTCGGCCTGCAAGTCGGCACGCGCAAGCTCTCGTTCGCGCGTAACCGCCTCGGCCTCGAAGTGCGGATTACGCAGGAGGTCGAGCGTGAGTTGCGTGGCAAACGTCGCGTCTTCGCCGAGCGCCTTGACACCGAAACCGACGCCACTGGTTTCCAGCGCGATGCCATGCCGCTCCAGCGCGTCCGTAAGTTGCTCTTCGTCGTACGCGCCGGCGCCGCAAGCGAGCGTGCGCCCGACGAGATGCGAAACGCCCGGTTTGGGTTCGCGGCCCTGACCCGCGTCCACGATCACGCGCAGCGCGACGATGTCGGATGCCGGCTCGGGCGCGCGCACAATGCGTAGGCCGTTCGCGAGCGTGATCGTTTCGCAATCGAACTGCACTTAGTCGGACTCCGGCAACGACCAAGCGATGGTGGCGCGTGCGATGTCGGCGATCTCACGGCAAACCGTGCGGATATCGGCGGGCGTCAGAGCGGCGACATCGGCCAGGTAGGAATCATACGCTTCAAAACCGGTCGCCATCTCCGCATCGCCCAAGAACTCGGCGACGTCCCACGGTGTTTCACGCCCGAAGATCTCTTCGACTCGCAAGGCGTGCTGCGTTCGCTGCAACTCGGTGACGCGCGGTCCTAGTTCCGCGAGCTGTTCCAACTCGTGAGCGATAGCGCGCTCGATCGCAGCGGGAGCGGTGCCTTCGGTGGCCGTGATCTCAATCCAAAACACGCCGGCGTCGAGCCGCGGGTCGTTTTCGACGGCCACCGCCGAGGCCAACCCCGCATCTTGGACAAGGCTGCGAAACAGACGCGAGTTGCGACCGGACGCGAGGATATGTTCGAGCGCGTCAAGCGCAACCGCGCGCGGATCGCGGGACGTAACGCCGGGAAACTGAAGATAGAGGCGCGCGACGCCGACCGGGTCGCGGCGCTCGATGCGTTGCGCGGAAACGTTGAACGGAGTGCGATGGCGTTCGCGTGCCGGCGCGGTCGGTTGCGCGTTCGCATCCTTTCCTCCAAACCGCGTCGCCACGGCCTCCAGGGTGCGCTCTACATCCATGGCGCCGGCGATTACGATCGCGGCCCGTTCCGGGCGGTACCACGTGTCGTAGTGCGCGCGAATGTCGTCGAGCGTAAGGGCTTCGACATCGCGCCGGTGTCCCATCACCGGATGCGCGTAGCCGTGGCCGCCAAACGTGGCGGTGTCGGCGGCGACCAGGAGTCGACTCTCAGGGTACTCGAGGTTCTCTTTGATCTCTTCGAGCACGACGTTGCGTTCGGCTTCGAACTCCGCTTCCTCGAGTCGAAGATCGTGCATGCGGTCCGCTTCGATGTCGAGGGCGAGTTCGAGGTGGCCCGCGGGAAGATCGAATTGGTACACGGTCGCGTCGCAATTTGTAAATGCGTTGTTGGCGCCGCCCCGCAGCAGCGTCGCACGGTCGATGTCACCCTTCTGAAAACGCGCGGCGCCCTTGAACATCATGTGCTCCAAGAGGTGCGCGGCGCCGGTTTGGTGCGGCGGATCGTCCGCACTGCCGACCGCGTACCAGGTTTGCACCGACACGACCGCGCCGGGATGGGGCGCGAGCAAAACGACGAAACCGTTCGAGAGAACGTGGCGTGTGCGTGCGACCGACGGGGTTGCCGCAGAATTGGAAACGGTCACGCGCGCAAACTAACCGCGCGAGCGCCCCGGTCCATCGCGCCCAGGACCGCGACCCGGCCCGCGTGAGCCCGGTCCGCGTGAGCCCGGCCCGCGCGCGCCCGGCCCGCGTGAACCCGGTCCGCGTGAACCCGGTCCGCGTGAGTCCGGTCCGCGTGAGCCCGGCCCGCGTGCGCCCGGTCCGCGTGAGTCCGGTCCGCGTGAACTGGGATCGCGCGGCGGCCGTGCCTGCCCGGCGGTGCCGCCCGATTGGCTGTATCGGTCCTGCGTTGCGCGTCCGCCCCGGCCCTGTTGGTTGCTCGTGCGACGGCTGTGGCGGCCTTCGCCACGGCGCGGATTATCGCCCCGTGCACCGCGGTCCGGTTGACTCTCATGCGTGTCGTCGGCCAAGCGGTCGCGCCAGCGCGTCGGTTCGGGCTTGTCGGCTGCGGCCGGTTTCCAATCGTCTTTTAGGCGATCGAGTACGAACCCGAGTTCGTTGGGAAGGAGACGGCGATATGCGCCAACGTCGATTCCGTCCGCGCGCAGCGGCCCGATGGACGTGCGCACCAGTGACGCCACGCGCAATCCGACTTTGGCGAACATGCGTCGCAGCTCGCGGTTGCGGCCTTCCCACAAGGAAATCGTGACGAGCGTTCGCGTTCCGCGTCGTTCGACGCGGCGCACTTGCGCGGGTGCGGTCTTGCCGCCCGCGAGCCACACGCCCGCTTCGATTTTTTCGAGCGAACGCGGATCGACGCGGCCCTTCACGTTGAGGCGGTACGTCTTGTAAATCTGGTAGCGCGGGTGGCAGACGACGTTGGTGACTTGCCCATCGTTCGTTACGAGGAGCAGGCCTTCCGAGTCTTCGTCCAAACGGCCGACGCAGTAGATGCGTCGCGACTCCTTGATCAGATCGACCACGCGCGGCCGCCCGCGTTCGTCCGCGTTCGTGCAGATGTACCCGCGGGGCTTGTTCAGGAGGTAGTAGACCCGTTGTTCACGCTTGACGCGCTCGCCGTCGACCTTGATCTCGTCGGCCTCCGGATCGATTTTTGTGCCCAGCTTGGTGATCACCTTGCCGTTCACTTCGACGCGACCTTGCTCGATGATCTCCTCGCATTCGCGCCGAGAAGCCACCCCACAGTGGGCTAATACCTTTTGAAGTCGTTCCATGACGAACCACGCATTATAGCGCGCGTGCCCGCTTTGATGCCACCTTCGGGCGCTGTGCCGTCTGCGTTTTGCTCGGCTGGGGGGGGCGGGGTGCATCGGTCGCGGCAAGTGCTCTTGGGCGCGGCGGTTATGCCCGAGCGGCTCGGGGCCGATCAACCACTGAGTGGACAAGTCCGGCAAGCGCGTTACGTACGATCGGTTTTGGGGGCTCTGCTTGCTCGTCGGGTGCGTCGTTCCCGCCAACGTCAGCCGCGACTCTCGGCTCTGGCACCTGCTCGGCGAGGAGTCCCTCTGGTCGGTGCGCGGCTGGCTTCTGCTCTCCCTATGCGGCGGCCTGTTTGGGATCGTTGCGGGCGTCATGGGCTGGCGCGCGCGCTGGCGGCACTTCATCAACTTCGCGCTGGGCGCACTCATGCTCGGGCTGCCCTTGGTCATTCCTGAGATCTGGCGTCGCTTTCCTGAAGCCAACCCGGCCAGCCTGCCCATCGGCGACGCGGCCGAAATCGGTTGGGTCATGTTGGTCGCACTCGTTGCCATCTACACCGGCTCTGGAATTCGTGTTGTGCGGCCATCCCACATCGCCGGACCGACGCTCGGTGCCTTGGGCGCGCTCTTGCTCTCCGTGTTTGCGTTCTTGCCACCGGCGGACGGCGGCACGGCCTTCGGAGTCCAGCGTGCTCAGGAGCTGCTCGAGATCCGCGAACGCTGGCGCGAGCTCCTGCCATTCGTCCTCGTTATGGTCGGAACGATCTTCGCGATCTTCAATCTCGTGCGCTCATCGTGGGAAGTGTGGTTCGCGAGACTTACCCGTGTCTTGTTGGTCGCCGCGATCGGCGTCTGGCTCGCGCTGCCGTTCTTGGAGGGAGGCGGAGCGCTCAGGCAACACGTACCGCAAGCATGGGGAGCTCTGCACTTCATTGCACCGCTCTTCCTAAGCCTGGACGGAGCCGTCGCGTTCACGGCCATCGCAATAACAAGATCAAGCGACTAGCCAAAACAGCCCAACGCGGGACCCAATGCGGGACCACTTCTCCGGTTTGGCCGCTGTAAGTGCTTTGACTTCAGCATGTTGTGTTGTTGGCGTGCGGGATTTTTCGCGCAAGTAACGCTTGTCCGTTCGCCTCCCGGCATCGAATCTTGCTCGCGAACGGTCGTTAAACGGCGAATCGCGACCAAATCGCGAGACAGGACAGGAGCCTGTCGTGTCGACCCGTCCGCCATCGTGCGCGAAAAATCCCGCACGCAAACGTCATAACCACATGTAAAAAAATACCTTACGCGCGCGATGAGCGAGAAGTGGTCCCGTTCTGGAGTCGTCCGGGAGGGGTGGTGCTTGGTTGTTGGCGGCCCTTTTTTTGGGGCTCTTACGGGCCGTAGATTAGGGCTGTGCAGCAGGGGCTCGGGGTTAGCGTTTGCTTTCCTGCTGCCTTCGGGATCATCGCGGTTGCGCCCGGCCCGGCCGTTGTGTCGCCCAGCGTGACCGAGCCCGCCACGACGTGGACGGCTGTCCACTTGGCGCCAGGGTCGACGTGGAACGGCTTGTGCGAATCCATGCGGTCGATACGGAAGAACTCGCACTCGACGAGTCGCAGGGAACCGTCGGGCAGGGGGCGTGCGGTCGGCAGGGCCGGCGAGCCGTTGAGGTCGCTGCAAGCGACGCCGCGCTCAAGATGCAACTCGCGTCCGCGGCCCCAATCGAAGAGTCGGTACGTGACGTCGGACGACTGCTGAATCTCGAAGAGAAACAGCCCGGCGCCGATCGCGTGGACGGTGCCGGACGGCACAAAGACGCACTGCCCGGGGCGCACAGCGAGAAAGCGCATAGCGTCGGGGAGCGAACCATCCTGCGCTTTGGTCCGGAGCGCGTCCGCGGCGATGGGCGGGTGGAACCCGTGATAGACCCCAGCCCGACGGCCGGCCTCCAAGACCACCCACGCCTCGGTCTTGCTGTCGTGATCTTGGGGGTGAACTTGCACCGAGAGATCCTGCTGGGCGTCGAGCCGCTTGGCGAGGAGCTCGATCGGGCCGCCGAAGTCAACGGGTGCGGTCGCGGCCACATCGGCAAGCGTGCGCCCAGCCAAGGGGCCGTTGGCGATCGTGCACGGTCCGTTTGGATGTACCGAGAGATCCCAAGCCTCGCCGATGCCGTCTCCTAGCCGCGATCCACCCCAAACGCGTTCCGCGAGGTGGGGGGTCAAGAGCAACGGATAGTTCGCAGTCCCCATATCGAAGTCCCCCAAATGTAAAGCGGGAGCCGACGAATGCCGACTCCCGCGCTTTCCTCATCCACTCTTGCGAGCTTTAACCCTTGGCGTTCGCGGAGTCCTCGGTCGGAGCGTTCTCCGGATTCCGAATGATCTCTTCCAAAACGCTGACCCAATCGTCGGTCGTGACGCGGTCACATCCGAAGAAAGGAAGACGCGGCAAACGGAAGTTCTTTCCGGCCACGTTGACGACCCGGGGGTCGTCGGTCTTCGTAACGGTGGGCAGCACAGGCTTGACGGATTCCTCCGCACCTTCGCCAGCCGCACCTTCGACGGGCGCCTCGCCCGCATCACCATCGACAGTGGTCGTCTTCACACCGTCTTCGTTGGCGGTGCCCTCTTCGATCACGACATCTTCGTCGTTACCGCAAGCACAACCGTCCGAGTCTTCGTCGGTGCAACCCTCGGTGCAACCTTCGTCCGACTCTTCCACCACGTTGTCGTCCTCGTCGGCGCTGTCATCAGCACCGTCGGCGCAGCCTTCCGCCGTACCCTCGCCGGAAGCGCAGCCGCAGCCTTCGGGCGTCTCGTCGACAACCTCTTCGGCGCAACCCTCATCAACTTCACTCTCATCGTCGCCTGCGGTGCAGCCCTGTTCCTCGGCGCAACCGCAGCCCTCGGTCGTGTCCTCATCCGACGCGTCGTCGCCGCAGCCACAAGCGGCGCAGCCACAACCATCCGTCGCGCAGCCGCAAGCCTCTTCGGCGCAGCCGCAACCCTCTTCGCTCTCGGTAGTTTCCGAAACGTCAGGATCGTCGGTCGTCGCGACGTCGCCGTCGGACTCCTCGCCACAACCCTCGCCACAACCCTCGTCAGCGCAACCTTCGGTCTCACAGCCTTCGGCCGACTCGTCGTCAGCGCAGCCGCAGCCCTCACACCCGTCGGTGCTCTCGGCGCAACCCTCTTCGACCGTGTCTTCGCCGGCGCAACCTTCAGAGTCGCAACCGTCGGTCTCTGTGCCGCAGCCTTCGACGGTCTCTTCCTCCGTCTCGGCGCAACCCTCTTCGGTCGTTTCGACAACGTCGGCGCAACCTTCGGTCGCTTCGTCGCCGCCGTCGGTCTTCTCGCCGCAACCGTCGGTCTTGGCGCCACAGCCCTCAGCCGCATCGCCACAACCCTCGGTGCTCTCGCCACAACCGTCTGCGGAAGCCTCAGCCGAGCAACCCTCGGTCTTCTCTTCCTCGACGACCTCGGCGCAACCTTCCGCCGCGCAACCTTCCGCTGCACAGCCCTCGGCCGCACAGCCTTCGGTCTTTTCCGCTTCACCGGCAACCGCCACAGCCGTTGCGCCCGTGCCGACGTCAACGCCGCGCTTCTCCAGCTCAAGGCGCCATTTCGCCTCGGCCGCCTCCACATCCTTGGGATCGTCGAGGAGCTTGATGATCTCGTTGACATCGTTGGTCTGCGGAGCCGTTACGGGCTCGGCGCCGGAAACGAGTACCGGCTGGTCGCCGAGAACCGCATCGCCGCGACGCTCGCGACGGGCGCGCTCTCTCGCGCGCTTGGCAGCGTCGAGGTTGGCCTCGAGAACCGTGCTCTTCGGCTCGATCTCCAGGGCGTACTCGTACGAGCGAATCGCATCGCGGAAGTCGCCGTCGCGGAACTGTGCATCGCCACGCTTGCGCAAGACATCAGCGCGAACGGCCTTCGGCAGACGCGACGCGGAGACCTTCTCGAAACTACGGCGTGCTTCCTTGTGACGTCCCGCAACGCTGTAGGCGTCACCGGCGATCACGTTGCGCACGTCGCTCTCGCGAAGTCCTTCGCTGATTGTCGTGTAGCTCTTGATCTCGATCCACGGCTGACCGCGGAAGACCTCATGAACGACACACGACACCTCGATGGCCTGGAAGCGCTTCACGTCTTGGAAGTCTTCCCAGATCGGGCTTTCGCGGTTCATGAAGAAGTACGGGTATGCGCTCTGGAAATCGCGGCGGTCATAAAGACGCGCGTTGATCGGCCAGGCCGACACGTTGCCGTACAGGTCCTCGTGGAACCGGGTGTAGTAGGGGTTGTACGTGGTCCCAGTCGACTGGAAGTAGAGTTTGACTTTCAACTCCACGCCGACAAATGACTTGGGCGTACGAAGGAGTTCGCCAAGAGTGGCGTCCTTCGGTGCGTCCGCGTCACTGAACCAGCCTTCGGCGATTGCCGACGACGTCACCAGGGCGCTAAGCGCCAGGGCGAGCAAAGCGTTCCGATACATCTTGAGCCTCATTTGACCCTCTCCTCATCCGCCATGACTTCGCGCAACAGGCTGTAGATCGCCTCGTTGAGCTTTTCCTCGGTCATGTACTCGCCGCCATCGAGTTTGGCGCGAATGTCCTCGACCAAGTCTTCCCGCACTCCGTCCACGTCGGACAACATGCCCACGATGCTTGTCAGGTGTCGATACCTCACAGGGATGTCGCGTTTGTTGGCGTAAAACATGCTTATGCTTGGCGGGCGTACCCACCGGAGTGACTGCCCGCTCTATCGACGGGGCGACGGCGGGGACTTGAGTACCGGAAAAAAAGTGGTGTCGGCACCCAGCCCGGTGCTGCCTCCGCCGCGGTCAGGCGGCGGGCATATCCCAGATCGAGACAGAGCTTGCGCCCGTCTTGCGCGTCGTCCGCGGGGCGCCCAATCCGGTGGCTTGCTCGGGATCGAGCCGCGAGGGGTGCTCCAACGCAAACACGCCCCCAGGAACGACTAAGCGCTGTGCGATGTAGCGAAACAGCGCCTCAAACCGCTTCTTGAGCGCGGCGTCGAGCAGCAGCGGAAAGGGCGGGGCGGCCGACGCGATATCGACAGTTCCCTGGCCCGGCTCCCCCGCCTTGGCGAGGCCGTAGGCGCTGATGGGCAGCAGCCGAATGCGGTCGCCAGCGCCGAGCGTTTGGATGTTTTTGCGGAGAATCGGAAGGACGCGGCGGCCGTTTTCGACGAGCGTGGCGAGGCGTGCGCCGCGCGACAACGCTTCCAACGAGATGGCGCCAGACCCCGCGAAGACATCCAAAAACGCCGCTCCGTCCAGACGTTCGTGCAGCATCGCGAACAGACGTTCGCGCTCCCGGTCCTGCATGGGACGGATTCCAGGGGGGACTTCGAGGCGGCGACCGCGCCACTCACCGGCAATGATGCGCATGGGGAGAGACCGAGAAAGACGGGAGCATTGTTACCTTGCGGGGCTTGCGCTGGCAAAATGGAAAGCGTGAAAGCAGTTCGTCTTGCCATAAACATCGACCACGTCGCCACTGTGCGCAATGCACGCGGCACGGAGTATCCCGACCCGTTGCACCTGGCCGTGCTGGCGCTCAACGCCGGTGCGGACGGCATTGTCGCGCACCTCCGCGAAGATCGCCGTCACATTCGCGAGCGCGACGTGAGGCTCCTACGCGCCACCGCCCCGTATTTTGGCCTCGAGTTTGCGCTCGATCCCGCGATCATCGCGCTGGCGTTGGAAGTGCGACCGAACTTGGCCATGTTTGTGCCGGAGCGACGCGAGGAGCTTACAACCGAGTCCGGTCTCGACGTCGTCGCCAACTTCGACGCCGTGACGCGCGCCGTCGCCACGATGCAAGAGGCGGGGATTCCGGCGAGCTTGTTTGTCGATCCGGTGGAACAGCAACTGACGGCGGCGGCGGAGACCGGCGCTCAGTTTGTTGAGCTGCACACAGGCGCGTATGCCGATGCGACGACGGAACGCGACATCGCGAGCGAACTCGATCGCCTTCGCTTTGGTGCACGGCGCGCGGCGGGTCTTGGATTGCGCGTCAACGCCGGGCACGGCTTGCGCCCCGACAACGTGGGCGCGATCACCGACATCAAAGAGATCGAAGAGCTGAGCATCGGCCACTGCATTGTGGCGCGCGCGCTCTCGCTGGGGATGGAAGGCGCGGTGCGCGAGATGCGCGCGGCGATGACGCGATGACGGAACTTCTCGGGCAGTTCGCTCTGGATTGGGCGGTTCTGCAACGGCTCGGGTACGTCGCGATCTTCCTGCTGGTTTCGCCGCTGTTTCCGTTCTTGTATTTGGTTTTGCGTTGGCGTCAACCGACGGCGCGCGGGACCGGCACCTACGGCGCACTCTTGTATTTTCGTACGGCGGCCATCTTGCTCACGATCACGGGCGCGGCCAACCTGACGTACGGGCACTTCTCGAAGACGCCGATCGAGCCCGAATTGACGCGGCTCTCGTGGGGCCTCTTTTGGGGAAGCCTCGTGTTTGTCGCCATCAACGTCGGATTGGGGCGGCTCGTCCGCGTCGAGCGGCCGGTCGAAGTACGGCGCGTGTTTCTCGGCTTCTTGATGATCTTATCGGGGCTGCTCGCGTTCTTCTCGCTCGTCATGTTGTTCATCGTCATGGCGTGGGAGGTGAAGACAAACTTCCTGTCGATGCAGCGCAGCGACGAGATCTTGCTGTTCGGCGTGTGGACGGCGTACTTCTTAGGGACCTATATCGGCACGACGGTCATCTTGACGCGCGAGCGCGGCTACGCGGCGTACGCAGACGACGCTACTTGAGTTCGATCGTGCCGTGGTTGGCACAGTTTGCGCACTCGTGCGAACCGTCGCAGTGCTCGCACTTGGCATCTTTGCCGTGCGCCGCGTGTTCTGCGCAAGCTGCGCAATGGTTTTTGCCGTCGCAGTCCGGGCACGTTTCGCCGTCGACTTTGCCGGCGCCTTCGCACACCGTGCAATGGCCCTTGCCTTCACACACATCGCATTTGTGATCGACCGCGCAATGCGCGCAGTGCTTTTTGCCCTCGCACTCGGGGCAGTCGATCGTCTTGCTTTTGATCACAAACGCGTTGCCGCACTTGTCGCACTGTTTGTGGCTGCGCTCCAGCGGAGTCGCGCAGTGCGCGCAAACGGGAACGGCTAAATTGGCCTCGTGGTCGAGTACCCACTTGGCGACCAACGGGCCGTCCGCGTCGGGTGCTTTTTTGTTGTCGGGCGCGTCGCCGCAGCCGGTGCACGCGACGAGGAGAGTGAGACAGATCAAGCGCATCAGCGCCTCCTCGCGCGGCCGCGGTTGCGCAGCGGCACGCCGTTACGGATGCGGCGATTGCGGATCCGCTGAATCGCCGTGTTCCCTGTGTCTTTGTCGTAGATGTCTTTGTCGCGCGCCTTGGCGATCTTCTCTTTGAGATCCAACGCCGTCTTGTCCTTGGGCGCGAGCTTCAACGCCGCCGCGTTGCGTTTGGTCGCGAGCGGCAACGACTTACGGTCGTAATAGATGCGCGTCTCGAGGTTGAGGGACGAGACGAGTCCAGCCTCCCCAGCCTTTTTCGCGCGCTTGAAGAAGTACTGGGCGGCGCGGATATGGGACAGGCGCGTGGCGTTCTTTTTGGCCTTGTGAGCCTTCGCCATCCGCTTTTCCCCGAGCTCTAGGTACCGCTCGGTCGCGCCGCCGAAAACGGTGGCGGAGAGCAGGAACAAAAGGACAAACTTTCGCATCTCAACCCATTAGATGAGATCGCCCAGCGGGCGGTTACGCCCCATTTGGTGCTATTTGTGCAGCCCGAGCGGAATGACGCGGGCCGGGCGTTCTGCAGCCGTCTTCGCAGCGTCCGGTGCCGGCGTTCCGGAAAACACAACTACAGGTGTGCCTTCGCCGACCACGATGTCGTGCGTTTGGGGGAGTCCGCGAGCCCGCACGACGTATCGGCCCGGCCGTAAGTCGTGGACATGGGTGACGCGACCCGTTGTTGCCCGCCAGATCGGGTTCCGCTTTTCCCCAAAGTGCGGCGTGAACGAAACGTAAATCTTCGGTCCCGTTTGCTGGATCTCTATGACGTTGCGCTCCGGGAGTTTCACCTGGATCGTTGCCTCCGGTTCGCGCGCAACATCGACGGCCAAGACGACGCGTGGATCGATGGCAACATTGTCCCAACGGCGATTGAATCTATATGGGCCAGAGTGTTGTGCAGCCGCTCCGGCACTAAACACGAACAGCGTGACACGACGGACCGTTTCGGGAATCCGGGCGCTGCCGTTCTTCAATCGAATCTGCCGCATTCCGGTCGAGTCATGGAAGCGCGCAACAACCAGTGCCGTGTCGTCAAGCAGAGCACCATCGCTTTCGCGGATCTCAACTTGGAAGTTGGGAGTAGGGTCCAACAGGAGAGTCGGTCCGAAGCCCAGCGACGCTGCGGGAAAAACCCACGTCCCGACTTCGTATCCAGTTGCTGTGGCTCGGGTCTCGAAGGAATCAGCGGGCGTCGCCGTCTCCGGAAACCTAATTTTGGCGGTAGTTTGGCTCTTGCTGACGTGAAACCGTGTCCCGCGAAAAAACAGCTCTACTTTGGCTGCGATGAGCTTACCGGACTCCATGTCCAGAACGCGGATTGCAAGCTGGAACGGAGACCGTCGGACGCGGTACCGCCGCCGGACCGTTGTAATGTTTCGGTTGCCGGCGATCTCCCAAAACCGGTGGAGGCACACCACTCGGCCCGAATCGGAATTGGTTCGAAAGCGAAACTCGCCCGTGCGGCCCGTTCGCGCGCTCTGGCTGTTGCGGGATGTTTCGCCCTCGTAGAAACTCATACGGAATCCTCGGACCGGCTTGCCTGCCGCATCGATCAGGATTCCCGCGATGTACGGACTGCTTGGCACTTGCAGGTCGCGGACCTGTTCGCCCTGAATTGACGAGAGTGCATGGCTGACGGACGCGAGGTGGGTCTCAGTGGCAGGGCGTGCGACAACGAGCACCGGCTCCGGGCAATCGATCTTGAATTCGTAGTAGCCTTCGAAATCGGTGAATGTCTTCGCGAGTTCGCGATCACCTTGAACGAGTAGCACGGTTACGCCCCAAACACCGTCGTTTGCTTCGTTCGTCACGCGCCCGCGCAGCGACGACTTCGGTGTCGTGTGAGTTGAATGAGGATCGCGCACGTGATCCTCTGTGGTCTCGGTCCCGGCAAGAGGCGCAACGTTGTCGCGCGGCGTACGCGAAGCAGTTACTTGGGCGCGCTGATGGTGCGGCGCTTTCTTGTTGAGATGGACGGCAAGTCCGGTGACGCTCGCTGCTCCAAGTAAGCCGATACACGCGAGTAGCGGTCGCCGTCCCAGCGACGCAACGGCCACGGCAACGCTCGCACCGATGCGCTTTGCTCGTTGGCGCAACGCCGACAGCGCTCGGTGGACCCGACTGCGCGCCGTTGCAGGTCGGATGTCGAGCGCTCGTCCGATGGACGCATAGCTCAAGCCCTTCTCAAACCGAAGGAGGAGCGCCGTCCGCGCCGGCTCATCCAGGTTCCGCACTTCACACATCAACGCACGAGTCTGCTCCTCTGTTTCCAGGCGACCGGTCGTATTCGCCGTGCTCTCCGACACAGCCGCGGCTCGCTCTCGGCTCGAGCGCCGTTGCTCTGACCGGATACGCATCCGGGCGAAGTTGCGGGTCACTGCACAAAGCCACGCGCGGGAGTCCGCGTGGAGCCGTTCTCGCTGTTGATAGCCTGCGATGTAGGCGTCCTGAACGGCGTCCCGTGCCCGATCGTGGTCCCGAAGAACGCTGAACGCAACCCGCAGCAGCTCGGCATCGTGGCTCAACATCTCGGCGATTCGTTCGTTCTCGTTCATCACAAGAGATATGCCGCCCATCCTCGCCCGTTGCGCTCAAAACAAAGCGTAAGAATTCTTTCCGCACGGTCCGGGTCGCCATCCGTAAGATAACTTTACCGTTTTCGACAAAGCGCCTCGCTGAAAACCCCCATTTTATCATGTTTTGTCCGTTGGCACGGGGATCGCATAACACATCATCACTATGAACGTGAAGGTGACAACCCTGGCCATCCCGATGCTCTTGGTCGCGACGATGACAGCGGAAGCGGCTCCCAAGCCGGTCTCCCACCTCGTCTTGCGCGACCTTCAGCGGGGGAACAAGAAAGCCAAGATCGCTCGCACCGTGAAACGCGAGCGTGACCGGGTTCGTCTGATGCGGGCCGCTGGTTTGGAGTACCGGCGGGCCATGCGGCGGGCAGCGAGTGCCTTGCCCCGGGCGACTGGGGCGGAGCGCATCGCTCTTGTGAAGTTGGTTGACGACGCCAAGGACAAGCTGGTTTCAGCGCTCAACGTCGAGACGGCGCACTACCTCAAGCTGCGCGCGACCTCGAAGGCCGCCGCACGCAATGCGGAGGCGCTGAAGTGGCGACCGAAGGACACGCAGGCACTGACTTTTCAAAACCTGCTGGAAACTTCGAAGCGCGAAACGAAAGATAGGGCGGTCAACAACTCCATCGCGAGCGCCCGATGGGCGGCCCGCCGCAGCACTACCAATCCGAACAACCCCCAAAGCCGCTTCAACGCGCGGCGATCCAACCGATGAACCGATACCGACCGCAAAGTTCCCGCCGGGGCCTTGAACCCGCCCGCGGCGTCCACCGCGAGGGCCCTAAGCCGCCCTCCGACCTCTCTCAACTCTTCCGGCATCGGAGTCGCCCCCACGAGGGCGGTTCCTCAGGCCGCGCTGAGTAGCGAAAGCCTCGTCGCGTCATCGTGCGAGATGACGCGGCACCGATTCGACCCGGAAACGTGATGCAGCAAGTGTCACGTTTCCGGGTTTTTTTCGTTCCCGCGACGCAACGCGTCGCGGCTCCGCCGCATCTAAAGAGTGAGCCGTAACCTGTCATCTCGACGACCGGCTACGGAGGATCCCATGAGTATTTCAGACATCGCGTTTACGGATTCCGTCAAAGCTGAGCAGGATCGTCTCGGCTCGCGAGACACCTACGCGCGCGTCGAAAAAAACGAAACGTGGTGGTCGCCCGTTGTGGACGACCGGCTGCGCGAATGGGCGGCGCAGGCCGACAGCATGTTCTTTAGCACCGCGAACGCAGAGGGCCGACCCTACGTGCAGCACCGCGGCGGAGCGCCGGGGTTTTTGCGCGTTCTCGACGAGAAGACGCTTGCGTTCGCAGACTATGTCGGCAACCGCCAGTACGTCTCGCTCGGCAACCTCAAAGAGAATGATCGCGCGATGATCTTTCTCATCGACTACGCCGGCAAGCGGCGGCTCAAATTATGGGGACGCGCTGAATTCGTCGAGGACGATCCTGAACTTCTCAAGCGCGTCGCAGCGGACGACGATCCTGCAGAAAACATGCGCGTGATTCGCTTCCACCTCGAAGCGTATGACGGGAACTGTCCGAAGCACATCCCGCGCTTGTACTCCGAGGCCGAGGTCGCCGGTTTCAAGGCGCGCATCGCGGAGTTGGAAGCCAAGGTGTCGGCCTAGCGAGCCGCTGGCAGACAAACGCCGCTAGCGATTTACGTTCTTGAGCGCCTGCTGCACGGCCTTGCGCGTTGCAGCGTCGGCGTTCTCGATCGCGCTGTCGATGCGCGCGCGACCGCGCTCTTTGTCCTGGCGGAGGATCGAGTTCACGAGGGCGTACGCCACCGAGACGTCTGTTTCGACGGCCACCGCCGTGACCAACGCCGTGAGCACTTTTGGGTTCTCGCGGATCGACGCGACCAGGTAAGCCGCCGTGCGGCGAACCGCTGTGTCTTGGTCTTGGAGCCGTGCCAGTGCCAGGTCTTGTGCGCGCGCCGCGTGCTTCCCCGTCGTCTGTGTGAGCCACGGCAGGGCCGCCAGCCGCGTTCCCGGATCGTCCGAGTTACCCCAAGCGATCACTTGGTCGACCACCGCGGTCTGGCGAAACGACCAGAGCGCGGTGACTACGGTGCGGCGTTCCGACACGGTCGAGCGTCCGTTCACGATCTGATCGAGCGCCCTCATCACGGACGTGTCGCCGGTGCGCCGTAAGTAGTCGTTGGCGGTGCGCGTGATGTTCTTGACGTGCTCCATGCGCCCGTCGCCCTCGGCAAGGCCGGCAAACTCTTCGACGAGTCGGTCGAGGTACGCGCGCGTTTCCGGATCGCTTTCGTCGCGGGGAACCGATATCCAACCCGGGCCCTTCGCCGGTGCGACAGAGGCATCGGACGGCTGCCGTGTGAGCGCCGACTCGCCCAGGGAACGCGACTTCGGCGACGCGGCGGCCAGCACGTTGTCGATGCGATGACGCCCGTTTTTGGGGTCGAGCGCGAGGACGGCGCGGACCATCGCGTGCATCGCGACCGGGTGCGTTTCGTCCACCAAACGATCCAAAATCGTCACCGCGTGCTCGGGGCTGCCCACCGCATACTCCAACGCGATCGCGGTTGTCCAGCGCACCGACGGCGCGACGTCGCGCAGGCCGGTTAGCAAAGCGTCGTGTGCACGCCGCGCTTCGGACCCTTTCACATCGGCGAGAACATCAATGGCCGCGATGCGGAGCGCCCGGTCATCGGACCCCAGGCAATCGATCGCGAAACTTACGATTTGCGGGAGCGAGAGCCCCGCCAAACTCCCCACCGCCGTTGCGCTCTCCTTGGCGCGGCGCCCTGCCACGGTCTTAAACAGCGGCAAGAACGCAAGGTCGCCCGTTCGCTCGACGTAGCGGCGATGGACGACCGCTAGCGTGCGGAAAACAACCATGCGCGCATCGGCGTCGCCCAGTGCGCGGTACTTCGCGATCAAACTCTCCAAGTAAAGACGCGTCGTCGCATCGGCCTGCTGTGGCGCGTCGTCGTTGTTCACGCCGAGAGCCTCCAAACGCGACGTGAGATTTTTGGACTGCCGCTTGAGCTTGTTGAGTGCGCGCACGGAATCGTAGTCACGCCATGTCGTGGCCAGGGCCGGCGCCTCGTGCTCCTCGGCGCCGGATGCAATCGGATCCTCAGCTGGTTGTGTTGGGGGGGCCGGCGCATTTTTCATCACAGGTCGTTGCGTGATGGAGTGCGCTGCGGTGTTGCGTTTGGCGCGCTCGCGTTCCGGTGTCTGTTTGGAAAACGTCATCCATACGACCAGCAGCAGCGCCAGCGCGGCCAACGCGATTTTTAGGGTCTTGCTCATCACAACTCCTCCAGCCGTAAGGGCGGCGCGAACCGCGGTGTGTGCATGAACGGTGCGTCCGCCGGTCAGCAAGGCGCACGTCGCAAGGAGCGTGGACGCGTTGCGACCCAGTCGGATGCGGAGCTTTTCGAGCGCCCGGTGGACGCGGACGCGCGCGGTCGCGGGCGGACATCCCAACACGTAGGCCACGTCACCGTAGTCCAGATCGTGGAGGAATCGAAGGACCACCGCGTGACGTTCGTCCGGCTCGAGGTGTTCCAGTGCCGCGTCGACTTCATCGCGCGTGTCCAACACGGCGACGGCGGACAAGGGGCGCACCGGCGCGTTCGATTCGTGGCGTCGGCGTCGGCCCGCCGCACGCCGCAGTGTTCGCGCGTCCAACACGATCCGTCGTCCGAGCCACGCGCGCACACCGACCCGGGCCGGCCGTTCGTCCTTGGTCCTGACGAGCGCTAGGAGCGAGCGTTGGACGAGATCGTCGGCGTCCGCGGGAGCGCACCCCACGCGGCACGCTAAGTCGACGGCGAAACGAAGGTGCGGCCCAACTAACGCCTCAAACGCGCGCTCGTCGCGATGAGTCCGCCACGTCGTCCACAGTTGCTGCTCCGCCACGTTCATGCAACTGTACTCGCCGCTGCGCGCGACGGCGTTTCAAGAATCTTGTTCGGACTTGTTCCGGGCGCTCTCCCGATGCTCCGCCACCGTGCCCGCAATGACTCCCGTGAGCGTCAGAGCAAACGACGCCACCCCGGGAACCCAGCTTGTCGCGATCACATCGATTACGAAACCGATCGCCAATCCGGCGCCACCGAGTTTGAGCAGCCACATCCACGCGCGTGCACTCGGCGGCTCGGTTTCGGGTTGCGTGATGAACGCGACGCGATGCGCCGACCACCGCTGCGCGACGATGCCGACCAACAGCGCGGGACTCACGGCAAAAAGGATCGAGCGTCGCAGGCCGAACGGCCACGCGCCGAGCGCGAAACCGAGGAGCGCGCCACCGAGGACGCCAGCCATGAGGACCGTTGCGTTCTGTAGGTATCGTGCCGACGAACCTTGGATCATCGGATCAGGATAACGGACGCTGACCGCTACCAACCGATGATGCGGTTGCGACCCAGCGACTTGGCCTTGTAGAGCGCGCGGTCCGCCTTCTCGACAAGCTCTTCCCAGCTCTGCGCTTGCAGCGGGAGCGTGGCGACGCCGCCGCTGATCGTGAGCGGCCGCTCGTTGCCCTGGCGATCCTGAAACATCAGGCCCGCGGCTTCGACTTGGGCGCGCGCGCGATCGACGAACCCGACGCCGTTGCCTTCCTTGCGGCTGGTCTCCGGCATGATCACCGCGAACTCTTCGCCGCCGTACCGGACCACCATGTCCGACTCGCGGAATGACTCGCGCAAGATCTCGGCCACACGCGCGAGTGCGCGGTCGCCGGCCTGGTGACCCATCGAGTCGTTGTATTGCTTGAAGTAATCGACGTCGATCATGGCGAGCGTCAAGTCGTGCTTGTAACGCGTCGCGCGCACGACTTCTTGCGGCAACACGCGGTTGAAAAACCGGCGGTTGAAGAGTCGTGTGCCCTCGTCGATGGTGGCCAGCTCGTCGGCCGCGCGGAACTGCAACGCATTCGCGACCGTCTGTCCGGTCATCGCGGCGAAGGCGCGCATGTACTCAAGGTCCTCGTCTGTGAACGGGCCCTGTTCGAAGCGATCCGTGATGCACAACACGCCGACGACATCCGGCTCGCGGACGAGCGGGACGATCATGTAGCTGGTTTGTTTGTACGGGCGGCTCGACGTCGGACCGTCGCGCCCCGCCTCTTTGACGAGCGCGATGCGTTTGCGTTGCGCAATCTCACCGGCGACGCCTTCGCCGAGGCGAACCGTTGCATGGTCCCGAACTTCTTTGTCGATGCCGGCGGTGTGTGCAATCGTCAGCTTGCCCGGTTCTTTGGTCTTCAAAAACAGCGAGACGCGGCCCGCGCGCAGGCGCGCTTTGACGATGGAAACGCATTGGTCCGCCATCGCTTGTAGGTCGTTTGTGAACCGATTCAGCCGGTGCGAGTCTTCCATCAGCGCTTGGAGTCGGTCCGCGTCGCCGCGAAAACTCGCCGCCGCTTGGGCCGGGGGCGGCAGCGCGGCGCTCGTCACGCGGCGCCACAATTCGTCGGGGTAGTACGGTCGGAGCAAGACTTCCGCCTGCGACACGAGCCCGGTCGGGCGGACGATTTCCCACTCGTCCATGGTCATCGAAACCAGGACGGGGCGGCTTCCGGCGGCTTCGCGCAACGCTTTGAGCGCCGCATCCGCCTGCTTACCCAGCTCTGCAAACTCGACCAGGACAGCACCCACGCCCGAGCGCTTTAGCTTGGCGATGCCGGCGTAGATCGTTGTGGCGTCGTGAAACACCGCGCCACGCGCGGCGATGTCGGACACCTCGTCCTTAAACGAGGAACCGACGTACAAAATCTCCAACGCGGATAGGGCAGTGTCCATGGTTCTAGCAGCCAAACAATCAGTCTTCGGCGGCGAAAGTCGCGGCCTGGTCCCTCCATGTCGATCGAAGCCGACATACAGGAGGTCCGTGGCTCGCTTATGCAGTCGCTGTGCCGAACGGTGCCGGCGCGGCTAGAGTGCGCGAAACTCGCGTATCAAATCGGGATCCCACTGCGTCCCTGCGCCCTCGTCGAGGATTTGCAGGGCGCGCGCGGGCGGGAGTCCGTCGCGATACGGGCGGTCGGAGACCAGCGCGTCGTACGCGTCCACGATCGAGAGGATCGCCGCCGCGCGGGGGATCTCATCGCCGACCAGACCGTCGGGATAGCCCGCCCCGTCGTAGCGCTCGTGGTGGTGGCGCACGATCGGGCGCGCTTCCGCCAAGAACTCCAAAGGCAAGATGATCTGCTCGCCGATGACGGGGTGCGACTTGATCACCTCGTACTCCTCGTCGGTGAGCTTCCCCTTCTTGTTGAGGATCTCTTCGGGGATGCCGATCTTGCCGCTGTCGTGGAGTTTCGCGCCGGTCTCTAAGAGTTCGCGTTCGCGTTCCGGGAGGCCGAGGTGGCAGCCGAAACGGACGGCTAGGTCGGCGACGCGGCGGCTGTGGCCGCGGTTGAAGCGATCCTTTGCTTCGATCGCCTCGATCAACGTGGCGACGATGCCGACGTACGCGCGGCGTTGGCCGGAGCGGAGCCGGTCGTTCTCGATGGCGACGCCGACATCGCGGGCGACCGTGCCCAGCAGGTGCAGCTCTTCGGTGGAGAACTCGAAGGATCGCATTACCACCAGCGCGCCGGCCGCGAGCGGAACGGCGACGGCGCCGGGCATCGACTGCGTGCAACGTTGGTCGCGCGCGCGGGTCGCCAGGTCGCGGATGCCGCGGTGGCCGCCTTCGCCGTAGTGGTCGATGACGCGGCCGTCTTCGAGCACCGCGACGCAGTCCGCCACGTAGTGGCGCCCGATCAGTCCGAGCGCGTCGTGCAGCGGCGACGTGGAGCCGGCGATGAGGCGGGCGAGGTCGTGCAACAACGTGAGGTCGGCGAGTTTTTGCTCGAGCGATTCCTCTGTGGATTCGACGCGCGCGGAGAGTGCTTCGACCTGTTGGCGCTCGGTGAGACGTTGCGCACGCGACTCCATCACTTTGCTGAGCGCTTCGCGGATCTCGGAGACGCCGAACGGCTTGGACAGATAGTCCGTCACGCCGCGGCGCAGCGCATCGACCGCCGTCTCTGTGGACGCAAATGCCGTCATGATCAGCGCGTCTAAGTCGGGCTGGATCTCCTTGGCCTGTTCGATCAAGCTCATTCCGTCGAGTTCCGGCATGCGGAGGTCGGTGACGAGGAGATCGAAACGCTGGTCGCGCACGCGGTTCAGCGCGATGCGGCCGTCGGTGACGTATTCCGCCGAGTGACCCTCGTTGCGGAGAATTCCCGCGAGAAGTTGAGCGATGCTCTCTTCGTCGTCGACGACGAGAACGCGAACGGATTCGACAGGCGCTACCACCTAGATTTAGATCGGTTGCCGCGCGCTCGGGAAGCAGGGTGTTTCAGACGTCCGCGTCTTATTTCGCGCCGGCGATTGGGCGGTCGTTCGCCGGCGGCGAGGGATAGAGCGTGAACGCGTGTTCGGGTGCGATCGATTGCGGCTCCAGCCAACCGTCGCGGATGCCGCGCAGAAAGCGCGTCGCGTAAGGGCGCGGGAAGTCGGGCGCCACCATCCGCACGCCGAGAATCTTGCCGATGCGGCGGCAATCGCGCCACGGCAACCGGATGCGAAACGTGTGCGACCGGATCGGCTTGAGGTTGACGCGGGCGTTGCCCGTGCGCCCAAAGATCAGGAGCATCGCGCTCTCCGGGAGCTTTTTGGAGCCGAGTTTGACCGTGAGGTTGCGGCCGACTCGCTCGAAGCGCTCGATCGGGGCGGGGTCGGGCGGGACTTTGCGGTTGCGTGCGGGCTGGCCCGGACGCAGGCGTGCGTCGAGAAAGTCGAGGAGCGTGCCGCGCCAGCGCTCGGCGTCTAAGAGATGCGAGCTCAAGTGGCCGCCCGGGAGCGTCGCCACTTCGACAGAGTCAGCTTTCTCCTTGATGATGCGCGCGGCGTCGCGCGGCGGCATGATGAAGTCGTCCGCGGGGAGGAGTAGGAGCGTATCGATCTTGGTCTTCGCGATCTGTCGGTGCACTTTGACGTCGATCGATGGGCGCACGATCCAGCTGGCGATCCAGCCGCCGATCGTGGTGGACCGGCTTAAGAACCGACGGATGACCGTGCGCGGGTCGACCAACCGTTCGAGGACGATGGCGGCGGGCGGGTGCGGATGGTCGAGCAATCCGGTCGCCGCGACGGCGCCGATGGAGACTCCAACCACGCCGGCCGGTGTGCGCTTGTTTTCGCGCAGCCAGTCCCACAGCACTCGCGCGTCGTCGTCGAGGCGGCGGCTGCTGCGTCGCCCGCTCGATTTGCCGACGCCGCGATAGTCGCAGCACAACACGCCGTATCCCGCGTCGTGCAGGATGCGAATCAAAAACTGCGAGGAGTTGATCGTCATGCCGGAGCCGTACAGCACGAGTACCGATGGGCCGTCTTGCTCCACCCAGATGCCGCGCAGGGTGACGTTGTCGCCGGCGTCGATCTCAACTTCTGTGGTTGGCAGATTGGCCAGCGCGGGGACGAGTTCGGCCGGTCGCGTGTTGGCGTGAACCGAAATCGCGATGCATCCGCCGAGCGGCGTGAAGCAGAGGGCGAGAGCGAGGGCGCGGAGCAACGGCACGCGCTCATTATCAACGCCGGGGCGTCACGGACGGGTGTTTGTGCGGAGAACCCGGAATCGGACCTCTCGCGGCGCGTTCGTGCGACCGCGTTCGTACAATGGTTGCGTGTACCGCATGGCGTTTTGGATTCTCGGGTTGCTTGCCGTCATGTCGGCGGGCACATCGGCGGCTGAGGTTGGTCTTCGTGAGCTGTTTGACGGCTCGAACAAGCCCCGAGGGCGCGATGCGTTGGTTGCTGCGCATCTGGCGCGTTCCGGCCCCGGCGCGGCGTTGCGTCACATTCGCGTTTTCCCCAAAGCGATCGACGAGACCAAAAAACGGCTGCAGAGCGCGGACAAGCTGTATCAGCGCCTCGGCGACAAGTGGTGGGGTTGGCGCATCAAGTTTGAGCGCAACTACGTGCGAAAACACAAGCGGCCGCCGGCGGAGTACCCTACGCCCGACGGGATCAATCGGTCGTATCTCGCCTCGGAACGCGCACTCAAAGTGGCGCGCAACGGTCTCTTCCAGGAGCGCTTGTTTCAGCAGCGTGTCTTGTCTGCGATCGGCCAGGCGCTCAAGCGCGACGCCGGGGAGAAATCCGTGGCGGGATTGCGCGCGGCGCTTTCGGCGCGCGATCCGCTGACGCGCACGCGTGCGGCGCGGATGCTTGTGCACTTGGACGGCGCGCAGGCCGCCACCATCGCCACCGAAGCACTCGCGCGGGAAAAATCGGGCGCGGTCTTGAGTTTTCTTCTGCGCTTTGCGCCGTCCGATGTCGCGCAACCGTTCCTCATTCATCCGTCCTGGGTGGTGCGTGCAGCGGCAGCTTCGCGGGTTAAGGACCAAGCGGTGTTGGCGCGCCGTGCGGCTGTGGAGCGTGGCTTTGTTCGTGGCGAACTCGACAAAGCGCTCGGCGCGCCGCCGTCGGAAACCATCGAGTGGTTTGGTCGCAAGGTGAATTCGCGCGCGGTCGTCTTTTGCGTCGAAGCCACCGCGGCGGCGCCCTGGCCCGCCATTCAGCAACGCGTTGCCGCAGCCCTCGCACAACTCAAAGATGGCGCCGTGTTCGGCCTCGTCGCGATGGGACGCGAGACGCACGTGTTCAAGCGCAAGCTCGTCGTTGTGAATGCCGGATCGCGCGATGCGGCCAAGAAGTTTCTCGCGAAGCTCCAACCCGCCGGTGTGGCCGATGTTTATCGCGGACTGGAGTTGTCGCTCGACTTAGCTGGTGGCGGCGGCGGCGGCCGTCCGCCCGCCGCTGACACGTTGCTTCTTCTCACGATCCGTTTGCCGCACGAGCCGCAAAACGAACGCAACCGCATCCGGTTTTCCAATCCGCGCCAAATCGCAACCGAGATCGAACCGATGAACGCGATCCGCGGCGTACGAATCCACAGCTTTGGCCCCACCGGCGACGGGGACGCGGACTACCTAAAAAAGATCACGTCTCCGCAAGGCGGATCCCACCGCAGCCCCGCCCGATAAACCGCCGCCCCACCAAAAAAAAAGCCAAGCCACCAATCCGACCCAGCCATCCGAACCGGGACCACTTCTCGCTCCACGTCGTCCTAAACTGCTTTGTTGCTGTTGGTTACGACGGTCGGCTGCGGGATTTTTCGCGCGCAATGACAGGTGTCCTGTCAGATCGATGCGTGGAGCCCAACGGCGGCGGCTGCGGGCTCGACAACGACTTCCCCCGCATTCGGCGTACCTCCAACTCGAGCGGGCGAACGATCGTTTTTGCGCGAAAAATCCCGCACGCGTCGTCCATAAATCGTTATTTGTAAAAAGGTTACGCTGATCGAAACCGAGAAGTGGTCCCGCCTGGGGGTGGTCCCGCCTGGGGGGCGGCGCTTGGGGGGTTTGGGCCTGGTCTTGTCTGTGGGCTTGGTTTTGGTCGCTTATCTTTTGGTTCTCTTATGCGTTGGGTGTTTTTTTTGGCGGCTCTCTTTGTTGGCTGGCTGCTTTGGTTTTCGCTCGTCGAGGATTCTTCGCGGGCGTCTCGGGCGCCGCTCTCCGGCGGGGGGGCCGACCGTGCGCCTCGGGTTCGGACCGACCCTGCGGAGGGGGTCCCGGTAGACCAAGCGGCCGAGCCCGTCGCCGCCGATCCCGGCATCGACGTCACGATCACCGTGGTCGATGAAAAAGGGCGCTCGGTCGCGGGCGTGCGCGTCGACGTGTTTCGGTCCAAGAAAAAGCGCGGCGCGGCTGTGACCGACGAAAACGGGGCCGCTCACTTTCCGGGGCGTCGCGAAAGCTACCTCGTCGCGTTCGTCGACAAGGCGGTCGCGAAACTGATCCACCCGCGGCGCGAGCCGAATCCAAAGATGACGCTCCCGACGATGCACGCAGTGTATCTGCGCGTTTTGTGCGACGGGGTCGCCCGCCTGCCCGGCGGGTTGGAAGTGAGCGGATTGATCGCGCGCTCCAATAACCCTGAAGCGGGCGAGGTCCACGGGATGACGATTCGCACGCCGATGGTTGCGACGGCGAACCGTCCCAAGTCGGTCACGCTGCAGTGCACAGCGCCCGGGTACTGGCCCGCGTCCGCGAGCGTCAGCGGCAACCCTCTGAGTGGCACCGTCCGACTGAACCGAGGGGTCGAGGTCATCTTGAAGTTAGACAGCAAGATCACGGCGCCGAAGTTGCGCAACGACCGAGGCAAGATGTTTACGGCCACCTCGCGATTCGCCCAGGACGGGTACTACCGCTATCGAGTACGCCCGGGGCATTACGAGGTCGTGTCGGCGTTCCTGGAAACGCCGCTCGGCGCGTTCGTCGTGCCCGATCAGTTCAAGCCGTTGACGGCAACGATCGACCCGCCGACGATCACCAAGATTCGAATTCACCAGCCGCGCGGAACAACGCGCGGCGGCGGCACAGCGATGGTGGAGATTGACGGGAAACAGACGTTTATTCCGCACCAAACGCGGCACGTCGTGTTGGACCCGGCCCGGACGATACGGTTCACCGCACACCATGCGTTCTTGATTCCGCACAAGGATCTCGGGTCCGTCGAAGTCCGCGGTGTAGTGGAGGAAGTCAACCTAACGCTCGTCGAAGGGATCAAGCTTCAGTTCAGGTCGGAGCTTCCACATGCGAGTGGGACGATTCGTCTCTACCACTCCGGACAACACAAGATTCACGCGGCGTCGAGCTTGTACATGAGCCAAGGTGCACCCGGCTCGAATACGTTCGCCGCGGGGATCGAACAAGTCGGACGGTTCGATGTCTGGATCGATCCCGGGATAGCTGCGCCCGTCTTCTTGCGTGACGTGAATCTGACCGAAGCCGGCCTCGACTTAGGAAACCTCGAGTTCGAACGTGGGACCACCGTTTTCGTTCCCGGGTGGCGGGGCGAGTTGCATTCAGTATCCGCCCCGTTTTTGAAGCGACGGTCGAGCGGGAAGATCACCTTCAAGGGCGGGACACGCTACACCATGTACATGGGGTGCCCGCCGGGTCGGTACACGTTGGGTGCCCTCCCCAATGCGATCGAGATCGACGTACCCGACGCCGAGACGTATTACGTCGAGCGCTAACGCTACGGATGCGCGAGCGGGACGCGCGCGATAAAGATCAACTGATTGCCGTGTTGCTCGATGTCCAGCGTGCCGTTCATGGCTTCGAGCAGCGCGCGCGTCCCCGCGAGGCCCGGCAAAACGGAGCGATCCGGCGCCACGGTGAACACGGCGTCGAGCAAGGCGGTTGCATCGATGTCGCGCAAGGACTCGCGCGGCACCATCAGTTTCACAGCAGCAAAGTCGCGATCGCGCTCCAAGCGCGCGAGCAGTTCCGTGCCCTTAGGGCAGCGCCGCCGCATCCCGGAGAACAGGTTCGCGAGGGCGGTGCGCAAGAGCGACGGATCCACACGCGCGGACCCGATGTCAGCCGATTCGCAGCCGACTTGCTCCTGCTTGGCTACCTCCTGGACGATCGGCCAGAGGTCGTGCGGCTCCAAGACCGGTCGCGCCGTCGCGCCGAACTCTTGAAGTTGCCGAACGACCGCCTCGATGCGCTCCAAGTTGTCCGGAATCTCCCGCGTGAGTTCGCGCTTCGTGACTCGCTCCTTGTCTAAAAGCAATCGCATCACCTGGAGCGGATTGTTGATGGCGTGCGCGACTTCCTCGGCGAGGTGGGTGACCGACGCGCCGGACTTGGCTTCCCGTCCCGCCTCGGTCAAGCTGCGGGCCAGCGCGACGAGTTCGTCGGCGTAAAACGGTTCCAGCAGGTAGCTGTCAGCACCGCGTTTGAGCGCACGCACGGCCACATCGCGCCGCGGCGACGGAAACGTGACGAGGACGCGGGGCGGTTTCGTCTCGGCCTTGAGCGCGTCGATCAACGCGAGCTCGGCTTCGTCCAGCTGCGCCAATCCCAAGATCACGAGGTCGGACGCGGCGTCGACGAACCGCGCCATCGCGGCGTACGTGGACTCGACCACGTCGATCTCAAAACCCGCGCCAGCGAGCAAATCGCGAAGAAGCGCGCGCGTAGCGCCCGCTTCATGAACCACAAGAACACGACCGGAAAACAACAAAGTAGCTCCAGAAAACCTCTGTCGAAACGGCATGAACGGTTGCCGAATAGACAGAACAACTTGGAGCTAGCCTCGGTGCGAACAGACCGCAACCGAGGCTCCCTCGCTGACACGGTTCTCCAAACTCAGGTTATCTCATAAGTTAGGGCGGCGGACGCGTCCGACTCCGTTGATGGCACGGCAAGTGCGAATGGAATGTTTATGCAATTCGACAATTACACCCTCCGTTCGCGTGAGGCGGTCGCGGCAGCGCAAGGTCTCGCCGAAAAAAGCCGCCACCAGGAGCTCGCGCCCGAACATCTTTTGTTCGTGTTGATCGAAGCGCGCGACGGCGTGGTGCGCAACGTGATCGAGCGTCTTGGCGCGGATATGACGTCGCTGCGCGCCGGAGTCGCGGACCAACTTTCGTCGGTTCCGCCGGTGACCGGCCCGGGGGCGGGCCCCGTCCAGCTCGGGTCCAGGCTCGCCAAGGTCTTTGCGCAAGCGGCGGATGAAGCGTCGGCGCTCAAAGACGAATATATCTCGGTCGAGCACCTGCTTCTCGGGTTGCTGGAAGACGCCGGCACGAAGAAAACGCTGCATGCAGCGGGCGTCACGCGCGCCGGCTTCAGCGCGGCCCTCGCCGAGATCCGCGGTTCGCAACGCGTCACCGATGACGACCCGGAGTCGAAGTACCAGGTGCTGGAAAAGTACTGCCGCGATCTCACGGCGCAGGCCAAGGCGGGCAAGCTGGATCCGGTGATCGGTCGCGATCACGAGATCCGGCGCATCATGCAGGTGCTGTCGCGCCGCACGAAAAACAACCCGGTACTGCTGGGCGATCCCGGCGTTGGAAAGACCGCGATCGTGGAAGGACTCGCGCGGCGTATCGTCGCGGGCGACGTCCCGGAAGGACTCAAAAACAAGCGCGTGCTTGCGCTCGACTTGGGTGCGCTTCTCGCGGGCACGAAGTACCGCGGCGAGTTCGAGGAACGCTTCAAGGCGCTGCTGAAAGAGTTGATCGATTCCGCGGGCCAGGTCGTGTTGTTCATCGACGAGTTGCACACCATCGTGGGCGCCGGCGGCGCGGAGGGCGCGGCGGACGCGGGCAACTTGTTGAAGCCGGCTCTCGCGCGCGGCGAGATGCACTGCATCGGCGCGACGACCCTGGACGAGTATCGGCAGGGCGTGGAAAAGGACAAGGCGTTGGAGCGACGCTTCCAGCCGGTGCACGTCGATCAACCGAGCGTCGAGGACACGATTGCGATTTTGCGTGGTCTGAAGGAGCGCTACGAAGTGCATCACGGCGTGCGGATCCAAGACGCCGCGCTGGTCGCCGCCTCCACCCTCTCCCATCGATACATTCCGCAGCGTTTCCTACCGGATAAGGCCATCGACCTCATGGACGAGGCGGCGAGCCGCTTGCGCATCGAGATCGACTCGATGCCGGCCGAGTTGGACGACGTGACGCGCCGGCTTCGCCAGTTGGAGATCGAGCGCGCGGCGTTGACGAAGGAAACCGATCGCGGTTCGCGCGAGCGGTTGGACGCGATCGAGCGCGAACTCGCCGAGTTGCGCGAGCAGTCCGACGGGTTGACCGCGCGGTGGCAACACGAGAAAGCCGAGATCGAAAAGAGTCGCAACGCGAAGGAGCGCTTGGAGGAGGCGCGCGAGCAACTGCTGCGCCACGAGCGCACCGGTGAATACGAACAGGCGGCACAGCTTCGCTACGGCGAGATCCCCGAGTTGGAAAAGCTCATTGCCGACGCGCAGCACGACACGGCCGACAACAGCCTGCTCCGCGAAGAGGTGACACCCGAAGAGATCGCCGATGTCGTCGGCAACTGGACGGGCATCCCCGTCGCGAAACTCATGCAGGGCGAGATCGAGCGCCTGCAGGATATGGAATCGGTGCTGCAACGCCGCGTCGTGGGGCAGTCAACCGCCGTGCAGTCCGTCGCCGATGCCGTGCGCCGGTCGCGCGCCGGCATCAGCGACCCGCGCCGTCCGATCGGTTCGTTCTTGTTCCTCGGGCCGACCGGCGTCGGCAAGACCGAGTTGTCGAAAGCGCTCGCGGAATTTCTCTTCGATGACGAGAGCGCCGTCGTGCGCATCGACATGAGCGAGTACATGGAGAAACACTCCGTGTCGCGTTTGATCGGCGCGCCTCCGGGCTACGTCGGTTACGAACAAGGTGGGCAGTTGACGGAGCGCGTGCGCCGCCGTCCGCACAGCGTGATCTTGCTCGACGAGATCGAGAAAGCGCACCCCGAAGTGTTCAACGTGTTGCTTCAGCTTCTCGATGAAGGGCGGTTGACCGACGGCCAGGGACGCACCGTGAACTTCCGCAACACGGTGCTCATCATGACAAGTAACCTCGGGTCGCAATTCGCGGACGAGAAACCTAAGGTGTACGAAGCCAAAGTGCGCGACGCGTTGCGCACGACGTTTCGCCCGGAGTTTTTGAACCGCATCGACGAGACGCTGTTTTTCCATCGCTTGGACGAGCAACACTTGGAGCACATCGCAGGAATTCAATTCGAACGCTTGGCGACGCGCTTGATGGCGCGCGGAATCGCGCTCACGCTGACCGAGGCGGGACGCGAGACGCTGGCGAAGCGCGGCTATGAGCCGGCGTTCGGAGCGCGCCCGTTGAAGCGTTTGATCACGCGCGAGCTCGAGAACCCGCTGGCGCGCCGCATCTTGTCCGGCGAGTTCGGCGAGGGCGACGCGATCGAGGTGGACGCGCACGAAGGCGCGTTGACACTACGGCGCATTCCGAAGAGCTAACGGACACCGCGGGCGGGCCTGGATCGATGGATCCGGCGCCCGCCCGATTTCGTGACCGCGCGCTCACGATCCCGGTGCCACAGTCCGATCTAGAGGGAGATGAGCTGGGAGGCGCTGGTCCCGCCTGAACTTCCGGACTTCGACAAGCTCTGGAACTACGGCAACCCTGAAGCGACGGAAGCGATGTTTCGTTCGCTCCTGCCGTGCGCCGAGATGGCGGGCAACGAGGACTACTGCATGCAGCTCTACACGCAGATTGCGCGCACGTACGGTCTACGCGGTGACTTCGACAAGGCAAACGAGATTCTTGATGAGGTCGAGGCGAAGCTGACCGAAGAGTCGGTTGTGCCGCGCATCCGCTACTTGTTGGAGCGCGGGCGCACGCACAACTCACAAGGAGAAGCCGAGCCCGCGTGCGCGTTGTTTTTGCAAGCGTGGGAGCTGGCGTGCCGCGCCGGCGAGGACTATCACGCGATCGACGCGGCGCACATGCTTGCGATCTCGTGCCCGTCGTGCGAACAGCTCGAATGGAACGCGAAGGCGATGGCGATCGCGGAGGAGTCATTGGACCCGCGCGCGCGCAAGTGGCTCGGCGCGCTCTACAACAACAGCGGAATGACGCACCTCGACGCGGAGCGATACAAGGACGCGCTGAAGTGCTTTGAAAAAGGTCTCGAGTTCCGCAGGGACCACGGCGGAAAAAAATCGAAGCGCATCGCAAAGTGGTGCGTCGCGCACACGCTGCGCAGGATGGGCGAGATCGATAAAGCCTTGCGCATGCAGCGCGAGTTGGAGATGGCGTGGTCCGATGACGGGAAAGATCGCGACGGGTTTGTATTCGAAGAGATCGCCGAGTGTCTCCTCGCCCAAGGCGACGAGGCGGGCGCGCGGGAGTACTTCCAAAAAACGCTGCCGCTTCTCCAAGAGATTCGCTGGCTCAAGCAGACCGAAACCGCGCGGCTCGAGCGGATCGAAAAACTCGCCCAGGGCTAGCTGCCAAGAAGTCACGGGAGATGCGGGCGGGTCTCAAAGCCGATCGCTGCGCCGCGCACCCTCGCCGTCGCTTTTCAAGCAGTTGCTCCCCGCGTCGCCAGGACTTCCAGTTCAGACGCACCTCTTGGTAAGGTGCTGCGCATGGAGCAGATTCGAGAGTTGGCGTCTCAGCTCGGGGATGCCGTGGTTCGCCACGCACGCTACGACGCGTACCGAAAGTCCCGCGAAGCGTTTCAGGGAGACGAGCAAGCGCAGCAGCTACAACGCGACTACGACGCGGCGTCGGAGTTACTCCAGCGCAAGTCCGCGTTGGGTCAGCCGATCGAGCCTGAGGAGAAGCGCAGCGAGGCGAGCTTGCGCGAGAGCGTGATCAAGAATCCGATCTTGATGGAGCTCCTCCGCGCGCAAGCGGACTTTCACGAGTTGATGACCGAGATCAACAAGTCGATCGAGGCCAAGCTCGAGCTGACCGCGCCGCCCAGCGCGACCGAGTAGCCGCCGCCCTCGGCGCGGCGGCGGGAATCGCGCCAACCGTTCCCGGTTGCGCGCCAAGTGTGCAATCGCGGTGCAGGTGGAATCGCGCCACGGCCGGTTGCGTGCTGCTCAAAACCTCGCCGGCAAGCGCGTTCGCGTGCGACGGGGCGTGGCGCGATTTTTTTGGCGCGTCGGTTTGCGTAGGCGACGGGCATGCCGCCGCCCATCGAGATCCTTCTGCAGCCGCACCTTCCTCGTTTGCAACAGTGGTGCCGCCGCCGGTGTCGCGACTTCCACGAGGCCGAGGACTTAGCGCAAGAGGTCGTGTTGCAAGCGATCGCGCGGCATGACCAGCTGCGTTGTCCCGAGGCGCTCGGCGCGTTCCTGTTTCGCATCGCGCAACGCAAACTCGTCGACGGTATTCGCAAGCGCGTTGCCGTGCGCCCGCTCGCCGAAGATCACCCAGCGCCGTCCGCGCGTGCTGCGCGGCACGAATCCCCGCGCGTGGACGCGTTGCGGGTGGCGATCCGCGATCTCCCGGGGACGCTGCAGCAACCCGTGCGTCTCTATTACTTCCAGGGGCATTCGCTGCGCGAGGTGGCGGCACAGCTGCGGACGTCGATTCCTTGTGTGAAAACACGCCTGCACCGCGCGCGGCAACGGCTCAGAGTGGAGGCGGCATGTTGAGGGGTTGGATTCTTGCGCTTTCTCTTTGGGGTGTGGCGCTCGGGATGTCTCCGGGTTGGGCGGCGCCGGGGAAGCGCGTCGCGATGACCCTGGAGAAGGCCGACGCGCTGGCGGCCGTCGCGCGGCGTGAAAAAGACGCGGCGCAAAAAACGAAGGCGATGCGGGCCGCGCTGGCGGCGTACGACGAACTCCTTGCCCAAAAACCAAAGGACCGGAAGCAGGTGCCGCGGCTGCGTCGCAAACGCGCCTCGCTTCTGCGGGCGTGCGGCTTGTTGCAAGAGGCGGTTGAGGAGCACGACAAGATCGTGGCGGGGCCGGCGCGGCGCAAGGACAAGGCGCGCGCGTGGCGTGAGGGCGGCGCGTTGTTGTTGCGCAACAAGAATCCGGTGGCGGCCGAACGCTACATGCGTTGCGCCATCGAGGAGTTCGGAGACATCATTGCGGAGCGCGCGCGGGCGCTGCTGGCGCTCGGCTCGCTGCTCGCTGCGCGTGGCGAGACGAAAGAAGCGGAGCGGGCCTGGCGCGCCATCCTCAAGCGCTGTCGCGACGAAACCAAGACGGTTGTGGCGGCATACGATCGGTTGGCGTTGCTCGCGATTGCCAAAGGCGACAAGAAACGCGCGCGGCGTTGGCTGCGTGAGTGTGTCCAAGTGTTTGAGAAACAAGCCGCCCGCGACGACCGGCGCGGACGCTATGTCGCGCGGTTACTTGGAGAAATGAAAGCTCCGGGCGCGTTGCACACGACCGCGCCGGGGTGATTCGTGTTGCGCCTACACGCCGATGCCGTAATACGAGAATCCGAGACTCTCGACGTGTTGACGGTTCCAAATGTTGCGACCGTCAAATAACACGTGATCGCGAAGACGCTCGCGCACGGCGTCGAAGTCCGGCGACCGGTAGACATTCCATTCGGTCACAAGCAACAAGCCGTCGGCGCCGTCGAGGATCTCGTAGGGGTCTTCGTGGACGGTCACGTCGCCGTTGAAAACGTCGTGGGCGGATCGATGGGCGACGGGGTCGGACGCGCGGACCGTAGCGCCGGCCTCGCGCAGGCCACGGATGATCGCGATCGACGGCGCTTCGCGCAGATCGCTGGTGCCCGGCTTAAACGCGAGCCCCCAAACGGCGAAAGTTTTGCCCGAAAGGTCGGCGCCGAAGTGCGCTTTGACTTTGTTCACGAGCGCGGTCTTTTGCGCGCGGTTGACCGCCGTCACCGAGTCAATGATGCGCATCGGGAGATCGTGCGTCTCGGCGACGTGATGCAGCGCGCTTAGGTCCTTGGGGAAACACGAGCCGCCAAACCCGACGCCGGGAAACAAGAAGTGGCCGCCGATCCGGACATCAGCCGCCATGCCGCGGCGCACCTGCTCGACGTTGGCGCCGACGCGCTCGCAAAGCGCGGCGATCTCGTTCATAAACGAAATGCGCGTGGCGAGCATCGCGTTGGACGCGTACTTGGTCATCTCCGCGCTTTCAACGTCCATGACCAACAAGCGATCGCCGCGTCGCATGTACGGCGCATAGATCTGGCGCATGACCTCGACGGCGTCCGCGTCATCCGCACCGATCACAACGCGGTCGGGCTTCATAAAATCTTCGACCGCCGCGCCCTCTTTTAAGAACTCGGGGTTGGAGACAACCGAGAAGGGGTGAGCGGTGGCGTCTCGGAGCAGGCGGCGCACGCGCGCGCCGGTCCCGACGGGAACGGTCGATTTGGTGACGATGACTTTTTCGCCGTTCATGCACGCGCCGATCTGGGTCGCGACGGCGTCAACGGCCGAAAGATCGGCACTCCCGTCGGTTAGAGGCGGCGTCCCGACGGCGATAAACACGACGCGCGCATCGCGCACGGCTGAGGCGAGATCGACGCTGAACTCGAGCCGACCGGCGGCAAAGTTGCGTTGGATGAGAGGCTCGAGGCCGGGTTCGTGGATGGGGACGGCACCCTGCGCGAGCCGAGCAATTTTGTCGGCATCGTGATCGACGCAGACCACATGGTTGCCGGTCTCGGCAAGACAGGCCCCGGTCACAAGACCGACATACCCAGAACCAATCACGGCAACGCGCATAGGAACAATCTAACGGCGAGGACCCGCGATGTCCCCGCCAAAGATGCGCACCGAGCGGTCGATGGCGATTGACCAAGGCGCGCCGGGCGTATAGAAGTGCGCAGCGGAACTCAAAATGGCAGCGTTGATTGATTGCCCGGCGTGCAACACGAAAGTGTCTTTGGACGCCCATGCTTGTCCAAAGTGCGCGCACCCGTTCAAAGCGGCGCCCAAAAAGAAGGACTCTTCGTCGGAGCGAGTCGGCCTGTTCCTTCTGATCTGCGTCGCCTGTTTCGCGGCGTGGAAGTGGATTCCGCGGTCGAGCAAAGAAGCCGTGGGGCGGCTGGTGAGCGGTTCGCAGACTCTTTTCGATGAGGAGTTCAGCGTCGGTTCCAAGCGCTGGAAGGCGAAGGGGTTTACGCTGAACCGCGACGCGGCGGTCGAAGTGAGCATCCAAGCCAACCGCTCCGGCGTGAACGTCTACGTCGTGAACGAAAGCGACTACAAGAAGTTCAAAAGCGCAAAGCAAGCGCTGTTCGGCGGCAAGTTCCGGCACTACACCCGATTCGAAATGAAGCGCGCAAACCGAAACAGCAAAGAGTATAGGCTCGGAGCGGGCCGCTACTACGTCATCGTCGAGAACCCAAAGCTCGACTTCTTGGGAAAGTCAGACGTAACCGCACACCTCAAAGTAGTGCTAAGACCATAAACACAATCGAAGCACGGATCGCGGAGGAACGCAAAGGGGGCGCAGAGGGATTGACCGGAGAGCGGCACGCCGTAGACTCTGCAAAACAAAGAGAAACAAGACGGGCGGTTAGCTCAGTTGGTTAGAGCACCTGCCTTACAAGCAGGGGGTCACTGGTTCGAGTCCAGTACCGCCCATATCGCATAATCGAAACGGCTGACCGCTGTTACGCGGACCTGGTAGTCGTTGAATGTGATCTGCAAACTCCTACCGACTTTCGAGCTACGCATCGCACCGACTACGGACATCGGTGAGTGCTGAACAGGCAACGCTCTCGGGCGACGGAGTTGCCTGACGCCGCGCGTTTCCGTTGGGGGCCAGTAGGGGACGCTTTGTGACGATCTCGCCGACCACATCGATGGTGAGGAGCCGGAGCGGGCAAAGAAGCTTGCATGGGGTCGGCCAGCCGCCTTGGGTGCCGGGCGAATTCGAGTTCTGGCACGGGGGCTCAGTTGGATGCGTCGTCCCGCTTCACGCAAAGACACGGTCTTTGCAGTGGCGGCGATGGCCGCCGAGCTACTAATTTGGAGGCAGGAAGTAGATCTCTGGGAATTAGGGGGAACTAGGGAGGGGGAATTAGGAATTTAGGGGGAATTAGGGGGAACGAACTACTAATTCGGTAGTGAGAAGTAGAACTCTAGTAGCTCAGAGGAACGCTCAAAGCTGCGGAATAGAAGTACTAGATTCGCTGGAAATGGTAGACTGGAGAAGTACTAGCTTCATCAAAAGTGGTAGGTCCGCATGAAGATCCCCCAGGTTCCGCCGACATACGACGCCCTCGTCCAAAAGTACCTCCGGCCAGACCATCTCGAAACGTTCGGAAAAGTGATGGCGGCAGGTGTTAAGGCAACGATCGATGGGCGGTACCGACATTTCGAGAAACTAAGGCACATCGAGCCCCCTGAAGGGCTGACGTTGGAGCAGTGGTGGCTAGGGATCAAGCTTGCGCGGCAACAGCTCTGGAAGACACTCCCGCTTACGGATACGGCAGGTCACCCATTCAAGTACGCGTTTCCCGACGAAGCCCTGGCGATGGGTCACCAAATCACCCAAAGCGCCAGCGGAAACATCTCGATCAGGGAGGAGGTCGTCAATCCTGATACGAGAGAGCGCTACATCGTTAGTTCGTTGATTGAAGAGGCCATCACATCAAGTCAGCTGGAGGGGGCTGCAACGACAACCCCAGCCGCCAAAGAGCTGATTCGCTCTGGGCGGAAGCCTCGAGACGACAACGAGCGAATGATCCTGAACAACTATCGCGCGATCAGAGAGATCCGCGATCTAGTTGGGCAGCCGCTCACTCCACAAGTTGTGTTCCAAATTCACCGGACGATGACAGAGGGCACGGATGAGGCTCAAGGCGCGGAAGGCAGACTTCGAAGAAGCGACGAGTACCGGATCGTGGCGGGGGCTAAAGGTGAGACACTCCATGAGCCGCCGCCCGCCGACGAACTTCCGGAACGACTTCAAATCATGTGCGACTTCGCGAATGACAGAGAGTCGTTCGTCTTTCCCGTACTGCGTGCAATCATCCTGCACTTTTGGCTGGCCTATGATCATCCCTTTGTAGACGGGAACGGGCGTACTGCCCGCGCGCTCTTTTATTGGAGCATGCTGTCGCAAGGGTACTGGCTGACAGAGTATCTTTCGATATCGAGCATCCTCAAGAAAGCGCCAGCTAGATATGCACGTTCGTATCTCTACGTGGAGACCGATGAGAACGACCTTACGTACTTCGTCATGTTCCAGTTGGAGATCATCGTTAGGGCAATCAAAGATCTGCATGCCCACCTGAGGAAGAAGGCGTCTGAAGTCGCGAAAGTTGATCAGCTGATTCGACGAAACCCGGAGTTCAATCACCGCCAGCTGCAGTTACTAGGACACGCACTCAGACATCCCGGACACCAGTACACTGTCAAGTCGCATCAAACGAGTCACAATGTCGCGTACGAAACGGCGCGATCGGACCTCATGAGGCTTGCTGAAAAGCAGCTACTCCGCAAGTCGAAGGTTCGGCAGAAGTTCATCTTTGTGGCTCCAGAAGATCTCAACGAACGACTCCGAGCGGTGAACTAGACAGGTCTCACTCGCGAAGGGGCGGGCACCCGCGCTGGCCCCAGTGGCCACGCCTCTTCAGGCTAGATCTGATCCAGCGCCCGCCGCAACTCCGCACCCTGCTTCGGCTGCACCATCGACACGTACGCGATCATTCCTTTGATCCATGCTTCGAAGTTCGGATGCTCTTCTCGGTTCTGTTGGGCTAGGCCTTCGGTTTTTGCTCTGTGTAGGATTGCTCTTAGGCGACGTATCTCTTTTCTTCGTACCGCTACTTGGTCGTTTACGACCAGTCCCGTTACTTCTTGACGCGTGTTTCTTCTTAGGACTCTTGTCTTCTTTTCGTTGACCTCGAAGCCTTCGTCTTCTGCGATGTGACGGAGCCTTGCCAGCAAGTAGCCCACGTTTTCTTTTGGTGCGCCGCTTGTCGATAGCGTTAGGTCGTCTGCGTACCGCGTGTAGAGCCACCCCAGCTTTTTCGCGATCCCCGTCATTCTTGAGTCGAGTCTTCTTGCGACCAAGTTGGAAAGTGCCGGGCTTGTGCACGCGCCTTGCGGCAACGCGCGCGGCCCGGTTGCTGCGTGATACGTCTCTCCCTCGTACGTCAGCGTTGTACGCGGCGCCTCTGTGCACAACAGCGCGAAGATCGTCGCCACCGCCGCGCTGTATCCGAGTTGTCGAAACGCGCCCTCGACTCGCCAAAACGTCACCGTCGGGAAAAAATCGCGCAGGTCCGCGTTGACCACCACGTCGCGTCCCACGTGCACCTTGGCGTTCGTCGCGATGCTTTTTCCCCGTACGAACCCGTGCGCCGCGTCGTGGACCGGCACATGGTCGAGCACTTCGCGCAAGATCCACTCCTGCGCGCGCCTTAGTGTCTTGTGCGGCGATGCGAGTTCGCGCACGCCGCCCGATCGCTTCGGCACCGTGAATCTCACATAGTGCACCCTTCGCGCCGCGTCGTTGTGGAATGCGAGCCATCTCAGGCGCGGAATCTCGAGCCCCAACGCTCTTGCGACGTCCGCCGGCGTTGCGAGCACCGGCAAGCCCGCGGCTTCGAGCCGCTCGACGTTCGCGCGCCGGTCCGCGAGCCCGCGCGAGACGCCGCGGCCCAAGAACACAATATCGGTGGCGCGCCGGTGTTTGACTTCTTCGGCGCGCTTTCGTTTCCGCTCCGCCGCTTCGGCCTTTTTCTGTGCGCGGATCGCGGCGCGTTGTTCGGCGTCTAAACGCACCGCATCGACCGCCGCCGTTTGCGCGTGCAGCATCGTCGGACGCTTCTCGTCCATCTCGCGGCCGACCTCGTGGATCTCCTCGAGCTCTTCCGGCGTGATGAATCCCTCGCCGACCATCGCGCCGTCAACAACGCGGGTCACGTCATCGGTTGCGGGCGGGATGAGGTCTTGCCGCATCGACCACGGATTCCAGTACGCATTGCGAATGCGCCGCGCCTGGCGCATCGTCTCCTCGCGCGCCGGTCCGAAACCGCCGGGATCGAGCTGGGACTCGTCTTGGGACCGCGTTCTTCGTGTCCGCTGTGTCGTCGTGTGCGGACCGCGTGGTTCCCCTTCGATCTCGAAATCAAAGCGCTGGCCGCGACGCCGCGGAGCCGGCGGACCAAACATCGCGCGCCACAGCGCGGCCAGACCGAACCAAAGGAGTCGGCCGACCCAAATCAGAAAGATAACGGCGATGACGTATCGCATGAAACAACCAGAATGAAAGCGGAGGGGACCGGGGCTCGACTTCTGTCCGCGGACCAAGGTCGTTCACCAAGCCGTACACGCACCCGTGCGCGCGGAAAGCTTTGGCTTGTTCTAGTCCGAGCGCACGGGTGCGTGTACGGCAATAAGAACAACGGCCTTGGGGAAGCATGGGTAGCCAATGTCAACCGCGGCGGAACGCCGCAGCAAGATGGTCTCGAGGCTCCCGGCCCCTCCGACAATGTTTAGTTTTCAAGCGAGCGGGTCGTCGTTACGGCGACGCCCACCCCTGCAACCGCCGGTACCAGTCCGACGTGTTGCGATCGGTGCGCGGGTCGTGTTGGCTCGCCATGCGCAACGCAAGCACGTACCGGCTCGGCCCCGCACGGAGCCCCGTGCGGCGGTGGTGCCGGTCTGTGCTCTTGGCTTTTTTCAAGACGCCGTCGCGGTCGAGCAACAGCTCGACGTCTTCGTTTGCGACGCGTCCGGCAACGAGGAGGCGTCCGCCGGCGATCTCCTCGCGCCGTTCGATCCGCACCGCGCCCTTGGCGAACAACTCGCGCGCGCCCGTGAGCTCCGGGCTTTCCGGACCGAGTTGCGCTTCGCCGAGCGCGATCGGCATGACCTGGCGCCAGCGGTACGTTCCCGCGGCAAGATCGCCGATCACCTGCCCCGTGTGCGCGAGGCGGTTGAGCGCGGCGGCGGCGACATCGAGCGGGCACGTACAGTGGCGCTGCACTTCGTCGAGCGTCGCCGTTCTCGTGCGCTGCATGAACGCGGCGGCCCGTTGCACGACTTCGCGCGGCGGCTCGACCGGTGGCGCGAGTAGGTCGAGCGACGACCCGCGCGTCCAGTCGTTGGTCGTCCAGCCGGACAAGCCGAGCGTGAGCCGCATCTCGCGCATGTGCGCGACCCAAAACGACGGCAACCCGTCGCCGAGCAAGTACACGTCGCAACGCTCAATCAACGGCAAGAGCCGCGCGAGCACGAGCAACCGTCGCCGCCCCCAGATGCGAATCGGCGGTCCGTCCGGGCCCTCGTAGCGCGTCTCCTCGGAGACGATGCGCTGTTCCCACGGCTCGAGCACGACCGTCGGGGCTTGGCCCGCCAAAAGTTCGAAACGGATCGCGCGCGGGCTCTTTTTCGCTTTACGCCGTTTGAACACGGCGAGCAGGCCGTACAGAGCTTCGCGCGAAAGCGACACGCGCCGCATCGGCAGCGTCATCGTCGCTTGCAGTTGCATGAATCCGCGCAACCACCCGTCCGGCAGGTCGATCTTTTCCTCGCGGATCGTATCGGCGTCGGTCGTTTTCACTTCGAAGCCGGACGGGTCGACGTGCAGCCGCGTGGAGCGATATGTGCGCAGCGACTGAAACCCCTCGTAGAGATCCCACGAGTAATCGACGTTCGTTGTGCCCATCTGCACGCCGCGCGAGGCGCCGAACGCGTCGCGGTCTACCGTGAGACAGCCGTACGACGATTCGTCGGACGAAAAGCACTCGAAGAACACGACGTCGGGTCCGACGGTGACGACCGGGTCGCACGGGTAGAGCTTGCGCCACAGTTCGACGTCGTACTTGCGCAGGTAGCGGTCGTAGCGCCGCCGCGCGCTCCAGTACGTTTTGCGCGCGGCGTTGTAGCGGCTGCGCAGCTCTCTCGTGACGCCGTGCTCCTTATCCGCTTCAGCGCGCGCGGCTGCCAGGGCGTCGGCGCGAACCACGGCGAGGCGTTGGCCTTCGCCGGCTTTCCACTCCCGGTACGCGGTCTTGTCGCGCTTTTTGAACCGCAGGTCGCTGACCACAACGTCGTGCAGCGCAGAGATCGCCTCGCGGAACCGGACCGGATGACGAAGCTCGCCGTCGAAACTGACGACATCGCGCGCCAGGTTCGGTTTGAACCCGAGCACGTTGTCCGTCACGCCGCTGCGGCCGTGATACGCCAGGTCCACTCTCATCGCGTCGCCTCCGGGAGCGAGAGGCCGGGAAGTCGCTCTTCGATGCGCGCGTGCAGCGCGGGGTGCTTGGCCGCGACGGTAGCCAGCGCCGACAGGCCGGCGGCGCGTTCCGGTCCGCGTACGCTGCGCACGGCGACGCACAGCACCGGCAGCAACGCGTCAACGCGCTCCGGCTCGGCGATGATCGCGTTCGCGATTTGGCGCACCGCTTTCGGTTTGCGACGTCCGCCGCGATGGACGCCCAGTAACACCGACGACCAAACGGGGACCAGCGTGTCGCCGCCGAGTCCGGGCAGCGCGGCGCGGCGTTCGAGTTCGTCGATGAGCGGCAACCGCATGTCGTCGTGCGGCGTTTCGATCAGCCGCACGAAAAACATCGACTCGCGCGAGGCTCGGTCGTGCGCGAGCAACCATGCCCAGGCGGCCACACGCACGGCGGGGTTGGCGGAGTCCAAGAACCGCATGCACGCTTCGGGATTCCACGCGGCGTCGGTGCTCAGGCGCTTTAGCGCGAACTCGGCAACCGCGGCGCCGACCGCTTCGCAGCGCGCGTCGGCAAGCCCGACGAGTAGCCCCGGATCCCGCAACTCGCGTGGTTGGAGAAGCGACAACCCGAGACGTGCGATCGGCGTCGGTCGGCTTGTCGTGAGCGCCACGCATTCCGTGTCGTCGATGCGATCCGCGCGGACGTGGCGTTGCATCAACTCGCAGAGCCGTTGCAGCAACAAGGGATCTTGGATCGCTAAGAGTTGCTTCCAATCGTCGATGCGGAGCGTGGGTAACGCCTCGTGGTTTTCCAGGCACGCGATGCCGAACTCTTGAATCTCCGTGTCGTCGTGGCCGATCCAGCGCACGATCGTGGCGATATCGAGTGCGGCGAGCGCGGCCTGGTGGTTGGCGCGCACAAAACGTATCGCCCACGTGCGCACCAAGCGGCTCGACGCCCGCACGATCAGGCTGGCGAGCTCGGGGAACGACTCGGTCCGCGACCACAGTTCGGGAAACGCCGGTGCGGGTTCGAGATCGGCGAGCTGGCTACCGTCCGTGAGTTGCGCGCGGCGCGCGTCGAACTCGAGCAGCGGGCTGTGGAAAAAACATGCGTGCAGTAAGGACCACGAGTCGAGAATCGCGGGTCCGTCTTCGAGTGCGGCGTCGGTGTAGCGAGAGAGCGCGGACGCGACCGCAGCGACGTACGTTTCCGCCGATTGGTGACCGATTTTTCGAAACCAGCGCCACGCGCGCCGGCGCAGGTAACGGCGCGTGGCGTAGCTATAGAGCACTTTGCCGTGCGTCCACTCGCGCTTGCGCCACTTGTTTTGTTTGCGGTCGTAGGTGCGCGGAGGCAGGATCGAATTGCGCGGTGTCGAGAACTGACCCCACTGGAACTCTCGCCGCACGAGCCCGTCGCACGCCACCATCAGCACGCCCATCAGCTCGGTGTCGGCCGTGCTCTCCGCATGGCGAAGCCAGCGCTTAAGCACGGGGTGGTGGCCGTCGGTGGAAAGGGGCTCCTCGAAGTAAGCGATGGCCTGCTCGCGCGCCCACGGCCGCGGGTCGCGGAACCAGCGATCGGTCATCGCAGCGACGCGGTCCGGGATCCGCACATCTCGAAACGCTTCGAGAAAACGCGGATCGCCGCTGTCGAAATACTCCTCCGCGAGTACGGCCGCTCCCTGAGTCACCTCAACGCCAAACTAGCGGCGGTCGGGGACAGGTTGCGATGCGTGCGGGTCAGTACATTTCGGCCCGTGCGCGACGCATGGTCCATCCGGGCGGTTTACGGATGTCGCGTTCAGGCCGTCCGGCGATGATGACGGCGGTGCCGCTGAAAACCCGGGCCCGTTTGGGCCCGGGTTTGGGCCGTTTTACTATTCGGCCGGCGGAGACACGGCAATCATGACCGGGATCGTGGGGTCGTCGTTGTTTTGCGATGAAGACGCCCAGATCGCGAGTGATGCGCGGGGGAACCCTTCGGTGGGCTCGACGTACGTCGGTAGCGTGATGGTGGCTTCTGTGGATGTGAGTACCGTCGGCGCAGCGGTCGACAACGTACCGTCCGGCCCGAGAACCGTGACGATCATCGTGCTGACGAAGTTGAGACCGGTAAGCGTGATCGTCTGTGGGACCTCAAGATCTGTCGTCGTGTAGCGTGAGACTCCCGTGCCGAGGACCTGCGGCTCGGCTGCGGCCACAGTTTGAATGAACTGAATTCCGCCGTCCGCGAAACGCAATCCAATCTGCTCGCCCTGCGCGAGGGAACGAGTTAGGGACATCGTCAAAACGTTGGAAGCTGCAAAGGTCGCGGAACTTAGGAGGACGACATCCTCGCCCTGCTCTCCCAGTTCCCATGCTTCGACGATCCGACCATCCGCGCTGTAGCCGCCGAGCACCGTAACCGTGCTCTGCCCGTGATAGAGGCGTCCGTATGAGGACGGCGTGGGGCTGGGCTGCGTGCTTGATTCGACTCGGTCGGCACTTCCGTCCCCATCGTCGTCGTACAGCATGTAGCCTTCGACGCGGCTGGAGCCACGGACGATTCCAGACGTGATGACCATGGCGTGATCGATCCCATCGTGATCGAACGCGACAATCCCTGCCGCCTTGAGAATCTCGGAATAGTCCGCGGACATGGCGAACGCGGTCGTCTCCAGCTCGTCGGCCCACCCGTCGGAATCGGTGTCGCTTGCAACCCAGATGTCTTGGCAGCGGCTATCGAGAACGAAGACCGCGGAAGCATCTTCGTTGTCTACGCGAGTAACGCTGGTGATATAGGCCGGTTCGGTCCCGGATGTGGCGATTTCCTCCTTGGAAGATTCGTCCGGTGCGCCGTCTCCGTCTACATCTTTGTAGCGAAGGACACGCGCGGTTTCGTCGGCCATCACCACGCTGACAACGAACCACGTCGTATCCGCGACCCGCCAAGAGTCGCCCCACAAAATCGCATTGCTCTCCGTGTCGATGCAAGTTTGGGCTCCGTCGTCGATTGCCTCGAAGAGGACTTGACCGTCTTCGGAAGACGCCAAGTACAGAAAGACCGGTGCAGCGTCGCCGTCTTGAAAGCTACCTTGAACGAAAGCGTCCGGCGTCGTGGTCAAAACCTGGGCCGACCGAGTAAGCGATGGTGCAGGCGTCGAGCCTGTACACGCGTTGAGAAGGACTAAAAAAAGAAAAGCAAACCATGAGTACTGCACGTCCATTCTCCCTATTTGTTCTTCTCGCCGGCCTCGGCGTTTGCGGCTAGCCATGCGTCGGCTTTAGCGACCACTTTCTTGGCGTCGTTCTTGCACGTCGTGAACGCCGTCGCATGTGGCGAGTCGGCGTTCGTCTTGAGGAACGTGCACATGAGGCCGATCGACGTACCCAGAAGACCTTTCGAACTCTTGATCGCAGCCTTGATTTGGGCAGCTTTCGCCGCTTTCTCGGGGTCGCTGCTCGACGCATTCTTGGCGGCCTGATCAAGCAGGTATTTGAGTGCAGCGGATTCGGCACCGAGTTCCTGATAAAGGCCCCATCCCGGCGTTGTCGTCGATACGGCCGGTGTGCTCGAGCCGCCGCCTCCGCCTGAGTTGGTTCCGCTTCCGCCGGTTCGTCCGCCCGGATCGCTCCAGTCCTTCGAGTTTTGTTGAATGAGATGAGTACCTTCGTGAACCATCGCCGCTTTTTTCCGGTAGGGGTTCGAGAGCGTCGGCAGAAGGACAAAAGTCACGCAGTTTTTGCCGGTTAGCCCCTCCGAGCTTCCTTGCGGCGCGTACTTGACTTTGAGTTCCTTGTGTTGTTTTTCAAGAAGCGAATCTGGGTAAGAACCCGGCGCGATTTCGTTCGCAGTCTTTGCTGCTTCTCGTAGCCCGGGCATCTCCCGGTCGGCGAGTTCGCATGCAACTTGTTTTGGCGTGGCGACCTTTAGCTTGCCGGCGTCCTTTACGGTCCTAAGCGCTTTCACGATTTCGGCCGGCAGGCACGGGGGGTCGGCGTCGATGATCTCACAGAGGCACTTGTAAAGCTTGTCGAGGTCCGAGCCTTCCTCGAGATCCTTTGCGCACGTACCGGGGCAGTCTCCATCCATGGTGGCTCCCATCGTCGTAGCGACGATGACAGCGAGCACTGCGAATGTGAATAACGGTTTCACGGATCACTCCTTTCACGAGAAAACGGTCGTCGACTTGATGAATGCCGGCCGATCCGCTGTGACCAAAACGTTTTTCGTTCGTTCCCGTGGCCGCCCGCCGGCCCGGCGCTTTCTCCGGCGGTTTTGCGCTCCCTCAAGATTTCTTTTTTTTTTGCGTCGGCTCCTCGTCTTTTTTTCGCCTTGGGAGGGCGGAGGATCTTATGACGACGAGACTTGCGTGCTTTGTTTTGGTTTTGGTTGCGCTTGGTTGCAGCGGGAGCGACCGCGTTGCGGAGTTGCTTCAGGATTCGCGTCAGATCGCGGGCGACTTCAACCGCTACGCCTACGACCTCAAGACGTTTCCCGATGGCTCCTACGTCATCATCGGGTCGTTCGAGGACTCGATCACCCTCGGGGCCGGCGAGCCCAACGAGACGACATTCACCGCGGGGCCGTTTGACGACGGGTTTATTGCTTGTTTTGGTCCGAACCACGCCCTGCGGTGGGCCTCCTCGATGCAGGGCTCAAACGACGTGGAGCCGTGCGCGATCGACCCGGTTCCGGTGAACAACAAGTGCGTCGTACTCGGGCGCTTTCACGGCTCCGTTGTGCTCGGTGTCGGTGAACCGAACGAAACCACGCTCGAATCGACGCAGCTCCAAGGCTTTGAGTTCGAAGACGACCTCTTTGTCGCCAGCTACAACGCCGACGGCACACTTGCTTGGGCCGCCGGCTTGGGCGGGGCGTCGAGCGAGGCGCCCGGCGGCGTCGCCGCGTACGCGGACGGTTCCGTCGCGGTCGCTGGCCGCTACACGACCGACATCTCGTTCGCGCGGGGCACGCCGAATGAGACGACGCTCTCCAACGACGCCGCCCGATCGATGTTCGTGGCGCGATACGGGCCCGATGGGACGTTCGCCTGGGCGCGCACCGTTTTCACGGACTTCGATACGTTTGCGTCCGCGCTGACGCTACTCTCCGACGGCTCGGTTGCCGTGCTTGGCGAGTACGACGGCGAGACCGTGTTCGAGGCGGGTACGGCGAACGAGAAGACGATTGCCGGTGAAGAGCAAGACATCTTCATCGCCCGGTTCTCCGATATCGGCGACTGCATGAGTGTGTTCACGGCTGCGGGAACCGACGAGGTCCGGCTGAGTGCTGTGCGCGAGATCTCCCCCGGCGTCGTCGTGATCGCCGGGTCGTTTCGCGAGTCGCTCACGCTCGGCGAAGGGGCCAACCAGACGACGCTCGACAGCAATGACATCCGCGACATGTTTCTCGCCTGCGTCGATCTCACCGGCGCATCCTTGCGGTGGGCGACCAGCGCCGGCGGCGTGGGCAACGAGGACGTGGCGTCGCTTGCGGTGCACCCGGACGGCACGTTGCTTGTGGCCGGACATTTCCGGTTCGATTTCGCGATCGGTAGTGCGACGTTCAACAACCCCGAAAGCGAAGAAGTGTTCGTTGCCGGCTACAGTTCGTTGGGCGCGCCGCTGTGGGCGTTTTCCGGCGGTGGCTCGCAGGTCGATCGACCGGCCGGTATCGCCGCGTTGGCCGACGGCTCCATCATTGCGACCGGCAACTTCATCGGCCCGGCGATGTTTGCCGGTCAGACGCTCCCCGGCGTGGCCAACGGCGACATCTTCATCGCTGTTTATCGCCCGTAGTGTTCTCCGCGCGGGACCCCATGGACTTTTCCGTGCGGTCCCGCCGCGCTTTTAGAATCGCCAAACGCGCCCGGGATTTTTTGGGGAGCTTGGCGGCGGCTTCGAGCGGTTCCAAGAATGCGATTCCGGCGCGCGTCCACGCCAGGGCGCGCGCGACGTGCGGTTCCGGAGACGCTTCCTTTGGATCCTGGCCTCTTTGGGACGCGATCGAGCCCAGCCTCCCGTAAACATCGCCGATGCGCACGATGACGCGCGCTTCGTCCGGCTGCTCCTTGTGCAATGCGAGCAGGTGACGGAGCGCGGTCTCCAGCCATCGTTCGCTCTTCGCGAGTTGTTTCAGCTCCGTGAGCATGGCGCCGCGGCCGAACGCGGCTTCCGCCGCGGCGCGCAGGTACTGCGGGTCGTCGCGCGGAATCCGATCGACATAGGTTTGGAGTGCGGCGAACGCATCGAGCGCCGCCTGGTGCTCCTCGCGCATCCAGTGCATGCCGGCCACGGCATACTGTGCGCTGACCAGGTCGCGGGTCGTGTCTTTTTGGTCCGGCCACCGCCGTTGGTTTTTCAAGCAGAGATCGCGTCGCTTTTGCGCGAGCGCGAGCGCTTTGTCGCCGTGCCCGTCGCCCGCCGCGAGCTCGAGGCGCGCGATGCGATCATCAGCGAGTGCCGCCGCGTACCGCGCCCGCCCCGCATCCGGTTGGGACGTGACGATGCGCTGCGCAAACGCCAACGCGCGTTCGTAGTTTTCGCGCGCCGCCGCGGGGTCGCCGAGGTTGGGCAGGTCCGGGTGCCCGAGCGTATCGCCGAGCGAGACGTACGCCAGCGCGATGGCCGCGCCCGCGTCCGCGTCACCGCTGGTCTCGCGCTCTAGGTTCGCGAGGTCTTTGAGCGCGGACTCCACCATGGCGCGGCTTGTGCGCGCCCCGTCCTCAAGCTTGAGCACCAGCGGCGCGTGGCGCAGGGCCGAGTGCACGCTACGGTCGAGCAGCGTCGTTAACAACTTGCGCGAGCGAGCACTCTCTTCGTTCGCGACTTGTGCCGAATCGTCGGCGCGGATCGCATAGCGCACGCTTACGATCGTCGCGACGGTTGCGGCGACGAGCACGAGCGCCGCACTCGCAACGAGCGTGCGGTTTCGCCGTGCAAACATCTTGAGCTGGTATCCGACCGACGGCGGATGCGCCGCGATCGGTTCCCGCGCGAGATAGCGGCGCAGATCGGCGCCCAGCTCGGCCGCCGACGCGTATCGCCGCGCCGGAGCTTTGTCGAGGCATGTGAGCACGATCGTTTCGAGGTCGCCGCGCAATGCTTCGGATCTGCGCGGCGGCGTCTCGCGAATCGTGCGCGCCGCCTCAAGGAAGTCGTTTTTGGGGAGTGCGTACGGAAGGCCGCCGCACATCATCTCGTAGAGCACGACGCCGAGCGCGTACACGTCGCAGCGCGTGTCCGGCGCGGCGCCGTTGACCTGCTCGGGGCTCATGTAGGCGAGCGTGCCGACGATTTCGCCGACGCGCGTGTGCGCGGTTGCTCCGTCGAATTCGGCGCCCACCGCGCGCGCGACGCCGAAGTCGATCACCTTCGGACGGCCGTGGGTGTCCACCAACAAATTGTCGGGCTTTAGGTCGCGATGTAGGACGCCCTTGTTGTGTCCGTGCTGGACCGCGTCGCACACTTCGACAAACAAGCGCACCTTGTCTTGGTGCGGCCGATTCGCTGCGAACGCGACGATCGGTTGCGCGTCTTCGATGAACTCCATCGCGAACCAGGGACGGCCACCGTCGTCGCCGTACACGCCGGTTTCATAGACCTGCGCGATCGCGGGGTGGTGGAGTCGCCCGAGGGTTTCAACCTCGTATCGAAACCGCCGCCGCGTCGCCGGTGTCATCAGGCCGTCGCGCATCATCTTGAGCGCCACGCGCCGGTGCGGTTTCTCCTGCTCGGCTTCGTAGACCGTGCCCATGCCGCCCGATGCGATCGTACGCACAATGCGAAACGGGCCGACGTTGGTGTCCGGCGCAAGTTCCGTCCCGCGTTGCGGCGGCTCGAGGAACGGTTGCTCGGACGTGCAGGCTGCAATCAAGTCCTCGACTTCGTCGCGCATCGTAGGATCGCAGTGTTCGTCGAGCCACGCGGCGCGCGCGGCGGCGGGGTGTTCGAGCGCGCTCTCCACGATCGCGCGCACGTCTTGCCAACGATCACTCATGCGTGCCCCGCTGCAACTCGCGGCGCAACCAGCCGCGCGCGAACGACCACCCGAGGCGGACCTTTCGTTCGGTCAGGTGCAGCGCCTTCGCCGTCTCCTCGGCGGTCAGACCTCCGAAAAAACGTAGCTCGACGATGTCTAAGAGCTGCGGGTCCTTTTCGGCGAGGCGTTTTAGCGCTTCATCGAGTGCGAGCAGGTCGGTGTGATCTTGCTCCCAGTACGCGAGCGCGTCGTCGAGCCGTGCTTCAACGCGTCCGCCCCCGCGTTTTGCCGCCCGCTTGGTGCGCGCGTGATCGACGAGTACCTGGCGCATCGCCCGCGCCGCGACGCGCAAAAAGTGCGTGCGATCGACGTAGCCTTCCGAGGCAGTACCGGCGAGGCGAAGCCACGCCTCGTGCAACAGCGCGGTCGGTTGGAGCGTGTGATTGCGTCGCTCGTCGCTCATGAGCCGCCGCGCAAGACCGTGCAACTCGTCGTACAGAATCGGAAGAAGTTCGGTCGCCGCACGCGCGTCGCCCCCGGCCATGCGCACGAGAAGCTGCGTCGTCTGCGCGGCTCGCTCCGATTCACTCATCCGTCCGCCATGGTACTCAAACCGCTCATCCGGCGGGACGGGCGCCCGATGGCGCGAGCGCACACCTTAAGATGTCAGAATGCCGCACCGCATCAGCCTGTTGGTTATGTACGTCTCTGCACTGGGGCTTTGTTTGCTCAGTGGAGCTGCATCGGTTCCCATGCGGGGCGTCTATGAAAGCTTGCCGGGTGGGATGGAAGCGATGCCGGGCGTTACGACAGTCGTGATCGGCGTCGTGGATTGGGTTGGTCGTTGGTGGCCGCTTTGTCTGGCGCTCGGCGTGGCCGTGATTTTTGGCACGCCGGTTCTTTGCGGGCGTTTTGAGCGGGGTCGCCGCTTCTTGCTGTCGGCGACGAGTGGATGACTAAGTATTACGGCACGCTCACGGTGATCTTTGTGGCTTGCATGTTTTGGATGAACCACATGATCGACCACGCGCTCTGGGCGCCCCTGACCAGCATCATCATGCAGTTGACCGGCGGGTAGCCGACCGTGCCCGCGTCCGTTGGTGGGGAGCACGTTCTCTTGCCCGTGCTCCCCACCAACTTGCCGCGATCTCGCCGCTGCGGCGAGCGTCTTATTGCGTTCTCGTTCCCGTCTTGCTCCACGTGGTCGGCACACTCACGCCGTTTCGCTTGAGCAGTGTCCGTGCGAGGCTGTGAAGCTCTTCGTCGGGATCTCGGAGCAGCTTTTTGGCCGCTGCCTGTTGATCCTTGTCCAGCGGCCTTCTTGCGGCGAGGAGCGCTTGGAGCGCCGAACGCCGGACGATGGCGCCCTCGTGCGCGAGATTTTGGGCCGCGATTTCGGTCAAGCGTGCACTCTGGCGGATCACGTGCGGGTCCGGGATGTAGATCCCAAGCTCCGCCGTTGCATCCGCACGCAAGTTCAACTCGACCGCGTCGCGCGCCACGCTTGCGACCGCTGTGGCCGCGCGAACGCCCCGTCCGCGAAGTCCCACGACGGCGGCGCGTCGCTCCAACTCCGGTCCGTCGCCGAGCACTCGCTTGAGGAGATGATCTTCAAACCCCGGCGTGAACACAAACGACAGTTCGCGCGCCAGATAGAGTGCGGTGCGATCATCCTCGAGCTGGCCGAGCCATGTGAGAAAGCGCTGGGCCGCCGCGCCGTCGTGGCGGACGTGCCGCAACGATCGACGCTTCGATTCCCAATCGGCGCGCGCTTGTTTTTCCGCCGTTTCGTCGTCGCTGTCGCGCGCTTCTTGGCGAGTTCGGAGCCACTTGTGCGCGCCTTCAAACGCTGCGTCGAACGTTGTGCGTTCGACAGCCGTATCCACGCTCGTTTCCGGCGCTTGTTTTTTGGTTCGTGTCGGCGTCCGGGTTGCCCGTTCCGTTTTGTTCTGTTGAGCCTGCGTTTTTGCAAGCGGCTTGCCGGCTTTGCGGGTCGCATTCCGGTCCGCGAGACGGTCCGCATTGGGACCGGAGTCCCAATGCGCCGCGACGAGCAGGGCCGCCCCCGAGAGGGCGACCGCTGCTGCGATGTAAACCATTTGGCGAGACACGTTAGTTCCGCCACATTTCGAGTATGTATCCAATCGGTCCGGTACCGAGTTGGTCGGAGTCCAGCACCCGCACGTAGTACGTGCCGGTCGACGGGAGCGTGAAGTCGATGAACGGGTCGCCCTGCGGGAGGGCGGCGTCGTTGTCGAACAACACGGTCACGCCGTCGCTGGCGATCAATTGGATCCGGAAGTCAATGTCGGCCGGAATCGCGCCCACGAGCTGCGCTAACCGGTGGCCGAACAGCGCCACTTGCGTCCGCTCGCCGGCCACGCCGGAGAACGAGAAGAAATCGCTGTCGACGCCTGATGTGAGAGATCCGGAAGCCCGGACGACTGCGTCGTTCGGGAGCGCGGTTGCCGTTGCCGAGCTATCGTTCGGCTCGGTTTCGGCGGTTGTCGTCGCCGGGGCGGTGGCAAACCAACGAACATGCTGGAAGTCCAACGCTTGGTTCAGCGTGGAACGGAGCGAGGTCCGACCGGTGAGCCGTACGCGTGCGCCGGCCGGCCAATCGGCCGTCGGCGTGAACGTCACATGACGTCCGTTCGTCGCATAGGCGCCGGGTACCGGAACGCCGTCTGCGTCGAACGCGAGAGACGAGCTGTTCGCGGTGGCGCCGTTGATGTCTTGGGTGAACGCAACCGTGACGGCGGTTCCTCCTTCGAGAAAACTCGCGCCGGCTTGTAAATCGACCATCGGATCGATGCCGACGATCAACAGCGGGCATGCCGCATCCGTCGTTGCCAGGGGACCGAGCGTTCCGGCGCCGGGGCCGCCGAATGCGCCCATGTCGTTGCGCGTCCCGTTCGGGTCGTTGAACTCAGACGACGGGTCGCCGGCATTAAACGTCGGGCTGTCCGCGCGCAGGGCCACAAAGCCCAGCGGCGTGGTTATATCGCCATTGAGAGTGAACAGAGGGTTGCCGAGGATCGAGCCCATACCGGCGCTCGAGAACGGCTCTTCGAGAATCGAATAGGTCGCGATCGATGTCGGGTTGATGTCGAACGCGATGTTGCCGTGGCTGATGCAGTTGTGGATGTAGTTGGGCGAATGGATGCCCATTTCGCGACTCTCCGCGACCGTGACACTGGTTCGCGTGCCGAGAATCATGTCGGACGGACCGTGCCCGACGAACGCGACGGTGTTGTTGACAAACTGGCCGACCGGCATCCCGGAGCCGTTGTGCCCAAACCCGTCGCCGGAGAACGCCGCGAGGTTGTTGCGAACCATCGCGTCCAGCCCCATGCTGGTCTGGCCGTCCACCGCAATGTTGAGCGCCGGCTCGTCATCGTCGCCGCCCGCAAAGACCTGGTTGCGCGCAAAGAGCAGACTCCAGGTGCCGTTGGCGACCCGAAAATCGGTGCCGTCGCCTTCCGTCGGCCCTTTGATTGTGTTGTACGCAATGACCGCGTAGCCGCGAATGCTCGGGCCGGTTTCGAAGTCGTCGCGGATCTCGATGTTGTCGCGACCGGAGTGGAAATCGTTGTTGCAAATGCGAACGAAGGCATCGCCGGCGCCGCGCTCGCCCTCTTCCTCGCTGGCGAAGAAGATGTCGACGCAACCGTCGTCGTCGCTACTGCGCAAGAAGTTGCCTTCAACGTAGTTCGTGAAGTTGATGTTCGGCGCGGTGCCGAACGTGTAATCGGCGTCTAAGAGCTCGTCGGTGCGCCGCGCGTCGTTGCGGCTGACCGTGACATGCGACATGGGCGAGTGGACGTTGAGCCGTAGGCGGCAAAACTCGTTGCTCGACTCGTCCGAGTTGCGCGCGACGTTGTCTGTGACCGTGATGCGCTCCTCTAAGGTTGCATCGTTGGGCAGCGACGTCACGTTCGTGTAGAGCGGCCCGAGGTTTAGGTCCAAGAACTCATCCGTCAGGCCGTCGCAGGCGTTGTCGGTGGCGCTCAGAATCGTGCTTCCGCCGCGGTAGGCGGACTGCGAAACACGCACGAATCCGTCGACGCTAAAGACCGAGCACATCTCGAACGTAAAGGTCTGGTTCGTCCCGTCTTGGGAGAAGGGCGTATCGTCGATCTGGCTGAACAGCTGGCCGACTTCGACGGCTTCGCTGTCGCCCTGGATCAGGGCGAGTTCGCGGACCGTAACGGTCACGGTGGCTCCGGCGGGCGGCGTCAGCGACCGCACTTCGAATCCCTCGGAGTTCATGCCTCCAAACGTGTCGCGGGTCGACGAATAGTTCAGGGTCGTGGCGGAGAGGACATCGGAGTCATCTTCGTTATTGAAGAACGGGTTCCATGAAACGCCGCGGCTGTCGACGGCCGCTAAGAAATTGCCTTCGCTGCGCAGCGTGTGGCTCGTCCCGTGATTTCCGAACCCGCGGATCTCAAGACCACGGTCGGCGCCGGCGACGCGGTTGCGAAGAATATGGATGTTGACGCTTCCCGCAACCACTCCCGCAACCATCGCAAGGCCGTCTGTTTGGTCCTCCACGAGAAGAGGGCCGGAATTGAAATCGCCCGAAAAACTAGGTCCGAAGTTGATGCGCGCGGCGTCGTTGCACTCGAAACGAACCGTGAACGCGGAGCCGGGAGCGGCGTCTACGAGCGCGGTTACGAATGCGAACGAATCTTCGGCCCGGCAACCGCCAATCTCGATCAAGTCGAATGTGTCTTCGAGGTGGACGCATCCCGTTGACAAATTCTCGGATCCGTCGTCGCGGAATTCGTCGAAGAACGAGCCGACAAGACTGAAGCGGTTGGCCAATACGCCGTTTCCGGCCACGAGCGGCATCTCCGTGCCGTCTCGTACGCCGTCGTCGGAGAGAAAAATACCGTGGAGCGGCGAGTCCGTGTCCGTAATCGACGGATCCGAGTCAACAAACGAGCAACAGCAAACAACGAGGTTTACCCCGATGCCGCCGAGCAGCGTCTGGCGTTCGTTGTCGCGAAACGCGATCGAACCGACGTACGTGCGGCGATGGTTGTTTTGAATGTCTAAATGGCCGATCGCCGGAGCGGGGTCGAGCCCGTTGCCGTCTAGGATCGTCGGATTGGCATCGAAGTCCACGCCGCCGAGCAGCGTTTGGGCCGTCGCGCCGGCCGTGAAGTCCGTGGCGCTAAACGAGCCGTAGATGCCGATCGTGGAGATGAGATCGCCGCGGTCGGTCGCCGCCGCGAGCTCGCTGTACGTTCCACCCGCGATGAGCACGAGGCCGCCCTCTGCGGGGATCGCGTCGATCGCGGACTGAATGTTGGGGAACGGATTTGTCGAATCGCCTAAGACTCCGACGCTTTTCGTGTTGTGTACATACGCCACGTTTTGCGGGTCGACGCATGTGCACGCGCACTCGACAGTGTTTTCGTTCTCGAGTCCGGCTGAATCCACAGCGCGGACCACGACAAAGACTTCCGCGCCGACCGCGATCAACGACGAGTTGGCGCTGGACAGCTGCATGCAGTTCGCACCGGGGCTCGAAGTCGCTACGGGTGAGGCGAAGTTGTGGCCTCCACTCGTGGCGCTTAGATAGACCCGGTAACGGACCGCCGAGGGCGCATCGGCGTCGTCTTGCGCCTCGCCCCAGCAAACAAGAATACGTGCGCCGCCGGCCGTGGAGACGCCTTTGACGCATCCAAGTCGCGGCGCCTGATTGACGGCTACACCACTCCCGACTTGGGCGTCGCTGCTACTACCGCTGCAGGCTACGCCGAAGCACAAAATGGCTCCGAGTAAGAGATTTCGCATCATTCCTCCGTGTGCGTCCGAGAATTCGAACGGCTAGATGCTAGGTCTGGGCAGCGACTGATTCGGTGGGCGGGATCGACGCGTCAAACTGTCTTAGACAAACGCCTATCGAGTCGCCATGCGCGTGATGCTTTCGAGGCCTGTCTGGACATAAACCTCGTCATCGATGCGGGCGCCGTACGTCAGGTGGCTGATCGCCGTGCCCACGCCGAGAAACCGTGCGACAGGTTCGTCGATCGGTTGTCCGTAATGCGCGAGCGCGGTTTGAAGATACGGCTCGCCGCCCCAAAAATAAGCCACCGCGAAGTCGCGCGCCGGGTTGCCGACGATCGCGTCGCCCCAGTCGAGCACGGCGCGGATGCCGCCGTCTTCTCGAAGGAGAACGTGCGCCGGATAAATGTCATTGTGCACCAAGCACCGCGCGCCGGCATAGGGCGGAGGGACCGGCTCATTGAGCATGGCTTCACATCGCGCGAACACACTTTCGTTGAGATTTGGTCGGGCGGCTTCCAGCCCCTTGCGCACGTCGTCGAAAAAACCCTGCATCCCGCCCGTGTCGAGCTCGCCCGGCATGGCCATGTCGCCGACATCGACCGCGTGCAACGCCGCCGCAAACTCTCCGAGCGAACAAGCGAACGCGCGTCGGGGGACTTGGCGCGCCATCGCCAGCCCGTCCAGTCGCCGGTAGCCGGCAACCCCCGGCGCGAAGTAGTCGAAGCGAGGTATTTGGACCGGAAGACGCCCGGCTAGTTTCTCCAGCAACGCCCGTTCGCGCTTTAACCGTTCGATCTCGCGTGCGCGCTTTGGGATGCGGAACAGCCACGTCCCGTCCACCTCAAACATCTGGAAGTCGCATCCTTCGCCGAAGTAACGGACCTCTTGCGGCCGTAGTTTCGGAAACGCCGCTTCGATGCGCGCCCGTGCGTCCTGATCTCGCGCTTGTTTGGAGCCGGTCATCGCGCGCCCATCCTAGATGCCGATCGCCCAGCGGGCGAGTGCAACCGAGGTGGCGCCGCTTCCGCTCGGCTGTTAGAACTCCAGCAGTTCATGGCGGACAGCGATCTCTGGGTCCTCGGCATCAATGCGTACGACCACGACGTGGCGGCGTGTCTGCTCAAGAACGGCGAGCCCGTCGTGGCGATCGCCAAGGAGCGGGTCACTCGCAAAAAACACGACACCGGGTCCTACAAAGATCCCGTCGACTACTGCCTTGCGACAGCCGGCATTGAGCTCAACGACGTTCACCACATCGTCCGCAACTGCTACATCCTTCCTGTTGGGGAACTTGAAGAACGGCTTGCTCACCATCACCAACCCAACCAACTCAAACGGCCGGATCGGGAACGCGCTCTAGGCCACCCGCTCTTTCGGTCCAAAGACCCGCGCGTCGTCGATATCTCGCACCACGTGGCGCACGCGTACAGCGCCTTCGCGGCGTCTCCGTTTTCGACGGGCGCGATCATGATCGTGGACGGCGTCGGGAGCTATCGATGCGACGTGACCGAGCCGCTTCCGGCCGACGATGACGCGCCTCCGCTCGCGCGGGAGTCGGAGTCTTACTACCGTTTCGATGCGGAAGGAATCCATCCGATTCGCAAGGTGTGGCTGCACCCGACGAAGGGCATGTTGAGCGAAGAATTCATCAACATGGACGGACTCGGTGCTGTGTACAGCCGCGTTTCCGAGTACATCTTCGGCGATTGGAATTGCTGCGGCGAGGTGATGGGCCTTGCGCCGTTCGGCAAGCTACTCGATCGTCCTCTCATGGAGCTTCGCGACGGGGAGCTTGTCGCGCACACTTGGGACGGTCGGTTTCACCGACCTTATCTCGGCGAGACGGACGAAGAGTGGCTCGCATCCAACGACCGCGATCATTGGTCCGATGTCGCGCGTCAGGTGCAAGACGACGCCGAGCGCATCTTGGTCGAGCGCGCACGCACGCTTCAGCAACAAACCGGTGCGAAGCACCTTTGCCTCGCCGGCGGCGTCGCGTTGAACTGCGTCGCGAACGGACGCATCCTCGACGAGACCGCCTTCGAATCGATCTACATCCAACCCGCTGCCGGAGATGACGGGATCGCGTTGGGTTGTGCGCTCTATGGCCATCTTGTGCTCGGGAAAGGCGACCGACCTAGCGAGATGCGGTCGGCCGCGCTGGGCCGCACCTACGATCGGTTCGACGAGGACGAGGCGTTTCGTCCGGTGGCGGTTCGCGCCGCGACCAAGCGCCGGAAAGCGGACGATGTCTGCACCGAGGCGGCCATGCTGTTGTCCAAGGGCCAAGTCCTCGGTTGGTTTCAGGGCGGTTCCGAGTTCGGGCCGCGCGCACTCGGTCATCGCAGCATTCTCGCCGACCCGCGCTCCGCCGAGATCAAAGACCACGTGAACGCGCGCGTGAAACATCGCCAGGGGTTTCGTCCGTTCGCGCCGGCCGTGCTCGCAGAGCACGCCAACGAGTACTTTGAGGGCGAAGCCGAGTCGCCCTTCATGTTGCTTGTGCGCAAGGTGCGTCCGGAGAAACAGGCCGCGGTCGCGGGCATCGTGCATGTCGACGGGACGGCGCGCGTTCAAACGGTGCACAAGGATCGCAGTCCGCGCTTTCATGCGCTGATCGAGGCGTTCTACAAAGAGACCGGCGTTCCGATGCTATTGAACACCAGCTTCAACCTAAGAGGCGAACCGATCGTCGAAGCGCCCATGGATGCGGTGAGTTGCTTTTTGCGCTGCGGCATGGACGCACTCGTCATCCACGACTGGATGGTCCAAAAGAGCTGGTTTGGCCGGCTCAAGCAGCGTAAGCGCTAGCGGCCCGCGACACGGTACAGCGCGACTTCGCCGTCTTCTAACGCGCTGCCTTCAAAGCCGGCGCTTCGGTATAGCGTCAGCGCGCGTACGTTTGCGGGGAGCGTGGAGATGCGCACCTCGTCCGGTGTCGGCGTGAGCGAATCGATCCACGCGAGCGTTTTGTTCAGCAGCGCGCGGCCGAGTCCTTGGCCCTGGAACTGTGCGTCGATCATGAGACGCACGATGTTGACGACCCGCTTCTCGCCCTTGTCGAACGGGAACACCAGCACGTAGCCGACCGGCTGGTCGTTGTGGAACGCGATCCGAAAGAGCGCGTCCTTGTACACGTAGGCGTCCGCCAACGATTTGTCGATCGTCGCGACGAAGTTTCGTTGCTCCGGCGCCACCGCGAGCTTGCGGGCCGCGGCGTGGTTCTCCGGCGTGATGGGGTGCAGTTCAATCAATTCGAGTGCGGGTCCTTCCGTGCCCGGAAATCGTAGCGGATCGGGTACCGGGCAGTTTTCGGTTTTTTTTTTGCCCCCTTGCTCGGGTTCATGCCGCTCAGGGGGGTGTTATGCATCGAACTCTCACTACTCTCTTGTTGCTCACAACCGCGGCATGGGCCGGGGAAAGCGCGGCCGATCTGCGGATCTACCGCGAGCGCTACGTGTCGACCGGTCAACCGGATCCGGCTGCGGAATTCGCAGCGGCACTCCGTTCCAGCGCTGCGGATTGGCGTCTGGATGTGGAGCGGGCGCGCCAGGTCGAACAGAAATTGAATCTGTCATTGCGCACCGACGACGCGCTGGGCGAGCTCCGTATCGGGCATGCGCTCACGCGTCTTCGCAAGGCTGCAGGACCTCGGTCCGCCACGGTGCACGTCCGCATTTTTCGCGCCGGCGGCGTGGATGCGTTTACTGCCGGCGGCGATCGCATCTACGTCAGCGATACGCTTCTGCGTCGACTCAACAACGAAGAGTTGGCGGCCGTGATCGCGCACGAACTCAGCCATATCGTCGCGCGTCACAGCTTTCGCAAACGTGCGCTGCGTCGTCGCCTCAAGGTTGCGGCCATCGAGCGCGCGCTCGTGGAGCGTCTCTACTCTCGCCTCTGTGAGGCCGAGGCGGACGCGTATGCAACCGTGCTGCTCCAGCGAGCCGGAATCAAGGTTGTGACCTCGCAGTTTGGCGTGTTCGCGCAACTGCGTCCCGATCCGCGCCGCGTGGATACCGAACTCCCGCGCGTCGCTTTGCAGATCGAGCGTCTTCAAAAAAACGAAGCGCAGATCGAGCTCGCGTTCCAGCAATCCCGATCCGCGACGACGTTCGCGCGGTTGGCGCGCGTGAAGCAAGCGATCGCCGATCGTCGCGCCGAGCTCGACCGTTTGCAGCGCGCCCGTGCGTTCCTGCGCCTCGCCAGCCAGCACTCCCATCCCGACGTCTATGCCCGCGCCCGGTTTGTCCAGTCGGTCGTGGCGGGCGGATCCAACGACCCGTTGATTCGCTACGTCACGCGCAACGCCCGTGCGCCTCGCTAACTCTAACCAAACTTTTGAAAGGAACTCCCATGCGACTCTTCATTCTCACTCTCCTCGTTCACACCGTCGTCCACGCGACCGCGATATCGGCCCCCGTACATACCACGCTCGTTGCCGGTCACACCGCCGCGCTCAAGGCGAAGAAGCCTCTCGTGCTCTTTCTCTACCAAGATCGCAACGTCGCGTGCCAGCGGCTCGAACGCGAGGGCTTGCCAGCCGCGCGCGGACTCGATGCTGTGTTCGCCAAACAGAATGCGTCCGTTGACGACGCGGCCGGCAACGTCGCGAAGTTGCTTGTGAACTTCAAAATCACGATGTTGCCCACGGTTCTTGTGCTCGCATGCACGGAGAAAGGTGTTACGGACAAAGGGCGCATCACCGGGTTTAAGAACACGGCTGACTTCGTCGGCAAACTCAGTGCCTTGTTGAACCCTACCGCGGCCGCTCCGGCTGCCGCGGGTCCGGCAGTCGCCAAGCCGGCGACGCACGCCGTGATGCTCCGCAACGCCGGATACACGTTTCGCACCGACGACCGCGGCATCCACCGCGTTGCGATCAAGCGCGGGACGCGTACATGGCGCGTGGTGGTGCAGCCGGGCACGACGCGCACTTGGATTTACGCTCCTCTCATTCGCAAAGAACGCCTGTTGCGCGCCGACCCGATCCGCATTCTGCGCCTCTTGGAAAAGAGTTGGGACTTCGGTGAGATGCACTTTGAAGCGGACGGCACGATGCTGAAACTGAGCTTGGCGCTGGCCTCAAAAGACCTCGATCAAAACAAACTCTCGACGGCCATTGAGCTCCTCCTTAAAAATATGGCGGCAACCGAGGCGCTGTGGGACGTGCCGTAATCATGAACATCGACCGGCTACTTGACCTCTACGAGGACGCGCGCGAGCGGGGCGAGCCGATTACGCCCGAAGCGCTTTGCCGGGACTGCCCGGAACTGCTGCCGCAGCTGAGAGCCGAACTTGCCGCCCTTGAGAGTCTGGATGGACTGCTCGGGGGCGGCGCTGCGCCCGTCGATCTTTCCGAGGCGGGTCGCTATCGGCCGACGACGTTGCACGCGCGCGGCGGGTTGGGCGAGGTCTACAAAGCGGACGACACCGAGCTCGGTCGCGAAGTTGCTCTCAAGCGGACGCAGCGGCGCGACCTACACGACCGGTTCGTGCGTGAAGCCGAGATCACGGGCCGTTTGGAGCATCCGGCGATCGTTCCGGTTTACGGTCTCGGCCGCGATGCGCGCGGGCGTCCGTTTTATGCGATGCGTTTTGTGCGCGGCGAAACACTCGATCAGGCGATCGACCGCGGCGAGAACGTACGCACGCTGCTGCGCAAGTTCGGAACCGTCTGCGAGGCCGTCGCGTACGCGCACGATCGCGGCGTGGTGCACCGCGACATCAAGCCGCAAAACATCATGCTCGGTCCGTTCGGCGAAACGATGCTTGTCGACTGGGGGCTCGCGAAGCCCGTCGCCGACGCGGAGTCGAATTCGGACACTGACCCGGGTGTAGACTCTGCCGAGGTCGGGCCGCTTGCGGAGGTTGAAGCGACCCGGGTCGGTGTCGGCAAAGGATCCCCGGCGTTCATGAGTCCGGAGCAAGCGCGGGGCGAGAGCGTTGGTCCCGCGGCGGATGTTTTTGCTCTTGGCGCGACGCTACGCAAGATTTTGACCGGCGTTCCGCGCGGATCACTGGAGGAAGTGCCGAAGCCGCTGGCCGCGGTCTGCCGCAAGGCGATGGCCGATGCGCCGTCCGCGCGTTACGGCGTCGTGCTCGACCTCGCGCGCGACATTGAGCGATGGTTGAACGACGAACCGGTATCCGCTTGGCGCGAACCGTGGTCCGTGCGCATGCGACGACGGGTCCAACGACATCGCACGTTGGTTGTGGGGGCGGTGGCCGCGTTACTGGTAGCGGCGATCGCCGGCGCGATGTTCGCGTACGCCGAGCGCGAGAACGGGCGCGAGTTGACCGCAGCGAATCGACGCGAAACGGCCCAACGTCGCGAGGCGGAGCGTGCGTCTTACCGCGCCGGGATCACGACGGCACAGTTGTGCCTCGACGGAGACCGACCGAACGCCGCTTGGCGGACGTTGCGCGGTGTTCCGGAACAACGTCGCGCGTTTGAATGGCACTTGTTGCGCCGACGCGTTCGCGCGGATCTTCTTCGCGTGAGCGGGTACGGTAGCAGTTGGCATGTGCGCGGCAACGCGCTTGTACTTCGCCCCGATGTGGCGATCGATCTCGCGCCGCTACGGTGGGGAGAGTGCGCCGAAAGAGAGATCGGGCACTTCCAGTTCGATGGAATCGCGATCCGCCGCGACGGCGCGGAACTGGTCCTACCAAGCGGTCAACGCTTCAAGGCGGCGCATGGCGTTCTGTCTCGGGACGGTGCACGTTTCGCCTACAAGTACGCGGACTCGTTGCGCGTCTTGGAACTCGCAACCGGCCGTGAGCTCTATGTCGCCAGGGGCCCAAACCTGTTGTCGTTTGGTTTCTCTGGAAACGGCGCGCGATTGGCATACGCCAAGGGGATTGCGCGGCCCGAGGTGGTTGTCGTCGATCTCGGCGGAGGTCGCGTGTCGAGACGGATCTCCGGTCGTGTCCGCGCGTTCGCTCTCAACGAAACAGGCGATCGGTTGGCGACCACGCGCCTGGCGGTGTACTCGGTACCGACCGGCGTCGCCGAACACAAAGACGAGAGCCGCAAGTACATGTCGGTTCTTTATCTTCGGGATGGACGTCTTGTGGCGGGTGATGAGCACGGGCGGCTGCGCGTACTCGACAAGACCGGGCGTTCTCTCATGGACATCTTGGCTCATCGCGGTCCGGTACTGGAGCTTGCGGAAGGGCCCGGGGTCATCGTGTCTCGCGCCGAGTGGATGTACAAAGTCTGGGACGCGCATCGTGGCGACGGGACGCGCCTGGCGCGTGCGCACGACGGCGCTGTTGGCGGCGTTGCGGTTTGCGGTCCTTGGATCGTGAGCGGTCGCAACGAAGTCCGCGTGTGGTCCGTTGCTGATCGCCGACTCCATCGGGAGATCCAAACCTTTCACGACGGTTCGCAGGTTGGGTTTCGTGTCGCGGCCATACGAGGCGTGGGGGCCCACGTCGTCGTCGCTACCCGACACCATCTCGTGTGGCTGGATCCGGCGTCGGGCGACGTCGTCCGGACCGAGCGATTCGAGAATCCTATTCGCCAGCTCGCGGTGTCCGGCGATCGGGTGGCGATCGAAACCGCGACGCCGGAGTTTTTAGCCGGGCAACGCTGGGTTCACGTGGTGGGCGCTTGGAAAACTAAGATCCCTGTTCGCAGCGGCTTGCAGGCCGACAACGATGCACTGCATTTCGACGGCGACCGTTTAATCTCGGGAACCAATGTCTTCGATGTCGATACCGGTGCGATCGTCGGGAGCGTGCCGTCGGCGCGCGCGCGGCTCGTCGCGAACGCGCGCCGTGTGCACTACGAAGAAGATCCACTCGGCCGGAACTACGTCGTCGTGGCGGACGAGAGCGGAAACGAGATAATCCGGTTTGCGACGCACGGTCGCATCCACTCCATTGCTTTTCGCGACGGCATGATCGTGACGGGCCACGAAAACGGCGACTTAGGCGTCTGGCAAGGAGCCCCCCAGGGTCCGCGCTAGCTTGCGCCGCGCTGCGCGCCATCGCCGCTTGATCGTGCTCGGGTCTACGCCGACTATCTCCGCGGCTTCCGGTTGCGTGAGCTCTTGGTACCAGAGCAAACTCACGACTTCGTTTTCATCGTCGGGGAGCGCAGCCACCGCTTCGTGAAACTCGGTCCAAACCGCCACGCGTGACGGGTCGAGTGTGTGCGACGCGCCGACGTGCGACGGCGCTTCGGCGGGGACGCCACGCTCGCCCTTGCGTCCAAAGTGGTGACGACTCAGATCGAGCAGTTCGCGCCGAATCTGGGTCGTGGAAAGTCCGAAAAACTCGCGCGCGTTGGCCGGTTGCACATCCGACAGCGATTTCCACAGCCGCAACGTGGCGTTTTGAACGACGTCGTCGGTCTCTTCCATCGCACGCACGCGCGGAAATCCACGAAGCATGCGATGCGTAAGCGCATAGAGCCGGTCCCGCGCCACCTCCATGAGCTCTTCGCGCGCCGTCTCCTCGCCGGCGTGCCACCGCACGACGAGAGCGGAAACGCGCTCGCTAACCGTTGTTTCGTCCACAACCCGATCCTAGCGGATCGTTCGACCCCGTGTCGATTGCCCTACGACGCGGGGACGGTTGCGCGCTCGCGCGCGGCCGGGTCGATTGGTCTCGCGCCCATGTCGACGAGCCGGTCGATGCGCTCGTCTAGTGTGGGCAGCGTCGCGAAAAAACGGTTGCCGGCCGGTGCCGTCGTCATCGCCGGGATGTCCGAGAGACTCGGCGTGTGGGGGCCGTCTTGGAGCTTGCGCAGGGCGTTCGCCAAAGCGTCCGGCTGGCGCGTCAACTCGACGGCGCCTGCGTCGGCCGCGAATTCTTGGTGACGCGAGATGGACAACCGCATCATCAAGAGCAGGCACGGATACAAAACGCCCAGGATCAGAATAGCGGGGCCCAAAACGACGCCGACCGGCACCATGAACATGGTCGGCTTCGGGTTGGGCGCCGTCGCGCGGGGGACGTTGTTGAGCCTCCACAACTCGCGTAGCGCCAACACCAGCACAAGGAGCGGAAGGAGTTGAAACACGCGCGGGAAAATCAAGATGACGGCCAGTATGACCGCGCTGGTTCCCACCAACGTACGCACACGTCGCCGCCGGGCGGTCAAGCCTGCGCTGAGACTTCGAATCGACGCAAGCGGTCCGAGCGCGAGCGCCGCGGTCATCGCGCACACCCGCGCCATCCCGTTGACGATCGTTGTGAGTTCCGTGTCGCCGTGCCGGATGTGGGTGAACTCGTGCGCGATCACGCCTTGCAGCTCGTCGCGGTCGAGGCCGTCTAAGAGACCGCGCGTAACGACGATCGCACGCAGTCCACGTGCACCGCATGCGAATGCGTTCCGAGACGCGTCCTCTATGACGAACATCTCCGGCGGCTTCATGCCGGCAGCCAGGGCGAGCTCCGCGGCGATGTTTTGAAGTTTCGTATCTCGCGGGTGCGTTACGCCTAAGAGCGAGAGTGTGCGCCGCGCTTCGTGTCGCCGTATCCGCAGATAGCAGGTCGCGGCCAACGCGAGCAGCGCCGCCGCGCATTGGCGCGGATATCCAGAAGACGATCGGCCCGCCACGCCATCGGCGTCGGAATATGCCGGCGGTTCCCACATGCGTTCGAGCGATTGGCCCACCAAGAAGCCTGCTCCTGCCGTGATCCCGAACACGAGCGCTAAAAGCAACCAAAGCTTCCGCCGATTCCGGACCAGGTGCGTCAAAAAACCCGCGCGCATGCACTGCTTTCGGTGATTTTCGGTGCGCAACTTAACGTGTCGCTGGGGCGCGGTTCCGCGCGGCAGCTACGTCGGCAAGAAAATGAAGTTGTAAACGTAGCCGGGCCGGCCCTTTGCTTCGCGATGGTGCGAGATTGGATCGAACCGCTCGATGGACTGCAGGACGCCGCCGCGCAGGAAGTGGGCGCGGTAGCCCCTCTTTTCGACCTGCTCGATCGACGCTTCGATCGGTTGGTGAGTGTGGGTCTCTTCGAGTTCGATCAGAAGCGTCGGGCGATCACGTTTTAACGTTTCGCTCGCTCCGTCGAGCACTTCTTGCTCGAAGCCTTCGACGTCGATCTTCATGAAGCCGACCGGCGCGATATCTAAGTCGTCGAGGCGGCGGGTCTCGACGCGCATCGAGAGCGCGTCCGCGGTGGCTTTGTCGGCGCGAAGGCTTGCGCCCTGCGTTGTAAATCCGCGCCGCGTTTTGGGCGCGGACAACGTGGCGTAGCCGTTCTCGTTGGACAGCGCGTAAGGCAACGCGCGAATGTTTTTGCTCTCCAGCCGCTGCAGATAGCGAAACATCGTCGGATGCGGCTCAAACCCAATCACTTGGCGCGAAACGTTACGCAGCATCCACGCATACACGCCTTTGTTTGCGCCGATATCAAGACTGATGCGCGCGGAATCCGCAAGCCATCCGAGAATGTGAATCTCCGCTTCGCCGCTCCGCTTTTCTTTGGCCGCACGGTACCGAATGTAGAGCGATGCCGGAATCAGCGTGGTCTTGAGACGCTCCTCAAGCGTCATCGGCGGTAGCTCCGGCATCGCCACACTCTCCACGTCGAGCTTAGCCGCCGCTTACGAATCGTAAGGTGCTTGGTTGTCCGGGACGCCGTGGTGGTGGCGTTCGCTACGGCGTGCGAATCACGAGGTTGCGAATCTCCGTCATGTCGTCCATCGCGAACCGGATGCCCTCGCGGCCGAGCCCGCTATCTTTGACGCCGCCATATGGCATGTTGTCCACGCGCCAACTCGGCACGTCGCCGATCACGACCCCGCCGACGTCCAGCTTGTCCCACGCGCGCATCGCTTTGTAGAGATCGCGCGTGAAGATGCCCGCTTGAAGACCAAACTGGGAATCGTTGACGCGGTCGAGCGCCTCGTCGAAGTCGTCGAACTTACACAGGACCGCCACCGGACCAAACGCTTCTTCCGCGCAGATCGGCTGCTCGGGCGGCACGTTTTCGAGAAGCGTCGCTTCCAAAATCGCGCCGTCGCGTGTGCCGCCGCACAACACCGAGCCGCCGGCTGCTTCGGCTTTTGCGATCCAGTCGGACAGTCGCGTGGCCTCTTTCTCGGAAATCATGGGGCCGATAAACACCGACTCGTCTTTTGGGTCCCCCGATTTCAGTGCGCGTGTCGCTTCGACCAGGCGCGCCTTGAGATCGTCGTACACGTTGCTGTGAACGAAGATGCGCTGGACGCCAATGCAGCTCTGCCCGCTTTGATAAAACGCCCCGAACACGAGTCGCTCGGTCGCGTCTTTTAAGTCCGCGTCCGCATCCACGATGCACGCCGCGTTGCCGCCGAGTTCTAAGATCACGGGTTTTTTGCCGGCCTTGGCTTTGAGCGCCCAACCCACCCCGGGTGATCCGGTAAAGCTCAGCAGCTTGAGTCGTTCGTCGGTCGTGAACAGATCCGCGCCGTCGCGGCGGCACGGAAGAATGGAAAACGCGCCTTCGGGCAGATCGGTTTCCGCGAGTACTTCGCCGATGATGATCGCGCCGATCGGCGTCAGGCTCGCCGGTTTCAGCACGAACGGACAACCGACTGCGATCGCGGGCGCCACTTTGTGCGCGGCCAGATTGAGCGGGAAGTTAAACGGTGAAATAAACGAGCACGGCCCAATCGGCACGCGCTTGAACATGCCGCGGTACCCCTTGGCGCGCTCTGTGATCTCTAAGTTTTGCACCTCGCCGTTCATGCGAACGGATTCTTCCGCGGCGATGCGGAACGTATCGATCAGCCGCCCAACTTCGCCGCGACTGTCCTTGATCGGTTTGCCCGCTTCGACGCACAACGCCAACGCAAGCTCCTCGGCGCGCTCCGTAAAGCGCGCGACGCAGTGGTTGAGTACCGCTTGTCGTTCGTACGGAGCAAGTTGCGCCATCGGTTCGGCAGCGGCCGCGGCGGCGGCGATGCCCACCGCAATGGTCTCGGGGTCCGCCATCGCCACGCGCGTCGCCACTTCGCCGGTGAATTTGTCGACGACGGCGAGATCGGTGTTCGGCTGCTGCGGTTTGTTGGCGAGATAGAACGGGTAGACGTCGTTTAACATCGGTTAGATCCTCGCGCTTTTTTGGGGGAGTTCGCGGTTGAGGATGCGATCGTTGTCGCCATAGTCAACCGGCGCGTCGATGAGGTGCACGCCGCCCTGCTCAAAGCAGCGTTCCAGGAGCGGCGCGAACGGTTCGGCGGCTTCCAAGCGATGCCCGTGCGCACCGTACGCCTCGGCGTACTTCACAAAACACGGGTTCTTGAAGTCGAGCCCGTAGTTTTCAAAGTTCATGTGGGCTTGCTTCCACTTGATCATGCCGTACGCGTTGTCGTTCAGAATCAACACGACTAAATCGAGCCCGATGCGGACGGCCGTTTCGAGTTCCTGGGAGTTCATCATGAATCCGCCGTCGCCGCAGATCGCCATGACGCGCCGGTCTGGGTAGACGATTTTGGCGGCCATCGCGGACGGCAATCCCGCGCCCATAGTCGCGAGCGCATTGTCGAGCAGCACCGTGTTGGGGGAGTGCGCGCGGTAGTTGCGCGCAAACCAGATCTTGTAGACGCCGTTGTCGAGCGCAATGATTCCGTCGTCGGGCATCACGGCGCGAACGTCGGCCACCACGCGCTGAGGAATCATCGGGAAGCGCGCGTCGTCGGCCCCCTCGACCATGTGTGCGTCCATGGCTTGCTTCGCTTGCATGAAATACGAAAAGTCCCACGTCGGTTGCGGCTCCAACGCCTCGCTGAGCTGCCAAATGCCGTTGGCGATGTCGCCAATCATCTCGACTTGCGGAAAATAGACGGGGTCCACTGCCGCTGTATTGAAGTTCACGTGAATGACCTTGGTGCCGCCGGGTTGCATCATGAACGGCGGCTTCTCGACAACGTCGTGGCCGACGTTCACGATCAGGTCGGACGATTCGATGGCGCGGTGGATGAAATCACCGTCCGAGATCGTCGCGTTGCCGAGGAACAGGGGGTGGCGCTCGTCGATCACGCCCTTGCCCATCTGCGTCGTGATAAACGGGATGCCTTGTTTGTCCACAAACGACGTGAGCATCTTCGCCGTGCGCTTGCGGTTGGCGCCGGCGCCGATCACGAGGACCGGATGCTTGGCGTCCGTCAAGAGTTGTGTGGCGTGACGAATCGCTTTGCGTTCGACGACCGGACGCCGCGCGACGCTCGGCGTGAACGGCACGGCGTCGGAGTGCTCGGCGGCAATGTCTTCGGGTAGCTCGAGGTGCACGGCGCCGGGTTTCTCTTCCTCGGCTAAACGAAAGGCTTCGCGCAGCCGCGACGGGATATTGTCGGCGCTCACGATCTGATGCGTGTACTTCGTGATCGGCTTCATCATGTCGATGACGTCGATGATTTGAAACTGGCCTTGCTTGCTCCGCCGCACGGGTTTTTGTCCCGTGATCATCAACATCGGCATGCCGCCGAGCTGTGCGTACGCCGCTGCGGTTACGAGGTTGGTCGCGCCGGGCCCAAGCGTGGATAAACAGACGCCGGTCTTCCCTGTGAGCCGTCCATACGTCGCCGCCATGAAGCCCGCCGCTTGTTCATGGCGTGTCAGGACAAGTTGGATCTTGGAACGTGAGAGTGAATCAAGAAAATCGAGGTTCTCTTCGCCGGGGATGCCATAGATGGCGGTTACGCCTTCTTGCTCCAAGGCTTGGATGAGTAAGTCAGACGCTTTCATGGCAACATCCCGTATAGCGCGCTGCTGCCGGGAGCGCAACGCAGATTCGACAGACGCGTCTTGGATGCGCTGGTTCCGCCCGTGGTTACCCGAAAACGTGCGGAGTAGGGAGCGCGGGCCCAAACGTAGGCGTCCAAAGACGTTGGACCCGCGCCGAGCGACTAACGGTGGGGCACGCTTGTGTCTTCAGGTGCGCAGGCTTGTAGCAGTCGGTGCAGATCTTCCATCGAATCGATTTCGGACATACGCGCCACGACGTAGCTTGTGCACGCTTGATTGAGCGCCAATACATCGATGTCGTCCTTCGCTTTCGTCAGGCCAACATAGAACTCCAATTGAATCGCATACCACCGCGCCGTCTCGAAGTTATCTTTTTTGAGGTACGCCGCCACCGCGCGTCCGGCGCGGCTACGCAGATCCTTCCAGGACGAAGCGTCTCCGAGCCGGCGGAGTGCGAGTGCGGTGCCATAAGCGTCGCTTGTGAAGCGGTGCATGACGGCACTCTTGTCCCGCGCCCAAGTTAGGACGGGGCGTGACGCCTTACATCCGGCTAGACCCAAGTGAATGGCCGCCTGGAGATTGCCGAAGCCCGGTTTCTCGTTGACCACTTGGATGAGTCTTGTGCGCGCCTCTTTCACCCCGTGGCGATCCAAACGAATGAGCGCCTTGGACGGAAATTGCTTGGCATTTCGTTTCAACTCGGCGGTGAGAAGCACGCGCGAACTCGGATCGGCGTCGAGCGAAAGAACTTCAACCATGCGTGTTTTTTGATCGTGGCGCGACTTCCCGCGCGGTAGCCGCTGGAGGCTCGCGCGCGCCCACCGCCACGCACGCGGTTGTTTGGTGAGGATCGTCGTGAGCAGATCGGTTGCCATTTCGGCCCGTATCGCGGCCGCTTTGTATCGGTCCGTCCCGTCCTGGGATGTCATGTCGAAGTCCGCCTCCGAAATACAGAGCGTCGTTACGAGCGACTCGACTCGTTCTTGAGTTGCGGGTTCTCCAGCAGAGACCCATGCGGCTAGGAAAAGTGCGAGCGTTAATCTAAGAACCATTGTGTTCTCCTTTCGAAGTCACAATGCAAGTGTGGCCGCAAAGGGTTCATCGTTTTTCGATCGTTGCGAGTCGCGCGCGAATTCTTAGGGGGGTGTCCAGCTCGGCTTCGTGCTGCTGAACGTGATCTTGGAGCTGCGCCGACAAGTATGCGATCCGTGCCGTGCCCGCACGTCCGAAGTAGTCGAGGACAAGTACGCGTCGAATGGCGGCCGTTGTTTGATCGCGCGCCAAGTGTCGCTCCATCTGACGACGGGTGTATCCCACCGCGGACTGCCAACCGGGTTCGCCGAGCACGCGAAGGGACGCGCCCGCCGCGACGTAGAGATCGGTGGCGGTGGCCATCAACCGGCTGCGCAAAAACCACTCAAGCGTGGCTCGTCCGCGCGCGTCGCCGCGCATGGCGAAGTAGATTGCCGGGCGCACGGACAGGAGTTGGCGTGGCTGGGCTGCGAGCCGCCGCTTGAGCTCTTCGACGGCGCTCCTCATGTTGGCCTCGGCAAGGAAAAGTATCGTGTCGAGGGTGAATTGAGCCGCATGGTCGGGCATCGCCTCGGCGACGAACGTCTGGCTTGACTCGTCGAACGCGAGGAGCGTGTAGCAGTGCAGGTCCAGCGCGGCGTTCTTGCGTTGCAGCAACGCGTGAAGGGTGGGGCGCGCATGCAAGCGCGCCGCGGCGTTGGAGCGGAGCATGAAAGTGAGCTCGGAGGCGGCCTTTTCAGCTTCCATCGCGGACTCTGGAGTTACGCCTATGTTCCCGAGAGTGCTCAGCATGCGTTCCAGATTTTCTTTGGTGGACGGCGCAAGCGCCGGAGGAACCGGAGGCTTGTGTGACGGCTCGTTGTTTGACGGCTCACGAAGTGCCAGTCTCAGATCCTCGCCGCTCGCTACTTGCTGCTCGTCGTTGACCAGCGATGAACCGGTATCAATCGCGACGACGACGGCGGACTCATCGCGCGAAACGGCGCCGGCGCTCAACTTCCGAAACTCGATAACGTGAGGGCCCGCGTTCACGCTCAACGGCCCGGTTACGTGGAGACGTCCATATTCGAGTTCGACTCCGCGGGCGCGGATTCGAACGCGCGTGTTGGCAGCGATGGTTGTCGTGGCTTCCGCAAACACGATACGGCGTGGGCCGTCGATGGTGGTGGGAACCTTGAGCGTACGTCCTGTTTCCCCATCTCGCGGCCACGCGGCGAGTGCTTGCTCGTCGCCGCGAGGCCAGAGACCCCAAACGACAATCACGAGCGCCGCTACGCAGGCCATGGCAGCGACGCGCCGGCGCGCCGGGCGTCCTCCGCGCAGAACGCGGGGGCGCTGCGCGGCGTGCATAATGCGCCGTTGAAGGTCGGGCGGCGATTCGTCGCCGAGGACCTCGCGCAGCGCAAGATCAAGAATGCGATCCTCGGCGTTCATGTCGAGATCCTTCGTCGTACGCAAGTACGCAACGCTTCGCGCGCGCGCCGCAGGAGGGACTTCACGCCATCGGGTTGCATCCCCAAGGCGCGAGCGACTTGGTCGCGGGTTTCGTTTGCTCCGTAGAACCGTTCGATGCCATCGCGCGCGCGTGGCTTGAGTTGGCGTACGCACGCGGCCAGGGCTGCGCGATAGGACGCGCCATCGTCTTGTCCGACGTAGGCACACCAATCGCGATCAGCCTCGCGGAGAGAGTGCACGATCGGTCTTGTTTTTTTTCGCCGCACCGCCATCAAGAAGTGGCTCTTGGCGACACGGCGGAGATAAGCACCGGCGGCCTCCGGGCCACGGTCTTCGAACGGGCGCTTCCATACGGCGAGAAATGTGTCCTGCACGAGGTCTTCGGCTAGCGCACGCTCGCAACCTAGATACCGGAGGTAGCGCCACAACCCCGCTTGGTGTTCGCGTACCAAGGCCGCAAACTCACTTTCGCGCGTATAGATTCTCTTCGAGGGCCGAGGCACCCGGTGATAATGCGCGAGGAGGCGCAGAGGGTTCAAAAAAAGACAGAAAATGCCCCAACTCGTGTCTTGTGAGGGAGTCCACACCTTCCCACAATGGAATAAGAGGGAGGTCAGCCATGCGGAAGTTGTACGCGGTCCTTGGTGCGTTTGTTTTAGCCGGATGCGGCGGAGGGGGTGGCGGCAACGGATTTGCGCCCATCGAATCGGGTGCGTTGTTGGCTCCGGCCGAGTGTCTTGCGCGACACGTCAACGTGTTGACCCGTCTCGTCGAGCGCATGCAGGACCTAGCGGATGTCTTGAACGGTTCCGCGTTGCCGGCGGGCGTGACGCAGAGTTCGGCCACCGAGTATTCGATGTCGATCGATCTCGAGAACGATGGGACGCCCGAGATCACGATGGACGTGACGATCGTGGGCGGCAGCGATGTGAGTGACGGGTTCGACGACGATGAGAGCATCACCTTGAACCTGGTTTTTCAGGGCGTGATCGACGGGACGGCGACGGGGATCAACTTCAACCGCCTGTCGTCGGACGTTTCCATCCTCTTGATCGCTGGTCCCATTTCTCTCGATGACGGCGCGGGGTGCACGCTTAGCAGCGGATCGTTCAACGTGAACTGGCCGCTCGGAAACGTCGGCGGCGCGTTCCCGAACTTTGTGTTCTCCAGCTCCGACGGAGCTAGCTCGATGACCGGCACGATGTTTTTAGACGACGACTCGGAACTCTTGTTAGTGAACGCCACGTTGGACGGCGCGGACGTCTTCTTAGCGATCGACTTGGACACGTTCCAGGTCTTTGAGGAGGCCGCTGAGTAGCCGTCGATCCTTGTAACTTGTACCGGTTTGTTCGTGGGAGCGGCGACAGCCATCGCCGCGCCCACGAATGTTTACCGGGCTCGCCTGAAAACAGCGGCGTGTGTAAGAATTCATCTCCGCCGCGTTTGCGCGAACGGTCGATTAGATGGATCCATTGAGATCCATGCTAGCTCGCCTCTTATCAGCGACTTCGTTGCTCGTCGTGTTGACATGGGTTGTGAGCGTGTACTCGTTAAACACGGGTGAGAGCGCGCTGCGGCGCGGGATCCGGGAGTACGCAAACCGGATGGCTGCCGATAGCCTGCATGAGATCAGACTTGCTATGTCGCGTCGCATCGAGACGTGGCGCGTTGCCGCCCGCTCGCCGTCCCTCCGCGCCATGCTGCGAGCGGACAACAAGCAGTGGGCGGCGCTTCCGGACCGCGCAGCAATCATTGCCGCCCGCGATCAGGAGTGGCGTTCTGGCGGCGACAACCCGTTTGCCGAGCGGATTGAGGCGAGTACCGTTTCGCGTGAGCTCCGATCCGACCTCGCCGCGCGTCGCGCCATCGCCGGGTTTCCGGTCTTCGGCGAAGTGTTTGTCACCAACCGCTACGGCGTCAATGCCGCGCAAACGAGTCGCACATCGGACTTCCGACAAGACGACGAACGCTGGTGGGTGGAAGCGCGCGATCGCGGGCAGTACTACGGATCGGTCGAATACGACGATAGCGCCCGCATTCATTCGATCGATATCGCACTCCGCATCGAGGACACGGGCGGCGAGTTCCTTGGCGTGTTGAAGGCCGTCTACAACATTCGGGATGTGTTGGAGCTCTTGGATGAGTGGTCTCGCTCTTACCGCCGCAGTGCCGAGTCCTTCATTACACTAGTCGATCAACGGGACGTGGTCGTCCATAGCACGTCGTCGCAGTGGAAATTTGGAACGTCCGCGCGCGAATTGCTCGACGGGCTTCTCAAGAACACCGGCGTTTCCCACGTGACGCGCAACCACGGCGAGCAGGCGCTGCTGGTTGTGCGCGCCGGATCGGTCGTCGATCCGTGGACGCCGCATTGGAGCCTCGTCGTCGAGTCTGACCTCGGTGTGCTGCTCAGTCCTGTGCGGAGCTTGCGCCGAAAGGTCTTGTGGCTGGCCGGCATTGTCACGTTCGTGGGCGTGCTGATCGCGTGGACGGTTTTGCGGTCCATTCCGCGACGGATGGCCCAACTTCGCATCGCGACGCGGGAAATCGGCGCCGGCAACTTGAACTATGAGGTCGAGCCGCTGGGCCGTGACGAGATTGGCGAACTGGCCAACTCGTTCAATCATATGACGGAGCGTTTGCGGGCGGGACAGCTCGCGGAACTGTCGAATCGCGCGAAAAGCGCATTCCTCGCCAACATGAGTCACGAAATTCGTACGCCTCTAACCGCTATCGTCGGCTACGGCGATTTGCTCGTGGAGACATCGGTCGACGAAGAGGCGCGACGCGAGTACCTGCGAGCGATCAGTGGAAGCGCGCATCACCTACTGCGCGTCATCAACGACATTCTCGACCTTTCGAAGATCGAAGCCGGCCGTGTCGATCTTGAAGTGCGCCCGTGCTCGCCGGCGGCGGTGATCGGAGATGTGGTGCGCCTGCTCCAGCCGCGTGCGCAAGATCGCGGCTTGCAGTTGATCGCTGAGTTCGAGACCAAGATCCCGCGGGCGATCTGCGCCGACACGACCCGCCTCGGCCAGATCTTTCTCAATCTGGTCGGCAACGCGCTGAAGTTCACGGAAAAAGGTGTGGTTCGCATCGTGTCTCACTACCGAGCGACGACGCTGCACGCGGGCATTTGGAGTATCGACGTGCGCGACACCGGCATTGGTATGTCGCCGGCGCAGGTCGAAAAGATCTTTAAGCCGTTCGTGCAAGCGGACAGTTCGACGACCCGTCGTTTCGGTGGCACCGGGCTCGGTCTCACGATCGCTCACGAGTTGGCACGGCTGATGAACGGCGAGTTGTCGGCGACGAGCGTTGAGGGCGAAGGAACCACCTTCACGCTGACGCTTCCGGTCATCGAAGAAGAGCCCATCGAAATGGTCGAGCCGGATGTCGCGACGCACCTTCCGCCGCGCAAGAAAACGACGCCGCAACAGAGCATCGAAGGCACGCGCATTCTTCTCGCCGAAGACACGAAGGTGAATCAAAGACTCATGGTCGCGATCTTGGAGCGGGCGGGCGCCGTTGTCTCCGTGGTTGCAAACGGTGCCCTCGCCGTCGAAGCGGGGACCCAGGCGATGCGAGACGGCGGTCCGTACGACCTGATCCTGATGGATCTCATGATGCCGGTTCTCGATGGCGAAGCGGCTACGATTCAGTTGCGCGCAACCGGTTACCCCGGTCCCATCGTCGCGCTGACCGCCGATGCGTTGGAGGACACGCGCGATCGCTGCCTTGCGCACGGATTTGACGGGTTCATTACCAAGCCGATCCAGCGCGCCAAGCTGCTCGAAGCGGTGGTGCGCTGGAGCGCGTCGATGCAGTGCGCCGAAGCGCCGGCGTCGCCGCGCGCGTAGCCGGGCTCCATCTCGAATTCGTGTTCCAGCATCGCGGCGGAGCCGTTCACAAACCTGTGCGCGTTGTCACGTTGTTGTTTATCCTGTCTCCGGTTCTTGCGGGCCGGTATCCGGCTCCGACGCCGATGGCCGACTACCTCGGAACCGCGCGTTGGGTTCTCGTGGGAACGGTGGGCAAAAAAGGCGTGACCGTTCAGCACGTCCTGCATGGCAAAAAAGCTCCAAAGCTCTGGCCAACGCGCATTCGAAACAAAGCGAAGCTGTGGTTTTCCGGCGCGACCAAACTCGAGCTCAAAAGGGGGGCGCGCGTGCTTGTGTTCGTGGAGGCCGACGGAGCCGCGCGCGACTGGGGCTCGGTCCATCGCGTGGACGGCAAGGGCAAAATCACACCCAACGGGGTTTGGGGCCTTGGCGCGGACGTGGCCGGGGCGCGGCAAGCGGTCGCGCGCCTCATGGATCCGAACGTGCGCGCGCGACTACGGCGCGAGCTGGATGGACCGACGACGTGCGATCGCGCGATCCGCACGTTGACTCAACTTCGCGATACGTTGGCGGCGCCGAAGATTGTGGCGATCGCGCGCGGTCCATCGGCGTTCCGTCGAGTCGCCGTGGGGCATCTCGCCAAGCTCGATCATCCAGACGTCGTGCCGACGCTCATGCGCGCGTTGCGCGATCCCGATGTCGCCGGCCCTGCGGGGTGGTCCCTGCGTTCGCTGACGGGCAAGAAGCGTGCGGCGGCATGCGTTCTCCTGGCCAAAGAAACGTCGCCGCTGGCGCGCGCGATCCTTCGCGATCTGAAAAAAAAATAATCCTGAGCGTGCGGCTCAACCGACGAACACGCGCTGCGTACGCGCGCCGTAGCTTTCGATCCGGAGCGGAGCCACGTCAAACATGGCGAGCACGTCACGATTCGTCGTCGCGTGGCGAGAAAGCCGTCCGGTGACGAAGCTCCCCTTGCCGGCGAGCGTGAGCGGCAGCATCAGTTGATCGGCGAGGTGCTCGCCCACGGGTGCGTCGTGCGTTAGATAGGCGCGCACTTGGTTAGCGGCCGCACGAGCAACCGACTCCGCGCGCACGCCCAGTTGCCCGAAGGCCACACCCATCTCGGTCACGCTGTCCGACTCCACCGTGCATAAAATCACGTTGCCGGGCCCCGCGGAGTTGGGCACATCCTGCACGGTGACGTCGCACTCGCGCCAGTTGAGGCGGCGCACGAGAACGCGCCGCTCGCGCTCCGCGACGGCGCGCCCTCCCGGAAGATTCGCGATAAGGATTGTGGCGCGTCGTGTATGCACGTCGCCGCGTTCGTGGAGCTGGAGCTCTTTCCAGGAGCGGAGGGGGTGAACGGTGGCGCGCCACTGACCACCGCCCGCGGGCGCGAACCCGTACCGCTCCGTCTCGATCTCGATCCGGCCGCCCATGCGTTCGAGGAGAGGAGCGAACACCTGCGCGAGGTAGTCCACAGGTGGCGCCCACGGATTGTGCGTTCCGCCGGACAACGTGATTGTGGACACGCGATCCACGAGTAACAGAGCCGGCAAGATCGTCTGAAACACGAGCGTGGTGCTACCGGCGCTGCCCACGGCGAACTCGTAGTCGCCGGGAACCACGCGTCCGGGAGAAAACTCAGCGCTGGTGTCGCCGACGGCTCCGCCGTCAAGCGTGCCGTTCGAAATCGTCGCGGCCGCCGCGAGAGCGGTGTGGTGCTGGCGCAACACGCCGGGCTTGCTACGCCCCGCGCGAATGTTTTGCAATCGCACGGGCGTTCCCGTGACCAGGGAGAGAGCGACAGCGCTTCGGATGACTTGGCCGCCGCCCTCTCCCATCGAACCATCGATGGTGATCATGTCAGATTCACATTCTAGTCGTCCGCCGGTGCGCCGTCCTTGATGACGAACCGTGCGTTGAGCCGAGCGACATGGCGGGCCAACCCAGCCTGCTCCACGGACGAAAGCACTTCGTTGAAATCCTTGTACGCATCCGGTGCCTCGTCGAGCGGGTACCGCCGCGTGTTGGACATGATGTCGTACTGGTCGAGCTCGGCATCGACGGTCTGCTGATCCAAATTTTTCTTCGCCGCCGTCCGACTCATCGCTCGCCCGGCGCCGTGGTTGACGCTGTGCGCACTCGTTTCGGCGCCCGCTTCCGCGACCATGACCATGGATCCGTCCCGCGGGTTGCCCGGCAGGAGAATCGGATGACCGATGTCTTGAAACGGCGTGCCGACCAGCGACGGATGCCCGGCCGGAAACGCCCGCGTCGCGCCCTTGCGGTGCACCCACGCTTCGGTGTTTCGGTACGGTTCTTTCCGCGCGATGTTGTGGCTGATGAAATACACAAGGTCTCCCTTCACGCCCGGGATTACTTCCTGAAACGCCTCCAGCACGAGTGCGTTGATCAGCAGGTGGTTCACCGTCGCGAAGTTGGCGCCGAGCGCCATGTCGTCGAGGTAATCGTTCGCTTCCGGCGTATCGAGCTCGGCGTACACAAGCTGCCGATCGCCGGCCGGAAGCGCCCGCCCTGTCTTGGCAAATGCCAAGTTCATCGTCTTGAACTGATGCGCCGCAAGGTCGTGGCCAAAGCCCCGCGATCCGCAGTGCGACAAGAACGCCACCGCGTTGGGCGTCATGCCGAACGCATGCGTCATCGCTTCGTCAATCGCTTCCACGACTTCGCATTCGCCAAAGTGGTTGCCGCCGCCGTACGAACCGAGCTGGGCGAACTTGCTCGCGAGCCGTTCGTACCGCTTTTCTTTGGTGTGTACATCGAGCCGCTGCGCAAGCGCGTCTTCGGTGCCGTCGTGACCCCGGTGAAACGCGTCCTCGCACCGGGTGGCCCAGTGCGTCGGGATACCAAACTGTTCGCAGACAGACGCGGACGCGCCGGACACGACGGCGGACCGCCCCAAGAACGGGCCGGACCGCCGCGACTTTTTTGCATTCCGCTGCCCCTTGCCCGGTCCGGTCGGTGTCCGCTCGGCGATCGCTTTGATGATCGCCCGCCGGGTCGCCCGGTCGACGATCTGATCCGCCGGGAGGTCGAGCTGAAGCAGGCTCATCGAGCACTTGATGTCGACGCCGACCGGACCCGGATAGATGTGGCTCGGCGACACGAGCACCGAGCCGACGGGCGCGCCGTACCCGACGTGAGCGTCGGGGTTGAGCACGACATCCACCACGCCGGGTGCGTTCCGCGAGTTCACGGCCTGCTGCAGCGTCTTTGCGCCAAAGCTCTCCCGGATCGGGTCGGTCCCGATCACGGTGATGGGCGTGGCGGCGCCCACGTGTAATTCCGCTGTGGCGGCGCCGGTGATCTGGAGGGTATGACTCATGGTTTGGCTCCGATCGACGGGGCGGTCCCCAACAAAGGCGCGCAAGCGCCCCGGGAACCGCCCCACGACACCAGAGTTAACACAAGCGGCGTACCATTCGTCGCGCGGCACCGCAAAAACGTTGTAAGAGCAGCATTAACAAGCAGTTGTGCGAAATTATTGATGGGGAGGCACTTCGTGTAGAGGGCGTGAGAAGTCTACGTGGTGCTATAATATAGAATTCTAGATATGCCGAACGTGGCCATCGGATTCTTGGGGACAACGCTCGACCGTGGCGCCGGGGCGGAGCGGTGGACGCGCTGGCGGCCGACCGTGGCGCTGTGCCAGCAAGACGATCTGGTCATCGATCGCTTGGAGCTTTTGGTGTCCCCGCGGGCGCAGACGTTAGCGGACGCCATCGTCGAAGACATTGCATTGATTTCGCCGGAGACCAAGGTCCGCATCTGGCCCTTTGAGGTGCCCGACATGTGGGACTTTGAAGCGATGTACTCCGCGCTGCACGACTGGGCGCGCGCGTACCCGTTTCAGCCCGAGGTCGAGGACTATCTGGTCCACATCACGACCGGGACGCACGTGGCGCAGATCGTCTCCTTTCTCCTCACGGAGACGCGTCACCTTCCCGGAAAGTTGATTCAGACTTCACCGACCAAACGCGTGCGCGATGCGGCGCCGGGGCGCTACGACATTATTGATCTCGACCTCGATCGTTACGACAAGATCGCGCAACGATTCGCGCGCGAGCACCAGGAGGGGGAGTCGCTTTTGAAGTCGGGCATCGCGACGCGCAACGCGGCCTTTAACCATCTCATCGAACAGTTAGAACGCGTGGCCTTGCGCACGCGGGACCCGATTTTGCTCACGGGGCCGACGGGTGCGGGTAAGTCGCAGCTTGCCCAACGGATCTACGACCTAAAGTCCAAGCGCCGGCAAGTCACCGGCGAGTTCGTTGAGCTCAACTGTGCGACGCTGCATGGCACGAGCGCAATGTCCGCGCTGTTTGGTCATGTAAAGGGTGCGTTTACCGGCGCGACGACGGATCGGCGTGGGCTCCTGCGCGCGGCCGACGGCGGCGTGTTGTTTCTCGACGAGATCGGTGAGCTTGGTTTGGATGAACAAGCCATGTTGCTGCGCGCGTTGGAGGAGAAACGGTTTTTGCCGTTTGGATCCGACCGCGAAGTGACGAGTCGTTTTCAGTTGTTTGCGGGGACCCACAAAGATCTCGTGGACGAGGTGGCGGCAGGCCGCTTCCGTGAGGACTTGTTGGCGCGAATCAATCTTTGGACGTTTCGATTGCCGGGACTGAAAGATCGCACCGAGGACATTGCCCCCAACTTCGAGTACGAGGTCGAGCGGGCGGCCGAACGGACGGGCGAACGTGTCACGTTCAACCGCGCGGCGCGGGAACGCTTTCTCGAGTTTGCGACGTCGCCCCAAGCCGAGTGGCGCGCGAACTTCCGCGATCTCAACGCAGCCGTCGTGCGCATGGCGACGCTTTGTCGCGGTGGGCGCGTCGTGCGCACCGACGTCGAGGAGGAGATCGCGCGCCTCGAACGGAACTGGAGCTGCGCGCCGACGGAATCGGATGTGGAACAGACACTGGCCGAAGTCATGGGCGCTCGCTTCCGTGACTTGGATCGATTTGACGCGGTGCAGTTGGCCGAAGTGATGGCGGTGTGCCGAGCCTCGCAGACCCTCGCCGACGCGGGGCGGCGCCTCTTTGCCGTGTCGCGGACCAAAAAACGCATCACCAACGACTCGGACCGGCTACGCAAGTACCTGCTGAAGTTCGACTTGACGTGGGATCAGATCACGCGCTCCGCCGCAACAAGACCGTAGCCTCGCGCCTAACGGTCAATCCGTCTGCCACACACGCACAGCCGTTCCGCCGCGGAGTGTCGTGCCGGCGGCCAGGGACTTCCCGTCCGGACTAAACGCGACGCAGGATGTCGTGCCGGGATCGGCGATCGTGCCGACCTGGCGCCACCGCCCGGTGTCCCATAACCGAATGCTGCCCGAACTGCTCGCGGTCGCGAGTCGCGTTCCGCTCGGATGAAATGCCACGCTCGCGCCACCGTCGTTAAGCTTCGTCAGGAGCCGCTTGTTTTGGAGAAGCGGGTCGAAGAGGTACACGGATCCGTTGCGGACAATGGCCGCGATCGTTTGGCCGTCGGGCGATATCGCCATGTCGAGTGGATCGTCGAGCATTTGTTTTTGCCGACGGTCCGGCGTGTCCAGAGGGAACCCCTCGATGCGGTTGTTGCTGACGAGCGCGTAGCACCGCCCGGACGCCACGTCGACACGTAATTTCTTGACACCGCGTGCGCCGGGAAACAGCCGTGTTTCGCTTACGGATTTGCCTTCCTGGGTCATAAGAACGCTGTTCGTCACCAAGTTTTCATGCACGGTGTGAGGAGCCGAGGCGGCGAGCTTTCCTCGGAGGATATGGACGGCCCTGGGACGAATCTGGATCCGTCGCGCCATGTCCTGGAGCGCTCCAACGATAATGTTGTTGTTGTTGAGCCACGTCAGACCTTCGGAGTACGTGTCTTCCAGGTGCGCGAGGCTTTCCAACGAGTCCAGGTCCCACAGCGTCACGTTCTGATCCCTCTGTGCGGCGGCGAGCGTGCGGCTGCCTGGTGAGAAGAGAACCGTCGTGATCGAGTCGGTGTGCCCGGCGAGATGAAACGGGATGCTGCGCGTCTTCCAGCGCCAGAACCGAATCGTCCCATCACGCGAGAACGAGACGATCTCGTTGGTGCTGTTGCCAAAGACGATCCGTCGTACCAAACTCGTGTGGCCGCGTAGGCACGCCTGCTCGCGTCCCGTCTCGATGTCCCAAACGCGGACTGTTCGGTCGTAGCTTGCGGTCGCGACGAACCGGCCGAGGGGGTCAATCATCACGTCGCGCACGTTGCCAACGTGACCGGTCCCGATCCATCGTTCCGTCCACGTCGCGAGATCCCAGAGTCGCACGGTCTGGTCCCGCGATGCGGTGGCGACAACCGAGCCGTCCGCGCTGACTGCGATGTGCTCCACGCTGCCGGAATGCGCTTGCAGTTCGTGGACGATCTTGGAGTGGTCTTGGGCCCACACGCAAAACCGTCCCGTTCGGTCGCCGGAGACCAGGCGTCCGTCTGGTAGGAATGCAGCGGACACGACGCGGTCACGGTGTCCAACCAACACCCGCGACGCATGGCCATCCCACACGCGGATGGTGTGGTCCATCGAAACGGAGGCGAGCCACTTCCCGTCGCGCGACCAGGCCACCTCGTTGACGTGGTGCTCCACGGAGGCGTCTCCGCTGGCGCCGTGTCGATAGAGGATCGGCCCCAAGTCGCCCTTTTCTAGATCCGCGATGTAGACGCACCCAGTACGCGTTCCGCAAGCGGCTACGGCTCGCGTCGGGTGGATCGCAACCGTCGCGATCCAGTCCTCTCCATCGACATCCAGCTCTCCCAGCTGTTTCTTGGAGCGCGCGTCCCAGATTTTCGTGTGCTCCCCGGTCGTTACGATGAAACGATCATTGGCATCCGCCCAAAAGATCGGGCCGCCCGCGTCCAGCCGATCTCGACTTCGATCGACCTGCGCGGCCAGGATGCGCCACTCCCAGTCCCGCAATTCGGCGGGCGCCTGTTCGAGCCGCCGGCGCGCGTCGTTGACGTCGCCCACGCGGAGCGCGGCTTGTGTTGCGGCGATCGTCGCGATGTACGTCTCGAATCGTTGATCCACGCGCGCGCGTTCCGCTTTTAGGCGTGAGCGCTCCGCGTTCCATGCGAACTGGACACTCACAACCACCGCCGCCACGAGGATGAGCACCGAAAAGAGGATGGCCAAAAACACACTACGTCGTCGTCGCGCAAACAAGAGCAGTTGGTGACCGAGACTGGCGGGGCGCGCATCGACGGGGCGCAGTTCCGCGTAGCGCCTGAGATCGGCGCCCAGCGCCTCGGCCGACGCGTACCGTTCGTTGGCGTCGGCGGCCGAGGCGTGCGCGATGATGGCGCTTAGGTCCGCATCCGGATTCTGCAACGTCTCCTGCATGACGACGCCGAGCGAATAGACGTCGCTACGTGCATCCACGTCGCCGTTGGTTCTTTGTTCGGGGCTCATGTAGCGCGGGGTTCCCATCAGCGCACTACTCTCATCGAGCTCATCGCGTGCGATGCCGAAGTCGATGACTTTCGGGCGCCCCTCCGTGTCGACCAAGAGGTTGGACGGTTTGAGATCGCGGTGCACAACACCCTTCACGTGCCCGTGGTGCACCGCGTCGCAGATGATGCGAACGGTCGCGACATCGGTTTGGCCCAACGGTTCGCCGTCCACGAACTCCATCGCGAAGAACGGCAGCACGCCGTGCATGCCCGCTTCGTACACATGCGCGATGTTGGGATGCCGGAGCCGCGCGAGGATGTCGGCTTCGCGCCGAAAACGTGCGACCGCACTCTCCGACGTGATCCCGGCGCGCATGACCTTGAGCGCGACCAGACGGTTGGGTTCGTTTTGACGGGCGGCGTACACGGTGCCGCCGCCGCCGCTCCCGACGATACGCTCGATTGTGTAGCGCCCGACGCGGTCCCCGACCAGGAGGGCCTGGCCGACCAACCCGGGCATCTCGACGGCCGCCGGCGTCGCGAGAAACTCGCCCATCCGTGCGTGGGCGCTGAGCAACCGTTCCACGTCGCCCCGCAACGGGCCGCACGTGTTCAAAAACGAGTCGAGCGGCTCGCCCTGGAGCTCGAGGGCTTGCTCAAAGAGTCGATCGAGTTCGGCGCGCATCACTCACAGAAGCGAGAAAGTTGCGTCGTGACTGTCACGCTGACGTTTCCGCGAAAAGCCAGGCGCGCGCGCGATCCCAGAGCCGGTAGATGGATCGCGGTGACAGCTCCATCACTTCGGCGATCTCGCTGAACTGAAGTCCGCCGAAATAGCGCAGCTCGACAAGGCGCCCCTTGATCGGATCGTCCGCTTCAAGTTTCGCCAGCGCATCGTGCACGGCCAACACGCGGTCGACGGAATCGGTGTCGCCGTGCAGTTCGTCGTTGAGCGTGACACGAATGCCTGCACCCCCGCGCTTGAGCGCGCGGCGCGCACGTCCGTGATCGACGAGGATGTGGCGCATCGCACGCGCGGCGGCGCTTAAAAAGTGTCGCTTGTCGGCAAACTCCGGCGCGTCGTTGCCCAGCAACCGCAAATACGCTTCATGGACGAGCGCTGTGGGTTGGAGCGTGTGCTCTTTGTACTCGCCGCGCATGCACGCACCTGCGATGCGTCTCAATTCGCCGTACACGGCCTCAAACAACGCGGACTCTGCACCGGACTGGCCCGCGCGGAGTTCGCCGAGAATTCGTGTCACGTCGCCCTCCACTACGCGGCGATTCTAAGGCGAATCGAGGGGTATCGTCGAGTCGTGTTTGGGACGTAGCGGGCTTGCCGGAAGGCGTTTTGGGGGGATTTGTCGACATGGTTCGTGCTCGGTCCGGGTCCCGCGGCCCGCAGATCGCGGTAAAGTGGCCGCGGATTCAGAGCAACCGACCTTGAAAGGACGACGCCATGCGAGAGCGAGTTCGGAACTACTATCAGGCATGGGTCGACTCCGATCGCGCGGCGGCGCGGGCTCTCTTGGCTCCCGATCTAACGTTTGAAAGCCCGAGTGATTTGTTTCACAGCGCCGAAGTGTTCCTCGATTGCTGTTGGCAGTACGCCGACTCGATTCACGCCATGGAGTGGGAGTACGAGGTGTACGGCGACGACGAAGCCATGGTGTCTTACCGTGCGGAATTTCCGGTGGGAGCGCATCGCGTCGTCGAGCATCTTCGATTTCGCGACAACCAAATCGCGAGCATCCATGTGCTAGCAATTCACGATCTCAAGCGGTCGTAGGCGCGCCGACGGCGCCCGCACCAGCGTCAATTTGTTTGTTGCGACAAACAAACTATTTGCGATTTGCGCCGCGTTCAACCCCTCTCGCGGCGTAAGATTTCGGTAGGAGGGATAGACAATATGCCCTGCGTCATGTGTCGATCGACGGCAACGTTTAAGAGCACGGTGTTTCGGGGGACGAGCCCGACGACCGTCAAACTCTGCAGCACCTGCGCCGATAAGGTGCGCGCAGAGGAGCGACTCCGCCAGATCAAAGAGACCGACGGCCACGAAGCGAAAATGGCCGCGGTCGACGAATTCCTAAGCTCCGTCGGCTTGTAACCCAAGCTCGCAGCGAAACAGAAAGCCACGCGCGTTGCCGCGACAACGCAATGGGGATGTTCGCGCGTTGGGGGCCGACGTCCGTCGGTCTGCATCAGCACATCGGAGCGATCTCTACGTCTCGAGTCCTTTTGGCGTTTTGAATCCGCGACCGTCCAACACGGACTCGACGCGACATGGGGGTCAACGCCACGTGCCTAAAATCCAGGCGACCATTCCGCTGCCGCACCAAAAAACGTGAGATAGGTTCCGATCGCTCGACAAGCGGCGTTGTTGCGACCCCTCAGCGCGTAGACACATCCCACGACCAAGAACAAAGACGCGGCCGCGAGACCTCGTTCCAAAGCTGGGTGCCCATACGTCCAAGGGGCCAGGGGTCCTTAATGCATGTACGCCAAGGCCGTCCGTGTCGCCGTCCACGACCACCGGGCGGTGATGGCGATGGCGCTCCCTACGAAGAACATATAGACGACAGCAGCATCTCGGAAAGGCATCTGGTTCTCTTCGACCCACGGGAGCGGGGATGACTATCTTGTTCAGCGTCCGTCGTTGTCCTTGCCGTACCGTTCGTCGGTTCACACCGTATCGATATGGCGTCCGCGCGCATCCGGTTCGCGTATTAAGTCTACGACCCTATCGAACTCGGTGGCGCTTAGTTCGGGCGCCGCGATGACGAGCGTTCCGGAAAACGCGGTGAGTTCGCGCTCGAGCGCTTCGGCTCCGTCTTCGTCCAACGCGGCGAACGGTTCGTCGAGCAGCAAGACGTCGGGCTCCACGCAGAACGCGCGCGCGAGTGCCACGCGTCGCACTTCGCCGCCGGACAGGACCGCGGCCGGCCGATCCGCCAAGTGCGCGGCGCCAAACCGCGCGAGCCAATCGCGCGCGCCCGCCTCCGGTTTCTTTTGGACGCGCAGCGCGTACGCGACGTTGTCGTGCGCGGTTCCGCGAAACAAGTAGGGGTGTTGGTGGAGGAGCACGATGCGTCCCAAGCGCGGGAGCCCGGTGATCGTGCCTTCCGTCGGCGGGATCAACCCCGCGAGGACACGCATGAGCGTGGACTTACCCGTGCCGTTTCCGCCGCGGATGCCGACGCGCTGCCCGCTTTTGACTTCGAGGTGGGCCACCCGCATGGCTTCGACGCCATCGCGCACGACCGAAACGTCGCGCAATTCGATCATCGCTGCGCCTCGCGGGAGAGACGGTGGGTAACGACGGCGGCGGCGCAGGCGAGACCGAGCAGCAGGAGTCCGGGCGCCAGCGCGGCAGCAAAGTTGCCCCGTGTGAGTTCCCATTGGATCGTTGAGGGGAGCGTGCGTGTGCGCATGCGGAGGTTGCCGCCAACCGTGATCGCAATCCCCAGCTCGGTGATGCAGCGCCCAAACGCGGCTAGGTAAGCCGCCGCAATCGCAGGGCGAATCTCACCGAGTGCTCGACGCAGTGCTTGCCCACGCGTGGCGCCGAGCGTCAACGCGGTTTCGGTGACGCGGCGATCAAGCGACGCGGCGGCGCCGTGCGCGAGGCTGCCGAGTAAGGGAAACGCCAGGACAAACTCGCCCGTGATGATCGCGGCGCGCGTGTACAGGAGGTCGAACGAACCGAGGAATCCGCGCCGCGAAAACATGGCGTAGACAAGGAGTCCGATCACAACCGTAGGAAACGCCATGCCGACGCGGAGGGCGAAGACCTGCGCGCGTCCTGTGCGCGGTCGGAAGAGTCCGAGCCACGCGCCGTACGGCACGGCGATCAACGCGGCGAGCGTGATGGCCAATAGCGTGCATAGCACGGAGACGCCGAGTGCGTGAAACACTTCCGGTGAGCCGCTCGTGATGAGCCGCCACGCTTCGACGAATCCGTCTGCCAAAAAACTCACTTGCGTACGCTCGGGAAAAACAACTGCTGGCCGTCCACTCGAAACGCGCGGATGCGGTCGCGGCCTTCGGTGGACGTGAGGTAGTCCAACAGCTTCGTGCCAAGTTTGCCGTCGATGTGAGAGTGACGCTTGGGGTTGACGAGCATCGCGCCGTAGGGATTGCGCATCGTGTCGTCCCCTTCGACCAAGACGACGAGATCGATTTTCTTTTGGAACGCGAGGTATGTGCCGCGATCGGTCAGCACATAGGCGTGCTTTTCGTCCGCCATGATGAGGCACGCGCCCATGCCCTGCCCCGGCGAAAAGTACTGCGCTGTGTCCTGTGTGGGCGGTGTGATTCCGGCTTGTTGCCAGAGTTCGAGCTCGCGGATATGGGTTCCGGAGTCGTCCCCGCGTGACACAAAGCGACCGCCGTTACGGACCAGACGCCGGAGCGCGGCGGCAATCTTGAGGCCGCCGACTTGGGCCGGATCGTCGGCCGGGCCGGCGAGAACGAAGTCGTTGTACATGACTTCGCGCCGGTCGACGCCGTGCCCCGCTTTGACGAACGCGAGCTCGCGCTGGCGGGCGTGCACCAACACGACGTCGGCGTCGCCGCGCTCGCCGAGCTTGAGCGCTTGGCCGGTCCCGACCGCGAGAATCTGCACTTCGCAATGTTCGCGCCGCTCAAACGGGCGAAGCAAATCGTCGAGGAGCCCGCTGTTGTGTGTGCTCGTCGTCGTCGCCAGACGCAGACGCTGGCGCGGGCCGCCTGCGTGGTGCTCGCCGCACGCCGCGATCGCGAGCGCGCAAACAAATCCCAAGGCCCAGCGTTGCATGGCCGAGAATTGTAAAGGCACCGCTGCCCGGGGAAAGGTCCGAACGGGCGTGGCTGCTTCGAGCTAGTTGCGTCGACGGCGACGGTTGCCGTTCTCGGACGGTTGCTCCGGCGTCGGGAGAATGCGCTGCGCCGAGACCTCGCACTGGGGAAGCATCGAGCGCAGTTGCTGCACGCCGGCACTCGAGACCTTCGTCTTCCAGAGAAACACACGCCGCAAGCCCGTGAACCGCGTCATCGCGGCCACGCTCTGATCCGTGACGCCGGTGCCGTAAAGGTTGAGCCGCCGCAGATGGCGGGGCGGTGTCTTCGCGAGTGCTTCGATCCCCTTGTCCGTGATCTTGGTTCGCTGCAGATCCAGCCGCACAAGATGAGGAAGCGTGCCGAGGATCGTCGCTGCGTTGTCCGTGATTTTTGTCGAGTCGAGGCTGAGCATGCCGATGTGCTTGCGGAGCGGCGTGAGTATTTTCAGCGTCGCATCCGTGACCATCGCTGCGTCCTGCATAAACTCCACGCGCAAGAGCGGGGACCCGGGCACGACGGAAGTCACGCGCGCCCCGGCGGCGCGAAGCGCTTTGAGCGCGCCCATCGAAGCGGGCTTCAGATCTTGGGCGAGCTGACGGTAAATCGCGTAGCGATCGATGGACGGAGTAACTTTGCGCGGCGTCGTCGCCGTTTCCGGATCGGTCTTCGTCGGCACGACCGTCTTCGGGCCGTCCGCGCCTTTCCAGGAACCGAAGTTGGCGCCTTCGCGGACCCAGCGTTCGATCAAATCGATTTCAGCCTTGGCGAACACGTCGCCGTCGGGCGGCATCACGTCGTCGTGCGAATCCGGCAACGAAATGCGAGCGTGCAGGAGGCTGACTTCGGGCTTGCGCGAGACGACGGCGCGGCCGCCGTTGCCCCCGCGCAGGATCCATCCGGATCCGTCGAGGCGCAGTCCGCCCTTCGGCTTTTTCTTGCGCCCGCGAAACGATGCCGCGTGGCACTTGAAACAGCGTTCTTCCAGGAGCGGTAAGACTTCCATGGCGAAGTCCACCGGTTCGGCGGCGCGGGCGCGCGGTGAGAGACTGAGCGCCAGCCCAAACGCAAGGACGCCGAGACCACAAAGCCAAACGCGGCGCATTAAAACAACGCCTTCACGGGCTTGCCGTCATGCGCGACCGTGAACGGTCGGCCGGACGGGCTGTACATCTTGAATTCCAGCGGCAAACCGAGCGCGTGCGCCATCGTCGCGTTGAAGTCCTGCACGCGGACGATGTCTTCGATGACCTCGCGGCCCTCGGCGTCGGTCTTGCCGTACGTGCGACCGCCCTTGATCCCGCCGCCCGCCATCAGGCAGCTAAACGCGCGCGGGTAGTGGTTGCGGCCCAGCGAACGGTCTTCGACGATGTCCGGGGTTCGCCCGAACTCGGTCGCCAAGATGACGAGCGTTTCGTCGAGCATCCCGCGCGCGTCCAAGTCCGCCAAGAGCGCGGAGAGTCCGCGGTCAATCGGCGGGCAAAGATCGGCCATCTGGTCGAAGTTTTCGGAGTGCGTGTCCCAACCGCCGCTCACGACCTCGACGAAGCGGACGCCGCGCTCGACGAGGCGCCGTGCGAGTAAGCAGCCCTGGCCGAAGCGGCCCGAACCGTATGCATCGCGGACGGTTTGCGACTCCTTGTCGATGTCAAACGACTCCAAGTCCTTGCTGTCCATGAGCCGCATCGCCTCCTGGTAGACCTTGGAGTAGTCGTCGAGTTCGCGCGCCTTGAACTTATCGCGGAACGCTTTGTTCATATCTTCGAGGCGGTGAATGCGGTGCTCGAAGCGCTCGGCGGTGACGTGTTCGACGCGTTGGCTGTTCGCCAATCCGGACGTCGGGTCGCCCACCGGCAACGGGGTCAACGACGCGTCGAAAAAGCCGTTCGTTGCCATCTGCGCGCCGCCGCCGACAACGACGTGCGCCGGCAACTTGGTGTTGACGCGACCGCGCATGTTCTCAAGCCAGGCGCCCATACTCGGGTGGCGAATCGTGCCGCGGAGCTGATAGCTCGTGTGCATGAAGTATCGACCCTGAGCGTGCGCGCCCTGCGTCGAGTTCATCGAGTTGATGACCGCGACCTTGTCCATGTGCTTGGCGAGCAGCGGGAAGTGTTGCGAAACCAGGACGCCATCAGCGTTGGTCTTGATCGCCTTCATCGGCCCCTGTGTCGCGGCGCCCGGCTTGAGGTCGAACGTGTCGAGGTGCGACATACCGCCCGCCATGTAACAGTAGATGACGTTGCGTGCAGTCGCAGCGGCCAACGGGATCTTCCCGGCCTCCTGCGCTTGCGCGAACTTCGTCATCCACGGAACCGTCGTCAGTCCGAGCAGGCCTTTGGCGGCGCCGGAAATGAAGTCGCGGCGCGCGACGGAATTGAAACCGTTTAAGTAGCGGCGGAGTCGCATAGCAGTGTCCTTTGTGGCCCTACTGGATGAAGAGAAATTCGTGTGTGTTGACCAGCGTCCAGACCAGGTCTTGGACGGCGCGGTTTTTCGCCTTGGAGATGTCGCGCTTCCACGTCGACAGTTCTTCGCCCGTGGGTGCGCGGTTCAAGACCGACCAGAACGCGGTGCGCACGGCGGCGCTCGGGGTCTTGGCGTCGCCGAGGTGCTTGGTCAGGAGCGCATTGCGGTTCGTTAGCAAACGCTGTTCGATGAATGCGTTCAGGAGCGCGAGCACCTGCGGAACCGTCGGGTCCGTGTGGCCCGCTTCAATCAAGTCGCGGTCCGATTGCCCCAACTCGCTGAGCAGATGGCCGCCCGGCGCCGGTGACGGCAGGTCCGACGCGCGTTGCAGGTCGCGCAAGGCGCGGCCCGCGCGCGAACCCGGGAGCGGGATGCCGCGGCGTTGAAACTCGGCTGTGATGCGCTCGACTGCTTCTTGGTCGTTGTCGCGTTGTGCGATGCGCAATTCACGCAGCAGCGGCCGCGCGGCGACCCGCTTGGCGCGCATTTCTGCGTTGCGCTTTTGCCGCTCGCGGCGCATCTCTTGGCGGAACTGCTCCGGTTTCGTGTAGCGCAGCACCAGTCGTTCTGTCCGTTCCATGATGTCATCGTCCGATCCGGACGAGAGCTCATCGAAGCGCGCGTAGACCTCTTCGGTGCGGTTGTTGAGCGCGGGGTCCAGGGTGCTGTCCAGGTCGTTCACAACCAGCGTGAGGAGCGAATCCCAAACCTGCTCGGCCGTCATGCGACGGAGGAGCGGGCCGCGCTGGTCGGCGACGGTGCCCGGTGTTTGCGCGGCGACCACCGCGGCGCGACGCCAATGGCGCGAGTAGTAAAGCGTGCGCTGAAACTCTTTGAGGTCGAAATCCACTTCGATCATGAGTCCGCGCAGGGCGGTCATGAGCTCAGGGATGACCGCTTCGGTATCGTCGCGAATGTCGTCGATCGGCTCGATCAGGCCGCGCCCAAAAGCGCGCTTCCACATGCGGTTCGCGACGACGGTGGCAAAGCGTTCGTTGCGCACCGACGTCATCCACGTCGCCAAGGTTTCGCGCGAGTCCTGCTCACGCGGGCGGAGACGGCTGAGAATGCGCTTGAGCTTTTTAGGGTCGCGAACGCGTTTGCGGAAACGTTCTTCGTTCGGAAGTTGCGCGGAGAGTTTCACGCTGGGTGCAAACAGCGAGTCCGCGTGAACCCAGCTCAGCGGTTTCGCATCGTCGTATTGATAGTCCTTGGGCAGACGCGCCGCGCCCGTGCCGGTTCCGTAGATACCGTCGCTGACGGCTTGGTAGAGACGGCGCACGGCGCGCACGCCGTTGCGTCCAAACTTTTGCTGCGCTTGCCCAACGAGTTCACGAACGCGCGGATCCTGCCGCGGGTTCTTCTGGTAGCGCAGGCCGCCGGTAAACGCGACCATCTCGAAGTAGTCGCGCTGCGACCACTTGTCGAACGGATGGTTGTGGCACTGCGCGCACTCCAAACGCGATCCGAGGAACAAGCGGATCGTATTCGACATGTTGTCTTCGGGCATGTTGCGATCACGCATCAGATAGCCGGTTGCGCCGTTGTCGCGTTGGTGCACGGGGCCCGTGGCAACGAGCATCTCTTTGACCATCTCGTCGTACGGCTTGTCGTTCTCGATCGAATCCTTAATCCAGTGGATGTAGGGTTCGCCCGAGATGCGACGCGGTAGGCGGCTGCGCGCGCGCAAAAGATCGGCCCACCAATTGAACATGTGACTGTCGTAGCCGCGCGAGTCGAGCAACGCGTCCACGAGGTCGAGCCCGCGATCGGTGGACTTGTTGTTTTTGTATTGCGCGATCTCGGCTTCGGTCGGGATGCGACCGACGATCGCCAAGTGCGTGCGTCGCGCCCACGCGGCGTCGTCGGCGAGGCCCGCCGGTTTGACGCCCGCTTCGCGCAACGCTTGGTTGAGCGCTGCGTCGAGGCGAGCGGCCGCCTGTTTCACTTTGACGCGATGAGAGACCGTCGGCTTGGCGGCGACGGGTGTGGTTGCCGTAACAAGAGCTGCAACCATCAAGGCGGCAGCGAAGCAGGCGAATCGTCTGGTTTGCATAAGTGGTTGTCCCCAAACTTGATTGTCGGTCGCCCTGGCGGTCCGAGCAACCGGCATGTTTATCGAACCCGGCCCGCGCCCGGAGGTTTCGCTCCGCAAAAATTGGGGCCGGTCCGCTCCTGTCCGGCGAATTCGGGATCCGGGCCGCGGTCCCCGGGTCGCGCGCTGCGGGCCCTTGAGTCAGAGATCCCGGCCCCCCGGCCCCCGGCTTCCCAGCCCCCCGGCTCGCCAGCTAGCGATCGTCGCGGCGCGAGGCGTAGAGGTAGCTTCGCACGTAGGGGCGCGCATCGTGGGGGCGAGTGCTTATGACAAAGCCCTGCCGACGCAGCAGCGCCGCGACGTTTTTGCGTGTCCGCCAAGTGTCGTCGTGCGTGGACTCGGCGCGGTAGTCATGGCAGGCCACCGCGATGTTTTGGACCGCGGCCAACGCGTCGCCCATCCCGCGTAAGACATCGAGCTCGGCGCCGCCGACACGCACGTGGAGAAGATCCACGCGGCGCCACGCAGCGTCGGGCAACAGGTCCTGGGTGCGATGCGCGGGTGCATCGCCTGCCATCGCGAGCCCGCCGCGGCGAGCCGGATCGGCGGTTGCGGCCGCGTGCACCGTTTGCACCTGCGGCAGCCGGTTGAGCTCGATCATGCGGTCCAAGCGCGCGATTTGGCGGGCGTCGGCATCGATGCCCACGACGCGTCCGCTGCCGCCGACCATGCGGGCCATCGCGAGCGTGTGGATGCCACCTCCGACGCCGACATCGACGATGGAGTCGCCGGGCTGCGGCGCATGGGCGTAACAACAAACGTCGCGCGTTACGGCGGAAAACGTCGCAGGTGGCAGCGAAACCATGGTTTTGTGGACGAGCACGCCGTCGCCGTGGCGATGGGTCCACGCGTGGCCGTCATAGCCGACCCGGCAAAGGCGGCCTGTGCGGATCGAAACCAGCGCCGTCCCGCGAAGGGCGAGAAGCCAGCGCCCTCCCGGACGGTCGAGGCTGTTTCGCACGAGAGTTTTGAGCGCCACCATTGCCTTATTGCCCCAGGAGGTAGAAATCGGCCAGGGTGGCGACCTAACCCGAGAGGTTTCTCCAAAAGTGGGGTGGACGACAGCGTATTCGGGGATGACAATACCGAGAGACCCGTATATTGGAGAGTCCGATAATGAGATCGTTATTTGTAGTACTGGCCGCCGCGCTCCTCGCGGTTCCCGTCATCGCCGAGTTGCCGTCTGGTTGGAAAGACCAGCGCGACGCCGCGGCCGCCGCCATGAAGGACGTCCGCGATTCCCTCGCGAAGGCTCCCGCCGCGGAAAAGAAACTTCACAAGAATCAAAAGAAGGCGATTAAGGCCGCACGCAAGAGCGTGATGGACAAAACCGGCATCGCCAAGGCGATCGTGCCGACGCTCCTCGCCAACGGCGAAGCGTTGATGGCCGCCGCGCTTGCGGAAGAGGCGCGCGATCCCAAGTCGGAAATCGCCAAGCATCTTCGCGACATGGTGAAGACGTACGAAGCGATGGCCGCCGTCCTCAAGAAGGGCGCGAAGGTCAACGCGCGCACGACCGAAGCGAAAGCGAAGCGGAGCGTTGCGGCCGCGACCAAGAACTGGAAAAAGGTTGCGGACACGATGGCCGTCATTGGTCAGGTGCGCGCCGACTGCCAGACGCTTGAGAACTACGACAAGACGTTGAAGACGCTCTGCCCGATCTCGAAAGCGATCGATGCAGGATTTGCGTCCTTGGCACTCGGCTACAAGGCCTTAGACGTTGCGGGCGTGCCCGGCAACGCGCGAGTCGCGGAACGCGATGGGCTCGTCAAGAGCGCTGTTGAACTGCACGGCACGATGAAGACGAGCATGCAGCTTCCGGATCCGGCGAAGGCGCCGACCTGATCCCTCACGGGCGGGTGAGGCTAACGCCTTATCCGATCGGATCGGTTCGATCCGACAACCAAAAAATGAAGGGCTCCGGCGTTGGCCGGGGCCCTTTTTTTGTGCCGCATGGGAACGGCGCGAAACGAGAGAGGTCTGGATCGATGCGCACACGCTGTTGCGATGCGCGCACGTCGTGCTTTTCGCGCGCACAGCGCACGAAAGGCACGAAAGCCCCACACCGGCAACCGCGGTCATAGACCGCGATGCCAGCGCGAGAAAAGTCACGTCCGCGAGAGGTGGGGGTACAGGTATGCGACCGCGCTTTCGTTAGGGAATGCCCGGCCGCGCTGCGTGTGTCCCAAAAAAAGAGTCGTCCGCCCAATGCGCGTGACGACGTATGAGAAACAGGTGCGGGATTGTTTTGATTTGTGTCCGAAACCCTATCCCCTACGGCGGGTCTAAAGTGGTGTACGCTCGTTGCGTCGAGGTCTCATGAACGTCCGCACGGAAAATTCGTTTCTTCAAGCGGTGGCGCGCCGGCTCGCCCGCGACCACATGCAAGCGGACGATCTCGTCCAAGAAGCATGGCTGGTCGTGTTGCGCCGCGGCGTGGACGACATCGAAAAGCCGCGTCCTTGGTTGGCCGGCGTCTTGCGCAACCTAGCGTTTCGCGCGAGCCGTTCGCAGAGGCGACGCTCGCGCTACGAGGAGAGCGCGCCGCCGGCCGACTTGCGCTGCTCGACCGCGCCCGATGATCGCGCGGCGCTCGAAGAAACAAAGCGGTGCGTGACTTCCGCGTTGTCGTCGCTGCCGGCGCATTACGGCGAGGTTGTGCGACTGCGTTACTTCGAGAACCTGACGTCGCAACAGATCGCGCAACGCTTGGACATCTCTGCTTCCGCGGTGCGCACACGCTTGCAGCGCGCACTCGCTCTCTTGCGCACAAAGCTCGATGCCACATGGCATGGCGACGCGCGTTCGTTGGCCGTGGGCCTCGTCGGGCTAGCTGCGCTTGCGGAACCTCGCACGTGGCTGCCGCGTGCCGGTGCCGCAGCGGCGATGCTTTTGGCGAGCGTAGCGTGGATGACGACGCTCGCGCACGATACGACCGCGCCTCCCGCGCCGTCGATCGCAACGCAATCGTCGCTTCCCGCAGCCGCACGCACGCTCTTGAACGAAGCCGTCGTTTCTCCCGTTTCAAAAGCGGCCCCTGCCGCTCCGGCGCATCGCCTTGTGGCGACCGTTCGATTCGAACTACAAGGTGACGGGAAGGGCTCACACGACCTCGCGGGATCGGCGCGCGTGACGTTCACCGCCGACCCGCACGGAAAACAGATCGTGCACGAGTGCCGTCTCGACGCGGCGTGCGCTTTGGACTTGACCGTGTTGGCGACGCCGCGCTGGCCCAAAGCTCTTTGGGTGAGCGCCCAACATCCGTTGGCCGTGCGAGCGCAACGATTCGCGGTGCGACGCAACGACTCCGACACGACGATTCTCTCCATTGAGATCAAGTTGCAAGCGGATGTGGAGCGCCACCGCCGTCCGGGCCAAAACCGCACCCATCCTCGCCCGGACGCGGGATCGGAAGGACCGTTGACCCTGCGCGCGAGCCGATCGCAGGCCCGCGAGCCTGCCGCGCGCACCGGCGTGCGGCGGCGCGGTTCGTCCGCGACTCGTTCGGGCAGCCAAGCGGCGCAATCGACCAAGGGCGCGGGCGCGATCCCGATCCTCCGGCACCGGATTACCGAGACCATCGACCTGGCGGATGACGCCCAGCGCGACGGCCGCCAAGCGCCTGATGTTGTTTCGCCGACGCCGGAGCCGCGTGTGTTCGGGTCGGTCGAAGATCGATCCCCTGCGCCGCCTCTGGGCCCGCCGCCGCCGGGCCCGCCGCCGCTGGGCCTGGCAGCCCCGCGTCCGCCCTCGCCGCGCCCGCCCTCGCCGCGCTCCATGCCGCCGGAGGGACCGTCCCTTGCTGGTGGCGCTTCTCTGGCGGGCGTCCAGGTCGGTGCCACCGATTCGACGACGGGGGGCGGGATCGATTTTCGCATCACGCTGATGGGGCTTCCCCAAACGGGCTCCGCTGTTGTGAACATCACCGGTGACTTGACCGGCATTCGTCGCTTGTTGATCGGCGACGACCGTGGACCCGCGCACGAAGTGCCGGACGCGTGGCGTCGCGGTGCCACGGTTGTATTGCGCGATCTCTACCCTGGTCGCTACCGGCTGTTTGCCATCGACGAACAGTTCGGCTTGCGTCCGACGCAGGCGTTTGAAATTGTCTCGCGCGTCCATGCCGACGTGCAGGTGGCGTTGGCGAGCGTGACGTTGCCCCTACCGGCAACGTTCGATCGAACCCATCGATGTTCTGATTACACGGATCGCGGATCCGGTCCTCCGCGCTAACACGATGACACAAAAATTATTGGTGGCGGCTTGGGCCGCGTTGTTGAGTTTCACAACCGCTGGCATCGCGCAGGGCCCCCCGGGTGGGGGGCGCGGTGGACCGCCGGGACCGGGCGTTGTCAAACCGATCGCCGGTGAACGCATCGTTTGGTTCGGGACGCTGGACTCAGCGCGGGCGGAAGCCAAGCGCACGAACCGACCGATCCTCCTTCTTGCCGCGGCGCCGCATTGCCACAACGTTTCTGGTGTGTGGTGACCGGGTAAGCAAGCACTGGACCGGAGTTTCCTGTCCAACCCGGAGTTGATTGCACAGGCGCGGAACTTTGTCTGCGCTCGACTCGCAACGTACGAGAGTAAAACCGAGGGTAAGTTCCTCGAGAGCTTGGCGCGCACGCGGAGCGGCGAGCTGGAGAACACCGTCTACGCCGTGCTGGCGCCGGACGGCAAAACCAAACTGTCGTCGGCGGGCCGTTCGCCGCACATGATCTATCGCGCGCGCGACGAGAAAGTCTCGGTCCGATTGATGGTGGAAGCGCTGCGGCGGGTCGCCAAGAAGTATCCCGGGAAAAAACCGGTCCAGGCGCTTCCCTACATGGCGGACGTTCGGCGCGGGCTCAACGTCGCATCGTGCGATCTCTTGCCACTGGTCGTCGTGACGGGGCCGCGCAAAGACTTTAAAAAGACCCTCGCGGCGCTCACGTGGAACGCGAAGTGGCGCGGCCGTTTCCTCCTCGCGCACACCACAGACGATGCCGAGCTGCGGCCGATCACCAAGCGGAAAAACGACGCACGCTTTCTCGTCGTGGCGCCGGATGAGTTCGGCGTAAAGGGTGTCGTCTTGGCGCAAACCAAGGCCACGGACGCGGCCGCGCTGCAGCGCACGCTGATGGAGGGCCTCAAGCAGTTCGCCCCCGACAGCAAGGACTCACGACGCCACATCCGGCAGGGCCGCAGCCAAGGTGTGCATTGGGAAACCGAAATCCCGGTGACGGATCCGGGCGGCCGCGGTCGTTAAGCAGCCGGCGGCCTACGCTTTTTGCCGGAGCGCCGCCGCTTTTTTGTGCGCGGATGGAGAAGCACGGCGCCCACGCCGAAAAACAGAGCGGGCGCCGTAATCGCGAGCAACGTAAACAGCAACGAGCCGTCGAGAATAAGGGCGGCGCCGACGCCGGCGGTGCAAAGCGCGATGCCGCCGGAGCGGGGCCGATAGAGGGTCCACGCGACCAAGAGGATGGTGGCTGTGGCGAACGCGATGCTGCGCGTGGCCCCGGTACTTCCTGCGGGCACAGCGTCCATCAGCGCGGCCCAGAGCAAAAAGACGCCCCACCCTGCTAGGGCAAGCGTGTGCCCGAACCGGTAGCTTGCGAAGTGACCGATGGACGGACCTTGCGATCGTCGGCGTGTTTTTCCCATGTTTTCCGAGCTCATTCCAAAACTCGACTGTTGCGTTCTTGCAACGGCGCTGCTCAACATAACTCAAGTACGAGTTCACTCTGCCATGAAAAATGTACTGCGTTACTATGACAGGAATCTGTCATGAGGGCCGCCGGGACAGCCGATCTTATACCGGCCGCTCAGAGCCCCAACTTCGTCAAAATATGGGGCGGCGCCGGTACCGCCGATCTATGATCGGGCCATGCGAAAGTCACTCCTGCTCTCGTTGATCTGCGGCACATGGGCGTGGGCCGAGCCGCCGCCCGATCCGATTCGGCCCGATCACGCGCCGACACCCTACAGCGCTGCAGAAATCGCTGCGTGCTGCGTCCACGGGCGAACCATCGACTTTTTGATCAAGACTCCCCAAGGATCGATGCGAACCCGGATGCGGTTTCTGCTCCCGAATGCCCGCGGCGTCGAAGTCGAGTCGCAAAATTTCCGTGACGGCAAGCCGCTCGGCCCGGTCCAAGGGGCGCCGTCGCCGTGGAAAGCGCTCCAGGCGCACGCATCGTTCCCGAGCAACATCACGACGGTCTCGGACGGGGCCGTGAAAACGCCGGTCGGCGAGTTCTCGTGCAAGGTCTACACCGTGATCGCTCCGTCGGGGAAGCGCGTACTTTACTTCGCCAAGCATCTCGCCGGACCGCCGGTCAAGATGCTGGCGTACGACAACGCCGGCAAAGAGGTGATGAGCATGGTGCTTATCAAGCACGTACCGTTCGACTTCCCGACCTACCTCGGCGACCAGAAATGGCCGGGCATGGCGGTGGCCGGGAAAGACATCGAGTACGACGCTTCCGCTTCGTTGGTCGTGCGACGCGGCAAGGATGCGCGCATGGTTGTGGTCGGTACGTTGCGGGTTCGCGACGGCGTTCCGCTTCGTCACGTGGCGCTGCGCGTAAAGTCGGGTGCCTTGCGCGGCGCGGTCCTGCGTCTTTTAGGGCACGAAGACAAGAAGGCGGACCAAAAAGCCAAGCCGCAGATGATTGTGGCGCGGGCGTTCGCGTTGCCCAAGGGCTGGACGCATCCGGCGGGGCCGTTGGACGTCGAGGTTGTCGACTTCCGACCGTAGACCGGACGGAAAACCGCCGTAAGTGAGCCCAGCAGACGCCGGGTCACCCCGGTCTCCGTGCCCCTAGACGCCCCGACCTGCTGGAACGAACGCTAACGGGTGCTTACGCACCAGTAGTTCATGATGTCGTGGTCGAGTTCATGCACGGCCGTGTCAGCGAATCCCGCATCCTGAAGCATCGAACGCGCGACTGGCCGCCCCCACATCGCGCCGAGGCCGGCGCCTCCCGCGGAGAGCGAGACGGGTCATGTATTGAAGCGTGCTGATCGTGTAATCGGACCAAGCGGATGCCCGATGTTCTCGTGGTGTTTCGAGGAGCCCTTGATGTCTTGCATCAGGAACGTCGCGCGCACCCATGAGTCCGTTGTCACCGAACGTGCGCGGAGAGTCACCAAACATGTGGGCGCGATTCGCGGAGTCGCGCAGGCGAAGAGGGTGGCCGCCACGGTGCAGGCGCTCGGCTCGGCTGCAAACCACTGTCGAACTTCATAGAATGCACGGATGCATGGGGAAGCGACGGTTTTGCTGGGACGGCTGCGCGCCGGCGAGGCGGACGCGGCCGAGGAGCTGTTTGCGCTGCTCTACCAGGAGTTGCGCAGCGTGGCCGGTCGGATCTTTGGGAGCCGCAACGCCAACCACACGCTGCAGCCGACCGTGCTCGTCCACGAGGCCTATCTGAAGATGGTCGGGCCCGCGCGTTCCGCAGAAGACGCCGCTCCGCATTGGGAGGATCGCGTTCACTTTTGCAACGCCGCGGCGCGGGCGATGCGTCAGATTCTCATCAACCATGCCCGCGACCAACGCGCCCTCAAGCGCGGCGGCGCGGATCGTGGTGCGCGCGTGACGATAGCCGGCGTCGTCTTGCACGACACGGCGCGCGAAGTCGACGCCATCGATCTCCACGAGGCGATCGAGGCGTTGCAACAGCTGGATGCGCGGCAAGCGCGTCTGTGCGAGTTGCGTTTCTTCGGCGGCCTTAACCTGCCTGAGTGCGCCAACGTCTTGGACGTCTCGCAGCGCACGATCGAAATGGATTGGCGCATGGCCAAGGGTTGGCTTGCGGATCGATTCGGCGCGGAGTGAGCTGATGGACGCCGCGCGCTATCAAAAGATTAAACGGATCCTTCTGAAGGCGGGCGAGTTTCGCGATGCGGAACGCGCGGCCTACCTAGAGGGCGCGTGCCGCGACGACGATGCGCTGCGCCGTGAGGTGGAGGAGTTGCTCGCCGCCGACACGGTCCGCACCGGCGAAATTTTTGATCCGCACGTCGTGCTTTCGCACGAGGAGGCGCCGACCGAACTTCCGCCGTTGCGGGCGATGCCGGAGGAGTGCGCCGGCTATCGCATCGAGCGCGAGATCGGGCGGGGCGGCATGGGTATCGTGTTCGCGGCCCGGGCGCCGGACGACACGCGCGTGGCGATCAAAGTTGTCGAGGGGCATCTTGCCCGCTCGCCCGCGTACGTCGATCGATTCAAGCGCGAGGCGGAAGCGGGGCGCAAGGTTAACCACAAAAACGTCGTGCGCACGATGGATGTCTTGGAGGTCGAGCACGAGGGACGACCGTTGCACCTGATGGTGATGGAGTTCGTCGTCGGGCAGTCGCTGCGCGGCCTGCTTCAGTCGATGAAGACGGTGCCGGAAGGTCTCTTGCGCGAGGTCGCACGACAGGCAGCGGCGGGGTTGGCGGCAATTCATGCCGCAGGCGTAGTGCATCGTGACCTCAAGCCGGAGAACATTCTGATCACCGACGACGAGATCATTCAAATCATGGATCTTGGCGTGGCGAAGTTGGTGGATGTGTCGGTTGCGCTTACGAACGAGGGGCAGTTCATTGGTTCGTTGCCCTACGCGCCTCCCGAGCAGTGTCGCGGCCAACCCGTGACCGCACTGTCCGATTTGTATTCGCTCGGTGTTGTGCTCTACGAGTTGGCGATCGGCAGCAATCCGTTTCGCAAGGACAACCCGGCCGCCGCGTTGCGGGCGCATCTGCAGACGGTGCCGACGCCGCTTGCCGAACTGCCGGTCGATATCACACCGTTTTTTTCGTCGGTGCTGGCGACGCTCCTGGAGAAGTCACCCGCGGAGCGCTTCGAGTCGGCTGCGCAATTGGCGGATGTGCTCGCCGCCGGGGAGACGAGTGGTTGGTGGCGGCGCCGGCGCGGAGCGCGCACGCCACGCCGACGCCGTCTTCGCATCCGTCGTGACACGAAGCTGTATGGGCGCGAAGACGACCTCGCGCGACTAGGCAAGCTGTGGCTCAGCGCGCGCGGGGGCGACGGGCGCGTCGTGTGGTTGGGCGGCGAGCCGGGGCTCGGCAAGACACGCTTGATCGATGCGTTTTTGCACGACCATGTGGAGCTGGAGGACACGCACGTTCTTTACGGCTCGTTTCCGCCGCACGGAGGGCACCGCGGGCTGGTCGATGCGCTGACCGCGCGTTTTCCGAGCGCCGAACTCGCGGCGGTACTGGAGCCGTTTTTGGGACCGATGGCGGGCACGGCGCCCGCGCTGCATGCGTTCTTGCGGGGCGAGTCGCCGGTGCCTGGAATCGCTGCGCTGACCGGCGAAACGTTGCAGGCCGTGTTCCGCCAACTCCTGCGCGGACTCGCGAACGATCGGCCGCTGGTCTGGGTTGTGGACGACTTTCACTTCGCGTCGCGAAGCGCACGCCGGATTGTTCACACGATGGCGCGCGCCGCCGCACGGGCGCGCGCGTTGCTGATCATTACGTCACGCCCGGGCTGTGAGGGCGATCAGGGCACCGTGCGCGGCTTGGAACACGGCGCCGAAATCGTTCTCGAACGGCTGAGCACGGAAGCGATGAACGCGCTGATGCGTGAGTCCCTGGGCAACGATCACCTCTTGGACGAGCTCGCCGGCCGCATCGCCCACAAGTCCGACGGCGTCCCGTTCTTCTTGCTGGAGACGATTCGCGGTCTGGAAGAACGCGGCTACCTCAAGCGTCTGCCGGACGGCTCCGCCACGCGTGCGCGCGAAATCGACGACATTGAGGTGCCGTCCGCCGTTCGCGATCTGATCGCCGCGCGCCTGTCCGGATTGAGTCGAGATGAACGCGCGCTCGTCGATGTGGCGGCGGTCGTCGGGTACGAGTTCGACGCGGACTGGGTCGCGGCCGTGCTCGAGCGGCCGCTACTCGGCGTGTTGCAGGACCTGGCCGAACTGGAGCGGACCTGGAACGTCGTGCGCGCATCCGGACGCGGCTACCGTTTCGACCACCATCAGTTTCAGGAGACGGTGTACCGCGATCTCGCGCCGGCGCTGCGCGAGGAGTACCACGCGCGGTTAGCCGACGCGCATCGCCGCCGTTTGGGCGACGCGGCGCCCGCGGGACCGGACGCGGTCGCCCTGGCCTGGCACGGGTTGCACGGGAGCCGCCCGCAAGACGTCATGGACGCGTTGCAACCCGCGATGGAGACGATGGTCAGTCGATACGCCGGCGAACGACTGATCACGCTGGCGGATCGCGCGCTCGCGCTCGGTCTCGACGACGCCGCGCGGGTCGATGTGTTGTTGCGGCAGGCATCCGGTTTGGAAGTCTTGGGGCGACGCGATCGTCAGCGCCAGGCGGTGGGTCGCGCGGTCGATTTGGCGGGGCAGTTGGGCGAACCGGGGCTGCTCATGCGCGCACACCGGGCGTACGGAACGTATTGCTGGAACGTTGGGCACGCCAGCCAGGCGCTCGACGCATTTGATCGCGAACTCAAGCTTGCGCGCGCGCATGGTGATGAACCCTTGGAGCTCACGGCCATGATGAACCGCGCCGTCGCGCTGGGTCGCGTGGGGCGGTTCCCGGAGGCTGTCGAGCACTATGTCGAGATCTACGACCGCGCGCACGCGATGAATGATCGCGGCATCGAAGGAAAGTGCGTCGGCAACTGGGCGATGGCGCTTGTGGCCATGGGACGGTTCGCGACGGCGCTTGAGGTTATGGAAACCAAACGCGTTGACTCGGGCGACGTGCGCTCGAACGCCCACGTCGCTTCGTGCCTCGGCTTGATCTATTGGCACATCGGCCGCTTTCGCGAAGCCCAAGTGCAATTCGATGAGCAGTACGAAAGCGCGACCAGCATCGGGGATCGCCGTTCGCAGGGCATCGCGTTGGGCAACATGGGGCTTGTGCACCGCGATCTCGGCGAGTTGGAGCAATCGTTGGTCGCGCTCCAGCGACAGATTCAGTTGTCGCGCGAAATCGGCGATCTAACCGGCGAGGCCAACGGCCATCTCAACTTGGGGTTGGTATATCGACTTCTTGGCGACGAGGATCATGTGCACTCGTGCATCCATCGTGCGAACGAGGCGGGGCGCGTCGCGCAACATCACGCGGTGCTCGGGCACTCGATGCTCTTGGAAGCCGACCTCGCGGCGGACCGGAATCAGTTTCGGGAAGCGTTGGATCGGTTGGCTGAAGCGCGCGCGTTGTTTGCGCGCGTGGCTGACGAGAGCGCGCTCGCGGCGGCCGATTTCGTGGCAGGCCGTGTGGCGATCGAGCACGGCGAGCTTGACGCGGCACGCACGTACTTCGATCGGGCCGACCAAACATCCGCGGCTCCCGGCCTTGAGCTGTTCCGCGTGCGAACGCGCGTGTTCCGCTCTCTGCTTCCCGATGCCCTGTGGGAGGATGCCGCCGCCGAGCTGGAGGAATGGAGCGCGCAGTTTGGGGTCTGCGAGCGCGCCGAACTCCTGTTCACGCTCTTTCGCGCGAGTGGCAAGCGTGAGTTCTTGGACGCCGCGCACCGCGCGCTCATGACGGCCCACAAGAACGCGCCGCCCGCCCTGCGCGAGCTCATGTTGACGCAGCCCCGCGTGCACCGGGCGATCGTCGAAGCGGTCGCGGCCGCCACGAAATGACGCGGGCGCCCGACAAAGCCAGGCGCCCGCGCGAAACGTTGGGAGAACGTTCCTTAAGGGTTGTACGTAACGTTGAACGTGAGGAGGCTGAAGTTGAAGGACCCGGGCACGTTCGTGACGTTGATCGTCGCGTTCTCCGTGCCGTTCGCGTTCAAGACCGCGTTCGCTGTGGCGAGCGGTCCGGCCAGCGTGAAGTTGATCGAGCCGATGATGTAGTCGCCCACTTGGTTGAGATCTAACCCGATTGTGGAAGCCGTGAGCGTGCACCCGGTCGTGGTGTTGGTGACCGTGTTGGCTTGGGGCGTTTGCCCGCCCGAGTTGGTCGCGGTCGTTGTGAGGAGCGCGACCTCGCCCGCTCCGTTCAACTGGCCGGTCAGCTCGCCCTGTCCTGAGATCGCCTGCGCGCCGCTCGCCAGCGTCCAGTTTCCGACGATGAGATCGCCGCCCACCATGTTGTCCGCTGCTTCTCCGATGGCGTCTTGATACTGCGTGGGTGTGCAGTTTCCGACAGGGAGAGTGTGCGGCTTCGCGAGCAACGTACCGCCCGCGTTGCGAAACGTCGTCGTCATCGAGATCACGCAGTTGCCGACGTCGAGCGTGGCGACGATGGACCCGTTCGCATCGCCGAGCACCTCGCACGTCAGCGTGGCCGGCGGCGTCTCGGTCCCGGCCCAATACTCGGCGAACTGAAACACGGCCACGACCTTGTCCCAGGAGTCCGGAAAGCAGTCCTCGACGGTCTCGACCTGATCTTGGATTTGCCCCGCGTTGAGAAGCGCGTCAACGCTCGACGAACACCCAAGCGGCACACTCGCCAAGATCAGCAACAGCAAACATCCTACCCATCTAGTCATCGCATCCTCCGTAGCGCTCGCCCCGTTTGCGCCGGGAGAGCGCGGCCGTTTTTTGGTTTCATCATGGAAACGGATTTGATCGACGTCAGCTGTCGAATTGGTTCGGAGATTATTCCCTTCCTTGCGATTGGACCAAAGCGGTGTAACTTAGGAGGTCTACAGAGCAGCACGGAAGCATCCGCAACGGTGTATCCCGTACTAACCTTCATCTTCGACTTCTCCCAACTCGTCTTGCCGCCGCTGCTCCCCTAAGGCAAGAACGATTTGTCCGCATGACATCGCCCTCCGGGGGACCGTTGTGCCGTGTGCGACGCGCCTCCCAGGCTGGCGACGTGCGGTCGAATCTTGGCAATCCAAAACCCCTGTACGCCGTGACGGGCCATGCACCCGCGCGGGCACAGACGGACGGTTCGACGACCCCATCTCAACTTTCGTTGCTATTCCCATCCCACAACCCAGAGTCGACCGTCCTTGACCTCGCGAGCTTGCTCGCGGGGTCTTTTTTTTTTGCATCTACGCATCGAACTCGCGCGTACAACCCTCGACCATGAACGATGCTTTGTGCCGTCTCGCCGGTTCGCTTGTTGCTGCCGTTTTGTGGAGTGCGCCCGCCCACGCCGATACGAGCGCGCGATTGCCGCTCGTTCCGATGCGGAAAGACGAACAAGCCCAGATTCGCGCCGAAGTGGCGCACTATCTGCGGAGCGATCTCGCGGACGGCGGATCGGTGGCGGTGACGAAGGCTTCATGGTCGACGCGGTGGCGCGTCACCGGACGCAACCCTCAGCCGGCGCTCTACGTGGGGTTTGCGCTCGCCCGGACCGCATTCGACACCGACGACCCCCGCATTCCCGCTTCCCTCACCGACGTTTCGGTGGCCGTCGGATTCCCGGTCACACGCTGGGCGAGTTGGAACGTCGCGGGGACGGTGGGTGCTGGGTTCGCGGGGGACAAACCGTTCGCGGACGGTGTCGCGTTTTACGGCAAGGGCTCGATCAGCGCCTCTCGCCCCATGGGCGAGCGTTCACGACTCACGGTGACGATCGACTATGACGGTAACCGCGGCTTCGCGCGCGACTGGCCGCTCCCGGCACTGATCTATCAACGCGTCGGCGAGACGCTGTCGTTCGCCGTTGGCCTACCGTTCAACCAAGTCACGTGGCGCCCATCGCCGCGTTGGACCGTGGCCGTGAGTGGGCTTCCCCCGCTGTTCGTTCGAGCGTCGGTGAAGTACGACGTCACGTCGCACGTTTCGCTCGGTTTGTCGTTCGGCGGAGGTTCCGAGTTCGCTCACGTGTCCGGCACGGCGCGTCGCATTCGGTTCGGATACGAGGAGCGCCGCGTCGAACTCAATGCCACCTACCAGAGGGACTCTCTGCGGATTACGTTCGGCGGCGGCGCTGTGTTTGATCGCGAGTTTTTTCAAGAGAGCGATTCCGGCCGCGAGTTCGGATCGTTCGACGTGGACGACGGCGCGTACTTTGTCTTGCGGATCTCGTGGGGCGGATGACCGCGTTTTGTGCGCGCACGAAAATGCCCCCGGCAGACTCTAGGGGCTGGAAAGGTACCGGCTCGGGTCCGGCTATGTAGCCTGCGCGGGGGCGGGGGTGTGGGACTTGTTATTGGTCGAGAGCAGCAGCAATCAAGCAGCCGCGCACGACCGAGGTGAGCGGGTCTTCCGCTCGGCGTATCGAAGCGACAGAAAGCGGGAAGTCCACCTTCTTGAGCTCCTCGGCAAAAATGTCGACAAAACCGCCGACCATACTCGTGCCGCCGGCGACCACGATTTCAACGGGGTCGCGAAACGACGGGACGTCTTCGGCGATGCGGAAACGCTGCGCCAAGTTGCGCAGCACGTATTCGATAAGGTTGCGGTAGTACAGCACGACCGCTTCTTCTTCGCGGTTGCGCGGCTCCAAGAGGTTGGTGCCGGATTCTTTGATGTCGGTCGCGCGCGTGCGGGGCATCCCCATCACCTTGGCGACGTGTTCATCGATCCAGTCACCGCCGCGGCTGACAGAAAACGTAACGGCGGGGATCGTCTTGTACGCGACGCACACGTTAAACATGCCGCCGCCGCACGAGATGCCGATGCCGGTGAATTCCTGCTCGGCGAGCTCGGAGTACACGACCGCGTGACCTTCATTGATCGCGTGGGGCACGTAGCCAAGTTTCTTGAGCAGTCCTTCGACCACGCCGCGGTGATAGATCGTGTCGTTGTCACGGTCGATCGACGCGGCGGGGATGCAAAAGTACACCGGCTCGTTTTCGACCGTGCGCGCGCCGAGCAAGCGCTCGACGATAAAACGCAGCATCGGGATCGCGTCCTGCTCGTTGGGCGATAAGAACCCATCGCGCATCGGGCGGCGCACTTCACGGCCAAACATGTTGGCCAAGTTGAACGACGAGTCGCCTAAGACATAGAGCCGATCGCGGTACGAAACGTACGGCACGTTCAACTTCGTCAGCATCGAGCGGTTGCGCTGGAAGTTCGAGGGAATCTCCAAGAACATGTTGCGCTCGCGCTTGACGATCACTTTGCCTTCGCGCGTTTGCGCCGCACTCAAGAGATTGGCGGTGCCGACATCGAGGCCCTTACCGGGTATGCGATCGGTTTCGGTCTGACGAGGTTTTTGGGGCAGATCCGCACTTTGGATCTGATCCATCGGATCGTCGTTGTTGAATTCGATCTTATTCGTATCGCCGCTCATGGTTCTTCCTCCGTCTACTCTCTCTCCGTCGCGCTGCTTGTCGCGCACCCCTCGGCCGGTCGCGTGGTCGCGCTATCGGCTTGCCGTCTCCTCGTCACCATCGTCATCCGACAGCGCGCGTTCGCGCATCCGCCGCAAGCGATCGAGGCTCTTCGAAATGCCGTCGTTCTCAGTCGTCTCATCGACGTCTAAGCGCGCGAGGTTGGACTCCATCTCCATCGATCCGTCGAAGATGCGCGAGACCAACGCGTCGGTCGCCTCGATCGGCGAATCGACGGGCTGCGCGGTGGCCCGATGCAGCGTTTTCGAAATCCGATCCAACGTCGAGTTCATCGTCGCGGCAAACCGGTTTTCTAGCTCCACACTCTGGGAAGACTCGCGCTCTTGAAGTCGCGACAACATGACGTCGATCGAATCGCGGCTGGCCGCCGCGTTCTGCTCCGACAGCGATTGAAGAAAATTCTTCATCTCCGCCATGTCGTTTCGCACCGCGTCGAGTTCGTCGCGGCCCGCGCCACCGTCCCGGATCGAAGAGATTTCGGTCCGAAGGTCGCCGAGTAACCCCTGCACGCGTTCGACTTCTTGAGTCCGAGCCACCAGCGCTTGGCGCAACTCTGCAATGAGGCTGGCATCCCCTTGCGCCTTGTTCGCGAGCCGCTCGATCTCTTGGTCGTAGTTCAGGATGGTTTCGCGTGCGTTGGCGAGGCGTTTCTCGCGTCGCCCGGCCGAAGCCGCCACCCGGCGCACCTTGCCCTCGAGATCGCGAATGCGCTGATCCTGGCCTTGGATCAACTGCTTTTGCGTATCGATTAAGGACTCGGCTTCGGCCTGAATGCGGGCGACGCGCTTGAACTGCTCGTTGGCCTCGCCGACGATCCGATCGCGATCGGCGTCAATGGCTTCGTTGCTCCGGCGCGAAATCGCGTCGTCCACCACGGCCTCGAGCAGCTGCATGGCTTTTTCACCTGAAATCACCCGTACGTGGCTCTTGCCTTTAGCCGCAAGCTCCACGATCGGGACGCGCTGGGCATTTTGCTCCAGGATCGAGGTGACGCGCTTCTTATCTTCCCGCTTCATGCTGATACAGCCGAGGTTATCGGAGCACCGCGAGCGCCGATATAGGGTGGTTTCCCTATGTTGGCGAGGCGGGGTTTGCTCCGAACGCCCCGGTTTCTAGTGCCCGTAAGCGCCGTGGGTGTCCCAAGATAGAGCGCTGCGTTCGAGATCGCGGCGAATGAGACACCGGCCCGCGGCTTAGAAAAGCTGAAAACCCATCCACCCGCGCGGGGGGTAAACTTCCCCTGAAGCAGCCCGTAAGTTGTGCTGGGCCGCGAGGGGTGGGGACCCCTGCACAAAGGACAAGTGACCATGAATCAGGTAGCCATCTTTGCCGCTGGCTGCTTCTGGGGCGTCGAAGCGACGTTCCGAACAGTCGAAGGCGTCTTAACCACCGCTGTTGGGTACACCGGCGGTGCCATCAACGAACCAACGTATCAACACGTTTGCACCGGCAAGACCGGACACGCGGAGGCCGTGCAGATCACGTACGACCCGCGCAAGGTGAGTTACGGGGAGCTCGTGGAACTCTTTTGGGCGAGCCACGATCCGACTCAGCTCAACCGCCAGGGGCCCGACGTGGGCACGCAGTACCGCTCCGCGATCTTTTACACGACGCCAGATCAGGAAGAAACCGCGCGCGCGTCCAAAGCCGAGCAAGACGCGGCGGGACGATTCGCGGGACCGATCGTGACCCACATCGCGCCGGCCGAAAACTTCTGGCGCGCCGAGGAATACCACCAGCAGTACTTGGCCAAACGTGGCCAGGATGCGTGTTCTTCGACGGTTCGTTAGATTCGTCGCTCCCAATCGGTTCGTGGCAACGCAAACCACGGAAGCGGACCGAGCTTTTCAGGCAATTCTTGAAATCCGAGCCGGGCGAGCAGCTGGATCGAGCGGTGATTGTCGGGTTCGACGTCGGCCTCGATCCGCTGTAGGCCCATGGTCTTGAATCCGAAGTCGATGACGGGTTTCACCGCTTCGATCATCAGGCCTTGTCCCCAATGCGCTTTGCCGAGGTCGTATCCGATCTCGGCCCTGGCGTTTTCACCTTGGATCCAGCAGTGGTAGCCGCACGTACCGATCAGCGCGCCGCTGATCTTGTCGAACACGCCCCATCGGCAGCCCGAGTCGTTGAGATGAAACGCGATCACATCTCGGGCCTCGTCGAGACTCTTGAGCGCGTCGATGTCCATGAAGTGCGTGACTTCATCGTCGGAGAAGTGTCGATACAACGCGTCGGCGTCGTCCAGCGCTAAGAGACGGAGACGGAGTCGCGCCGTTTCGATGGTTGGGAATCGAAAAGGCTCGCTCATCGCCACGAATGTACGCAACGGTGCAGCGTGTAGATGGTTTAGTTTCGTTTTGTCGGACGCCGCGCTTGCGCAACGGGAGCGCCGCATCCGATGTTTGATAGGTTGCGTTGGTCGGCGCCTGCGCGCTTCGGATCGGAACTCAACCATGCACAACTCCACACGACTTGTCTTTCTCGCGTTGCTCGCCCTGCTTTGGTGCGGTTGCAGCGGCAGCACGGCGCCCGTCGATGGCGCCGACGGAATGGAAGCGCCCGAAGATTCCGAACCCGAGATGCCGGAGGACCCGGTTCCGCCGCCGCCTCCTCCTCCGCCGGAGGACGACGAAAAAAAAGAGGCGACGTTTCGGATCACATTCAGGGGAACGTGGACCGCCGCGCGTCATCCGACCGAGTTTCCGTCCGGCGCGCACTTCTCCGCGCCCGTGGGAACCGTGCACGCCGAACAGAGCGTGTTTTGGAACAGCGACGGCGTGGCGATCGCGAGCGACGGCATCGAACAGATGGCGGAGACCGGCAGCACCGGAACGGCGCGCGACGAGATCGATGACCTGATCACGGACGGGCGTGCGCTGAGCGGGTTTACAGCATCCGGGGTCGGCGCCACCGGATCGACGTCGATTGAAGTAACCGCGACCGAGTTGCACCACTTCTTAAGCCTAACGAGCATGATCGCGCCGAGTCCCGATTGGTTCTTGGGTGTGCGCAACGTCGACCTGTGTCCGGGCGGGGCGTGGATCGATCGACTGGAGATCGATCTGACAACGGTGTACGACGCGGGCACGGACGCGGGCCAAGACTTCGACAGCAACAACAGCGACGTGACGCCGCACGATCCGATTCATCGAGTCGGCGACAACGGCGCGCACTTCGTAAGTGAACCGCTCGCTCTCGCGACGCTCGTGATCGAACGCATCATCGAGTAGGGCCCGGAAAAAGGCGGTCAAGTGCCGACCGCGATCGACAGGTAGGGGCGTAACCCACGCCGCGCGACAGCTTGGCAGAGAGGGGGTCCGGTCTCGGAACCGAGCACATGTCTCGTGTCGTCATCGGAGCAAGAATGCTCGCGAGCCGAAGAGCCCGCCGCCTGTTTGATGATCCGATGCCGAGCTAAGCCGGTGGAAGAATCTGTCCTCGTTGCGCCACGATGCGCACACGCGCCCGGTTTTCCGCGGTCGTTGCATCGCGCCAAGCGGCGTGGCGCGTTTTTCGGCGCGATTCAGCGCGGGTCCGTGACGCCCGATTGGCCTTGCACCGTGTCTACCGTATCGGTGAGAGTTCCCGTGCGCGTCGCCACCGAGCTCTGGCGGTCGGGGCTCCGCTCACGAATGGGATAGCGAAACACAAGTCCCATTTTTTGATCGGTGCGGGGCCGAGTTCGGTCAAATGGCAATTTGAGCCGGCGTTTCATCCAACCGAGTTGTTCAATTTTGCTCACGACATCAAGGTCCGCTCCGTAGTACGCGATGACGGCCGGGCGTGGGGTTTGCTTCAGGGAAGCGACGATGTTTTTTAGGACGTGGTCCATGACGGCGCCCGTGAACGGAGTGTAGAAATACAGGGCGATCGGTCCATCCGGGATCGCGAAGTCGCGCGCGTCGGCGCAGATGGATTGCACGGAGTCGCACTGTCGCCGGGGCGGGTCGTAAGCGGCGATGTTGCGCTCGGCGATGTCGTGGAGTTCTTTCGAAAACTCAACACCGATGACCTGCCGAAACGGGTACTCACTTGCGAGAAGGAGAACGCGCCCCTTGCCGGAGCCGAAATCGACAAGAGTCGATGGTTCGAGGTCCAACACGACCTGCCTGAGGATCGCGCGGACTTTTGCAACGGGGCTCGGCTGATAGAAATATCCATCGCGCTCGACGACGCCGGTTGCGCCAAGCTGGTGCAGCTCGACGTCCCCACTCGTACACACACCAAATTTCTTGTCGAACCGCGCGTCCAACCGGTCGCGGCGAGCACTCGCGAGCCGCGTCACGGCATAGTTTACGGTCGCGCGCAGGCCGTGTTGGCGTAGGTGGCGCAGGGCATGGGACGTTAGTTGTGTCAATCGCATAGCTGTATGCGCACGGTGTATACGCGCATTCCTGAGGCGTCCAGTCTCTCGTGTCGGAGTGACGAAGATTGTGATGCGCGGCTTCCGAGGTCTGGACAAACCGCAGCCGTGCGAATCTGAAATTCGCCCGTGCGAGTTCGCGGCACGTTGGTTGTTTTGCTCGCGGTGGATCGCTCTTGCACAAGATGTGCCGGGGCAGCCGCTCGTTTGGTGGGCCGCCCCGGCGGGTCTGTCAGAGTGCGTCGTATGCGATTACGGTTGCGCGTGCCGCGGTGTCGCGGCCAGGGATCAGAGCTTGGTACTCAGCGGAGGCGTACCACGCAGCCGCCGCCTCTCGGTTGGGGAAGCGGAGCACGCCGACGACGGCATCGTCGTGTTCCCCGTCCAACACCTTCGCGCGTTGCCCACGGAGCGCGACGGCCCCGCCATAGGGTGGAAGCGTTGGGCCGACCGCTTGCGCGTAGTGCCGGAACGCGTCAGGATCCTTGACGGTCAGATGAAAGATGACGAACGCGCTTATCCGTTCGCCTCCACGAGCACGAACTCCATCGTCGCGGCGCCTTCGCGCTCGTCTTTGGCCCGTCGATATTCGGGCGACCGGTACCACGCGCGCGCCTGCTCCGCCGACGGGAACGTCAAGATCACGACGTTACGTGGCCCCGTTCCCTCGAGCCGCATCGCGGAGCCCGTCCGGGCCGCCAGTTTGCCCCCGTACTTGTCGAGGGTGGGGCCGGCGAGTTTTTTGTAGCGATCGAACGCGCCGGCGTCGGTCACAGAAAACGACACGTAGACGTACGCCGGTCGCGGGGGCGGGAGCCGCCTCAGCCAGTCCTCCATGGCGCGACCGATTGCTTCCGGCTGATCCTCTTGCACAAAGTGCAGGCCCGGGCCGATGTACGCGGTCTCGATGTTTTTTAGGTTGGCGGCGGTCCACGCGGCAACCGGCGGCGGGTTGACGACGCCAGGCGATGCGTACAGGTGCAGTTTCGGCAGCGTCGTCTTTTTCAGCCAGGCGCCGATGCGCAGGAACCGCGCGTGCATATCCGCCGGCTTCCCCGCGATGGGCAGCTCGTTGGGCCAACGGTAGAGCGGTTCGCGTGTCGTGGGATCGAGAAACGGAGCGCGGTACGCGTCCATCTCCGACTTGGTGAGCGCGCGGCGTGTCATACCGGGGAGCATCTTTTCGATGAACACGTTTTGCTCGATCAGCAATTTGCGACCCATCACCGGATCGCGAAACCCAGCGAACAGTTCGCGCGCCTCGGACGGCAGCGCCTCGATGCTTTTAAGAGGGAACACCGGCGGGATCAAAGCTTCCATCAGCACGAGGCCAGACACGTTGCCCCCGTGGCGCATCGCGTAGTCCATCGCAAGAACCGATCCCCAGTCGTGCCCGACCAGGGTTATGTTTTTCAGGCCGAGCGCTTGGATAAACCCTTCGAGGTAGCGAATGTGATCCGCGTAGCGGTACTCGATCTTGGGTTTGCCGGATTGGCCCATGCCGATCAGATCGATCGCGATCGCGCGACCACGCTTGGCGACGTGGGGCATGACGTTGCGCCACAGATACGACGACGCGGGTTGCCCGTGGATAAAGAGAATCGGATCTCCTTCGCCCAGTTCCACGTAGTGCATGCGCTGGCCGAATACTTCGACGAAGCGCGATTGTGTCTCGGCGGCGTCAGCCCGCACGAGCGCGCCGAGCAGCACGACGCCGATCAGTTTCATTTGAAATCTCATTGAGTCCTCCAGTTAACTACCGAACGTTCCAAAACTAGAAAAATAAAAGAGCGTCACGCCAAGGAGGTGAGTGTTCGCTCCACGATGTCTTTGAGAACGCGCCGATCTCGGCGTGCTTTGCCGACGACCATCAATCCCTGCGCGGAACTCGCGAGGTAACGAGCCGTCGCCTTGATCCGCGCGCCGCCATACTCGCCGCGCCGCGCCGCGCTGCGCAGGGTGTGTTCAAACGCGCGCTCGAGGCGCTCAAAGTGGCGCCCGACGATGCCAGCGGCTTTTGCGTCGTGGGCCGCGAGTTCGGTCGCCGTGTTCACCATGAGGCATCCGTGCTTGCCCTGCCGGCCGAGCAGATCCGACACGACGGCTTCGAAGTACTCCCGGATCGCGGCGACGCCCGCGTCGGGCCCAGTCAAAATGCCGATGCGCCGCGGCACTACGGAGTCGGTGTACCGCTCCAGAGCGAGGAGGAACAGCGAGTGCTTGTCGCCAAACTCGTTGTACAAACTTGCTCGGTTCACTCCCGTGTAGTCGACGAGGTCCTGGATCGACGTCGCGTCGTAGCCCTTGCGCCAGAAGAGCTCCATCGCCATCTGGAGGGTCTTGTCAGGGTCGATCGTCCGCGGTCGCGCCATTATGGAACGATCGTTTTATAACCCCCGAATGCGCGTCCGTCAACGTATCGATGGTCGAGTCCCGTCATACGGAACCCGTCATACGGAGCCAGGTCAATCCGCGCGGATCGCGGGGGGCGTTTCGCGCCATTTCGCGCCAATCGGGTCCTCGGCCCGTTTTTTTTGGGGCGCGGCGTGTGAAAAATCTGGCTCCTGATCGGGGCTAGCCAACTGCGCGGA
>JAJFFF010000002.1 GCA_021776785.1 Planctomycetota bacterium | reverse complement strand
CACTTCGCCAGATCCGTTGACCGTACGGAACGCAGTCGAAAGAACCGGGGGACGGAGGTTCGCGTTACCGCGGACACCGACACCACCAGCCATCTCTGCGAACGTGCCGTACTCGCCGACACCGTTGTTGTTGTCGTCGGCACGCGCCGTCGACTGGAACTGCGACTGAGCGGAGATAATGTTCCGCAGCGTCGCAATTGCGGCCGTCTCGTTTGAGTTGAGACGTGCCGAGAGTAGGTTCGGGATCGCAATCGCCGCGATAATGGCGATGATTGCAATCACGATCATCAACTCAATGAGCGTAAAACCAGATTCCTTGCGCATTTTCCTTGTCCTTGTCCTTCTTTGCTTCCAAAAACTTTCCCGTTTCCTTGACCCGCCCGAGAAAGCCAGGGTCCGTCGTTCCGCAGCGATGCTGCCGTCCGAAGAGCCCCGTCCTGTATCTCTCTGACTTGTCCTTTGCTGAATATCACTGGCGTATCACGCGTCAATTCGACTCGCGATTTGGTTGACCCATATCGAGAATTTCCTGCACATCGGTGTCGTTTCGCACGTCATCCCATGCCGGATCCTTAGAGAGTAGGACGCGCACCGTCTCTTCATTGACGTCGAGAGCGCCGTTGAGCGCCTCCAACGCCTCGTCGCGTTTCCCTTGCTCCAACCACGTCGTGGCGATGCGAAAGACCAGCGTGGCGCACCCGGGCAGCTTCGGCCCGACTTCTTTCACGATGGCGGCGGCAGCAGCCGGCTCGCCGAGCGCTAAGTACACTTCAGCCAACTTGCGATGGCCGTCGTTGGGCTCTTCAAAAAGACGGGACGCCTCAAAATAAGCGCGCTTCGCCTTGTCAAACGCGCCCGTTTCGACGGATTTGTCACCGCCACGGACGAGCGAGGACCAAAGTTGCGACTTCAGCGACGCATTGTCCTTGTCGGCTTTGAGGGCGCGACGGTAAGCATCGCTTGCCTCGTTCCACTGTTCGCGTTTGAACGCGGCAAGTCCAGTGAGCAAGTCGGCGCGACGGCGACTCGTTGCGATGAGGCTTTTGCGCACCTGCTCGAATTCGTCCCAGCGACCCGCGCTTGCGAGTACGCCCGCGCGGTCCACAGCTAGGTCGAGGCGAATCTCCTCGTCGTCCGACGGTGCGCACTCGATTGCATCGTCGAATGCTCGAAGCGCCTCTTCGTGACGCTGCGCCATCGCGAGGAACGTTGCACGATACACGCGCGCCGGCAATGAGTTCGGATCCTCGCGCAGCACGGCGTCACACTCGACGAGCGCTTGGTCGAAGTGACCCAACGACGCGAGCATCGAAGCGCTGCTCAGACGGGTCCCGGCATCGGGGCCCGGTCGGTAGAGAAAGCCTGCGACTAACAGACCCCCCACCGCAAGCACACCCAGTGTGTACAGCAGAATCCGGCGACGTGTTTCCGACATCGATTTACGCCTAGTTGCGTTGGCCAAGCTGTTTTTGCAGCTCGAAAATCGGAAGGAAGACAGCGAGGACGATACCACCGACCAAGAATCCCATGACACCGATCATGATCGGCTCGATCATGGACGTTAAGGTCTTCACGGCAGCGCTCACTTGGTCGTCGTAGAAGTCCGAGATCTTTTCGAGGAGTTGCTCGAGCGAACCGGACTTCTCACCGATCTGCACCATGCGCGTGACCATCGGCGGAAAGATCTTGCTCTCCATCAGCGGCTCGGCCAGCGTGTGCCCCTGACGCACGTTCTCTTTCGCGTTGTCCACGACCGCGCTGATCGTTCGGTTACCGGCCGTCTGCGAAACGATCTCAAGCGCACCGAGAATCGGAACGCCCGACTTAATGAGCGTCGCAAACGTGCGCGAGAAACGGCTCAGCGCGACTTTCTGGAAGAGTGGCCCGAACACGGGGAGACGCAGGACCAACCAGTCCCATTGCCTCGCACCCATTTCCGTGCGACGCCAGATCGTATAGAGCGCGATCACGCCGAGGAATCCGAGGCAGACCATGCCGAAGTGATCCTTCAGCGCGTAACTGACTCCCAACACACCGCGCGTAAGGCCCGGCAAGTCAATTTCGAGGGTGTCGAAGATCTCTTTGAACTTCGGCACGATTCCGACCATGAGGAACATCGTGATGCCCAACACCATGACCAAGCTGATCACCGGATAGGTCATCGCGGCGCGGATGTCGCGCTTCAATTTCTCGGATGCCTCGAGGTATTCGGCGAGCCGGACTAAAATGTCGTCGAGCTGACCGGAAACCTCACCCGCACGCACCATCGAGATGTAGATGCTCGGGAACACCTTGGCGAACTTTTCCAACGCTGTGGAAAGATCGGTACCGCCGCGCACGGATTCGATAACACCGTCGAGAACGATGCGAAAACCGGGCGTGTCCGCCTGATCTTGCAACACCTCAAGAGACTCAAGCAGCGGCACACCGGCCGAGATCATCGTCGCCAATTGGCGCGTGAAGATGACCATCTGCTCTTTGCTCGCGCTAGGACGGCGCGTGAGGCCGGCTAGCAGTCCACCCGACTTACCCGCCTTCTTCGCGCCTCCGCCGGAGGTCTGCCGCACGTCTAAGACGATCAGGTTGCGCTTGCGCAGATCGGCAATGGCGTCTTGCTGGGTCTTGCCCGACACGACACCCGTGACCGTCCGTCCCTCGCGGTCGCGTGCGCTGTACTTAAAGCTAGGCATTTCTCTTCCTCTCCTTGCGTCTAGCCGTCCTTAGCGGGCTTCCGTGCCATCGGACGCGACCCATCAGGCAAGATGTCGTCCGGCATCGTGACGCGCAGAACTTCCTCAATCGATGTGATGCCACGTAGCGCATTGCGAATTGCACACTGGCGCAACGTGATCATTCCGTGATTCAAAATCGCTTCGTTCTTCAATGCGAGCGCCGACTCACCCTCGATGATCATGCGACGGATGTCTTCCGTCATCGGCATGGTCTCGAGCAGCGCGAATCGGCCCGCGTATCCGTTCTTGCAGCGCGGGCAGCCGCCCGGCTTGAACAGTTCGACGTTCTTCAATTGCTCGCCGTAAAACCCGATCGTGCGCAGGCGCTCTTCGGGGAGATCGCCCGCGGGGATCTTGCAGTACTTGCATAGACGGCGCGCGAGGCGCTGGGCGGACACAAGCAGCGTCGCCGACGACACCATGAACGGGTCCACGCCCATGTCGATCATGCGTGTGATCGTGGACGGGGCATCGTTTGTGTGAAGCGTGGACAACACCAAGTGACCGGTAAGCGCCGCCTTGATCGCGATGTTGATGGTCTCGGTATCGCGAATCTCACCGATCATCACGATGTCGGGGTCCTGGCGCAGGATCGAACGCAGAGCCGCAGCGAACGTGAGTCCGCGCTTTTCATTCACGTGCACTTGGTTGACGCCGTAGAGCTGATACTCGACGGGGTCCTCGACCGTGACGAAGTTGAGCTTGTCGTCCAAGATCTCTTTCACGGCGCTGTAGAGCGTTGTGGACTTACCCGAACCGGTGGGCCCGGTCACGAGGATCATCCCGTAGCTCGACGCGATCGATTCCTGGAAGTCTTTGAGGGCGGCCTCTTCAAATCCCAAGGAGTCGAGCGACAACGCGAGGTTGCCACCGTCGAGAATACGCATCACGACTTTTTCGCCATGCACGGTCGGGAGGATCGACACACGGAAGTCGACCTGGCGCCCTTCCATCTTGATTTGGAACTTGCCGTCCTGCGGGCGGCGGCGTTCCGCGATGTCGAGGCCGCACATGATCTTGATGCGCGAAACGATCGAGTTGAGCAGCGCTTTCGGAGGCTTGAACGCCTCGTGACAGATGCCGTCCTCGCGGTAGCGCACGCGGACGTGCTTTTCAAAGGGCTCGATGTGAATATCGGAGACCTTCTCTTTGATCGCTTGATAGATGACGAGGTTGACGAACTTGATGACCGGCGACTCGTTCTCGTCTTTCGAGATCGCCTCGATATCGAGTTCATCGACGTCGTCTGTCGTGACCTGGATCTGCGTGTCGCCCATCTCGCCGAGCACCGATTTGAGCTCGGCGGCGCCCGGGTTGTACACACGGGTGAGCGCGCGGTCGATGGACTCCTCCAGCGACAACACGAGGCGCAGTTCGCAACCGGTCGAGTTGCGTAGCTGGTCGAGCGTCACGACGTCGAACGGATTCGAGACGGCCACCGTCAGCACGTTTTCGATCCGCGAGATCGGAATGATGTGATGCTCGGTCGCCGTTTCTTGCGGGACGACGCGCACGACCTCGGGGTCCGGCATGCAGTCATGCATGTTGATGGGCGTCACGCGCAAACGCTCCGCCATCAGGCCGAGCAACTCGTTCTCATCCACGAGGTTGCGCTTGAGCAGCACCGATGAAACGGAGACGTTCTCCTTGATCGACGCTTCCTGGACCTGCTCCAGTGTGGCTTCGTCCACAACCGCCGCGTCGGCGAGAATGCGGACGACCCGCTTATCGAACGAGCGCGACCTAGCCATGCCGTCCCTTCAACTTCCGGCGCACAGGCTTCGTCGGGCCCGCGGTGTTCTGCGGCGTGGGGCTGCCCGCACGCTGAAACGTACGCTTGAGGTCTTCCGTGTCGGTCGTGCGTGACATCGCTTCGTCGTACGTGATCAAGTTCTGCTGATAGAGATCGAACAGGGACTGGTTCATCGTGCGCATCCCGTACTTGCCACCCGTCTGGATGAGCGAGTAGATCTGATGCGCTTTGTTCTCGCGGATGCACGCGCGGATCGCCTGGTTTGCAACCATGACCTCGACACCGAGCGCGCGGCCGCGGCCATTGGCGCGCGGGAGCAGCGTCTGGCAAATGACGCCCTGCAGCACGAAGCTGAGTTGCGTACGCACTTGCTGCTGTTGGTGGCTCGGGAATACGTCCACGATGCGGTTGATGGACTGCACCGTGTCGGACGTGTGGAGCGTAGCGAACGTTAGGTGGCCGGTCTCGGCCAACGTCAGCGCGAGCTCGATGGTCTCGAGGTCACGCATTTCGCCGATCAAGACAACGTCGGGATCTTCGCGCAGGACCGAACGGAGGGCGCGGCTGAACGAGTGCGTGTCCGAGCCCACTTCACGTTGGTTGAACAGGCAGTTTTTGTTGCGATGCAGGTACTCGATCGGGTCTTCGATCGTGATGACATGCTCGCAGCGCGTCTGGTTGATGTGATCGATCATCGCGGCCAGCGACGTTGACTTGCCGGACCCGGTCGACCCGGTCACGAGCACGAGGCCCTTCGGCAAGTTGCAAAACGAGGTGCACACGTCGGTCGGCAGACCAAGTTCGGTGAACGATTGAATCACGTACGGAATGACGCGAAACACCGCGCCGGTCGCACCGCGTTGCTGGAACACGTTCGTTCGAAAACGACCGAGACCGTCGATGCCGAACGAGAGATCGAGTTCGAGGTCTTTCTCGAACTTAGAGATCTGCTCGGACGTCAGCACCGAGTAGACGATCTTCTTTGTGAAGTCAGGTGTAAGCAGATCGTGTTCCGTCGAGACCAGAGATCCGTCAATACGAATCTTGGGAGGGGAACCAGCGGTCACATGGAGGTCAGACCCACCACGTTGGACCATAATCTGCAGAAGTTCTTCGATTCCGACCATGGGAAGCTTCCTGCCTTGCGGCGGTATGAAACCGGGGTCCTATCGGCGCGATTCCCCATCGGAGTTGAGTTCACCCCGAGTTAGGAGCCGAGAGAGATAAATCCCGAGGCAGAGGAGGCGGGCTCCCAAACCGAGCCGCAGAAAGGGGGCTGGCCTTGGTCAAACGAGGTTCAGCCCGCCCGGGAGCCCGGCCAACCCACAGCCGTCAGCGATCCCAGAGCGCCACCCGCAAAGTGAGAAGGGACGCCCGAAGACAGGGACGTCCCAAAACGAGACACCGAACGCGAGCCAACCAAGCCAAGATCCAAGAGCGCCCCGCTGCTCGGCCGGTGTTCCGCCCCGAGAGGGCGCGCCCGATTCCCTTCCATCGCGCCGAGTCAACACCCACGCGCCGAGGACAGGCGTTTTGACGGGCTGATCGTCAGCGCGAACCGAAGAGCGAGAGCCGTTCGATCGTGCGGCAGCGGCAAGCCAAACCGCACAAACGTCAAAGTCTCAACGGCGTCCACACACGGAAAAACGCACAAAAAAAAGCGCGCGCACATCGCCAGAGGCGACGGCGCGCGATCAAAAACATGCCAAACCGTTCAAACGTCAAAGTCTCAACATCGTCAGATGTTGAACCAAAAAACACAGCGCGCGCACATCGCCAGAAGCGACGTGCGCGCGCTCAAGAACATGCCAAACCGTTCGAACGTCAAAGCCTCAACGGCGTCAGCCGTTGAAGCAGAAACTCAACGCGGTTCCAACACGATTTCGACCCGACGGTTCTTAGCCTTACCGGTAGCCGAATCGTTTTGCGCAATCGGTCGTGCGGCGCCGTGGCCCGCAACGCTCATGAGATCTTCTTCAATGCCTTGCGACACGAGGTAGATGCGAACGCGCTTTGCGCGCTCAAGAGACAGTTCTTCGTTGCTCGTCCAGCCGGACTTCCGAATCGGATCGGAGTCGGTGTGGCCTTCAATCCGCACGCGGCCAATGTCCTCGTTGGTCTTGAGCGTACGAACGATCTTTCCAAGGGTCGACTCCGCGCTGCGGTTTAGGTCCGCGCGGCCGGGACGGAACGTGATGTCGGACGCCAGGACAATGCGCGCCCCACCATCACCGTCACGAATGACCTTAGCGTCGGGACCGAAGTCGAGATCTTCGATGTCAATGGAACCGCCGGATTCGGAGTCGTCTCCAATTGTTTCCGCGGCGCGGGAGGCAGCGATGCGCTCGCGCTCCAACTGGGCGCGCGTCTCGGCGGCGAGACGACGAGCTTCCTCTTCTTCCGCTTTCGAGCGAGCTTCGACAAGATCGGAGCCGAGCTCAGCGTTCTTCTCCATCAACGACTGATTGTTTCGCGCTGCTTGCGCTTTTTCAGCCTCAAGGACCCGAATGCGGTCCGTGTTCGAGCGGCAGCCACCCAATAGTACGGCTGCGGCGATCGCCGTCAGACCCATACGCGCAATCGCGTTCAACACCATGATTCCCTCCTGTGGGATGCGACGTAGATGGAGGGCGCAGTCCGTACCCGCGGCCTCCCGTGTTCGCACTATTGTTATCGTTTCCACCGACACGTCAACCATATGCCGGGATATTTAGCACATTACCCTACTAGATGTAGTGGAATCGGGACCGGCGTCGAGCACTCGTGATGCCCGCTTGGGCTGCGACGTTGGGGTCAAGACCGCGGGCTCAGCCGTTCACCCATGCGGGGTAGGAGACGAGAAGGGCGTGCGTCAACGCGTCGCCGTAGAGCAACACGGCGACGACTCCAAAGGCGAGGAAGGGGCCAAACGGGATCTCACGGTTGCGCGTGACGGCCCAAATGATGCCGCCGAAGAGCCCTCCGGCGACAACGCCGAGGAAAAAGGCGAGCACCACGCCCCCCGCGCCGAGCATGAGCCCCGCCATGGCCATGAACTTCACGTCCCCAAGCCCCATGGCCTCGCGTCCGATCACACGGGTTCCGATCCAGCGGAGCAGCCACACCATGCCGCCCCCCACCACCAAGCCAGCGAGCGCCGTGAGCACCGACGCGAATCCCGGTTTGATGCCGGGACCGAACGCGTGGCCGAACACCGTCAAACCCGAGATCGCCGGAACGGCGACAGCGGCAACCATCGCGATGGCGGGCCCGGCGCGCAGCGTTAGGGCGTCGGGCAAGATTTTGTGTTTCGCGTCGATGACCGATGCGGAGAAGCAAACGGCCACAAATGCGGCCGTCAGAAAAAACGCCCACAGCGGCGGCGCCCAAGCGAGTTGGTGGACGCGCCACGCGACCAGCGCGAACAGGGCCGCGGTGGCGAGTTCAACCAAGGGGTATTGCAGCGAAATCGAACATCCGCATGCGCGACACTTGCCGCGGAGTGCGATGTACGACAGGACGGGGATGTTGTCGAACCAGCGGATTTGCTTTCCGCAACCCGGGCACTCGGACCGCGAGCGACGGATGAGTCCGAGGGGCTCCCCGCGCGGAAGCCGGTGGATCACGACGTTGAGAAACGAGCCGACGATGCCGCCGAAGCCAGCCGCAAAACAAAGCACCGCGGTCAAGACGTCTTCTCCACAATGGACGCGCCGCGTGGGCGGTACTGCCGCTTGCATTCCGAGCACGCCAGCGCATCGCCGAGCACAGCGCCGCACCGGCACGCCCAACCGTGGGCGCGAGCCGGGGTGCCGTAGACCAGTCGATAGGCGGGCACGTCCGCGGTGACAACGGCGCCCGCACCGATGACGGCATACTTTCCGATGGTGACGCCGCACACAATCGTCGCGTTGGCACCGATGGTGGCGCCGTCCCCCACAAGGGTGGCGGCGTACTGGTCTTTGCGATTCACTTCGGCGCGCGGCGTCCGCACGTTGGTAAACACCGCCGACGGCCCGACAAAACACTGCTTGCCGAGCGTGACGCCCGCGTACACCGAGACATTGTTTTGGATCTTGGTGCCCGCGCCGATCCGTACATCGTTGGCGACAAACACGTTTTGCCCGAGGACGCAGTTCGCGCCCACGCGAGCCCCAGCCATGACGTGGCAAAAGTGCCAAATCGCCGCACCGCGCCCAATACGAGCCCCGGCATCGACGACCGCAGAAGGATGAATCCGAACGGAATCAAGTCCCATAGCGCAAAAGGTACCCGACAAGGCCCGCACAAGAAGCAGGCCCATCACAACGAAGAGGCCAAAGCCCAGTCCCAAAGCCCAAACGCGAGCGCGAAAGCCTCAACGCCAGCAGGCGTTTACGGGCCGCCAGCGAATCCCACGCGCCCACATCGCCAGAGGCGACAACGAGCAACCGAATTGGAGCCAAGCCGAACGAACGTCAAGGTCTCAACGCCGTCATGCGTTGAACCAAGAAACACGCCCACAACCGAATCAGATCATTCCCGATCAATGCAGGGGCGAGGCGCAGATCCCGCTCGGTGTTTTGGCGTCACGTCTCCGCCAGGTGCGCCAATTTGCATCGCTGGAATCGCAGGCAATCGTCATGCAGTTCTCGCGCCCACATCGCCAGAGGCGACAACGAGCAAAAGAGTCGGTGCCAAACCGATCGAACGTCAAGCGCCAACCGCGTCAGCGGTTGGGCAAGAAACACCGCGCGCCAAGCCGAACGAACGTCAAGGTCTCAACATCATCAGATGTTGAACCAAGAAAACACCGCGTACCGCGCACACACATCGCCAGAGGCGACAACGGGCAACCGAATTGGTGCCAAACCGAGCGAACGTCAAGGTCTCAACATCGTCAGATGTTGAACCAAGAAAAACGTCAACGCCCTCAGGCGTTGAACCAAATCAAAACGGAATGTCGTCGAAGTCATAATCGCCGCTACCACCGCTGGAGTTTCCTCCGCCTGCGTTGCCGGCGCCGCTGGGACCTTCGCTACTACCGCCTCGTGAGTGCACAGGCGCCCCACCCCGTGAGTCACCACCCCGTGATGAAGAACCTTCGCCCCGTGAGTCACTCTGGTAGCCGCCACCGGAGCTGCGCGAGCTTTCGTCGCGGCCACCGATGAACTGGAAGTTCTCCATCACCACACGCAACTTGCTGCGCTTTTGGCCATTGGACTCCCACGTGTCGAGCTTGAGGCGGCCCTCAACAAATGCCGGACGACCTTTGCTCATGTACTGGCTGAACGTTTCGGCTTGCTTGCCCCATCCCTCGATGTCGACAAACGTCGTCTCTTCAACCATCTCGTTGTTTTGCTTGCGGTACTTGCGGTTCATCGCGAGCCCAAACTCCACAATCGCCATGCCGCCCTGTGTGTACTTAAGCTCGGGATCCCGAGTCAGGTTGCCCATCAAATAGACCTTGTTGAAGTTGGCCATGCTTCTTCTCCGGTGTTTGCGCTCAATCGCGCTTTAGTTCTTCTCTAAATCAAACGCGGCAACCAGAGGCGATCACCGATTCCGATTCCGGACGAATCCGACTTCGGGCCCTCGGGCTATCACCGCCAGCAAACACGTTTACGGAGATGAGATTCGCAGCAATCTCACACCGTGGCTTACCATCGACAGGCCTGACGCATAGCTGCGACAGACCATCTTCACGCATTGACTCTATCCGAACCCACCCATAGAATCCGCCGAGACACGAGTCCACCTATGAACGTAGAGCGTCGTCGCGATCCTCGCATTTCGGTTGATCTGCCTTTGCAGCTCACCTTTCGTGACCGAACGGTCGAGACCCGAATCCGAGATCTCTCGAATTCCGGGATTCGATTTCGCGGTCCGGCGGCCCTGCCGCTCCTGAGTCGCGTCCAAATCGCGCTGCAGCTGCCCGAAGTCCCCGCGACATCGACGTCGTCGCTGGCCATCACCGGCGTGGTCGTCCGCTGCGACGAAACCGGCGACGGCGGCTCGGGTCGCTTCGACACCGCGATTTACTTCGAAGACCTCTCGCCTTCGGCGCGAGCGCAGCTCTCGCAGTTTGTTACGGAACGCTAGCGCGTTCCGTAACAATCTGAGCGTGTTCTTTGGGCCCAACATCTGACGATGTTGGAGCCTGGACGTTCGGACGGGTTGGCATGCTTCTGATTGCTCTTCGGCGCCTCTGGCGTTGTGCGGTTGAGCGGTCGGGCGCCTCTCGTTTGACCTAAGCCTGCACGTTCCGACGGGTTGGCATGCTTCTGATTGCTCTTCGACGCCTCTGGCGTTGAACCGGTGCGTTGTCGGACGTCCTTTGCTTGACCTTTGCTCTGACGTTTCGCGGGCCTTTGTTTTCTTGGGCTCGCTTCTCTCGGCTCGGGCGCTCTCCCGTCGGCGACTTGACCGTCGCGTCGAGGCGCGTGTGACTCTTACTTTTTGGGTTGCGCGGGCTCGGTTGTCCCGACACGCTCGATGGGTTCGCTCGTTTTCCACACATACTTAGTCGTGGAATCGGGCAAAAGGTTACATGCCAGTTGAGATTTTTTTCGCCTCGCCGAGGAGGACGGCGGTTTCGCGATCCATCGCGCCGCCCGGGTCGGTGAGCAACGCCTTGGCCGTGCGCTTCGCCGCTTCCACGCCGGGTTGACCGAACGGATCGACATCAAGCAACTCGCCCGCGACGACGGTGGCGCACAAAAACGTCATCAGCAAAGCGCCGACGGACGCGGGGTCGTATGCATCTAAAAGAAGCGTGTGCACCGGACAACTTGAGCGCACCATCTCCGCGCTGGTGGCGCGACGCATCGCCTCCAAAATGGCGCCCATCTCGTGACCGCTCGCGATCCCGGCGCCCGGCGGGACGAGCCACCCCTGCTCCGGCGGCCCGCCGATGACCAACGCCACTTTGTCGCGCGGCCCCTCCACCATCAACTGCTGGATGCTGTGCTGATCCGTCGAACCGACGCAGTGCAGCGGCGTCTGTCCCGCACGCGTCCCATCCGCTCGTACCTTGCCCAAGCTCTCCGCCCAAAGTTGCCGAAACCACTCGCCGATCGACTCCAAACGTTCCGCGTACGCCCAAAGCGCTACGACATTGCGACCGGAAAGTTCTGCCGCAACCAAGTGTGCCGCGAGGAGCGACGACGCACTCCCGGGCTCCGCCGCTTGCCGCGCGGCGACGCGCGCGCCCTCAAGGAGCTTCGCCACGTCAACACCGGCCAACGCGAGGGGGACGGTCGCGGCCGGCGTGAACACCGAGAAACGACCACCAACCGGCACCGGCACATCAAAAAGGGGCAGGTCATCGGCCTCCGCGAGTGCGCGAAGCGGCCCGTCGGGGCCCGTCACCACATAGGTTTGGCCGTGCCCCGCTTGCGCGCCGACACGAGCACGCAGGTGCTCGCGCACGACCGCGCACTGCGCCATGGTTTCGGTCGTGCCGCCGGACTTCGAAATCACAACCCACGCCGTGCGCGCCGGGTCGCCCGCGTCCAACGCGGCGCGCAACGAGGCGGGGTCGATGTTGTCCACCACGTGCAACGGCAAAATCGAACCGCACGCCTCCTGGACACAGCGCGATCCCGCCGCGGAGCCTCCGATGCCCAATACGGCGACTCGTTCGATCGTTCCCGGCGCAGGCGCCTGCGGCAACGCATACACCGTGGTCAGGTCGGCGACAAAATTCGTTTTGTCCAAACGCTCCGCGGCGCGGTCGGCGCGCGCCAAAAGCGGTGACAAGACGGATTCATCGATGCCTGACGCGGTGCGATCCGACGTCTGAAATGTAAATCCCACGCGTGTAACGTAAATTCGCAGGGCCAGCGCTGCAAGGTGCCGTTTTAATGGGAGGAGTGCGGACGGCGCCAACGACCGCCCGCACGCTGAGGGTTCTTATGAAACATCTATCTGCCGTCGCGCTGGTCGCGGCCGCATGGGCGGGCGGGCTCGCCTGGGGACAAGGCGACGATGCCGGCAAACGCGAGAGCATCGAAGATCGTCTGAAAAAAGTCCGTCGCGAGATTAAGACGGTCAAGTTGGACGCCGCGCTCGAGAGGCTGCCGACCCTGTTCGCACGCGAACAGGAGCACCGCGGCCTGCTTCTCAAAATGCAAGACCGGGCGGACCAGGGCGAAACGATTCGTCCGCTCATCGTCGAGGCTCGCAAGCTCAAACTGAAGACGCTGAAGGACTGCAACGAGATCTTGCGCCTCCACCGCGGCGAACACGTGGACCAGCCCGAAGCCGCCGTCTGGCAGAAGCTGATCGACGCCCGTTTCGTGGACGTTCACTACGAGAAGGAGTGGCTGGTCAACATCCTCGACGACTTGGAGGAATCCGTCGGCATCAACATCGAACTCGACGCGCGGATCTACAAATTCGACACCGTCTCGTTTGACTTTGAGAAGACGTCCGCCCGCGCGATGTTGCAGATGATGGGCGACACGCTGCTATTCAAATGGATCATCCGCGGCGACACGCTCTACGTGTACAAGGAGCGCAACGAAATCTTGTTTGGCCCGGAGTGGATCCGGCAACGTAAGGCGGCCATCCGCGCGCGCAAGAAAGCGAAGAAGGAAGCGGCGAAGGCTGCCGCCGCCAAAAAAGCTGCGGAAGCCGCGGGCGAAGGAGACGACAAATGAACCGTCGCGTCCTTTGCCTCGCGCTCGTGGCGTTCGTCGCCGGCGCCGCGCTCGCGAAACCGCCTTCGCTCAAAGATGTCGCGTTCGTCAAAGAACTCATGCGCCGCGACGCATGGCTTGCGAAAGACGTGACGAAGGTCGAACGCGCGATCCGAGACATCATCGAGATCCAAGAGATGGTCGACAAGGGCATCTACGTTCTGAACGATACCGAGAAGAAGATGGCCAAGAAGGGGCGGGTCGACCTCCACATCTTCACGGAGCGGATTCGCAACGACACACTTGAACTCTTAGCCGTCTACGACATCGCGCTCGACAAGCCGCGCTACGTCGAACCCCTGCGGCGCGTGTTCGGCAATGCGCTCGACGAAGTCGTCACGGTGGAGTGGTTTAGCGAAGAAGTCGAAGACGTGCTCGAAGAAATTTCGAATGGCTACGGCAAGCCGATCGAGATTCGCGGCGAGATCGAAACGAAACTGACGATGTCGCTCGAAGGTGAAATGTCGTTGCTCTCGATCCTGCTCTACATCGAAAACACGTACGACGCGCGACTCGTGTTTGAAAAGGGCGTGCTGTACTTGGATCCGGTCACCGACGAACCCAAAAAGGTAGCGACGAAAAAAGACGCCGACGAAAAGGGCAAGAAGGGCGGCTAGCGCTCGGCTGCCCATCCACCGGGCATCGGGCGTCGGGCACCCGGGCATCGGGCATCGACGTTTTGGGCCCGCTCGAGCCCCTCTCGGGAGCAAGCGCTACGGCCCGCGACGGCGAATGCCGAGTACGCTCATCAGGACCGAGAATCCGACGACCTGGATGCCGAACACGAGGAACGCGAGCGCGGCGGCGATGCGGGCCGGCTCGAGTTCGACCGACGCGCGCCATGCCTGCACCAACGGCACGCCGATGATGATCCCGACCGAGAACATGCCGACGCCCAACAGGAGCCCCGCCTCCAGCCCGACGTGGCGAAACACGCGATCTAGGTACGGGCGTCGATAAAACCCCTCGACGTGATACCACGTCTTCACGAGCACGCCGACCTGCACGAGTTGGGCGCCCAACAAGAGCAGCGCCGCTCCAAAGAACGAAGCCGCACCGCGGTAGCGGCCGTGGCCCAAAAACGCCGGCCCGCCGACCGCTGCGCCCATCAAGAGTGCAGCGATGCCCGGGGCGATCAGCACGATGTTGGGTGCAAACAAGAGAATGAAGCGCAAGTGACGCCAGCCGTCGCGCCAGCTGCGCAGATGCGGTTTTCGGTCGCGGCCGTCGCGTCGAAAGTGAATCGGAATCTCGTCGATCTGCAACCCGGCGAGCGACGCTTTGATCACCATTTCCGATGCGAGTTCCATACCGGCGGCGCGAAGGTCGAGTCGCTCGATGGCTTGGCGCGACAACGCGCGCTGCCCGCAGTTCACATCGCTGATGCGCGTGCGAAAAAACAAGTTGACGAGCACCGTCAGCACCGGCGTTCCCAAGTAGCGATGCAACCGCGGCATCGCGCCCGCATCAATGGTCCCTTTGAGGCGGGTGCCCATCACCATGTCGGCACCCGCTTCGACCTTTTGCACAAAAGGCGCGAGCTGATCGAAGCGGTACGACTCGTCGGCGTCCCCCATGATCACGACGTCGCCTGTTGCCTCCCGCACCGCGCGCCACAGCGCAGACCCGTAGCCGGGCCGCGGTTCGTGGACGACGCGGGCGCCGAGCGACTGCGCGATCGCCGCGGATTCGTCGGTCGAACCGTTGTCCGCGACGACAATTTCCGGCTCGACATCCAGTGCCGCGAGGCCGGCCTTCGCTTCGGCAATACACGCCGGGAGCGTGCGTGCCTCGTTGAGGCAGGGAAAGACCACGGAAACACGTTGCGCCCTCACGCGCGCAGTGTACCGAGGCGACGCGCGCGCTGGAAATGTCGAGGCGCGAGATGCCGAGAGCGTGTCCGAGAATGAGCCGGCGTTCGGCCGACCGCGTCACCGCAGGATCTTCGCGCCCGACTTGTCGCGAGCGGCTCGCCCGCGGTACGACGGCCCGTTCTCCGAACAGACCCTAGTAGCCGGCGTCGCCCGACGCGCGGCACGCCAGCGACGAGCCTTTGAGGCAACGGGCGCGCTCGATCATGCGGTCTAAGTCCTGCAAAAGGTCCGCAAGCTCGAACATGTGAGCTTCCTGCATTTCCGCAACCAGTCGCGAAACTTCTTCGAGCGCTTTTTGGTACCCAGCGTGGTACGTCGCCTCGTCCGACATGGGGGCAACCTCCGTTTACCTACTCATCCATCGGCAGCAACGCGAGTTCGGCGCAACAAACCTCAGGAATCGACAGCGGGCGAAGCGCGGCAGCGACGTCGCGCAGCGTGTGGAAGGCGCTGGGCGGAAACACCTTACGCGAACTCGAGCACGCGCAGATCGGGCCGCCGCAGCTTGGTTAGCGACACGAAAAAAGGGCTGCGCTCGGAGGCCAAGCCCCCAAAGCACAGCCCCAATGGTGGGGAGGGCCAGAGTTGAACTGGCGACACCTTGATTTTCAGTCAAGTGCTCTACCACCTGAGCTACCCCCCCGGTGAGACCAAGGCGCCAAGATATAGCATCCTACGCGGATCGGACCAAGGCATTCGCCATGAACGCACGACGACCCGGCGTTAGATGCGGCCGGCGCGTTGCGCGTCGACGAGGGCCTCTAGGTCACGCGCAATCTGCGCGCGCAGGGCATCCGGCGAGTCAAACTTGCGTTCGGGTCGCAAATAATCGCCAAAACGAACCTCCAAATGGTCCCCGTACATGTCCCCTTGCCAGCCGGGAATGTGTACTTCGAGCGTGCGGTCCGACCCGTCGCCAAACGTGGGTCGCACACCGAGATTGGCGACGCCCACGGCCGTTTTGTCGTCGCGGAACACACGCACGACGTATACGCCGTCGGGCGGCAGCACATGTCCGACGACGGCCACGTTCGCCGTAGCGGCGCCCAGGTCCTTGCCGCGTCCCGCGCCGCGTACGACCGGGCCGCGCAACGCGAACGGTCGCCCCAGCAGATGCCCGGCCCGCACCAAGTCCCCCGCCACGACCGCCGCGCGAATCGAACTGGAACCGATCTTTGTACCGTCGCGATCGAGGACCGGCGACGCGACGCGCACTTCGACACCGACGCGCGCGCCGATCTCGGCGAGTCGTGTGGCGTCGCCTTCGCGGTCCTTGCCGACCGCGCTGTCAAAGCCAAGCAAGAAGCGCCGGCAACCAAGGCGGTCGCGCACGACATCCGCCAAAAACTGCTCGGCGTTTTTTTCGCGCAGCGGCGCGAACTCCGTCACAACCGTCGCTTCGACGCCGTGCCGCTCAAACTCGACGAGCCGATTCTCAAGCGTCAAGATCATCGGCACCGTCACGCCACGCAGCTCACTCAACGGGTGCGTCGCAAAGGTCAACACGGCCGGCAGACACGACGCGGCACGCGCCCAGTTTGTCAACTCGTAGAGCAACTGCCGGTGGCCCCGGTGAACGCCATCGAAAACGCCGACGGTGAACACGGAACCGGACGCGGGCGGCGCTTCCCACGCGTCGAGGCTGCGCGCAATCCTCATGAGCCGCGGTATTGCGATGCGAGCGTTTTGAGGTCGGTTTGAATGCGCATCCGCTCGGCCTCAGACATCCGATCAAAAAAGAGCACGCCGTCCAAGTGGTCGAACTCGTGCTGAATGATGCGCGCCATGAGTTCGCCGTACTCGGCTTCCACCGGGATGCCGTCGAGCCCCACATAGCGAATACGGACCGACTCCGGGCGTTCGACGTCCGCGTGAACATCCGGGATCGACAGACACCCCTCCTCAAAACCAACGATCTTTCCAAACGGTTCGATCGTGGGGTTGATGCAGATCAGTGCATCCTCGATGCGTCCCGTGTCACTGGCGACGAAAAGACGGAGCAAGTGTCCGACCTGGGGCGCCGCGAGGCCGATGCCACGGGCCTCCTCCATCGTCTGGAGCATCGCCGCCGCCAGCGCCGCAATCTCGGGCGTGATGGCCGAAATCTCGGCAGCGCGCTGCTGCAAAACGGGGTCGGGGTAATAGACAATTCGCATCCGCTCTCATCTTACGAGGCAAGCCCGTCGTTCACGAGTTTGCCTTGGATCCGGGCGCGCATTGACGGCTCGCGGAGCACCGCTTAAAAAGGAGGGTTCGGCGCGGGTTTCCGCGCCTATTCGGGCCGGAAACGAAGCACATCTATGAATATCGCTAAGCTGATCGAACGAGGGGAAGACGCCCTCAAGAAGAAAAACTTCGACTATGCCATCGAAGTCTTGATGCAGGCCGTCTCGTTCGCGCCCAACAATGGTCGGGCTCGCGCGGCGCTCCGCAAGGCCGAGCTCAAGAAGCACGAGCACAACTACCCGAACGCGTTCGCGCTCGCCATTTTCGGCATGCCGGCCAAGATCGGACTGTTCTTCGCCGGACTCGGAAAGAAGGGCAACCCCGAGGGGTACATGATGGCGTGCGAGAAGTACCTCATGCTCGACCCGAAGAGCAAAAAAATCAACATGGCTTTGGGTGACGTTGCCGCAAGCGCCGGTCACTTAGAGACCGCGGTCTTCGCGTTCCAAACGGCGTCGGAGCACCACCCCGAAGACGTCACCGCGATGAAAAAGCATGGCGAACTGCTTTGGAAAAACGGCGACATCTCGGCGGCCCACAAAGTGTTCGACCAAGTCGTCAAGATCAACCCGAAGGACCAGGAAGCGGTCAAGGCGCGCAAGAATCTCGCCGCGGAAGCTTCGCTCAAGCAGACGGGCTTCGAAACGGCGCAGTCCTCACGCGATCTGATCAAAGACAAGGACAAGGCGGGCGACCTCGAAAAGTCGGAACGTTTGCACCAGACGACCGATGACCTCGCCACCCAGGTTGCGGCGATGCGGAAAAAAATTGCGGCGGAGCCGGACAACACGGATCTGTACCTCGACCTCGCCGAGGTCTGCGAACGGATGCGCGACTGGGACGGAGCGCTGGGCGCGTTTGACGATGCGCTAAAAATCCGGCCCGGCGACCCGGTGCTCGAGTTCGGCCGCGACGATGTCGGAATCAACCGCCTCGAGGCGGAGCACCTGGAGCTGGTCCAGGCCAAAAACACCGAGAAGGCCGACCTCGTGGCGCAAAAGCTGCGCGACGTAAAAACCGTCGCCTTCCGCAAACGCGTCAAGGCTTATCCGACGGACCTAAACCTCCGCTTCAAGCTCGGCGAACTGCTCCTGGAGCGGGGTGAACTCGACGAGGCTGTCGGCGAATTTCAGCAGACGGTCCGTGATCCGAAATACCGGAGCGAGTCGCAACTGCGTCTGGGCAAAGCGTTTAGGAAAAATGGCCGGTACGAACTCGCCGTCCGCCAGCTCACGCAGGCGCTGGATGGCCAGTCGGGCATGACCGAGCGCGTAAAAGAGATCCGGTACACGCTTGGCGACGTCTTGGAGCTCAAGGGCGACGGCAGCGGAGCCCGCGAACAGTTCTCCATGATCTACGAGGTCGATATCGCTTATCGCGACGTCGGCGATCGCCTCTCCAAGCTGGAATCGAGCGCGAGTGAGGGTACACTCTCGCTCGATGACTAGGAGCCCGCAGCGGGTTTGAACCTGGGCTCGATACGAAACAGATATGGCACACTCAAGAACAGCACAGAAAGCCGTCCGGAAAAACATCAAGCGTCGCGCCGCAAACCGCGCCGCGATGTCGGAGATGCGGACGCAACTCAAGAAGGTTCGCACCGCGATCGACGACGGTGACGCCGCGACCGCACGCACGGAACTCCCGCGCGCGATGAAGCTTCTCGACAAGGCAGCCAAGCACAATCGCATCCACGCCAACAAGGCGGCGCGAATGAAGTCCAAGCTGGCCAAAGCGATCCCCGCTTCCTAAGCGGCCACGACCAAATCAAATGAACAAGGCCGGTTGTTTCGACAACCGGCCCTTTTTCGTTTTGACGTCGACAGCGTCGCGCGCGCGCGTGCTACTTGATACGAAAGCCGCGAAAGCCGGGCTCGTTCGCAAACACCCACGCAACGACTTCGCCCAAGCGGAAGTCATCGCGGCCATAGGTTTCATGACCCATGGCATCCGACGCGCCAGCCGATCCGCCGCGTCGTGACTCCAACGCGCGATCGAGTCGGTCCGCCCATGCGATCAAACTTTGCGGGCGAAGATCGACCCACCCCTTTTGCGCCCACTGATCGATTTCGGTTGCGGTGGCGCGACGTGGTCCAACGCTCGGATCGTAGCCCGGGATTTTGATCTCGGGACCGCGGCGAATCGTAGCGCCGTCCGGCATCAGGATCGGAATTCCCACCGAAACGATCGCGTCGCACAGCTCGGGCATCGCCCCCAGCCGCTCCGCGAGTCGCGCGCCCGCATCGGCGCCGCGCAGGCCCACGGCCGTCGGCTCCAGCGCGCCAAACTCAGCGCGGAACAGATAGAGTTCAAACAGGTACTTCGAGAGCTGCGGAGGACCGAGGTCGCCAAGGGCGATCGACGGCACCGAGCCTTCAGCTTCGATCTGCTGGATGCGGTCGAGCGCCACTTGGCGCAACAAGCCGCCTTTGTACGTCGGTCCCAAGATCGCGCCGTCGATGGCGCCGATGACATCGCGCCCCGTGGACTGCCCGCAAAGCTCCTGTACGGACGCGCGCGCGATCTCTTCGGGCGTAATCATCTCCATCTGATCGAGGGCCGTGATGGCCTCGAACTCGCCGTGCGCGAACCACCCGTTTTCGCCTGTGTTGACGCACGCTATCTTGAGCGTGCGCGGCGTCCCGTCGGCGTCGCGGCTCTGCTCGAAGGGTGCGGCGTCGGGAACGAGGTCGAGCGGATCGCCCAGGGACGCTTCCTTAGCCCGAAACAACTTGCGAGAGGGCTGGCGCTCTTTGACGAATCGCTCCCCGCGACGGATCCACGCGTAGCCGGGCACTTCCTGCACAGCGACTTCGCGATAGCCGATCATCGCGGCGGGCTTGAGCTCTTTGAACACGGGACCGCCCTCGGTGCGCGCCGCCAAGAACAGGAGCCCGGTGTGCGCAAACGCGACCGCCGTCTTCGCCATCAGCGTCGGGCTCGGCTTGTCTTCGCCATGCGTGAACGGGATGTTTAACCCCATACCGCCGGTGCCGGTCGTACCCACCTTGAGGTAGACCGACGCCCCTACTTCGGTCAGCGCCGTGTGGAGCAAGCGCACGTGCAGGATCAGCTGCGGGATTTCGATCGAGACGAGGAGACCTTCGAGGTCCTCGCGAAAGTGCGCGTCGGATGCGGCCGCGCCGTCGTCACCGCGCATCCCCAGCTGCGCCATGAGCTGCTTGGCCGAAGTGGGCACGTCCTGATACGAGATCGCGGTCGCTGTGTTGATGCAGTCCACCATCGCGTCCGGCTTCATCGCGCGCACGAGACCGACCAACGCGGACTCCCCCATCGCGCCTTCGAAGCTCTCGTAGATGTCGGCCAAAAGCGCGCGCCGGCGTTCCGGGTCGCGACGATCGAGCACGGGCTCGACCTCTTCAGTTTCGGAATCGGCGAGCCGGCCGCGGGCGAACACGTTCCCATAACGCCCGTCGATCTGCGCGCCGCCGAACTCCTCGCGGAGCGCCGCCACTGCGCGCGACACTTCGCCACGCCCCAGCGAAACAATGATGATGTGCTTTGTGACCTCGTGTCGCAGGAGCCGTCGCGCTACTTGGTAGCCGACAAGACCGGCGCCGCCGAGGACGCACACAGAATCAAACCGTCTCATAGGGCGCGGATCGTATCAAACCGACCGCTTAAGGATCTCAAGACCGCGCTCCAAGACTTCCATATCGACGGAGTAACTCATCCGGAACCGTCCCGGCGCCGCAAACGCGGATCCCGGCACGACGATCAGCCCCTCATCGAGCATGCGTCGACAAAACACCATGTCGTCGGCCTCGGGCGATTTCGGAAACGCGTAGAATCCGCCTTCGAGCGGCGGCGTGTCGAGGCCGATCGCTTGCAGCGCTTCTTCCACACGGTCGCGCCGCTTGCGGTAAAACGCGCGGACCGCATCGCGCGGCTCGTCGACCAGGGCGGCCGCGGCGCGCTGCATCGTGGCCGGCGCACTCACTTGGCCCAACGCGCGCAGAGCGAAAGGCATCGCCCGCTGGAGGTCCTCCCGCGCGGCCGCGTCGGGGTGAATCGCGAGGTACCCGATCCGCTCGCCGGCCAGTCCAAGATCCTTGGAGAAGCTCGAGATATAGATCGTCTGGTCGTAGAACCGGCTCGGTTCGGGGGGAGCGTTCTCGGTGTAGTAGATGTGGTAGTACGGATCGTCAAACAGCAGGTAGATCGGACGGCTCATCGCGGCGGAACGGCCGGCGAGCGCGCGCCCCAGATCCTGCCAAAATCGTTCCGGATAAATGCGCCCGGTCGGGTTGTTTGGTGCATTCAAGATCACCGCGCGCGTGTTCGCCGTGCACGCGTCGGCGATGCGGTCGGCGTCGGGAATGAAGTCCGCCCGGCACGGCACGACGCACGGAACGCCGCCGAAGTTCTCGATGTAGAACGGGTACTCGACAAAGCTCGGGCTCACGAGCACGACTTCGTCGCCCGGCTCGAGCAGCACGCGCAAGACAACGTTGAGCGCGCCGGCCGCCCCGCCGGTCATGCACACGTGTTCTTGGGTGTAAGGCAGCCCCGTGCGGCCGGCGAGGTGCTGCGCCATGCGCGCGCGCACGTCGGGGTAGCCGGAGTTGGTCATGTACCGATGGCGCAGGCCGGTGCGCAACTCGGACTCACGCTTTAGGTGCTCGAAGAACGCGGCGGGCGGCTCGTTGTACGGGTTGCCCAGGCTGAGGTCGGCGACGGCGTCATCGCCCCGCTCGGCCCGCAGACGGTTGGCCTCCTCAAACATCTTGCGAATCCAAGAAGCACGATCAAGCGCCGCACGAACCGAACCAGAAATCGCCATCGTGGAAGTATAGGCCTCCCCGAAGCAAGAGGCCAAGCCCAAGGCCACAGCAAACAACGACGAAGCGCGCAGGGCGCCCGGAGAGACAGCGCACACGCAAGCTCACGCCAGAGCGAACGTCGAGGCAGAGACCCGCCGCGGATCGCCGGATGCGACAGACACACAATCCAATCTCATCGCCAACAAGGTCCGCCAGAGGCGACGACGCGCGTTGAATTCATGTCAAACCGTTCGGACGTCGAAGTCTCAACGCCGTCAGGCGGTGAACCAGAGATAACGCTAAGCGCGAAGCGCCTACCGACGGGCAGCATCGAACCGGGACCCGTACACGACGCCAGAGGCGTCACATGGCAACCGAATTGGTGCCAAACCGACCGAGCGTCCAGGTCTCAACATCGTCAGATGTTGAACCCAATAAATAACGCGCGCCGCCACCAGAGGTGACGAAGCGCGTTGAATTCATGTCAAATCGTTCGGACGTCGAGGTCTCAACGCCGTCAGGCCATGAACCAGAGATAACGGTAAGCGCGATGCGCTTACCAGCAGCAACAGAACCGGGACCCGTACACGACGCCAGAGGCGTCACACGGCAACCGAATTGGTGCCAAACCGACCGAGCGTCCAGGTCTCAACATCGTCAGATGTTGAACCCAATAAATAACGCGCGCCGCCACCAAAGGTGACGACGCGCGTTGAATTCATGTCAAACCGTTCGGACGTCGAGGTCTCAACGCCGTCAGGCGGTGAACCAAGAGATAACGCCAAGCGCGAAGCGCTTACCGACCACCCGCGCCAAACACACGGTCATAGCGGTAATACACCTCAAGGCACATCACCAAGCAAGCGGTCGAGTAGACGCGGCCACCGTCGTCGCCCCAGCAACCGATCGGATCCCACGAACCCGTCTTCGAGCCCGTTCCGGTCGGGTTTTGGTTGTCCACGATGGCTTTCTTCATCGACTCGTTCCACTTGCGCCACTCGCCTTGACCGACCTGGAACAGCGCGAGTGTCGCGTAGTACCAGTAGTACATGTCAATCGAGCCGTCTTCGGGGTCCCACTTCGGCGGAAGATCGGTGCAGAGCTTGGCGCCCATTTTGATCATCTTGCTCGCACGCGGGTCCTCACCGAGGAAGATGCGCGTCAGAATGCCGGCCGCCGTCATCGACTCCGACTTATCGGGCGGGAACTTGTCTTGCTTGCCCTCGGGACGCGCGGGCGCGCCGCCGGGGTAGTTGTAGCCAACCTTACCGAAGTTCGGCTCGGTCATCTTGTCGACCCACTGACGCGCTCCTTCGAACGCATCCGGGTCAACCTCAAGGTTCGCGAACTTACCGGACTTGAGCGCCATCACGCACCAACCGGTCACGGACGTATCGTTCTCGCCGCCGCGCGGCACGTAACGCCAAGCCATGTACGGGTTGCGCGACATCGCCAAGAAGTTCAAGCCCTCCTGGGCCGGCTTCTTGTAGCGCGGGTTGCGCGTCATCCAATACGCTTCGCACATCGCAAGCGTCGCGATCGCGTGGTTGTAGATAAAGCTGTGGGTTGCACGGGTTCCGAAGACGCCGTCTTCGGCCTGGCTGGTCATCAAGTAACGCAAGCCCTTACGGACGTTTTGCGCGTACTTGTTCTCCTTCGCCGTGCCACGGTCGGTGTAACCCGCACCGAGGAACGCCAGCAACGAGAGGCCGGTGACACCGACATCGAAAAGCTGACCGCCCGCACCGCTGCACTTGTCGTCGGCGGGGTCATGCTTCATGAACTCATCCGCGTCCCACTTGCCGTCCTCATCGACGTCTTGGTGGTCCGCGAGCCATTTGAGACCGAGCTCAACGGCATTTTGCGTCATCGCATTGCCGCCGCCCGCGCGCAGGTTCCTGCGTCCGCCGCGACCGCGCTTACCACCGCCCGCGCCGCCACCGAGACCGATCGCCGAGTTGGATTGAGGACCGGTGAACGGCGCGTCGGAGTTTCCGTCTTCGCCGGCGGTCTCTTCAAAGTCGGAGTCGGTGTCGACCTCGTTATGGTCGCTGACCTCTTCGGTCTCGATCGGAACCTCTTCGGGCTCCTCCTCTTCGACTTCGACTTCCTCTTCGACCTCTTCCTCGGGCTCTTCGGCCTCTTGCGTGCGATCCGAAACCATGGCGACACCGCCACCGGTCTTGGTCACATCGTGGGTCAACTGAGCGGCGATGAACAACGCAATGCCGTGGATGACCAACGAGATCATCCACCAAGGCGAACTCTTAATGAGGCCTTGGATCGACTCGTTAAATCCACCTTCGTCGTAGTGGTCGCTGATTCTGCGCATCTTATTCCTCTAGCGGTTCTGCCGCCGTTCCTTGCCCGTTCTGGCATCGCCTTGCCCGTGTCATTCGAGATCCCGTGTCATTCGAGATGTAGTGTCCTTCGACACACGTCCTTCGACACGGATCCGACGCCCCAGTCCAAGACCGGCGAGACTGCTATCTTATGAAAGTGAAAAACGAGTCGGCTGGAAAAGGGTTCGACGTTTTTACGAAAACGATAAACCCATTCAGGGAAACGACTTACGAGGCCCCCGCGAGCGCCAAAATCCAGAATCCAGGCCCCGCGCCGGGTCGAGGCTTAAATTCGCCGGCTCACAGGGCGCCAAACCGGGCCTAAGCCGATCGGCGAAAGACCTCCGCGCTAGTGAATGCCGAGGGCGCGGAGGGCCTCGACCGCCTCTTTTAAGTCGGCGAGCATCGACTTGCGCACTTCGGCTTTGACGCGCGGCGGGCGCAACGTCGAATCGTCCAGCGCGCGGAGCTGCAGGATCTGTTCCCACTTGCGGGAGCGCAGCTGTTGGATGCGCTTCACGTAAACCGCGGCGACCGCTTCGTCTTCGAGTCGGAGTTGACTGGCGTCGATGCGATCCACAACGAACAAAAATCGCCAACCCGCCTTCACGGGAATCGGAGGCGACATCGTTCGCACGGGACCTTCCTGCAAAAACCGCATCGCCGGATCGTCCGACTTCTTTTCGGGAAGTTCTTCATCGCCGGTCTTCGCCGTGGGAATGGTCTTCGCGACCGCGGGAAACCCTTCGCTCGCGATGCGCGCGAGCAAGGCATCGAGCCGCGGCTGCAAGACTTCTTCGGTCTTTTCGCGAATGTCTTCCGGCGTCACATCGTCTTCCATCATGAGGAGCATCAACGGCCGCTTTTCGTCGTTGGTGAGCTCGATGGAAAACTCCACCCAGCTAGCGGCCACGCCCGCCTCCTTGCGAATGGGATCGTTCTCAAACGCCAGACGCAGTTCACGCGGCGAAGGGCGAATGGCCCACGGCAGGAGTGTGCGCCCATCCGGGCTGATGCCCGCGATCAGCATGCGGTCCAACTTCGCACGCAAAATCAACTGACGCTGGGTCTCACGAAAACGCGCTTGCGTGTAACCCTGTTGGGCCACCCACTCGAAGTACTTCGCGTCGCCGCCGTAGTTGTCCTTAAGCGCTTGGATGCGCGCGTCCAACTCATCTTTGATCACGGTGATGCCCAAGCTCGCGGCCACCAACTGCACGACTTTGTCGCGCAACAATTTGTCGCGCTCGGCACGCAGCACGGCGGGTGATCCGAGATCGCTTTCGCGCGCGCCGAGCGAACGCAAAACATCCGAGCGCGTAATAATCTCTTCGTTGAACGTGATCGGGAACCCGAACGGATCCGGCTTCTTTGCCTTCTTCTCCGCTTCGAGCTTCTTGACGCGTTCCGCCTCGGCCGCGGAGGCGTCCTTCTCGCCCGCCGTCGGATCGGACACCGACGTCTTACCCGCACCGGCCGCGGCTTCCGTGCCCGGCTGGGCGCACAGCACCGAGACCATCCACAAAACTACAACCAAACTCCGCATGCGGCCAAGATACCACCGCGGGCCCCGCTTCCTGAGGAGCCTGGCCCCAGGCTCAGGCCTGGTCGGCGCGATACCGGCGTACGCCCGCCAGCAGCTTCAGGTAGCGATCCAGCGCCCCCTGCGCCGACGGGGGCCGAACCGGTGTCGCCACGATCGCGATGCGGTTTTCCGGCAGACGCAGCTCTTTGCCGAGTTTTTTGCGCAGGAAAGGGAGAGCGCGGTCGGAATCGAACATCGTCATCTGCAAGACGCCGCCCGTTTCCATCGCGAACCGGCCGATCCCGTAGTCTTGCCCGACCACGCGCAGGCGCGCGACATCGAACAACCGCTGCGTCGGCGACGGAATCGGCCCGAAGCGATCCTTAAGCTCGGCTTCCAACTCTTCGATGTCGGTCGTCGTCCGCGCGCCGGCGATCTTGCGATAAAAGCCAAGCTTGAGCGCGCGGTCGCCGCAGTAGTCCTCGGGCAAGGCCGCATCCACGCGCAGATCGACAAACGTATCCGTGGGGACGGTGACCTTCTCGTTGCGCAACTCGCGCACGGAGTCTTCGAGCAACCGGCAATACAGCTCGTACCCGACGTCGGCGATGTATCCGCTTTGCTCGCCGCCCAAGATGTTGCCCGCACCGCGAATCTCTAAGTCCTTGAGCGCGATGCGAAAGCCCGCGCCCAAACCGCTGTGTTCCTCGATGGTGCGAAGGCGTTTCTCTGCGACTTCGCCGACGGACTTGTGGCCGGGCGGCAGCATGAACAACGCATAGGCCTTGTGGCTGCCGCGCCCCACGCGCCCGCGCAATTGGTGAAGATCCGCCAGGCCGATCATCTGCGCGCTATCCACGATCAGCGTGTTGGCGTTGGGAATGTCGAGACCGGACTCGATGATCGTGGTCGCGATCAACACGTCCGCGTCGCCGCCCGCGAAACGCACCATCGAGTCTTCCAAGTCCTTGCGGCCCATGCGCCCGTGCGCAACGACCCGACGGGCGCTCGGCACAAGCGAACTGACCAATCGTTCGATGCGGTAGATCGTCTGCACGCGGTTGTGGACAAAAAACACTTGGCCACCGCGGCGCAGCTCGCGATGCAGATATTGCGCGACCAGCTTCTCGTCGAACGCATGGACCTGGGTTTCGACCGGCATGCGGCCTTCAGGCGGCGTCGTCAGGTTGCTGATGTCGCGCAAGCCCAACATCGCCAAGTTGAGCGTGCGCGGGATCGGCGTCGCGGTCATCGTCAACACATCCACGATCGCACGGAGCGACTTCAGCCGCTCCTTGTGTTCCACGCCGAAGCGCTGCTCCTCGTCGATGACCACCAACCCCAAGTCGCCGAACTCGACTTTGGGCGAGAGCAAACGGTGGGTTCCGATCACGATATCGACCGTCTTGTCCCGCAACCCTTCTTGGGTCGCGCGCGCCTCGGCGTCGGTGCGAAAACGCGACAGCATTTCGATGTGAACCGGGTAGCCCGCCATCCGCTCCCGAAACGTGTTGTAGTGCTGCGCCGCCAACACGGTGGTCGGAACCAGAACGGCGACTTGCCTGCCGCCGAGCACCGCTTTGAACGCGGCGCGCATGGCGACTTCGGTTTTGCCGTAGCCGACGTCGCCGCAGAGCAGTCGATCCATCGGGCGTGCGGTTTCCATGTCCTGCTTGACGGACTCCAAGGCGGACAACTGGTCGGGCGTCTCCTCGTACGGGAACGACGCCTCGAACTCGTGTTGCATCGAGTCGTCTCTGGGATACGCGATGCCCGGACGCTTCTCGCGCATGGCCTGAATTTCGAGCAGGCGCAGCGCAAGATCGGTTACAGCTTTTTTGACGCGTTCCTTAGCGCGCGACCATCCGGTTCCGCCAATCTTGGCGAGGCGCGGTGTACCGCGCGGCGCCCCCACATACTTCTGAATGAGATCGATCTTGGAGACGGGAACGAACACGCGCACTTTGTCGGCGAACTCGACAACGCAGTGCTCGACTTGCGCACCGCCCTTGTCGATCGTCTCGATGCCGCAAAACAACCCGATGCCGTGCGCGAGATGGACCACATGATCCCCCGCTTCGAGGTCGAGAAAGTCGTCGAGCGCGCGTCCCTGATGCCGCTTGGGCGCAGGACGTCGGCGCGTCATGTGCTGCAACAGATCGTCGTAGCCAAACACGGACAAGCGCCGTTCGGGAAGCGTGAACGAACGCGACAGGCGTCCGCGCACGTAACGCAAGTGCGCCGGCGCAAACTCCGCCAGCAACTGACGCACGCGGGTTTCCTCGGCGTCGTTTCTGCATGCGAAGTACGCGTGATCGACGCGCGCGCAGGACTCACGGATGCGCTCGCGCAGCGCTTCGGCGCCGCTCGTCACGGGCTCGATTTGCTGCACCGCGACCACCAGGTCGCCCTCGCGCAACCCGTCAAAGTCGGCGCCCGGTTGCCCTGCGACTTTGTCGCGGTGCTTCTCGTCGATCTCGACGCCAAACACCGGGACGTCGGGAGCGAGATGATCCATCAAGCGGCCGAACTCTTTTTCTATGGTCGCCGTGGCGAACGCGACCGCCGGGACGACGCCGACCGATCGCTGCGTGTCGGGGTCGAACCGCCGGATCGTCTCGAGCTCGTCGCCAAAGTACTCCAGCCGCAAGGGCTGTCCGTATCCGGGCGGAAACAGGTCCACGATGTCGCCGCGAACGCTGTACTCGCCGGGTGCGGTGACCAACGAGACGCGTTCCCATTCGTCTGCGCCGAGCCGAGCCGCCAGCACTTCGGGACCGAAGTCTTCGCGCCCCGGTGCGAGTTCGATCCGCCCCGCGCGCAGAGCGGCCGGGGAAGGAACCGGTTCATCGAGCGCGTCGCACGACGCAAGCAACACGATGGGCTCACCATCGAGGAAGCGTGTGATCGCGGCGAGCCGCTCGAGGCCGCGTTCGTCATCGGCGAGATCGGGAAACACCACGCGGCGCGCACGCGGCACGCCGAACAGTGTGAGATCGCCCGCGACATCTTCGATGCGGCGCGCGTTGTCGCAAACGACCACGCACGGCGCGTCATCGGGAATCCGCGTGGCGAGTGCTAACCCAAGCGAGCCGCCGTAGAGACCGCCCACCCGCGGACGCACCGCTGCCAGCGGAGCGAGCCCCAACAGTTCACGCCAATTCGGGCGCGAGCGGTCGCGGCCCGTTGCCACAGCTACTCACCCGCGGGAGCGGAGTCGCCGGTCTTTTTGCGACGTCCACCGCGACGCGTACGTGTTTTCTTGACCGGTGCATCGGCACCGCCCGCATCGCTCTTGGGTGCGGCAGCCGCCTTCTTCGTCGTCTTTTTCTTCGTCGCTTTCTTCGCGACTTTCTTGGTGGCCTTTTTCGCGGTGGTTTTCTTCGTGGTTTTTTTAGCCGCGGTTTTCTTGGTGGTCTTGGTGGCGCGTTTCTTCGTCGCCTTGGCAGCTTTCTTTTGCGTCTTCTTGATCGGAGGCGCGGGATCGGCATCACGACGCGAGTCTCGGGGACGATCGCCCGACACCAGCTCCGGCGTCACGATCACGGGACCATCGGGCGGAGTCGACGGAGTGGGCGGAGCGTTGCGCGCCGGGCGCTCGTCGTGAGACGGTGCGTCCGCACGATCGGGGGCGTTTTGCCCTCCCCCGCCGCCGCCGCGACGACCACGACCGCCACGCTTGCGCCGGCGGCTGCTCGTCTTCTCTTGTCCCGGCGCGTGCGCCGGCGCATGCGCGGACGCGTGCGGCGGCCCATCGTTCGCCGCGACATCGGGTGCCGCTTCCGGCGCTGCATCGGCGCTGCGCCGACGTCCCGCGCCGCCACGACGACTACGCTTCTTGCGCGGCGACGTGCCCTCCCCGACACGCAGGATCGTGCCGGCGCCGCGGGTCGGCGTGTTGGGGTTTTCGTCCACAACGCCGTAGTGAATCATCGCGGCGCGTGCCGCACCTTGCTCGGCTTCTTTTTTCGAGGCGGCGCGCGCGCGCCCGACCTCTTGGCCACCCACGACCACCGAAACATCGAAGTGACGTCCGTGCGCCGGTCCGCCTTCGCGCAACACGCGATACATCGGCACCGAACCGAGCTCGCGCTGGCAGTGGTGCTGCAGAAGCGACTTGTAGTTCTTCTCGGCGCGATCGTTGATGATCTCGTCGATCACAACGTCTAAGTGCCGCATGATGAACTTGCGTCCGGCAGCCAAGCCGGCGTCGAGATAAATCGCACCCACCAACGCTTCATAGAGGTTGCCGAGCAAAGAGCCCGGAATCTCGCGCTTGGCGACACCTTTGCCGACAAGGATGTAGCGATCCAAACCCATCGCTTCGGCCACGCGTTGCAGCGTTGCGCGCGATACCGCCTGACTCTTGATGCGGGTTAACGTGCCCTCATCGCTGTCGGGAAAGCGTGCGTAGAGCGCATGCGAAATCACCATGCCGAGGACCGAGTCGCCCAAAAATTCCAGGCGCTCGTTGCTCGGGCGCTGCTCGTTTTTGATGCTCGAGTGAGACAGGGCGTTGATCAAGAATGATCGATCGCGAAACGCGTGCCCTAAGAGCACTTCGAGACGCTGGAGACGGTCTGCATTCATAGAGATGGTTTTCCTTCGCAGACGACGCATTTGACGAACCCGATGCTCGGACGCAAAGATGCCGTAACGCTTCGGAGATTAAATCTCACGAATGCGGCGCGCACTCGTCGGCTAGGCCGAAGGATGCTTTGAGGCGTGCGGGTTGGCGTTCGCTTAATGAAGAAAATGTCGCGTTCCGGTGAAGACCATCGCGACGTCGCGCTCGTTGGCGAATTCGATGCACTTCTCGTCGTTGCGACTACCGCCCGGTTGAACCGCAGCCGTAGCCCCAGCGTCGAGAGCGACACCGAGCGCGTCGTTGAACGGGAGAAAGGCGTCGGAGGCGAATACGCACCCCTTCGTTTTTTCTCCTGCCTTTGCGACCGCAAGGCGGGCGGCGTCAACCCGGCTCATTTGCCCGGCTCCAACACCAACCACCATGCGATCCCGCACGAGGACAATCGCATTGCTCTTCACATGTTTGCAAACGCGCTGGGCGAAGACGAGGTCTGCGAGCTCGGCTTCGGTCGGCGCGCGCGTAGTTACCGATTTCATATCGACCGATTGGGCCGATTTCTGATCCTGCTCCTGGAGCAGGTATCCGCCCGGCAAAGGCCGGACTTCCATGCCTTGCGACTCTAGCAGCGGGCAGGAGAGGATGCGCACGTTTTTCCCCCATTTCGGCTTGGTTTGGAGGATTTCTAGGGCTTGGGCCGCGATCGAGGGGGCGATGATCACTTCGACAAATCGCCCGGGCTCGGCGATGGCTTCCGCGACGTCGGCGGTCAATTCCTGGTTAAACGCCAAGATTCCACCGAACGCCGACATCGGATCGCCCTCCCACGCCTTGCGAAACGCGGCCAGAAGCGACGTGTCTGTGGCGGCGCCGCAGGGGTTGGCGTGCTTGACGACGACCGCGGTCGGGGCCTCGAATTCGCAAACCGTTGCGTACGCGCCCGCCGCGTCTTGCAAGTTGTTAAAGCTGAGCGGCTTGCCGTTCAATACCTCGGCATCGGCCAGGCCTTTGCCGGTTCGATAGAGCGCGGCAGCTTGGTGCGGGTTTTCGCCATACCGCAGTTCGCGCACGCGCTGCCCAACGGTGAGGTGATGCGGCGGGAAGCGCTCGTCGCTCGCCAAGTAGTTGGTGATCGCCGCGTCGTAGCACGCGGTGTGACGAAACGCTTTGGTCGCCAGTCCCAGGCGGTAGCCCGCATCGAGGCGATCGCCGTCCAAACGCTCCAAGAACTCGCTGTAGTCGGCCGCATCGATCAACGGGATCACATGCGCGTGGTTTTTGGCGGCCGCGCGCAGCATCGTCGGACCGCCGATGTCGATCATCTCGACCGCATCCTCGAGCGTGCATCCCGGCTTCGCGATCGTGTCTTCGAACGGGTAGAGGTTTAGGACCAAGAGATCAATCGGCGGAATGTCGTACTGCTTCATTTCCGCGAGATGGCCGGGGTCGTCGCGGCGCGCGAGGATGCCGCCGTGAATTTTGGGGTGGAGCGTTTTCACTCGACCGCCCAACATCTCGGGGTGGCCGGTGTAGTCCCCCACTTCGGTGACGTCTAAGCCGGCGGCCCGCAGTTTCTTCGCGGTGCCCGAGGTTGCGAGCAGGGCGACGCCTCGATCGGCCAGGGCACGACCGAAGTCCTCGATGCCGGTCTTGTCAAACGGAGCGAGCAGAGCGCGCGAAATCATTGTCATATAACAACTTACGGCTGCCGAAGCGGCCGTCCCTTTAGACGAACCCTTAGGGTATCAAGCCATCACCCCGTTGCCATGAATCGGGGCCGAATCGCGCCCGTGTGGGCCTTCTAACTCCCCATTTTCTTGGTGAGGTAGGCCTCAATAAAGGCGTCGATGTCGCCGTCGAGGACCGCTTGGATGTTGCCGGTCTCGTGACCGGTGCGGACGTCTTTGACGAGTTGGTAGGGCTGCATCACGTAGTTGCGGATCTGACTGCCGAACGCGATCTCGCCTTTTTGGCCGTACATCTTCTTGAGCTCGGCGTCGCGCTCGGCTTCCTGCATGCGAAACAGCTTCGCTTTGAGCATGCGCATCGCCATCGTCTTGTTGCGGTGCTGGCTGCGTTCGTTTTGACACGAAGCGACGACGCCGGTTTCGAGGTGGATAACGCGCACAGCCGACTCCGTCTTGTTGACGTGTTGGCCGCCCGCGCCGCCCGCGCGATAGGTTTCGATGCGCACATCTTTTTCGTCGAGTTCGATGCCCGTGTCGTCGTCGAACTCCGGTACGACGTCGACGGAAGCGAACGATGTGTGCCGCCGTTTTTGCGCATCGAACGGCGAGATCCGCACGAGGCGATGCACGCCCAACTCGGACCGCAGGTAGCCGTACGCGTACGGACCGCGCACAGCAATCACGGCGGTCTTGATCCCGCCCTCGTCCTGCGCTTGATACTCGATGATTTCGGTCGTGTAACCCGAGCGCTCGGCCCAGCGCAACACCATGCGCGAGAGCATCGCGGCCCAGTCACACGACTCGACGCCACCCGCTCCGGGGTTGATCGAAACAATCGCGTTCTTGTCGTCGTGTTCGCCCGACATGCGAAGTTGAAAGTCGAGACGACCGGCGCGCACTTCCAAGTCCGCGACCACCACTTCGATTTCGGCGACGTCCTCTTTGGACTCCGCCATCTCGATCAGTTCTCCGACATCCTCGGTTTCCGACGCGAGGGAGACCCACGGATCGGATGCGGCCTTGAGCGTGGTCAGTTCGCCCATCAAAGTTTGGGCGCCGGCCTTGTCATCCCAAAACCCCGGCTCCGCCATCTTTTCTTCGATAGCGCGCCGTTTCTCCATCAAGCCGGGTAAGTCAAAGACTCTCCTGAGCCTGGCGGACCTTGTTGCGGAGTTGTTCGATGCGATGAGCGATTTCTTCCGACACAGCCGCAGAATAGCAGCGCGCGCGGAGCGGCGCACGATTCCGGCTACTCACGATTCCGACTACTTAAGCGTGCGCTGGACGTGTTGGCCGCCGTTTTGTTTGGCGATCGTCTCTAGGAGGGCAATGTGCTCGTCGCCGTCCACGACGCGCACGATCGAGATCGAGTGAATCGGGATTCTCTTTTCGTTGAGCTTTTTGACCTCGCGAATGATGTCGCGCGGTAGGCGGAAGCGGCCGCGGTTCGGCGCGCCGTCCGAGATGATGAAGATCTCGTCTGGGTCGAGGCGAAATGCGCGCTCCATCGAGTCGTAGAGGTTGGTATAGGACTTGATCTCGATGTCGCTGATCGTTTGGGCCAAGCGGAGCTTGGTGACGGGGTCCGCCCAACTCAATCGGTCGCGCCACGGATAGACGTGCTCGTTGAAGAACACCACCTCGAAGCGCGTGGTGGACGGCAATGCCTTGACCGCGCGGAGGAGCTGGTCGTTGGCAAGCGGGAGCTTGTAGCGCATCGATGCGCTCACGTCGTACACAAACACGACGCGCGATCCCGTGATGGGAATACTGAAGTAGCGCGGCGCGATCGTGCGACGCTCGTTTGGCTTTTGTGCGACCGTGCGGCCGGCCTCGCCCGGGGCGGGCACGAGCGGCTCGTCTTCGGGAAGATCGCGCGTGGCCCACCATGCTTTCCATTTCGCGACGTCGAGTCCGAACTTTTTCTTCGTGATCGTGGTCAGCGACTCCACCGCCGCCGTGAGCAACGCGGGGTCTTCCGTGTCGAGCGATTCCACGAGCAGTGCCAGCGACTCCTTGCTTTTGTCGCGCGCCAACCCATGCAACGCCGCCGCGCGCGGACACCAGTGATCCCACCCGCGCGCACGCAACAGCATGCGCTTGCGTACCGGATCGCCGCCCATCGCGCTCAGCAAACGAATGAGCACCGCGCGCGTCTCCGGAGCCTTGGCCGCGTCGAGACGCATCATGACCGTCGGCACAGACGACGCGGGCGCCAGACGGAACGCTTCGGCCGCCGCCGCGAGCACGCGATCATCGGTGTCCTTCACCAGATGCTGGAGCAGCTTTTCAAAGGTCTTGCGGTCCCCGAGCCGCCCCAGGGCGCGCACCGCCAGCGCCCGTTCGAGACCGGGGCGCTTGAGGCTCAAGAACCGACCGAGGGCGCGCTGCCCCGCGGCGATCTCACGCTTGCCGTTGGGCTCGATCTCGCCATTCGCGAGCCGGGTCAGCGCGGCGCGGCGGCGGCTCCGGTCATCGACCTTGAGCGAACGAATCGTCTTCCCCCAGTGGGCAGCCCCCTCCGGCGCCGCCCGGACCGAGGCCGCGAAGAGGAGGGAGAGGGCTAGGAGCTGGCAGACCAATCGCATCCGTGTGTTACAACGCGAGCGCATGGAGAATGGCATCGATTCCGTCCCCCAATTGTCGAGTTCGCAGCGACGAATCCGTTGGGTGCTCGTCTTCTTGGCGATCACGTTCTTACTCGTCTTTGCGTTCCGGGCGATTCTAACTCCGTTTTTGGTCGCGATCTTCCTCGCGTACCTCATCGACCCTGTCGTCGAAGTCCTCGAACCGCTCTCGATCCGCAAGATTCGACTGGGGCGGGGCGGCTCGATCATCCTTATCTACCTGTGCATCATCTCCGTGATGACGCTCACCGTTTGGTTCGGTGGACCGGCGATCTCCGACCAGCTTCACGACATCCGGGCCAAGCTCCCGCAGGCCCGCGCGACCATCCAGAACTGGGCCGGCGTCATCGACGAAGAGATCGACGACTTCATCCAGAAACAGACCGGCGAGTCGAACGACGAGGCGTCGCCTCCGCCCGCGCCGGGTGACGATTCCGACGGCGAGGCCGCGGGCGGCGACGGCGATCCGGACAAGACCGTCGCTGATGAGACGTCGGTTTACATCCCGGGCGGTCCCTTGCCGTACCGGTTCGAGTTCAAAGGCGGCGGCGCGACCGAGGGATTGGTGCTCGATCGCACCGACGATCAAGTCGTCGTCAAACGTGGCGACGGATATTCCGTCCTCGAGCGCGCTCGGATCGACAAGGAAATTCCGCTCGCGCCGAGCGGACACCGCACGCGCGTCCAAGATTACATTGAGCGCGTGTTCAAAGACCTGGCGCGGCACGTCAACACGTTCCTCGCCTTTGCATGGGACTTTGCGCGGCTCGTCGTCGGAACGCTGTACGGCATGGTACTCGTGCTCATGATCACGGCGTTCTTAGTTATTGACCGCGACTCCATCGTTGCGTTCATCCAATCGCTGGCGCCCGCGTGCGATCGCGAGCTTTACCAAAAGCTCACGTACTATCTCGATCGCGGCCTCGCCGGTGTCATCCGCGGGCAGTTGGCGATCTGCGCCGTGAACGGGCTATTGACGTGGGTCGGGTTGGCGTGGATGGATGTTCCCTACGCGCTGCTCCTCGGCGTCATCGCGGGCATCTTTAGCCTCATCCCGATCTTCGGCACGATCCTTTCGACGGTACCGATCGTCATGATTTCGCTGGGCACCAGCGGGCCGAAGCTCGCGATGCTTTCGCTCGGCTGGATCATGCTCATTCACTTCGCGGAGGCGAACTTCTTAAACCCAAAGATCATGGGTACGGCGAGCAAGATTCATCCGGTTGTAGTTGTGTTCGCACTCATTGCGGGCGAACACACGTACGGTTTGGTCGGCGCGCTGTTGGCGGTCCCCGCCGCGTCGCTGATTCAGTCGGCGTTTAAGTTCTACGTCATCGACCGCGTTCCCGAACAGTTCGAGAAAGAGCGCGCGGATGGATTGGCGGACGGCGACGCGAGCAGCACGCCCGCGACTTAGTTCCTAAGCGAACGCGCGCTTACGGAACGGTCGCAACGCGGATCGAGTTCGTCTTCGTGCCTTCGCCCCACAGCGGCGAGCCGAACACCGCGACGACGCGGTCATTGCTGGCCAAGTGCTTCTTTCGCTTGAGCCCCTGTAAGACGTGTCGAATCAGCTTGTCCGGGTCCGGGATCGCTTCGACGGTGCTCGCGTTGACGCCCCACATCACCGACACGCGGCGACGAACGGCCGGATCGGGTGAAACGGAGTAAATCGGCACCGAAGGGCGGCCCGCGCTGATTAGTCGAATCGTGCGGCCCGAGCCCGAGATACCCAAGATGGCTTTGGCGCCGATCTCCTTGGCGACGTCGACAGCGGCGTCCGCAACCGCCCAGTCCGGCCGATGCTCGGTGTCGCCTAGGAGCCGCGGCATCTCGATGTTGTATTCAAGCAGCGAGTTTTCAACGTGCTTGAGGATGCGCGCCATGTACCGAACGGCGCGGGCGGGGTCGTGACCGATCGCCGTTTCGTCGCTCAGCATCAACGCGTCGGCACCGTCGAGGACAGCGTTGCCGACGTCGGTGAGTTCCGCGCGCGTCGGCCGCGGCGCGTACACCATCGACGCCAGCATCTCAGTGGCGACGATCACCGGCTTCCGCGCGCGGTTCGACGACGTCACAAGACTCTTTTGGAGCACCGGAAGTTCTTCCGGCTTCATCTCGACCGCGAGGTCGCCGCGCGCGACGAGGATGCCGTCCGAAGCCGCGGCGATCTCGTCGATCGCCGCCACCGCTTGCGGCAGCTCGATTTTCGCGATGATCGGAATGCCTTTCGTTAGCTTGCGGCAGCGCCACAGGTCCTTTGCGGACTGCACAAACGATAGCCCGAACAAATCTACGCCCGCGGCAACGCCCGCCTCGATGTGGCGGATGTCTTGACGCGTCGGAATTTTGGACGGGATCGGAACCCCGGGCAGGTTGATGCCGGCGCGCGACGGCAACGTGCCACCGCGCACGACGCGGCAGTGCACTTCGCGCTCTTTCTCTTTGACCTTGGTCACGCGGAGCCGCAAAAACCCATCGTCGAGAAAGATGTCGGAGCCCTGTTTGACGAAGGGCAATACCGCTTTGGCTTTCACCGGAATACGACCGGCGCCGCGCGGGCCGAACACGACTTTTTGATTCTCTTTGAGTTCGAGCGATTCGGCGAGGTCGCCGATGCGTCGCTTGATCCCTTGCAAATCGAGCATGACCGCAACGTCGCGCTTCGCGATCTGGCTGCCTTTGCGACAGATCGCAACCCAATCCGCAATCGACTCCGGTTCGGCATGCGAAGCATTGATGCGAATCGCGTCCACACCCTCTTCGAGCATGCGAGCCAAAACCTTGGGGTCAGCAGAAGCGGGCCCAATCGTCGCGATGATTTTTACGCGTTCGCCTACCGGATGATCCATAAGAGGAGAATACGGAGAGGGGCGAAGCTTTGGAGAGAAACAAACCCACGAGCTGGGCAGACAAATGCCGCGAAATCGGCCCACCAAACCAAACGCCGACCAAACGACCCCAAAGCGTCCGGGTCGGGAATTTTCGGTCACCCGTCGCAAGACACCGCAAGCACAGGCCAAACGACCGAAAGGCCACAGCACCGCGGACTATGTGGTGAGACTTGGCCCGTCTACAAGGCCACGAACCACACGCGGAACATCCGCCAGAGGCGACAGCGAGCGCCCAAAGGCAAGCCAAAACGCCCGAGCCTCAAGCGCCAACATCGTCAGATGTTGGGCCAAAAGACACGCTTTCTAGATAGGGCGCGCCGCGCCCTATCTAGAAAGACGCCCCACCGCCTCGCGGCGGTGGGGCTTTCGGCAAAAAAGAGTGGAGGTAAGAGTTCAGCGGCCCTTGCGACCGCTGGTCTTTGGTTGGGCAACTTACTCTCTACACATAAGACGTGCCGAAGGACCCGTTTCGGTCGTAACTTTTTGAATAAAGTTGTAATCGACTGCCATACAACAACTTAGATCGCTCGCCGCGAGCCGCCCTACTGGCGAGATCGGCGCATCCGCCGGCGAGGATTCGTAAGGATTCCTAACGGTGCACCAATTTCACCCGCGCCAGCCAACTCCAAGGCGCGGGTTTCGTCGGTGCGGGCCACCCCGTAAACCTTTCTTACGGTTGAAGGGCGGCGGCCAAGGCTTCGGGCTCAAAGCTGCTGACGAAAATGGACCACGGATCGCCATTTTCGTCGTCGTACTCGATGCGGACGCCCCGACCCGGCCCCGGAATGGAGTACGCGCGGTCGCCCTTTTTCCAGCCGATGCGATAGCCCCAACCCATGTACCGCGAGACCGGGTACTCCTCGATCGTCACGGATTGAATGCGCGCCCGTGCGATGACGCGGCGCAGCGGGCCAAACCCGACCGTCAACTCCGTGGGGTCCACGGTCACGAAAAGGTAGCGAAACCGCCACCAAACGACGCCGATGGACGAAACGACCGCAAAGGGCAATAACCCCCAGTCCCAACCGCGCTGCCGAAAGGCTTCGATTCCGGCGTAAATCGCAAGTCCCACCGGGCAAAAAACAAGGATGTGAACCCAGGCGGGCCAGGCCATACGCTCCTGATGGGACATTCTCTTGATCGTAGCGCAACAAGCCGTCGCAACTCAGGGCCTGAACCTGGTTTGGGGCCGGCGGGATGGGGGCCACGAGCCCGTAACGATCCGCGCGAGTTGTTACCACCGCGTAACCGACCTGCCGTCGAGAGCGGCACCTGTAGCCATCGCGCGACACCGTCGCAAACGACTGCAGCGTAGTCACTTATGCGCGTCAGGGTCGGTTCGCAACAAAAATACGCTCGAATATGGTCCCGCTCGCCGGTAGCGGTATGGCCTTTGCCATAATGAAGGGTCCTTGAGTGGCAACCGCTCAGGGGCAGATCAGAGTGTTTTCTTTTTTTGGAGCGAGAACGATATGACACGGAGCTTTCAGCTCGCCATCGTCCTCGGCCTCGGCCTTGTCTTCATGGCCCAGGACGTGGAAGCGCATGGTGGTTCGTATCGCGGCCCTCCGGGTGGCGTACCGCCCGGACTGCGCGAACCGACCGACCCCGAACCCCCCCCGCCGCCCCCGTCCGATCCGGGCGACCCCGGTGGCCCGATCACGCCTGGCGATGGACCGGGTGGCCCGACGACTCCCGACGGTGGCGTCGACACTCCTGGCGATAGCCCGGCCCCTGCGCCGACGCCCACGCCCGGCACCGGCCGTAAGGCTCCGACGACGAAGGCTTTGACCTTTGAGTCGTGGCGTTTTTGGTGGGGCTACAACAACGACGACATCCTGAACGTGAAGTCGCACATTTATGCGAACCGCGCTTCGTCGTCCTCGCCGCTCCACTTCGCTTCGCGTCAAGACGCGAACAACGTGCGTAACGCGCAGCGCCCGACGGCGCGCGCGGTCCAAAAGCAGATCATTCCGGCGTTGCTCGCCACCATCAACCGCAAGGGTGACCACGAGGACATCCACGGCGGCGCATTGGTCGCGATGGGCAAGCTCGGAACCGCGCGCAACATCGACATGTTCCAGCAAGCTTTGTTGGACAAGTTCAAGAACACGCGCGGTCAAAAGATCGAGTTCGGTCCGCAGGCCAAAGAGTCAGCGGTCTTGGCGCTCGGCATTTTGCCGAACATGGACGCGGCCTCGAAAGAGACCATCCGTCGCATCTGCCTCGACGCTCTGGACAACGAAAAGCTCGCCACCCGCGAGCGTGCATGGGCTGCGGTCTGCCTCGGTCTGCAACGTGACGACAAAGCGGTTCGCCCGCTGATCGAGCGTTTGGACAAGAAGTACGCCGACGGCAACATTCCCGCTGGCATCCTGTGCGGCCTCGGCCTCATCGGTGACGGCGAGCACTCCCTCGAAGGCCTCATGAAGGGATTCGAGAAGAGTGACCTCTTCGGTAAGCGCGTCACGGATGATCGCATCAAGGCGTTCATCGGCTACGCGATCATGAAGCTCGGCGACCCCCGTGCGTTGGACTCGTTGATTAAGATCATCAGTTCGCGTCGTACCGGTCGCGTGGTCAAGCGTTCCGCCGCCATCGCCATCGGCGTTCTCGGTGCCAAGACCGAAGACACGGCGAAAAAGGACATGGCTGTTCAGGCGCTGTTGAAGTACATCCGCAAGTCGGGTGGTGATTCGTCGGGTGAAAACTTCGCGATCATCGGCCTGAGCCAGATCGCGTCCGACAAAGCGATCGCGACTCTTCTCGACATCGCGGAGAGTGGCCGCTACAGCCAGCGCCCGTTCGCGGGTCTCGGCCTCGGCACGTACGTGTTCTACAACGATCGCGACCACAAGGTGAAGATGGCTCCCGAGCTTCGCAAGAAGATCGTCACCAAACTCGCCAAGCTGTCCGACAAGTACAAGGACCCCGACACCAAGGCTGCTTTCCTCCTCGCCCGTGGTCTTTGCAAAGACAAGACGATGGTGGAAGACGCAACCAAGATCGCGGCCAAGCGTAGCGCCAACCCGGTGCTCCGCGGCTTCGCCTGCGTCGCCCTCGGCCTCGTCGGCAACACGTCGGACAACGTCAAGAATGCGATGAAGCTCGCGCTCAAGGAGCGCAAGAGTGTTGACCTCCGCCGCGATGCGGCGACAGGCCTCGCGCTTCTGCGTGATGCTGAGGTCGTCAAGCTGCTCTTGGAAGAGCTCAAGCGCGCCAAGTCGTTCGCGGTTCAGGGTCAGCTGATCACAGCGATCGGCACGATCGGCGATCACACCGCCATCGACCCGTTGGTGAAAATTCTCGATGACACGAACGAGCCTGCGCAGACCCGTGCGATGGCCGCCGTCGGCCTCGGCATGATCGGTGACCTCCAGGAGCTGCCCGCGTTGTCGCGTCTTTCGAAGAACTACAACTACCGCGCTTCGGCGCCCGACATCGACGAGTTGCTCTTCATTCTGTAGCTTCTCTGGCTCAACATCTGACGATGTTGAAGCTGATTGCATCAAGCAATAGCCATCGGCGCTCCCCTCGGGGGGCGCCGATTTTTTTTTGCGCCGATTGTGCCGCGCGCCCAAGCCAAAACTGATTGGGCGGGGACGGCGTTCGTTACAGTCGCGCGATGCTTGGTCTCGCGCCGTACGTTTCGCCCAACCGACCGCACGCCCCCGCGCGTTGGTGGGTCGCCGCCGTCACGGGGGGCGGGGACGAGTGGACGGTAGCGCTTTCGGAGCAGGCGGCGCTCCCGACGCCGCAGGGCGTGACCGCGTTGGCGGCTCCGTGTTCGCTGCCGCGGGCGTTCCTAGCGCACCTCAAGCTCGACACGAAGAGTCGCGAACACGCATGCGAAACCATCGGCAAGTGGACGACACGTCGGCTCGCGGCGCACGCCCGCGTGTTCGCCAAGGCGCAGCAGCGCGGTTCGCGGCATCCGGCGCGCTGTACCGAAGAGTCGCTCTCGGTTCTCGACCGACGCCGCCTGGCGCTGTTTCACGCCGCACTCCCGTTGCTGACGACGCACCCGACGACGCCGTGGTCCGAACCGCGCCCGCCGTTTTTGTTTGAGTGCGATGTCACGGCGACGCTGCGCGCGTGCGACCTTCCCGCGCACGCGCTGCGCAGCGCCCGACCCGACACGGTGCTGCGTCGTCAACGTGTCGTAGACGCGTTCGCGAAGGGATGCTTGGGAACGACGATCTCGCCATCCGAGCCCGGGGTCGTTGTTGCGTCCGTCGATGCATTGCGCGCCTTCGTCGCGGGCGCGATGAGCGTGTGGTTTGCACGCAACACGCCGCCGCCGCCGTCGCTGGAACACAGCGACGCATGGATTCCGCTTCCGTAACAAGATCGCAGAGTCCTGTGCCGTAACACCGTTACCTGTATCCGTAGCGGATTCAGGCGATCGGAACCATCAGCGACCAAAAAGCGATCGCACCGCTGGTGCACATGCTCGACGATACAAACGAGTAGCCTCCGACCCGTGCGATGGCCGCCGTCGGCCTCGGCATGATCGGTGACTTAGAGAAGTTGTCCCGTCTTGCGGAATTTTCGCAAAACGACAACTACCGCGCATCGATTCCAGACATCGACGAGCTGCTCTCCATCTTGTAGGCGCCCTGCAACCGGAAACACAATTCCATCAAAGGCCCGGCGCCCGTTCATCGCGGCGCCGGGCCGCTTCCGCATGGATTCCGGTTCCGTAACGTCGTTACCGCCGCGCGTACCCACCATCGGCCTTGATCGAATCGCACACGTAACAGTACGGCTCCGTTTGGGCTAAGACTGTCCTCTCCGCATATCAGCTCTCCGTTCGGCACACCGTGCGCGATAGCTCCCCTTGAGCAACGCCGCCTGCGATCGGTCGGAAGGAGAGCGTCATGTTGAGACTACGTTTTTGGATGCTGCTGCTGGGCACGCTTTTATGCGTGCCGGCACCGTTTGTGTCCGCACACGGTGGAAGTTACCGAGGCCCCCCCGGCGGCGTGCCGCCTGGGCTGCGTCCGCCCGGTGATCCGGAGCCGCCGCCCCCGCCGCCGAGCAATGGTGACGACACCGGTGGCCCGACGAGTGGACCGGACGGCACACCGGCGCCCGATCCCGGAATTCCGGATTCCGGCGGCGGCGACGGCCCGCAACCGGGTCCCAATCCGACCCCGCCCACGGGACGCGGCGGTCCCGCTACGAAAAAACCGCTGACGTATGAGTCGTGGCGTTTTTGGTGGGGCTACAACAAGGCGCCCATCCTCAACCTCAAAGACCACATCTACAGCACCGGTCCCTCTTCGGTGAGCGCGCTGGCACACGGTGGATTCAACCGTGAAAACCGCCGCAATGTGTTGCGGCCGACACGTCGCGCCATCGAGTTGGCCATCTTGCCGGCGCTGTTGCGGACGATCAATCGCAAGGGCGATCACGAAGACATTCACGGCGGTGCGATGGTCGCCGTCGGCAAGATCGGGGGCGTCCGTCACCTCTCGATGCTCGAGGCGGCACTTTTTAACCGCTACAAAAACGACCGCGGCCAGAAGATGGACTTCGGCTATCAAGCAACCGAGTCGGCCGTGCTCGCGCTGGGTCTCCTTCCCAACGCGGACGAAACGACCCGCAAAGCGATTCGTGAAATCTGCCTACGTGCGCTTCAAGACAAGTCACTGCGCACACGCGAGAGGAGCTGGGCGGCGATTGCCATCGGCTTGCAACGCGACACCGGCGCGACCCGCGCCCTGATGATGGAGTTTGGGAAAAAACACGCCAACCACAACGTGCCCGCCGCGATCTTGGCCGCCGTCGGCCTCACTGGCGACACGCAGTATCTCGATACGATGGTCTCGATTCTCAACACCGGCCGCTACAACCGCGCCAACGTGCCGGACCGAGTTCGCGCGTTCGCCGGCTACGCGATCACAAAAATGGGCGACCCGCGCGTCCTGCCGGAACTGATGAAAACGGTGCGCTCGCGCAGTATGCGCAAAGTCATCAAGCGCTCGGCGGCCATCGCCATCGGCGTGCTCGGACAGGCGACCGATGACGAAGACGTCAAGAAGGAATCCGTCCGCGCGCTTCAGCACTACATCCGCAACGCCAAGGATGCATCCGGCGAGAATTTCGCCATCATCGCCTTGAGCCAGATCGGCACGCCCGACGCCATCGCCACGCTCTTGCGTATCGCGAAGGACGGCCGCTACTCGCAGCGTCCGTTCGCTGCACTCGGCCTCGGCACGTACGTTTGGTATGCGACCAAGAACGACTCGATCGAGCGCGAAACCCGCAGCAAGATTGTCAAGACGCTCACGAAGCTGAGCGACAAGTACAAGGATGCCGACACCAAGGCAGCGTTCTTGCTGGCGCGTGGCCTCGCCAAGGATAAGACGGCGGTTCCGACGTTGACCGCCCTCGCTTCGAAGCGGAGCGCCAATCCGTTAGCCCGCGCGTTTGCATGCGAGGCTCTCGGATTGATCGGCGTGTCCAACCGCGAAGTGAAAGAGTCGCTCACGATGGCGCTGAAAGAACGCCGCAGTGTAATCCTCCGTCGTAGCGCGGCGACCGGCCTCAGCCTTCTGCACGACTCCAATGTGTTGCCGTTGTTGCTCGAAGAGTTACGGCGCGCGAAGTCGTTCACGGTGCAGTCACAGTTGATTCAAGCCATCGGGACGATCGGCGACCAAAAAGCGATCGCGCCGCTGGTGAACCTGCTCGACGACACGAACGAACAGCCGCAGACCCGTGCGATGGCCGCCGTCGGCCTCGGCATGATCGGCGACCTAGAAAAGCTCCCGCGTCTCGCGGAACTCTCGCACAACTACAACTACCGGGCGTCCGTGCCCGACATCGACGAGTTGCTCTACATCCTGTAGCACCCAGGACACGACATAGGGAGCAATCAATCGCCCGGCGTCGCGCAAGCGGCGCCGGGCACTCTCAACCAAACGTGACCCCGCCCCCCGACCAGCCCAAAAGGCAAGGGAACGTTGCTCAAAACAAACCCTGGATAGGACTTACGGGGCGGGGTCTTTTGCGGTCTATGGCCGGCGACCCGGAGAATCCGATTCCCCAAGAGGACGGCTACTTAAAAGTATCCGACGTGATCGATCGGATCCTTCCGCACAACGTGACAGCCTCGCGACCGACCTACCGAAGCGAAAAGTCCATCCCCGGCTCGACGGGATGCCCGAGAAGGCGACACATCGCAGCGATCTGTCCCATGTGATGAAACAGGTGCGTCTGCGTACGCAAGATGACATGAGCGGGAACCAGTTCAACGACGTTGCCGCCCCATGTCGTCATTGGCCGGCGCGTATTGAGCTCAGCACCGGAAGCATCCCGCAGGTAGCGCGCGGTAGCCGCGCTGACCGAAACCCGAAGCGCCTCGAGCGCCTCGATCGAAACGGCGTCAGCGGGATCCTCACTCGCATCCATCGCCCCCAGCAAAACCGAGAGCCAATAACGCTCCGCACCAATCACATGATGAAGTTGCTCCCGCACGGTCGAGGACCCAAACCCATCAAGCGAAGTATCAAGCTGCTCTGCCGAAAGACCACCGCAATGAGTGATGAAGCGCTGCATGCTGAGATGACAACGCGCGTGAATATCGAGCAAGGCGTTTTGTGCGTACGTCATGGCATGTCCTCTTTCGTCGCGTGGCTAATCGGGGCCGCGTGCCAACGCAAACCACTCCTGCCAGTCCCCCTTGAGGAGCTCGCGGAGCCGTCCGCTCTGTTGGCCGGTGCGTCGATCACGCACAAGCGGGGAGGGCCCCAGTTGGTAGCGGCGGATCACATCGCGCGCCGGCGTTGGCGTGTCGACGGCGTCGATGCGCGCTTGCAAAAGCGCCTGGAGCCGCGGGATCACGACGTCTTTTTGATCGACAGCGTGGGCGCGCACCGAGACCATTGTCGTCCGGTGAAAGAGGTGTACATCGAGCCCAAGCGGTTGACCGAAACGCCCCTTGCTCTTCGCTGTGCGTTTGACGTCGAATTCGACGCCGTCGATTGTAGGCCCGTTTTTGTCAGCGTCGATGCTGTGCGCGGGCCACACCTCCACGCGCACGAGTTCGCGGTCGTCGCGGCGACCGGATGGACCGCGCGTGAATTGATGGAGGCCCGCCTCCGTGCAAAACAACGCATGCGCGACCGCCCCACCGACCGCGAGGGTGATGGTGTCTTCGCTGCCGTCGGAAGCACGGCGATCATCAAGCACATCGCACTCTAGGGCGCGGGCGCCAGCAAGCTGGTGGTACATCCGAGCCAACCGTTCCAGTCCGTCCAGCGCGGCGCCTTGCGTCTTCACGCGAGTGAGCGTCACAAACGCATCGCGCCAGTCGTCGCGGTCGAGCAAAAAGCGAAACCACGCCGCCTCACGCGCATGCTTTTCGAGAAACGCCTGGGCACGCTCCGGCTGGCGACTCTGGCCCGTGCGTGCGAGTTCGCGTTCCAACCGACCCACGCCGTCGAGCACATGTGCCAACCGGTGAATCTCATCCATCGTGCGCAGCGCGCGCGGGCGATTTTCCCAAAAGTCCGAGCGATGCGTGCGCGCGAACAACTCATCTTTGCGCTCGTCCATCGCACCGAGTCGCTCGCGGAGCGTCCGCAGTTCCTCCTCGACCTCCGCGAGACTGCGGGCCGCCGCAACAGGAAGGGAATCACGGTTCTCTTGATCGGGCAACGCCACGACGACAGGCACGATGTGGTCACCCTTGACGGTCAACCGCAGGGTCGAGTCGGGCTGAATCGCGCCGTCGGCGATCGCACGCGCAAGGGGCAACAATACGAGGCGCTCGACCGTCCGCTTGAGCGGCCGGGCGCCGAACGCCAGCGAGTACCCACGCTTCAGCAACATCGGTACAACATCGTCGCCGACGTCGACGATGAGTCGTCGCCGCGCGATACCGCTACGTTCAATCACGCGCGAGAGTTCGCGGCGCGCAATCTTCTCAGCCGTCCGTTCCGCGAGCGGCTCGAAGTACACGATGCGATCGAGTCGGTTGAGAAATTCCGGGCGAAACGAGCGGCGCAACTCGCGTTGGATCGTCTCCTGATCCGGCGGCGGGGGTTCATGGTCGCCGAACCCGAGCTGCGCGTCGGTTTTCAACTGCGAACCGACGTTGCTCGTCAGAATGATGATCGTGTTGCGCATGTCAGCGGTACGACCCATACCGTCAGTCAGACGTCCGGCGTCAAACATCTGCAGACACAGGTCGAAGACGTTGACGTGTCCCTTCTCGATCTCGTCGAGCAAGATCACCGAGAACGGCTGCGCGCGAACGGCTTCGGTGAGCAGTCCGGTACTTTGTTGCGACCCGATCAATCGCTCGAATGCGCCGTACGTCGCGTACTCGCTCATGTCGAACCGCAACAATCGCGAGGCGTCGCCAAACAGATATTCGGCGAGCGCTCGCGACATTTCGGTCTTGCCGACACCAGTAGGCCCCACGAACAAAAACACGCCGTACGGTTTCGAAGGGTCGTTGAGGCCGGCTTTGATGAGCGTAACCAGATCGACGACGGCCATCACCCCGGCGTCTTGGCCCATCACTCGATCCTCGAAAAAACGACGCGTCTCGTCCAAGTCAAGCGGGGCTGTATCGTCAAGAATCGTCAGCGGCATTCCGGTCGCGTTTTGCAATGACTCTAAGATGTCTGCCGCTTCGAACTCGGACCCGACCCGCCCTAGCGTTTCGCGGAGTAGGGCAATCGCGCGACCCGGCTGTGCCGTCGACGGTTGGTACAGGTCGACCAAATCCATCAGGCGATCGAGTGTTTCTTCGGACGGGTCCGCATCCGCTTCGGCGCACACCAAATCGAGCAGTTCGCGAGTCTGCGCACTGCTCGCTGCATGCACCTCCACCAGCTTGAAGAGGCGCAGGAGTGACGGGTGCCGCGCGAACCCGGCGGTTAGCGACTCCGGAGTAGTCTCGCCGAGAATGGCAAGCGCCCCGCTTTCGATGTGCGGCGCCAGCATGTCTGCGATGCTGCGTGAACTTGACGAGTGTGCGCCCGCCATCGTGAGTTGATCGACGTTGGGGATGTAGAGCAACACTCGCTTGGGACGTTGCGCCGCCTCGATCAAACGCGTGACTTTGGTCTCCCACTCGCCCAGGAACCGCGTTCCCGACAGCAGATCGGACGGCGAAACCCGAACGACGTGCCACGCCTCGTTGTCTTGCAACCGATGCACGAGCTCGTGAACAACCGCTGTCTTGCCGACTCCGGATTCGCCCACCAAAATCGCGGAACGCGAACCCCTGTCATGAAGATGCTCCATCAAGAGCGTCGTTGCGCGATCGACGTGGTACGCACGCGGCAAATCGCCGGCGTGCGCAGCCGCACCGAGTTCCGGGCCAAACTCGCGAAGTCGTTCAGGGTCCGGCGTCTTCGCAAGCAAGCCGGCGAGCCAGAGCCGAACCCGCGGCGCCGGCGCGCCCGTGAGTCCGTTCAACTTCGTCTGAATCTCGCGCAGCTTGCCGATCGGCGGGACGGATCCCGTCGGCGATTCGCGATCGCCTTCGGGGCCAAACTGCGGCTCAAGGGCCAAGACAAGAGCGCGCTGCACGTCAACGTCTTCCTCGGACGCCAAGCGATCGAGCAAACACCGGGCCACTTCGGCGGAACGATGTCCGCCCAAGACATTCGCGGCCGCCTCCCGCACCGTCCAATCGCCATCGCTTAGGAGTTCGAGTAACCGGGGACGGTAGCGCACGTCGCGCGCCGCAGCGCAGGTTTTCGCACGCACGTGCTCATCCCGGTCGGCGAGCATCGCGTGAACCGCCGTTTCGGGAAACGCAACGTCGGAAGCGGCGTGAAACAGTTCGGCCAACGCGCTGCGCACACCGGAACTTTTGTCGGTGGCCAGCGTTTCGAACTGCAAGAAGACGGCGGCCTCCCGTCGCTCGTGCGCCGCCACAATCGCAACACGGCGCACGGAACTTTCTGTATGCCGCGCGGCAACGAGCCAGTCCTCGACAGAGGCCGCCGACAAGAACTCACCGAGCTTTTCGTCGGCATCCTCCGCTCCGTCGAGCAACGCCTGAATCCGTGACTCAACTGCACTTCCCACAGCGGACCATGATACCGATCCACTGGGGCGCGACATCGCGGAATCCCCAGACGACGGAGGTTCAGTGGGGCGTCAACGGCCCTTCTCGGCAAGCTTGCCGAAGTCGGTCTTTGGCCAGGTCTCGGCCAGCGGCTTCGGGGAGCGGCCGGCCGCCTTCTCGAGTTGGTGCGCTTGCGCGTAGTGAGCCCGCCCGGCCCGGATGCTGCCCGCGTTGGAGATTTTGATATCGCCTAGAGTCTTGTGGGCGCTCCAGATCTCGTACCGCTTGTTGTCGGTTGGCATGCGCGCTTGGTACGTCTCCGCGACCTTGCGGAGCACGTTGTACGCTGTCGTGCTTCCGACGGCGCGCGCCACGCGCGTCATGACCGTCAGCCGGGTGAGGTTCCATCGGAGCCCGCTCTTGTTGCTCGTGCTGTAGCCATAGCGCACGCCTCCTTCCCAGTACTTCGCGTACTCGTCGAGGAGTGTGTCGACCGCCTTTGGCGGGGCGCCGCTCTTGATCAGATTTTCGATGTAGCGCTCGATCGCTGACACAAAAAAACCGGCGTGCCGCGGCGTCGGTTGCTCGGCGTACCGCCGCCGGTTCGACGTGAGGGACCGCTCGTCGCGAGAGAGATCGATTGGTTTCAACTTCACCGCGATCGAGAACGCGTCGCTGACGCGCGTTCCATCGGCAAGGCGCGCCTCCACTTGGACCCGATGCGTGCCGTCCTTAAGGCCGGAGAACAGGAGGCTGCCGTAGGTTCGGGACGAGAACGGCTCGAACACAACGAACGCGAAGCGCGTCTGCCCACCGCACGTGACCTTGAAGTGGCAGGGACCGTAGTAGGCGCCGCGTTGCAACTTGCGAAACGTCTTCGCGTACGACAGATACGCCGGGCGGACACTGGAGAGGTACAGCGCCGTGGCAATCGGTTTGGCTCGATAGGTGTCCGCGGGCTTCTGCTTCGCGTCCGGGAACTTCGCGTACGCCCGTCGATAGGCGCGATCGCGGTCGGCGTCGACGATTCCGGGCGCGGAGATGTACCAGACCTTGTTGTCAACGGTGGGCGGAGGCGTCTCGACGATTTTGTCCGCGCGCTTGCGGCCGAACGCGACGGACTGGCCGATCAGCGAGCGGTTCCCGACGCGCGGCACCCCGATCACGGTGCGCGCGTCGACCTCGCCGCAATACACATGCACGAGAAAAAACGTCCGCTCGTCCTTTTGGCCCCGCGGCGGCGCCGGGTTTTGCGCGAGCGCCGAGCGTAGCGCCGCGACGGTCGTGGCGAAGAGCGGCTGGCCGTGCGACTGGGCCGACGCGATTGCTTGGCGCACGTCGTCGGCGTTTAAGCCCTGGAGGTCGCTCGAGTAAGGCGGCTTGAAAAAGAATGGATCCGCCGTCAACTGGAAACGGCACGCATACCCTGCCGGCCCGAGCGCGCTGTCTTTGTTGCCGTAGTAAACCGTCGCCGTCAGCGTCGGTACCGTGGGAGGCTGGATCCCCTCGCGCAGGGCGTCGTAAAGCGCCGGGAGCAGTTTCGTTTTCTCGTCGTGGAGCAGGCGTGAGACGGTGCCGCCGGCCTCGGCTGCGTCGTAGCGCTTGACGCGCCGGTACAACACCTGTTCGTTGCGCATCCGGCGGGCTTTCTCGCGCTTTTGATATTCGTCCCACAAGATCTTGCTGCGCTTGTAGTCCGCGCGCACGCGCTTCTTGAGCTGCGCCATGTAGTGGGCGGGAAACTTCGTCGGCGGCTTCGCGCGCGGGACCGGTCGCGGGAACGCGGGCACCCATTCGATCTCCGTCGATTCAAGGAGGCCTTGCCGCGTAAGTTCATCGATGACCTGGAAGTTGCGCCTAAAAAACGCGTCCACGAACGCGTCGGGGTCGTCGTAGCCGAGCTTGCGCAGCGCGGGGTAGAGGCTGTCGCGCTTAAGCTTGAAGCGAAGTTCCGGCAGCCCCATGCGCCGCTCGCTGGAGTCAAGGCCGTCGAACGGGCGCGACCGGCCGAGCGCGCGGGAATAAAACCGCGCAGCGCGCTGTTGGTGATCCCAAACGTGTTGGGCCTCGGCGTGAGCGGCCGCGGCGATCGCCGCTTCCTTGCCCGTGGCTTGCTTCATGCGGCGCGCGAGCCGCTCCAGTTCCGCTGAGTCCTGTCGCGCGTTGAAGTCGACGATGCCGGTCCGCGAGAAACTGATGACCGGCTCGATCGCCGCAAGCAAGTGGTTTTCAAACGGGCGCTGCAGCTTTTGCGCGCCGCTCTCGGTAAAGAAACCGCCGTAGGCAGGGTCGTCGCGATAAGACGTCCAAAGGGTCCGCTTGAGCTTTAGACCTTCGATCTGGGGCGTGAGGCGGGCATCGAGTTGGCGGTACGCACTCCACGCGCGCTTCGACTCGTCGAGCCGGCGCTCCAGTTCCTGCGGGTCAAACGACCGCGAGACCCCGACCGGCCGGGCCGCGGCTAGCTCGGCCTGCAACCGTGTGAGCTTCGCACCGTCAGCCTTGGTGAACTGTGCGGGCGCGCGTTCGACAAAACGAAGCTCCGGCCCCGAGAACCCACGGTACACCGCGTTGACCGCGTTTTCCGTCTTGGGACGTTCGCTCTCGATGTCGTAAATTGCGATGCCGGTCCGCCCGAGGCTCACCGCAATCAGCACGCCGCCGAACGGCGGGTGGTACATGGCGATGCCCATCGCAACGAGACCCTCGACGCCGCCGCGGCTCGCACCGACCATCTGGCCGAGTACGGGCACAGCCATCAGAAACTCGTCGGCCACCGTACGGAACACGGCGTCCATGTCGCCCTTCGATTCGAAATACGTTCGCACGATCTGCGCGAGCGCATCGATGTTGCCGGGGTCGTACGCCATGTTGTGCGCGAACGCCTTCGGGCTCCAGACCAGCTTGTGCTTGATGAGTTCCGCATTGACCTTCTCCGCGACCGGAAGGCGTTCCCAACCGAGTTCGCGGAGGACGTGTTGCTGCACGCGGTTGCCGAGGTCTGGCACCTTCTCGAGCATGATTTCGCCGAAGATTCCGCGCCACGTGCTTTCGGTGAGCCCGGCCTGTCCACGCACCCAGAGGCCGAGCAGGCGCGGCACGTGCCGATTGCCGAACTCGGTGCGAATACGATTCATAAGCGCGATGCTTTTTTTCGTGCCGAGGTCGTAGATCCCGTAGAGAAATGTTAGGTGCGCCGCCGACTCGAGGTTTGCCTTTGTGCGCTCCCACTCGACGTCGCTCTCGATGTCGAGGAGGCTTCGGTACCGGTCGATGTCGAAGTGTTTTTTGCCGTCTTCGCCCAGCAGCACGGCGAACGCCTCTTTCGACGTGCGGAACGCGGACTCGAGACAGAATTCGCTGGCGAGTTCGCGGAATTTCCACTTCGCGCCATCCATCTGCTTGGGCGTGGCCTTCCAATCGTCGCCGTACATCGCGCGGCCGAACTCCTCAAAGATCAGGCGTCTTTGCGCGGCCGGATCGGACGGAGGCTTGCCCCGGAACGCGGCAATCTTGTGAAACGCTTTCGGCCCCTTGTGATGCAGTCGTTGCGCGACCGAGACCTCCAGCGCGAGCCGGTGGAGGGCGCGTTGCCGGACGGCATCGGGCGTGTCACCGGGGTAGACGCGGGGCAGGATCGCATCGTAGATTCGCTGGCGCTTGTTGAGGCCGATGTCGACCAGTTCAAACTTCTCTTTGCGCCCCAAGCCCTTGTCTGCGAGCCACTGCGACAGAATGGAATCTTCAAATGTGCGCAGGTGGTACTTTGTTTGGAACTTCTCGTCATACATGTAGTGCTGGAGTTCGAGATAGTTCGCGAGCGCGGCGTCGAACGCCCACACCGGACGCATCTCCGGCGCCTTGCCAAACATGGTCTTGATCGCTTCGTCAGTCCAGTCCTGCAGTCGCTGCCGGCCCTCCGGCGTGTCGACGGATCGCAGTTCCTTCCGTTCCCAGTCGGACTCTTTTTCGTCGCCGGCGGGGCCGTAGAGCCGGAACGCGCGCGGATTCTTCTTGAGAATGGACGCCAGCGCGCGGAACTGCATCTGATGCCCGACCGCGCCGCCGTACGTGTACGCGCCGGGCGTGTTGCGCAGCTCGACGTGCGTGCGGCGGTTCATCTGCCAAAAGCCCTGCACGTCGGTGACGCGGATGTCAGGGAAACGGTTTTTCCCTTCGATCGACGCGATGTCGAGCGCCTCAAGCGACAGGCCCATCTTGTCGTACTTCTCGCGCCATCGCCTCTCGAACTCCCGAATGAACTCTCCGTCGCGATCGGGATTCCACTCAAACTTCCACTCGCCGTCGACGTGCTCGGCCTCGAAAACGTAAAACGTCTGGTCAAGATCGGACTTCATGCCGCTCGTCACGTTGCCGGAATCCGAGCGCGCGATGCGCCAGCCCTTTTCCTGGCCGATCTCGTTGATGAGACCCTCGATCATGGTCTCGCGCAGGCCCGCCATCTCGATCGAGTGCGCGTCCGTGATCTTGTTGGTCTCGATGAGGAACGCGACGCTCTTGAATGCCTCGGCGCCTCGGCCCGCGTTCTTATAGATCTCCGCCATGCCCTCGACGGTGAGGCGGCCCGCGTGTTTTTTGTACGCGTCGAGCGCCTTGGCGGTCTTGCCGCCGGCGTCGGCGACGTCGAGGACCTCGTGGACCTCGGACTTGACCTTTTCGAGGAACACGAGGCGGGCCCGTTCGTTTTCGTCTTCCGCGTGGACAGGCGCCCAGCAGAGTGTCGCGACAAACAGAAGATGTTTCACGGGCTCACTCCAGGGACGCTGTGCACGAGTCCGGTCGCGCCGAGCGCGGGCAAAACTTTGCCGGGGACGAGCGACGTGATCTCGACGTGAGCGCCCACACCGGACGGGGGCGCGAGACTCTCGCTCAGTTCGAGCCTGCCCGCAACCTGGGTGTGACTGTCGAAAGCGACGAAGATCGGCACCGCAACCCCCTCGATATCGACCGAGGTGAGCGCCTGGCGCAGCGTCGGTGTCTCGAGCACGCGGATCGACGCCGGCATGTCGTCGGGTAGAGCGCTCAAAAAGGTCGCGCCGGGTTGCGCCACGCGGACCGAGGCAGGCTTCGGCGCGCTCGCGAATGTACCGGCCGCAGTCCATGCCTGCCGTGGCGCCGTCGCGGCCCGCTCGACATCCTGGGAGTCGAAACGGAGTTTGATCGTATCGGTCTTGTTGGAGGCGGCGTACACGACGAAGCGGCCGCGGTACCGCCGCAACACGCACGCGTGCGGGTCTGCGCCCGCTGCTACGAGCGGAGCGGGCGTGTCGCCGGCGTGCGCGACCGGGGCCCCCGGTTTCGCCAGCTCGACGATCCACAACACGCCCCGTCGCGCATGCAGCGAATGGGCGGCGAAGATCGTCTGTCGATCAACAATCACCGCGCTCTGCCCCACGATCGGATTCAGGCGAGGGCCAGCACCCGGGTCTTTGCGCGTGGCGTACACAGTCCAGCGCTCGACGCGGCGGACGCTCGTGATGCGCGAGTCGCGCGGGAGCGCTTCGGCGCGCAACGTTTCGTCGGCCGCGCGTTCGCCGAGCGTCGGCGGCGGTCCCGGTTCCAACTTCGTCAACCGCGGCGGTGTGTGGGGGTCTGTCTTGAGCGTGTTGGATGCGGAAGCTGCGGTCGAAGAGTTGCCCAGCTGCTCGCGAGGGTGCTCGTGCAGAGCAGTTTTCGGTTTGCGCGTGGGGTTTTGCAACAGCAGCCAACCCACGCCGGCCACGAACACGGCGACGACGAGTAGCGTTTTCATCGACGCCAGTCTACGGCGCGGCAGCTACCAGCAATGGACTGCGGTGAAAGCCCCGCCGTGCGCGTCAAACTGGAGTCGGCATCGCGGCCCACGCTTCGGATGCGGTAATGGACGACATGTCCCCCCCGCGGCAGCACGGTAGCCACGGCTCGTCGCTTTGTTTCCAGAGCGGCCATCTCTAGCCGCCCCTTCATTCGCTCTCCGAGGCGGATGACGACAGCACCCTGTCCACTCCAAAACATCCACAGTTTCACTGACAACAAAAAACGTCGCTCACCGATCTCAACCTTGGCGACCCGTGGTGCTCGCGAAGGAGTTCCGCCGAGGCACGCTGGCTGAGCCCCGCGTCATCGCCAAGGTGGGAGTTGATTTTACCGCGACTTTGCAACTTGCCCTTTCTGAGCGTTCGACGCATCGTTGGTGCGGGTAGAAGCGTGAATCCGAATTGCCCGCTTCGCTTCTTCGTGTGCGCGCTCCCCACTCAATCGACGCTTCATCCTAGCGACCGAACCCCTTAGAGTGTGTCCAGTGCGCAAACGTCGGACAGCTGAGGTCGAGCGCTCGGCGACCACGACGCTGCCAAGCCCGTCGGGGCGAAGACCTCGGTAGACTTCGTTTTCGGGCCGTCCGCGGGCACGCTGCCCGTGCCTTTTTCGCCGACTACGGATCCAAGCGAAAGCGAACCGGGGCTTCGATCGTGCTCGCGATCGGCTTCCCGGCTCGGGTCGCCGCCTCAAATCGCCACGCTGCCGCGCAACGAGCGGCCGCCCTGTCGAGGATAGCGTGCCCACTCGATCGCGCAACCGTCGCCTTGGCGACGCGCCCGCGGGCGTCGACGTGAAGAGTCAACAGAGTCTCGCCTTCCCACCCGCGGCGTTTGGCGACTAAAGGATATTGCGGACGGACAGCCTGGAGCAACCGCGCCCGTGTTCGGCGAGGAGTACGTACCTGGGGCTTAGGCGCTACCTTGTGCGGTTGCGGCGCCGGAGAAACTCCAAATTTCGGAGAAGCGGGGGATGGTGAGGTTTGTCGGACGCGCGAACGCAGCACAGGACGAAACGGTCGGCGCAGCCGCGCCAACCGAAGTGTGCGTGCTACAGGAGGAACATCGAAGGCTTCCGGCGGGCGATAGCCTCCGAAGGGATCGATGAACACATCGGTTTCCGGTTCGTCCGCCAAGAGATATTCGACCGGTTCAAGCGGAACGTCCGCCAACGGATCCACCGCCTCGGGTGAGACCAGCTGCTCGGGCTGCGCGTCGGCTTCGCGCAAGGCGGCAGCGAACGCGGGCGGCGACGGGTCTGTCGCACGCGGCGCACGGTCTATCGTGACGAGCGCCACGATCCCGATATGAAGCAACAACGATAAGCCGATGGCGAATCGCATCAAAACTCTATTGTGACGGAGACGACGAAGTTCGTACCGGGCATGTTGTGTCCCGATCCATGCACGCGGTAGCTCTTGTTGAAGACATTTTCGAGCGCCACGTTTAGGTGCGTTCGTTCACCGAAACGATATCCGCCGCGAATATGGACGACGGCGTAACCCGGTGTGCCGCCCGGCGGAATGCGCTGCGTGTCGCCTTGGTCGCGCGTGGAGAGCTTGTCGGCCTTGTCGGCCATGTTCACAGTAGTCTCGACGAACCACCGGCTGGCGGGGTCGTCGTAGCGGATGCCGACGATCGCACTGATCGGCATGAGCCGGCTGATCGTCTCCCGCATGACGACGGGGTCGGACGTAGGAAAGGTATCGACCTGGCCAAAGTGGTAGGTGAACTGTCCGAAGATGCGAACGCCCGTCGTAACCATCACGTGGCCGTCGAGTTCAAAGCCGTAGATGAATCCGTCCCCGACGTTCGCCTTCGTGATTTCGAATTCGCCGTCCGCGTTGGTGTTGCCTGTCGGCACACGAACAATCTGATCGCGAACCCACGTATAAAAAAATGATGCTTGGAACGATCCGCTCTCGTGCTTGCCTTTGAGTCCGATCTCGGCCGCAAGATAGGTTTCAGCGTCGAGATTGGGCGCCGGAATCTCGAACTCGTCGCTGCGCGCGGAATCGAACCGCGTGAGGTCCGAAAGATTGGGAGCGCGAAATCCTTGCGAAACGCCGGCGAAGAGATGAAGACGGTCGGGCCGGACGCGCCACGTCGTGCGCAGCGAGCCAACCACGGACGACCAGTCGTCTTCGAGTGAGATCGCCTCTCCGGTATCTGGATCCGAAACGCGATCCGCGTCGGCGGACGCATAGCTGAACCGGACACCCGCGATGACGTCGCCGCGTCCGCCGCCGAACTCCATCCGACTCTGTATATAGATTCCGAAGAGGTCGTACGTCGCATCGTCCGCAACAGGGCCCTGGACGGGATTGCTCGTTGAGAAGCTGTTCACGTTGTCGTGGTAGTACTCGACGCCGTAACTCAAGTGGCCGATCGCGGTCGCGGATTCCAACTGGACCCAAAACCCGAGCGTGCCGACCGAGAAGCCCTGCTTGTCGCGACGGTTCACGGTGGAACCGCCCGAGGGAGTGCGAATGCGGTCGCGCACCTCTTCTTGCGAGTGCCAAGAAAGGCTCGCGTGGAACGCATCGATGATTCCCTCGATGTTTTCTTTGTGAAACTGCGCGTAGGCAAGCCATCGCTCCTGATCCAGATCCCGTTGCAGTTCGTTGCCGGTGGTCGTCCCGTGAAACGATTCCGAAAAAACAGTTCGGTGCCAACGCGGGACGTTGTTTTGGCGGACGTGTTGATAGGCCAACACGAGCCGAGTGTCGGGATCGAAGAAGTACTCCCACTTCACGTCGCCCGCAATGTCCTCGTACCCCGTCTCGTTTTGGGTTCCGACCGGACTTCCGGCGACCAGATCGCCGAACTGACGCACAGTGAAGCCGAAGATCAAGCCGTGGCGTTCGCCCCACGTGGCCTCGCCCTGGACGCGCCCCGCATACGAATTCTCGGCAGAGGCGAAACGACCATGTAGCTTTCCGCCCGCGGTAAATGACTCCCCGTATCGGCTCGGATTTACGGTGAGCGCTTGCACCGTGCCGCCGATCGCGTCCGAGCCGTAAAGCACCGAACTCGGCCCTTTCGTCACCTCGAGTCGATCGATGGAATGTGCGTCGACCGTCGCCCAATATTGATTGGGGCCGTCACGAAACACCGAGTTGTTGAGTCGAATTCCGTCGATGAGGAAGAGCGTGCGCCGCGAAGTGAAACCGCGCAAGAAGGGCGAGCCCTGGCCGGGCGCGGTTTCCTGAACAAGCACGCCGGGCGTGTCCCGCAGGATCTGAGGGACGGTGCGGTACGACTTCTCGCGGATCGTCTTGCCGCTCACGGAGTCGACGCTGTACGGAGTCTCGAACGTCGACAGTCGCCCGCGCGTGGCCGTAACCAGCACCGGATCCAGGCTTTCGATCGCCCGGGCGAGATCGTCATCCGCCGCCCTATCCGGCTCGGCCGCCAGAGTCAGGGTCGATGTCAAACAGAGGAGAAACAGGGGTGTCAGTTCTTGCACGACCGCAGCGATGCAAGTGGCGTTCCTGAGACGAATACGGTTCATTCCCCACACAACGGCGAGAACGGCGGGGCGGTTCTGTATATTCTCGCTCGCTCGCTGTCGGAATCCGCGTCAACCGCAGAGCGCCCTCGCCTGACCGCACTAAAAGTTGATACGTGTCAGTTCGTTCCGAAGGCGGACGTGGCGCCGGTGTTGCTTCAAGAACGCCTCGATACGGGCTCGTTGCGCGGCACGGGCGTCGTCGAAGTCATTGGAATGCGCATGGGCTCGCGTGCATTCGGCGCTCCGGCTGGGTCTACACGCTCAACATCTCTCGGTGCTTGCCCACGCCGAACTTCTTTTTGCATCCTACCGGCAGACGATGGTTTGCCCCTGGACTCGGTACGGATGCGAATCCCTATCGATCCAGGAGGACACGCGCGCACCGGTTTATCTTGTGGCACTTCGCACGGGTCTTCGCCGCGGCGAACTCGCCAAGATGACTTGGAACGATCTCGTCCTCGAATCAGGATAGCGGCGGTCGCATCCTCGACTTCCATGCACTGCGCGTCACATTTGGAACCGCGTTGGCCCGCGCGGGTGTGCGCCTCCAGGAAGCACAGCGGCTCATGCGGCACTCGACGCCGGTCCTGACCGCGAACGTCTACACCCGGCTCAAATTGCACGAGCTGCGCGGCGCCGTCGAGCGGCTGGGGCCTAGCGGCGTGTGCGCCACGCGCGCCCACCGTCAGCGCGGGTGACGCCCCCCGCAGCCGAAGAGCCGCCTCCGATGGGGTATCCTGAGGATCGCCGCTCGCAGATGAGCGGCGGTTCGTGGGGTGTACTGTGAAACGCGTGATGTGGATCGAAGACAAGTCGGGCGGCCTCGCTGGGCCCGCGAGAATTGGCTGGGTCGAGGTCAAGAACGGCGGGAAAAAGATCATCTACAAGGACCAGATCTTTCGGTCCCTACGAGGTGACGGCTTCAAAGCGAACTTCTACGATGAGGCAACCGAAGACGAGTACTGGATCTCTGGCTGTCATCGCAACGGAAGGGACGCGCTGTACAACACGAACGTCGAGATCGATGGCGACGCACTCGAAGAGTATTGGGTCCGCATTCGAGGTTGCCCTGAGAAAGTCGAGACCCGAACGTTTCGCGCCCAGGGGAAATACTAAGACACCTACTGCAGCCAACGAGCGTAGCCACACACGAGCCCAGTGGCACGACATGCGCTTCACCGCGCCCATCCCCCACGCGCCGCCGCGCGCGGGGACAGGCGAACGTGTGGCGCCGTGGACGCGCCGAGCCCCCCCCCCAATTCTGCGTCCCTGCTCACGTCCCTGTGGAGTTCGGCGGCCTCGAAAAGTGCATGCGCAGTGCAAGTAGCGGGTCCTCGCGCCGTCGCCAAACGGCGGCGTGGACCGCCCAACAGATCACAGAAGCGTTCCCCAACGCGACGCCGATCCCGCGCTATCTCCACCGGGACCAGGACGCGACTTACGGCGACGTGTTTCGCCGGCGCATCAAAGCCCTTGGCATGCACGAAGTCGTGAGCGCCAAGAAATCACCCTGGCAAAGCCCGTCCGTCGAGCGCGTCATCGGCAGCATCCGGCGCAAGTGCACCAACCACGTGATCGCTTTCGGCGAGCATCAACTGCGCGAAGTCCTGCGCGAATACGTCGAGTACAACAACCGATCGCGCTGTCACATGGCGCTCGATGGAAACGCGCTCAAGCCGCGCGTCGTTAAAGGCAGGTCCTGGTAGTGTGCGCGCGATTCCATATCTCGGTGGTTTGCACCACCGCTACACGCGCGCCGCGTAGGTCGGAAGCCGATTCGCGGTTGCGACCGTGGCCGTAGTCTGCGCGCGCCGCGAGGGATCGCGGCGAAACGGGCAAGTGGCGCTGTTTCATTCATGCCGCGCACCCGCTACCCTTGACGAATACACTCACAATCGCGGTCGACTTGGGTTTTCGGTAGGGACACATACGAGCACGAAATGAAGAGTGAACTAGAAGAAGGCCGGGCTGCGTTTGACGGGGCCTTCGCCGCCCTTGGATCGCGAGCCAAGGGCACTCAATGGACTGCATTGCTGAAGAGCCCTCGAAGCACCCTTGAACTCAATGCGAAGTCGCACGAGGTCTTGCGCCACGGTCATATCGACTTCGTCAAGAACCCTACGTTCAATGCTGCTGCAACGCACCAGAATGGCTGGGCGCTGGTCGCATGCCACACGGGAACAGCTGAAGTACTTACCACGTTGTTCTCGTTTCTACTCTCTCAGCCCGACTGCTTGATTGGAATCGGCAAGAGCGAAAAAGAGACACGCTGGATTGCATCACTCGCAGGCTGCGAGTGGGCCAAAGGGCGGAAGGCAATCGAAAGCCAACTCGTGGTTTGCAGGAAAGTAGAAGACTGCTTGCCTAGATGTGAGAAGCGCCGTTGGTGGGCGGCGTTCCTGACCTCACTCTCGCTTGAGTTCGTCTACTTCCATGAGTTCGGGCATATCGTCCAAGGTCACGTGCCTGTGGATGGAAGCGTAGCGCTTGAACTTGGCGGGACCGCTTTGGACCAATATTGCGAGCTAGAAGCTGATGCATGGGCTGCACGGGCTCTCCTTTCCGGGATGCTCGACCTTGTCGGGACGGAAAATCTTCCCACGCAGCGATCTGTCATCGGGGCCTTGACCATTGCCGTGTTCTTCGTATTCCTAATCCTCGATCCGGATCGTGCACGATTGAATGACTATCGCGGTACGCACCATCCTCATCCGGCGGTCCGAATGTCAGCCTACATGGTGGTCCTTGAGGATGCAGCTGGAGACTCCTCCACCCGAGACATGATTGCCAACTCATTCGCGCAGAGTTATCTCGCGAGCTTGCAGAGCGCAGAAGCTCTCCAGATGAGGGGAGCATCCCTGCAATTTCTCAAGGATGGAGAAGAGATTGGTGAGGAGTATCTCCGAATAGTCGATGCGGGAAACGCTTCCCGACTGCGGGACCAGTAGATCCTCCGGTGTACGACCGTGCACTGCATGTTGTTGCAGGTCGGAATCAGAATACTCCGATTCAAAGTCGCGGTTCTAGGGAATCATGTCAAACGTTCGTAAGCGCCCATGTCAAAAGAACCGGCGGCCGGCGGTCCAACGCCTCAGCGAAGTATGATCGTGGTCTCTTTACCGTTCGCTGTGAGCCTTAGAAGCACTGCTACGTCTTTGCCTTCGTGGCCAGGGAGGCGAGCTACGGTAACTGTCGCACTTTCGTTCTTTTGCAGTTGGTTCTGCGAGAGTGAGACGCTCCCGCAGTCGCAACTCGGAACGGCTTCAACGAGCTTCACTACCCCTGGGCAGCGGCTTTGAAGGATCCATGACGTCGTAGGCAGATCGCTATTAGCGAGGTTGCGGCCCGAAACGTGAATGCAATCATCTTCTTTTTCAGCCGTGGCGAGGACCAGTGGAAGGACGATGCTCGCCAGACAAAAGCAGTACACGGCCCGAGCGTGGTTCGTGCGGTCGCCGAGAGTGAGCCACACCGAGACGACCGCAGCCCCCAATAGCGCCAGCCGAAGGGGCCACGCACCTAGCGCTCCCAGAAACGAGAGCTCGGCGGGGACGCATCGGCAGTCGAACTCGCCGAGAGCGAGCTTGAAGCCTACAAATCCGCACACCATGGCCAGGAATACAACGCGGCTGGTCGGTGACGCCGGTCGCACCACTAAGGCCACACCAACGGCGAACTGTGCAACGAGGACGACGCGGGGTGCCAGCAGAGGTGCTGCGATTCCGAAGTTGCGAGCCGCAAGCTGCCACCAGCGCGCCCACGTGGCGTCCAGCGCGTGCATCGCCGCAAAGGAAGCCAAGATGAGGCCGCAAAGGCGTAAGACGAGATTCATGCTTACTGCGCGCATCGATTTCACCAGCTCCGCGAAAACAACTCGGCCCACACTGCGGACATAGCGGGCCCCGTTGCAGTACTCGCGTCTCGTACTGCTTGCGCGACTTGCGCGTCCTGCGCGGCGATACGCGACGCCATGAGTCCTTCCAGAGCGAGCCGGGGTGGCGGGCGCCGCGAAAGCACCCGGCGAATGTGTTGCACGAAAGAGCCCGGTCTTGCTTTCCACATCGCGCGATACCGCAGCGAGCACATGTCGGGGTCGTCGGCCCGCTCCTGGATGGAAGCCAGAGCGTCGTAGAGCCGGTGACGATTCGCCTCTTCAGTCCACCCGTGCTGGATGATTGCCAGCAGCATCCTGAGCCGATCGCATGAAAGGCGTTCGCGGAAGCAGGTGGCTAGGACCTCGATATCTTTCCCGGATAGCGGCTCGTGAAGACCGGACTTCACACCGGCAAGCAACGATGTCGGAGCACGGAGCAACAACTCTCTGGAAAAGCGTCGTCCACCGTACCTAGCCAAAATGTGCCCCGATTCAACGAGCCGGCGTTTCTCAATATCCGGCGAGAGGGCCCGCAAAATGGGTTGGACGTCTGAGAGGTTCTCCAACAAAGTGAGGAGGCTTGCCGCCTCCAACCCCGTTGAAAAACCGCGGAGAAGCTCGCCCAACGGTTCGCGCGACGCCTCTAAGAGCGCAACCCCCTGCGTGCGCCGGCACTTGCCCAGTGTTTTGACAAGGTCCGACCAAAGGGAGGAGTCGGACCATTCTTCGTACGGCGGCGATGAGCACGGCTTGAACCATGGTGCGGTTGGATCTCCGCCCTCGCTGAGCGCATCAGACAATTCCGAGAGCGATGTCACCAAGTTCGGGCAACTCTGGCGAGTTCCCGCAGCCCCAACCTGAAACTCGCTATGGCGCAGGACGCGTGTGCGCTCACGGAACTCAATCGTCCTGCAAGCAATGCCGTGGACCGGACGCCCCTCGGTGTCCAAGGATCGGACCAGAACCCACATACTCATGCCGCGCCCTTCGCGCAACGGTCGTGTGTACGACAGGAATCGCCCCGCTTCGACTTCGCCGGCGTACCATCCCGTACGTGTTCGGACCGCGGCTTCGCGAAACTCACTGGATCCCAACGTATCGAGCTCGTCAACGCGCGAAGGTTCCTTGCCCAGCCGGACGCGAGTCGCACGCGGTCGCTCGGCGGCGTCACCGTTGAGCAAAACAGCGCCGATCATCGTCGCGCACCACATTCCCCAAACGGCAACGCACTTAATGCAGGTAGTCATCAGGTGCGCCGCTTTCGCCACAACACGATAGGTACGACCCCGAGCGCGAAAAGAAGAAACAGTATCATCCACTTTCCTACCGTGCGCGAGCGTCGGGCGCGCGGCGTTCGATCCGAGTCAGGTGAGGCCGCACGCACCGGTTTGTCAGGCGCTGGCTCAAGGACAACGCGTCTGCTGGATTCTCGGACGATCTCCGAGATCTTCTCGAAGTTGGTGTAGACCATCGTCCTTTCGTCCAAGACGACATAGTCATCAGGTGCCACAGGCCGAAACATCGATGGCTCCATTGCGAACTCTGTCTTGACCTTGGCAAGGCTGATTGTTGCGCGCTCGTACCAACGCATCTGCGTTCCGATAGCTCGATACAAAACCAGCGTGCACTTTTGGGGAAGCGCCACGCCGGTGGACAGCTCCAACGGATCGTCCATGATGTACTCTTCGATGAGGCGATTTGGTTCTTGCGTACGCACCGACACGCGTTGCACGAAAAACGATGGCCAAAGCGCAACGGAAACCACGACGCGATAGGGTCCGTTCGTCGCTTCCAATGCAAACCGATTCTTTTCGACAAGTCGGCACGAGAACGTCGTTGCCCGTTCGAGGAACTTGGAAACCGGGTCGTTCACAACCGCCCCGAGCGCGAAGCCCGGTAGGGGGCGGTCGCTGAGCGGCGTTTTCTCCGTCTTGAACGCACTCCGGGTCGCATGCACGATGCGAGTTCCGACGAGTGTGTCAAACGCCTCCGTTGTGCGCGCTCCACCTGAGTCCACTAGGTCGAGTCGTTCTTTCCCGTTGTGGATGGTCCAAGTGCCCCTCTGAACCGTGGGAGAGTTGGCAAGGAACCGTGCAAACGCCTCGTTGCTCTTCCCCATGTTCCCCCGAAACTCACCGTTCCAGAGCTTATGGACCGTTACCTCCGCGCTCAAGGTTCCCAAGGCATGTTCGCGCGCACTGAGGAGGCGGATCCAGTCCTTGCGACTCCACGCACTTGGGTCGCCGGCGGTGACGCTGGTAAATGTTGAGAGAAGCGCGAAGGCGATAAGCACGCCGCAGTTCTGAGTCGAGTTCATTGTCATACCCACTCCTCCGACCGGCCCCGATCCAAGGGGGCCGGTCGGATCTTTCCTTAGTTGCAGGCCGCTACGACCTCATGTCCGGTGCAATGGCCGATCCCTACGCACTCGCTTGTCGTTTTGCCCGGGGGCACGCCGCAGTTCTTGCTATACTTGTGAGCGCATGTGTAGTGATAAACGACGCATTGCTTCCCTTGGGTCCCCGGCCCCTCCTTGCATTCAAAGTAGGACCCGATCTGCACCAGGTGACAGCAATCGTCATTGATGGAGCATGTCTCGGGGTAGGCCGTCGAGCACTTGGCAGCGTTGAAGACGTCGCATGCCTGGTCTTCAATTGCGCCGGGATTAGCGATCATGTTCCCCGGGCAACCAACGTCAGCTAACGTCCGACCACCGCTGAACATGAGCGCAAAAATACCGATCGCAAAAACTAGGTGTCTCATCGATTTCTCCGTGGCCCCGCTCTGGCAGCTTGGTTCGGGGCAATACGTATGACTTGGAGCGATAGCGGTACAATTTCCGCGTCGCTCTGGCTGCCAACAGAAAAAAGCAAAGTGTGGTCGTCTCCGTGGCTCGCGCGACCGCGCAACCTGAGGTCGACCGCGAACAACGCGTCGCTTATCTGCCGCGTTTCAAGTAGATCGACCGTCAGTCCACGCGGAGCACTCACGCGGATCGCGAGCGGGCCTTCGCTTGTTGTTTTCACTTGTACGGACCTTCGTAGATCGAAGGCCCCATCGAGTGTGGTCAATACAAGCACATGAGGCGACACGGTCGGCGCGATCTTGCGAATCGAGACCGGAACACGAATGGGATCTTTCATCGTCTTGCGAGACAGCACGATCTCGCCTGCCGTGGCGCGATCGTGGAGAACGCGCACTTCGAAACGACGCGTAACGCGCTTCACGTCGGTCCCAACCGGGGCCTGGGTGACGCCGGACGCCGTCACCTCGACACCCAACGGCGCGGATTCCACGACGAACGCGCCCGGGTCATCCGCGCCCTTCGCAGCGAACTCGTGGATCTGGAACGCGCTCTCCGACTTCTGGCTGCCCACATCCACATGAGTGACGATATCGAGGCGAGGTGGGATGCAAGCCGACGGGAGTAGGACGAAGGCGCTGAGTCGAAGAAAGACGAGATCTTCGCGTGATGTGCGTCCGTTTGCGAGGACCTCCGCGAAGACAGCGCGTACGTCGATCATGCCAACGCGCCGCGCTCGCAGCGTCATGACGAGTTCGACCTTCGCGTTCGGGGGTACGAGAATCGATTGGGCGGATAGAGACACGCACGTGCAGCTGACGTAGACCCGCTCAAGCTGGCGCGCCCTCGCAGAATCGTTGCAGATCTGAAATCGGTGCTCCCGCTCTTCGCCGAAGCCGATTGCACCCACATTCACTTGTCCATATGGCTCAACGCGTAGCTTCCGTTCGACGACCGGATCGTCACTGACTCGAACCGACGCCCACAGACCAGCCGCTGCGGCTAGGACAAGAACGAATCGGAAGTTGTACCGAGCCCAGCCGCTGCGCAGTCGATCCATAGACCGTTCTCCAATCCGGCGACCGCGCACGCTGTCCAACACTCTGCTTGGTGCGTACGCATGGTTCACCATTGTTTGCTCCTTCGGATGCCGCGGCCGTGAGAAACCGTGAACAATTCCTGAAATTGTTTCGCAATGTGTACTGGGGCCGCAACAATCTGCGAACGGGCTTGGGAGAGTGGGATGGAGTACGAGCACGAAGACGTCGTGCGCAGCAACGCGCGGCGCATTCTTGGCGACGAAGACTTGGTCAACGATGTCGTTCAGGAAACGTATCTGGCCGCGTGGCGCGATCGCAGGAACAAGAAAGCGAACCAGCGGGCATGGTTAGCTCGCGTCGCGCGCAACTTCGCATTGATGCGACTCCGTGCTCGGTCGCGAAGCGATCGCCGTGAGAAAACCGCCGTGCGTTCTGAGTCGACACCGTCTGCTGCGGCTGAAGCAGAGCGGCGGGAGCTTAAGGGTCTCGTCGCGCGCACGCTGCGCGATCTCGACGAGCCGCACACCACCGTGATCCGGTTGCGTTATCAGGAAAGCCTGACGTTCGCGGAAATTGGGGACCGACTCGGTGTTTCCGAACATTCCGCCCGCTACCAGGTTCGCGTTGCGATCGAACGGATCCGGGCCAAACTTGAGCGTCCGCGCCGCGGGCCGTGGGTGTTGTTTCCCCTGCCGTGGTCGGCATGGCCGCGTCGTCGGCGGCGGCGCGCCGCGTTCGCGTTGACGCTGGTCGTCGCAACGGGCGCGACAGTCTTTCTCGCCGTCGGCGGGACCGGGGACTCGCGCCAGTCACGCGTCACTGACCGAGCGCTGGCGCGTGATACCGACGAACCAACCAACGGGTCGGTCTCCACGTTGGTCGATGGCGATCCCGGTGACCCCAACCGCGTCGCTGGCCCGGATCTGAATGTGTCCGGAACCGTCTATCACGCCGGTGTGGCACAGGCAGGCGTACGCGTCTCGGCCTTTCGCGCGTATCACATGCCGGAAGACCCGCGCACCGATGCCGCGGCGCCGATCGTGTCGTCGCTTACCGGGGCAAACGGAAGCTACGCCCTGCGGGTGCCGAGACGCACCCGCCTGACGATTCTCGCGAAGGCACGAGGGCGTGCGCCGGAGATTATTCTTGTGCATGCGCCGAAGGAAGGCGATGTCGAAGCCGCGGATATGCATTTGGGAGCGGCGGATACGTGGCGGTTCCGCGTGGTGGATCGCGAACTGCGTCCGATCGCCGGAGCTGCGGTTCGGGCCGAGGTCGGGGGCGCGTACACGGCGCCGGCGGTGAGCGAAGCCGTGACCGATACAAGCGGTCGAGCGACCCTCGACGTACCGTTCTTGGATGACTATCGCCAGGGGCGCGTGATCGTTCGTGCGCGCGGGTACGCAACGCTTGAATACCACCAGGGTCAGCGCAGTATCCTGCCCACGGTTCCGTGGGAGAACCCGATTGTGCTTCTCGGAGGATGCACCCTGCGCGGCGTCGTACGAGACGAACGAGGCAAACCCGTTTCAGGGTGTGCGGTAACGGCGTTCTGCCGGGATCGAACGCTCTGGCACCAGTACGCTTCCTCGACGAAGACGGATGAAAATGGTGCGTATCGTCTCGACAATCTCCCGCCGCTCCCGGTCAGCAGAGTGCAGGTCCAGCCACCCGAGGGCTCCAAACTGGCAATAGTCAGACACGACGTCCTCGAACCCCTTTCGCTCGGCAAGACGCCGATCGACTATGATGTCGCGTTGCGCGCGGGGCAAACGGTGTCCGGGGTTGCGGTTCGAGCCCGCGATGGTGCGGAGTTGCCCGGCGCACTCGTCAGGTTGTTCTGGCGTAACGACGCCATTCGACTCGTCGTCCGCGGCCGGGTCATGGGCTTGCACGCAACAACGATCGCCGACGAGAACGGTCGCTTTCGCTTCACCGGCCTGCCTCCGGGAGACTATGCACTCGAAGCAGTGGCCGATGCGGCGGACGGCGCGCCGCTCGCGCGCTTCGTCTCGCGCCGCGACACGATCAACAAGCCGATCTCGATCGATTTCACCGCGGGCGCCGGAGACATCGATGAGCAACGTGTCTTGTTGCATGAGTGTGGTTCGGTTCGGGTGCCGCTCGGGGTTCCCGCGGAGCGGTTCATCGGGGGGCGCGCACCCGACCGTCAGACGACGATCGCCGTTCGACTGGTCGTCGGAGGCGCGATGATCGAGTCAGTCGCGGATCCGCGCGGCGAGATCGTGTTCGATCGCGTACCTGTGGGAACAGCACAGCTGTTTGTCAATGACGTGCCCTGGGCTTCCGAGTTCCAAGTCAAGGCGGGCGCGCCCGTCGGTGTCGAAGTCGTCAAACCCAAGTACGCGGTCATCAACGTCTTCGTCACGGATGAGGCGGGACACGCTATAGAAGGCGCGGGCGTCGCAGTCGCACCGGGTAGACTGCCGAGCGAGATTCTCGACGCCATCGCGCATCGATACGTCCGAAGGGAAGTCTGTCGTACTGGGGCTGCGGGCAAGTGCCGACGGTACATCAGTGGCGCCGAGCGGGCGCAACTCGCGCACGGAGCACTACTCGCGGTAAAGAAGGTCGGATACGACCTTATCGTGATGCGCGGGATCGAGTTGCCACCGATCGGCGAAGTGAGTGAGATGCGCGTGACGCTGACGCGCAAGCGCGTGGTTGCGGGAACTGTTGCGGGCGTACGCGCCGATGAGGCCTGCCAAATCGAAGTGAAACGCACCGGTCAATTCGGTTCAGCGTGGTATGTCGCCGGAGCGCGTATTGGGCCGGGACCGTTTCGGTTGGTCGGGCTGCATCCGGGCGCGCATCGTTTGCGGGCCGGAAACTCGCGCGCCGCCGCCGCGCCGCGCCCGGTGAAGACCGGAGCGACCGAGATCCGCCTCGAACTGCACCCTACCCGTCGGGATGTCTTTGAGGGCGCGCTGCTCGACCAAGCGGGGCGCGCGATCCCCCAGGGTTCCGTGGAGCTATTGCTGGATGGCCGGAGTGTCGCTTCGACCCGGACGCAGCCGAACGGCACGTGGCGATTCCGTATGCCTTCGCACCCCTACAAGATTCAAGTCGGCGCCGGCAGTTCGGGGCTGGCGTTTACTTCGCTGCCGGAGCCGCTGCGCGCGACTCCCGGTGCCTTCCATCGCATCAAAGTCCAGTTAGGAGATGGCGTTTCAGGTCGCATTACCGACGCAGCGCAAAAGCCGTTGCGAGCTTGGGTAGCGCTCCGGGATCCGGTTTCAACCAAGACGACCGACACGTGCCGTGTTGTGCAAACAGACGCCGCCGGGGGATTCGCGTTTCCTGGAATCGATCCTCGTTTCACCGAGATCGTCGTGCTTGCGACCGAGTTTCGACCCTACAAGCAAGTGCTCGACCGCCGCCTCTTGAAGTTCGGGATCGTCCTGGGAGCCGACGATCCGGTCCGGGGTCGCGTTGAATCAGCGGACGGCCGCGCACCGGGGCCGATGCGGCTACGACTTCTTCCGGCCAACGGAAGCACGCGGAGGACTCTGGCTCAGCTGCGCGGCCCGATTGATGCGTTCCACGGGCGGGCGGTGCTGCATGTGGAAACCGAGACATCTTCCGACGAAGAAGGTCGTTTCGAGTTTCGTCATTTGCCGCCCGGCCAGTATCTGATCGTGGCCGCCGACCCGAGTGTTCGCGTTGTCCGGCCGACACCGGTAGCGGTGGGCGCGGCGGAACCGGCTGCCGACCCGGTGCTGAAGCTCCACGACGCCCGCACGGTGCGCGGCGTCATTACGGGCCTCGAAGGCGGTCCCGACCCGAGCGGGTGGCATGCCGTCCTATCTTTCAACCGGGTTCGCCTGGCACGCGTACCGGTAGACGCATCGGGAACGTTCGAATTCGGCGGCGTACCAAACGTAGCCATCCGCATCTCGCTCGAAGCGACGAGCGGAGAGGCGGACCCCGTCGAAGTCGACGCGACCAGCGTGCACGTTCGCCTGACGTGGCGGGACACATAACGCTTCGTCCTTTACCGGGAACGATCGCTGTCCCTACCGAAAACTCATCACAGCGGGAGGATCGAGCGCGACAGCGCGTTTTTTTGAGCCTACCCCGCATCGTCCGATTGCGTCAACGCCGTTCGTGCGGGATGGTCGTCCGATGCGCCTCGTCCTCCATCTCCTCGCCCTGATCCGTGCACTGTCTGCAGACCGGACGAGACTCGCACTCGAAAACGTGATGCTGCGTCAGCAGCTCACTGTGTACCGCCGCAGCGTGAAGCGCGCCAAACTCGAGGACGGCGACCGCGCGTTCTGGGTGCTCATGCGCCGGCTGCTCACCAACTGGAAAGAGCACCTCGTCATCGTCAAGCCCGAGACCGTCATCCGATGGCATCGCCAGGGCTTTCGCTACTACTGGCGTTGGAAGTCGCGCTCGAAGCTCGGCCGGCCAACCATCGAACCTGAAATCATCCACTTGATCCGGCGCATGTCGATCGAGAACGAGCTGTGGGGTGCGCCGCGCATTCAGGCCGAGCTCGCGCTACTCGACCACGACGTCGCGGTCTCGACCGTCGCGAAGTACATGGTCAAGCGCAAGGACCACGAGCCGTCGCAAAGCTGGCGCACGTTTCTGGCAAACCACATGGCCCGAAGTGCTGCGTGCGACTTCTTCACAGTCCCGACGGCGACGTTTCGCATGCTCTACGTCTACGTCGTCTTGCACCACGACCGGCGTACGATCTTCCA
>JAJFFF010000001.1 GCA_021776785.1 Planctomycetota bacterium | reverse complement strand
CCCGACAACGCCTAAACATCAAACGCGCGACCCGAGAGCTGGGGGAAAGGGGGCCCTGTGTCATGCGATGCGGCAAGCGAACTGCGATCCGCAAAACAGCGAGCGCGCGCGGCGCTCCGCGACGACTCGCTTGTTTTAGGGCTAGAACCAGCAACAAAAACACGCAAAAACCCGAAAGCAGCAAAAAGAAAAGAATCCATACAAAAGCAACCCCGAACCCAAACCACCACGGCCCCAACCCGGTACCCCAATGCGGTACCGGGTTGGATTTTTTCGGCCCTAACCTCTTGCTCTATAACAACTAATATCGTCTAGGTGCGGCATTTGTGCCGCACCGGCCTCGTCCAGACGGCCCGGAATCGCCGTTTTGGGCACTGTTGGCTTCTGACACGCCGTTTCAAGCCCGGATTTGCGGCACGAATGCCGCACCTGACGCCCATAAAGCAAGAACTAACAAGCACTTACGGAAGAAAAAATCGAACCCGGTACCGCATTGCCTACCGCATTGCCTGGTATGGGTTGGGCGGTTCTCTTGGGTGTTAGTTTGCTTTTGTTTTTAGCTTTTCTTTGTCTGCTTTTGATAGCGCTTTGAGGTTTGTTTCGTGGATGAGCCTTCTCGCTTCTTGCTGGGCGGCTCTCTTGTCGATTCGTTCCAGTGCTTCGATGGCGTGCAGCGTGTCGGAATCCGGCGGACGATGCAGGTGCTCGATCAACGCTCGCTTTGCGCGATCGCCGCCCAGCTTGGCCAAGGCGTGCAACCAGTAGTACCGGTGCGGTTTGTTTTTTCCGCTCGCGAGGGCGCGCGACGCGTGCGGGACGAGTCGATCGTCCTTGAGGTCGCCCAGGTGGGACAGGATGCTGCCAAACACGTACGGGTCTTCCTCGCGCGCCACACGCTCCACGAGATAGGCGTGCACGGTGGCGGACTTGACCGAAGAGAGAGATTCGATCAAGCGCAGTTTTGTCGTGCCCGGGGTCATGTGGTCGGCCAGCGTGTCCACCCAGTGCTGCGCTTGCGATTCGACGTGGGCGGCATTCACAAAGTGCTGCATCGCCGTGACGACCTCGGGTCCCTTGGCGTCAATTCCGCGCAAGAGCGCCGTGGCGGCGGACACGCGTCGGTCACCGAGTTCCGCGAACCGATCCTTCATCGCTTGCTTGACGACCGGATCCGCGTCGTTTCGGATCGCATTGAACAAGTCCAAGGACACCGCCAACTCCTCCTCCGTGACTCCGAGGCGGTGCGCGGACGCACGCGCATCTTCCATCGAGATGCGGGTAACAAACATCGCCATCGCCGCGGCCTGGGCTGCGGACGCCAAATCGCCTCGGCCCGTACGCAGCCCATTCGTTCGTTTCGCAGCGCCCGATTCGGCCTCGGATTCGACGTTTGCAACGCGCGCTCGCAGCTTCGTGATCTCCGCATCACGCGCGCGAACCGTCGCGGTGAGTCGCGCGACGTCGCGCACAGCACCGGGATCGTCGCGCGGCGCACGCCCGTTGGCCGAAGCGGGCGTGGCCCAACTTGTAGCCCCCACCACAATCCCGAGCGCACCCGCCGTAAGTCCGACGCTCGCCAACGCCACCGCTGTTTTTGCTTTCACCGCTGCTCCTCCGATCGACGCGTAAGGCGCCGCCCACTGCCAACCATCCATCAGTACCCACGGCACCGCGCACGCACCAAGGGCAAACGTCGCCCCCAGTCGCGACCGCAAAAGCGAACGCCCACGTTGCAAGCGAGTCGTCACGGTCGAGTCCGCAACGCCCAGCAACGCCGCGGTTTCGCGTACCGTCAACCCCTCCAAGTGATACAGAATGAGAGGATGACGGTAGCGGTCGGGGAGCTGGGCCACGCCGCGGCGGACAAGACGCGCACGTTCATCGGCAAGCGCCTGCTGCGGAGGGGTTACGGCATCTTGCGGACGCGCCAATCGTTCCGCCAAAGCCCGCTGCCGCAGCGCCGTCGCCTTCTTCCGGTACGCGACTCGAACCACCGTCGTGACGAGCCACGGAAAAATCGGAGCGTCCGGGACAGAACCCAAGCGCAGCAACGCGTGATAGGACGCCTGCACACTGTCTTCGGCATCCTGCGGCGCCCCGATGCGGCGCGCCATCTTGGTCAGGCGCGGGCGCGTCCGCCGGACGAGCTCCTCCATCGCAAGCGCGTCCCCCTCGTCAAAAAAGCGCCGCAGCGCGTCCCGCAACTGATCCTGCACACATCCATAGTGCACCAGGCGCCGCACGCGTCTCAACCGATCACGATTTTTTGTCGCGGGCTGCCCGTATTTCTCGCGTGCGAGGATCGGCGCGGGCCGCGCCGGGGGCCGATTGACGTAGGCTTATGGGCATGTCCCGCATGACTCGCATCCGACTCGCCGTCGTCATGCTCGCAGGTGTCGTCGCGGCCCAGGGCCGACCCGATCGACCGCAAGGGGACAAACCGAATCCGGGCGCGAAATCGCCCACGCCGCGCATCGTGTCCATCGCGCCCGAGCCGGGCGCGCATGATGTAGCCCCGGGGGACTGCGAGATCGTGATCGAATTCGACCGCGACATGGGTCGGACCTACTCGTTTGTCGGCGGAGGGCCGGCGTTCCCGGAAGTGCGCAAGAAGCCGTTTTGGCGCGACGCACGCACCTGTGTGCTCACCGTGTGGCTCAAGCCCAACCACACGTACCACTTCTCGATCAATGGCGCGCGCCACCACGGTTTCGCATCCAAACGCGGCATCGCCGTCGAACCCAAAGCCGTCAAGTTTCGCACGAGCGACGCGGTCGGTGCACCGCCGGCCAGCATCGCCAAAAACAAGGCGGCGATCCAAAAGGTTCGCGCGCTCCTGGCGACGAAGTATTCCTACCGCACGCTGCGCAAAGTGACGGCAACGTACGCCCTCAGCGACGACGCGCTCGCGCAAGCCGGCAGCGCGATGACGTTTGCGCGGACGCTCGCCAGCGATCTCGCCGCGATCGGCGACATCCACATCGCGGTGGAAACGGACGGCACAAGACTGCCGACCCATGTGGCCGATGTGTCCCCCAACGTGGTTGTAAGCCGGCTCGCGCCCCACCTCACCAAGATCCAACAGGTGAGCCCGCGCCTGGCGTTGGCGACGGCGGGCTCCGGCATCCGGTACGTGCTCCTGAGCGCGTGGAGTGACGCAAGCGACGTCGCTGCCATCGTCACGGCGCTCCGCAACGAGAAGCCGCGCGCGTGGATTCTCGACATGCGCGCGAACGGCGGCGGCAACGAGATGCTGGCGCAACGCGTAGCAGCGCACTTCCTCGACAAGGCCGTCGTCTACGCCAAGCAAGACGTGGACGGCAAAATCTCCGCGCGAACACTCGCCCCGGTCGCCGAAGCGAACCGTGTCACCGTACCCGTCGCCGTGTTGATGGGGCCTGCTTGTTTTAGCTCGACCGAAGGGTTCTTGCTGATGATGCGTCAGGGCAAGAACGTCACGCTGATCGGCGCGCGATCCGGCGGCAGCTCAGGCAACCCCAAGCCGCACGCGCTCGGCAACGGCGTAACGCTTTGGCTCCCGAGTTGGCGCGCACTCCGCCCCGACGGCACATGCGTCGAGGGCGAAGGCATTCGACCCGACGTCGCCGTAGCCGCGCCGCAGGCCGCGCTCGACGCCGGCAAGGATCCCGTGCTGAAAGCCGCGGTCGCAAAGCTCACCCACAAGATTTCCGAGAAGTAGGTCGTATGCACAACCGCCGATTGACGAACGCGATGTCGAACTCCCGCATCCTTGTCGCCCTTCTCGCCGTTGCCATCGCGACCGGATCGGCCATGGCCGCGCCGACGAAAGCGGAAGCCAAGCAACACGCGAAGCTGGCGCGCGTGTGGATCGACTTCGCGCGCTGGTGCAAGCTCGGCGGCTTTCGCGACGACGCCAAGCTCGCGCTGCAACGCGCAAAACAAGCCGACCACGCCGCCAAAGACTTGGAGCGGTTGAGCACCGAAGTCGACGCGCTGACCGAAACGAAAGAGCCGACACCGGCTCTCCAAAAGCGACGGGACAAAGCACACGCGGACGCCGCCAAAGTGCACGACAAGCTCGCGAAGGCGGGCAAGGAGCCGCGCCACGAGCTCCACACGCTCATCGCGGCGGGCCTCGACCCATCCAAAGCGCGTTGGAAGCGCATGGCCGCGAAGGCAAAGAAAGGCGTGACGCTGATTCGTCATCCCGACCATCCGATGGTCGGCTACGTTTCACTTCCGAAGGGCTGGACACCAAAAAAGAAGTGGCCCGTGTTGGTCGCCGTGGACGGAGCCGGCTCCGGATTTCGCGGGCGCGCGAACAACTTCACGAAGACGCGCGGCAGCCGCGGGTTCATCGTCCTCACGCCGTGCTCGCTCTCGAACACAAACGCGCTCAACGCCAAGAAGTATCCGTACTACGGACAAGAACTCTTGGACAAACACAACGCGGACCGCTTCCCGTTCGACCACGACGGACTTGAGAAACTACTCGCCCTGATTGAAGAGCGCCTTGCAGGCAGCGGTAAGTTCGCCATCACCGGATTCAGCGGCGGCGGGTTCCTGTGTTACGGCATGACCGCGCGCCACCCCGACCGCGTGTTGTTCGCCGCCCCCGCCTGCGCGAACTTTGCCGGCATGGGCTTCGCCGACGCGGACAAGGTCAAAGACACACAGCCGCCGATCCGCATCATGACCGGCGCCAAAGATCCTCACCGCACGTGGACGCACGGCAAAGTCAACGGGGTCCCGGGCATCGAGCCGCAGACCGACCACGCCGTCAAAGCGCTCACGGAACTGGGCTTCACCGACCTGACCCGCACGATGCTCCCCGGAGTCGGCCACAGTGCGCTCGCCAAGCAAGTGTGGGAGTGGGCCGACAAGCTCGTTCGATAGCCGCGATTTCCAACGATACGCGCGTCCGAGGTTTGGGCGACACACACGTGTTCGATCGATCCTACGACGACGCTGCCCGGGTTACGGTTCCGCAACGCGCGTCAACACACATCCGCGCGGCAGGCCTCCCTGACGCGGCCCGTTCGCGCGTACCCACGCCGTAGGTGCGGCGGGGCGATCTCTTCGCAGCGGACGCTTGGACCGACGCTCCAGCGCGCCGAACGGCCGCCCCAATCGGAGTCCTGCGCGTCATGGAGATCGGATGGCGCGCCGTCGCCACGCCACCGCTGGAGCACACCGGCGTCAATCACTGCTTGACGCCGGCATCATTTCGGGCAGACTCAAAGGAAGCCGAGCGCTCGTGCGGCGCTCGTTCCACAAAGGAGATCGTTTTTATGGCTACCACTATTCAGACCGCCTGCCGCGTCGCCGGCACGATCTCTTCGCACGTCTGCTCCTAGCGACCGCTAGGGTTTTTGCGTAACGGCATCGCGCCGGCCTCGTCTGTCCATCGCCCGCCGCCCTGCTCTGCAAGTACAGGACGGGCTGGGCTCGATTCATCCAATTGACAAACACGCACGAGCGGCCGACGGCCGACCGTGTTCGAGGAATCGCAGTGAACCCGCTTACATCGTTGGGCTGGAATGCGTCGTGGCAAGACGCATTGTCCGCCCTCCAAAAACCTGACTGGACAGCGGCGCGCGTGTGCGCCGAACACAAAGAAATCTACGAGGTGCATACCGGCGCAGGCGTCATCCCGGCGCGCATTCGCGGCGCTATGCAGTGGAGAACGGATAACAATGACCAGTGGCCGACGGTCGGCGACTGGATTGCGCTCTCGCTTCACGACGCGGGCCGGGTCGGCCGCATCGAAGCCGTCTTGCCACGCCGGTCCGTCCTGCGCCGCAAAGTCGGGCAAGGCGAAATGCTGGGCGCACAGGCGGTGGCGAGCAACATCGACACCGTTTTCGTCGTCACCTCGCTCAATCGCGACTTCAATCCCCGCCGCTTAGAACGCGCTCTTGCCCTCGTTTGGGAGAGCGGGGCGCAGCCGGTCGTTGTGCTCTCAAAATCCGACCTCTGCGGCGACACCGAAGAACGAGAACGCTGCTTGGAGGCCGCCCACGGTGTGGCGTTAGGCGTGGCGGTGCATATCGTCAGCGCCACGGAAGGCGACGGCCTGGACGCGCTCTTTCCGTACCTCGGCGAGGGACGCACGCTGGCACTGATCGGCTCGTCCGGCGTCGGCAAGTCCACGCTCACGAACGCGCTGCTCGGCGAAGAACGGCAGCTTGTGCACACGGTGCGCGCCGACGACGACCGCGGACGCCATACGACGACGGGTCGACACCTGCTGGCGTTGCCCGGCGGCGGATGCCTCATCGATACGCCCGGCATCCGAACCGTCGGGCTATGGGACGCGGACGAAGGTGTCGCGTCCGTCTTCGCCGACATCGAAGAGCTAGCCACGACGTGTCGGTTCCGCGACTGCACGCACACCAACGAACCCGGATGCGCCGTCATCGCCACCGTGGATCCTGACCGACTCGCGTCGTACAAAAAACTGCAACGTGAAGTCGCGTTTCAGGAGCGCCGCGAAAACAAAGCCGCCATGGCGAATACGAAGCGTCGCTGGAAGGCGATTACCAAAGCCAACCGCAAAGCGAGTCGCGACCGATGACGAAACGACGAATGTGTTATCGCATCGAGCGCACAGACCCCAAGTACAGCGCACCAAACACGGCAAGCGCCGAACACGAAGCTCGCATGATGTCGGCCCGAGCGTCAAGCGTGCGAGTGGACATCGTTTCCGTGTCGACCGTCAGTGCGATGCAAAGTGTGCTCAGACCTAAGAACACGACGAGTCCGGAGAGGGCCATCACGAAACCGCCAAAGACGCGTGTCGCGGCCGTCGCGTCTTCGGTCGGCGACAGCGACCGCCCCACGAGCACTTGGAGTCCAAAAAACGCAGCCGACGCCCCCAACACACCCCACATCGCACGTTGGAGATCCGCATCCGGATCATCGGTTAGAAACGTAAAGACCAGCGTGCTCACAGCGGTTGCGGCGAGCAACGTCGCGCCGCTCATGAAGAACAAGACGAGGCTGTAACTACCGAGCCCGGGTTCCGCACGGCCGGCCGCGCGCCAACGGACGATGACGTAAAGGAACGGAAAAATCGGCGCAATCCAGAACACGAACAAAAGCACCGGGATGATCGATAGAGCAGCAGGCATGGACCCGAGCATAACGAAAACTGGGGGCAAACAGGACGCCCGGTACGCTTACCGACATGGTCGATGCTTGGATTCGCCAGACGATTGAGGGCTGGGTCAGCGACTTCAGCGATACGCCGGAGTTCTTGGGACTGCCCACGCCCGCGAAGGAGTACGCGCCGCAGGTGCTGGACGCGTTCCTCAAAGCCGCGTGCGACGCGTGTGGTGGCCCGCCGGGCGACATCGAAGAGGCCGATTGCAAGGCCGGCCTGCTCGACGGGGTGGCGGCACTGCAACTCCCGGCGTCGGCACGGGCCGCGGCGCCCGACACGTGCGCGGCCTTCCTCACTACGTTGGAACGTCAGGGGCGGCTGGGCGGCGGCGAGGCGCTGGGACGCTTTGTGCGCGCGCTACGTTCGGCGTTCACCGAGAAAACAGCGGAGACCGTGAAACCGATTCGCAACCCGAGCGCGCGCATCGGCCGTAACGACCCGTGCCCGTGCGGCAGCGGCAAGAAATTCAAAAAGTGCTGCATGCGTTCCTAGCAGTCCGTTGAAGAAGTAGTCGTCGGGCGAGAGCGAGGAGGGGCGACGCAGAGATCGGCTTCGCCAGATAAGCGACTCGGCGAACGCAGCCCACGAGGACGTTTGCAACGGGCTGCGAGCAGTGACGGCGCGGTAGGTTCGGACGTGCCCACGCGACACGACGACCGACTGTTCGGGATCGCGTCGCTAGCGTTGCTCGATCAACTGCACGCGGGTCGCGCCCGGCCGCACCGGAGGCGAGCGCGCAAGAACTTTTCGATTCTCATAGTTTTCGACCCAACGCAGTTCGTAAAAACCCGGCGGCATCGCGGGCAGAACGAACGCCCCCTTGTCATCTACCTCCGCAGTCGCCGCGAGTTCACCCCTGGGCACGAGATGACCCGTTTCCATTTGCACGGCGACCACGATGACATTCCCGGGCCAGTCGTCCTTCTCCAGCGGAACGACGGTACCGCGGATATCACCATCGCTCCGAAGGACGAACTCGACATCGTTCGCGCCGGTGCGAACGGAACCCCGTCGCGCGATCGCCGCGAACCCGTCGAACTCGAGCTCGCGCGTGACGAGGACGTCGTATACCCCGATCGGGACGGGCCCCGCGCGGAATCGTCCATCCCGTTCGAGCCTCGCGTGGAGAACCCTCTTCCCGCTCGTCGCATCAACCACCATCACTTCGACATCGCGCACACGCAACGAGTCCGGCACAGAGCGCACGCGCCCGGCGATGTAGGCGCCGTTTTTCACGACGAGAGCGAGGGACAACGATCCGGTCTTGCACTCGTGACGGCCCGACACAACGATCGGGTTCCCCGAGCCGCCGTCGATGTCTAAGCCATACGTGCCGGGCAGCGCGTTGGGAACGACGAACCGACCGTGCTCATCGGTGTGGATGCGCTCCAGGGTGCGGCCCTCTGTGCCCAGCATGCCGACGAGGCGCCGCGCCGTGATCGTTAAGAACCGAACCGGCTTCCCATCGCTGGTCCGCACGGTCCCGCCAAGCGGCGCGGTCGGAAGCAACTCCAACCGGAGGTCGTTAGCGTTCTCGGCTGTGATCCGCACCGTTTCAGAGCGCGCGTCTTCTGTGGATGCCGAGGCGTTTAGGTTGAACAAGAAGCGCTGAGCCAGCGCGAACCGCCCGGCATCGTCGGTGACGGCGGCCACGCGTTCGCCACGCACCCGCACAGGAAGCGAACCGCCGTCGATGCGGACGCGCGCGCCCGCCACCGGGCGGCCGTTGCGAACAACGACGCCGCTGACGGTCGGATTCGGCGCGAGCTGAAAGTCCAACGTGACGCTGAGTTGATCCGCCGCGACCGACCTACGCGCCGTCGTAACTCGATGCGTGGGCGATTGGACGGTCGCTTTCCACGAGCGCCCCAAGGCGACTTCGATCGACAGCTCGTACGCTCCGTCGTCGCGTGTGACCGTATTCCAAACGCGCGTCAGGTTACCGCTCGCCTGAACTCTCACGCTGGCGCCGGAGACCGGACCGGACAGATCCAAGACACGGCCCTTGATCGTCACGCGGCGCTTCCGATGCACCAAAAGCGAGAGCGGCTTCGATTCATCGCTTCGGTGCACGGTCACCTTGTGCGGGTCCATCGCATAGCGCTCGTGGACCGCGTGCAACCAACCGTCGCCTGGCGGCAAGTGGATCGTAAACCTCCCGTCCGCATCGGTCGCGGCCCGCGGTTCGTGCACATCGTTGCGACCGTGACGGGGCTGATAGCGAAGCAACAGATCCGACACGGGTCGGCCTTCGGGAGTGGTGACGCGACCGCGGACGGGGATGCCACGACGCATCACGATGTCGAGAACGGCTTCCCCTTCGGTTGGAATCTTGACCTGCAATTCCTTAGGAACGGACTGGAACTTACTGCGTCCCAGCGGTGCGCCGGGAATGAAATAGCCTTCGCGTGACGCGAACACAATCGCCGGGCCGGGCGGTGCGCGGTCGAGCCGGTAGTGTCCGTTGCCGTCCGTTGTGGCGCCGTAGAGTTTCGACCGTACGACGACACGAATCTGCGCGCCGGGGAGCGGCCCCTCGGCGTCGCGCACCACGCCGCGCAAGACGGGGCGTGGATCCATGACGAGGTCGTGCTCGACACGCACATCCCCCTTGAGCGACGTCCGCGCGAAGGATGCCTCGCGTTCGCGATATCCAAACGCGCGTGCGGAGACACCGGTCAGGAGACCGGCCGGCAAGTCGGTGATTTCGTATCGCCCGCGCGCATCCGTGATGGCGCGTTCAAACAAGTAGCCCCAATCGGTCTGGATACTCGCACTCACGTTGACGCCGTCCATCGGCTGACCGACAGATGAGCGAACCGTCCCCGCCACCACCGCCTGCCCTCGCGTGGCGGCGGCCGAGTACCGGAAGTCGAGGCGCGGCACTTCCGGAATGTTGATCGTGGCGATCCCGAAAAAGCGGCCCCCGGGCACGCCGGCATACACGGTCGCGATGCCGGCCCGCAATCCATGGACCTCGTACTGTCCATCGCGGTCGGTCTTGGCTTCGACACCCACCGCGCGATACCGGCTCGCATCGCGATACGTGAACTTGTCTTGGGCCACGAGGACCTCGATGCCAGGGGAAGGCGCCCCGCTCGCGTCCACGACACGCCCCACGAGTCGATGCGGTGGCCCAAGCGTCAACAGGACTTGGACGAAAGAGCCCGGCGCGATCCCGCGCGTGACCATCGCAGATGCGCCGAATCCGCTCCCCCATGCGAAAAACCGCCACGAGGCGTCGCCCACCATGGACGCGTCGGCCGTTCCGTCCGCCCCGGTTCGAAGTTCTTGCGCACGCGGGTGAATCGGCGTCCCCGCAACCATCCCGTAGATACCAATCGCCACGCGTGCGTTCGCAACCGGCTTGCCGGCAGGGTCCACAACCAAGATGTGAGCCCTCCCCGGTGCCCGAACCCAGAGTGTACCGAGGTCGCGCACCTCACCGGCACGCAGAGGCGCGACCGACACCGTCGATTCGCCGAATGCGGCAGCGTGCAGCGCGAGTTCGGCGGCGACGCCGACCGTTCTTGCTTCGAACCGAAACGTCCCGTGCGCATCCGTTCGCCCCGTCGATGGCCGCTCGCCCGCGCGAAACGTGTAGGCGGCCGACACAAAGGAACCCGTCGCGTACGCCCGGACGCGCCCGTGGACCACGGCCGGCTCCGCGGCGGCCGGCGTCGATTCCTGGTCGCGCGCAGCGTTTGCAGAAACCTCGTGGTCCGCCGAAGTCGATCGGCGCGAACGCGCCCGGCTCTCGCTCGTCAACATCCACACTAGGACGGACGCCCCGATCAGCGCCAGCAACAATCCGACTCGTTTCGCCATTCGTTCTCTAACAACGTAGCCGATTCTCCCGTCGCGCGCCGAATCGGCGCCTCGGGCGCGCTCATGGTCGACACGACCCGCTGCGGAGCGGACGCAACGTGTTGTTTTGCACACTTGGGCTTCGCCGGATGCACTCGAGCACGCGATCTTTTCGGTTTTTTGAGTCACGATCGTGCGCGCGGCGGGTACATCCATGATGTGTCCACAAAGCACTCCGTCGATGTCGATGACTTACTCGCCCACACGCCGTGGGTGCGGGCCCTCGCGCGACGACTGCTCTCGGGCGACGAGCATCGCGCCGACGATGTCGTTCAGGAGACGTGGATGGCCGCACTCGACGCGCAGCCGCCGCCGCATGCGCTGCGCGCTTGGCTCGCCACGACCGTCCGCAACCTATCGCACCACGTGCGCCGTGCGGAGTCGAGGCGAACAGCGCGCGAACGAAAAGTCGCACGCCAAGAACGCACCGAATCCGGGCTCGACGTCGTCGCACGCACCGAATTGCACCGCGAGCCATTGCGGCACGTTCTCGAACTTCCCGAGCCCCATCGCACGACACTTCTGCTGCGCTACGTGGACGAACTGCAGCCGCGCGCCATGGCGGCCCGCTGCTCGATCACCCCGGCCGCCGCACGCGCGCGGCTGGCGCGGGCGCATGGGCAGCTACGACGACGGTTGCAAGCCGACCCCGAACACCATTGGCGCGCCAATCTCTTAGCCGTCGCGGGACTCAGCATCCCGCCGGCCGGAGCAGCCGCAGGAGCATTCATGGCCATGAAACAATCAACCGCTATCGGCGGCGCGCTCGCCGTCCTCCTTCTCGCCCTGGGCGCGTTCTTTTGGCTGCGAGACGACGACGCTTCGGACCGCGCGCAAAGACGGGACGCCGCAAAGACTTCTGCGAAGCGTTCGTCGGGAGCAACCGCGGCTGACTCCGACGCGACGGAGACAAAATCCGACGACACCGAAACGACGTCGAAGTCATCCAGTGAGAACGAAAGTGAAAACGAAATCGCTCCTGCCGACAGCGCGTTCCGCGTGACGGGACGCGTGATCTGGGAAGGCCAGGCGCCGCGCACGATCGCCGTGCGCGTGATCGCGAGCCGGGTCGGCGACCATGTCCTCGGCACCGTTCGGTCCGACGCGGCCGGGCGCTTCACAACACCGCTCCCGAACGCCGGGCGCTTCGCCGTGGAAGCCACGCACGACGGGACGATCGTGAGGCGACGCTTCGAGCTCAGCGCCGCAACACCCACCAAAGAGCTGGACATCACGTTCGCGGCCGGCGCGGTCCTATCGGGCCAAGTCCACAACACGTTCGGCGCGCTCGATGATGACGTTCACGGATCGTTTCGGCCCGCTGGGCAAGAGGAACTCGAAGTTCACGTCATCGACGGCAAGGAGACCGGTAAACCGCTTCCGTTTAGTCGGGTCGATGCGCGCGGCAGTTACCGCATCGCAGGACTCCCGGCAGGCACATACTTCCTGTTGGTTCCATCGAAGTTTCACATCGAGAAGCTGACGATCGAACCCGGTGCGGCACTCACGAAAAACATTCGACTCGCGACGGGGCGCATCGACGGAACCGTGCGCGACGCGCAAACAAAGAGCGTCGTCGGGCCGTGGGTCCAGGTTGTGATCGGGTTGCGCGCGAGCGAAGACAACCGTGAGCAACTCTTCAAGGCGGCGGGACGGCACCGCGTGAATGCGCGCTGCGCGCCCGACGACAAAGGTCGATACAGCTTCTCGAATCTTCCTGCCGGCGAATATTCGATGTTCGCTAACGGCGGCGCGTACGGCCTCCACCGCGCGTCGGCGACGTTGCGCGCACCCGATCACGCGGCGACCGTCGATTTCGCGATGGAAAAAGGTTCCGTGCTCGACACGACGATCACCAACGCAGCGGGCGAAAAGCTCGACCCGATGTTGATCTGGACCCAGCGCATCAGTTGGGGCTTTCAGGGGCCCGCGTCCGGTCTCAAGCCGGGGACGTTTGACGTCTCGGTCTGGGGCCGCGAGCACGCGGTCGCGACGAAGCCCGGGGTTGTGTTCAAGCCGGGCGAGACAACCAAGCTAACGTTCAAGCTGACCGCCGCGGCGCCGACCCGGCTCCAGTTTCGTGACGAACGCGATCAACCGATCGTCGGCGTACGCGTGGCGGTGTGGAGTGCGGGCCAGGATGTGCAACAACTGCTCGGCCGCGCGTTCCCGACCGAACCGCTCACGGTTTCGGACAAGAAAGGTGAGGTCTTTGTCGGCGCGGTTGCAGCCGGCGCGTGCCGATTGGTCGCCAAGCGAAGTGGGTTTGCATTGTTCGACAAAGAGATCCGGCTGGTTGCGGGAAAGACGACGCTGGTCGTACCGCTCGAAGCTTCCGACACGAAGTTCTTATGGCGATTGCGGATCACGCGGATCGCCGACGGCAGCGCGGCGCAACGCGCGGGTCTAGCGATCGGCGACCTGATCGTGAGCTACGATGGCGCGGAAATCGAATCGCTTCAGGATCTGCGCCAAGCGCTCGCAAAGACCAAACAGAGCGGCGCCACGCACGCGGGGGTGATTTACGAACGCGCCGGCCAGCAACACGAAATTCGTGTGGCGACCGGCACGCTCGGTCTAGGTCTTGAAGAATTCGAAGTCAAAAGGCCGAGGTAGCGCGCGGCGGGCGAGTGTTGAGGAACCAGTACACGGCGCCGATCGAAAAGACCAAGACTTCGACCGCGTAAAAGATCGCCAAAGCGCGGCTGATCGATGACGTAAACCCGTAGCTGTGGAGACCGACGCCCAAAGCGTTCACGCCCCACCACGAAAACCCGATCACGATGTTGCCCAAAATGGCGACCATCGAGATGCCGAAGCTCTTGATGTATCCGCCCAAACGCGCGTGAATCAACACAAGCTGATAAAGCACGATCAAGAGCGCGCCGTTTTCTTTCGGGTCCCAGCCCCAGAAACGGCCCCAGCTCTCGTTGGCCCACACGCCGCCCAGAATCGTTCCGACGACGGAGAAGATCAGCGAGAAACAGATCGTCCCGTAGACCATGCGTCCGAGCGACGAATAGAATTTCTCGGATCCCTTTTTGAAGGCACGGCCAATCACATAGATGTGGCCGAGCGCTCCCGCCAGGAGCCCTCCCGCATATCCGATCGTGATCGCGGTCACATGCGTCGCCAACCAGAAGTTGGTATCCAACACAGCGATCAGCGGCGCGATCGTGTCTTCCTTCTTCGTCAGTTCGAACTTGTGCGCGACGAACAGTCCAATCACACCGAGCGCGGGAGCCGCGCCGAGGCCGATGCCCCTGCGATTGATGTACTCCAGCACCAACGCGACGGCGACGACGATCGCCGTAATGAAGATGATCGTCTCGTAGAGGTTGCTCACCGGCGGACGCGAGCGCAGGATGCAGCGCAGGACGAGGCCGTATGTGTGATAAAGAAGTGCTCCGCCAACCACGATGATGCTAGCGAGCCGCAGCCGGCGAACATGGGGCAAAAGCCACGTGAGCGCGACGAGGATAAAGCCGAGCAAGTAAACGTAAAGGCTGCGGTAAAACGGGTCTTGCTTGTAATAAAAGACCTCGAGTTCGACCTTGTCGTACTCGCCGCGTTCCTTCGCCAAGTCGACAGCCCCCTTGTGAAACTCGCGCATCGCGGCGTTGACCGCGGCCGGGTCGGTGCGCGCGGAACGCATCTTCTCGAGCGCCTGCAGCATCTTGATATGGGCGGGCGCAACGGGGAAACCGGTGACCGCCAATTCGACGACGTCGAACGCGGTCATCCATTCTTTGCCGGTGCTGCCCGCCGGCGGCGGGAAGAAAACCAGGCCACGCGCGCTGACCATGCGCCGTTCAAGATCACGCGACAGCCGACTGAACGCAGCCTGCGCATCCGGGCTCAAACCACTGCCAGACTTTTGCGTCTTGCGAGCGACCTCCGGTAGAGCGGTAAGGAAGTCACTGACCCAAATCGACTTCTTGCCAAACAATCCGTGAAGCGGCGGCTCGAGCTGCATGGGCGCGTGAGCGAACGCCAGGTAGTGGGCGATTCGCTCGTACGCGTGAACGGCGTTGGCCAGGATCACGATCTGCGACTGCAGCCGATCGCGATCCTTCTCCTTGATGGGTCCGTATTCGTGCGCGAGCTCGAACAGCTTGCCGACACCGGGACGAAGTTCCGCGTACGAATACCGATCGCGCTTCTTCTTGCCGGCGACTTCAATCTCGAGTGTCTTGAGTACCGCGCTGTCGGTGACAACGAAAAACTTCTCACGTTCCGCAAGATCGGGAAACAGCCAGCAGTCGAGAAACCACTGCATGGGCTCGCGCTTGGCGCCATCCGCGTTGATGTGGGTTCGCTTGTGGTTGATGCCGAGCATCGCATAGCCGGCCACGGTCGACATAGGCTTGATGCGCCCGCGGTCTTGAATGGGCAATGTCGACGCGAGCTTCAGCGTCTCTTTGGACCACGTTCGGTGGAGCGTCGGCGTCACGTCTTTAGCTTCGCCGCGCGCCGTCGTCGCAATCAGAGCGGCGCAGACCAGAGCCAAAGCCAACCAGGAGAGTTTGTTCCAGGGCATTAGGCGCGCCTCCGGTTTTCAGACCTCAGGTGAAGTCGAAGTTTGCGGATGAAGTGATAGACGAGTCCGCAAGCGATCACGATGCACGCGTAAAGCGGCCCGCGATCGGCAGGATTTTTGCCCACCGAGAACACCGAGAAGTAACGCTTGATCGGCGTTCCGCGCGGTACGTTCTGCGGGCCCCAGCCCGATTGGTAAAACGTGTAGCCCGCGTAACGCATGGGCTCGTTCATCGAGATGTGAATGTCGTGATCGACATTGTCTTCGGTCCGAGTCACATCGCTGGCAAACCGACTCGGAACGTTCGTGCGCGGGTGTTCCTCTTTGTGGAACTTGCGCAGCTTGAGCGTGAACGGAAGCTCCCAACTCTGGCGCTCGATCGTGAGCGCCCAGCGCTGTCCCGCCATGCGCGTCACATACGGCTCGGCCATCGAGTGCAGCATCGCTTCGCGCGTAACCCCGCCCGGCTCGATCAACTTGGCGGTCACGCCGGGCCGGTTGTTTTGCGGTTCTTCGGCATCGTCCAATCGCTTGAACGTATATCCGTCCATGCCCGTCCCGTGGCCCGCCGCGTTAACGCGACAGTTGCGCAGGTACCCGCGCAATTCCACCGCAAACGGGAGCCCCTCGGCCGTGAACTTAGTCGTCGATCCCGGCTCCGGAAGTTTCTCCGGCGGAATGACGAACGCGCGCTCTTTGCCATCCGCGGTCTGGTGCGCGATCGTCACTTGCCATTCGTTGTGGCTCAAGAACCGGGACGCCGATTCGCCCTCAAAAATTTGGACATACCCCTTCACGCCGAACACAAACTCCACGAGGCCGCTGAGCAGGAGCCACGCGATACCGATGTGGATGATGAAGATGCCGACGCGTGACGGCGTGCGTCTGAGGCGCAAAAGACCGCCGACAAACAAGTTGACCGCAAGCAGCGTCAACAGGAGCGCCCCGCCCGGCAAAGGCAGGAAGGGGATCGTGTCCGTCGTAAAGAAAAACGAGTCGAAAAACTTCGTGCGGATGTCGTGCAGGTTCGTGTCGGTCTGCTCGATCGTTCCGAAAAACGTGAGCACCATCAAGAACAGCAGGATCGTGATCGTCAACCCAAACGACGCCAACAAGTTCACGACGCGCTGGCCGATCGACTCGTGCTTCACCGTGACGGTGGCCGTTTCCGGGACTTGGGTCTCTTCGGTCATGGTCGTCACTTCACCGGCTCCAGCGACTCGCAGAATGCGATGAACGCTTCTCGTTGCTTTTCGACGGCGGCGGTCGGCCCCGTCATCTTGATGGTGATCAGACGGCCGCGGTCGATGCACATGGCGCCCATCAGCGCCGCACCGTCAACCGCTTTGCCATCCATATCCGTGAACTTGCCGCCCATCAGCTCCAATAACGGCGCATCCTGCCCAAGAAGGCGGACTTTTTTCAGGTTACCGATTTCAGCGTTGCTCAAAGGCGGCTTGCCCATCTGTCGGCGCCAACGGTTGACGTTGGGCCCGATACCGCCGCCGCCGGCGACCAAAATGCTGATGTAGCACTGAACACCGTCCGCCGGGTGATAGGTCACGAGGCGCTCCATCTTGGGCTTGCCGCGCTTCCACCCCTTCGGAGCGGTCCATTGGTAGTCGGATTTCGGCTCCGCCCCCGCCGAGGCGTGCGGATCGCCGCCGCCATGCGGATTCTCGCCATCCGCGCGCCGGCGAATCGACTTCGCGATCCGGAAAAACGACGGACGCTCGCGCAAGACGACGTCGGCGGGTCCGACCATTTTTAAGACGATCGTTTGCTGCTGGTCCTGCACGATCAGGCCCAGCATGCGATAGCCCTTCGCGGCTTGGCCGCCGCTCATGCCGGTAAACGATCCCTCAAGATCGACAACCAAGGCGTCATAGGGGCCCAGCTTCTTTTGGGGAAACGCTTTCATTTCCTCAAACGACTGGGGCTTAAGGCCCATCTGCTTGCGCCAGCGGTTGACGTTCGCTTCGACGCCCCCGCCCGTGATGGACAGATAGCACTGCGTATCCGCGCCGATCTTGAAGTTCGCCTTGCGGTACTGCGTCAACGGCGCTTCAGCCCAGCCCTCGGGAAGATCCCAGGCGAGTTGAACCTCGTTGGACGCGCCCGCGCCATGGGCCGGCGCACGCCGTTTCGGCTCGAATCGCTGCTGCGACGTGCGCGGAATGTAGTCGTAGTGCGCTCGTCGCTCGCGCACGTCCTCGACGACGACCTCGGCGTCACCGCAACCAGCAAGAAGCAGCGTGGCGCCGAGGGCGCAGGGCAAAAAAGCGTTAAAAACGCGTAATCCGCGGGGTTTCCGAATGGGGACCATTCTCTTTGGGCTCCGGTCTTTCTTACGTCGGCGCGCCGAGGCGCGGCGTGATCTTTTCCAAACTCTCTCGACGTCTATCGACCAAATCTATGCCGATGCATCACTGCCTCGCAGCGGCCGGCATCCCACGGTCTAAGACCATCGTCCATTTCGCCCCTCAAGGCGTAGCGCGCTGCGGCTTTGTCGAGCCATTATGAAACAGCCTCCAAGCCGTGGAACGGTGGAATGCGCCGCCCGCAGGGCCCAAAACACGCCTCTCATCACGTCTTCTTGTCCCAGAGTAAGCCCGGCGGGCGGTTAAGGCCTCCCGCGGACCCACCGATAAAGGCCGCGATGCGTCAAGCGACGCTGGGGTAAGGGCTGTTTGGACGCAGTTTCTTGGCGCGTCGCTGTATCAGCGAGGAAAACATCAAGTGAACAAACGCATGATCGCGAAAACGCTCGCGGTGGGATTGCTTTTTTTGGGGACTCCGGCGTGTGCGACCTTCAACGGTCTTTTCGCCAGTAGCTCGAACGGCCCGTCGCAAGTGGACAATTTAGTGAGCTCCATCGAGACGGTGTACGTCAACTCGGAGGTCGCCAAAGAAAAAGTGGAGCTGGCTTACGCCAAGCTTCAGGCATTGACGTCGGCGGATTTTGCCGGCAACGCCGTGCAGGCCTACAACGACTTCGTTGTGGCTGTGGAAGACTCGGAGGCTCACGCCGAGACGCTCAGCGAGAGCGTCGCTCCGATGAAGGACATGGCAGGCCCGGTCTTTGAACAGTGGGCACGCGACCTTTCGTCGTACCAGTCCACGACGATGCGCCAGCGCAGCCAAGCGCGCCTTGCGGCCACCCGCGAGCGCTTTGACGCTGTTGTGGCCGCCGCCGATCCGGCTGTCGCCACCTACGAGTTGTACAACCGCAACTTGCGCGACCACGTGCTCTACCTGAAAAACGACCTCAACCCGGCGGCGCTCGGCGCGGTCCAGGCCGAGGTCAAGCAGGTGGGTACGCTGGCGGGCGAGCTCAACCAAAACTTCACGGCGACCATGATTGCCGCCCGTAGCTATGTCGATGCAGCCGCGCTGCCGACGACGGGCGAGCCGGTCGGCAACAACGAGCCGAACGTGCTGCCTGTGGGCGGCAAGACGGAATAGCCGGCGAAGGACCCGACTCAAAACGACCATACGCACGCGAGGCGCTGCGGGGACTCCGGTTCCCCAGCGCCTTGTGCCATTTGAGGGGCCCGTAGAAGTCCGTCCAAAAAACTCCCCGTGGGCGGCGAGCGCGGAGTCGCTTTGGCGAAGGGGATCTCTGCGTCGCCCATCCTCGCCCTTGCTTGCGGGCTAGGCCTCCGGTTCGCTCCTGGATCTCGACTCCGATCTCTCACTCTCGCCTGACGACGATCTTTTCAACAGACGGTTCGGTGCCTTGGTCGGCCGGATGCGGGCGTCTCGCCCCCCTGGCGATGCGGGTTAAGTGCGCCGCGCGCGGGGGCCGATAGAGCAATACCTTGCGAGCGGTCGCAGGGCAGCGGCGGCAACGGGTCAGCATCGAGATCGACACTTATTTACCGATTCCAGACCGCGCGGGAATGACATGAGCTGGCCCCTCCTCCTCGCCGTCGTCTTCGGGCTCGGCTTCGCGCTCCTCGCCGCCATGATGCGGCGCCGGGAGCTGTTGCGCATGGAGCAAACGATCTCCGATCGCGTGCAGGCCGTGCGGCAAGGTGCGGCAAAAGCACAACTCCAGCATCCGGTGGTCGATCTTTCGCGCTGTCTCGGGTGTGGAACCTGCGTCGATGTTTGCCCCGAAGACGGCGTCCTCGAAATGGTGCACGGCCAAGCCGTCGTGATCAACGGCGCGCGTTGCGTCGGCGTCGCCGCATGCGAACGCAACTGCCCCGTCGGCGCCATCACGGTCACGCTGACTAATCTCGAAGAGCGCCACGACATCCCCGTGCTCGACGCCAACTTGGAAGCCGTGGGCACGCCCGGCTTGTTTTTGGCGGGCGAGCTGACCGCGCACGCCTTGATCAAGACCGCGATCGAACACGGAACCGCCGTGGCCGCCGAGGTGGCCCGTCGCAAAGCAGCCGGGCCCCCGATCGAAGACAACATCTTGGATCTGTGCATCGTCGGCGCGGGACCCGCCGGTCTCGCGTGTGCGCTCGAAGCGAAGCGTCTCGGTCTCTCGTTCCTCGTGTTGGAACAGGAGCGCGCGGTGGGCGGAACGATTGCCAAGTACCCGCGCCGCAAGCTGGTGTTGACGCAGCCGGTGACCCTCCCGCTGCACGGCCGTCTCGATCAGGTCGAGTACACCAAAGAGGAGCTCATGGAGGTCTGGCAAGACGTCGTCACCGAGCACGAGTTGCCGATTCGCCAGGGGCGCGTTTTTAGCGGCCTCGAACAACGCGTGGACGGTCGCTTCGTCTTGGAGACCGACGATGCTGACGTCGTTGCGCGGCACGTTTGTTTGGCGCTCGGGCGCCGAGGCGTGCCGAACAAGCTTGGGGTGCCCGGCGAAGAGTTGCCCAAGGTCGCGTATAGCTTGCTCGACGCCCACTCCTACCGCGACCGTCGCGTCTTGGTCGTCGGCGGCGGCGACAGCGCCGTGGAAACGGCGATGGGACTCGCTGAGCAACCGGGGAACGCCGTCACGCTGTCGTACCGCAAGGAGTCGTTTTTTCGAACGCGGGCCAAGAACCAAAACCGACTTGAGGAGTACGTCGCGCAGGGCAAGATCGACATTAAGTTTCGGAGCGAAGTCCAGTCGATCGCGGACGAGATCGTGCAGATCAAAGTCGACTCCGACGACGGATCCGCCGTCGAAGAAATTCAGAACGACGACGTCTTCGTGATGGCCGGCGGGACGCTTCCGTTTGAACTGCTCAAGAATTCGGGCGTGTCGTTTGACCCGGCGCTGCGCCCGACGCAGGAGCTGCTCAGCGAGCGCGGCACAGGGCTCATTCGCGCGCTCGGCGTTGCGTTCGTGCTTTCACTGTTGGCGCTTTCCTTCGCGCTTTGGCATCTCGACTACTACGGACTCAGTGCTGCGGATCGTGGCGCGCACCCCAAGCACGCGTACCTGCGCCCGAGCCTGGTCGTCGGGCTCTGGCTCGGCATCTCGGCCACTGCGTTCATCATCATCAACCTGCTCTACCTGGTGCGCCGTTCGCCGAAGAACCGCTTCCGCTTAGGTTCGCTCCAACTCTGGATGACCAGTCACGTCGCGACCGGCATCCTCGCGTTCTTGTGCGCGACGCTGCACGGCGCCATGGCTCCGCGCGACACACCCGGCGGCTATGCCTATTGGGCGCTCGTGGTGTTGCTCGTCACCGGCGCCATCGGCCGCTACTTCTACGCGTACATTCCGCGCGCCGCCAACGGCCGCGAACTCGAACTGACCGACGTCAAGACGCAGCTCAGCCGCATCTCGGAGGAGTGGGATCAGGGGCAGCGTCTGTTCAACCAACGCGTGCGCGACGAAGTGCTCGCGTTGGTTGAGAAGCGCCAGTGGAAGGGTTCGTTTCTGAGCCGCGTGTTGGCGCTTTGCGGCGTGCAGCGCTCGCTCAAGCGAACGCTCGCCGCGTTGGAAGCCGAGGGCCGGACCCAAGGCATCCACAAACGGCAGATCACCGAGAGCTTGGCCCTAGCGCGGCGCGCCCATCACATCGCGCTCATGGCGGCGCACTACGAAGACCTGCGCTCGATTCTGAATTCGTGGCGGTATCTGCATCGCTGGGTGTCGTTGCTCATGGTGTTGCTGGTCATCGTGCACGTCTGGTACGCGCTGGCGTACGGCGCGCACTACTTCGCGGATGGGCCAGAGGTTGTCCGGTGAGCCGCTGGCGCAACCCGCGACTTTGGATTGGCGTGGCTTCGACCGCGCTTGTTCTCGTTTTGGCCATCGGCTCGCTGGGGCGCACGTCGCCGGGCGCGCTCGCGGCCCCCCACGCGGCGCTCAACGGCGCCGGCAAGTGCGCGGACTGTCACGGTGGTTTCTTCGGCGAAATGACCGAGTCTTGCTTGGAGTGTCACAAACCGATCGCGCAGCAGATGAAGGCGCGTTCGGGCCTGCACGGCATCATGGAGCCCGCCGAAGCGAACCGTTGCGCGGTCTGCCACTCCGATCATCACGGAGACGCGTTCCAGATGGTGAACGACCAGTCGTTCATGGCGGCGGGCGCGGACCGCGAGACGTTTGACCACAAAAAAATCCGGTTCGCGATGGACGGCAAGCATCTCGAGTTGGACTGCACCGAGTGCCACAAGAACGCGGACATCGACGTGTTGCCGGAGGGCGAACGTCGCTTCCTCGGACTCGACAAAGACTGCGCTTCATGCCACGAGGACCCCCACGAGGGCAAGATGGTGTTCTCGTGCGTCGAGTGCCACTCCCAGAAGTCTTGGGAGGAACTGGGCTCCGACGGCCACGACAAATTCCTGCCACTGATCGGCGGGCACGCGGACATGTCTTGCCGCGCATGCCACGCCGACGACTCCGATCACGCGTTGGAGAAGCTCGGGCACGTTCGTGCGAACCCGCGGCAGTGCATGGACTGTCATGAGTCACCGCACAGCAAGCCGTTTGTCGCCACAACCGCTTCGATGGCGGCGCTTGCGGAGCCGGCGAGTTGCGTCGTCTGTCACAAGTTCGAGCACGAGACGTTCCGCGACGAAAGACTGACGGTTACCGTCGATCAGCACGGCGGCAGCGATTTCCCGCTCGCGATCCCCCACCACGACGTCACGTGCGCGGAGTGCCACAAGCCGGAGCTTGAGACGTTTGTCGAGCGCTATCCCGGTCGCCAAGCTGACGACTGCATCGCGTGCCATGAGGACGTGCATCTGAGCCAGTTCCTGGAGAGTCCGCTCGCGCCCAACGGGTGCGTCGATTGCCACAGCCGCACGGAGTTCACGCCCCATACGTTTACGGTGCGGTCGCACAAGAGCGCCGGCCTTCCGCTGGAAGGCGCGCACGTAAAAACCGACTGCAACGACTGTCATGTCGAACCAAAACGGAACGAGGCGCGCTTGTTCCGCGGATTGAACAGCGATTGCGCGAGCTGTCACCGCGATGTCCATCGCGGTGCGTTCGATCACCACGACAAAGAAGCCGCCGGCAAGGAGCACGGCCTTTGCTCCGTGTGCCACAAGTCCACGACGTTTCGGGATCTGCTCGGCACATTCGATCACGGGAAGTGGACCACGTTCGCCATCGCCGGCGCTCATGCGCAAGCGAGTTGCGAGACGTGTCATCCGCGCGGTGAGTTGCCCGACGCGAACGGACGCACGCTGGGGCGCGTGTCCGATCACTTCGGCAAGTACACGGGCTGCGTGACGTGCCACAAGGATCCCCACGACAAGCAGTTCGACAAAAAGGATCTGCCGCAGAGCGTGAACGGCAAGGAGGGCTGCGCGCGTTGCCACATCGAGACATCGTTCCGCTCGTTCCCAGACGGGTTCGAGCACGGGACGTGGACCGGTTTCCTGCTGGAGGGTGCGCACGCGCGGACCGATTGCGCGAGCTGCCACAAGCCGCGCCGCCGGCCCGACAAGACGGGGCGGACTTGGAACCGCGCCAAGGGCAACCGGTGCGCCGATTGCCACAGCGACCCGCACGCGGGTCAATTCGAAAAACGAAAGAACAACGATTGTGAGAGCTGCCATCGCAGCGCGTCGAGTTTCGCGGATCTAACGTTCCGCCACAACTTCGACTCGCGCTTCCGCTTGGACAAAACGCACGGCGCACTGGATTGCGCGGAGTGCCACAAGAAGGAGCGCATCAACGGGAAAGTCGCCGTGCGGTATCGACCGCTCGGGACGACCTGTGCCGACTGCCACGGCTCCCACAACAACCCCTTACGCAGACGCAAGAGGAGTGGACGGTGAACGCGCGAATCAAAACATGGATCGCGATGACGTTGTTCCTTGCTGTCCCCATCGGGGCTGGCGAGGACGACTTTGAGCGAATCGTATTGCGTGTCGTTTCTTCCGACCCGACGGGCGCCGCCGTGGACCGCGGCAGTCGCGACGGATTAGAAGTCGGAGACACGGTCGAGTTTTTCCCCCGCCAAGGCGGTGTCTTCCGCGGAAGCGTAAGCGATGTCAAAGACCGGACGGCGTTCGTCCGCATCGACGATCCGAAGTTTCAGCCGGACGCGGGAACCCGCGGCGAGGTGTTGATTCCGCGGGCTCGCTTGGCCGCGGATGAGCCCGACCCCGATGCCCCCGACGACCCCGACGACCCCGACGACCCCGACAACCCCGACGGCGCGGGCGACGGCTCCGGCGGGGACGGCGCGGGCGGCACCGGCAAGCCGACCGAGGGCGAGGACGTCGAGGTGATTGAAGATCCCGACGACGTACGCGCGAAGGATCATCCGGATTGGAAGAACAAAGACGAGAACTACAAGAAGGGCAAACCGCTCCTTGCCGAGGTGCGTCCGGTTCGTCCCAACGCGCGCGATCCGAAGTACTCGGGGCGCGCGTATGCGATCGGTGCGATCACGAGCATCGACAGTGAGTTCGACGCGTCGCTGTTCCGAATCGGCACCGACATCTTGCTCGAAAACCTATTCAAGCGCGGCGGGCGCATTCGGTTCAACACGGAGATGAACTTCCGCACGGAGACGAGCGATCAGTTCGGCGTTGATCTTTTGGTTCGGCGCGCGTCCTATGCCGTGGGCGGTACGCGTTTCGAGCCGGTGCGCTGGGAGGCCGGTCGCTTCCTCCACCACGCGGTGCCCGAGTTCGGCGTGATCGATGGGTTCGAGTGGTCGAAGCGCAACGCGAAAGGGCATCGCTTCGGTGCGAGCATCGGGTTCTTGCCCACGCCCACCGATGACTTCGATACGCTCGAGGACTTTTCGTTCTCCGTCTTCTATCGCTGGATCGCTGACTTGGAGGAGAACTTCTCGGCCACGATCGGCTTTCAGAAAACGTGGCACAACGGCGAGCCCGATCGGGATCTCATCTTGTTAAAGAGTCACTACCATCGTGGCGCGTGGGATCTCCACGGCACGCTTTGGATCGATCTCTACACCGGTGGAGACGACATTAAGGGCTCGGGCTTGGAACTCACGCAGGCGATCTTGCAAGCGCGGCGCCGGTGGGACAACGGGAGCGGCGTCAACATCACGTTCCTGCATCTCGCGTTCCCGGAGCTCTTGCGGAACGAATTCTTGCCGTTGCTCGCCGCTGAGATCGACGCGAACCGCTTGGACCGCCTTTCCGTCGAGTTCTGGTGGGATTTCAATGACCGCATGCGCGCGCACACCCACGGCCGCATCTGGGACGACGAGGACCAGGCAGGCGGAGCTGGAGAGTTCGGGTTCGAGATCCGCGACTTTCCGTTCCGGCGGCTGCGCGGCGATATCACGGCGTTTGCCACGGCGGGCCAGTTCGAGGATACGTTCGGTTTCCGGGTCACCTTTGGGCGTCAGGGCGTACGGGCGCGGTGGGATGTCCTTTACGAGGTCGCGAACCACCACCTACTGGACTTTCCGCCCGATGTGGACGATCTCATTCAACACAGGGTGCGCTTCAGCACGCAGTTCTATTTCGAGTCGCGGTGGGACCTCTCAAGCTATGTCGAGGTCGTTAGCTACGACACCGAGATCAACTGGACGCTAGGCTTCACTGTGCAACGGCGCTTTTAGGAATCGAGACGATGCGTATCCCGAAAACCTCTCTTGTTTTCTTTGTCGCGTTCGTTCTGCTTGCCGGGGCGTGCGTGAGCCAGCGGCTTGTGCGCGGCGCTCGGCACCGTTGGTGGGCTGGGCTCGGTCCCGTCCTGCCCCACGACTCGTTTCCCGCCGACTGCACGATTTGCCATGTCGGCAACACGTGGAACCGCCTCGTGCATGACTTCTCTTTCGATCACAAGAAGGAGACCGGCTTTGCGTTGAACGGCGCGCACGGCGACGCTCAGTGCCTTCGCTGCCACAACGACCGCGGCCCGGTCGCTGTGTTCCAGGCGAAGGGTTGCGCGGGTTGCCACGAGGATGTCCACCAGGGCGATCTCGGGCGCGCGTGCGCCACGTGCCACAACGAATCGACGTGGGAGCCGACCGGCCTGATCGCGAAGCACAACCTCACACGCTTCCCGCTGACGGGTGGTCACGCGTTGGTCGCTTGCCATCAGTGCCATCCGGGCGCCACGGTCGGAAACTTCTTGCCGGTCGATACCGAGTGTCTGACGTGCCACACCCAAGACCTTGCGAACACGGCGAACCCGCCGCACATTCCGCTGGGCTGGGTGGACAACTGCGACCGGTGCCACATCCCGACTAAGTGGGAGCAGGCAACCATCCAACAAAACCAAAGAAGAGCCCGCTAAGCAAACCCCCAAGCGGCCCCCGGACCGATGACGCGACCGCACCGAGGGGACCGTTTCGAAGGGGGACTGGGTCCCGGCTCAAAGCCACATAACCCATTGCAAAATAGCAACTTAAGCCGCTCACGCGCAGGATCCGCCGCGCAAACGTCGACCCACCCAATACACACATCGGCAAAGACCATATACGGGACCACTTCTCCGCCCTTCCTTCTGTAAGCTCTTTTTTTTCAAATAGTTAGAGCGTACCGGTGCGGGATTTTTCGCGCACCCGGCGGCCATACGAGCAGGGCGCGCCGTGCCCTTCCCGACGGCCAGGAGCGACGTTCGCCGGCGCGCACAGCCCGATCAGTAGCCACTGGGCCCAAGCCACTTGGAGTTCGGTCGGTGTCGTCAAACCCAGGTCGGTGCGCGAAAAATCCCGCACGACGATCGCATAACCTCTTTAACAGCAAGAGATTATAGACGATCAAGCGGAGAAGTGGTCCCGTTCAGAGTCCCGTTCAGACTTCCGTATCGGGGTTCTTTTTGCCGGGACTCTTGATTGGGGTGTGCTTTGGTCCGCTTTTGGGACGTTTGTGTGTCGCTTCCGCTTTTTGCTCGCGGGTTTCGCAGCCGGACCGCCGATTGGAGTGATACCCATTTACATACGGCCCCTTGGGAGGGGCCCTCAGCCCGTGCGGGGCGGACAAAGAAAAGGTCGAGGATGGTGAGACGAACAGGCCACTTGCTGGGCATGTTCATGCTGGCTGCGCTAGCAGCGTGTGTGGATTCCGGCGCACGTGAGCAAACTGCGAACTCGCAATCGGAGTCGTGCATGTTGTGCCACAACGGCTCCAACAAGGACGACTACGCGGGTCCCGGCATGGAGAATCCGCACCCGTTCGCGGGCGCCGACGACCTTTCTTGCACCGATTGCCACGGCGGCGATCCCACCGGCACGGACAAGGCAACCAGCCACGTTCCCGCGCCGCCCGAGATTGGTGATCGCGCATTCTGGGAGCAAAACCGGCGGGCGTATTTCAACCGCCTCACGCTGACCGGAATTGACAAGCTCGACGACTACGAAGTCGATGGCGTGAACTACACCGCCATCGACTATCTCCAGTTTGTGAACCCGAGCGATCTGCGCGTCGTCGGCCAGGGACGCGCCTGCGGACAGTGCCACGAACCCCACGTCGAGAACGTCCTCAAAAGCCCGCTCGCGACCGAGACCGGAATCTTCTCCGGTGCGATGTACGCGATCGGTGTTGAAAACAAGGTCCCGGAAAGCCGCGACCTCTATCAGAAGACGGCCGCCGACATGGGATTCCGCGCCGTGACCGACTCGTCGTTCACGCCGTCCGGCATCGGCCAGGTCGCACGCCTCATCGAGTTCCCGGTCTACTCCCGCCGCAACGCGGAGGGTGAAAACGAGATCGACGACAACGAAGAGGCATACGCTGCGGCATCTCTCGACCAGTGGCAGCGCGCGGACGGAACCGTCGTCTCGGGCTCACCGCTGGCGAACCTGTACCACGAGCAGATCGCGTTCACGTGCGGCGACTGTCACCTTGGAAGCGCGGGCGCGAACAACCGCTACGGCGACTTCCGCGGGTCGGGCTGCGCCGCCTGTCACATGCCGAAGAGCCTGTCCGGTCGTTCGACGCACAGCGACCCGAACATGAACCGCGAGGAGCCGGTCGACGTTGACGACATCGACGAACCTGAACTCCCCCACGTACGCCGCCACTTGATCATCTCGAAAGCGCAAACGCTTCCGAGCGGCGAGTTTGTCGAGGGTATCGACGACTACGCATGCGCCGGCTGCCACCAGGGTTCAAACCGAACCGTGATGCAGTACTGGGGCATTCGCCTCGATCAGAATGAAGACTTGCGCCGCGGCGTGCAGTACCCGATCCAACCGGACCGCGAGAACTGGACATCGACGCGCAACGATACGCGCCTGTTCGACCCGGTGATTCGGAACCGAACGTTTAATGGCCGCAACGCCAATCAATACATCCTGCGCGAGGATTACGACGACGACGGTCGCGACGATACGCCGCCCGATGTTCACTACGAGGCGGGCATGGGTTGTATCGACTGCCACGGCAGCTACGACCTTCATGGCGGCGCTCCGAGCCAACCCGGCACCGAAAAGATCAACAGTCGCATGAACCAGAGTGTCGCGATTCGCTGCGAGAGCTGTCACGGCTCGACCGAAGACTACGCCGTCGTCGAGACGGGCCGCAGCCACAACGGCACGCAACAGCTGATCGGCAAGGACGATCACGGCAACTCGTTGCCGCACGTCGTCAAGGAAGGCGACGAGTACTTCATGTACAGTCGCCTCACCGGCCGCCGTCACTATCTCCCGCAAACGCGGGACACGATCGTCGACAACCAAAAGGTCAACCCGTTTACGCAGCGCGCCGTGTTCTCACACAAGGCCTCGTACGCGATGGGCCGCAACGACGGCAACGCCGCGACGGGGCGCGGTCCTGTGCAAGACCCGTTGGCGGATCCGACGAACTTCAAGCACGGCGACAACATGGACTGTGCGTCGTGTCACTCCTCTTGGACCAACACCTGCATGGGTTGTCACCTCGAGGGTGAGTTCGACCGCAACAACAACTTCTCTAACATCACGGGCGAGAACATCGTCTTCGAAGAACGCAATGCGGACTTCGTGTACCAGTCGCCGATCTTCTTCCAGCTCGGCGTGAACTCTCGCAACAAGATCACGCAGACGAGTTCGAACACGAAAGTGTTCTTCCAGTGGCGCGATCGACGCGGTGTCTTCTCGAAGACGTTCGCGTTCACGGATCGAAACCTCAACGGGAACAATCCGACCGAGGACAACCCGCATCCGTCGCTGGGACACAACGCCATGCTCGCACACTCCATCCGCGGTCGGGTCACACCGGTGCCGCAGGATCCGGAGAGCGAAGAGCCTCAGTACGAGGGACCGCGCTACTGTGTGGCGTGTCACCTCACGCAGGAGGGCTTGGACACGTACGGCGATCTGTACGCGCAATTCCGTACGGCGATGTCATCCAACCGTTACGACCTCTTGCCGCCGTTCGAAACATTGGCGGAACACTTCGGTCGCAACACCGGCAACGACATGAACTCGCCTCTGTTCGTGCACGCGGTCGCTGGCCTCGGGAGCGGGCTCTTCCTCTTCGACGAGGAAGGTTGCCCGATCAACCCGCTGGATCAGGATAGCGATCGCAAGGGCTGCGTCGAAGCGCCGGCCGACACGTTCGACCCGGCCACGTTCATGGATCGTGTTCGCTACAACCTCGACCGTGTGGTTGACGAGCAAGGTCGCCCGACCGGATCGGCGAACCATGCGCTGCTGGAGCCCGGCGTCGGCACAGTGTTGCGTAGCGGATCGAACCAAGAGGATCTCTCGGGACCGCTCGGGTTCGACATCATCGACCGACTCACGAATCCGACACCGGGCATCGGAATCATTCTGACCGGTTGGCTCGACGCGGATGGTGTGCCCCACGGAACCGCGATCCCGATCATCACGCCGCCGGTCGAAGAAGCGTCCGCGAAGCCGGAAGACAGCAAGTAAGACCCACAACAACTCAAACAAAAGGAGCGCCGGCAAACCCGGCGCTCCTTTTTTAGTAGCAACAAATAAACCAAAGCAAAGAACGCAACAACGAAGACAAAAGTCCAATCCACCGCCACCCACCCCATGCGATACCACAATGCGGTACCGGGTTGGAATTTTTCGGCTGTAAGGTCTTGGCCCATCGTCACTAACATCGCCGAAGTGCGGCATTGGGGCCGCACTTCGGCGACTCAGACGCGCCCGAAACGCCGATTGGGTGGCAGTTAACATCGCGGAGGGCGATCCGAGGCCCCATTTTGCGGCACCAATGCCGCACATCGCAATCCTAAGCTCTTGATCTGCAGTGACTTACGTCGAAAAAAATCCAACCCGGTACCGCATTTCGGGTACCGCATTTCGGGTGCCGCGTTCGGTGGTTTTTTTGCTTCTACCTGTTTATTGTTTTTTCGTGGTTCGGGATGGCGCCTCGGTGGGCGATGGGCTGGATGATGCGCGCCTGTAGGCTTCGCTCGGCGAGGAGCGGCCACAGGCCTTCGATCGTCGGGACCGACGTCAGAAGCACAGCGCGAAAGCGCTGGCGACTCGCCATGCTCGCCGCGTGTTCGGTCGGCGTACCGGACCTAAAGAACTTGCCGCTGACGGATCTGCAGCCGAACGAGCCTACTCGCCTACTCGCCAACGACCGTACCCTTGCCGAGTAACAGGCACGGGAAAAATCCGCCGCCAACGACGATATCGGGGATCGCGTCGCCGTTGAAGTCGCCGAACGCGATGCCGCGCGCCGCGTCCTCAAACTCGACGGTTCGAACGTGTTCGAGCGATCCGTTGGGTGATCCACTCGCGTCGCGCAACCCGCGCACAATCGCGAGCTGACTTGTCTCGGCGGTCGGTCCGGCCAAGATCACAGCCAGATCCAACACGCCGTCGTTGTCGAGGTCATGCGCCGCGATTTCAATCGGCGTGTCGAGAAGCACTTCGCCGCCGGTCGCGAAACCGCCCGCACCGTCGCCGAGCAAGATGCGGATGCCAAGCGAATGCAGCACGGCAAGATCGTTATTCCCGTCGCGATCAAAATCGCCGGCCACGATCTGCACGATCGACGGTCCAGGCAACGGGACCGTTTCAAACTCCACAAGTTCATCGGGAGGCGCGGTCGGCGTCGCGAACGTTCCGTCGCCGATCACGCCGAGGCGATCGAGAAACGGGTTGAATACTGTACGCGTGCCGCCGGAAAGAAGGATGATCGCTTCGTCCTCGACGCTGCTCAGCGCGAGGTCTGCCACGTGATCGCCATCGAAGTCCGCTGCAACCAACGACTCCGCGCGGCACGGTGCAAAATAATGCGCATCAAGCGCAAACGTCATGTCGCCCCGGCCGGGATCGCCTTGACCCAAAAAGACAGCGACGGTCGACCGCGGTCCGGGAAGTCCAAACTGCCCGATGCGAACAACGGAATCCACTTCGTTCAGCGTCGCCACGTCGGCGAGCCCGTCTCCGTTGAAGTCGCCCGAAACAATCGCGCGCGGGCCTACCGGACGCCCGACTATGGGTTCGGGCGTGCAAATCGTGAACGGCGGATCCGGAAGGGGCAACGAACCAAACGCGTTAGTCGCTGGATCGGCCGACGGCGCGAACGACCCTTCGGCGCGGCCATTCATTCCTCGCCCAAACAACACTTCGAGTTCGGGCGTGTCCCTTCCGGCGGGAAAGCGCGGTATGCCGCGCGGCTGGGCGGCGACATCGAGGATGCCGTTGTTGTCGAAGTCTCCCGTCGCGAAAGCAAGACCGCCGGGGAACCCCACGGATCCGGCAAATCCGGCCGCGAACGGTATTCCCTCGAAATCGCCGGCGAAAGCAAGGCCCCGACCGTTGCGGCTGCGCGTCACCGACAGATCGGCGAACACGCCCCCGAACGCGCCGGGCGTTTCGATCCCGAACACGACGTCGTCAACACCGTCCCCGTTGAAATCGCCGGTCGCAACACCGTCCACGGGGCGCGAAAACTGAAACCGCACCGTCGTGTAGTCCAGCGTCGGTACCGCGCGCGCTCCGCGACCGCGCAAGATCTGCATTTGCGCTTCGGGCTCGCCCTCGTTCGGCAACAAGATCAAGAGGTCGAGAATGCCATCGCCGGTGACGTCGCGCGCGACGATCGAGTTCGGCGCTTCATCGAGGAACAACGTCTGCGCGACTCGGAACGTAGCGTTGGGCACGCCGTTCTCGCCATTCCCCAACAGTACGGTGACCGCATTCGGAAACTGTTGTGTCAACGCAATGTCTTGAATCGCGTCGTCGTTAAAATCGCCGGTCACTATCGCGCCAGGGAGACCGTCGATCCGCGCGGCAATCGGCAGCAAACGGAGCGCGCCCTCGCCGCGACCGTTCGAACCCACGCCGGCAAGAACGCGGACTTGTCCATCCAAGTTGACGACCGTGAGGTCAGGAATTTGGTCGCCATTCCAGTCGCCCAATGCGGAGCAGGCCGGCTCGGCTCCCGCCGAGTAAGGAATCGACTCCTCGAACTCGCCTGGTCCCCCACCGTCGAGCAAGTCAGGGCGATGCAGGAGTAGTCGCACCGAGGATCGATCCAAGAAAACGATGTCGAGGACGTTGTCCGAGTTGAAATCCGCCGCCTTCGGCGAACCAAAAAACCACAAACCGCTGTCCTTGATCCGCAACCCGTCGACTGCAGGACCACCGTAGATGCCGCGACCTTGTTCGCGTGAGTACGCGGCACCCACCAGCCCCGAGTTTCCCAGGTCCGCACCCGCGATGAGATCGGGCGTGCCGTCCGCGTCCATGTCCTTGAGCAGAATCGAGCCGCTCAGCCGGGCGGCAATGTTTTGCCCCTCGGGCCCGGCCGGTCCAACAACAGTAAAGTCAAACGTCGTACGTTCCTCGAACACGTTCGGCCCAGCGACCGCGAGAAGAGTTCGAGCAGACGAGAAGTCTGCACCGAATTCGACAGCGACGAGATCGTCATCGCCGTCACGGTCGACGTCGGCGGCCTCCATGCGAAGGAGAGTTGCTGGTGCTCGGACCGCGAAGGTCTGTCGCGCGCTGAACGTTCCGTCCCCACGCCCCGGCGGCCCCTGCCCGAGTCGGTACGAGATCCTCTCAGTAAAAAACTCGATCGCAGCGAAGTCAGGAACGCCGTCGCCGTTGAAGTCGCCCACGGTAAGGTCCGCTGCATTGGGTCCCATCGCGAACGTGTCGGCGGGCGTCGCCGGCAAGAACGTGCCGTCGGCCCCGGACCGCGTCGGCAACAGCACGTCGTTCACGGTAAGCGGCGTCTCGTTACCCGCCGCGTCAAACGCCGTGACTTGAACGTAGTGCGCGCGCCCCGCAAGCAGGTTAGAGAGTTGAAGCTCCGTGGTGACCGTGGTCATCGGTCCAGCAAAGGCGCCCTGCGGGACCGCGCCGTCCATGGCGAAGTTGTAAGTCGTCCCCGGCGTGCGGGGCGTATCGTCAGGCACGCTACGCCCACCGACATCCCAATACACGCGGTAACCGGCCACGCCGGTACGCTCATCGGTCGCCGCGTCCCAGTTCAACTCGAGTGCACGCGGAACGCTCGCTTCCACGACCAGCTTCGGAACAAAAGTCGGGAGGACCGTATCGCGCGTCCACGCAAACGAGATGCACTGCACCTGTCCGACGTCGTCGCGCGCGCGCACCCACAACGTATAGGCGCCGTCCGCAAGCGGGCCCGGCAGATTGATCATCGCGAACAGGCGATTGGGATCGGCCCCCGCTGCGACGCGGCCCGCGAACACGCGAGCGATTGCAGAATCCTGAAACGCGAGCGGACAACCGGACGCGTCGCTGTCTCCGACCGTTGCCAAATGTCCCGGACCGACGAGTAGCGCGTCCACCTGCGCGGGCTTGTTTGTCTCCACCACGATCTCCCGCGTCGCGGCAGCATCCGCGGTGAACTCCGCCAAGTTCACAAAGTCCGGCGTGGGATCGGTGCGAAGCAACGCGACGTTGAGTTCGCGCTGATCGGTATTGTCGCTCTCCAGAGCTTTGACCCCCCCGAAACCAATCGCGAACGGGCCGCACCCTGCCACCATTGCAAGGCACATCACGCACAGTACTCGCATCTCGTCCTCCCCTCGCAAGGTAGTCCTGGGGCGCGCTCGTCGCAACGGGAAGTTCCATCACGCGGAATTCGGCAGGGGCGTGGCCTATGCTTCTCGGATGCGAGTTTTTGTTTGCGGTGTAGCGATTGTTCTTGCATTTGCGTCTTGCCGCGCCGTGCCTAACGCTGTCGAGACAACTGAGATTCGATTCCGGGAGGGCGCGCACGACCAGTACGTGGCCATGGGCCCGCACAAAACGACATCGACGCCAACCGACGCCAAGCCGTTCGACCTTGTGCTGAGCGACTACGGCGACTTTGTCGGACGGATCTCGATTTCCGGTGGCGGGACGCGCAACCTCCAAAAGGTCGGGGTGGGCGACGAAGCGGCGTTCTTGCAGTTGATCCAGGCCAAAGACTGGTGGCTCGCGGGGCAAAGGCTCATGGACGCAGCCCGCGAACTCGACATCGAAGTGGATCAACGGGCCGGCTACTGGACACCGAATGGGCCGGACTGCGTCGTCGGTGTCATCCTCGCGCTGCGCGATGCGAGAGACTCTCGCCGCGCCAAGGGACTCGCGTTCGTGCAAGACATCGCGCCGGGCACACTCACGCTTTGGGTCGTGCGCGCGCCGCCGGCAAGCGATCCGTAACGACTCGGCTACGGCTTCGAGAGGTGCTTCACCGCTTCCTCCAACACGCGATCGCGACCGCGGATCCGGTCCATGACGTCGCGCGGCGGCGCGGGCTTTGTCGGCGCGATTCCCACACCGTCGTAGAGCCGCCCGTCGGGACGAAACGACGCCATCGTCGAGAGCTTCACGCGCAGTCGCGAAAAGACAAGCTCGAACTGTTGCGCGCGCCCGCTTCCGCCGCCGGTGGCCGCACCCATCAGCGTGACGTTTTGGCGGGTGGCGAATGCCCCGACGAAGATGTCGGTGGCGCTAAAGCAACGCTCGTCGATGAGCACGACAACCGGCTTGTTGTAGTGAAACGTGCCGTGCGCGGACGTGCGCTCCAAGACCATGAAGTGCCACGAACTGAACAGCGTAGGATCGAGCTTTCGTGAGGGCTTGAATGCGGCTGCGGCGCGTTGCGCGGCCGCGCGCTGGGCGTCCGAAAACGACGAGCTCGACGCGGGGAAACAGTAGCGATTCGACAGGTATCCGTCCGTTGTCTCGCGCGTGGCGCCCGGCGGGAGCCGGTAAGCGGCAACGTTCGCGACAAACGCGGGCTCGTCGGGCGCCAGGAAGTACGGAAGCATCTCGCGCAAGATGTCGCGCACGCCGCCCGAGTTCCCGCGCACGTCAAGAATGAGTCCGCGCGTGTCGGCCATCGTCGTGACCGCGCGCGCGAGGGTACGGGCCGCCCCGCCGCGCACGCTCATGTCCGGGATCGGAATGTAGCCGATGTCGCCCGGCAGCCGGCGCGGCCTCGGCGCCAGCCGCGGACGCGCCCAGCGCGGCGGGCGCCCCGCGACCTCGCGCTTGACCGTGACCTTGTCGCCGCCGCCGCGCGCCGCCAGCGTCAGCGCGACCGTATCGCCGTCGGGCAGGCTCATCTCCTTACGCAGGAAACGAACGAACACCAACGTGTCGAGTGATTGCGACAGGACAAACTGCGGCGAACCCGCGGCGTGCACGCGACCAGCGACCGCGATCCATTTCTCAAGGGGAACGCCGTCGATCGCGAGCAGGTACGGACGCTTCGTATCGAACAACCCGCCCGTATCGGTCAGCGCCGCCACGCCGTGGTCATCGCTTTCGACCGCACACGGTAGGTAACCGCGCGGCAGGGCCCGCCAGATCCCTCGCACCCGCGCATGGCCATCGCCAAAGCGCGCCACCACTTTGCGCGTCTGCAGCATGAAATCGCGTACCGCAATCGAGTCCGCCAGTCCGGTCCGCACGGTGTCGAGAGCGGCGCGATAGTCAAATGACACGCGATCGCGATACGAGTACTCGTTCTCAATCATCCACTCGAGTTGATCGAGATCGGCCGTCGCCTGTTCTCCGGTGACGCGGGGGCCGTCATCGTCGTCGAAATGACGCAACACAAAGTGCGCAAAGCGCGGATCGATCCGATCGACGTGCGGACGTTTCACGCGCTGGACGGTCACCGCCGCCTCCGGCTGACGACCGATACGCTTCCACACTTTCGCACGGCGAATGGCCTCGCGATTGGCGCGCGTCGAGGTCACTTTGCGTGTCACGCTCTTGCCACTCTTGACGTCGCGCAACACGAGTTCATCGCGTTGGCCGAGCCGCTTGCCGACTGTCGCGAGTGCGGCGACCAAGTCTTCACAAAATCGCTTCTGCCACCGTTCGCGATCCAACTTCCGGCAAGCGTCGATGACCTCGGCGCGCGTCAGCCCGTTGAGCTTGATCAGTTCAAACCAACGTCCATCGACGCGAACCTGCGGCTCGCCTTTCTCCCACCGCACCATTTCAAACGGCGACACTTCGATCGGGCCGGCAAGAACCGAGCCCGCACCCAACACCAACACACACATGGCGATCGACCAACGCATAACACCTCCTGATCTTGTACGCGGTGGAACGCAAGCCTCGTGCCACGTCGGACGGAGCGGACTTCTCGGTGCTTGCCAGCGTTGGCTGAGCGCCTGCCAAGCGAACACGCAAGTTCTTTGCGTCTGAGCCCGAAAGGACCTTACTCCCTCCAGTCTCGCCCGGTCAGCGCTTTCCACGCGCGATCCGCGAGTCCTTTCGCGCGCTGGAAGCCGCGATAGGCCTTTTGAATCTGCGCTTCACTCGCGAACAAGAAGTCGGTCTTCGCGTACTCATTGAAGACCTTCACACTTGCCTCATAGTCCCGCGACGACCCGACCTTACGCTTCTTGTACTCGGCATGAATGGCGTGCAGTTCCTTCGCCGTGCTGTCGCGAAGGCGCACCGTGTCTATCTTCAACAGCGTGAACTTCCGGGCGCGATCCCACGTGCGCCGCGACTTGTCGTATTGCTTGGCGCCCGTCACGTAGTCGCACTTTTGAATCGCCTTTAGACCCAAATGCGAGTCCCGCATGGCTTGGGAAAACACGGGACCGCCGAACACGTACTTTTTTTCGACATGCCAATTCTTAGCGCGCGTAAAAGCTTCCCCCGCCAACCGCATCGCCTTGTAGGCCGCGGCAACGTTGCGGTTGGCTGTTGCCAATTGCGTTTGCGCGCGCTTGAGGGAGTCCAATGTCCGCTCCGTGATCAGAACACGCCCGGACTTCAGATCCTTTTCGATCGGCCACTTCGGGACTTTCTTCGCAAACGCGGCGAGCTTGCTGTACTCGACTTCCGCAGCTTTCTCCGCTGCACCGAGGACCGCGACGAGACGTTCAAGGTTTCGCAACCCGACGGCGTAAAACCGCCCGGCGCTGGCGTAGTCGCGCTGAGTCAGCGCGCGATCCCCGTGCGCGACCTCGGGGGGAAACGACAGCCGATGTTTCTTGGCGAACAAGACGACTTTCTCACGCGCGGCGCTCGCTGCTTCGGAGTCTTTGAGTTGCGCCCGCCCGGCCGCGATGGCTTGCTCAAACTGCTCGGTTGCCCTCTCGAAGTCAAAATCGACGAGCGCGGTACGACCCCGCGTCATGGACGCAGGCTCTGCCATCTTGGCGGCGCGGAAAAACGCCTCCGCGCGGTTGCGCGCATCCAACGCCGGTTGCCGACGCTTGACCCAAGCGCGCGCTTGCACCAGCGCGGCCGTGTAATCGCGAACGGCGTCGACATACTTCGCCGCGGCGAACGAAGCATCCGCGGTCTTGCGCGTCGGCAGCACCGGCACTTGCTCGGTCTGACCATACGCATGCAACTCACGGCGAAGCTTCTCCGCCTCCAAGCGCACCGCATCGCCTCGCTCCCGCACCAGACGCACGGCCTCGGCACGCGCCTTGTTGTAGAGGGACTCCGCGGCGCGGTACGAGTTCACCGCTTGTTCGGGCAGTCGATCTTGCTCACCGCGTCCGAGCGCTGCGTCCGCCGCGTGCAAGGTCGCACCCGGATTCAGGCTGTTGTCCGCATAGAATCGATAGGTCTGCTTACGCAGTTCCCCAACCTCTTGCTCAAGTCGGAAGCGCGCCACGTGCAACGGTGCGTCGTTGAGATGAGCGAGCAGGCCTTCCGCTTGGATTTTGGCGTCACCGTATTGCGACGTCGCCTTTTTGTAAGCACCTGCGGCAAGCGCCTCCTTTCCGCGGCGCATCGAACTTTGGAGCGTGGGTTCGCCCTCGACCACGCGGTCGATCACGATTCCAGCTGCTCGAACCCAAGACGGGTCGGTCCTTTGTGTGAGATCGCGGCGCATCGCCTGCAGCGCAGCCACGGCGGCCTCGGCGTCTTGTTGCGCCTTCGTCGCGCCATGGCGCAATGCTTGCAGCGCCTTGTCATGGTCCGCGCGCTGTTTCCAAATCACAGCACCCGCACCGCCCGCGATCATCAAGAGGAGCAGGATCCACAGCACACGGGACGACGACCTCTTTGTGCCGCGCCGATCCAAGAGCACGGTGTCCTGACGGCCGGGCGCCACCGGTGCACCGCGAGCGTCGGGCGCGGGCGCGAAACCCGCAGCCGGCGCCGCCCCGGCGGGCGACGTCCCCGCGGCCGGCTTCGGCTGCCAACCGAGCATCAACGTTGCGTTGTCGTCGCTGTCTCCGTCTTGAGCGGTCGCCACCCAGTGCGCCTTGAGTTGCTCCAGCGCCGCCACCAACTCGCTCGCGTTTTGGAATCGCTCCGACGGTTCGCGCGCGACGCAGCGATCCAACAGCGCGGCCAACTCGGGCGGCACTTCCGGGCGCGCTTGGCGAACATCGGGAAACTCTTGGAGCGCGACGCGCCGCACAATCTGCGTCGGCGTGCCATCTCCCAACGCGTGCTCACCGGTCAACATGTAATAAAGCGTTGCGCCCAGCGCCCACACGTCTGCCGTCACACCGACCTTGCCCGCGTCCTCCCACTGCTCCGGCGCCATGTAGCGCGGCGTGCCGATCGCAAACTGCGTCGCGGTCAATCCGCTGGTGCCCGTTGCTTTGGCCAGACCGAGATCGGTCACCTTCACGCGACGCGCACCGTCGAGCATGATGTTTTCGGGTTTGATATCGCGGTGCACAATGCCCACCGCGTGGGCCGCCGCAACACCGCGCGCGGCACCGAGCGCAATCTCCACCGCCTCCGACAACCCCAGCCGCCCCACCGCTTGAATGCGATCCATGACCGTGCCGCCGACCACCAGCTCCTGCAACAGGTAGTGAAGACCATGCGATTCGCGCACGTCGAACACGCGCACCAAGTGCGGATGATTGATCGCCGCCGCCATGTTGGCCTCGCGCCGAAAGCGTTCGACAAAGTCGGGCTCCTGCGCGGCCAGCGTCGGATGCAAGACTTTGACGGCGACCTCGATATCGAGGTTTTGGTGGTGACCGCGATACACGGTGCCGGTGCCGCCGGCTCCGATCTTTTCGAGCAAGATGGCAGGCGCGAGCACCTTGTGGCCGTCCACGACCGGCACGACCGACAAGAGCGGTTCGTCGAGCAGACTCATATCCTCCCAACCCTATGCGGAACGCGAGCGCGGGGCGCTCAGAAAATGCGGAGACGAGGCGGGCGCGGATAGAGACGCGGCAATCGCCCAAGATCGCCCCACCGAGGCGCGCCGAAACGGTCTATAATCCCGCGACCGATGCGACCGCCTCATGTGAAAATTCGCTGCGCCAAAGACACCGGGCGCGACGGACGCGTCATGCGGCTCGTCGGCAGCGCGTTTTGGTTTGGACGGGCCGAGGGCTGTGCGCTCGTCTTGGACTCCGAACTCGTTTCGCGCAAGCACGCCGTCTTTTCACTCGAACCCGGTGGCTGGTTTGTGCGCGATCACAAGAGCAGCAACGGGACATTCGTCAACGGCCGCAAAGTCGCCGTCGTCGCGCTGGCGTTGGGCGACGAAGTGCGTTTTGGAGAAGCGGGACCGTCGCTGCGCATCCTCGGGCTGGACCTGGGTGGTTCTGAAGTAACCGACTTGGAGGCCACGCGTTTGGCCTTCCCGAAGACGCCGACACAGCCGCCGGCACCACCGGCGCCAAAAACGCCGGCCCCGAAACCGCAGGACCCGAAACCGCCGAAATCGAAAGCGCCGCAACCGAAACCGCCGGCGCGGCTTGAACTCGAAAAGCCCTCCCCGCCGAAGCCAACGCCTCCGCACCCCGCGCTCGACGTGCCGATCTTTGAGAGCGCACAGCCACAGCCGCCTCCGCCGGAATCGACACCGGAGAATTTGACGCGGCCCATGCCTTCCAAAATGCGTGCGCGAAAACCGAATGACGCGCCGGTGGTCGTCTCGCTCGGAGAAAACGCCACCATGCCTCTGCCGCCGCGCGAAGAGCCGAGCAGCGTGGGCCCGTGGGGCGCGTTACTGGGATTGTTTCTCGGCGCGACGACGGGGCTCGCCGCCTGGGGCGATTCGTTTCCGTACCGCGCCGTGGCGGCCCCAGTGTTTCGCGCGACGACGTTCTTAGAGAATCAGTTCGCGACGTTTATGGCGCCGCGCGTCGGTTGGACGCTGATCGCGGGGCTCGCGTTGTACGGATGCGTCTGGGGTGTGGGGCTACAACGCATCCGAAAACGGTGGCCGCTCTTGTTGACCCTGGCGGCAGCGCACGGGGCGGCGTTGGTGTTATGAAAACCCTGGCGTGGGTTCTTCTCGTGTGCGCGTGCGGCGGCCTCGCCGTGCCGTTCTTTCTCGAAACGCGCCGCGCGCCCAATGCGACGTTGGTGGCCCTCTATCGCGCCGCGCATTCGCCGTCGGGTGCGCACGACAAGCAATGGAGCACGCTCACCAAAGATATCGCCGCGTTCGAGAAGCACACCCAAGAGGCGCAACACTTGCTGCCCGCGCTCGACGGCACGATGCGACTGCTGGAACGGCTTGAGGGCGAGTTGGACGACGCCATCGCCGGCAAGTCGTTTCCCACCGAAACGGCGCGCCGCCAACATCTCCGCACGCTCAAGCGCGACATCGAACACAGACTACAAATGGCGGGGCATGCCGACGTTGGTGTCGACGAGGCGTGGATCCGCGTGGAGAAACAAGCCGAAGCTCTTCGGGAACGATGGTCCCGCCAGGACGGCGCGGCGCCCGCGAATGGGCTCGGCGACCGGATCGATACGGCTCTGGCGAACGCGCGCGAGAAGCGGTCGGAACTGGCCACACAGGCCAAGAACGCCGCGATCTCCGATGCCCGCGAACGGCTTTTGGAAAAGCTCGCCCGCGCGCTGGAATAGCGATTTCGCGGTCCCCTTGGATCTAGGCCATAATCGTCCGATACGGAGTACATGGAGCGATTTCGCTGGCCCGATGGATTTGCGCGGATTCCCGATGAGGATTGGGCCCGCCAATCGTTGGAGAGCCTCGCGCTGAAGTACGACTCGGTCGAGAACCACGGTTGGTACCGCAACCTCGAGCCGACCCTGGATCAACTGCAGGCCAAGCTCGAACCCGGCCAGCTGTTGATCGACTACTCCGGCGGCACCGGCATCTTGGTCGACCGGCTGTTGAAACGCGACAGCGAACTCGACGCGGGACTCATGATCATCGACGCGTCGCCGAAGTTTTTGCGCCTCGCGTTAGAGAAGTTGGGCAAGGACGAGCGGCTCGCGTTTCGCTGGATTCGCTACCTCAAAGAGGAGCGGCGCCTCGAACGCATGGACGAAGTGGTCGGCGACGCTTGGTTGGAGCGCGGGGCCGATATCATCGCGTCCACGAACGCGATCCATCTCTACTACGGTCTCGACGAAACGCTGCGTTCGTGGCTGCGCGTGCTGAAGCCTGGCGGGACGGCACTCATTCAATCGGGCAACATTCGCAACCCGGCCGCGGGCGACGAGTGGATCATCGACGAGACTGTCGGCGCGATCCATCGCACCGCGATGCAGATTGTGCGCGACGACGACGCTTACGCGGAGTACCGCGGCGGCCTCGACGATTCCGGTCGCATGGAGCGCTACGACCGCTTGCGCGACAAGTACTTCATTCCTGTGCGCCCGCTCGGCTACTACGAACAAGCGATCACCAACGCCGGTTTTGCGATCGACTCGATCGAGAAGCAGACGATCGAAGCGAAAGTGCAAGAGTGGTACGAATTCCTCGCCGTGTATCACGACGGCGTGCTCGGTTGGCTGGGAGGCGTCGAAAAAATCGATGGCCGTCCCGCGTCCGAGCAAGCCGTAAAAGATCGACTCCGCCTGATCCGAGCGTCGATGGATCAGTTATTCAACGGCGGCGAGTCGTTCGATGCGTGTTGGACGTACCTCACGTGTCGTAAGCCGGCCTGAACCGGAGACCCGACCCACTCCCGCTTGATGACTCCGTTGCGCGACGCTCAGGGCGCACAAAAAAAGCGCGCCGGAGAGTTCCGGCGCGCCTGATCCGATTCAGGAATCTGTTGATGGATTAGCGGTGATGGCGGTGGCCATGCCCGTAGATGACGCGCTTTTCGTGCGCGTAGCGGCGCAGGATCGCCGCCTGCTCCTCGGCCAACCGCTGTTGGAGTTTGGCGCGAATGACGCGCATCTTGCGGCTCTTTCCGTGGCTACGGCCGTGGTCTATGTGACGGTGTCCGTGGTCGTGCCGGAGGCGCGCACGCGCTCGGGCAAGATCGTGGTGGTACCGGTGGTCCGCCTCGCGCAGGGCCGCATCCCGGCGCTTCGCCGCGATCGCTAGCTCGCGCTCGATGCGTTCCTTGCGCAACCGCACGCGACGACGCTCTTCGCGCTCGCGCTGACGGCGCAACTCTTCTTGGCGACGACGCTCGCGCTCGATCTCGTCGGCACGACGCGCCCGCTCACGGGCCCGGCGGGCCGCGCGACGACGACGCTCGATCTCGTCGGCATCCTCGTACCGGTCGTCCCGACGGTCTTCGCGACCGTAGTCGTGGTCGTGGTCGTGGCTGGCCTCGCGCTCCTCCAACTGCTCGCGAAGGCGACGCGCGCGCGCGGCGGCGAACGAACCGCGACCCAAGGGCACAAACTTCGCAGCGATGGCCGCGCGACGCACCTTGTTGGCGCGCGCCAAGCCGGCCGCTTTGTTCTCGTACCACACGTCAAGACGCGCTTTCATGGTGCGGAAGGTCTCGGGGTTGCCGCGACTCTTTCCCTTCGCACGCAAGATCTCGTAGGCCATCTGCGCATCCAACTTGATCTGTTCCGCGCTTAGTTCTTTTTCAAGCGCCGCCACTGCTTGCGCCTTTTGCGCTTGCACCGCGGCGCGATGATCGGAGTAGCGACCGGTCACGTCCGCTTGCTCGACCGCGATCTGCGCGGTCACTTCCGCGCGCTTCACTTTGAAGAAGTGATCCAAGTTGGTGGACTTCGTGAGGTACCACAGATCGAGGCGGTCTTTTTGCACGCTGAAGGCTGCGCGGTTGCCCGCGGCCTTGCTCTTGGCGCGACGGATCTCGGCGTCCAACTCCGCGTCGAGCTTTCGGCGCTCCGCGTCGTATTGCGCGTTGAGCCGGGTGAGGCGCGCACGCTTCTCGAGCTTGAGCTGTTGCAGAGTGCGCTGGGGTGCGCGCGCCACGACCGTAATCGAGTCATGCTCGGCGGAGGCCGGGTTGGCCGCCACAAACACGAGGCTTAGGGTGGTGAGGCCTAGAGCGTGTCGAATGGCCAGGTTTCGCATGACTGTTTCTCCAAGTGACGACGCCCAATCGCGTTCGTCTAAGGAGCCTCTTCACAACCGGCGTGCCATTGCCTTAAAACGCGATACCTAAAGCATTTCAGGAGCGCCTTTGACCTCCGGAGGACAACAACCTTTCCCCCAAAGTGGACACGTTTGGCGAGGGCTCTGTCGGCGAATGGGCCGGGGCGCTAGAGCCTAGCGAGCAGCGGCGCGGACGCGTTCCAGGCGCCGCCGCAGGTAGTCGCTCTTGGGTGTCTTCTTGAGCAACGCGGCGAGCAACTCGGCCGCGCGTTCGTAGCCGCCGCGCGACTCCTCGAGCTCGGCGCGCACCCCCCAGAGCCGCGTGTCCCGCGGCAGATACCGCTCCGCGAACGCAAGGTAACGTTCAGCCTGGTCGGGATCGCCCTCGGCAATGAGCTGACGCGCGTACTGCATGTACTTTTCGCCGCGGTAACGACGCACGAACGCGTTTTGCGGAGATTGCGCTTCCGCTTCTACGAACGCTTTTTGATACGCCGCATGATCGTTTGCAGCACTCGCGTGAATCGCCCGCATGAGAGCGCCGTAAGGCGGACGCGGGTCCTGCCATTGATCGACGACCCACTTCAGGATCGCGTTTTTCTCCGGGCTGCGAATGTGACGCGGCGTCGAGTACTCCAACCGCAACCGATCCTCGGTCAGCACGTCGCCTTCACCGGCAGCCATGGCCGCGCGCTCCGGTCCAAACACAAGAAGATCGCGCATGTCGACGGCGCCGAACTCCACGAGTGCGGCGCGCGCGTTCGACGAGCGCGGCGGATACGACTTGAGCTCGCGCTTGCCGACCGTTCCGATCAGGGAGAGGTTGGTGCCCGAAAAATACGCGGACGTCGCAAAGACGGCGTTAAACGTGCGGACCACGGCACGCACGTCATCGAGACTCATTTGGTAAAGCGGAAGCCAGTGGCAGATCAAACCGCCGTCGGCCAGGCGGTCCCGACACGCTTGAAAATATTCGAGCGTGTAGAGGTCGCCGCCGCCGCGCACCCACGGATGGATCGTGTCGGACGAGATCACGTCATATTTTTCGCGCGTGGCCCGTAGAAACGCGCGTCCGTCGTCGATCACGACGTGCTTCGGCCTCACGCCGAGCGTGGCGGCCGCCTCGCCGATCGCTTCCTCCAACTCGACTACGGTGATGGAGCGCGGGTCGTGAGCCGCGATGGCGCGATAGGTCGTTCCCATGCCCAAGCCGACGATCAAAACGCGTTCGGGGTTTGGGTGCAGGACCATCGGAACGTGGCCGAGGGCGGCTAAGTGTTGCACCTCAATCATGGTTTGGCCGGACGCCACGGTCTTCCCATTGACGTAGATGCTCGCCGCCCCGTACCAGTGCTCGATGCTGATCGTGGCCTCCCGACCGTGACGAACAAACGAAATGTCGCGCCCGGAATTCCAGGCCACCTCGTTAATCGCGCCATCTTTTAGGTAGGACTGCGGCTGCAGATAGATGCCGCCGTACATGCGTTCACGCGCGCGCTCGGGCGGCGGCGTGAACGCAGCGACGACGATTGCTAAGGGCACAAGCGACCAGCGCGAACGCGTCTCGCGCCATGCAACCAACGCGGCGACGAGCCCCGCGCCGGCGATCGCGCGCGTCGGACCGAGCCAAGGCACGAGGGCAAACACGGAGAGCGTCGAGCCCAACACCGAGGCGGCGGAGTTCGCGGCGTAGAGACGCCCGGTTCCGCGTGCGCGCGCGTGTTCCGCGACAACGTCGACCGCAAGCGGGAACGCAATGCCGAGCCCCAGCGCCCCCGGCAACAACACAATCGCGGAGAGCGCGACGCGCAGCGTTGTGTCCGCCGCGAAACTGTCACCCCACGCCGCATAGCCCATGAGATAGAGCCGCGGCAAAGCATAGAGAGACATCGCGCCCACAGCAAACAGGGCCGCCGTCCACGCGACGACGGTTCCCAATCGATGCGGCGAACGCGGACCCGTCAGACGCGAGCCGATGGCGCCGCCTGACGCCAGGCCGAAAAGAAACACCGCAAGCATGATCGTGAACGCGTAGGTCGTGGAACCGAACACCAACACGAGTCCGCGGACAAACGCGCCCTCCGCGGCCATGCCTAAAAAGCCCGACGCGGCAAGCAAGCGAATCGCGCGCGCCCGATCTTGCTTCGTGAAGTGGCCGGGTGTGTTCTCTGGGGTGGGTGGCGCCACGGGTGCCGGGCGCAACACCAGCGCGCACAGGGCGGCCAATCCCGAGAACGCCGCCGCGATACGCATCGTGTTGGCCAAGCCGAACGCGGGCACCAGAACAAAGCCCGCGGCGATCGTTCCGGCCACGGCGCCAAGCGTGTTGAACGCGTAGAGCAAGCCGATGCTGGAGCCCGCGGATCGATTGTCGCGCGCAACGGCGGCCGCCATCGCGGGGAGCGTGGCGCCCATGCAAATCGCGGCCGGCGCGAGCATCAGCGCGGCCAGGGCGAAGCGTCCAAGCGCGAGGAGCAGCGGCGCCTCCGGGAGCGCGCGCGTCAATGCGACAAACGCGGCTCCGGACGCGTCCAGTATCCACGGGCTCGCCAGCGCAAACAGTGCGATGAACAACTCCAGACACGCGTAGAGCCGCAACGGCGCGCGCGATCGCTCCGCATGACCTCCCCCCAAGAACGCTCCCAGCGCCATCCCGCCGATGATGGCCGCCAATACCGCCGCAAGCGCGACCGATGTCGCCCCCGCCACTTGGGCGAGGCGGCGAAACCACACGACCTCCAACACGAGAGCTCCCGCTCCCGAAAAAAACAGGAGCGCTGCCAAAATCCGCACGCGCATGTTTTCCTAGGCCCTCACCCGCGCAAGCCGCGCACGGGACATTCGTGAGGGGTCACGCGGTTCCGCACGCGACCCGATTTTCTCCGCACCGTCAGTTGATACGCGCCTCGCGAGAGCAGGCCCCGTGCAATGCGTGTGGGTCGCCGTGCGCCTGCACCAACGCGATGCCGGTCAGCAAGCCGTTTGGGCCCGTCGCCAGAGTTACATCCTCGTAACAGAACGCCCCGTTTCTTGGAACGGGGCGTTCAACGCGGCACTTGCTGCAACGCCCAGGCGTGTGCGGGTTCCGACAGCGAGGAGGCCGCTTGGTCAAACGACAGCCAGACGTGCTGGTGATCGAACGCCCCCTCGGGATCGCGATCACCAAGCGTCATACGAAAGTACACACCGCGCTTGAGGAACGCGGGAACTACTTGGGTCGCCTGCGCCACTTCCTCCCCCACGGTCACCCGGTAGCCGGTCTCCTCCGCGACCTCACGGACCAGCGCCTCCTCCGGGGACTCGCCTTCGTGAATCCACCCGCCAGGAAGGTAAAAACTGCCGGGCGCGCACACGCAGAGCACGCGCCCGGCGTCGTCGAACGCGACGCCGTACGCGACCGGACGCTCCTCGTACTCCACGCCGGGGGTTCGTTCGCCGAATTCCATCCGCGCATCATAGCGGCGTCCACCCAAACGACGCCCAAACAACCTGATACGCTTCGGTTGTGCATTTACGACGAAACGAACTAGACGCGTATGTCGCGTTGACCGGAAAACAACTCGGGCCCGAGGAGCGTGTGCAGCGCGTCCAACAAATGCGCGAACGCATCGCCAGCGGCGCGACCGACCTGGCCGATTTTTTCGTGGCGCGGCGCGAAGAGTCGATCGTCGCGGCGGTGCGGCTGGCGGGGTTGGGAGGCGGTCTTTACAAGCTCGTGGGACCGGTCGGCGACGAGGCGGCCGCCGCGGAACTCGTGGGTCCGGCGATCGTCCGTGCGTGCGCGCGCAACGCGATCGGCATGTCGGCACGCACGCGCGTCGATCCGTCCCTCGCGCCGTACCAACAAGCCCTGATCGCAAGCGGGTTCACCGCGCTCGGCGAGCGGCTGGAATTCAAGACGGACGTGGCGACGCTGCCCAACGACGAAGGTACACCGATTCAGTGGAAGACCATGGGCGAAGTCGGTCGCGCGGAAGCGGCGCGCATGTACGCCGCGGCGTGTGCTGGCGATCCGCACGGGCTCACGCCCGACGACGACCCGGCCGCGATGTTGGAGTCGTACCTCGCCGATCCGGAGCTGACCCACGGCGACGATTGTGTCGCGATCGGTTATCTCGACGACGCGCCCGTCGCGTTCGTATGCGCCCAGGTCGCACCGAGCGACGGTTGGTCGCGACTAACCTACATGGGCATCGTGCAAGGAGCGCGTGGAAAGGGACTCGGAACGTGGGTTCACCGGCGCGGCTTCACGATGATGGCAGCGCAAGGCGGCAAGACCTACCACGGCGGAACGGCGGCTGAGAACGCGGGCATGGTGAAGCTGTTTCAACGCCACGGATGCGAAGAGATCGCGCGCCTCTCCGAATACGAGTGGCGCGCGCCCAAGCCCGCGTAGCGGCGATAGTATTACTCGCCGACGATGTCGAACTCGAGGTAGCCAGCGTCCGGCGCCGTGTCGAACGTCTCGTCGTTTAAGAACAAGATGCGGATGCGGTTCGTGCCTGGCGATTCGGCGCGAATGCGGCTGATCGGGATCGCAAGCTCGCACTCCGCGACATTGGTCTCGGGGTTCACGCTGAGCACCTGAATCTGGCCCGCGTTAAACGACCCGTCCTCCTGTCGGTTCAGCGTGTCGCCTGACACCATGAGTTCGCTGCCGACCGACCCAAAGCTGTAGCCGGTCGCCGCATCGTCATCGGTGTCGATCAGGATCAGGGTCCGTGAAAACCCAAAGCCGGGGCCGCCGTCCAAGTTGAACGCGTTCTCCGACGTGAAGCGGATGTACACGTTGTCGAGATCGTTGGCGACTTGGATCTCGCGCCAGTTCGGACCCGACGACGAGTCCGCGTCGTCGGGATCGGTCATCGCGAGCGGAATGTCATCCCAGTCATCGAACTCGCCGTCGATCGTGATCGTCTCCAACCCACGCAGACGCGCGGTCAGCACGACCTCGTTTTGATCTTCGTTCCCCAAGCGATCCACGGCGCGAATGCAGAAGTAAAACGTCGAGCCGCGTTCGAGCGGTCCGATCGTGGCCTGATGCGCGTACGTCGTCGGCCCCACGCCCTGCGCATAGCCGGCGCCGATTTCGGGCTCCAACTCGATACGATCCGCGCTGGAGAGGTCCGCAAAATCGAGCGGGATGTCGCTCATGTAGAGGACGTAGTTCACGCGATTGAGGTCGAGCGCGACGTCCCATCGCACCGTAACTTCATCGGTGCCCGCGACCGCCTGCTGCACGCCGATCCGCGATGCGGGCGCGCCCGGCGGCGTCGGGAAGGGCTGAATGTTGGCGTTGTAGGTGCTCGTCCAAACCGGCGGCTCGCGATCATCCATGTCCGCGAAGTCGCGCACGAACGTGTTGGAAAACGCCACGCCACCATCGGTGATGTAGTGGCGGAACCCGACACGATCCTGGTTCTCCAAGATGTCTTCGATCAGCGTGTCTAACCCGGCCGTCGATTCGCCGTTTAGAGTCGCGAGGTCGATCGCCGGCCCCTCGGCATAGCCGAGCGAGAGAACGGTAAACCCATCGTCGCGGTTAGCCTCCGCCATCAGCTTGGGCGCCACGTTGAACTTGTTGTCCGGAAAGAAGAACGGGTCGAAGTCCTCGAACTGGTTCGAGTTCAGGCGAAAGCTCTCAAACTTCAGGTAGTGAATCGACGCGCGCGGCGACACCTCGTAGTGCGGATGCCGCGGATCGAAAAAGAACAGCCCGCGGTTTTGCAAAATGATGTGCTGCGGGTAGCGCGCGTCCAGAAGCTCCATGAAGTCCGTGAACCCCTGCGCGGTCCATTCGTACTCGGATTGGTTCGGGCTCGTCTCGTCGGTAAACGAGTTCGGCGCGCACGTGTCGATGGTGTCCAAAAACAACCCGTCGCAGCCGTACCCGCGCCCAAAGCCCGTGAGGAGTTCCTTGATGCCCGGCATGCCGTCGACGCCGTCGAACTCCATACCGTCCAACGCATCAAACCACTTCGGATCGCCCGCGTTGACAAAGCACCCGCCGAAGATCACGTTGCGGTCCGGTTTGCCGTCGCCGGTGTACGTCGGCGAGTTGTGTGTGTCGTTGTCGTCTAGGTACCACGACGCGTAACCGGTCGGCCCCGTCGTCGGGAGTCCCAGCGGATCGAGCCCCGTCAAGCGCTGCCCGTCCGAACCGGGACCGCGCGGGTCGATGCGCGGCCCCGTCCCGTCGCCGACAAAACGCGGGTCGAGCAACATCTCCTCGTCCGTGATACCCACCGTGCGAAGGTCTTCGCCGATCGAGATGTAACCCAACACCAAGACGTCGTCGGCGGGATCGCTCGGGTCGATACCGTCGGCAATGTCGTGCACGATCGCCGCGGGCAGATTGCCGCTGAACGGATGCAGGATGACCAAGTCGTACGTTTCGGCCACGCGGATCTGCTCGTCGCTGAATCCGCCGTAGTGAATCATGTAGAACTCGACGTCGGCGGCGCGTGCGCGGCGCCGGTCCGGGTTCGTGATCGGAATCATCTGCGACGTGCCGACGCCATCGAGGTCGGTCGGCGTGGCGCGCAAGAATCCGCCGACGCCGCGAAACCCTAAGTCGTCTAAGTACCACTGTACGTCGAGCGTGCTTCCGGCCGGCGTCGCCGCCGTGGTGGCGGCCACATCGACCAACCCGCACGCGAACCACTCGACGCCCGCCACCGAGTACTCAAAGAGCACCGTCACCGGGTCCGATTCGGGGTCGTGCACCAGCAGTGTGACGGACGCGATGCCATCCGGGCCGTTCACCGCGGCGAGGCCCGACACACGGCTGTTGCCGGGATCGGGCGCCGGGGGTTCCGGTTCCGGATCCGGATCCGGCGCTTCGACGACGGGGAAGGCGCCGACCTTCGTGCTACACGACGCCACGGCCCCCAACGCCAAAACCAAGATCCATTGCGCCCACTTCATGCAAAGGACGTATCGGAGCGGTATGGCTGAAGTTAAGGCGGCAAAACCGGTTTCTCCGCCCGCTTCGCCTCAGCCTGCGGGTCGAACGTGTGCCGAAACAAGGGCGTTGACGACAAAGCGGACGCACCATACGCCGTAAGGCGTTGCAGAAAATTCGGTTACGTTGACCTAGTCGCTGCCGGCGGCCGCCGCGATCGGGTGGGAATCTTCAACTTCAGCCACCAGCGATTTGCAGATGTCCCACAGGTCGTCGCGGCGCGGGTTGATCGCGCGCACCACGCCCTCGGCGTCGAGGACGAAAACGGACGGCCACATGCGCACGGCGAAGGCGTCGGCGCACTCGCCCGCCCCGGCTTCCGGGTCGTCGCGGAAGTTGCGCCAGTTCAATTTGCCGTTGCCTGCCACAGCCCGCGCACGCGCTGCATCCCGATCGTTGTTGACACCCAGCAGCGCGAACGGCTTGCCTTGCATCGCGTTGACGAGGTCGCGTTGATCGTCGAACTTGGCCATGCACGGCTTGCACCAGGTCGCCCAAAACGAAACGACGACAATCTTGCCGCGGTATTCGGATAGCCGCAGGTCACGCCCCGAGAAATCGCGCGACGCAATCTCGGGCGCGGGCCGCCCGATGACCAACTGGTCGAGTTGGCTCATCGAACGGCTGCAGAACTGGCGGACGTCGGACGCCCACTGCGAGTCCGGCAGGTGTTCGCAACCGCGGTAGCTCAACTTAATCCACTCGCGCGTCTCCGCACGCTCGGCTTCGCTGATCGGCTCGACATGCAGATCGCGCGCGACGCGGTGATGCGCCCGAGCCCAGGCCACAGCGGGCTGCACCCACTCGACGGGTCCCACGGCGGCGACTTTGTCCAAGTATTGGACATATTCTTGTTCTTCTTTTTTCGCCTCGCTCGGATCGAATCTCCCGAGGTGGGACAGAGCCTGAATCACCTGGGCAAGACGGTGATCGTCATGGCGGCTAAGCCGGAGGAGCGCGGGGAAAATCCGGCCTCGAGCCCTACGCGAACGCTTGTACGAGCCGCCCTCAGACGTGGCTCGTGCGGCCCGCAACAGCGTATCGAAACGCGCCTCATCAGAGATTCCATCACTCTCGGCGACCGCCACAGCCTGTTTCGAAAGACGGGCCATCTCCCGATCGCTGAATCCATCCGCTTGGTATGCGGCGTAACTAGTCTCAAACCGTTGCTGCGCATTTGACGACGAACGACACCCTGCGACGATTGCAAGGGCCATCGTCGGCAAAATCCAGGTTTTCACGCGCCACAGGGTACGGCGCGGCCGGGACGCGACAGCATCATTTCGATAGATTCGCTCGAACATGCCTCTCTCCACTCGTCCTAGAACTCGCTTGCCAGCGCCCACGGCAAGGCGAAGTGCGTTGCGACGAACCGGGCTCGCGGTCGCCCGTTGGTTCGACTCCCAGGCGGGACCGGCCGAGCACGACGAGGGCAGAGTGGACGATTGGCTTCGGTGCATCCCGTTCGTCCTCCTCCATGTCCTCTGCTTCGGCGTCCTATGGGTGGGCTGGAGTTGGCCGGCGCTCTGGGTCGCCATCGGACTGTACGTCGTCCGCATGTTTGCCATCACCGGCTTTTATCACCGCTATTTCTCCCATCGGACATTTCGGACCGGGCGCGTAGCCCAGTTCTGTTTCGCCGTCGTGGGCAACATGTCCGCGCAGCGGGGTCCACTTTGGTGGGCGGCCCATCATCGGCACCACCACCGCCACTCCGACGAGGCCGCAGACGTCCATTCTCCCCATGAACACGGGTTTTATTGGAGCCACGTCGGCTGGTTCACGTCGCGCAAGAACTTCCGTACCGATCTGAGCCGGGTGCCTGATCTCGCTCGCTACCCGGAGCTTCGCTGGCTCGACCGTTTTGACACGGTTGCGCCGGGATTGCTCGTCGTCGCTCTCTACGCGACGGGCGGCATGCAGTTCGTGGTCTGGGGGTTTGGGATCTCGACGGTCGCTCTGTTTCACGCGACAAGTGCCATCAACTCGCTCGCCCACACCGTCGGCCGACGTCGCTACGACACAGACGACGACAGCAGAAACAGCTTTTGGCTCGCCGTCCTGACACTCGGCGAAGGTTGGCACAACAACCACCATCACTACCCCGGCTCTGTACGCCAGGGCTTTTGGTGGTGGGAGATCGACATCACTTACTACGGGCTCGTCGTGTTGTCGTGGCTGGGGATCATTCGCGACCTCAACGACGTTCCTCCGCGCGTCCGCGAGGCGAGCCGGTGAGCATTGCGATCATCGGGACCGGCATCTCGGGCCTCGTCGCCGCGCACCACCTGCACAAGGCCCACGACATCACTCTGTTTGAAGCCAACGACTACGTCGGCGGTCACACGGCCACCGTTACGGTTGCGCAGGACGGAAGATCCTACGACGTCGATACCGGCTTCATCGTGTTTAACGACTGGACGTATCCGAACTTCATCGCGCTTCTAGACGAGTTGGACGTCGCCTCCCAACCGTCCGCGATGAGTTTCTCGGTGCGCTGCGAACAGACCGGTCTCGAATACAACGGCACGTCGCTCAACACGATGTTCGCGCAGCGGCGCAACCTGATGCGGCCGTCGTTCCTCAAGATGATCCGTGACATCTTGCGATTTCACCGCGAAGCGCCGGCGACGATCGGGGACGCGTCAGCGCCCGCGACCCTCGGCGAATTTCTCAAGGAGCGCAGCTACGGACGCCGTTTCGTCGAGCACTACCTGGTGCCGATGGGTTCTGCGGTGTGGTCCACCGATCCGGAGCGCTTTCTGCAAATTCCATTGCGGTTCTTCGTGAGCTTTTTTCAGAATCACGGCATGCTCTCGGTAGACGAACGCCCGCAGTGGCGCGTCGTCCGCGGTGGGTCCCGCCGCTACGTGGACGCCATCACGCGCCCGTTCACGGATCGAATTCGTCTGTCCACGCCCGTCGTCGCCGTCGCACGCACCGCGAGCGGCGTCGACGTACGGACGGCCGCGGGGTCGCAACGATTCGACCACGTCGTATTCGCCACACACAGCGACGCGGCGTTGCGGCTGCTCCGCGACCCGTCGCCGGACGAGCGAGACATCCTCAGAGCGCTGCCCTATCAATCCAACGACGTCGTGCTGCACACGGATCAAACGCTGATGCCGCGCGTAAGGCGAGCGTGGGCCGCGTGGAACTATCACGTGCAGCCGGACACGTCTCGCGCCACAGTCACCTACAACCTCAACATCTTGCAGTCGCTGCCGTCGCACGCGCCGTTCCTCGTCACACTCAACCGAACCGGCGCGATCGCACCCGACAAGGTGCTGCGACGCTTTACGTACGATCATCCGTTGTTCACCACGGAAAGCATCGCCGCCCAGCAGCGCTGGTCCGAGATCAGCGGTTCTCGCAACACGCACTACTGCGGGGCGTATTGGTTCAACGGTTTCCACGAAGATGGCGTGAATAGCGCTCTGCGCGTCGTACGCGCGTTGGAGCCGGTGCATGCATAGCGCGATCTACGAAGGCACCGTGGACCACGAGCGACACATCCCGAAACCGCACGCCTTTCGCTATTGCCTCTACCAACTCTATCTCGATCTCGACGAGCTACCGCAGGTGTTTGACCGCCGTTGGCTCTGGTCGGCCCGCCGTTTCAACCTCGCGTGGTTTCGGCGCAAAGACTACCTGGGCCATCCGAAGCAGCCGCTTTCGGAGTGCGTGCGCGATGTCGTGGAAAAAAAGCTCGGCGTCCGACCGACGGGACCGATCCGCATGCTGACGAATCTGCGGTTGTTCGGTTACTGCTTCAACCCCGTAACGTTCTACTACTGTTTCGACGACGCGGGAAAGCGCGTCGTGGCGCTGTGCGCCGAGATCACGAACACGCCGTGGAACGAACGCCACACGTATGTCTTGGACGGATTGCGCGGCCGCTTCCGCAAGGAGTTTCACGTCTCTCCGTTCCTCGACATGAACTACCGGTGCGACTGGGCGTTCTCGACGCCGGACGAGAGCCTCGCCGTGCATATGGAAAACGTGCGCGACGACGCGACGCACTTCGAAGCCACGCTGAGTCTAAAGCGGCGCCCGATCACGGGCGGCTCGCTCGCGCGGGCGCTTGTTCGGTGGCCTTTCCTGACGCTGCGTATCACCGCAGCGATTTACTGGCAAGCGCTTCGGTTACGCCTGAAGCGCGTTCCTTTCATCCCGCATCCGAGGACCGTTCGATGAAATCCGCCGTCTTACGCGAACACGAGATACAGCACGTCCGCTTGCTGGGAAGCTGGGCGCGACGAGCGTTCCTCCGGCGCTTGGACGCGCTTCGTGATTGCCACATCGTGTGGACCGATCCGGACGGTACCACGACGTTCGGCTCGGCCGACGCTCCGGCGGAACGCACGGCGGCTGTGACCGTCCACGACGCGGCGTTTTACGGTCGCGTCGTGCGCGGGGGACACAACGCGGCGGCCGAGGCGTACTTCGAGAAGCTCTGGGACGTCGACAACCTCACCGCGCTCGTCCGAGCGTTTGTCGCGAACCGTGACGTAATGAACGGAATGGAGAGAGGCGCTGCGCGCTTGGTCCAACCGCTCTTGCGCGCGGCGCACACGCTGCGACGCAACACGCGACGCGGCGCCAAACGCAACATCGCTGCGCATTACGACATCGGCAACGACTTCTTCCGGCTCGTTCTGGACGAATCGATGACGTACTCGTGCGCGTTGTTCGAAGACGCGCGTGAATCGCTCGCGGAGGCGCAGCGCAACAAGAACGACCGCGTCGGCGACGCGCTGCAGATCGGCAAAGACGACCATGTGCTGGAGATCGGAACCGGCTGGGGTGGCTTCGCGATCCACGCGGCGCAACGCCATGGTTGCCGCGTGACGACAACGACGATTTCTGAACAGCAGCTCCACCTCGCGAAAGCGCGCGTGGAAGCCGCGGGTCTCTCGGATCGCGTCACGGTCTTGCTGCGCGACTACCGAGATCTCTCGGGGACGTACGACAAAATCGTGTCGATCGAAATGATTGAAGCGGTTGGCCACCGCTACTACGCGACGTTTTTCGAAACCTGCGAGCAACTTCTCCGACGGGACGGCGCGATGCTCTTGCAATCCATCACGGTCCGCGACCGCTACTTTGACGAGTGCAAAAACGACGTGGATTTCATCAAGAAATTCATCTTCCCTGGGAGCTGCATTCCATCTGTCACGGTCCTGATGCAAGCGGCCGCGAAGCGCACGGACCTCGCTCCGACGCAGGTGTTTGACTTAACGCCGAGCTACGGCGAAACGTTGCGCCGGTGGCGCCGGAACTTTCATACGCACATCGAGGCGATCCGCGCACTGGGCTACAACGAGTTGTTTCTGCGGATGTGGGAGTTTTACCTCGCGTATTGCGAGGGCGGATTCGACGAGCGGTTCATCGGTACCCAGCACCTCGTATGGGAGCGCCCCGAATCATCGCTCGCGGGAAGACTGCGATGAGTTGGCTCCTGCCTCTCTGGGGGCTGTTGGGCGTTGGCTTGGGCATGGCCGCGCTTTGGGCGCGCCAACTCCGAACCAGGAACGCCACAAGCGTGGATGCCGCTTGGGCGTTCGCCCTCGGCGCGTTGGCCGTACTCTACGCCGCGCTTCGTGAAGGTGAGCTCGCGCGCCGCACACTCGTAGCGGTAATCGCCGCTGCCTGGGCCGGACGCTTGTTTTTGCACCTCTTTTGGAACCGCGTCCGCGGCGAGGCTAAAGAAGACGGTCGCTACCGCGCAATGCGCGAGCACTGGGGCGAGCGCGCGCCGCTGTACTTCTTCGTGTTCTACCAAGGGCAGGCCGTTGTCGCCGTCCTGTTTTCGCTCGTGTTCTATGCAGCCATGGGGCGCGCCGGTCCGCTCGACGGATGGGACTACGTTGGCGCTGCCGTCGCCGTGATCGCGGTAGCCGGGGAAATGGTCGCAGACCAGCAACTCGCGCGCTGGCGCCGGCAACATCCAGGCAAGACCTGTCGCGCGGGACTCTGGCGCTACTCACGGCATCCCAACTACTTTTTTGAGTGGACCCACTGGTTCGCGTACGTGTGTATCGGCGGCGGACACCTATTGACTTGGCTCGGCCCGGTTCTGATGTTTCTGTTCTTGTTCCGCCTAACCGGCATCCCGTACACGGAAAAACAAGCGCTCAAGAGTCGCGGCGAAGACTACCGCCGCTACCAGGAAACAACGAGCGTGTTTTTCCCATGGCCTCCCAAGGAGGACGCGTGAGCGCCATCGGTCTATCCCTCGCCGAGCGGAGCCTCGTCCCGACACCGATGTTGCGCTGGGGCATTCGCCGGCTGATCCGCGAACGTCTATCGGATGAGCTCGGACGCACCCCCGGCGAGCGCGCAGCGTTCGTGCGCGGCCTCAAAGCAAGCCCCGTGGCGCTCGTTCCCGAAAAGGCCAACGAGCAGCACTACGAAGTGCCCTCGCAGTTTTTCCAGTGCGCGCTGGGAAAGCGGCTGAAATACAGCTCGTGCTACTACCCGGACGGTGTGCACACGCTGGACGAAGCGGAGGAAGCGATGCTCGCCCTGACTTGTGAACGCGCGGGCATCGAGGACGGGATGGACGTGTTGGATCTCGGCTGTGGCTGGGGATCGCTCTCCCTCTACATCGCGGAGCACTTTCCGAACTGCCGCGTCGTGTCCGTTTCCAACTCCGCGCCACAGCGCCGATTTATCGAAGCGCGCGGGGTCACGTCGATCGACGTGCGGACCGCCGACGTCAACGCGTTCGAACCCGGACAGGTGTTTGACCGCGTCGTCAGCGTCGAGATGTTTGAACACGTCCGTAACTACCAAACGTTGATGCAACGCGTAGCGTCGTGGCTGCGTCCGGACGGCCGGTTGTTCGTGCACGTGTTTTGCCACAAGCAGTTCACGTATCCGTTCGAGACGGATGGCCCGAGCAACTGGATGGGCCGTCACTTCTTTTCGGGCGGTCTCATGCCGGACTACGACCTGCTCCCGAGCTTCGATCGCGACCTCGCGCTCGAGGATCGGTGGTTCGTCAACGGAATTCACTACCAAAAGACGTCGGAACACTGGTTGCGCAACCTTGACCGCGAACGCGAACGCGTAATGCCTGTTTTCGCCGACTGCTACGGCGCGAATTCGGCGGCGCGCTGGTTCGCGCGATGGCGCATGTTTTTTTTGGCGTGCGCGGAACTGTTCGGCTACCGCGACGGCCAGGAGTGGCACGTTGCCCACTATCGATTCCGGAGAAATGCATGACACTTCAAAAAATGTCGGAAGACGGCCCTGTCTTGGCGGTCTTCTTGCGCCACCTCGGCTGAACGTTTTGTCGCGAGACGCTGGCGACACTCGCCGCGCAACGTCCCGCGATGGAGGCGCACGGTGTGCGTCTCGCCCTCGTTCATCTCGGAACCGACGAGCAAGCGCGGGAGCTATTCGCGAAATACAAGCTCGATGATGTTGCACGTTTCAGCGACCCTGACAAAAACATCTACCGCGAATTCGAACTGAAACGCGGCAACCCGATCTCACTCATCCTGCATCCAAAGATTTGGTGGCGCGGCCTCAAGGCGATCTTCGCCGGCTACGGGGCCGGAAAACCCGTCGGGGATCCGTGGCAGATGCCGGGCGCAGTGCTGCTCGAACAGGGCCAGGTCGTCCGCTCGTACAACTACAAAACGGTCGCGGACCTCCCCAACTTTCAGGAGCTGTACGCTTCCAAGTAGCTCTTGAGCTTGTACTTGCGCCGCGTGTTGTCCGAGCTCATGTAGCGAATCTTGCCGAAGATCGGACGCTCCGGACCCCAGGCGCGGTCGTACCGACCCAGGCACCAAAAGATCCCGCTGTACGAGTTTGGGTTGCGGCCGTCGAGCGCGTACTTGTTGTTGAGCTCGATCATCACGGCGAGCGCGTCGCGCGGGGACGCCGTCCACTCCAGGATCTTTTTGCCCCAGAGCATGCGCAGGTAGTTGTGAATGCGCCCCTCGCGGCGGAGTTGCGTTTGGGCCGCGTTCCAGATCGGATCGTGCGTCTGCGCCGTGTCGAATTGCTCGAGCGTGTACACAAACTCGCGTTCGTCTCCGGCATGCGCCTCAAGTGTTACTTGCGCCCAAGACGGGAGTGACTCGTATCGGTCGTAGTCGTCCGGTCGGTGCACGCACATGTTGTAGCCGAGCTCGCGCCACGTAATGAGCTGGTCGAGGAACCCCTCCGCGGATTCGCTCATCCCCCACCAACCCGCGCGGTTGCCCTTGACGGTGTCCGCCAGATCGTCGGGCGTCCAATCCTCTTGGTCCGCGAGTTCGTGAAAGATCTCATGCGGTGAGATGTGGCCGAAGTGAAGGGCCGAGGAGAGGCCGCTCGTCGCGTCGTTTTCCGGCGAGTTGCGATCATCGCCGTAACGATCCAAGCGCGCTAAAAAGTCGACGAGCGTTTGCTGCGCCGCGGTAGCGCCGCGCGGCGGCACGGATTCCAGCGACGCGAGGGGCCACCGCTTCACGACCGCGGGCGGCAGCTCGATGCGCGGAGCCACGCCGGCCACACGTTGGCGAGCATAGGGCGCCTCGCCCAAGTACGGCGAGAGATTCCGATGCAAGTACCGCCGGAACGAGTACGCCGTGGGAAACGCATCCGGCGTCGATCGCATCGGCACGATTCCGTTGGAATCGACGGCTTCTAACCGCACCGACAGCTGCTCGCCGGCCGCGCGCACCATGCGCGGCAAAAATATGCACGGGAAGTCATCCGTGATGACAACGCAGGCGCGCTCCGCCAGCGCTGCGAGCAGCCCCTGGCCCGCACCGGCCTCGGGCTCGACATAGGGGTAATACGCCACGGGCTCGCCCGCGAAGCGACGCGCGTTGTCGGACATTCCGGCGACGAGCGTCGTATCGATCCGGTCGCTGCGCCAGCGGTACCCCGCGCGGAGCGGCTCGAGCACGACGATCGGTTTCTTGAGCGCCGCGGCGTGCTCCACCGCACGATCAAGCGCAAAGTTCGACGTCGTGCGGCGCGTCGCGATCATCCAATACAGTACGAAATCCCCGGTCGGCCGGAGCGGCGCATCCTGTACGACGCGCACGCGCGCAGGCGGTGTTGAACGGCTCATACGTGGTTACGAAGCATGAGCTCCGCCGGGTACGGGTGAAGATAAGTCTGGCACTCCAACCAGGCGTCGGGATGGCGGCGCAGGTGATGACGGACCAACGTGAGCGGGACGATCAACGGCACGCTTCCCGCGTGGTAGTCCTCGATGCAACCGGCGAGTTCGGTACGATCATCGGAGTCGATCTTTCGTTTGAAGTATCCGGCGATGTGCTGCAAGACGTTGGTGTGCTTGCGGCGCGTCGCCAGCAGTCGAAGTGCTTCCATGAACTGTTCTCCGTACGCATCGATGTCTTCACGCAACGGACGCGTTCCGAGCGCGGCGACGATGCGACCAAGTTCTCGGTAGCGCACCGGCGAGTGCGCCATGAGCGTCAGCTTGTGCGCCGTGTGAAACGCAACCAAGTTTCCGCGACGCACGCGCTTGTCAAACGAATCGCGCCACCGCTGGTAGCAAAACACGCGCTCGATAAAGTTCTCGCGCAACGGCATGTCATGGAGCCGCCCCTCCTCTTCACAAGGGAGGAGCGGAAACGCTTTCATGACTGCGGCGGCGAACAGGCCGACACCTTTGCGTTCCGATCCGCCGCCGCTCTCGTGCCAAACCTTCACGCGCGCCATCCCGCACGTTGGGGAGTCTTTTTTGAACACGAACCCGTGCAAGCCCTCGACGCGTAACGCCCGCGCGCGGTCACCGGCAAACCGATGCATCGCGCGCGTCCGATCGATGTCGGTCGCCGGCTCATGTAGCCGCGGCTGCGTGGGGTCACCGACCAGACGGAGCGTCTCGCGCGGCGAACCGAGGCCGAGTTCGACTTCCGGACACACCATGACCCAGTCGCACAACGCGCCCAAAGTGTCGGTGAGGTACCGGTCCCGCTTGTGACCACCGTTGAAGCGAACTTTTTCGCCGAGCAGACAACTGCTGATTCCCAACCGCGGTCGTCCAGAGACTTGCAGACCCATGACGAGTCATGTTCCGGTCTCCAGGCCCTATGTCTATGTTTTTTATTGGACAATCATGGAAATTAATGGACAGTACAGAAGTGAACACCGCTGACTTGATGTCGATTGGGCAACTTGCCAAAGCGACAGGGATCTCCTCGGACACGATTCGAGTTTGGGAGCGGCGCTACGGCAAGCCGGTTCCGATCCGGCTCCCGTCCGGCCATCGGCGCTACAACGACGATCACCTCGCGTGGTTGCGACGCGTTGCGGAGGCTCTGCAGCGCGGCAACCGCCCGGGGAAAGTTGTGCGCTCTTCCGACGAAGAGCTGGCCGCCCTCGTCGCCCGCGAACCCGATCCGGAACCGTCGAGCAGTACTCCTGAAATCCAGGCGATGGTGCAGATGGTCCGCACGTATGACGCGATCACTCTGGTCGGGCTGCTTCGAGACGCCTATCGTTCGATGGGAGCTGTTCGTCTTCTCGATCAGCGAGTCGCACCGTTGCTCACGCGCGTCGGGGCGCTCTGGCGCGACGGAACATTAAAGATTCGGCACGAGCATTTCGTGACCGAAGTGATGCAGGACTTTTTGCGCCGGTTGCGCAGCGAGTTCGAAGTCTCATTCAAGTCTCCGACGATCGTTCTCGCAACGCTTCCGGATGAGGAACACGGGCTCGGGGTGCAGATGTGTGCGGTCGCAGCCACAACGGTTGGAGTACGTCCGCATATTCTCGGACGCTGCACACCGATCGCGGAGACCGTCGCCGCCACGCAGGAATGCGACGCCAAGGCCGTCGGCATCGGCGTTTCACTCTCGTCCGCCGGCATCGAAACCGATCGCCAGCTGGCTCTGCTCCGTCAGAGTTTGCCCGCGGCATGCGAGTTGGTCGTCGGCGGTGTGGGAGCGCGCGGCACGCGGCGCGGGCCGCGCGGCATCGAGTATTTCTCCGACCTCCGTCAGTTTGCACGGTGGGCGCAGACACTCGTCTCGCGCTAGGTTGTCGAGCGCATCGTGAATAATGGTCCACACCATGCCGTGGACCGATGCCCTGACGCGATTGCGAGAACGCAAGCGCCGCCTCCTCGTTGTACTCCCGCACCCCGATGATGAATCGTACGGATGCGCGGGTCTCCTTGCGCGCTACGGGAAAGACGAGGACACAGCGACTGTGTTTTTGTGTCTCACGCGCGGCGAGGCGTCGTCGATGGGCCCGCAGCGTGGAATCACTCCGGACGAAGTCGCCGCCGTGCGCTATGAACGGCTCGAGCGCGTACAGCGTGAAGTCCGCCTTGACGCACTCTTGCCGGGCACGTTTCCGGACTCCGGATTGGCGCGCCACGACCTGCGCGCCGTCGCCCGCACGATCACGGAAGTCATCGATAGCTTGAACCCACAGGTGTTGGTCGGGCACGACCCGCGCGGTATCAATGCGCATGCCGACCACATCGCGGCCCATTGGGCGATCCGGCACGCGCTGTTAGATCGCGACATTCGATTCGCGATGCTCGCGTACGGACCCGACGTCGTGGAACGAGCGAAGCCGCGCCTGATGTTTGGAACACCCCGCGACCAAATGCACTGCGTATTGACGCTGACACCGTCCGAGGTCGATACCAAGGAGCGGTGCCTGCGCATTCACGACGCGATCGTGACGCTTTTTCCCGAAGGTCCGGAAACATCGATGCTCGTGCCGCGCCCGCACGTGGAGTGCTTTGAGTTTTTCGGGGAGCCGCGCGCGACGCCGGTCGAAGACATCTTCGCCGGTTTGGATTGCGAGTAGGCGCGACCGCTCCGGCTAGCGTCAGATCTCCAACACGACGCCAAGCTGTTGGAGTCGACCAACCTCTTTTTGCAGGTCGCGTTGTAGAAGCGGGTGCGCTGCGAATCCGTCCACCAGATCCAACCCAATACGATCGCGGCCGGCGTCAACCGAGAAAGCGGGTAAGCCACCGCCGCGCCCGCGCCGCATGCGGACAGCCAAGCGCAAGATTGCCGTCATGCGCCGTGTGGCGCGCGCCACGCGTTTGGGAAGTTCTAAAAACAGCTCGTGGCGCGACGGCCCGCGGTGACACGCGACCATCGCCGCCAGCACTTGGCGGTCGTCGCGGGAAAAACCGGAGAGCTCAGACTCGCCGATCAGATACGCCCCGTGCTTTTGATGTTTCACATACGAGATGGCGAGTCCGATCTCGTGGAGTGAACTCGCCCAAGACAGATAGGACGTGGCCCACTCCTTGTCGAGCCTCCACGGACGCGCAACCTCGCTCAGGATTTCCAATGCGGTCGTGCGGACGCGTTGCGCCTGCGTTAGATCAACATCGAAACGGCGCTGCAGCTTCTCGATCGATCGATCGCGAACATCGTCATGGCCCAACCGCCCGACGAGGTCGTACAGAATCCCTTCGCGCAGCGCACCCGATGCGACTTGCATCGCTTCGATGTGGAGCGCATCGAACACCGCCCGCAACACGGCCACGCCGCCTGCCAGGACCGACGCGCGCTCCGACTTGAGCCCAGGAAGATCGAGGTCTTCGACATGGCGCGCGTCGATCAACGCCTCCTGGAGTTCGTTGAGACTGTCACGCCCGAGTGTGCGATCGGCCCACCCGCACTCGCGCGCCACCTGGAGTGCTGCGCGGATCGTGCCGGACGCCCCCACGACACGAGTCCATTCGCGTTCGCTGAATTGACGCTCCACGTCGCGCAACGACACACGGGCCGCCATGATCGCTTCGCGAAACCGCGAACGTTTCATGACGCCGTCCGCAAAAAAGCGCTGCGTGTGACTCACGCATCCCAGCTGCACGCTCTGGACGAGGCGCGCGTCAAAGCCCGCGCCGAGAATGCACTCGGTGCTGCCCCCCCCGATGTCGACGACAAGCATGTCGCCGTCCTCGGGCGGCATCGAGTGCGCGACGCCGTGAAAAATCAATCGCGCCTCTTCCGGGCCACTCAGAATTTCGATCGGGCAGCCGAGCGCCGCCTCAGCATCCACACGAAAGCGACCGCCGTCGCGAACTTTTCGAAACGTGTTCGTGCCGACCGCGCGCAACCGTGCACGCGGCACGCCGCGCAGGCGCTCACGGAATCGTTCAAGCGCGGCGAGCGCGCGCTTCCGGACGCGTTTCTGCAGGTGATGCTTCTCGTCCAATCCTGCCGCCAGTTGCACCTGTTCTCGCAGTCGGTCCACGACCTCTGTCTCGCCTTTCACAAAGCGCGCAACAACCAGGTGGAAGCTATTGGAGCCGAGATCGACGGCCGCCAGCGGCGCGGGCGGTACTTGTTTTTCGCTCAAACGGGCGCCTCATTCGATTCGCTCTCCTGGTTGGACGACCGCGTGCCGAGCTTGCGCAAAGCGCGCGGCTCCATGAGCCACACCAGACGGCGGTCATCGAGGTCAACGCACGCGGCGCCAGCTTTTTTGAGGCGGACGCGCGCCTGGGTGAGCGTGGCGATCACGTGATCGAGATGCGGCGCATGCCCGACCACTAAAATCGGTCCGTCCGTGCTCGCCATCAGGCGACGCGCCGTGGCCGCGACGGCGCCCGACGGCTCAAGGTCCGGCCACGCTTGGATCTCCGCGGATAACCCCAAACCACGCTGGGCTATCGTCGCGGTTTCCATGGCGCGCGCATACTGGCTCGCCGCCATGGCGGTCGCCGTCACGCCCATGGTCGCAAGTCCGCGCACGGCATCGACGGTGCGGCGGTGGCCCTTGGCCGTCAGTGCCCGTTTTGAATCGCGCGGGCAATCGGGATGGGTCCGATCGATCGCGATGCCGTGACGCAACAAATACACCAACCTCATACCGTGCCCATGGTCCGCGATTGTTGGGCCATTTACAAACCCCGCTATCATCGCGGCATGGCCGATACGACTTGGCTCGGGCCGCCGCAGCGCGGCACCGCACAACGTGTCGTCTCCCTTGTTCCCTCCTTAACGGAAGCGGTCTTTCAACTGGGCGCGGGTGCCGCGCTGGTCGCGCGCACCAAGTTTTGCATCCGCCCTTCCGGCGCGGTGGACGCCGTGCCGACCGTACGCGGCACAAAAAACCCAGACGTCGCTGCGATTCGCGCGCTGCAACCCGACCTCGTGTTGGCCAACAAGGAAGAAAACCAGCGCGCACACATCGAGGATCTCGCGCGGTCTTTTCCGGTCTGCCTCACCAACCCCGAGTCTCCGCACGAGGTGCCCGCTCTTTGGCGCGATCTTGGAACGGCGCTCGGTGCGGCGACCGAGGCCGCGCGCCTGGCCGGCGAACTCGGTGAGCAACTCGCGCGCGCACCAGCGCGACAACCGAACGCGCCGCGTTTTCTCTACCTCATCTGGAGAGACCCGTGGATGGCCGCGGCGCACGACACGTATATCTCCCAGCTCCTGACATGCGCGGGCATGCAAAACGCGCTCGCGCCGGAGCAGCGCCGCTATCCAACCCTCACGCCTAAACAAGTCGCGGACACAAACGCCGACCTGGTCCTTTTCTCCAGCGAACCGTTCGCGTTTAGGTTCCCGCGCGATCTCGATCTGTTTCCCGAGGCCGCGGCGCTCGCACCGGACGCATACGCCCTCCGCGAAGGCCGCCGCGCGCTCCTGGTCGATGGAGAGCGACTGAGTTGGTATCCGTCTCAGACGTCGGCGGGGTTGCGCTACGCGCGCACGCTTGCGGACAACCGCGCGTACTAGGCCGTGAAACGCGGCGCTTAGGGCGAACGCACGGTTTGCACTTCACCAACGACTTCGCCGTGGCGGCCGTTGCCGGACGCGTCTCGCAATTGGCGTTTGTCACCGGAATCGAAACGCAACAGGACGTGGGTCTTGTCGTCGGTCTTGAAATGCCGTTGCGGCGTAAACGCGCGCGTGTAACGGGCCGACGAGGAGATGCGCACTTCGTCGACTTCGCCCGCAAAGTGGTTACGGGCCACGCGGCGCGCGTCCGGGTCGCCGCCGACGAGAAACCCTTTCGAGCTCGGCTTCCACGGCGTGCGCGAAACGAACGAACCCTGCAAGCTTCCATCGACGAAGAATCGTACTTTGCGCCCGTCGCCGCAAAGCGCCAAGTGCGTCCACTCGTCCCACCGCCACGGCCGCGCGTGCTCGATCGTCTGACGTCCGTGGACCGGATCGAGCCACACCGCGTAAGGGCCGCTGGCGTTGTGCGACCACACGAGCGCCGCCCCGCCGTCGAAATAGTTGCTCAAGATCACCATCGTGCGCACCGGTGCGGTACCGCGCACCCAGCACTCGATGGTGAACTTCGACATCGACAGCTTGGCCGGAAAAGGGATCTTCACCGCTCCCTTGCCGCCCAAGCGCAGGACGTGGTTCACGACTTCGATGTTGAACTTCGTCCTCGACTGATTACCGGCGCGGTCGCGCGCCAACACGGAAATCGTACGTTTGCCGGGACCCAATTCAGCGTCCACCTCGACGTCGTTGGAGTTGGCCGAAAACACTTTGCCGACGCAACGAACTTCGCGGAGCGGCTCGTTCGCGCGAAAACGGATCTTTTGGTTCACCATGCCGAACTCGCTGCCCCCGAGCAACTTGAGCTCGGGCGGCGTGCGATCGACATGGAACTCGCGCTTCCACTCCGCCTCGTTTCCGTACCGATCGCGCCGGACGACGGAGACCGACACGGAGCCCTCCTTGAGCGGCAACCGGATGCGACCGGCTCGCCGTTGTTGCCCCTGCACCAGCACCGGTCCGTCGGAATCAATGTCCAAAACAACATCGCGGTCGGAAACGAACCCCTCGTCGAGCGCACACTTCACCTGCAGCTTCGGTCTCCCTGCGCGTCCTTCGAGTTCAATCTCCAAGCTCGAACGCCACCCGGCTTCGTCGATGACGGTGAGTTTGGCGCGATGGCGCCCGCCGCGCGTGGGCACGAACCAACTTCCGTTTGCAATGCGACCGTGCTTGGTTTCAAAGCGAAGTTCCGTTTTGTCTTTGACCCGAAGTCCGACGGCCACTTCCTTGGCCGCGATCTCACGCGACCCGTACAGGACGAGCCCATCTTTGTCGGTGCGGCGCGGGTTCGCAGCAATCTGCGGTGCGATCTGATCGAACAAAATCACGACGTCGGCCGCATCGGTCAGGCCCGACGCGCTTTGCGCTTCGACTTTGATCGTCCGATCACGCATCACGTCCAGTGCATGCGTAAACGACCCGTCGGCGTCGTAAGAGACGTTGCGGCCGTCAATGCGAAGAGCGCTCACGCGACCGGTGACGCGCCCGACGATCTCCGCGCGGCCACTCTTGGTGACAACGCGCCGTGTCGTGAGTTGAATCTTAGGCCCCAGCGTGTCAACGATGACGCGCGCGGTGGCGGTGGCGATGTTGCCAGCCGCATCGGTCGCCTCCACGACAACCGAGTGATTGCCGTCCTTAAACGTCACCGACGTTTTGATCGCGGCCCCGGTCCAAGCCACAGGCACGGCCTGGACCCGCAAATGCTCACGCGGATGCTTCTCCTTCACGCGAAGCACGACCGGAATCGTCTGCTTGGTCAGTCGCGCGCCATCTTCCGGCGACTCGATGACAATGCTGGGCGGAGTGCGATCCACCGCGAAGACGACCGTCTCCGTCCGCTTGTTGCCGGCCACATCGACAAGCTCGCACGCCAGACGATGCTCGCCCTCGCCCAGGGACAACCGCTTGGACGCGACCCCGCTGGTGAGATCGAGTTCCTCGCCGCCGAGGCGGACGATCGCTAGGTGCGCAGCGCGCACATCCAACGAGAACACCGCTTCTTGCCGGGGCTTGTCGTCCGGCAATACAAGTGCGTCCAACTTGGACTGCGCGATCGCCGCAACGCGCGCGTAGGCGCGCTCGCGTCGGGAATTCGGCTCCAGCTTCTGCGCGTGCGCAAGGCGTTGCTGCGCCCGCCACACGTTGCCCCTCGCTTCATCGTCTCTCGCCGCGGACTCGTACGCGCGTGCAAGCGCGACCACCAGCGCCCGATCGTGTTGGCCTTGCAGAGACGCGATGACCGCTTCGTAGCGCCCCTCGGCAAGCGATCGCCAGCTTCGCGCCTCGAGAGCCGACGACTCGTCGCCGCCGTTGGCGTTGTCGCCGCCCGAACGAAATGCAAACGGCATGAGTATGAGAGCGACCACACTCGCCGCGATCGCGACCCACTTCCACGGAATCTCTTTGCCGTCAGGCAGCTCGGGCGTTTCGACGAACCATCCCGCCGCCGCCTTCGCATCGGTCGGGCGGCGCGCGTCCGGCGCGAGCAGGGCCCCCATCGCCTCGATCAAGCGCGACGGCGTCTCTTCGGGATACGCGGCGGCGCCGTCGTCCCGCCGGAATTGCTTGCCGGTCAAGAGCCGATAAAGCAAGACCCCCAACGCCGCGATGTCGCCCGCCGGAGTCGCCTCCGGTCCCGGTTGCTGCGCAATCGCGTCGGCGACGGCGCGCGCGATAAATGCGTCGGACACGAGAACGCTTCCGTCGCCACCGATCAGCACGTTGTCCAGTCGCAGCCGACCGTGCGCGCCACCGATGTCGTGAATCGGCCGCAATGCCGCCAACACTTCCCGTCCAATACGCCAAACCTCGTCCGCATCCAACCGCCCGGACTCCTGCAGCTCCAACACTTGCCGCAGACTCTTGGACTCGTGCGCGCGGCTGCGGACAAAGAACACGCCGCCCGCGTCGCCAATCTCATCCAGACGCAGCAGGTTCGCGTGTTGCGTCGTGACCCCCTTGCGCGCTTCGTTCTCGATGGGGCGACGCAACGAACGATCGCGCGAAAGCGACGGTCGCAGCACGCTTATATGGACCTTCGCACGCAGGTTGCGATCCATCGCTTCGTACACCGAACCGAGCCCGCCTACGCGCACCTCCCGCAGGATGCGATACCGATCGTGAAACATCGAGCCGACGGGCAGCTGCACATCTTCGTCGATCCCTTGCTCCTTGCGCGCCAGTTCCTGGCGACCGATCAACGCGGCGTCGTAGTCGCTGCGTTTTTTCGAGTCGAGAAGCGTGAGTTGCGCGTCACGGACTTCGACCAAAAGACGTTCCGCCATCTTGCGATAGCCCGGCCGCGGGTCCACCTGACACGTCTCCAGAAGGCGAATGCGTTCGAGCGAGCCGCGCAGGATCGTGTCGTGGTCATCCTCAAAAAAACGAAGGCCCAACAGCGTGTAGTGATCGGGGTTGCGCGTCCCCGGAGGGAGGCGCATCACGTCGCCATAAAAATAGTCGCGCGGGTTGCGCCCCGCAGCTCGGCTTTTCGTCATGTGGAGGACCCCACAGACTATCACCAGCGCCTCGGGAGGTCCCGCGCAGCGCAAGAATCTAAGTCGGACAGGAGCGCCGCGTTTCCAACCCTCAATTCCGGTCCGGATGGCGCGGGTTTGCGGATACGCTACCCCGATGGGCGATCCGATTTGGACAGGGCAGCACGGGTTTGACGTGCGCCTCCGCTGGGGCCGCCGCGGAGCGCTCGCGGCCGCTGCCGAAAAAGACGTTCTCATCGTCGTGGACGTGTTGAGCTTTTCGTCGGCGGTCGCCTACGCGGTCGCCGCCGGCGCCACGGTGCGCCCCTGCGCCTGGGATGAGGATCGAGTGGCTGTGACCGCCCGGGAAGGGGCGATCGGTGCGGTCTCGCGGGAGGAAGCGCAGAACCAACCGGATGGGTTCTCGCTATCGCCCGTGTCCATGCGGAACGCGCCCCGCGGCGCACGGATCGTTTTGGCTTCGCCCAACGGCGCCACGTGTTGTGCCGCCGCGCCGAGCGTCCCGGCACTCATCGTCGCGGGCCTGGTCAACGCCGATGCGGCGGCACGCCACGCCGGCGCGGGCGGCACAACCATCACGGTGCTCGCGTGCGGGGAACGCTGGCAAGACGACACGTTGCGCGTCAGCCTTGAAGACTATCTCGGCGCGGGCGCGGTGATCGCGAAGTTACCGGGCACGCGGTCGCCGGAGGCCGCCGTCTGCGAGGCCGCGTTTTGGAGTCAGCGCAACCGGTTGGAGGACGTCATGGCGGAATGCGCGAGCGGGCGCGAGCTGAGAGAACGCGGGTTCGCCGAAGACGTAGCCTTGGCAAGCGCGTGGAATGCGCTGGCCGTGGTTCCCGTCATGCGGGACGGTTGGCTCGGCGCAGTGTAAGCAGCGTCGTTTCTGGCCGCGCCCGGAAACGCACGCGATGCGAGAACCCCAAGCCGCGGTTGACGTAGAGCTGCGCGGCACCGACGTCAAAACGCCCCGCGAGGTACTCCGGATGCCGCAAGGGAATCCAAGGCGGCCCGTAAAACGGGACGCACACCTGCCCGCCGTGAGTGTGCCCCGACAGGATGATCTTGGCACCGCGCCGCGCCAATTCGGGTGCTGTGTCCGGGTTGTGCGACAACGCCACCGTCACGCCATCGGGCTCGTGCACGCGCGTCGTCGCCGGTTCGAAATCACCGCTCCACAGGTCGCCCAACCCGACCACCCGCAACGCGTCACGACCGCGCCGCACGCGAACAAAGCGATTGCGCAACAGGTCGGCGCCGCCGCCTTCGATCGCCGCGCGAAGGCGCGCCACCGCGTGCTCACACAACTGCCCGCCTTCGCGAAACGAGGTTGTGTCATGGTTGCCGAGCGTGCACAAGACACCGTCCTTGCCGTGGCACTCGCCGAGCACCGCGGTCACGTCGGCAAGCGGCGCATCGGGGCCGCCGTCATCCACCACGTCGCCGGTCACCACAACCAGGTCCGGCTCGAACGCGGTCGCGGCGCGGACGGCTCGCTCCAGCAAGGACGCCGGCACGCCGCCGCCGAGGTGGAGGTCGCTCAGGTGCGCGATCCGGTATCCGTCGAACGCACGCGGCAAATCGGGCACCGCCAGGGCGCGCTCTGTCACGTCGAGCCACGAGGGCTCCACGCCGACCGCATAGGCCGCGCCCGCCACGATGCCCCCACCGACGCCGTGCAAAAATCTCCGCCGCGTAATCTTCAAGGAAGTCCCCAACGGCGCGATCTCCGCCGCCCGCCGCTTTGTTTTCGGAGGGCTGAGCTTCCCCTGTAGGACGCCGTCGGATTTTGGGCGGGACTTGGCGCCTCCGGCAGCCGTGGCGAGACCTTGGCCGGACCGTCAAAATGAAGGGCTGTGCTTCAGATCGGAAAATATCGCGTTCACTCCATCCCCAGCGGGCTTTTTGGCCTCGACGGCGGCGCGATGCTGGGAATTGTGCCGCGCCCGCTTTGGGAGCGGTCCAATCCGCCTGACGAACGCAACCGGATCGAACTCGCGATGCGCCTTCTCCTCATCGAGGGGCCGGACCGCACATGGCTGGTGGACACGGGCATCGGAGACAAGTTCAGCGACAAGCTGAACGGCATCTACAACCTGCAAGGAACCATGCTTCCCGACGTCGCGCTGCAAGCCGCCGGGTTTGATCCCGCAACGATTACCGACGTGTTGCTGACACACCTGCATTTTGACCACGGCGGCGGATCGACGCGCGCCGACGGCAACGCGGTCTTTCCGAACGCGCGCTATCACGTGCAACGTCGTCAGTTCGAGTGGGCGCGCGAGCCGAGTCTGAAAGACGGCGGCAGTTTTCGGCCCGACGACTTCATGCCGCTGTATCGCGAGGATCGCCTCGAATTGATCGACGGCCGCGCCGAGATCGCCGACGGCATCGAAGTGCTTCCCGTGGACGGGCACACGCCCGCCATGCAACTTGTCAAAGTGAGCGACGGCGCGCAGTCGTTGCTCTACACCGCCGACCTGGTTCCGACCACGTCGCACCTACGCACGCCGTACGTCATGGCGTACGACAATGAACCGCTCAAGACCGTGGAAGAAAAGCTGACGTGGGTCGGCCGCGCTGCGGACGAGGAGTGGATCTTGTTTTTCGAACACGACCCGAAGACCACCGCGTGCCGCGTTCATCGTGGCGACCGCGACTTCGCGATCACCGAGGAGATTTCCGTCTGATGTCAATCACACTGGATGCGGTCGCTGCCGCGCTCAAGGGCATCGTCGCCCCGAACCTAATCGCGGGGTTTAAGGAAACGGCCGGCAAAGTTCTCATCACCGTGCAAATGCGGATTCCGTTGGCGGAGAAACCCGCCTTCGCCGGGCGCGTCAAAGAGAAGATCAAGGCCATCGAAGGCGTGAAGGACGTCTTTGTCTCGTTCGCCGAGCCCCCGCAACAAGCCGGGGAAGGGACGGGCGGCGCGCCCACGCCGCAAGCGGCGGGCGCCGCACTCAAGGAGTCGATTCGTCACATCGTCGCCGTCGGCGCGGGCAAGGGCGGCGTTGGCAAGTCCACGGTCTCGGTCAACATGGCGGTCGCTCTCGCGCAGAAGGGCCACAAGGTCGGGCTCCTCGACGCCGACATCTACGGCCCGAGCGCGGCGATCATGACCGGCACCATCGGTCACAAAGCGCGCGGCGATGCGCAGCAGCGCGTGATCCCGGCGGACACGCACGGCATCTCGGTCATTTCGATCGCGTTCCTCATGCCGAAGGATCAAGCCGCGGTCGTCTGGCGCGGACCGATGGTCGGCAAGATGGTGCAGCAGCTCCTGATGGGCGTAGCGTGGGGCGAACTCGACTACTTGATTGTCGATCTCCCGCCGGGCACCGGCGACGCGGTGTTGAGCCTGAGCCAAACGGTGCCGCTCGATGGCGCGGTAGTCGTGACCACGCCGCAAGATGTGGCGCTCCTCGACGTGTTGAAAGCGATCGAGATGTTTAAAGCCGTGAAGGTGCCGGTGATCGGCGTCGTGGAAAACATGGCGGGCTTTGCGTGCCCGAAGTGCGGTGAGATCACCGACATTTTCATGAGCGGCGCCGGCGAAAAAGCCGCCGAGCAATACGGCCTTCCGCTGCTCGGCAAACTCCCTCTCGATCCGGCCGTGCCGCCGGGCGGCGACACCGGTCAACCGATCGTCATCGCAGCCCCCGAGAGCGCTACGTCGAAGGCGTTTGGCGATATCGCCGACCGCGTGAAAGCGCGCGTCGATGAACTCTCCGGAAACGGCCCGAAACAGTTCCAGCTGGAGTGGTCGTCCGGCGTCTAGATCCGCCCGCGCGAAATCCCCCGAAAAGCCCGCGCCCCAAAAAGAGGAATTAACCAGTCCTAATTCCATAACTACTTTGTGGTCATGGACTTATCGAAATTAGACTTCTCGGAAGTCGGGACGACAAGCCCCTCGATAATTTGACGGTTCGAGCGGTCCTGATAGGGTTCCCTTGGAAACGGGACCCAAAGCATCCTCTTTTCCTCGCCGACTTCTGCGAGGGTCAGCATGAGAGAGCTGACGGGCGGTTTTGGGGCCGGAATTCGACTCATGCTGCGCATCACCAAGCAAACCGACTACGCCATCGTCATCCTCACCCATTTTGCGGTGAAGGAGCGAAGCGCCGTGCACAACGCGCGGGACTTAGCGCAGATGGTGAACTTGCCGCTTCCGACCACGAGCAAGATCTTAAAAGCGCTCGCTCGTGCGGACCTTTTGACATCGCATCGCGGCGTCAAGGGCGGCTACGCACTCGCGCGCGAACCCAAAAACATCTCCGTGCGTGAGATCGTGTGCGCCCTGGAAGGGCCGATTGCGATCACGGAGTGCTTGGACTTGGAAGCGGACCCGTGCGGCATCGAGAAAACGTGTCCGGCGCGCGCCAACTGGCAACGAATCAATCAGGCCGTTCGAAACGCGCTCGATGCCATCCCCCTCTCGGAGATGGCGTCGGGTATGTCGTTCTCGTCTCGGACGGCGGAGGTTTAGTAGGTATGTCGACAACCGACGACGCGATCCAAGAGCGGATCGATCAAGATTACAAATGGGGCTTTGTCACCGACATCGAAGCGGACGCCGCTCCGGTCGGGCTTGACGAAGGGACCATTCGCTTTATCTCGGCCAAAAAAGAAGAGCCCGAGTGGATGCTGCAGTGGCGCTTAGAAGCGTTCGCCGCGTGGAAGAAGATGAAGGAGCCCCACCATTGGGCTCAGCTCCAATACGAGCCCATCGACTACCAAGCGGCGTGTTACTACTCCGCGCCGAAAACAACGAACGCGCCGAAGAGCTTGGACGAAGTCGATCCCGAGCTGCTCGCTACGTATGAAAAACTCGGCATCCCGCTCACGGAACAAAAGATGCTCGCGGGCGTCGCCGTGGACGCGGTGTTTGACAGTGTGTCCGTCGCCACAACGTTTAAGGGCGCGCTCGAAGAGAAGGGCATCATCTTCTGCTCGTTCGGCGAGGCCGTGCGCGAGCACCCCGAACTAGTGAAGAAGTACGTGGGCTCGGTCGTACCGCGCAACGACAACTTCTTTGCGGCGCTCAACAGCGCCGTGTTCACCGACGGGTCGTTTGTCTACATCCCGAAGGGCGTTCGTTGCCCCATGGAGTTGTCCACGTACTTCCGCATCAACGCGGCCAACACGGGACAGTTTGAGCGCACGCTCATCATCGCCGAAGAAGGCGCGTACGTGAGCTATCTCGAGGGGTGCACAGCCCCCATGCGCGACGAGAACCAACTGCATGCCGCCGTTGTCGAACTCGTGGCGCTCGACAACGCCCAGATCAAGTACTCCACCGTCCAGAACTGGTATCCCGGTGACAAGAACGGCAAGGGCGGCATCTTCAACTTCGTTACGAAGCGCGGTGCATGCCGCGGATTCAAGAGCAAGATCTCTTGGACGCAGGTTGAAACCGGTTCCGCAGTCACCTGGAAGTACCCGAGCTGCATCCTGCAGGGCGACGAGAGCGTCGGCGAGTTCTACTCGGTTGCGCTCACGAACAACTACCAGCAGGCGGACACGGGCACGAAGATGATCCACATCGGCAAGAACACGCGCAGTGTGATCGTGTCGAAGGGCATCTCCGCGGGTAAAGCGCAAAACACTTACCGCGGGCTCGTGAAGATCATGCCCAAGGCGGAGAACGCGCGGAACTACAGTCAGTGCGATTCGATGTTGATCGGCGACAAGTGCGGAGCGCACACGTTTCCTTACATCGAAGTCCGCAACAAGACCGGACAGGTCGAACACGAAGCCACGACCAGCAAGATCGGCGAAGACCAGATGTTTTACTGCGCGCAGCGCGGCATCTCGGAAGAAGACGCCGTCTCGATGATCGTGAATGGATTTTGCAAAGAGGTTTTCCGCGAGCTCCCGATGGAGTTCGCGGTCGAGGCACAAAAGCTCCTGGGGATCAGCCTCGAAGGGAGCGTAGGGTAGTCATGCTCAAGATCAGCAACTTGCACGCCGGTATCGAGGACACAGAGATCCTCCGCGGCATTAACCTTTCCATCGACGCGGGCGAAGTGCACGCCATCATGGGCCCGAACGGGTCCGGCAAGAGCACCCTCGCCAGCGTTCTGGCGGGACGCGACCAATACGAAGTCACGGAAGGCAGCGTCGACTTCTTGGGCCAGGACCTGCTCGACATGGCTCCCGACGCGCGGGCGCACGCCGGCCTGTTCTTGGCGTTCCAGTACCCCGTCGAGATTCCGGGTGTGTCCAACAGCTACTTCCTGCGCGCGGGCGTAAACGCCGTGCGCGAGGCGCGCGGCTTGGAAGAACTGGACGCGATCGATTTCCTAAAGCTCGCGAAGGCGAAAGCCAAAGAGCTCGATATGGACGAGAAGTTCTTGTCGCGTGCGGTTAACGAGGGTTTCTCGGGCGGCGAAAAGAAGCGCAACGAGATCTTCCAGATGGCCGTGCTCGATCCGAAGCTCGCCGTCTTGGACGAAACGGATTCCGGCCTCGACATCGACGCGCTGCGCGTCGTCGCCGACGGCGTCAACCGTCTCCGCAACAAGGATCGCGGATTCTTAGTCATCACCCACTACCAGCGTTTGCTGAACTACATCGTGCCGGATCACGTGCACGTGTTGCACCAAGGCCGCATCGTGAAGTCGGGCGGCAAGGAGTTGGCGCTGGAGCTCGAAGAAAAGGGCTACGGCTGGGTCGAAGAGCTCGCCGGAGCGGCTAGCTAAAAGCGAGAACCGATGAACACCGAGCATTTTGCTACCAAGTTTAATGAGTTCGCGGATGGGCGCGACGATGCCGTGCAGACGCTGCGGCGTCGCGCCATCGATCGCTTCCGCGCGCTCGGCTTCCCGACGCGCCGCGAGGAGGAATGGGCGTACACCGATGTGTCTCCCATCGCCAACCTCACGTTGCCGCTGGGACGCCCCACGACCAACCTGTTGGCGTCGGCCGACGCCCAGTCACTCGGCCTCGGCCGCGGACTCGTGTTTGTGGACGGCCACTTCCGCGCGGATCTGTCGCACGTTCCGAGCGGCGTGACCTTCCTAAGCCTGAAAGACGCGCTGGAACAAAACCCCGACTTGGTCGGCGCGCGTCTGGCGAAGTTCGCGGATGCCGAAACGCAGCCGTTCACCGCCCTCAACACGGCGTTTCTAGAAGACGGTGCGTTTCTCCATGTGCCCAAAGGCACGCGCATCGAAGAACCGCTCTACGTGCTCTATGTGGGCACCGAAAAGTCGGTTTATCCGCGCAACCTCTTCATGATCGACGACGGCGCGGAAGCGACATTGGTGGAACAGTACGTCTCGCACGGCGAGGCAGCGCACTTCACCAACTCGGTGACGGAAACAATCGTCGGCGCCAACGCGAGCTTCGTTCACCATCGCTTGCAGACCGAAAATGACCACGCACTTCACGTTACGGCGACGCACATCCACCAGGATCGCGATTCGCGGTTGACGAATTCGGTCGCGACCGTCGGCGGGCGCCTTGTCCGCAACAACCTGCGCGCCGCGCTCGACGGCGAAGGGATTGTCACGACGCTCAACGGCGTTTCATTGACGAGAGACGCGCAACACGTTGACAATCACACGTGGCTGGAGCACCGGAAGCCGCACTGCGACAGCCACGAGCTGTACAAGGGCATCCTCGGCGATCAGTCGAGCAGCGTGTTCAGCGGATACATCCACGTGTTCCCCGACGCGCAAAAGACCGACGCCAAGCAGTCGAGCTCAAACTTACTGCTCAGCAACGAGGCGGTCGCGGACTCCAAGCCGCAGTTGGAGATCTACGCCGACGACGTGAAGTGCACGCACGGCGCGACGATCGGTCAGCTCGACGAGGACGCGCTGTTTTATCTGCGTGCGCGCGGCGTACGAGCGCCGGAAGCTCGCAAGCTCTTGGTTCGCGCCTTCGCGAGCGAAGTCACCAATCAAATCGAGATCGAGCCCGTCCGAGAACACATCAACAACTTGATCGCGGAGCGTCTGCCGGACGAAATCGATTAGTCCCGCAGCGCCTCGCGCGCTTCCCCATGTCTCAGGCCACCGGATTTTCTGTCGATGCGATTCGCAACGACTTCCCGTTTTTTGCCCGCTCATCGGGTACGGAGCCGCCGCTCGCGTATCTCGACAACGCGGCGACGGCGCAAAAGCCGCAGTGTGTGCTGGATGCGGTCCTGGACCTGTATCGCGACGCTACGTCCAACGTGCACCGCGGCGTCCACCGCCTAAGCGCGGAGGCCACGCGGCGCTACGAAAACGCGCGGGACATCGTTCAGCGCTACATCCACGCCCATGATCGTTGTGAGATCGTGTTCACGCGCGGGACCACCGAGTCGGTCAACTTGGTCGCGCAGAGTTATGTGCGACCGCTGTTGGGCGCCGGCGACGAAATCCTGATCACGCAGATGGAGCACCACTCCAACTTTGTGCCGTGGCAGATGGTCGCGGAGCAGACGGGGGCGGTCGTTCGCGTCGCGCCCGTCACGCCGCAGGGCGAGCTCGACCTCGACGCGTGGCGCGCATTGCTCACCGAACGCACGAAGTTTGTGTCGGTGGTGCATACGTCCAACGCGATCGGTACGATCAACCCGGTTGCCGAGATCGTCCGCCTTGCGCATGAGCGCGGCGTCGCCGTTTTGGTGGACGGGGCGCAGGCGATGCCGCACCAGCGCGTCGATGTGCAGGCGTTGGGCGCCGACTTCTTTGCGTTTAGCGGCCACAAAGTCTTCGGCCCGACTGGTATCGGCGTGCTTTACGGGAAACAGGAGTTACTGGACGACATGCCGCCCTATCAAGGCGGCGGCGACATGATCAAACTGGTGTCGCTGACCAACACCGTCTGGAACGACCTGCCCTATAAGTTCGAAGCCGGGACGCCCAACATAGCGGGCGCCGTCGGCCTCGGCGCGGCGCTCGAATGGATGAAGACCATCGACCTCGACGGGGCGGCGCTTCACGAGCGTGCGCTGCATGACGACGCGACCGCCCGGCTACGTCAATGGGATGATGTCCGCCTGATCGGGACCGCAGCCCACAAAGCGGCCGTCGTCGCGTTCGTCATGGATGGTGTGCACCCACACGACATCGGCACGATCCTGGACCAAGCTCGCGTCGCCATACGAACTGGCCACCATTGCGCGCAACCGTTGCTGGAGAGCTTCGGCGTCCACGCGACGGCGCGCGCGTCGTTTGCGCTCTACAACACGCACGAAGAAGTCGCCGCATTGGCGGCGGGTATGGCCCAGGTGCGGGAGTTGTTTGGCGCATGAGCGAACTGCGCGATCTGTACCAGCAGTTGATTCTGGACCACGGGCGCAAGCCGCGGAACTTTCGTGTGATCGAAAACGCGCAGCGCGAAGCCGATGGGCACAACCCTCTTTGCGGCGATCGCATTCACATGTTCGTGACGATGGACGGCGAAACCATCGCGGACGTCTCGTTTCAGGGGCAGGGATGTGCGATCTCCACGGCATCGGCGTCGCTGCTGACGCAAATGGTCAAGGGCATGACCGTGGCGCAGACCAAAGAGCTGTTTGGCCACTTTCGCGAGTTGGTCACGAAGCCGGTCGAGCCCCACGAAAGTTTGGAAAAATTGGCCGTGTTCTCCGGCGTGCGAGAGTTCCCGATGCGCGTAAAGTGTGCGACGCTGTCGTGGCACACACTGCTCGCCGCGCTCAAGGGCGAAGACAAAGTCGCGACCACGGAGTAGAAGAGAGACGAAACGATGGAATCCACAAAAGAACGCATCATCGCGGCGCTGCAAACGGTGTTTGACCCAGAAATTCCGGTCAACATCTACGACTTGGGCTTGATCTACGAGGTCAAGGTCGATGCCGATGACCACGCGTACGTGAAGATGACGCTGACGTCGCCGGCGTGTCCGGTGGCGGGCACGCTGCCCGGCGAAGTCGAACAAAAAGTCCTCGCCGTCGAAGGCGTCGACACCGCCGCCGTTGACCTGGTTTGGGATCCGCCCTGGGATCAGACCAAGCTCAGCGAAGCAGCCAAGCTACAGCTCGGGCTGATGTAAGGAAGGTCAAACCGCCTCGTTTCAAACCGGGGCGGTCCTTCCTGCGCATCGCGCACAGTTTGTATGGGTTGTGCACAGCGGCGCCCGGCATCTTTGCGTTCGCAACGGGGTTGACCGCGGAACGGCCTTTGCGAAAACGGCGGCCATGATCACGCACGCTGCGCGCCTCGGCTTGATTTCGCTTCTCGTGTTGGCGGGATGCGGAGGCGGAAGCAACGCACCCGGAGCAGGGCCGGACTGGCGCGTGCTCGGCATCCATGCGTCGGAAGCGTCCGACGGCGACTTCGATGCCGCGGTCAATCTCGCGGTGAGCGCGGGTGCGCGGGCGCTTCATCTGCATCTGGATTGGAGCGGTCTCGAGGGTGCGCCTGAGACGTACGACGCGACGTTCCCCGATATCGCCAACATCTACTACCCGGCGCGCGGGATTCCGTTGTATCTCACACTGCGACCGATCAACACGGTGCGGCGCGAGGTGCCCGCGGATCTACAAAACGTGGCGTGGGACGACCCCGTCATGATCCAGCGTTTCGCCAAGCTCTTGGACTTTTTGTTCGCGCGCATGCCCGACGTCGACATTCCCGCGCTAGCCATCGGCAACGAGGTGGCGAGCGTGTTGCAGACGGAGGAAGACTACGCTGCGTACCGCACGTTTCTCATGGCGGCGCGCGCACACGCACGGACGTTGCGACCCGGACTCGCCGTCGGCGTAACCGCGCAGTTCAACGAACTCATCGGCGCGAGCCAAGCACGCATCGCAACGTTGAACGAGGTGACGGACTTCGTCTCGGTAACGTATTACCCACTCGCGGCGAACGGCTTGGTACGCGCCCCAAGCGTCGTCGGTTCTGATTTCGACGCCATCACGGCGGCGTATCCGGGACGCGAAGTGATCATCCAAGAGTGCGGCTACCCCTCAAGTCCCGACACCGGGAGCAGCGAAACCATGCAACGCGATTTCGTCGTCGCGGTGTTCGCCGCATGGGATGACCACAAGACAACGATCTCGCACATCGCATTCGAACACCTCCACGACTGGTCGGAAGCGACTGTGGACACGTTCACCGTGTACTACGGATCAACCGCGCCCGCGTTCCGCGGTTTTTTAGCGACGATCGGACTGCGCAACCACGACGGTACGGCCAAACTAGCCTGGGCCGCGCTTGTTGCTGGGGCCGGGGCCCGGGGCCTCACGGGCGCGGTGGGCGACTAGCGGCGAGCCGCAGTCACGGACCGAAAGCGTGAGCCGTACGCCTCGCATCGCAAGCACATCCGCATCATCCGAGGGGCATGCAAACCGCCCGAGCGTCTAACTACGACGCGCCACCAGTGAACACGCACACAAGCCGCCAGAGGCGACGACGCACATCCAAGGGCATGCCTGCTTCGTCAGATGTTGGGCCAAAGGGGCTTGCGCAACGTGCGCTGAAAAAACGAAAGCCCGGCCCAAAGGCCGGGCCCTCGCAGGTTGCTTTGAAAGGCTTCGGCACGTCGGTGTTACCCACCTCTCGATAGGTCTCGATGGAAACGGGAATTCGGACCACAGACAGGGATCCGGCGGAGAGACCAATCCCAAAGGCTCTCCACCGGCGCTGCGACCAATCCAGTTAGACGTGTTTCGGCACTTTCAAAATAATCAACCCTGGGCGAGTGGGCTCCCCACGGGTAAATGACGGCAAAGCAGGGCTACCCACCCACAACCACTGGCATCAACGACGTTTTGCCGCGGAGTCCGCCACATTCGCGGTACTTTTTTCCGATTTTGTCCCGGTGGCACGAAAACTCAGCTCAACTCCCTCGATTTCACCCATGAAACGGCCCATCGCGGCCGCTTGCAACGACCGCGCCCGCGCGCGTGTCGTGAGCGTTAAACGCCGCCGCACTTTCCCGCGGAACCATGTTGCGGTCATAGCGGCATCCGTCACCAAAGCCATGTAGGTTAGGGCTGCGGTGAAAATTGAAGCTTTGTTAGAGCGTCTCTGGCGCGGAGACCAAGACGCGAGGGACAGGCTCCGTTCCATGGGACCAAAGGCGGCCATCGCCGCTGCCGACCTCGCGGATGCGGTCGCCCAGGGCAGCCCCCGCTTGCAGCGCGACGCGATGTTTGTGCTTGAGGGCCTCGGCGAGAGTGCACGCCCGGCGTTGCCCGCGCTGATCGGCGTGCTCAAGGGCCGCGACCAAGATCTCGCGTGCGACGCCGCGGACGCGCTCGGCGCCGTCGGCGTGGTCGCGGTTCCGGATCTGATGATCTGTTTGACGGACGAGCGCGACGCCGTCCGCTTGCTGGCGTGTCGCGCGTTGGGCGCGATCGGTCCGGCGGCGACGCTGGCCGTGTCCGACCTATTGCGCATCGCGGACCAAGACGCCGATGACGTGCGGCGCCGCGCGATCTGGGCGCTCGGCCGAACCGGCGCTCCCGAAGCGTTGGAACCGCTCGCCGCGATGTTGACCGACGAGGGTGGCGAACTCGGTTGTTGCGTCGCGGACGCGCTTTCGATGTATGGTCGCGACGCGCGCCCCATTGCCGCCGCGCTTCGCGACGAGCTCCACCGCGACGATCCGTTTCTGGCTCTCGCGTGCGCGGATGCCCTCCGCAGCATCGGCATGTATCAAGACGCCGCGATCTGGGCGTTGATCTCGTGCCTCGCCTCGTCCGAAGACGACGACGTGCGCGTCGAAGCGGCCATCTTGTTGGGAGACTACGGCGCGCGCGCCACCGCCGCGCTGCCAACGCTGCACGGCGCACAGTCCGACCCGAGCGAAGAGCTTCGTGCACAAGCAGCGATCGCGACCGCCAAGATTCGGCCGATCTACGCGGCGGCCCGCCGCGACGCCGCTGCGTCCGCGCAGAACTGACACGTTCCCGCTAGCAGGTTCGTGTGAGCAGAGCCGCGCTACGTCGCGTCAGCGGTCCTCGGCCTTCGCTGCTTCGCCGGTCATTGGGCCCAGCCGCACGCGAAAGAGCGGCTCCTCGCGAAACCCATCGAGATGGCACGTGATGACGCGCAGGTGTTGCACGTTGGTGCCGACCGGAATCACGAGCCGACCACCGACCTTGAGCTGTTGCTTGAGCGGTTCGGGCACTTCGGGCGACGCCGCCGTCACGATGATCGCGTCAAACGGCCCCTCTTCCGCCCAACCCTGGTAGCCATCGCCGATGCGAACGGCGACGTTGGAAAACCCGAGTTCTTTAAGGCGCGCCGCGGCTTGCTCACCGAGCGACTGCACGATTTCGATCGTGCACACGTTTTTCGCCAGCTTCGACAACACCGCCGCGCTGTAGCCGGACCCGGTCCCGACCTCCAACACCTTGTCGCCGGGCTCGATGTGCGCCTCCTGCGCCATGATCGCAACGAGAAACGGTTGGCTGATCGTCTGTCCGTCGCCGATGGGAAGCGGGCGATCGTCGTACGCGTGCTGCCGATGCGACTCCGGCACAAACGCATGCCGCGGAACCGATCGCATCGCGGCCAACACGGCTTCGTCCTTCACACCGCGCGTAGCAATCGTGGTCGCAACCATGCGGTCGCGCTGCTCCTGCCACGCGGAAGCGTCCACCGAAGGCGTCGGAGCGGGCTCGTCGCCGCAACCGGACGCGCCACCCAACACAGCCAAGAAAATCGCCCATCGAAGCACGTCGGCATCGTAACCCGATCGCCCGGAAACAGCGCCGCCGATTCCGGTCACCGCGCGCGGAACGCGCTACTCCGCCGCGTCAGCGGTTTTGGCTTCGTCGGTCGATTTTTGGGCGGCCTCGGCAGCGGCTTCGGCAGCGATTTCGTCGGCGGCACCACTGGCAACCAGCAAAGCGTCGTGATGGACGCGTCGTTGCTTCAAGACGTCGCCCAGGAGCGCCACCAACTCGGCGTCGCGGCCAACGGTTGCCAGGTCACGCTCCAAAACGGCGATCGCTTTCGCGATGTGCTGCGCGGCGAACTCCGCCATGAAACGAAAATCGAGATAGTTCAGGTCGACGTTCCAATACGGAAAGACGCCGACCGACGGAACGCCGTCCAGCCCGTTGATCATGTCGACCAACTTGTTGGCGCTCGCGATTTCCTCGTCGCGGAGAAGTTTCACCGCTTCGTATCGATCCTCAAATCCCGCCGGAATATAGGGCGTCGAAACTTCGACGTATTGCAGCACCGAGTTCACGGTGTGATGAAGTGTCCGATTCAGGACCGAGATCTTCGCTTCGTGGTCGAGCATTAAAAGATCCCCTTCGCCAGCGTGTCCGCCAGTTCACGCAATCCCTGAAACGCGATGCCCAACACCAAGACAGGCGCCGTCAGCATCAACACCATGCCGCGGTCGATGCCGCCAAACGCGAAACTTCCCGTCGGGATCTGGTCACGGTCGCAGAGATACATGACTTTGAGAAAGCGCGTGTAGTAGCCCAGCGAAATCACGCCGTTGAGCAACCCAATCACGCCGCCCCAGAAAAAGAGCGACGATTGCTGCTCGCCCGCGTGCGCAAATACCTGCTGGAACAGGAAGAACTTGCCCGGGAAACCGGCCGTCGGCGGCAGGCCCGTCAAGCTGATCAAGCAGATCGCCAAGCACGCTGCGAACATCGGGGCGCGGAAGCCAAGGCCCGTGTAGGCGTCGATATCGGTGCGACCGGTCTGCCTCTCCACGATGCCCACCATGTAGAACGCACCGAGCGTCATAAACAGGTAGACCATCATGTAGAACACCACCGCCGTCGCGCCGGCCTGATTGGTTACGGCGACGCCGACCAACAGGTATCCCGCGTGCGCGATGGCGCTGTACGCGAGCAGACGCTTCGCGTTGTTTTGCCGCAGTGCCGCCAGGTTGCCGATGGTCATCGTGACCAACGCGACAATGAGCAGCACCGCCTGCAGGGTCTCCGTCATGTCGCCGCCGCTCGTCACGGCTGAGAAAAAGCGCAGGATGACCGCGAAGCCCGCGCCCTTGCTTGCCACGGCCAAAAACGCCGCGACCGAAGTGGGTGCGCCCTCGTAAACGTCCGGGCACCAGAACTGGAAGGGAGCCGCCGCGATTTTGTAGGCGAGACCGGCGAACACCAAGACGACCGCGATCAAGAACGCGGGCGACATGGCGGCGGTTGCCGCTTCGCTTGCGATGGATGCGTACGTCATTCCTTCCGGCGTGGCGATCGTCGATGTGCCGGCAAAGCCGTACACAAGCGTCATGCCGTAGAGCATGATCGCCGACGCGATCGCGCCGAAGATCACGTACTTCATGGCAGCCTCGGCGCTCTTGGCGTTGTCCTTGCGAAAGCCCGCGAGGAGATAGCCGGCGATCGAAAGCGTTTCGATCGCGAGATACAGCATCGCCAGATCGTTGGCGGCCGCGGTCAGGCAGGCCCCCACGACGGCGCCGAGCAGGCACACGTAAAACTCCGTGCGCGCTTTCGTAATCTCGCCGCGCATGGCGCCGACGGCGGCGATCACGCCGGTGGCAATCGCGATCAGCCGGAAGGCCTTCGCTAAGCCGTCCGCGCGCAGAAGCTTCGTCAGCATGACGCCGTCGGCGGGTTGGATGAGTGCGAGCACGAATGCCAGCACCAACGCCCCCATACCGATCAGCCCCGCTACCTTCTCGCGGCGCGCCGGGCCGGCGAACACGTCGGCCAAAATGATCACCGGGATCGCCAAGCACAACACCGCTTCGGCGGCGAACTGCGTGAAGATCGCCGAGAGATCGGGGATCCAAGACTGCGCGAGCAACATGGGGCTACGCTCCGACCTTAGCCACCAGGGTCATGAAGCTCTCCACGAACGGTTGGTAGATCTCGATTAAGTACTTCGGATAGATACCGAACAAGATCGTCGGCACAAGCAGCGGCATGATCATCCAGAACTCGCGCTTGTCCAGGTCAGGGAACTGTTCGCACGCGGGGTTGGTCTTCCCGAGAAACACCTTTTGGATGGCGCGCAAGTAGTACGCCGCCGTGAACACAAGGCCGAGCGTAGCGATGACCGTGATGATCTTCGCGCCGCTGTAGAGGCCCTTAAACGATCCGGCGAACGACAAGAACTCGCCCCAGAAACCGGACAGGCCTGGGAGGCCGATCGACGCGAAGATCGCAATCGACGAAATCGTGGCGTACACAGGCATGCGCCACATCAAGCCGCCGAAGCGGTTTAAGTCGCGGTGATGCGCGCGTTCGTACACGACGCCGACCACCAAGAACAGCATGCCGGAGATCGTGCCGTGGTTAAACAGCTGCAGAATCGCGCCGTTCATGCCTTCGCTCGTCATCGATGCGAAGCCGAGCAAGCAAAAGCCCATGTGCGACACGGACGAGTACGCGACCATCTTCTTGAAGTCAGTCTGCGCCATCGCGACGAGCGCGCCGTACACGATGCTGATACAGCCCAACGTTCCGATGATGAACGCGCTATCCGCCAACACCTCGGGGAACAGCGGGAAGTTGATGCGCAACATGCCGTAGCCGCCGAGCTTCAACAGGATGCCGGCCAGGATGACCGAGATCGGCGTCGGCGCTTCAACGTGCGCGTCGGGCAACCACGTGTGGAACGGGAACACCGGCACCTTCACCGCGAAGGCGACGAACATACCCCAGAACACAGCCGTTGGGATCCACGACAGGCTCGACGCGAAGTTGTGGAGGATGCCTCCGCTCCCCTTCATCGCGAGCGCGTAGTCCGTTAGGTCCGGGATGCTAAATGGGTTCCCCGTAAATCCGGAACCCTCCGCCGTAACGGCGAAGTACACGATCAGGATGCCTGCGAGCAGGAAGATCGAGCCAAACAACGTGTATAGGAAGAACTTGATCGCGGCATAGATCCGCCGCGGCCCGCCCCACACGCCGATGAGGAAATACATCGGCAGGAGCATGATCTCCCAGAACACGTAGAACAGGAACATGTCTAAGGACGCAAACGTTCCGATGACGCCGCAGTGGAGCAACAGGAACATCGCCCAGTAGCCGCGCACGCTTTGCTTGATCGTGAACGACGCGAGCGCGGCGCACACCGACAGCAAACCCGTCAGGAAGATCAGCATGCCGGACAAGCCGTCCACGCCGATGTGATAGTGCACTTGGAACGACCCGCCGAGGTCGATCCAAAGCGCCTTCGATTCCAGAACGTACTGCTGGCCCTCCGGAATGTGGAAGCACTGCCACGCGACATACGTGCAGGCTGCAAACATCACCAGCGAGGTGAGAAAACCAATGGTTTTCGCCTTCTCGGCTTCCTCTTTTTTGACAAAGAGGATGGCGATCATGCCCACAATCGGGGCAAAAATGGCAAAGGTCAGCGCTGACATCGCTTATCCAATCACGAACACTAAGAGAACGACTGCGACGGCGGTAACGCCGAGTGCTGCAGCCAAATAGTTACGTACCCGTCCCGATTGCGCGGTCGAAGCAACCGCACCGGCACCCTGTGTCGCGGCGGCCGTCAAGTTGACGGCGCCGTCCACCACTAACTGATCCGCGTCCGCGCTCACCACGCCTAAGACGAGGCCGCCCTTCCCGGATGTATTGACCAACCCATCGACGATGTTGTCGTCCACCCATGTGCAGCCGTCGGCCAGACGATTCGCAGAGGCGACAAACCCATCGAGATAGAGTTCATCCATGTAGTACTTGCCCGCGGCCAGGTCGTGCAGGCCCGACGGCAACAAGCGCGTCTTCTCGTTGCGCTTGCCGGACATAAAGATCGCGCCGCCGACACCGAGTCCGATCACCCCCATCAACATCGCGACGGTGTGAAACCAACTCGGGCCGTGGCCCTCGTGGAAGTCGTCGGGTCTTTGGCCCGTCGTCCAGTACGCGTGCGTGTTCGTCTCCGTGATCGGAAACTCCGCGGCGTACGCGGGCGTCCGATAGAACTTGTCCGCGAACCCGTCGTAAAACACCGACAGCGAGAGCGCCGCCAAGATGATCAGCGGCACCGTCATGACCCACGGCGACTCGTGCGCGTGGTCGTACTTCTCCTGGTTGCGCGGCTTGCCCAAGAAGCAGAGGTAGACCAAGCGGCCCATGTAGAACGCGGTGCCGAACGCGGCGCCGAGTCCGATGAAAAACAGCGCTCCGTGCCCGTTCTCCCACGCTTCGATCAGGATCGCGTCCTTGCTCAAAAAGCCCGAGAAAAACGGTGCGCCCGCAAGCGCCAACGTCGCGATGGAGAACGTGGCGAACGTGATCGGCATCTTTTTGGCCAATCCGCCCATGTCCTTTAGGTCTTGGGCGTGGTGCATCGCGTGGATGACCGAACCCGAACCCAGGAACAGGCACGCCTTAAACATCGCGTGCGTCGTGAGGTGGAACATGCCCGCCCACGGCGCGCCGACGCCGACACCCATGATCATGTACCCGAGCTGACTCACCGTCGAGTACGCGAGCACCTTCTTGATGTCGGTCTGCGTAAACGCGACCAATGCCGCCAGGAGCGCCGTGATGCCGCCGGTCCAGGCGATAAAGCCGAGCGCGTCCGGCGTAAAGATCGGGAACATTCGCGCCGTCAGATATACGCCCGCCGCGACCATCGTGGCCGCGTGGATGAGGGCGGAAACCGGTGTCGGACCCGCCATCGCGTCCGGCAGCCAGATCTGGAGCGGGAACTGCGCCGACTTACCAACCGCGCCGAAGAAGATGCCGATCCCGGCCCACGTGAGCGCGGTCTCGGAACCGGCGAACTTGCCGGCCTGCACGCCCTCGAAGATGGCCTTGATCGAAAGCGAGTCGCATGTCGCGTAGAGGATCAACATGCCGATGAGCATGCCGACGTCGCCCACGCGCGTCGTGATGAACGCTTTCTTGGCCGCCTCCGCGTTCGGGATCTCCTTGCTCCAAAAGCCGATCAGCTTGTATGAGCAAAGGCCCACGAGCTCCCAGCCCATGAAGAGCATGAGCAAGTTGTCCGCGAGCGTGAGGATCAACATCGACACGGCGAAGAACGAAAGCCAGAAGAAGAAGCGGTGGTAGTACTCGTCACCCTTCATGTAGGCCGTTGAGAAACAGAACACCAGCGTCGCGACGAGTGTGACCACGCAAAGCAACGACGCGGTTAACCCATCGACCACGATGCCCATCGTGAACGTATGACCGCCGGCAAGCGTGAACCAGGACCACGTCTGCTCGAAGTATTGGCCGGGCTCAAGGGCCGCCCACTCGAACATGAGGCGGAAGCTCAAAAACGCCGACACCAAGATGCCGCCGATGACGACGAGGTCGCCCTTGCGCGGCAACTTCTCGCCACGGAAGTGCTGGATCAGCGCGGCAATCGCCGGCGCAAAAATGATCCACGGGACGTAAGAAGGAAGATCGACTTGCACTCGTTTAGCCCCTCAACGTCCGCGCGCGGTCCACATCGACGTCGCTGCGCTTTTCAAAGAGTTGCAAAATGATCGCCAGCGCGACGGCGGCTTCCGCTGCCGCGATCACGATGACGAAGATCGCAAAGATCTGCGCATCGAGCCCGCCGCTGAAGCGACTGAACGCGACAAGGTTGATGTTGGCCGCGTTGAGCATCAGCTCGACGCCGATCAGTACGCCGATCGCGTTACGCCGCGTGACGACACCGATCACACCGATGGCGAATAGCGCCGCGGCGAGACCGAGGTAGTGGTACGGACCAATACTCATGCCTCTTCCCTTCGCACCAAGTACGCAGCGCCGATCAGCGCCATCAACAGGAACACCGATGCGAACTCGAACGCGACGATGTAGTCGCCGAGCAAGAGCTTGCCGATGGCTTCGGTCGTCGGTTCATTGGTGGCGTTACCGCCGATTTTGAAGCTCGACTTCATGAGCGCGCCAAGCAGGCCGATGAAGATGCCGGCCGCGATCAAGATGCCGAGCGGGCGGTTCTTGACCTCGTGCTCGCCCAACGCCTGGGCTGTCCGCCCCGTCAGCAAAATGCCGAATGCGATCAGTACGAGCACGCCGCCGACGTAGACGACGATTTGCAAAATCGCCAAGAAGTCCGCGCCCGCCACCGCATAGATGCCGGCGACTCCGCCGAACGCGAGCAGAAGCGAGAACACAGCCCGCACGATGCTCGGCGAGAGCACCGCAAACAAACTTCCCACAACGGAAACAGCGGCAAACAGCCACCAGACGATCGCGTCGATACCCATCCGTTATTTCCTCGCGAACGAGACGATTTCGTACGGCAACTTTTCGCCGTCCGAAAACGTCCGTGGGTTCTCGCGGTCCGCGTAGTTGATGATGACTTCTTCGCGCGTGTACCCGACAAGATCAAACGTCGGGCCCATGTGAATGCACTCGGTCGGGCACGGCTCACAGCAAAGCGCGCAAAAGAGGCACTTCGTGTAGTCGATTTCGAACTTCGTCATGCGCGCGAACTTGCCTTTGCCTTCCGCCTCGATCGCGATGCAATCGACGGGGCAAATCTTGGCGCACTGATCGCAGGCGATGCAGAGATCGACCTCGAAGTTGTGCAGGCCGCGTTCCGTCGTCGGAATCTCCGGCACCTCTTCGGGGTATTGCAGCGTGTACGGCTTACGAAAGATGTAAGGGACGGTGATCGACAGCCCGGTAAAGGTCGTCTTAAGACCGTTCCACACGTTGCCGGCCCATTGGCGAAAGCTCAGCATTAGATCAACCTCATCGCGGCGGCCACCACGAGACACACCATCGAAATGGGCAGCAAAACCTTGTAGCAGAGGTACATCACCTGGTCGACGCGCAGACGCGGCAGCGTCCAGCGCAACAGGATCTGCGACAGGAACAAGATCGTGGCTTTTAAGAAGAACCAGATCAGGCCCCACCACCACACATTGTGAAACGTTCCACCCTCGCCGGACATGCCGAACGGGTCGTGCCAGCCACCCAAAAAGAGCGCCGTCGTGATGCCGCTTAGCGACAACATCACGGCGTATTCAGGCAGGAAGAACATGCCGAAACGCATCCCCGAATACTCGGTGTGGAATCCGGCAACGAGTTCCGACTCCGCCTCGGGCAGGTCGAACGGCGCGCGCTTGGCGGCCGCGAGACTCGACACATAAAAGACCAAGAACGACGGGATCATGACGATCGCCCAGTAGCCGTCCTTGAGTAGAAACCAGTTGAAGATGTGGCCGCTTTGGGCTTCGGTGATGCCGTAGACCGACATCGTGCCCGCCGCAATCACGGGCACCATCGCGGAAATACCGAGCGGCAGTTCGTAGCTCACGACCTGCGCGACTTCGCGCATGGAACCAAGCAGCGACCACTTGTTGTTCGACGACCAGCCCGCCATGACGATGCCGATCGTCTCGAGTCCGATGAGCGCCAAGAAGTAAAAGATGCCGACATCTAAGTCCGCGGCGATCACTCCTGGCGCAAAGGGCAACACCACAAACCCAGCGAACGCCGCCAGGAACACGATGTAGGGCGCCATGCGGAAGAGCGGAAGGTCCGCGCCTTCCTGCGCAATGTCCTCTTTCGCGAGGAGCTTCACGCCATCGGCGAGCGTTTGCAGCAAGCCGTACGGGCCGACGCGGTTCGGACCGCTACGGTTTTGCATGCGGCCGGCGAGCTTGCGCTCCAAGTACACGCCGCCGAGACCGACCGGTGTGACGACTAAGGCCAACACACCGACCGCCACGATCAACGATCCGATCGCATGAAAAATCCAGATCGGCGATGCGCCGACAAAGTCCGCCATGAGGACGGCGAGCTTGGCGGACAGCGGGACCACTTCGGCGAGGATCATCGGTCCACCTCGCCCAAAGTAATGTCCACGCTCCCCATGAGCGCGATCAGGTCACCGATTAAGAGTCCGCGCGAGCACGTCTCCAAAACGGCGATGTTGTAAAACGACGGGCCGCGCATCCGCATGCGGTACGGGAACTTGCCGCCGTCGGATACGAAGTACGCAGAGATCTCGCCGCGCGGTGCTTCCGATGCGACGTAAGCCTCACCGGCAGGCGCTTTCCACGCGCGCGTCACCTTCGGGTGTTGCGTCTCGCCCTCGGGCAAGTTCTTCAACGCCTGGCGAATGATCTTGATGCTCTCTTCCGCCTCGCGCAAACGCTGGCGGTGGCGGTTCCAGGAATCGCCGGCGACGCCCTTCTCGAACGGTCCGACGGGGACGTCGAAGTCGAAGTCCTCATAACACGAGTAAGGCATGTCCTTGCGCAGATCGCGCGGCACGCCGGCGGCGCGCAGAATCGGACCGGTAACGCCGTAGTCCAAGCACGTCTCTTTGTCGAGCACGGCGACGCCGCACGTGCGATTCAAGAAGATGTGGTTGTACGTAAGGAGCGAGTTGTACTCGTCCATGTGTTCGTCAACGCGATCGCACCACTTCAAGCAGCGCTCGATCCAACCCTTGGGAACGTCGCGCGTCACGCCGCCGTAGCGGATGTAGTGGTAAAGCAGCCGCCCACCCGTGATCTCGTTGAGGACATTGATGCCCTCTTCGCGCTCGCGGAACATGTAGAGGAACGGTGTGAACGCGCCCATGTCGAGACCGAACTGGCCGGCCGCAAACAGGTGACTGATCACGCGGTTCAATTCGCACATGACGACGCGCAGATACTGCGCGCGCTTCGGCACTTCGACACCGGCCGCTTTTTCGACGGGCAGCACAAGCCCCATCTCCATGTTGATCGCACCGAGATAGTCCATGCGATCGACATAGGGCAGGCCCTGCACATACGTCAGGTTCTCGAGGATCTTTTCGCAGCAGCGATGGAGATTGCCGATAAGCGGCTGCGCCTCCAACACGACTTCGCCGTCGGTCCGCAACATCAAGCGCAACACGCCGTGCGTGGACGGGTGCTGCGGGCCCATGTTGAAGACGAGCTCATCCGATTGAATGTCGCGCGGCAGAACCGGCGCGGCGCGTTCGCCCTCGTTGAGTTTGACTCCCTGGATCGTTTCCATGGTCACTTCGTGCAATCGATGCCGTGATAGCTCGTCGGCATCTGATAGTCCTTACGCAGCGGGTGGCCTACCCAATCTTCCGACAACAAAATGCGGTAGTGATGCGGGTGGCCGATGAATCGAATCCCCATCAAGTCCCATGTCTCGCGCTCGCCCCAGTTCGCCGCACGCCACTCGTTCGCGAGCGACGGTAGTTGGGGGTTGTCGCGCGGCAGCGAAACCTTAAGGCAGAAAAACTCGGCGGGACTGGCGAGACGCGCAAAGTGGTAAACGACTTCGTAGCGGTCTTCAAAGTCCATGCCCGAGACTTGGTGCAACATCTCGGCGCCGCACTTTTCGCGCAGCACGCGCGCGGCCTCGACGATTTTCTCGCCTTGGACGCGCACAAACGGATGCGTGCCGTCTTCAATGACTTCGACGACCGCATCGGGAAGCGCTTCTTGCAGCGCGGCGGCGGGCGTCATCATGCGTCACCCCCATCGCCACTCTTGGGATCGCCGCTCTTGGGATCCTCTTTTTGGGGCGCATCCTTGGGAGCCGCGTCCGGCTTCGGCGCGTCCGCTTTGGGCGCGTCCGGCTTAGCAGCAGGCTTCGCGTCTTCGGCCTTCGGCTCCGCCTTGGGCGTTTCGGCCTTCGGCTCCGCCTTGGGCGTTTCGGCCTTCGGCTCCGCCTTGGGCGCGTCGGCTTTCGGCTCCGCCTTGGGCGCGTCGGCCTTCGGCTCCGCCTTGGGCGCGTCGGCTTTCGGCTCCGCCTTGGGCGCATCGGCTTTGGGCTCCGCCGCTTCTTTCGCGGCGGCTTCTTCTGCGGCTTTCTTCTTGGCTTCCGCGGCCGCCTTCTTCGCAGCGGCAGCCTCCGCCTTCTTCTTGGCCGCCGCTTCTTCAGCCGCTTGCTTCTTGGCGTTGTGGACCTTCGCCTCGTCGGTGAGCCACGGCTCGGCCGGACTCAAACCATCCATCACCGCTTGCACCGAACCCTTTTCGGGCGGCGTGTAGTCGGGATCCTGATCGTTAAGACGCTTGGAACGCGACGTGACGAGTTCCTGCAACCGCATGACCGCTTCCAGCAACGCTTCGGGGCGAGGCGGGCAACCCGGCAAGTAGATGTCGACGGGCACGACCTTATCGACGCCCTTCACGACGTGATAGCCATGCACGAAGTAGGGGCCACCGCCGACGGTGCAAGCACCCATCGCGATCACCCACTTGGGCTTCGACATCTGATCCCAAAGGCGACGCACGCGCGGCGCCATTTTGTGCGTCACGGTGCCGGCCACGATCATCACGTCGGCTTGGCGCGGCGTCGCGCGAAACACCTCCGCGCCAAAACGCGAGATGTCGTACTTCACCATCGCCGTCGAGATCATCTCGATCGCGCAGCAAGCGAGACCAAAACCCAACGGCCAGAGTGCGGACTTGCGTCCCCAGTCGATTAACCACTCCGCTTTGGTGAGCAGAATCGTCTGTTCGAGCTCGGGATCGAAGCGCTCCGGCGGCGGCATGTATGCCGGGCGTCCAGGCCGCGCCGTGTCGGGACGAATGGTCTTGGGATCGGCCATTACGACACTTCCTCCGTCGGGCTCGCCGCCACTGGCGGCTCCCGCACAACGCCGCCTTCGAGCGTCTCTTCAGACACCGCGCGTCCAGGGCGCGTGCTCGTCCACTCGATGTCGCGCCGCACCCAGACATAGGCGAGGCCGACGCCGAGCACGACGAGAAACACCAAGACCTCGACAAACGCCGCAAGGCCGTGACCGGCCGCGATGAATTCGTCGTAGACCACAGCCCACGGAAACAGCAACGCGACTTCGATGTCGAAGATCAAAAAGATCAAGCTGATCGTGTAGAAGCGGATATCAAACCGAATCCACGCGTCGCCAATCGTCGGTTCGCCGCACTCATAGGTGGTGCGTTTGTCGCCTTGGTCGGGCGCCTCGGGGCGCCGTAAAAGGAGCTTGCCGATGACGAAGAGGTTGAGCCAAACGAAAATCGCTCCGAACGCGCCGAAGACGAGAACGTTCCCGAACCCCTGGAATAGTGTCGAGGCCGTGAGCATTTTTGGGTGGTTGAGAGGGGCAAAACGGGACCCTAGGCCCCAGAGCGCGGGATTATGCCATCGGGCCTCCCCGCTCTCCAGATATGCCCGCTCAAAGAGCGGTTTCCCGGGCTGTAGTTCGCCCTTTGCCGCGACCTCGTTTGGTCCAAAGGATATACTGACCACGTCATGAGCAAAGCCACCGTCGATGTCCATGCCCCCGACCAGCAGACCGAGGGCGGGTTCTTCGTTTCGCGCCTGGATGCGCTGGTCAACTGGAGCCGCAAGAACTCACTTTGGCCGCTGCCGATGGGCCTGAGCTGTTGCGCCATCGAATTCATGGCCGTCGCGTGTTCGCGCTTCGACATGGCGCGATTCGGCGCCGAAGTGGCCCGGTTTAGCCCGCGGCAAGCCGACGTGATGGTCGTGGCCGGCACGCTCACCTACAAGATGGCGGACGTCATGCGCCGCGTGTACGACCAGATGGCGGAGCCCAAATGGGTGATCGCTATGGGCGCGTGCGCAAGCAGTGGCGGCATGTTCCGGTCGTATCCGGTGGTCCAGGGCATCGATGAGGTCGTCCCCGTCGATCTCTACATCTCCGGTTGCCCGCCGCGCCCCGAAGCGGTGCTCAAAGCGCTGATGACGCTCCAAGACCAGATCAGCGGCGAAAAAAACGCCGAAGAGATCCTCGATCAGGTCAAAGACGCTGTTGCGTGAGGACCGCAATCGCTTCGCGATTGGGGTCCTCCGCAAATGTTTATGGCTCACCGGCTGACGCCGTTCTGTGTTTATGGCTCACCGGCTGACGCCGGTGAAGCGGGTAGAGGACCGCAACCGCTTCGCGATTGGGGTCGTTCGCAAGTGTTTATGGCTCACCGGCTGACGCCGGTCTGTGTTTATGGCTCACCGGCTGACGCCGGTCTGTGTTTATGGCTCACCGGCTGACGCCGGTGAAGCGGGTAGAGGACCGCAATCGCTTCGTGATTGGGGTCGTTCGCAAGTGTTTATTCCTCACCGGCTGACGCCGTTCTGTGTTTATTCCTCACCGGCTGACGCCGTTGAGTGGCTAGAGGAATGCGATCGATTTGCGGTTGGGGTTGTTCGCAAATGCCGCTCACGCTTGCTGCGCGTGTCTCGCGCTCCGCGGATGCTGGTGGCTTTATCGCTGAGGCGGTCGTCGCGCTGGGTCCGCCGACCGCTGGTTCCGTTGGTGTTGGTTTAGGCGCTAAACGATTCGCCGCAGCCGCAGGTGCCGGTGGCGTTGGGGTTTTTGAATTTGAACCCTGCTCCGGTTAGGCCCTCGAGATAGTCGAGTTCGCTTCCGTTGAGGAAAAAGAGCGACTTCTTGTCGATGTAGACCCGAAAGCCGTCGCGCTCCATCGTTTCGTCGCCTTCAGCTTGGCCGTCGGCGAACTCCATCTGATACATCATGCCGGAGCAGCCGCCGCCGATGACGCGCACCCGCAGACCCGGCTGCTCCATCCCTTCTGCCTGGGACGTGATCAGTTCCTTGCCTTTGACGGCCGCTTTTTCGGTGATGCTGATGCTCGGCATAATGCTCTCCGACTCCGATCCTGGCCGCTCCGCCAACCGATCCTAATCTGTAGATTCGATAAGTCTTTGGAACAACACGAGTTAGAGGCGCGCGGGCCTCTTGTGCACCAATGATACCATCCGACGAGCCAGGGAATGAGCGACCGCGCCCCCTGCCCCGATCCGATGCCGATCTATCTGGACAATCACGCCACAACGCCCGTGGACCCCCGGGTGCTCGACGCGATGCTGCCGTACTTTCGCGAGAAATTCGGCAATGCGTCCAGCCGGTCGCATGTTTTTGGCTGGGATGCGGAAAAAGCCGTCGAGCGCGCTCGCGAGCAGGTCGCCCAACTGTTGGGCGCCGAATCCCGGGAAATCGTGTTCACCTCGGGCGCGACCGAATCCAACAACCTGGCGATTCGCGGGGCGGTCGCCGCGCGCCGCGATGTCCGCGACCACATCATCACGTCGCCGATTGAACACCCCGCCGTGCTCGACACGGTCGAGTCGCTGCGAGCCGCGGGCGTCCGGGTCACCGTCTTGCCCGTCGATTCTCTCGGACGCGTTTCGGTGGACGCCGCGCGCGCAGCCGCCGACGAAAAGACAGCACTCCTGTCGGTGATGGTGGCGAACAACGAAATCGGGACGACGCAACCGGTGCGCGAGTTGGGCGCGATCGCGGAAGCGTGCGGCGCCTGGCTCCACTCGGACGCCACACAGGGCGTGGGACGTTTACCCCTCAACGTGATCACCGATACCATCCATCTCGCCTCGCTCACCGCGCACAAGATTCACGGACCTCAAGGGGCGGGCGCGCTGTACGTGCGACGCCGCAACCCGGCCGTCCGCCTGGTCGCGCAAAACTTCGGCGGCAGCCAAGAGCGCGGCATGCGCGCGGGTACGCTGAACGTGCCCGGCATCGTGGGACTCGGGATGGCGTGCGAGCTGTGCCGCCTCGAAATGGACGAGGAGACCGCCCGCGTGTCGAGCCTGCGCGACCGTCTGCGCGACCGGCTCCAGGACGGGATTCCCGATCTATTAGAAAACGGTGACCCCGACGGTCGGCTCCCGGGCAACCTCAACATCTCGATCCCTGGCGTGGAAAACACAGCGCTCATGATGGCCGTCCCCGAGATCGCCATTTCGAGCGGGGCGGCCTGCGCCTCGGGCCAGCTTTCGATGTCGCACGTCATGGCGGCGATGGGAGTAAACCCCAGCCGCGCCGGATCTTCGCTCCGCTTCGGCCTGGGCCGATTCACGACGGAGACCGAGATCGCCACGGCGGCGGACCTTGTCATCGCGGCCGCCCGCCAACTGCGCCGCTGAAGCGCCCCCGTTCGAGTCGCCGGCTACCGAAACCTTGGCGGCCGATCCGAGTTCAGTAGGTATGCGTACGCTGTTCTCCCTCGCTTTCGTCGCGTTCCTGACTTCGATCGTCTTCGGCGAGGAGGAGGGTTTCTCCCCGCGCGATTCGGCCGTGCAAAAGCTCGCCAGCAAAGAAGTCAACATCCGCCTGGAAGGCGCGCGCGAAGCGGCCACCGTCCAAGAGAAGGAAGTCACGGCCGCGTTGATCAAAGCGCTCACCGACAAACACCAAGCGGTGCGCGAGCTGGTCGCCGAATCGTTGGCGCTGCGCACGGGCAAGACCGATCGCAAGAAGGCTGCGATCGCCATGGGCAAACGCATTCCCGCGCTCACGAAAAAGAAAGAGTCGAAACCGGAGTGCTTAAAACTCGTGGAGGCGATGCACGACCTCGCCGACCCGGCGGGGCTGAAGCCGTTGCTCGCAAACATCAAAACGACATCGGACCAAGAAATCAGCGAAGCGCGCCTGCAAGCGGCGGCGAACATCCCGTCGAAAAAAGTGATCGACGAGTTGTTGAAGTTTCTGAAGGCCGGCAAGCGCGCGAACTGGCGCCACGGCGCATCACAACGCGCGCTGCGTTACGCCACCCAAGAAAACGTCAAGGGCGGCGTGGACGGGTGGCTGGCCTGGTGGCGCGAAAACGAAAAGACGTTTAATCCGATCGTCGCGGCCGACAAGCGCTTGGCCAAAGCAAACGACCGCAAAGAAAAGCAAGCACGCAAAGACAAGAATCGCGAACGCCGCAAGCGCAAGAAGAAGGACGATACCAAGTAACGACCGGAACCGGGATGCGGTAGGCTGACACCATGGGCCCGGACGAAAACGTCTGTTACTGCTACCGCGTTTCGTTGCGCAAGCTTGTGAACTACGCGCGGCGCGAACGTCCTGTCCGCGCCTCGCTCCTGAGTCAGTGCCTCGATGCGGGTACCGGGTGCGGATGGTGCGTTCCCATCCTCACGCGCATCTGGGAAGACCCCGACGGATTTCAGTTGAAGGAGTCCGCGGCCGCGTATGCGCAGCGGCGCCAGGACTACCGCGACGCGATCGCCCAAGGCGACAAAGAACGTCACGAGTTCTCGTAGGCGCCGGCATCCCACGGCAAGACCGCCCGCAGTTCCGTCGGCAAGGGGGCTGCTGCGTCCGCCCCACCGCAAAGACGAAAAAACCCCGAAGCGCCGCAACGCTCCGGGGTTGTACTTACGTATCTGTTGAGCTATCCGCCGCAGCCGTCGCCGCAACCGTCGCCGCAACCGTCGCCGCAACCTTCGCCGCAACCTTCGCCGCAGCCTTCGCCGCAACCTTCACAGCCATCCCCGCACGCCTCATCGGCGGCATCGGCGGCCATGTCTTTTAAGACCTGACGCTGTTTGTTAATCCAGGTCATCGCGCGTTCGTTGTCCTTAAGACCGGCTTCGAGCCCGTCCAAGCCAACGGTCGCCGTCGTAGCATCCTTTGTGATCATGCCGTAGCTAAAGATCGCCTGGAAGTACTGCAACCGCTTGTTCTTGTTCGACGGCTTGACGCCCTTGGCCGCCATCGCCGCGAACTCTTTGCCCGCCGTGCGAACGGCCGTCTCATAAGCCTCGCGGCTCTTGTGACGCGCGCTTACGATCGCCAGCAGGTCGTCGATTTCAGCATCGACGCGCATGCGCTGGAACGTTTCTTTTTGCTTGGCAGTGAGCTTGGAAACATCCACGCCCTCTTCGAGCGTGTCGAAGTCGATGATGCCGAGATCGCACTCGAGGAACATCAACTCGGTCTTCGCGTCCTTGTCGCCAGCGGCAACTTTTTTGACCAGTTCCGCACGCTTGGTGAGGAGACCAGCCGTCGTTTCGAAATCAGCGACGGCGCGGCCGGACTGGCCGGCGAGGCGCTTACCGTCATCGCCGAGCCACATCATGGTGGGGAAGGCGACACGATCGGCGAGCTCACTCAGCAGAGCATCATCTTTGCGGCCTTCAATCCGCGTCATGATGTTCAGGTAGAGCACGACGTTGCTGGAAAACTTCTTAAAATCTTCGGAGTTGAGGGCACCGCCCTCAAGCGCATTGCAAGGGGGTCATGGCGCGTACGAACGTGTGAAGTACGCGAAGATCGGCTTGCCCGACTCCTTTGATTTCTTCTTGGCCGTTTCGAGGTCGAGTTCCCAGGTCGCGTTCTTGACGAAGTCTTTCGCCAATTTCTTCTCGAGCTTGTCCTCGAGCGACTGGGCGTAACCTGATGTGGACAGGGCTAGTGCGCCCGCAAGGGCGGCGACCGCCATCCGCAGTCCGATACGCATGGAAATTCCTTTCTAGGTGGGTAAGACCCGGATGATCTGGGCCCGGGGGGATTCTATCCCGCTATACGGCCAGATCGACTGGGGTTTTGCGAAGTTCATGCCGAAGGCACGACAACAAAGGTGACCGTGACCTTTGCGACGAGTTTTCCGCCGGCCTCGACGCGGCCTTCGGCGGTGCAAAGTCGCTTGCCACGGCTCAAAACCTCGCCTTTTGCGGTTAAACGGCCGATTCCGGCGGGCCGTAAAAGATTCGCGGTCACCGCGGTCGGAATGACGGCGACGCCCGCCGCATGGGCGGCCGCGACCTCTCCCAGGGTCGTTATGACCCCCAAATGGACCATGCCATTACCGATTTGGTGCTCCGGAGCGCGGGCGTCGAGTTCCACGGTCACCCCGTCGTCGTTGAGCTTGAGGCCCAACCAAGAGTTGAAATCGTAGATAGGGCGGTCGTTCATGAGCCTTTGTTCTTTCGATAGCAGTACTGGCAAAACAACGTATTGCGCCAGGTGCGGAAGAGCGCGTCGGCTTTCGTCCACGCTGTAAGCGTGTCGCGCGCGCCGGCGTCCGCGCGCACACGCGCGATCAGGTCTAAGAGCGCGTCGCGCAACTCATCCGCGCCGCGCGGTGAATCTTTGACGGACTCGTCATCGAACGGCGCCGCGTCCTTCTTGTTCCCGGCTGGATTTCGGATGGCGGTCTTCGCGAGGCGAAACACGCGCTCGGACTCGGCTTGGTAGCGACCGACAGCTCCGTACTGCGTGCCGCGCCACACGCTGGGCACGAGATACACGGCGCCGATGGCGACCACTCCAACCGTCAAAGCCAACGCACTGCTGTGCCACAATCGGTCACGGCGGCTGCCCCGCGCACGAACGTTGGACGCGGCATACCCGATGCCGACACCGACGGTGATGCCGACGAAGTGGCCCAAGTGATCGACGTTTTCGAAAAACATGCCGAACGCGAAGATGATCACGATCCACATCATCATCCGCTGCTTGAGTTCCAACAGACCGCGCCGGTGTCCGTACATGGCACACGCGCCGATGAGGCCGCCGATCGCGCCGGACGCGCCCGCCCAGTTTTGGCCGTACATGTGGTTCACGAGCCCCACAACGGCGCCGGCGACCAGGTAGATCACGACCGCGCGCGCCGCCCCAAACGTCTGCGCCGCGATCGGCGCGAGGATGTACATCGCCACCATGTTCATCAGCAGGTGCATAAGGCTTAGGTGAAGGAACATGGCGGTGAACATGCGCCACCATTGGCCGCAGCCGCGCGCCATGCTGGAGTCGTAGAGGCCGAAAATACGAACGGCCTCGGGCGACGGTTGTTGCATTCCCTCGGCACGGGTCGGCTCGGGTTCGAGGGCGACCATGGCGAAGTACAAAAACACGCAGACGCCGATGACCCCCATCGCCAGCGTCATGGTCTTGTGCGCGTCCGCTTGCGGCGTCGGCGCGAGCGCCGCACCCTGATCCGTCTCGCAGTAGGGGCAGACTTTGGTGCCCGGCGTGAGCAACGCGCGACAGCGAGGGCAAGTTTGGAACGCCACGCGCTCAACCTAACAGCCGGTCGAACAAGTGCCCCCGGGCGTCGCTGGTCCCCGGCGCCGACTTTTCGACGGACGTCTAGCGGGCCGTTGAAGAAGTGCTTGGAGTCGCGAGAGCGAGGAATCGGAGTCGAGATCAAGGAGCGAACCGCAGCTGTAGCAACGCTACAGCGAGGATTCGAGACGCAGAGATCGGCTTCGAGGCCCGCTCGTAGCCCATGTGACTTTTTCAATGGGCTGCTGGATTGCAAAGACGGTAGCGGCGACGTGTGCTAGAACGCGCATGTGCATCGGAACACCAAAACGTCGCCCCGGACGGGCCGTTGGCGGCCCCGCGCGGTCGTGGGGACCGTCCTGGCCCTCCTCGTGTTGCCGCTGGCCTGGCCTTGGGCGCTCTGGGCCGCCGAAAAGCGACCCGACGTCCCCGCACCGGGCCACTTCTGGCAAACGCTCCCCGCGCCGAAGGTCGGCGAGTGGTTGGACGTGTTTCCCGAGGACGGCCAGACGTTTCGCGAGTACCGCGAAGTGGGACCCACGCGTCCCGATCGCGTCCGAAAAAAGATCTACGTGCTGCCCCTCCTCACGCAGCCGCCGTCGGATAAGAAGCTGCTTTCCAAACTCGCCCAAGTCATGCGCGCGTTTTACGGCTTGGACGTGAAGGTCTTAAAGCCGCAGGCGATGCCGAAACGTGCGTATCGCCCGGGGGGCCGCCGCTTCGACATCTTGCAGCTGGTGCCCGCGCTGCGCACCGCACTCCCGCAAGACGGCGTGTTTGTGTTGGGCGTGACGGATCGCGATCTGCACCTGACCAAGCACGGGCCGACCTTTGGCTGGGCGCATTTTCGGCTTCGCGTCGGCGTCATGAGCACATCACGGCTGGGTAGCGCCAAAGACCCCCGCTATCTGCGCCGCGTCCTGACGCTCGCGCTCCATGAATCGGGCCACATGCTCTCGATGGCGCACTGCATCTTCTACAAATGCCTGATGAACGGCGTCCGCACGCTCGGCGAGTCCGACCGACGCCCCGCCGTCTTATGCCCCGTGTGCCGCGCCAAGCTGTGTTGGAACACCGGATTGGACCCGATCCGTCACTATGGCGGCCTCAGCGCGGCCTATCAGCGGGCCGGCGACAAGGCGGCGGCCCGCCAGGCCGCCAAGGCCAAGGACGTAACCCGTTTAGCCATAAGCGATTAAGTCACAATCAACGTCGTGGTATAATGATGGATTGCGGATGGATCCTCCATCCGGAGGCAGCCAAGCTGCCAGTGGCAATCTATGGATGAAATCAACTACCGACGCCTTATGACCTTGCCCAAGCGGCGCTGCGAAGAGTGCGGCGCGACGGCTTACAAGGATGAAGAAGGCGTGTTTCGCTGTGTCGTTTGCGACCACGAGCGTTACGAAACCTGCCTCGACTGCGGTCATTTGGAGGGGTGGTGCGAATGCCCGCCCCCGCCGAAGCCGCCCGCGCGCAAAAAGCGCAAGACGAGTTCCAAGTAGCGGCGCAGCCGCACCCACAACACAAACAACGAACAAACAAAGGCTGGGGACCGGCCTCCCCGGCTGCTTTTCGCGGCGCGACCAGTTTTACTGTGTCGCGTCGCGCTAATTTGTTCGTGCGAGCGAGGCTCCCGCGCGCTCCATGCTGAAACGAACGCCACGCCAGCCGACGCGTTTAGTGGGCCTCGAAGAACTCTTCCGGCCGCAGGCGGTAGTGGTGGCACAGCCGGCTGAGCACCTCCTGGCCGAGTTGAGGGTCAAGCCCTTCAAACGACCTCTGCATCGCCTCGATGACTTGTGGATCGACGCCACAGATCTCGGCGAGCTTCGCGTCTAAAAGACCCGGTTCCTTCGCCTTCAAGCGCTCGATCACGCGGGCGAAACTGGTCGGACTCATGCTCCCCTGCGCTTGGGCGGGTTTGGGCCAATCCACGTCGAAAGTCGATTCGTGAAAAAGAGCCCCATTCACCAGCAGGCGGCACGCGTAGCGACCGCGATTTTCGAGCACGACGGCCGGCAGCGGAATGCACTCGGTGAAAGCCGTGAGCGGATCGTCGATTCGCACGGCGTCGTTCATGCGCGTGCCGGTGATCACCCGGTCGGTCGCGAGTTCCACGATCTCGAGCGCAAACTCATACTCGCCGTGCATGCCCGTGAGCGCGAGGTAGACGCCGAGGCTGGGGAGGCGCAGCGGGAACTCGGTGCTTTCGAGTCGACCGCGAATCACGCCCTGAAGATCCCAACGCGTTCGGTGCTCGTCGGTGCCGATCGATTGACACAACACAAGCGCATCGAGCTTCGGCTGCTTGGCCATACGAATCAACCTAGCACAGGGCCGGTGTGCGTGCTTCGCCGTTTGTGGCTCAAAAACTAGTAGGAGGCGAGGTCGCGGATCGCTTTCAGGACGCGGTCCGCATTCAACTGCATCGCCGCTTCCAGGTTTCGGGCGAACGGTGTCGGAATGTAGTCCTGTCCGACGCGGGCCACCGGCGCATCGAGTTGGTCGAAACACCGGTCCACGATCTGGCTTGCGACCTCGCCGCCGAAGCCGCCGAACAATTTGTCCTCGTGGGCGACGAGAACACGGTTGGTCTTGTTCACGGTCTTGACGATCGAGTCCATGTCGAGCGGGTTGATGGAACGAAGATCGAGAACTTCCACGGACAGGCCGTCTTCCTCCTCGGCTTTGTTCGCAGCGGCGATCGCGTGATGCACGCCCGTCCCGTAACTCACGATCGAGAGATCGGTGCCTTCGCGCCGCAAACGCGCACTTCCGAACGGAACGACGAAGTCATCCGGAACGTTGGTCCGCGTGCGCGGCTGGTTGTAAAGGAACTTCGGCTCCAAAAAGAACGTGACGCCCTGGCTGCGAATCGCTGTGCGAAACAGTCCCGCCGCGTCGTCGGCGAATGCCGGCTGCACAACACGGATGCCGGGAATGTTCGCCAAAATGCCTTCGATGTTTTGACTGTGGTAGAGGCCGCCGCCGATGTTGCCGCCGGACGCGAGGCGCACCACGACATTGGGCGAAAACTGCCCGTTGGTCCGCCAGTACTCATGGCTGAGCTCGATTACCTGATCGAACGCGGGCCAGATGTAGTCCGCAAACTCCGCCCCCTCGATCACGACGCGAATCTTGGGATCGAAACGCGAGAAACCGTTCGCCGTTCCGACGATGTAGTTTTCCGCGATCGGCGCGTTGAACACACGCGCCTCCCCGAACTCCGCCTGCATCCCGTCGCTGACCTTGAAGATGCCTTCTTTGGTCCCGCTGGCCATGTCCTGGCCCCACATAAACGTGTCCGGGTTGGCGCGAAACTCACCCTTCATCGCGCGGTTGATGCCCTCGCGCATCGTGCACGTCGGTCCTTCGTCGCTCGCCTCTTCCACCGCGTCGAACGCGGGCGGCAAAAGATGTTCGAGCACGGTGGTCGGGTCCGCCGGCTCCGCCGCCATCCCGTCGATGACGGCCTGGTCGAACTCTGCTTTCACTTGCGCCTCGACGGCGGCGAGCTCGTCCTTCGACATGTGCCCTTCGTTGAGCAATGTCTCGCGAAAGATCGGCAGCGGGTCGCGCTCGCGCGCGGCATCGAGTTCCTCTTGACTGCGGTACTGCTTGTGATCGTCAGAGTTGGAATGCGAACCGATGCGGACGCAATCGGCGTACACAATCGCGCAACCCTCGCCAGACTGCGCGAACGCAATGGCCTCCGCCATCGCACGGAAGCAATCGGCGACGTCACGGCCGTCGCAGTATTCGATCTTTAGATTCGCAATCCCGCTGAAGTTCTCCGCGATGCGCGCATTCGCGCTCTGCTCGCGTTTCGGCACGCCGATGCCGTAGCCGTTGTCCTGCATGACAAACACAACCGGCAGCTGCTCGCGGCTGGCACCGTTGATCGCTTCGAATACATAGCCTTCGGACGCCGACGACTCGCCGAAGCTGGCGAACACAACCGCATCGGAACCGTAGTGCTTGACCGCGCGCGCCAACCCAGCCGCGTGCTGGCTGTGGTTGGAGACACAACTCGACACGTTCTGGACGTGAATCGACGGCTTGGCGAAGTGGTTCGACATGTGCCGACCGCCGCCGGCAACATCGTTCGCTTTCGACAATCCGTTCCAGATGATCTCGGTCGGCGTCATGCCCGCGGCAAGGCACGTCGCCAAGTCACGGTAGTACGGAAACAGGTAGTCGTGGCTCGCGCGAAAACTGCAACCCAACGCCAGCTGAATCGCTTCGTGGCCGGCACACGGGGCGTGGTACGACCAGCCCAACGCCTTGCGCAAAAAGTTCGGCGCTTCGTCGTCGATCAGGCGCGTCAAGGTCATCAAGCGATAGACCTCCGCGTGGCCGGGGTAGTGCGCGACGGGATGCGACGGCGAGGCTTGGTTGCGCTTCTCAGAGGGTGTCACGGTCTTGGCTCGGCGGCGGGTCGATCCACCGCGGGAAGTCTGGTTTTGTGCCATGGCGAACCGCCCATCTTAACGGTTGCCCAGAGCGTCGTCCCGGGGCCTGGCTATAGAATCTTCACGATCACCAGCGTGGCGTCGTCGTGAAGCGGCGTTCCCTGCACATAATCATCGACGGCGCTGAGGATCGCCTCGCCGATCGTGGCCGCACTTTCACCCGCGTGGCGCGCGATCACCTGCTCGATCCGCTCGATTCCGAACAGCTCCCGGGCGCCGTTCATGGCCTCCATGATGCCGTCGGTTGAAAAGCAGATCACATCGCCCGAGACGACCGGCAGCGTGGTACCGCACCGATAGTGAATGCCGGGCAAGATGCCGAGCGGCGGACCGAGACTCGCCACGTGATGGAAGGTTCGAGATGTGGCGCGAAACCAAATCGGCGGCGTGTGGCCCGCGCCCAACGGGCGAAACGATGTCGGCGTCATGTCGCCGATAAACAACGTGATGAAGCGACCGTCGTTGACGTCGGACGCGATCAAGTTGTTGAGCCGGTCGGCGAGTTTCTCGAGATCCGGTTCGGCATCGACGAGCACGCGCAACGCCGAACGCGCCGACGCCATGAGCAGCGCCGGGCCGACCCCGTGGCCGGTCACATCCGCGATCACAACGCGCAAGGCGCCGTCTTTGAGCGTGAAGTAGTCGAAGTAGTCGCCGCCCGTCTCGTCGCAACTGTCGCTTTGACCCCAGACGTCGAGGCCCGCGATCGCCGGCGGTCGATCCGGCAAGAAGTTCCGTTGAATGGACTGCGCAATGGCGAGCGCTTGGTCGATCTTGACCTTCGCGTTGTATTCGTCAAGCAGTCGGAACTGCTCCACGGCCACCGCCGCCACGCTGCTCAACGCGGAAACAATCGAAAGATGGTCGCGCGTCAGACTGCCCGGCTTTTCGCGGTTGTCGCCGTACAGGATGCCGATGACTTTGTCCTCGATCACGAGCGGGACACAGAGCGCCGCTTTGATGCGCAACCGTTGAATCGATTGCACAGCACTGAAGTCGCCGTCCGCTTCCGCGTCCGATGTGAGCACCGCACGACCGGACTCGATGACGCGCCCGACCAACGTGCGACTGACTTCGATGCGTTCGCCGGCCGTATGTCCCACTTCGCGGCTGCGGTGCGCCTTGATCGAAAGATCGCCGGCGGGACGTAGCAACCCGATAAACGCACGCCGCACCGGCACGGTCGCAAACACGGTGTCGAGGATCGCCTCGAAAATGTTCTCGTTGGTGCCGATCGACTGGATCAGCCGCTGCACCTGATGCAGGAGGGCAAACACCTGACCCTGCGTGTCCGCTGCCTTCGCCGGTTTGCGTGTGCGCAGCACGGGCTCGCCCACGGAACGCTGAGGACGCGGCTTGGTCGCCGCGCCGGCTCCTTCCTGTTTCGTGTCGAGCTCGGCGCGCACCGTGGACACCGACTCCGTAAACGACACGGCCTCCTCGTCGCTCCCGACGACAGAAAACACCGTGCCCCCGACCCACACTTCGTCGCCGCCGTCCAAGACGGCGTGGCGGACCGGCTTTCCGTTCAGCAAAACGCCGCCGGTCGCCCCGATGTCGATGATCTCGACACTCTCGCCGCGCGCAATGACCAGGCACTGCTCGGGATCGACGCCCGGATCCTCGATCGTGAGGTCACAGCGCGGGTTCGACCCCACCATGACCTTGACCTGGTCGAAATCGACCTGCCGAGCCGGTTCGTCGCCCCGTTTTACCCTTAGTGAAATCGTCACGAAGCCGGAGTGTAGCGCGCGGCCAGAGAATTTTGGAGGCGGTGTCGCGCTCTCCTGACTACATTTCGTAGTGAAGAAGAGCCCGAGAACTCGAGTGTAGCCGCCGCGGACGGAGTTCCCGTCGGCGAACGACCGGAGACGATCATGCCTACGACCATTCCTTTCCGCCCTATTCATTGGTTGGCCATCCTCGTGTTGACAACCGCTGCACCGGCGCAGTCGTTTGAGGACGTCGCCGCCGACAAGGCGGTGGTCACGGCGGCTGCCTCGCCGTACCTAGGCGTGAGCGTCGCGCCGCTGGACGCGCAAACCCGCGCGATGTTTAAAGACATCGATGCGAGCGTCACGCAGGGCGTTGTCCTTGCGCAAGTCCACGCCAACACGGCGGCGGCCAAAGCCGGCTTCCGCGCCGGCGATGTCCTCACCCACTTTGGGGATGTGGAGCTGAAGACGGCGGATGACTTGGTCAAAGCCATTCAAAAGCACAAGGCCGGCGCGATGGTGGCCTACGCGCTGCGACGCGGTGACGGGTCCATGGTCGGTCGGTTGCGCCTCGGCGCACGTCTGGTCGCGCGCCCCGATCGCCCCGATGTTCCGCGCCCCGATGGTGCGCGCAAAAAAGACATGGAGCGCAAACGCGAAATGGAGCGCGCGCATGTGCGCCGACGCGAAGAAGAGGCGCGGCGTAAGTCGATGCACGAGCGTGCCAACAAGACGCACAGCCGCGTGGACAAGCTCGAACGCGAGATCGCGGAGTTGCGGCGCCGGGCGATGGCCCGTCGCAACCAGCTGAACAAAGGCACAGCGCGCCGCATTCAGGTGCGTGCACCCAAGACGCTCGCCGGGTGGGCGGAGCGCGAGCGGCACGCGCTTAAGCAGGCGCAAGTCCAGCGCAACAAAAAGCGGATGGCGTATCACGAGCACCGCCTCTCGATTCTCGAAGAGATGATGGCCGCTCACACAACGATGCCCGGCGATGCGAACGCGCGCGTCGAACGCAAACTCGACGAAATTTTGAACCGACTCGACAAGTAGTGTCGGAGAGTTAGCGGGAGCATGGCATTACCGGCACGCGTAGGGTCCACGATGGACTCTGCCGTTACGGACGAATCGCTGGCCTCGCGCACGATCGAGGGTGATCGCGCCGCGTTCGACTTGTTGGTCGGACGGTGGCGCGATCGCATCGTCAATCTCGCGTGGCTTCTGACCGGCGATCGGCACGCGGCCGAGGATGTTGGACAGGAGGTGTTTCTCCGGTTCTATCGACGGCCCGACGCGTACGATCCGCAGCGACCGTTCGCGGCTTGGATCTGCACGGTCGCGCGCAACCTGTGCCACGACCGACACCGCCGCGAGAGCACGCGCACGCGCTACCAGACCGTGGCCGCCACCGAGCGCCGGTTTGGCCCCAACCCCCTCCCGCAGCCGGCCGCCGAGGCCCAGCTCTCGGAGGGGGAAGCGGCGCTGCGGGACGCGATCGCCGCCCTCCCCGAGAAGTTTCGCGACGCCTACGTGCTCTGCTCCGTGCGCGGGCTCACCTACGACGAAGCGTCAAAAATCTGCGGTTGCCCCGCAAAAACCGTCAGTACACGGCTCGCCCGGGCGCGCAAGCGCCTCGTGGAGCGTATGAGAGAGTGGTTGTAATGTCGCGTGACGATTGGTTTCTGTCCCTTCTGCTTGACGGCCGGCTCCCGCCGGACGAGGCGGCAGCTCTGCGTACACGCCTTGAGAGCGAACCCGCCCTGGCGGCCCAGTTGGATGCGTTGCGGCGGCTCCAAGCCCTCTCGGAGACGCTGCCGATGGCGCGGGCCGAGTTCAGCGGCGCGGATCTTCGGGCCGGTCCTCCGATGGCGCCGTCGCGGTCGCCGCGGTGGCGCCGCGTAGGCATCGCCGCGGCCGCCGTCGCGTTGCTCGCTCTGTCCCACGGGGCGGTCTACTGGCTGGCCCAACGCTCCGGACGCGCCGCGTTGGAGACAAGTGCGGACCGCACCCGGGACGGGGACGTGAGCCCGAGCGGCGACACGCAGTGGATCGCCCACAGCCGCGACCCCATCGAGACGACCGAAGCGATGCTCACCAAAGCGAGCAATCTCGATCCGGCCGCACCGTTCGCTCAGTTGCAGACAGAACTCGTCGGGATTCGCGAGCGCGTCGGTCCGCTTCGGCCGCGTCTTGCCGCTTGGGCGGAGCGGCGTCCGCCGATGCGCGAGCGCGCGCGCGAGTTGTCGCATGCGCTGGTCAGTCTCGAGGTGGCGTTCGAAGAGGTCAGCGATCCGGGCATTTTGTCGATCGCGATTTCATCGATTGCGCGCAACTCCCTGCGCGGCTCGGTGTCCACGCGCTACCTTCCGGCGAACGCGCAGAGCGTGCGGCTGATCAAGATCAGCGCGAAGCGCTACCGTCTCGAATTATTCGATCAAACCGAACGCAAGCCGCGCATGGTGCGGGATGAAGGAACGCTCGCGGAGTTACGCGAACGGCACGACATTCAATTGGTCGTGCAGGAGAAGGACTAATGGTGCGATTCCTCATGGCGCTCAGCGTTTTGACCTTGGGCGTTTTTTGCGCGCCGGTTTGGGCGCAGGGCGACGGAACCGACGACGCAACGGAAGCCGAGCGCAACGCGGCCAAGGCCGATGCGAACGACGACCCGTCGCCTAAGGTGCGGGTTGGTGTCGCCGCCTTAGAGCAGCAAAAGGAATTCGTGACCAAGCTGCAGTCGCTGCTCCAGCAGTTGGACGACAAAGATCCGAAAACGCGGACCGCGGCACGCGAATCCCTGCGCACGTTGCTCAAGGGCAACCGCATGTTCATGGAAATCGGCCTCGGGGGCAACCCCGACGGCGCCCCCACGAGGTTAGGCGGCCTCGGCGGATTCACCGGGCTCCCCGGCTTCGGCGGCGCGGCGATTCAGATCCTGGTTCCGGACCGTGGCTCACGGGAGACGATTCGCGGTACGGCTCGCGAAAAAGGAAAAAGCATTCGCTACGAGTTGCGGAGCCTCGGCGGCGGTCGCTACGAACTCAAGTTGGAGTCGAAGACGAGCACCCCGAACAGCACAACGTCGGCGTCGTCGACGGATCAGGGATCACTCGGCGAGCTGTTCAAACGCCATCCGTTCCTCAAGGAATCCGGCTCGGTGTTTGTTGAGTTCGTGCGGCCGGGAGATCCCGGCGCGATGCTCGTTCGTAGTGGAGCGCGCCCTCTGGTTTCGGCGCCGAGCGCGGAGTTGCGTCATCATCTTGAGATCCCGACGGACGCGGGTCTTGTGATCCGACGCGTTCCGGCGGATTCGCGCATGAACGCATTGGGGCTCAAGAAGTACGACATCTTGATTCGCGCCGGTGGCGACGTGATGGACGATGCGAAACACCTTTCGCTTCTGGAAAAGCCGTCGATCGAAGTGGAGTACATTCGGCGCGGCAAGCGACGGACGCTCACGACGCCCGCGAAATAAGAATCCCGCGACAAAAGTGACCGTACGTGCCCCGCGCGCGTATCGTGTCGCGTATGGAGCCTCTGAAGCTACGCGAGGATCTGGAGTTCATGGAGGACGAGCAGGGCGGCCAACGCGTGCTCGTGCTGCGCGACCCTGACAGCCTTGCGAGTTCGATCGTTCCGATGGGCTTGGGTGCGATTGAAGTGTTGCGGTTGCTCGACGGCGCTCGCACGTTTGACGACGTGCACGAGGCCCTCAGCGCGAACGGCGCATTGCCACGCGAAGTCCTTGAAAGTTTCCTGGCGATGTTGGATCGCCAGCTGCTGCTCGACAACGCGGCGAGTCGCTCGGCGCGCGTCGCGCGCACGACATTCCTCGAAGGGACTACGCGCGCCGCGGCACACGCGGGTCGTGCGTATCCCGCGGCGCCGGACGCCGCACGCACGTTTCTCGACGCGATGCTCCCCGCGCCGTTGCGGACCCCCTCGTCACCGCCGCCCTTGCGCCGCGTTTTGGCACCCCATATCGATCTTGGGTTGGGGAGCGCCACCTACGGTCACGCTCACCAGCGCATCCTCGACGCGGGGCGGCCCGATGTCGTGGTCGTGTTGGGGGTTCGGCATGAGTTTGCGGAGGAACGCTTCATCGCGTGTCGCAAGGACTTTGCCACTCCGCTTGGCGTGGTCCCGTGTGACCACCCGCTGCTCGACGCCATCGAGGAGCGCTTTGGGTCACTCGACGCCGACGTCGTGGCGCACCAACGCGAGCACTCGGTGGAGTTTCAAGCCATTTGGCTCGCGCGCCACTGGCCCGATGATCCGCCGCCCATGGTCCCGCTCCTGCTTGGCGGCTTTTTTGACTGCGTGCGGGAGCAGCGGTCGCCGCGCACCGACGAGGAAGTGGAACGATTCATCGGCGCGTTGCGCGATGCGATCGCCGCCGATGGCCGGCGCGTTCTCGTCTTGGCGAGCGTCGACTTCTCGCATGTCGGTCCGCTCTACGAAGACGACGCCGGCCTCGACGAGGCGGGCGAGCTCGAACTCGCGGAAAAAGACAACGCGCTGCTCGACCAGGTGGTCGCCAACGACGCGGAGGCGTTCTTCGCCTCGATTGCCGCGGACGGCGACGCGCGCCACATCTGCGGCACAGCTCCCGTGTACGTCACGATGCGTCTTCACGACGGACCGGGCGAACTCCTCCACTACGGTCAGGGCCGGATTCACCCCGAATCGGGCTCCGTCGTTTCGTTCGCTGCCGTCGCGTTTGCGGACTGACCCGACCACGCCTGTGTCGATCGAATTCGACATCCACGCGTACGCCGTGTTGTGCCCGCACAACGAACGCGCCGGATTCGCTGTTGCGGGCCAACCGGCACACCCTGTGCAAACGGCAAGGGTGAAATGAACGACGTCAGAAAAAACGCCGAACGCATGCTCGATCGCATCGAACTTCGCTACGGGTACGACCTCACGATGCGCAACCGGCTCCGCCCGCTTGTGGTCCGCGTTTTGGAATCCAGCCCGGCCTCGACCGAGCGCACCGCGCTGCTCCGTTTGGTCGTCAAGGCGTACGCAAACCACATCCGCGTCAAAGAAACGCTCGACGAACTAAGAGTCAAGCTGAGAGAACGCCTAAACGAGGTCTACGGCGAAATCCTGGGAATCGAACCGCCAAGACTAGCAAGCTAAACACCCCCTCCCAATGCGGTACCGGGTTGAAAATTTTCTTCCATAAGCCGTTTACAATCATGGGGTTAGGATGGCGAGGTGCGGCATTTGTGCCGCACTTTGAGCCTCGACCATGAACCCGCTGCGTTACGTTTGGGGCCCAAAACAGAGTTCGGGCGCCAATCCGGCCCGCAGCGGCCATGGCGAGGCGCCGAAATCGCCCGCATTTGCGGCACAAATGCCGCACCTTGCCGTCATAACCCATTTTTTTCCAACCGGTTAGGGCAGAAAAAATCCAACCCGGTACCGCATTGGAGGCGTCGCGTTGGGGCGCCGCGTTGGGGGCGCTGTGGGTTGGGGCTCGCGTTAGGCTTGTTTATGCGCCCTCTTCTTTTTGCTCTGCTTGTTTTTTCTGGCTGCTTTTCTGGGCCTCCGCTCGCCCACGTGCGGCGCACGGGCGACTTGGATGGGCGTTGGCACGTCGTCAAGACCCCCCACGCGACGTCGCTCGACATCAACGGGACGGTCGCGCGGCTTCGCTACCTGGGACGCGAGTTTGAGTTGCACGGCGTGCGCGACTTACGCGGCATGATTTCGACGGAGCAGGTCGATCTCAAAGCCGACGACTTCCATCTCTACGCCGACGGGACCAGAGTGCACATCAAGACCAAGGAGAAGGTCTCGCAAATCGATCTGCCGGAACTTCCGCCGGGGATGGTTGTGTTCGAACGAGGCGTGATCCGCGTCGACCCCGCGCGGCGCTGAGAACACCTAAAGCGTAACGTGTTGGATGGCAGCCGCACGATCGGACGCCAAGAACTCAAGCGCCGCATCCCACGCGCCGTCGGTCCGAATGGCGTTGACGCGAAGAGCGGCGGGCGGCGCCTCCGGCATCGCTCCGTCCACGATGACGCACCCAGAAAACCCCTGCTCTAAAAACAGCGAGTGCGCAGCGTCCATCACGAAGCGCTCGCCGTGGCAGATGACAATGTCAACGCCGCCAAACGCAAGCGCGCACTGGCGAAAACTCTCCAGCACCTGCCGTTCGTCGTCAAGCCGACAGCGAACTGCCGCCGCACGCGCACCAATCGATCCACCCAACTCGCGCAGTCCGTCCACATCGCCATCGACAAGCATGACGTGCGCGCCCTGACGAGTCAGCAAATCCGCCGCGGCGCGCCCGCGCGGACTGGTGGCGTGCCCGATCCAAGCAACCCGCCCCACAAACGCGCCCGGTCGATCCCGCTCCTGCCGCCGCCGTTCGCGTTCGTGACGAAGCGGCCAGTACTCGTACCGCAGCGATTCCTCCGGACTGCACGGCGCCCACGCTTTGCCGCATCGAACAATGATTCGCATCGTGCGTCGAAACACCTCGCGCGCCGCCAAAGCGTCACGATAGGACCGTCCGGTGGTCCACACGCCCAACCCCGGCACCAGCATGACGCGCGGCGACGGGTCAAGTGCAGGCAAGCCGTCACGACTCGCGGCGCGCGCGTAGCTCTCGTACTCGGCACGATAAAGCGAAAGATCCTCCGCATCACGCATGACGCACGGAACACGCTTCGTCACGGCGACATCGCGAGGCGAAGCCGGGCCCAACGCCGCGGCCGCAACCAAGTGCGGTTGGTTGACAAACGCTCGCGTCGCGTCGCTATCATCCCAAACCAACACGTGGCCCGCGGGGCGCAGCGACGGCGCCAACTTCGCCGCCAAACCGCGGTCCGCTGCGGGTGCGCTGGGAATCTGCGGCAGCGGCAGCGCGTCACGGCAACGCGTCTCGAACTCGCAAAAGGTCTCGTACACTTCGCGCGGGTCAGCGCCAAAAAACACGTAGCCGAAACGCAGCACCACGATCGCACGCGCCGACGGATTCGAACGACGAGCCGACGCAATCTCCTGCGCGAGCGCGTGCCCCGGGCGTTGGTCGCCGACAAGCACGATCTCGGACCCAAAAATCTGGAGCAGCCGGGCCGCGCCGTCCGGCAGCGACGAAAGGGCTAACAACCCCTCGGCAGCCACCTCGACAATCCAGCGGTCCGGGACGAACGCGTGCGCCAAAGACTCGATCGGCGGTTCGATTTCCCGCGGATCCACCATCGCCCCAAACGCAAACGCCATCGCCTCGTTGTCGTCCAACTTGCGGTAGTCGGCAAGCGGCTCCAAGTCATCGAGACGCAACCGCGTCACATCGCCTTCACGCGCGCGCATGGAAATCACGTTGGACCGACGCCCCAACGCATCGATCACAACGCGCTTTAGAGAAGTCGTGCCACTACCGACTAACTCCGCCAAGTACGCGTGGAGCTCCGGCTCGTCGAGTTTCCTCGCGACCGAATCCTGCCATCGGCTCGTAACGGACTGCGTCGTCATCAGCGGGTTAGCGTAGGAATTGGAACGGACGATCCGCAACGCGAGACGCCGACCTATACTTTAGAGATGGGCATTCGACTCGGTGCAGGCCTCGCGTTCTTCTCGGTCGTGCTCCTCCTGGAGTCACCCGCGGCCCACGCGCGTCCGGAATTCGCACGGCGCGAGCAAAAGGCATGCGGATTTTGCCACATCAACCCCCAGGGCGGTGGCCCGCGCAACCAAAGGGGGCTCGGATACGCACGCGCGGAGTTCCGGTTTCCGCCGCGCGCCGGCAACCTAAACGATTTAGATAACAAGAAGCAGCGCGCCGACTTCATTCTCGCCCGCAAACTCATCGATCTCGACCACGTGCGGGCCGCCAAGCGCATCCTTGAACGCCTCCACAAGGCGCTCAAGAAACAGCCCAACGCCCAAAAAATGGTCGGCGACGAATTGCATGAGCTCAACGTTCGTTCGGGCGAAATCCTCGGGCAGGCCCGACGCCTGGTGCGCAAGAACGAGTTGGAGGAAGCGGTAGCCCTCTACGCGATTTTGGCGGAGGAGTATCGCGATTTCGCCGTCCACAAAGACGCGCGCGCCGACCTCAAGGAGATCAGTCGCGACAAGGACAACCGAGCCCTTGTCAAGCGCGAGCAAAACGAGGCGCGTGCGCGACTGGCTTTGCTCGACGCCCTGGCCAGCGCCGCCGCGGGGAAAAAGACCGTTTCCCAAAAAGAGCTCGCGAAAGTTGTGAAACGGTATCCCGGGACGCGCGCCGCCAAGTCGGCGCAAGCGAAGCTCCCGAAGGAAGCGACAGCGCCGCCGTCAAAGTGAGCGCAGGAACGCGAGCAGTGCCGCTCGTTCCTGCTTCGACATCGCCAAGAACGCGCGCCGCGCCGCGTCCGCCTCGCCTCCGTGCCACAAAATGGCTTCGATCAAATTGCGGGCACGTCCGTCGTGCAAGAAACGCGTGTGCCCGTTGATCTTCTCCACCAGACCGACGCCCCAAAGCGGCGGCGTCCGCCACTCGCGCCCCGTCGCTTCGTGATCCGCGCGCCCATCGGCGAGACCTTCGCCCATGTCATGTAGCAAGAGGTCGGTATACGGATGAATCGTCTGGTACGCGAGACCCGCGGTGGTCGCACTGGGCCCGGTCTGCAGCGTCGGCGTGTGACACGCGTCGCAACGCGCCGCCGCAAAAAGGACGGCGCCGCGCCGCGAGCCGGCACGACGCTCGGGCACCGCGAGCGTTTGCATGTAAAAAACGACGCGCGCCAGGCGATGCGCGTCTATCTCGGGCTGGCCGCCATGGGGTGCTGCGCGCGCCGCGACCTGCCGCGACGTGTGCACCTCGTCCGAAAACGCGGGCGAGGTGATGCCGATATCGTTTTGAAACGCAGCGGCGACTTGCGTGTACAGGTCGGGCTGATTCGCCTTCCAACCGAACCGCCCGAGCCGCCCGCCGATGCGATTCGGGCGCCCGGAGATGCCATCGCCATCGCGGTCATGTTCGTCCGCGCGCGCCAGCACAGTCGCCTCCGGAACGGACTCCAGGAGTCCCACACCCAACAGTGCGGGCGCAACGCGGGCGGACACAGTGACGCCCTCCGCCAGCGGTCCGTAGGCAAGGTTGCGGAACGAAACGACGGGTCGCAACAACGTGTACGGCGTGCCGTCGTCAAACGCGCCAGGCACGATCGTGTGTTCTTGATCGACGGCGCCTTCGGGCGCAACACCCGGAATCGCTTTGTCCTGAAACTGTCCCCCGTAGTGCGGATCGGGCTGGCCCGTCGGGAGCGACAACCGGTACAAGACGCCATGCGGGGGCGCGGATCGACCGTCCTTGAAATGACACCCGCTGCATGAGTTGGCGTTAAACAGCGGGCCCAGCCCGTCGCGACCGGCGGCCGACGCGGGCGCAACCACCCAGTTTTCGTTGAACAGCGAGTTGCCGACTTGAAAGGCGCGCCGCTCTTTCATCGACAGCGTCGGTAGCGGCTGGGAAAACGCGTTGCGGGTGTTGTCACGGACCGTCCCGGCGCCGCCCAGGGCCGTTGCGGTTTGCCAAGCAGGCCCGCGTGCCAACGGCGCCGCGTCCGCGGAACATCCCACGAGCGCGGCGGCAAGCAGCACAACGCGGAAGCGGTTGGAGAAGGGACGCACCGGACCCGCGATCATTTGTTGTCGGTGCTCCGAACGTCGAGCGCTACGTCAAGCGGCACGTTCAACGCACGCGCGCTCTCACGCAAGCGTTGGGCCGCTTCTCCGAGCGCGTCGATGGCCCCCTCCACGCGCGCCCGCCCGTCGACGGATAAGATCGCCTGATCGAACGGCTGCGGGATCGCCTTGCACTGGGCAAGCGCCGCTTGGAGCGCGCGCGTCGTCGTCGTCGCAAGCGACGCGTCTTTTTGGCGCACGAGCGAAGAGAGCCCCAACCGACCGTGCGCACCGTTGAAAACGATCGAGATCCCATCGACCGCGCCGACGTGATCGTCCCGCGTCGTATCGCTAAAACACGACTGCTCCTCTTCCTGGTCGCGCGTTTCGATCGCGACGCCCATCCGTTCGCCCGCCAACTCGTTCAGCGCCAACTCGATGGCGCCGCGAAACATGGCGTGCAACGCGCGCTTCTTGTCGAGTTGCAAAAACCAGCCGCGCTTCCACTGCGCGTGGACGCCATCCAAGTCCTCACGCAACGCGGATACAAGCACGCGCAACACCTGGCAGCGGCGCGCGGCATGCGGCGGTTCGGCAAAAAACGCGGCCGCACGATGCCCCGGGCCGGTCGCACTCTCGTCGGGCCCCCACAACAGGTATTCGATGGCGTGCCAACCCGTCGCGATGTTTTTCTCCCCATCTTTCTCGTTGAGCGCGCGCAGCGCGGCCGCATCGAGGGAAGGGTAGCGTTCCGGATCGCTCACGATGGAATCGAGATAGCTCTCGTCCACCGGCCACGCGTTGATCAACCCCTCCACAGCATCAATCGGCCCGTCGTAGAACCGAAGCACCTCGGTGCGTGCATAGACCTGCCGGGCGTGAATCCACCGCGCGCGGGCCGTGCGCAGGTTCTCTTCGCTCGGCTCTCGAACGAGCGCCTCGACCGCGTGCTCCAACAAGACGGTGCGAGCGACCGCCGTCGCGTAGGTCGCGCTAGCCCATTCGGAATAGTCGGCGATGACGCGCTCTAAGGTTTCGTCGGGCGAGTCTTTTGTGCTGCACGACAATGCGAGCGTCGCAAGGAGTGCGAATGCGTGACGAACCATCATTCGCGATCGCAGTTCTGCTCAAGGTACCTAAAAACGAGCGCTTGGCGGGCCTTGTCGAGCCGCGCACGCTTGCCATACTTTCGAACGAAGTAGCGCCACTCACCTTGCGTGTACGAGCGAGGCATGTACAGCGCATGGCAGCGCGCGCAACTCGCTTCGTACAAAACTCGGCCCTTGGCGACCGGCGTGGTCGCCGACGCCAACGAGGCCTCCAGCGACGCGCCGCGAGTGGAAGCGCACGCGCCGAGAACGAGCGCGGAAACGGCGAGCGTTAAAAGAACGTTGCCCATGAGATGAGGAACCTGTCTGCGGAACCGCCGTCAAAGCCCGTTTGATCGCTATCGACGAACGTGTAGCTGAACTTCAAGACGTTGCGTTCGACGGGGCGGAAGTTGAACCCGATCGTGACCTGAAAGAGATCGTCGCGAAACGCGCTGCCGTCGGTGTTGTTGTTGAGATCGATCCCCTCGACGCGGACGACAAACGTAAACGTGGACTCGTCGGTGAAGAGCCGGTGCCGGCCGCGCCAGTTTCCGGGGAAGAAGTGATACGCAATCTCCACGTACCAGCCGTCCATCCGCCGCGGTTCGCTTAACGCAGCACCCGCCGGTTGTTCGATGCGAAGGTTCATGTATTCCGCGATCAGTTCGAACGCGCCTCGCTTTACGAACAGATCGAACCCGAACCCGTAGTTCGCAAGTTCGCCGGACGAATCATGTTTCCCGTACGTGAAGGACACGCCGAACTCAACGAGATCGAACCATCCCGACGGCACATCGATGACGACGCGCCCGAACACTTGCTTGTTGTCGTTGTTGTCGGAACGAAAACTCTGCCGTGCATCGCGAACGCCCCCGTTGGTCGAGAACCCGTCGTCGAATCCCTGCACAAGCGCGACGTTGAAATCGAGGAACCAATCACCGCCGAGCGTGGCCGTCCCGCTCAACGAAACGCCGGGCTGATCAAACGCCGTCGCGCCGATCCGTCGCGCCACCAACGGGCGGTCGGTGAGATCGTTGAGCGGGTCGTCGTGATAGAGGTTGAATCGGCCCCACGGAACGAGAATGAGCCCGGCCGAGAAGTCGAGCTGGTTCTCGATCAATTCGAAGACGAGAACGGCGTACTCAACCAAGATTTCGTTGCCGTCCAAAAAGCCGACGTCGGCCCCGCCGCCTTCGATCTCGATCTCGGTTTCAAACGTGATCGCTTCGGCGATATCCGCTTGGATCTTGGGCACCAGCCGGTGCTGATCAAACTCCATCGTTTGGCCGTCGCCGTCGTCGCGAAACTCGAGGCTGAAATAGCCGCCGAGGCGCACGCGGTTGCCAAACCCGGTTCCGATCGTGCCCCGATTATGGCGCGGCTGATCCTCTACGTCGGAAGCGGCCAGATACTCCTCGACCTCGGACTCGATCGCCACCCGTTCGGTGGACTCCTTAGCCCGCAGTCGAGCGACCTCGTGCTGCAGTTGCTTGAGCTGCTCGTTTTGCCGGTCCAGGCGTTTCGCCAAAGCCTCATCCCCGGCCCGCAGACTCGGAGCGAGTGCCGCCACGGTGATCAGCATGGAGAGAAATCGCGTTGTTTGGCTCATCGAGCGAGAAACATACTGAGAATGATTCTCAGTTTCAATGATTCTGAGACTCATTCTCAATATTATTCGGAGCAACCGCCCCGCGTTTTAGCCCCGGATCTTGAAAAGAGGACCCGATGAGGTCTATTTGGGGACCCAAGGGAACTTCTTGGGTCAGACCATGCCCAAAATTCGCACAATTCGAACCCGCGCCGAGATGGATCAGCGGTACTACGACTTGCTCGTCCGCATGATCCGGAGTCAGGGATATCGCGAACTCGCGGCGGCGACCGTGTTTGCCGAAGCGCTCCACCTGGTGCCGGGCGTCGACCTAAAGAGAAAGGTCGTCACGCACATCGACGAGGAGATGCAGCATTTCGAAGCGTGCTGCACGCTGTACGACGCACTGGACGCGGGCGACTTGGACCAACACTGCTCGTCCATGTTGCGTGAGCAACGCCCGATCCCGGCGATCACATCGTTTATGGAGCTGGGCGTCGCCCAATTGCTGTACGACCGCGCGTCGGCGTATCAGTTGCGCGAGTACGAAAACTCTTCTTACGACCCCTACTGCCGCATCGTCGGCAAGATACTCGAAGAGGAAGAGGGTCACGAAAGCTTCGGCGCCGAGATCATGTTGGAGTTTTGCCGGACGCCGGAGCAACGCACCAACACGCAACGCTATTTCAACAAGTGGCTTGCCGTCTCGCTCCGATCGTTTGGGCGCCCCCACTCGCCCGGCAACGCCTACGCGATCGACGTAGGCCTGAAGACGCGTGACTCAGCGGCCGTCGCGCAGGACTACCTCGACAGCCTAAAGACGATCATGCGCGTGAGCGGGCTCGTGTTTCCGGATCGACCCTGCTTGATGACCGCGGGCACTGAAACCTCGCCCGACGTCGATCTCTCGCTATAGACCGGCCGTCCGTTGCGGCATAATCGAAGCGTGTCGTCTTCACTCTTCGAGCCGCTCGAGATCCGTGGGCTCCGATTGGAGAACCGAATCGTGCTGCCCGCCATGGTGACGCGGCTCTCGGGTGCGGACGGTTTCGTGAACGGCGCGATTCGCGATCGCTACGTGCGCTACGCCCGCGGTGAGCCGGGGCTGATGGTCTTTGAAGCGATGGGTGTACACGCTGCCAAGAGCGGGCCGTTGCTCCGCGCGAGCAGCGATTCGTTTGTGCCGGGGCTTCGTTCGGCGGTGGACGCATGCCGGTCCGTGTCCCCGACGCGCCTGGCGGCCCAGATCATTCACTTTCTAAAGATCGCACGGAGCGGCTGGCGACAGCGAATCCAAGATCTCTCGCCCCAAGACATCGCGCAGATCGTCGACGACTACGGCGAAGCGGCGGTGCGCATTCGCGAGGCGGGATTCGACGCCGTGGAGCTCCACATGGCCCACGCGTACACACTGAGTTCGTTCTTGTCGCGCCGCAACGATCGCCGCGACGAGTTCGGCGGCCGCGCGCTGGAGAATCGACTGCGCGTCCCGTCGATGGTGCTCCAACGCGTGCGCGAGTGCGTCGGCGACGACTACGTGATCGGCATTCGATACGACGGCGAGGAGGCCATCAAGGATGGCTACAGCGTCGAGGACGCAAGCATGTTCGCGACCCGGTTCGCCGCGTTGGGCGCCGACTACTTGTCGATCAGCGCGGGCGGAAAGTTCGAAGACGCCGTGCAGACGCCCGGCGAACCGCTCTACCCGTACACCGGATACTCAGGCGACCGGTGCATGCCGAGCGCGGCCTACCCCGATGGCCTCAATGTGTATTTGTCGGACGGCATTCGCCAGGCATTGCGCGAGCGCGGGTTCGCAACGCCGGTGGTCGCGACCGGAAAGATTCGCACGCCGGAGCTGGCGCACAAGATTCTCAACGAAGGGCGCGCCGACATGATCGGCATGGCGCGACAGCTCCTCGCGGATCCGGACTGGCCGAAAAAGATCCGCGAAGGACACGCCGACCGCGTTGTGCCGTGTGTCTACAACAACGTTTGCAAGATGCTCGACGAGCGTTTCCACCGCGTCCGGTGTACGTTGTGGCGCAGCGGTGACGCGCACGCGCCCGATGCCCCGGACGGCGCGACGGAAGCGCCTCGCTGGCCGCAAGACGGCGCGCTCCACGCGACGTTCGCCGCCGGGCGAGTCCGCCTGACTTGGCCGGCGGCCCACGCTGACCACGACGTGTACGGCTACCTCGTTTTGCGTTCCGAGAACGGCGGCGCGTGGCGCCACATCGATTCCGCGCGCGGCGTCGCGCTACGATTCACCGACGTGAATGCGATGAGCGACACGGCTTATCGCTACCAGATCGTCGCGTACGACCTAGCGGGCCGCCGCAGCACACCTCTCGGACCAGCCGCGGTCAAAGGAGACCCCGTATGAACAAAGTTGCATTGGTCACGGGTGGCGAAACCGGCATCGGGGCCGCCATTAGCACCAAGCTGCGCGCACGCGACTTTGAAGTCGTCAGCGCATCGCGACGCAACGGAGTCGACTTGCTCGATGCCGGCGCGATCCAAGACTTGGTCGCGGGGTTAACCCGCCTCGATGTCTTGGTGAACAACGCGGGGATCGCGGAGTCCGCACCCGTGCACAAGATGACGGACGAGCTGTGGGACCGCCATCTCGCGCTCAACGTCACCGCTCCCATGCGCCTCGTACGCGCCGCCCTCCCGCTGCTCAAAGCAAGCAAAGGGTGCGTGATCAACATGGGGAGCACGGCCGGGCTGCGCGGGTCGCCTTACATCGCCGCCTACGCCGCCAGCAAACATGCGCTGCTTGGCCTGACGCGCGTTCTCGCGGCCGAGCTCAAAGACGTGCGCGTTCACGCCGTCTGCCCCGGCTTTGTCGATACGCCGCTCACCGACCGCTCGATTGCGCGCGTTGTGGATGTCACGGAGCGACCGGTCGATGACATCCGCGCGTCGATCGCATCGCAAAACCCATCCGGTCGACTCATTACGCCGGACGAAGTCGCCGCAGCCGTGCTGGCGCTGATCGATTCGGATACGACGGGCCAAGAACCCGTGCTCGAGTAAGTCGCGTCGGCTTAACGCCCGTCGCCTCGAAACTCTTAGCGTTTTAGAGGCGCAGTTCGAACGCCGTGAGTTGATGGCGCACGTCGAAACCCATCGCGCGCATGCCGTCGATCCGCTCTTCGTCCGCGCCGGCCAACAAGATGTCGATCGCCGTTGTGGAGTCGCGCTCAAACGCAGCGCGCATCGCTTCGCCGACGAGCGCATTGCCGAGCCCCTTGTGTAGGAGCGACGGCGGCGCGTCGAGGTTCTCGATCGAAGCGACGTTCCCGAAGCGCAGATCCACTTCCACGCATCCGACCGGCCGCCCCGCCTTCGTCGCTAAAACCGCCGTGTAGTCATCGGATTTCAGGAGCGATCGTGTCTGACGCGCCAAACGCGCCACAAACTTGGACGTGAACGCGTGATAGCGTTCGTCGTCTTCGGCTTCCATGCGCTCCAGAACAATCCCATCCAGCGTAAACATGGGCGCCGTCTTCGGACGATTGAGACGGACGCACGTGTGGGTCTCTTTGTATTTGAAGCCGGCTTGACGCAGCACGGTTTGTCCGGCCTCGTTGTCGGCGCCAACGGCGCTGCGCACATATTTTTGTCGGGCGGCGCGCGCGTTAGCCAGAAGTTCATCGAGCACCGACGTGCCGATCCCCTTGCGCCGATGGGCGGAATCGACAACCGGTCCGACCAGCGTCGCCCGGCGCATCTCCGACGAAAAGTCGATGGCGCCCAAGCCGACGACCAAGTCACCTTCCACCGCCACGATCGTTTTCGCGTTGTCATCTTGACGCGATCCCATATCGACGAGCACTTCCATTTCGCTCGCCGGCGGGAAGGGATCGATCAGGTCTTCTTTGCGCGAACGCGCAAACTGCACGAGCGCAGCGGCCCCTGCAGCATCGTCATGCGTTATCCGGCGCGTCGTCATTTCGGCAGATTTCCGAGTGCTCATGGTGTAAAAAGCCACTGGTCATGGGCAAGACGTTTCAATACGAACTCGCCGATCAGGTGGGTCTCCTAACCTTCACTCGGCCAAAGACACTGAATTCCTTGACCTTCGAGGTGTATCGGGACCTCGTCAATTTCTTTGAGGAGGCCGGAAAAGACCCCGATCTGAAGGTAATTGTGATCACCGGCGAGGGCCGCGGCTTCTGCTCGGGCGGCGATGTCCACGAGATTATCGGGCAGCTGTTTGAGCGCGAGATGAAGGGCGTCTTGGAATTCACCCGCATGACGGGTGACCTCGTGAAGGCGATTCGCCTGCTGGATAAGCCGGTTTTGGCGGCCATCAACGGGCTGGCGGCCGGCGCCGGGTCGGTGATCGCGCTGGCATCCGACCTCCGTGTGATGGCGGAATCCGCCTCATTCCGGTTCCTGTTTACCCAGGTGGGACTGACCGGCGCGGACATGGGTGCTGGCTTCTTGCTCCCGAAAATCGTCGGCCTTTCAAAAGCCACAGAAATGCTCATGCTCGGCGACAAAGTCGACGCTGCGACGGCCGAGCGCTTTGGACTCGCCAACAAGGTCGTGCCCGACGGCGACGTCGTTAGCGCGACCATGGAGTGGGCGCGTCGGCTGGCCGGCGGCCCGACGCTCGCGCTCTCGATGACAAAACGCATGATCCAAAACGAACTGAACATGGATATCGTCACGGCGGTGGAGGCCGAAGCGCAGGCCCAAGCTCTCATGCTGCAGGGGCGCGATCACCGCGCGTTTTACGAAGCGTTCAAGGAGAAGCGCGCGCCGCGTTTCACGGGCGAATGACAAGCGACCTGCGCGCCCGCGTTCGCGCGATCGTCGATCGCCACGTGCGCCCCATCGCGCGGCGCGCGGACGCCGAGCGCGTGTTCTTACGCGAACCGTTGGACGCGCTCGCCCAAGAGGGCTTGGTCGGCGCCCCCATTCCCAAAGCGTACGGCGGCGCCGGCATGACGAACGTCGAGAGCATCGTCGTGTATGAAGAGACGGGGCGGGTTTGCTCATCGACCCGCGGGTTCCTGGCCGTGCAGGTAGGCCTGGTGGCGCAATGCCTTCTCGATTGGGGAAGCGAAGAGCAAAAGCAGCGCTGGCTGCCCAAGCTCTGCTCGATGGAGGCGATCGGTTGCTACGCCCTCACCGAGCCGGACGCCGGTTCCGACGTCGCCGGTATGAAAACGACGGCGCAGGGCAACAAGATCACCGGCGAAAAGTGGTGGATCACCAACGGTACGGTCGCAGACGTGGCCCTCGTGTTCGCGCGGACCTCTGACGATCGGCATCGGGGACTCACCGCGTTTCTCGTCACCGATATCGACGCCGAAAAAATGGAGGACCCCGAACTCGGGCACCGGGGTTCGGTCCACGCACGCCTGCGATTTGATGAGACGCCGGGCGAGATCATCGGCGGCGAAGGGAACGGGTTCACCGTCGCGATGAGCGCGCTCGACCACGGACGGTTGGGCGTCGCGGCGGGCGCGGTCGGCATCCACGCGGCGTGCCTGGACGAGTCGCTGGCGTTCGCGCAAACGAGAAAGCAGTTCGGAAAACGCATCGGCGACTTCCAGTTGATTCAGGCGGACCTCGCGAACATGGCGACGGAGCTGGAAGCGTCGCGTTTGTTGTGCGAGCGCGCGGCGCAACTGGCGGATGCAAATGATCCGCAAGCTCGCCGCCTCACGTCGATGGCCAAGTTGTATTGCACCGAAGCAGCATCACGCGCCGCCAACAAAGCCGTCGTCTTGTTGGGAGCACGGGGCTACAACAACAACAACCCGGTCGAGCGTCACTACCGCGACATCAAGGGCCTCGAGATCTACGAAGGCACGTCGCACATCCAAAGGCTGATCATCGGCCGCGACTTAGTCGGCAAGCCGCCCAAGTAACAAACGACAAAGGGCCGGAGCGGATCGAGTCCGCCCCAGCCCAAGCTGTGTTGGAGTTTTCGGCTTAGAACTCGTCGGCGCCGATGTCCCACGTACCGCCGGATCCGGGACGCGCATCGTCGTCGAAATCGTGGTCGTTGGGAGTGTCGTTGTTGCTACCGTCGAGCACGCGCCCGTTGCCGATGCAGGCGGAGTTGCTGTTGGCGATGTGGTAGTTTCCATCTTCGCCGGACTCAGCGCCGCCCAAGGGGAGGTACACGAGGAGCGGCGAAGCTGCCTGCACGTTGCCGTTGCCATTGCTCGGCTTGTTGCCGGTCTCGAAAAAGCAGTAGTGACGCGTTGAGCAGTCGGACGTGTCGTCACCCGAAGTGCCGGCCGTGTTGAAGAAGAAGATGTTGCTCTTGATCTTGGTTCCGGTGCCCTTCACTTCTCGCATGGCGCCGCCCTTGTTGTCGGCGTCGTTGAGAACGAACGTGCAGTTGTACACGCGCGTTCCGCTCTTGCAGAAGTACATCGCGCCGCCATGATTGTTGGCCACGTTCTTCGAGAAAATGCTGTTCGTGATGAGAATCCCGGGCGAATTCGCGATCGCGCCACCGTTTTCGGCCACGTTGTCGTAGAACTCGCTACGGTCCACCTTGGACGCGCCGGAAAGTGCGCCGCCGTTGTCCGCCGCTTCGTTTCCGACAAAGATGCACTGCTCCACGGAGTTCGATTCGCCGAAGTAGCCTGCGCCACGTTCTTCGGTTTCGTTGCCGCGGAACGAGCATTCGAGGACGCGTCCGGTCGTATAGGCCAAACCTGCGCCGTCCGTCCCATTCGTCAGACTTCCGTTGTCGATGAAGCGACAGCGCCGCACAAACACGTTGGCCGGGCTCGCCTCCGTACCGCACTGCAACCCATGATCGGTCGCATGCGTGAACGTGATGCCCCGCACCCACGAGTCCTGAGTCACTCCGTTTCCGGTCTTCATGCATGTCGCACGCGTGTCGCTGCCGTGAATCACGGTCGTAGCCACGGTGAAGTCATCGAGAATGTCTTCGGATTCCAAGAAAAGCCGTTTGGAACCAAGATCGACCTCTTCGAAGTAGGTGCCGGGACGAATCAGGATGCAGTCGGTGTTTGACGCTGCATTGACCGCGGCCTGAATGGTCGTGAAGTCGCCGTTCCCGTCTTGGTCCACGACGTGCGTGGTGCCGACACTCGGGTCTGTGTCCGCAAAGACGCGAGTATGGGACCCAAGTGAAACCAATGCGCCGACCAATGCGCAGCTCACTACAGTTTTTAGTTTTTGATTCATGTTTCTCTCTCTCCTTTTTTGTTTCAGCTTTCAAGTTGGTCAATGCCTCCAGCGAAAGAAAGACAAGCGAGAATTTAGAAAAAAGTGTTGGATCCGCGTTACAAGTAAGTGGGGAACCAAAATGCAAGAGAACAACGATCCCGTCTTCGAGCGGCTTCTCGATCACGAGGATTTCGTGCGCCGGCTGGCGCGCGGCATTCTCCGTAGTGAGTTTGAGGTCGATGATGTCGTGCAGGAGACATACATCGCCGCTTGGAGGCAGAAGTGGTCGTCGCAAGACAACATGCGCGGGTGGCTTGGACGCGCGGCGCGCAACTTTTCGCTCATGCGACTGCGCGCTGCGAAACGACGACGTCGCTACGAACAAGAGGGACCGTTCGGCAGCGAAGAAAGCAGCGTGTCCGACACGGTCGCGCTCCGCGAAATGAGCCGCCGGCTGTCCCAGGGCGTCACAACCCTCGTCGAGCCGTACCGCGAAGCCGTACACCTGCGCTTTTACGACGGGCTTTCGTATCGCGAGGTCGGCGACATCCAGGGAGTTACGAAAGAGGCCGCACGCGTCCGCGTGAAGAGAGGTCTTGAGACGCTGGTGCGCACCACCGGTCTTCGCGGCCGCGGCCCGCGCGCACCCGCCATCCTGGCGGCCCTCGCATTCGATTTCGCGCGCCCGCCGGTGGCGCGTCCCTACGCGAAGCCGATGGCAGCGACGGCGCTGGTCGCCACAACAGCGCTGGTGTTCGTCAGTATCGCCCGTCACGATGCCGTTCCCGGCGAGCGTGTCCATGTGGAAGCGTCAGCGCCCCCGTCGCGTGACGTCGTTCCGCCGTCAGCCAGTTTGGTCGCGTCGGACCAAGACACCTTGGACCCCAACCGTATCGAAGGTGCGCCTCTCGTGATTCGCGGCCATGTCGTCCACGCCGGGATGCCACAGGGGAACGCCCGTGTGCGGGTGTATCGGGCCTACGATCGCCCCGAGTCGCCCGTCGCGGAGCTCACCGCGCCGTTGGCCGAAGGCGTCACCGACGCCAGCGGAGCGTTCGAAGTAGAAGTATCGCGCCGGCTCCGTGTTTCGGTCCGCGCCGATGTCTACGGGATGGCGCCGACCACGGTGCTCGTTCACGCACCCGTTGCGGGCGACCCGTTGCCGGCGGAGATCTCGGTCCATGCGCCGGAGCCGACGGGCGGACGCGTGGTTCGTCATGACGGAACGCCGCTGGCCGGCGCCACGGTCACCGCGCGGCAAGGATGGGGATGGGTGGTTCGTTCCGTCCATGTTGCCACGACGACGCGCAGCGGTGAGTTCGTGGTGCGCGGGCGGCGCCCGGACGTCGAGCACCCGATGGACCTCACGATCACGCATCCGCAAACCGGACGCATGGTGGTCACTTCCTACGAACCGCTGGCGTCTGCGGACGGCGTACTCCGCGGTCTCGATTTGCCGCTCGACAGTCGATGCTCGCTTCGCGGCACGGTCACGATCAACGGCGAAGATCCCGCGGTTGGATTCGATGTCGAAGCCGCCGTGCGGGTGGCGGAAAACGTTGTCGTGTACGGCCAGACCGTCACGGACAAGGATGGGAACTACCGCATCGACAGGCTCCCGGAAGGCCATATTTACTCGCTCACGTTCGCGTGCAAAACGCAGCCCCAATGGATCGCCAAGCCCGACGCTGCGGTGGGCATCACCCTGCGGGCCGATGCTGTCGCCGAAGTCCGCACACCCTTGCGCCGCGGCGGCGAGATCACATTGGAGGCACACAACCAAGACCGGACTCCCATCGCTGGCGCACGCCTCACACTCTACCGCCGCACAGGCCAAGAACGACACGTCGTGCGCCGCGCGATCACCGGCCCGAATGGACAAGTACGTTTGGTCGGGCTGCGCGACGGCGAGTACGGCGTCGCAGCGGTGCGCGGACACATGGCGCGCCATGTTCGGACGCGCTTGGCATACCCGAGCGAGTTCGAAGTCGACTTCGTCATTCGAAACGGCGCCGCGCCGACACGGCACACAATTGTGTTGGCCCCCACGGGTGCCGTTGTCGTCAAACTCGATGCGCCGCACGGCATGTACTCCCATGGCGCCCATCCGCCTGACCAACAAGCGATCATGTTTTTCGGGATCGAGTCGGCCGATCTTCTGTTTGAAGGGAGGTCGTCGTCCCAATGCCTCGTCGGATTTCCGCGCGTAGCGGTCAGCGACGACGCCTACGCGTTCGGGCCGGGAGGCGACCCGTTGGTCGGCCCGTTCGCCGTCCGCGCGGGCGAGACGACCGAGGTGACGCTGCGCGCTGCACCCTTCGCAAAAAGCATCCGCGTCGATGTGCGCGATGAAGCGGGACGTCCCATCTACAACGCGGCCGTCGCCATGTTTCCGCCGACCGCAGAAGTTGCAGATTTTCGCGCGTTGACGGAACGTTTTCACGCTCCGGCGTGGGCCGTACGAACCGATCGTGACGGGCGCGCAACGCTTCGCATTCTCCAGGGAGATCTCGCCACCGTCCAAAACGATTGGGTCGTGGCCGTCGCGCATCCCGACGCGGCACTGGGCTGGGTGCGTGGAGAAAACCTCGCCACCCGCGCAAGCGTTTCCGTGACGCTCGCGAGCGGGCGCACCATCCAAGGCGAAGTGGCAGGACTCACCCATCCGGAACGAGCGATGATCCATGTCAAACGGGTCGAAGATGGGCCGCGAGCCGATTGGCGACTGGGCACGGTCACCGACGTACGCGGGCGGTTCCATCTAAGGCATCTTTTGCCCGGAACGTATTGGCTCTCCGCGACCCGCAACGGTCGCCACTCCAGAGACGTCGCTGTGCGCGTCGGGAAAGACACCAAACGCGTGTCTCTCCGCGTCGCATCCGGCACGGCGCACTTGTCCGGAGTATTGCTGGACCAAGACGGGAGAACGCTCGAAGGCGCCGTGGTGGAAGCGGAATCGGTCGACACCAAAAATGTGATGGCGCGCACGTTTGTCGACGCGCAAGGCGGTTGGCGCTTGGCCGTACGGCCGGGATCTTATCGACTGCGAACCGCTCCGAGCGACGGCGTGGCTCACTTCGAATCGACGCTAAGCGATCCGATCCATTCGGGCACGTCTTCGATTCGCCTACAGGTCGCGCTTGGAGTACCGACGACCGGCGTCATCGTCGATCCATCGGGCCGCGCGGTGACGAACGCGCTCGTCGCCGCCTGCCCCATGCCCGGCGTTCCTCTCGGATGCGACACCGCGCCTTGGCGTTTGAGCGAAGCCGACGGTACGTTTCGTTTTCCTCCGCTCCATCAACGTTTCGCCGAGTTCGTCGTAGTCGCGGAAGGATACCAACTGAAAACGCAGCGGATCCGCAGCGACCGCACCGGTCATCGCATCGTTTTGTCGCAAGCGCTCGAAGTGGATGGCTACGTACTCGACCTGAGCGGACGCCCCGCGCGCTACGTCGAAGTGGAGATCCTACGCCCCGGAGGGATTCCGCCGCGCCATCAACGCAAAGAGCTTGTTGCGAATCCGGCGCTCGACGCCGTGGAAACTCTGTTGGAAGATCGCCTCGGCAACCTGAGTGGACAACTCTGGAGTCGCCTCGGACGTTCGGTCAAGACGGACGCGGACGGACGGTTCCGGTTCGGGCAGTTGGCGCCCGGTCGCTACGCGGTGGTCGCGCGCGCGGGACCCGATCGAACGGTGACGGCGCCGCGATGGGTACGCGCGGGCGATGGAAACATCGAACTCCGGCTCGCCCGCACGCGCAGCGTCAAAGGCTCGGTCGACATGTCGCAGCTCGATCCGCCCTTGTCGGTCAGGGATCTTGCGTTCTGTTTTGTTCGCGCATGCGCGAACGGCATTGAGTACCGCCGCGTGTTTGTGCGCGTCGACGGCACCTATCGACTCGAATCGGTGCCCGCCGGCCCGATCGAGATTCGATTCTCGAGCACCCGCAGCGTTGTGGCCGACCGCATCGAGCTAGGCCGGCATGAAAATCCCTACCCGCTTATCCTTCGACGGCCGCAACTGTCGGCCGCCGCTCGCGCCGAGTCATCGACCAAAGCAGCGTCGCGATGAGAGCGGTCGCACCCGCAAGAAACGTCAGGTTGCGTTGCGGGAACCATGTGGTCGCCGCTTTCAGGAACGCATAGCCGACGAGGACGGCCAAACGGAGCTGAAGGTACCGGCGTCCTTTACCGCTTAGCAAGAGGAGGTCGGTGGGCCAAAAGAGGATGGCGTTTTCGTTCCACGCATAATCGTCGATGTTCGAGACGGCAACCAACGTCCATACGATTCCGCCCAACAGTCCGGCGACGGTCGCCGCCATCCATCGCGCCCACCGCGAACCCAGAGCGACCGCGACGGCGACCAAGACGAATGGAAGCAACCAACGCCATGGAGAGACCTCGCCCCGTAACGCCGGGCCGGTGCGCTGATACACAAGCTGGGCTTGCGCCACCTCGGTCAACTCCCTAAGGTTTTCGGGCAAGTACATCCACTCCCACCGCGTCAGCACGCGGTCCTGATTGGGACCGCCGATGAAGTCGCAAACCATGCTGACGAACGGAGAGCCCGACATCGCGTCGCGCGTAAAGTCGCGGTACGTCGCATACCCGCGCCCGTCGCTGTCGCCGAGCGGGATCCGCTCGCGCGCCCGCGCCGAGCGGGAAAACGCACTTCCGCACGCTTCGTCGATGAGGTCGCGCACGCGGGTCGCGCAGTTGTCGGTTTGATGCTCGTATCGATAGGTCAACGGTTGTCGCAGACGATCCGCGATCCACGTCGCCTCACGATCGGTCAATGCGATCGGCATCACGACAATTGTCCGGTCTCGTTGCGAATACACCTCCAACTCGTCTACCCAGGTCCGGGAGTGCAACGCGAACCGAGCGTCGCGGCGCAGGTAACGCCACAAGAATCCGTCCGCAGCAAAGTCGGCGTAGCCATAGCTGTACGCCCGGCCCGCTTCGCCGCCGATGCGAATCGCGCAATGACCAAAACGCGACCAAACATCGTCGCCGGGTCCGTACACGATCAGGTCGATCTGCGGTGTTGCCTGGACCACCGCCGTCCAACAGAGCAGGACGAGAACGCACCTCATCGGGTCAAGACGACGGCCGGTTCGCGCGCGATCAATCGGACATGAGCGCCCACGCCCAGCGGACAGCGGTAGTCCGTTTGGACGACAAACATCTGCTCACCGTAGCGCACGCGCAGGGTGATGTCATGCCCCTTGAACTCGCGCGAGACGATCTCGCCGGGACCGGGCTCGCTCAACTCGATGTGCTCGGGGCGGAGCGAAAGCGTCACCGGTCCCTCCGCGCTGCGATCCAAACGCACATCGCCGATCGCGGTGCGCGCGCACACGCCGTCCGCATCGCCGGTCACGAAGTTTGTGTCCCCGAGAAACGTCGCGACAAAGCGCGTCGCCGGGCAAGTGTAGATCTGCTCCGGCGCACCCAGCTGCTCGATCTTGCCGTTGCGCATCACGGCCAAGCGGTGCGCGAAACTCAGCGCTTCCTCCTGGTCGTGCGTTACCACGAGCACCGTCATGTGCCGCTCGCGCAAGTAGTCGGCCACGCGCCGTCGCACAGCCTCACGCAACCCCTTGTCAAGGCTCGCGAACGGCTCGTCCATCAACAACAGACTCGGATTCGGAGCCAACGCGCGTGCCAGTGCGACCCGCTGGCGCTCGCCGCCGGACAGCGCGTGCGGCATCCGATCGGCAAGCGGACCGATCTCCAATAGCTCGAGCATCGGGGTGACATCGGCGCCGCGTTCGACCCCAAACTCAATGTTGCGCCGCACGGTGAGGTGCGGAAACAGCGCGTGCTCTTGAAAGACGAATCCGATCCCTCGCTCTTCGGTCGGCATCGAGTGGTCGGGAGTTTGGATCACCGCACCGTCCAACAAGATCCGGCCCGCGGTAATCGGTTCGAAACCGGCCAACGCGCGCAACGTGGTCGTCTTGCCCGAGCCGGACGGACCCAGCAGTGCAAAGATCTCGCCGTCGGGGAGTGCGAACGTCACATCGGACAACACATCGACGGCAGCGCCGGGATAGCGCAGGCTCACGTTTTCAAAACGCAGCACCGTGCTAGCGCTCCCCTCGGGCGGTCAGCGCCGCCAAGAACAGCCCGGCCACGCCGATGATGGCGAGTGCGTTCGGCGCTGCTTCGGCAAACAGCGCCTCCTCGGTGTTGCTCCAAACGTTGGTGGCCAAGGTGTCGAATCCCGTCGGCGATAAGATAAGCGTGAGGGGCAGCTCTTTCACGGTGGCCAAAAACACAAACGCCATCGCCGCGACGACACCGCGCCACAGGAGCGGCGTGGTCACGCGCCGGAGCACCGCCCACGAACCGCAGCCCAGGGCGCGCGCGGCCTCCTCAAGGCGCTCGGGGACGCGGTACAGCGCACTGCGCAGCGGCCCCACGGCCTCGGCCAAAAAGCGCAGCGTGACGGCGGCGAGCAGCAAGCCGAAGCTCTGGTAGACCACGGGCGGCAGTACGTGGTTCGCCAGAAAAACGATCGCAAGGCCGAACGCGAGCGGCGGGATGGCGTACCCGAGATACGGGGCGCGTTCGAGCAGACGCGCAAAACGGCCGCGCCCGCGCACAGAGGCGTGGATGAGCGGGACACCGAGAACGGGGGCGAGCAACGCCGCCCCCGCCGCAAGCTGCAGCGTGTTGCCGAGCGCTTCTTTCCACTCAGAATCCGCGAGCGCGATCGCGTCGCTCTCGAACACCCAGGTCAGGATCGTCGTCACCGGGAGCACCAACCCGAAGAACGGAACCGCCAGCAGGAACAGATAACTCGGCGCCTTCCAGCGGCGCAAGGGAACCGTGCGTTGCTTCAAAATCCCGGAGTGCGCGAGCGCTTCGTGGCCGCGCCCGCGCAGCAAACGCAAGTCTAAGACGAGCAGCACGGCGGAAAGCGCGGTCAGCAGGAGCGCCAGACACGCCGCGTAGTTGCGATCAAACGAGGACTGCGTGTAGACGGCAAAGCTCAGCGTCTCAAAACGCATGAGGCTGACGACGCCGAAGTCACCGATGACGTGAAGTACGACGAGCAACGCGCCGGAGAGGTACGCGGGACGGAGCTGAGGCAATGCCGCACGCCGAAACGCGCCCCACCGCGTCTGTCCGTGCGCGCGCGCGACCTCCTCCAATGCCGGGTCGAGGCGCAACATGGCGGAGCGCACGTTGAGGAAGATGTACGGAAACGTGTAGAGCGTGAGCACAAACAGCGATCCGGTGAAACCGGACGGCCGCCAAACATCGAATCCGAACGTGCGCGCCGCCAATCCGTAGTCGCCGCCGAGTCCGAGCATCGCGAACGCCAAGATGTATCCGGGAATGGCGAGCGGCAAGATGCCGAGCACGGTGAAGATCTTGCGACCGCGCAGCGACGCGCGGGCGGTAAGCCACGCGTACGGGACTCCGACGAGGCTCGTCGTGACCAACACGCCCACCATCAGCAGGAGCGTGTTGCCGAGCAGCATCGCGGTCCGCCAGCGAAACACGAGCGACCAAAGCTCCGCGCCGTCGGCGCCCGCCGCACGGTACGCCAAGTACAACAGCGGCGCGCCCACACCCACGAGGAGCACGAGACCGGCTAGCGTCGCAGGCCAGCGCCGGATCAACAGAGCGGTCATCGAGCGCGCGGACATGGCGAGCAAGAACCCATCCCCAAACAGGAGCGGGCGCGCCTACGCTGCGCGCCCGCGTTCGCGGGGCGTTCTTAGAGAAGCCCCACGTCGCGCAGCATTTTCAGCGTGCCGATCAAGTCGCCCAGTTTGCGAAACGGAACGGGCGCCGCCTTTTCCAGCAAGACTTCGACATCGACGAGCGCCGGATTTGCGATCACGTCTCCGCTCACCGGGTATTCAAACGTGTCGCTCGTGAAATACTGCTGCGCCTTAGCGGACAGCAGGAACCGAATCACTTTCTGCGCGGCCGCTTTCTTTTTGCTGCTCGCTAAGACAGCCGCGCCGGCGACGTTGAGCATGTTGCCGGGATCGCCCTTTGCGAACGACGTCTGCGCCACCGGAAACTTGCTGTCGCTTTTTTTGAAGCGAAGCAGGTAGTAGTGATTGGGCAGGCCGAGATCGATCTCACCGTTCGCTAACGCACGGATGATCGGCGTGTTCTTAGGGTACGTCTTGGCGCCGTTGGCCTTCATCGCGACGAGCCACTGTCTTGTCTTTGCGTCGCCGTGCAGCGCCCGCATGCCCGTCACAAACGCTTGAAACGAAGCGTTCGCCGGAGCCCAACCAACGCGGCCTTTCCACTTCGGATCCGTCAGATCGAAAACCGATTTCGGAAGGTCTTTTTCCTGCACACGCTTGGTCGAGTACGCGAGTACCCGCGCGCGCCCACTCGTCGCGACCCAGTCGCGCTTCTCGGGATGAAGCGTCGCGGGCGTGGAGTCGACGATGTCGTCGGGAAGTTTCGTCAGGAGCCCGGCGTTCGACAACGCGGACAGCGCACCCGCATCCTGACTCCAAAACACGTCGGCGGGGCTGCGGTCCCCCTCCTCGCGCAAAGTCATCGCCATCGCGGCGCTCTTGCCGTAGCGCACCTTGACCGTTAGGCCGGTTTCTTTCTCCATCTGCTTGACCAACGCCTTGACGAGGCTCTTGGAGCGACCGGAGTAAATCGTAATTTCTTCGGCGCAAACAGCGGTCGCACCAAAACAAATGATGAGGACGCCGAGCAGCCGGCGGTAGGATCGATCCATGTTCTTCTCCTGGGAAGGAAATGGCGGCCGAGGCCACCGAACGGGTGCCTTACCCGGACGTTTTCTGGACGGATGCGTCCTAAAAATCGCCGGAAATCGGCTACGTTCCGCCCCTCGCGACGCGGGCGTCGTCTGGGAACTAGGGGGATTGTAGCCCTGTTTTCCATTTTTGAGAATGATTCTCAGAATCGTCACGAGGCCCTGCGCCTCGAGGCGGGCCGGATCCCGGCGGCGCTCGTTTTTGCGGCCGTGACGGGGGATGCGGCGTGCGGACTAGCGCCCGACGGAGCGTCCGATTTCGACCTCCGGGCCGCGCACGTGCTCCCCACGCCGTCTGTTTTGGGCCTGCGCGTCCCCGCCGCGACCGTGGCCCACAGCGCTCACCGCGATGGCCTAGACATTGAGGTTTTGTCGCAAGACATCCACCGGCTCGCGCTCGCGCTTGTCAAAAAAAACGGTCAGGTGATCGAGCACGTGTGCTCGCCGCTGGTCGTCGCGTCGTCGCCGGCTCATGAGGAGCTCGCGACGGTGGCGCTCGCGTGCGCTTGTCGTCACTGGAGTCACCACTACCTGTCGCACGCGCGTCTGTTGCGGCAAGCGGCGCGAACCCAGCAAAACTTCGCGCGCGCGCTGCGCGTGTTGCGGACCGGCGTCCACCTGATGGGCACGGGCGAAGTCGTGATGGACGCGGCGCGTTTCAAAATCGAACGGCCGGCGCAACCGGATGCACCGGAACCGGAGAACGCCGACTCGATCCTCGGCGCCGCGGTGCGCCAACTCGAAGAGGCCCGCGACGCGTCTCCGCTCCCCGCGGTCGTGACAGAAGAGGCCCGCGAACGGCTCAACGACTGGCTCGTCCGCACGCGTTTAGCGTTAGGATAGGTCGATCATGGCACGGCTCCTTCCGCTGCTGGCGGCGTGTGCGCTGGTTTTTTTGGCCGGGACCCTGGTGCGCGGAAACCACGACGAGACTCAAACGCGCGCCACTCGCACCTCCGACGCCCCCGGCGACAACAGCTCGCATCGAAGAAAGCCAAGCACAACCAATCGCGCGGGGGTACGCACCGGCGACATCATCATCGCGATCGACGGAAAACGGTTTTCCGAGCCCGGCATGGTGCAAGTCGCGACGATGACGGCTGTGTTGAAACCATCCACGAAGAGCACAGTCGTGCGCGGCGACCAGGAGCTCGTTCTAGACATCAACGCCCGATCGATCTTCGCCGATCGGCAAGGCGCCCATATCAACCCCACGGCCCGCTAAGGCCGTTTTCAGCTATTTTTGGAACACTTCCAAAATTTAATTGTTCCAACAAGTATCTATAGGGCGGACGCGCCGCGCGACGGACGCGCGGCTGTTCCGACAGGAGACTGACTATGCGTAAAAACATCCTTTTCACGGCCGTGCTGACGCTGGCCGCCACCGCGTACTTCGCGACGCCTTCGCGTTCGGAAGGCAAAACCGAAAACGTCACCGTTGACGGCGTGCACTCATCCGTCATCTTTCGCGTGAAGTACTTCGACGCGTCGTTTTTTTACGGCAACTTCCTCAAGGTGTCGGGAACGATCAGCACGGTTGATGGCGGCAGCGGTAAAGCAAGCCTCACCATCGATGCCGGCAGCGTATTCACCGGCTCGCAGGATCGCGACAAGCACTTGCGCAGTCCCGACTTCTTCGACGCGAAGCAATTCCCCAACATTGAGTTTTCAAGCGATGACGTGAAGCACGTGGGCGGCGACAAGTACGAAGCGAACGGCAAGCTCACGATGCGTGGCGTCACCAAAGAGCTGACCATCACGTTCGAGCGCACGGGCACCGGCAAGGGCCGCAAAGGCGAAGCGCGTACCGGTTTTCACGGCACGTTCACGGTCAAGCGCAGCGACTTCGGCGTGAAGTACATGGTCGGACCGCTGAGCGACGAGGTCGTCATCACGGCCGCCCTCGCAGGACTCGTGCAGTAGACGCGTGATTCCCTGGCACCTCACTCCCGTCCCGCTCGTCGCGGGCGTGGTCCTCCTCGCCGCTTGGCGCTGGCGTGCACGCTCATGGCCGAGCGCTGTGGCGTTGGCGGCATCGTTTGCGACGGGTTATGCGGCGGTGCTTGAATCGATCGCATGGAACCCGGCGTCGGCGCAGGGCTGGCTCCCCCACCTCGGGGTGATGGCTGCCGGCGCCGCGGTTCTCGCGCGCGGCCCCTTGGCGGCGCACGTTTTGTTGCGCCTCGCCGTTGGAGCGGCGACCGCCTGGATTCTCCTGCGCAAAGGCGCGACGGCGCAGTGGGACTCGACCGTCGCAGCGATCGCGGCACACGCGGGAGTGGCCATCGCGGTGGCCGGCTTCTGGACGGTGTATGCAATCCGCTCGGAAGCGACGCGCGGATACGTCTTGCCGGGGCTGTTCACGCTCTCCGCGGGCGGGATGAGCATGGTGATGTTGGGCGCGGGGTCCGCGTCGAACGCCGAGCTCGCCGCCGCACTCTCCATGGGACTCGGCGCAATCGCCGCGTTCGCCGCGTGGAAACGAGAGGTCGTGTTCGCGCCGGCCGGTGTCGGTGTCGCGGTCACGCTGCTGGTCGCGCTCGCGGCGTCGGGGCACTTTTTTCTCGAAGACTTCCCGCTGGTCGCGGCGGCGCTGTTACTTCTCGCACCGCTACCCGCACTCCTGCCGATGCGTCGTCCGTGGTTGGCGTTTGGAGCCGCCATCGTGGTCGTCGGCTTGACCGTCGCGATGTGGGGACCCCGAACCACACCCGCCGACGCAAGCGGCGGATGTGGCTCGGAGTACGACCCCTACGCGCACGGCTACGACTAGGTCGTCGAGCTAGAAGACGTGCACGACGGCAAACACGACGGCGAAATCGGGCGTCGGTGTCTTGGAGTCGTCCGCCACGTTGATCTGGATCGATCCTTCAATTTTCCAGCCCACGAACTCGTACACGACGCCGGGCGACACGTACAAGACGTCGCTGTCGCCATCACGCGAGAAGTTCAGTTCGATGACACCGAGCCACAGACGCTCGTCGTTCTCGGCGAGGATCCGCACGAGTGCGACGTCGGCGCGCCGGGTGTCATTCGCATTCGGCCGAAACGTAAAGACAACGTCGGCGTCAACACGCCAGCCTGATTTCTCAAAGGTGAACACAAGTCCGGTCAGCACGCCGCCATCCGGCGACCCAAGCGGCTCTTCTCCCACCGGAATCTCGCCACCCAAAAGCCCAGCGAAACTCAGCGCCTCGCGTTTGCGGTTGCGAAAGTAAAACGTGAAACGGCCGCGGACGGTGATGTCTTTGAAGCCGTCTTCGCCCGGACTGTTCCACTCGTAGCCCAGCGTGGCAAGCAACGCCAAGCGCTTGTAGACGCCATACACGATCGTTTCCTGCGCGAGGAAACGATCGATGTCGTTCTCGAGCTGCTGGTAGCGCAGGCGCGTCACGGATGCTGTCTCGCCCTTGCCGATGGGCTGAGCGGCGTCGGTGTTGATACCGGCCGCGCTGGCCCAAGACGCAAGGCAGACGAGTGCGAGGATCGACTTAACGCAGCTCATGGTGCAACTCGTCCAGTTTCTCGTAGAACGTAACGCTGTCCGCCGTGAACTCCGACGTCACGTTGATCGCGTTGGAGAGGGCAAGGCGTACCGCGTCCATGTCGGGCACGTGGCCTTCCTCGAAGCGGACCCAGCCGATTTGGTTCCGCCAATCCCAGTGAACTTTCGACGTGTGGGGCACCTCACCGAGGGCCCGTGCCACTTGCGTGGCTCACGTTGCTCACGTCGCGCCGAACGCATCGACGCTCGCGCCAACGTAGCGTTTTTGGGCGGCCGGTTGAACAGGGTCGGAACCCGGCGTCTTTACTTTGGGATCCGTCTTGGCGGTGTCCGGCTCGGTTTTCGCCGTCAACGGCGGATTTTCGATCGGATCGGGATCGGTCTTGCTTTCGGTTTCGTGGCGCGTGGTTTGGCAAGCGGCCAACACCAACAACGCACACGCGGATAAGGTTCGAATCAACATGAGAAAGTCCTCTCGGAGGGCGACCGGCGCTTCTGCTTGAAGCGCCGCTCGAAGCAACGGGGCGGCGCGCACACGCGCGCTACGCGAGAAAAGAGAGGACCTCTAGACTCGCAATCGAACTTCGACGGGCGCGGCGGCGATCGCCGCGCTTTCAATCGACGGCGTGACCGCACGCGATGCCGCGGCAAACTCACCGAAAGTCCAGTCCGCAACCGAGCGCTTGGGCAGATCGATCGTGTTCCGCTCGACGCCCATCGGGGCGGGCTGGCGGCACGAGCACACCTCAGATCGGCGCGGCTCCGTCGTGCCGTCCGTCGTATCGGTATGCGGACGCTGCGGCGTGCAGCACGGGCAAAAGTCCTGCCGCGCGCCACGATCCGTGCTCGCTACCAACGAGTTCTGTTTGTCAGCCGCGCACGAATCGTCGCAGCGACAGCCGTACGAGGGCGCCACGGGCGCAAAGGCCACGGTGAACGACAACGCAAGAAGCAGAATTTTCATCGTCAAAATAGCTGTGTTGGAGCCATCGGCGGCGGCGGAAGGCCCGCCGGGAGCCGACTTCGTATTGTACTACGTCGCGCAGGCACCGCTGTTCAGTCTTTGACTGACAGACCCAGCTCGCGCCGTATCTTTTTCGGATCCACGCCCATGCGCTTGAGCCACGTCGTCGGGTCGTCTGTGACCTCTTTGACGCAGCGATCGCAGCAAACACGGACGCGGACGCCCTTTACGTCGGCCCAGATCGGCGCCTCGACATAGCACTCGCCCTCGGTCACAGGGCACACGGTGTTTTTTAGATCGACAAGCGCGGGGTGATAGGCGTAGCCAAGCTTGGCGAACCCCGCGCCGGGATTCTTGGAGAACTTCGCGGCGGCGGCGGCATCGTGGACGCCGATCACGAGCCCGCCCCAGCGCACCGACTTCGCCGGCTTTTTCCCGGTGACCGGGCAAAGCGCATTGCCGAGCTTCAGCGCGTCGGGCTTCTTCGGGTTCAAAAACGCGAGCCCGAGTTTGCCCAGAAACTTGCCCGGCGTTTTTTCAAACGCCCGCGCGTTCTCCGCCGTGGCGAATCGAATCTGCAAACCGCGCCACAGAGCGGTCTGCCCCATCGACGCGCGCTTCCCGTTCACGGGGTCTTTCTTGTTCTTGAGATCCACAAAGGCCGGAATCACAACCGGCTTGGCCCAAAGAACTGTGGTGAGGCCGATGAAGGCGAGCAGCAAGCGCATCGCTGGATCGTACTCTTTCAACGCGCTACGTGCGGGGGACGAGATTCAAAACGTCTTTGAGTTTTACGATCGTGTCGTGCGGGACGTAGCCGCGGATCGCCGCGCACGCGTACACCATCACGTTGCGCCCGAGCACCGTGCCCGGGTTGAGCACGGAGTTGCAGCCCGTTGTGGCGTTGTCGCCCAAGATCGCGCCGAATTTTTCGAGGCCGGTGTCGATCACATGAGCGCCGTCACGCAGATGAACGTTTTTGTCGGTCGCAATCTTGTAGTTCGAGAGCTTCGTGCCCGCACCCAAATTCACGTTGTTGCCGAGCACGCTATCGCCGCAATAGTTGTAGTGCGGAGCCGCGGCGCCGTTCAACATGATCGTGTTCTTAAGTTCGGTCGAGTTGCCCACGATGCAGTTGTCGCCGATCAAGACGTCACCGCGAATGTACGCGCCGCTTCGGATGTGGCAGTTCGAACCGATGATCGCCGGCCCACGCACATAGGCGAACGACTCGACAACCGTGCCCGATCCGAGAAACACGTTGGGCGCAACGAACGCCCCCTTCTCGACTGTGCCCATGACATCGGGACGCAACTTTTGCAAAACGTAGGCTTGCACCTTGCGCAGGACGTCCCACACTTCCGGGCAGTCCAAGAAAATGTCGCGGTGCGCGAACGTCGTCAGATCGAAGAAGTCTTCGGGAGTGAACTTGCTCATTTCCACGCCTCCAGCATGCGCGCGCCAAACGGTGTGCGCTCGTACCCTTGCGCGCATTTGGCGATGACCTTTTCTTTGTTCGCGAGCTCTTCCAAAAGCCGCTCGGCATGAACGCCGTCCGGTATCGGGAGCGCGTCGGCGGCCAGCGGGCCGTGTTCGAGCGCCTCGAGCACGGCCTTCTCCGCTTGCGCCATGGGATGATCCCAATCCTTGAGCGTGCGGGCCAAGTACAGGACCGCCGCCTCACCGACGGCAATCAACGCGCCGGCATCCTTGCGATCACCGCGCACGTTCACGCCTGTTTTCTCTTCCGTCCCCGAGTTGCGAACGAACACGCCCGCGCGCTGGCGACCTTCGTCGTCGCGCACGGCCAAGTACAACATGTCCGGTTCTTCGGGCCGCCCTTGCGGAACCGTCGGACCAAGCGTGCATTTTTCTTCGATGATCGCACCGACGCCGGAAAACGCTTCGCTTCCTTTCGCGAAGAGCTCCTTGGTCGTGTAGTACACATAGAACGTGCGTTTGAAGCCGGGCGGGAACGGCCGGTGCGCTTCGCGCGGCGAGAGACCGCGTGTTGCGACAAACGTGTTCAGCGCACTCTTGAGGCCGTTGCCCAAGAACACATCGACGGTTTCGCCGTCACGCCGCGTGACGCGCCCGCGCGAGATGTTGTGGCCCGTTTCTTCGCTGCCGATGCCGTAGATCTCGGGTGAGTCCGCGGCCTGGCGCAACACCCACTTGTCCCCGACGCCGGTCAGGACCGGCGTGTAGCCGAGCTCCCCACCCGCACGCGCGGCGTTGAGATCGCTCTCGACGGTATTGATGTAGAGCGTGCCCGGTTTCGGCGGTGCGAGATGGCGCGCTTGGTGCACGGCCGTCTCATCGCCGGACAACACAAGGATGGTGTCGGTGTCCGGGTCGTGGTCGAGGCGAAAAAATCGATCGCCGTCAGCATCGAAGACGGCCGCTTTGCCACCGCGCACAAACAATTGCTGCACGGCCGCGTGGTCTGCGAACTGCAACATATCGCGCGTGATCTCCGCGACGCCCTCCAGGTCCGCCACACCGCTGTGACGATTGACGTCTCCGCTCGCCGTGTCGTTGTTGAGCTCCAAAACGTCGCCGCCGTGGAGCTTGCCGAACACATCGGCGGCCAACCCGGACATGGCGCCGTTGGCCGCGTCGATGATGAGCGGGAAGTCCCCGAGCGATTCGCCCTCAGGCAGCCAGCTGTTGCCGACGTCCATGTGAAAGCGGCGAAACACGTCGTGCGCTTCGTCCTGCGCGTCGACCAAACCGCCGGACTCGGACTGCGTGAGAACGTCGTTTTTGTAGTCCAAACCCAACACGCGTTTGGTCAGCGCGCGGTCGTCATCGGGAAACAGCTTGAGCGCATGCGGACCATAAAAGATCTTGATCCCGTTTTGGCTGCGAAAGTTGTGGCTCGCCGTCACCATGAACGCCGCAGTCGCGCCGCGCCACACCTGATAGAGAGCAACGCCCGGCGTCGGCGTGATGCCGATACGCACGGCCGTCGCTCCCGCGCGCCGAATGCCACGAATCGCGGCATCGGTGTACAGGCCGTTTGGGTCGCGAGGATCCCATCCGATAACGATCTCGCCCGGACTCTGCAAGCCCGTCACGTAGGCATACGTGTACAGCTCGCAAAACTGTTCGGTGATGACGCCGCACTCCAAGAACGCTTGCTGCGGGGTCATGTCGGCGACACGTTCGTCGCTGGATGCGAGAACCGGTCGACGGATACCGTCTGTGCCTTGGATCCGATCAATCGACATACGCGAGTCCTTCGATCTCGATCATGGCGTCGCTCTCGAACAGCTCGTCGATGCCGAGCAATGCCATGGCCGGGTAGTGACGACCAAGCCGCTCGCGGTAGGCGTGACCCAACGCCGCGAGGTTGTCGCGATAGGCGGGCACGTCGGTCACGAACAAGCGAAGCTGCGCCAAGTCCTCGGCGCGGCCGCCGCATGCGCGCAACGCCACGAGCAAGTTGTCGAGTGCCAGCGCGAACTGCGCCACGAGATCACCGGGCGCCGTCACACGCCCCGTCGCGTCGCAGCCGATTTGACCGGCGAGCACAACGGGCTTTCCCGAGCCGACCGCCGCGTGGGCGTATCCGACGGGAGGAGCAAGCCCCTCCGGATTGACAAGCCGAACTCCCATCTCACTCTCCTCGCCGAACGGCGCTAAGGATGCGCGCATACTCGCTGATATCTCGCACGGTCACGCACGAGATGCCTTTGTTCCACGCTTCCCAAACCGTCTCCGAGCCCTCGTACGCAAAGAACATGGTCCCTTCGCCGTGGAACGGGTGAAGGCCGAGTTGGGTCAGGACCGTGTCGGGCGCGGAGAACAGTTCGCTTGCTAGAAATCGCGCGCCGTGTTCGGGCCCATATTGCCAACGAGCGACGGGCTCGGTGACGAATCCGCAGATCTCGGAACCGCGTGTCTCCAAGAGTCGATCGCAGGAAATCGCAATCTCTTGCGCGATGATGCGTAGCCGTTCGGGGTCCACGGGGCGCCCGATTACTTCCGGCGCAAACCGGAAGCGACCCGAAGGCAAACGGGCCACGCGCACGGCCGCTCCGAAGAGCTCGTCGGCAAGCGCGGCGCGCACCGACTCCAACTCGTCCGGCATCGCCGCGACCACAATCGCTTCCTCTTCGCCTTCGCCGGCGAACCCCGCGGTTCCGCCGTGCTCGCGCACGGCGTGCATGAGTTCGCGCGCGGTACAAGGTCGCCGCAAGTCAGTGGTTTCAAACGCAACTTCTTGCCGCCCACTCGACACGTAGGCGTTGAGCGCCACCGCCAGGTGATCCGGTGCAGCGCCGGCAAACAACGCCACGGCGAATGCTTCCATCTCCGCGACGGAATGCGGATAGACGTGCACGCATGCCCCGCCGGTCATGCCGACGACAAGTCCGCGCTCGGCGATGACGTGCAGGTTCGGCGCGCCTGCTGCGGCTCGCCGCACATCGGGCAATGGCTCGGTGGACACGACCGCCACCGCCACACCGGGTTCGCGCGCGACCGCTGCGATATCACGCGTTGCCAGCGCCGAGCCCCAGATCGGCATTTCAAACGTCGCGAGCAACGGCGCGTGCTCGAGATCGAGGCCCGCATCGTCCGCGATCTGTTTCGTCTCGCGAATCTTTTGTTGCAAACGGGAATCGCTCATGAAATCTGGGGACCTCCGGTCCAGTTCGGTGGGGACATACGCGCACCGCCGGAGCAACGACGGCTGCTCTTACCTACCCCATAGGTCGGCTGATCGCCGCCGGCCCCAAAGGGGGATCCATGATTCGACGGGCTCAACACTTGGTTCATGCCAACGGGCCCGAAACGCGCTACTCCCAGCTGTAAAAACCCTGGCCGCTTTTCTTGCCGAGACGTCCGTCCGCGACCATTTGACGCAACAGCGCCGGGGGTGTGAAGTGCGGCGCATCAAGCGAGTCCGCGAGATGATCCGCGATGGCGAGCCGGACATCGCACCCAACCAGGTCCGTCAGCTTGAGGGGCCCCATCGGGTGGCCGTAGCCAAAGATCATGGCGCGGTCGATGTCCTCGGGCGAGGCGACTCCTTCTTCGACCATGCGGATGGCTTCCATGGCGATGCAAATGCCCAACCGCGACGAGGCGAATCCGGGCGCGTCCCGGACGGTGATCACTTCTTTGCCGAGGCGCATGCCAAACGCGCGCACGGCGTCGGTCGTGGCGGGCGCGGTCTCGTTGCCCACAACCAACTCGAGCAATTTCATCAGGGGTACCGGGTTGAAAAAGTGCATGCCGACGATGCGTCCGGCCGCGTCGTTTCCTTCCGCGATCTGCGAGATCGGCAAAGACGACGTGTTCGTGGCCAGAATCGCGTGGGCGGGTGCCTTGGCGGCGACGCGCGTAAAGATCTCGCGTTTCAGCTTGAGGCTTTCGGGCGCCGCTTCGATCACCAAGTCAACGCCGGTGACCGCGGCATCTTGGTCGGAGCTGGCCGCGATGCGAGCCAACGTCTCCGCTTTGACTTCTTCGGTGACCTTGCCGCGCGCGACGCCCTTGGCGAGGAACCGGTCGATGCCCGCAAGCCCGCGCTCCGCGCTCGCGTCGTCGATATCAAACAGCGTGACCGAGCACCCGACCTGCGCACAAACCTGAGCAATGCCGGCGCCCATCGTGCCGGCGCCGAGAACGGCAACCTTCGAGATATCCATGCCGCGAGTGTAAGCGGTTGCGCTCGCTTTAAAGGCGCGCCTGAGAAGTCGCGCGGGGCTATCTTTTCTCGGTGTACGTGCCGCCGGTCCCGGCCGCGAGTTCGCGCAAGAGCTTGGACTTCAGGCCCACCGCGACGCAGTGGATTTGCGCGCGGCGGATCTGGTTGAGCGTCCGCAACTCCTCGAGAATGCGATCGGCCTGCGTAAACCGGCCGCCGCTCGGCTCGCCGTCGGACAGAAGATATATCGCCTCGACGCCCTCCAATTGCAACGCCGCCTTGAGTCCGTCAAACAGCCACGTTCCGCCCCGTGGCCCGCGTTTGGCGAGTTCCGGCGCGAGCCGCCGCCACATCCCGGAGGACGCGCGGACCGGGGTTTTTCTCCACACCCATACATCACTGGAAAACAACACGACGTTGACGCTTGTCTTGGCGTCCATCGCCTCGATGGCGATCCGCATCTCCTTGAGGGCGCGGTCCCAGCGCGAGCCGCCGCCCGGGCTTGGACTCATCATCGACGCGGATCGATCGACAACGAACACGACATGCCGCCCCTCGATCGCCACCCCAAAAAAGCGTGCGACCGTGCGTCGTGCGCCGTCTTTGGGAGCGACCTTTTGGGATGGCGGTGAGGCGGGCACGAGGAATCCGTCGCCGCGTTCGGCCCACCACTTCTTCCAGAGTTTCTTGTGCGTGCCGAGTTGCAGATGGGTGAGCGTGTGGAGCGCGCGCCCGAGCGCACGTCGCACGGTCGCACCCTTTTCCCGGGTAACGCGCTCGACGAGCAGGCGGATCGACCCGAGCACACGCACGCGCGCACACGCTTCAATCGCGGCGACGCGGACGCGCCAGTCGGCGTGTCGCAACGCGGGCGCGAGAAGCGGCGGCCACGCGTGATCCCGCGACGCGCGAACCGTGTCCAAAAGCAAGATCGCGGTCGCCTCGTCCCGGCGTCGGAGGAGCTCGCCGACGATGTCGCGCGCGGCCGGATGACGGCGTGCGAATTGGCCGAGTGCCGAGGCGGCGCGCCGGCGCTTGTCGAGATCGCCGCGCATCGCGGTCGCGCGGAGGGCGGCGAGGCGCGCAGGGTCCACGCGATTCGTGGTCACGTCACGCAGGACCGTGCGCGTCGCCTCGTCTTTCTCGCGTGCGGCCGCTCGATACAGGAGCGCGTCGGACACGCCCCCCGGAATCGCCGCCAGCACCCGTGCCGCGGCGCGACGGACTTCGGCCTGTTCGTGCTCCAGCCACCGCCGGAGTTTCGCAATCGCGGGCGCCGCTCGCAGTCGACCGAGCCGCCCTAAGAACTCGGGATCGCTCCAACTGCCGGCGGCAAGGCCGAGGAGCAACGCGTGTTCGATGTCTTCTGGATTCGACTCGCACGCCAATCGCCGCGCGGCTTCCCGCGCAGCACGGCGCACGACGACCGGAGGCGGTGCGTCCTTGGCTACGCGCACACGTCGCGCCGCCGCAAGCGACTCGCTCCACGCGCGGTCCGTGACGACCCCCTCGTGCGGAGCAAACACGAGTCGATTCGCGCGGCGCCGGACCACAAACGTTGTGCTCCCGACTGCGAAGGGCTCACCTTCCCGGATCGAAATGGCGCGCCGGTCCCCGCGCGCGGTCATCGTCAATTGCCCGGCCTTCACCGCCCAGTCGCGTTCTCGCCCATCCAGCGTTACGCGGCCGCGGCTCGGATCCCCAGGAACCGTTACGACGACCGTATCCGCGCGCGCGAAAATGGACGCCACAAAGATCACGAACACCACACGCATCCAAAGCATTCTATGATCGACGCCGTGCCGGAACTCCCCGACATTACGATTTACGCCGAGGCGCTGGAACGTCACGTCGTCGGCCACACGTTGTTGCGCGCACGCATTCGTAGTCCGTTCGTCGTGCGCTCGTTCGACCCGCCGCTCACTCGCATTCACGGGCAAACCGTACGCGGCATTGCGCGCATCGGCAAGCGGCTCGTGCTTGAGTTTGACGAGGAACTGTTCCTCGTGTTCCACCTCATGGTCACCGGACGATTACGCTGGCGCAAAGTGGACTGCGCCGTCCCTAAGAAGGGCGGCCTCGGCGCCTTCGATTTCGCACACGGCGCGCTTCTCTTCACGGAAAGGGGACGCAAGAAGAAAGCATCCCTCCACCTTGTCGTCGGCGCCGCGGCCCTAGCAGAGCACGACCCGGGCGGCATCGACCTCTTGTCGGCTTCGTTCGCTGCGTTTCGGTCCGCGCTCACGTCTTCCAACCGCACGCTCAAACGGGCGCTCACCGACCCACGCCGTTTCTCGGGAATCGGCGGTGCCTACGCGGACGAAATCTGTTGGGCCGCCGGAGTTTCTCCCGTGAAGTGGACGTCGCGTCTCGACGACGCTGAAATCGACGGTTTGTGGCGAGAGTCGAAGGAAACGATGGCCCGCTTCACCGCCGCGATTCGCGCGGAAGTTGGGGACGGGTTCCCCGACAAAGTCACAGCCTTTCGGCCCGACATGGCGGTCCACGGCAAGTATCAGAAGCCGTGCCCCAAGTGCGAGTCGCCCGTGCAGCGCATCGTGTACGCCGAGAACGAAACGAACTACTGCGCCACGTGTCAGACCGGAGGCAAGCTGCTGGCGGATCGCGCGCTCAGCCAACTGCTCAAAAAAGATTGGCCGCGCACACTCGAAGGTTGGGACGAACTCCACAACAAGTAGTCGGCGGCGCGGCGCCTGGTCTGCTACCGGCCGTCGAGCACGGTGGACTGAACGATCTTGTACGCGCTGTTGTTGAATCGCTGTCGAATCACAACGATGTAACGCCCTTTGCGCAGCGATCCGATGTCGGCCGCGACCTTGGCCGCCGTGATGATCTGAGGCGCGACGGCGTTCGGATCGCGTTTCACCGTCAGATCAATCGTGATCGTGGACCGCGCCGCATCGCGCGTAACTCGATCCAGTACCAGCGACGTTCCCGCATCCGCTAGGTTCGTCGCGAGATTGAGTGAGAACGACGGCGGACACAAGCGCTTGCCCCCACCCAAACTCAGCGTGTATCCGGGCTCGACAACCGCCAAGCGGAGCGCCGTGTTCGGCCCCGCCTTCGCGGCGACCACGCCGACCGTAATGAGGACAACCAAAAGCGAGGCAAGGCTGGCTCGAATGTTCATGGCGAGTTGGACGAGAACTAAGCACTCAGGTTCCCAAAGTGCGCCCTCAATGCCGCACCTGTCCCCCGTAACTCATTTACAAACAACACGTTACAGCGAAAAAAATCCAACATGGTACCGCATTTGGTCGTCGCATTTTTTTTTGGGGATGGGCTGTTTTGGTTTAGCGGTACTTGATCGTTTTGTGTTTGTTGATCGCTACGTCTTTCACGATCGTTTTTTCGCCGTTGGTCCAAAGCACTTCGATCGAATCGATCTTTGTGTTGGCGCCCAAACCGAAGTGGATACGCGGGTCCTCGCTGCTCTGAAACGAACTGCCGATGAGGTACACGCGTGATTGCGTCAGCTTGCCTGCAGCGACGGTGATGACGGAGCCGGCCGCGTCCAGCGGAACTTTGGATGACGGATCGCCGCGCAGTCGCACGGTGATCCAGTGGCGTGCCTTTGCCGCGCCCAACGCGTCGCAACGCATGAGGTTCGGCGTGTCGTTCAAGACCGTTGTGGCGAGATCCGGATCGCCATCGTTGTCGAAGTCGATTACGACCGAAGCACGCGAGCATTGCCGCGTGTCGAACGCGGGGCCGGCATCGCCGCGCAGACTACGAAACTGCATGCTTTGAGCGTCACGATTCAAGATCAGAAGATCGTATTGACGATAGCTCGTGTCCTGCCCGCGAAACTGATCCACCTCGGGAAAGACGTGGCCGCACGCAAAGTACACATCCAAGTCGCCGTCTAAATCGGGATCGAAGAGTTGCACGCCCCACCCCAACGCGAGGTACGTCATGGCGCGCATCCCCGTCGTTGCCGATTTCTCCGCGTAGGTCACGCCGCCATGCGGCAGCTTCTCTGCCACCAAAAGGTTGAATTCCTGATGACTGAATTCGGTCACGACGAGATCTTGTAGACCATCCTGATTCACATCGCCGACGGCGACGCCCATCGACGCCTGCGCTGCGAAGTCGTTGAGCCCCACCGCCAATCCGAGTAGATCTGCTTGGTCCTCAAACGTCCCGTCGCCGCGATTGATCCAGCACGTATTGCGATGGCTGTCGTTCGCCACGAAAATGTCCTGGTGCCCATCAAGGTTGATGTCGAACGCAACGGGTTGAAACCCGTAGAACGGCCCCTCCGAAGCCTCGGTGCCCGATCGCTCTGAAAGTTGGAACACGATGCCGGCCTTCGCCGACACGTCACGGAATGAGAGTTTGCCGGACTCCACGAGCTGGTTTTGTAAGAGCACATCATTGAGTGGCTTGAGGCCAAGCGGACCGCAGTACACGCGCAACTTGCGCCAAACGCAGTTCCGCCCATCCACCGAGCCGTCTTCGCTCAGCGTCGTGATGTCGGGACGCGCGAGCATGTTGAAGACATCCGCGTACTGCGCCACGTAGATGTCGAGATCCCCGTCCCCGTCGTAGTCCACAAGGCACGCGCCGGTGGACCAGTCCTGCGGTCGACCCGCGGCGCCGGTTTCCATCGCCACGTCGCGAAACTTCGCCGCGCCGTCGTTTAGATAGAGCCGATTCGGCCCCCAGTTGCAGACGAACAGATCGGTGTCGCCATCGTTGTCGATGTCACCCGCCAACGCGCCAAACGACCACAGCGTATCGTTCACACCCGCCTTCGCGCCCGACTCACGCCATGCTTTTCCTTGGTCGTTTAGGTACAGCGCGTCTCGCGGCGAGTCCGTTTCCGGCAAGAACGTTACGGCGCCGGTGGTTTTGTCGTACCGAACAACGTTGTTCCCGTTGGGGCAAAACATGTCCATCCAGCCGTCGTCGTTGAAGTCCCCGACCGCGATTCCCGGCGCCATCGCCTCCAGGATGAAGTTCTTCTGCCCTTCCCGGCCGGTCCGGTTGCGCAGCGTGTAGCCCATCTCCTTCGCCACGTCGACGAAGCGAAACGGGACGTCGTCCATCGTCTGCGAAGCGACCGTCACAGGACGGCTCGACGGCTCGGCGTCGTCGCCACAACTCACGACGCCAACGGCTCCGAGAAAAAGAAAAATCAGGCGTCTGTTCATCGTCGCGCTCAGTGTAGCGAAGTCTCTACAATCGCAGGCGTGGTGCGTCGAAATCTTTGGCTTCCTGTCTTGTGCTTGGCCCCAGCGGTGCTGGCCCAGGCGGACTACGACGCCACGGTGCAACGCGCTCGGGCCGTCGAGAACGAGTATCCCATTGGCGAAGCGCGCGATGTCACTTTGGATCGCGCGTATCGGCTGTACGCCGAGGCGGCGCAGATCGACGCGGAGCGTTGGGAAGCCTTTGCCGCGCGCGGCACCAACCGCTGCAAACATGCGCTCGCCTGCCGGCAACGCCTGGCCGAGGTGCTCAGCGAGGCGCGGGCGCGCGGTTCATCGGTCGAAGAGCAGCAACGCATGGCGGAGGCGGGCCAACAATACATTCGCAAGAGCATCGCCGACGCGAGCGCGAACTTCCAAATCATGGAACGCAACATGCGCCGGAAGAATCAACTCGACGTCATGCGGTTGCGATTCGCAAAGGCGGCGACCATGTTCGCTGCCGGCGACATGGAAGAGGGCCCGAGCGGCGGCCCCGGCGCGATCGACGAGTTCAAGGCGTTGGTTGCCGACAACTGGAACAAGCAACGCTGCTCCGAGTTCATCGCCCGCGGGTATCTGACGCTTGGCGCCGACGCGGCTCGCACTCTTCAATACGAGAAGGCGCATGCCCATTGGGACCGCGCGCTCGAATGGGCGGTGGTGCCGGCAACGCGACGTCTCGTGCTGACGAACAAGGCGGCCGCGTATGACTTGGACAATGAGTTTCGAAGCGCGGAGGCCATCATCCGCAAGCTCATTGAGTTCGAGCCGCGCCGCCCCGAACACTGGAAACACCTTGGCCTCATGCTGGGCCACCAGAATCGGTTGCGGGGTGCGCTCCGCGCGTACGCGCGCGCGCGCGACTTGGTAGGACCCGTCGTGGTGGACCTACACGGAAACGCCTGGCTCAAAGCCGCGATGATCCACGGCAAGCTCTTGGAGCGCGACGGCGATCCCAAACTCGCATGGCGTTTGTTCGCCGCATACCGTGCGCGGTTCGGCGACGACTACAACTTTTGCGTCAACTTCGGGGAGTTCGCGTTCTACGCGGCGCAATACGACGTCGCGTGGACATTTCTCCAGCGCGCCGCAGAGCTGCAGCCGTTTTGCGCCGTGCCTCGTCAACTCTTGTTGATGACCGCCCAGCGCATGGGCGGTCCCGTCGACGTCGCGCGCACGCGCATTGCCGAGGCGCGCAAGCAACACCGCGCAGCGCAGCGGCGCTTCAAACCGACCGAAGAGAGCGATGCGATCAAACGCATGTGCGCGGGCCTGCGCGATCGGCACCAACCCCTTCCGCGGGATGCATCGCGCACCTACGTCACGCCGGATCCTCTTGCCGGGTTTGGAACCGACCGCGCCCCGCCCTGGATCGCTGCGCTCGCGCAGACCCGCGAGCCGTTCTCGCCGGATGCACCGGACGAATTGCCGGTAGACGAGCGCACACAGACTCCAGCAGAGGCCCCGTCGTCGGCATCGCCCGTCCAACGCGGTTCGCGGCGCTGGATCGTCGGCATCGCAGTCGCTGCCGTCGTCGCCTTGGGCGTGGTGCTGCTGCGGCGTCGCTCTGAGCGGGCATAAAAAAGCCGCCCTTCATAGAGAAGGGCGGCTTAGTCGAGCCCAACCAGGGGTCTTAGTTGAACGAGTAGCGCACGATCACACGGTCCATGGAGAGGAACGGCCCGAGTGCCGCCTCCTTCGGATTGGTGTAATCAAAGGTTGCAACCACACGAACAAAGGCGTCTCGCGAAAGCGCACCGGTGTTTAGGTCCGTGGCGATATCGCCGAACGTGCCCAAACCCTTGTCGAAGATGTCGATGACGGTGGAACCGCCGCCGAAGCTGATTTTCGCGATTGCAAACTGCGCTGTCTCCGTAAGAAGATCCGGACTGCTGGGGTTGAGTCGGTCGGGTGCAGCCGAACTCATGAAAACATCGATGGTCTGCGCGGGATTGGCGTTGCCGATGATGTCGCCCGGTTGGAAGGGCAAGTACGTCGGGTTCGGAGCGCCAATCGGAAAGAGTTCCGTGATGGCGTTCGCGCCACCAAAACGGTTGGGGTCAAAACCGCGAATCGACAGGAAGCCGGATTCGAAGTTGTCGTAATTGTTGAGAGTGCCACCGGTCGGAACACCGGGATTAAGTCCAAAGATGATGCCGTCCGCATCCATCAAGAAGATGAATCCGGTACCGCCATCGCCGCCTGCGTTGCAGGAGTTGCAGGCCCCCGAGTAGCCGGAATCGGGGACGGAACGAATGCCGCCTGCGCCGCCGCTTGCGTCCAACATGCCGCCCGTGAGGTCGATGCCGTCGCCCGACACCAAGCTCAGCGTGCCGCCGCTGCCGCCGCCGCCCGCACCGGTCGTGACCGTCCAGTTTTGGTTGGTCCACTTCCAGAAGTCGCCGTCGCCGCCCGCACCGCCCGACACGTCGATCTTGCCGTTCACGTTGATCGAACCCGCGGCCAAAATCTCGAGGAAGCCGCCACCACCGCCGCCGCCGCCGCCGGAGCCGACGGCGTTTTGCGTCTGGTTCCAGCCGTTCATGGCGCCACCCGCACCGCCACCGGAGCCGCCGGTGTTATCGAGTGCCTCGCGATCGCCATAGACGGGACCGGGCGCACCACGCACGCCGATCACGCCGGAGTTCGCGATGCCCCAACGGCTGCACTTGCCGAAGCTGCCGATCGGAGAACCCATTGCGCCGCCGGAGCCGCCGTTAAAGCGGTCTTCGCCAAACGTCCCTGCGGACGCGTGACTAGCGCCGCCGCCACCCGAGCCGGACGGGCTGCCAATGCTTACCGAATCCTGCTGGTTGACGAGGAAGTTCTCGCCGCCGGCGTTACCGCGTCCCGGACCGTCGCCCTTAAACGAGTTGGGGAACTGGGCGGGACGCCCGCCGGCGACGTTGACCCACGCGTCGAGACTATTGCAGCCGCCAAAACTTGTCGTACCCCCAGCGCGGCGACCTGTGCGAGCGAACCCGCCGTCGAAACCGCCCGGACCACCGACGCCTCCTTGTGCATTCAAGCCGATGCCACCCGTGGCGGCGTTCGGCGGAAGCGAGGCCATATCGCCATCGCTTCCCGAAGCGTCAATCGTTCCACTAATCTGGACCAGGCCCGACGAAAGCAAGCGAACCGGGTTCACGCCGACGATCTTGAGCGTCGCGCCCGCGCCCACGGTGATCGTAGCGAAGTCGAACTCCGTCGCCTCCGGAGGATCAATCGTCCGGATGCCGGCCGGCGGAAGCCCGTTCGTGTTCTTGTAGAGGTCGGTCGGATCCACATCGGTGACGTCGAACGGATTCCCGAGTGCAGCATTCAAAGTGTCGCCCGTATCGAGCGTCATATCGGTGGACACGGCGATGTCGCCGAGCTGACCGCCGCCGAACGCACCGACGACGCCGACAGCCTTGCCGGGATCGCTGGCCGCGTTGTAGCGAGCGGTGTTAAAGAAATCCTCAAGCAGGGTCGTCCGGCCGCCTTCGGGGAAGATGCCATCCTCGAGCGGGTTGTATGTGAGCTCGCGCTGTGTCGTCGTCGAGGGACGATCACGCACGATGAGTTCGGTTGTGTACCCAAGTCCTCCGGGCTCTTCAAAGACGGGGCCGAGCGCACCCGCGAGCGGGGTTTGCCCGTCGCCGGTGACGCCGTTCACGCCAATAAACGATTGGCGAAAGTCGAGACCTAAGATGGCACCGGAAACGCGCAAGCGATACCGGGTGTTGTCCACCAAGCGCACGATGGGACGAACGATGATCGTGACGCTCGTTTCGCCGGTCGCGGCATTGATCCCCTGCGACAGCGTAACGATGATCGGCACCGGGAAGTCGATTTCATCGCCGAAGTGGCCCACCGACGCCGCGGGCGGCGCGGCGTCGCCGCTTTCCGTCGCGTTGGCGAAGATCTCTGTCAACGACACGTTCTTTGTCGTGACGAACGCGGGGTCGAGCGGCTCGGACAGCCGAACGCGAAACTCAAGCGTGTTCGGCTCCACGACAATACCGCCGCCGATCAGATCGTTGGAATCCTGCCTGGCCAAGTCACCGGGATCGGGTTCGATACGCGAGACATCTGTGGTCCCACCAGCGTCCAAGTCTTCCGCCACGACATCGAGGACGCGCGGCGGGTCGCCCGGCACGAAGTCCTCGAAGAAGTCGCTCGTATCGAACGAAAACGACTGCGTCCTCCCCAACGTTGAACCGCTCGCCGAGCGCAGCGCATCCGGTCCGCCCTTAAGCGTGACCGTATACGTTCCACTCGCGCGGAATCCTGCGTCGGACCGATCCGGAAGGTTCGGCAACCGCGGCACGAACGTGACGCGCTCCGCGACGACGACATAACTGCCGATCGCCAACGAGAAGTTGCTGCTGGAACCCGGATCGACTTGAACGTTGGAGAGTTTGAGTCTCTCAAACATGTCTTGGCCCACGGCCACGGGCGCCGAGAACACAAACGTCAATTGCCGGTTGCGTGGAATGCCGTTTTGCCCGTTCTCCAAAAATTGGACAACGCCAAAATCGCCGGACCCTTGTCCGGCGCTTCCACCACCGCACGCCGATAGAAACATCGCCGTGCAAACACACGCGAAACGCACAAAGCCTCGGCCCATTACGAGGTCCTCCGGAGTAGCGTCCCCTCCAACCAAAGCGAGAACGCCGCTCAATTTTGCAGGCGCCGAACGAAACGTCCGACGCTCCAACCAACGCATCCAACGTACACAAAATCAAGGTCTTGAACGGATCCAAATAGCGAATAGTCGGGCTGGACGTGCGATCCGGGCGCTTCTGGACGCGTGAAACCGCGATTTGATGAGCCCCGTGGGAACGACGTGGGCCCGCGAAAAGTGGCCGTGACAGGGCGTCCGCCCCCTACAATCGCGCTCGTGACAGGGCGTTTTCGCATTCTCGCTCTCGTTGCCCTCGCTTTGGCGGCGGCGGCGGATGAGCCGGTTCCGGGCACGAAAAAGACCGATCCTCTCGAGCACGCTCTCCGCCAGATGGGTCTCACGACCAACGATCTGGGCACGCGGCCCAAGGCGACGTGGGGTCGGTATCCGCATCCCAGCAAGATTCCTCACGTCATGCCGTTTTTCTCCGAACTGCTGGCGAACCCACTCGACACGTACGAGTTCGCGCGGACCTGGGGCAACGGCATCGAAGACCTACTCACGCCGGCAAAGCTCACCGGCACGGGCGAGACGCTCGCCAAGCTTGGCGTGTTGCTCGCCACCGATCGTCGCATCGGCGGGTTTCGCGGCTACTCCGTCAACTTGGATCCACGCCCGACGGCGAAGGAACCGCTGCTTCATGCGCTGGTGACGTTGCGCGAGCGTTCCGGCGATCCCCTCCGACGGAGCCGTTCGTTTGGGAACAAGTACGGCGAAGACGAAGAAACGCCGCGTGCGAAGCTCAGAGAAGAACTCAACGACATTCCGAACGAACTGCGTGCGCCTCTCGCGAAGTACGTCCTCAATCTCATCGACGCGCGCGAGTGGATCGAACGCGGCCTGCGGCGCGTTCCCCTCGCCATGCGAACGAAGCTGTTCGCATCGTTGGCAACGCTGCCGGCGAGCACGCCGGACGGCGAGAAGTACTTCCCGATCGTGGACGACATCGCCGCGCTCGTGGACGAACACTCGCTTTGGTACGGATGCCTCAAAGCGCTGCAGGCGACGCAGGACGCGCGCCGCGCGTTGGCGTCTACGATGCCCCTCGCCAAGAAGAAGGCGTTTGATTTTCGAATGGGCACGCCCTGGGGTGCGGTCCGATTCACAAGCAAGGACGCCACGGATCTTCACGACGACGCGGGCACGATGTTGCTCGTAGCGTTTGGGACCGCCGGGGTTTGGTGGGGTCCGATCGGGGCTACGACACCGAAGCGTTCGCTTTCGATTGCGCTTTTGATGGAGCACGAGGGCAACGTCGGGCAAAGCGTAGCCCTCGACGTGCAAAAAGACGGCAAGGAAGCAAACGCGGCGTGCGGTGTATTGGGTTGCGGCCTGATCTACGCGAGCGGGGAACACAACAACGAGTACCGGACTGGGACGTTCGGCCTCGGAGCGGGCTTCTTTGGATTGGGCGCGCTGATCGACGAGGGCGGCAGCGACAGCTACAAGATGGCGGCCGTCGGACAGGGCGCGGCGTACTTCGGCGCGGGCCTGTTGCTCGATGCCGCCGGCAACGATGAATACACGCTGCTGGAAGGCGACGGACAGGGCTTCGGAGGGCCCGGCGGCATTGGCGTGCTGGCTGACCGCTCCGGCCACGACAAGTACTACGCCGAGCCGGACGCCAAGATTGCGGGGAGAAAGGACTACCACTCCGACAACAAGATCGCGGCGAGCCACGCCCAAGGTGTGGGTTCCGGGCGACGCGGCGACGGCTCCGACGGCCACGCTTGGGCCGGCGGACTGGGCGCGTTGATCGACGTCGAAGGCAACGACGAGTACCAAGCCGGCAACTTTTCGATGGGGTTGGGCTATTGGTACGGGACCGGACTCCTTTGGGACGGCGGCGGGGATGACTCGTTTCGCAGCGTGTATTTCACGCAAGGCTCGGGTGCTCACTTCGCGGTCGGCGCGCTGATCGACGAGGGCGGCAACGATCGTCATGTCGTGACGGAAACCGCGGGCGCGGCGTTCGGATTCGGTTGGGATGTCGTGAACGCTATGTTTCTGGATCGCGGTCACGGCAACGACCACTACGAAGCCGATCGCATTTCCATCGGCGTCGCCGAGATTCGTTCGAACGCGTTCTTCATCGACGAGGGGGGAGATGACGTCTACATCATCGGCGCGCGGCAAAAAGGGTTTGGCGACGTGGATCATCGCGACAACTACACGAAGCCGACGCGCACGGGCGCGTCCATGTTTCACCTAACGCAAGTCGGTGTGTTCTTAGATCTTGGCGGCAACGATAAGTACCAACGCCGCGATCTAAAAACACGAACGCTTTCCCCCGACGCGAACGCGCGCGACGGAGCGACGTGGCACTTACGGACACGCGATCCGAAGCATCCCCATGGACCGAACGTAAGCATCGGCGTCGATACGGAGTACACGCCATCGCTTCGTTTCTTGCGCACTTGGCCCGCGCGTAAGTAGGCCCAGACACCACTCCCGCTGGCTCAACGCAGCCACATAGTGAGTTTCGACTATCTTGCGTGTCGCGAAATCGCTATAGTCGCGCAGCGAAACTCGGCTGGGAGGCCGGGTGCAGGAGTGCGAGCAATGAGGGTAGTGTTAGTTTTGCTCCTCGCTCTAGCTGCATGTCAATACAAAGGGGCGGAGTCTGTCTACGGACGGTCCAATCACGACGTGCAGTTTGGCGAGGTCGATTTCGTATTACAGGACGCGGACGGTGGAGCCCTACAGGGCGTTCCGTTTGTTGTCGCCGGTCAAGGAACGTTGCCGGCGGAGTATGGTGACGGGAGCGAGTCGTTCAGTCGCATTTCCGTCGGCCAAAAAGCGCGTTATCCAATCGTGTTGCGCGAAGGCAAGATCTACGTGTACCTCGAGGGTGGCGCGATGGTCTCCTACTACGAAGCGGACGCCATTCATACGCCGATCGAGTTTGAGTCCGTCGTCGGCATCGGAACGCAGATTCAGTTCGGCGAGGGCTGGTGGGTCAACTTGGCGTTTCGCGCGCGCAAACCGATGGGCAACGGGCATCGTCACGATGAACCCGATCACGCGCCCGACGGCGTGCAGAGCGAAGTCGTGCTCGGCGTCCGCAAGGACTTCTAGGCATTCAGGCGTCGCCGCGGCGCTTTGGTGCTTTGGTGCTTTGGCGCTTTGGCGCCGCGGCTGATCTGTTAGTCACGCGAATCGAGTGACTCGTATTCCTCTTCGATCTGTCGCGTGTACTCCGCGCGACGTTTGCGGACGCGCATCAACATCCAGACCGCGATACCGAGCAGGACGACCGAGATCGCGAGCGACGCGGCGGGCGTGAGCGAGCGCATCGCTTTTCCGATCGAGAGCCATCCGTGAAGGATCGACTCCCCCCACAGCGCGGTGACGAACGCGCCGGCCGCGAGCGCGGGTCCAAACGGAAGGTGCGGCGTTTTCGCGATCCGCGTGTACAGCACACCGAAGCCGATTCCGAAGACGAGGCCGGGTGCGATCGAGAGCAACACCATCGACGGGCCGAGGAAGGCTCCGACGAGCATGAGCAGCTTGGAGTCCCCCATGCCCATGACTTCCATGCCCACAACGGCGCCCATGACGCGCCGGAAGCCTTCGAGCACGCCGAACCCGACGGCGGCCCCCATGGCGCCGAGCACCAAGCCCGCCACCGGTCCCGGGGCGACACCGACGAGCGCCGCCATGTTGCCATGGTTTAAGTGCCCGTGAATCGTGGGCCAATAGACCCACGAAAACACGATCCCCAAAAACGCTCCGGGAAACGTGACGCGGTCCGGGATGAGCTTGCACAAGAAGTCCGTCGATGTGATCGCGCAAAGAAGCGTGACGAACACAACCCACGGCGGAAGGGTCGGCGTCTGCCAAGCCGTGATCGCAAACAGCGTCGCCGTGAGCAGCTCGACCCAGGGCCAGCGAAACACCGGTCCCTCGTGATGAATCCGCGCCAGCCACGGGGTGATCCGTCGCAGGACGTGCCCAACGACGAGGCCGGCGGCCGCGTACACCAAGATCATTGGTCCTGCGCTCCGGCCGGCGCGGCGAGACGCACCTTGTTGGGACGCCGCCCGTCCACGTCGAACAATCCGACATAACCGAGCACAGCAACGATGTAGGACGCCGCACGCACGCGATCGTTATCCATGTTTAAGACGGCCTGAAACATCTCGTCTTTGATCGGCAACCAGTTTTCGCCGCCGTAGCGTCCGTCCTGCAGATACTTCACGGCGGTGTCGAACGTGAACAGCGAAAGCTTCACACGCCCGCCGCGGGCGGTCTTCACGGTGACCGACTCCGCATCAACGGCATCGATCGTGAACGGCTTCCCGGTACTCTTGTCGGGAGTGCGCAAAGCATCCCCGGGCTTGAGTTTGGCCAGGACAACGTCGTATGCGCTCATCGCTTCCCGTGTCCGATCCGACTGTCCATCTCAGGTCCCTTGCGGTGCGGCCCAACTAGCGCTTACGGCGTTCGAGGAAGTCACCCATCCGCTGAAACTTCTCGTCGCTATCGAACAAGACCGCCTGCGCCATCTGCTCCAGCAGCAGACCGGAATCCTGCCCCGTCCGCGAGGAGTTGTTAAGGCTGAGCTTCGCCAGTCGCACCGCTAACGTTCCGTTCTTGAGAATCAGGCGCGCGAGCTCCACTGACGCACTCAGGACTTCGTCATCGGGAACGACCCGATTGACAAGGCCCATGGCGGCCGCTTCCGCGGCATCGATGATCCGGCCGGTCAGCACCAAGTCCTTGGCGCGACCGAGTCCGACCAAGCGCGGTAGGCGCTGCGTGCCGCCCGCGGCCGGAATAATGCCGAGGGCAACCTCGGGTTGACCGAACTTCGCGCCCTCGCCGGCCACGCGCAGGTCACAACACATCGACAATTCGCATCCGCCGCCGAGGCAGTATCCGCGCACGGCCGCCACGGTCGGGAACGGCAACGCCTCGATCTTGTTGAACAAAGCCGCGTTGATCGTTTGCAGCGCGTCATGCGCACGCCGTTCGCGCAGCTGTGCGATGTCGGCGCCGCCCACGAACGCTTTCTCGCCCGCGCCCGTGAACACACACGCTTGCGCCACACCGTCGGCGACGAGTCCGTCCAAGGCGTCGTGCAACTCATCGACCATCGTACGATCGATCGCGTTGCGTTTCTCCGGACGGTTAAACGTCACCGTCGCGAGACGGTCATCCACATCGACCAAGATCGTCTTGTAGCCACTCATCGCGCGTATCGTAAGCCGCTCAAGGGACGGGTCCCGCAACGGCTATTTAGGCGGCCAAAGTTCATCGACCATATTCTCTTCCATGCCGAGCTTACGGCACACTTCTTTGAGGCGCCGGCTGCGATAGCCGCGCTCGTGCAGGCCTCTGAGCACTTCGGTTTGCGCGGCCGCGTCGAGCGGTCGGAGCACTTCGCGCTCGGCCTTGGACAAAAACGTGCCCTGCGCGCGGTCGTTGTAAAACGCCTCCCACGCGGCCGGGACGCGCGGCGCCACGAAACCGGCCATCGCTTCGGCCAGCGCCCGCACCTCGTACTGCGCATGCGCGTCCATGCGCAGACGCAGGAAGTGAAACAGGTTGTGGAGATCGATCTTCCAGTACCACTCCGTGTACATCGTGAGCGGCAACACGCCGCGCGCCAACTCACGCGCAACACCGTCCTCAAGCAACTGCCGGTACAGCGCGTACGCCGACTCGTTCGCCTCGCGAATGCGCGCCTGCACGTTCGCAAGTTTTTCTTTTTCAGCAGGGAAGTGCTCGAGCAACTCCTCGACCCAGTACGCGTACTCTTCGGTCGGCAGCCAGGCCTTGGCTTCGTCGTCGCCACGCCAGTGCGACACGAAATCGCTGCGTGCATCGACATCGGAGAGGGCATGTCCGCAGATCCCAGTGCCGTCGCGCGCAACAAGAACGGCGACCGCGCCGTCGTGGTACTTACACGTGGCGCCGGACGCGTGCGCCGGAAGTCGGCGCGCGAGATCGCGCAGCTTGTCCAAGCGTCCCTGACGGTTGACGTTGTCCTGCTCGGCGATCGCGCCCAGGGCCGGAACCCAGAACCGATCGGGCACTTCCGAATAGCGCGCGCTGTACTCGTTGACGCTTGCAGTGCGGTGGCGGATGACTTGGCGCGCAATGAACACCGGCATCCGCATGAGGAACTTGAACTCGACCATCTCAAACGGGGTCGTGTGCGCGTGCCGCATGAGGTAGCTGATCAGCGCTTTGTCCGACCGCATCGTTTTCGTGCCCTTGCCGTAGGACACGCGCGCCGCTTGCACGATGGAAGCGTCGTCGCCCATCACGTCAATCAGCGCCACGAAACCGTGGTCGAGAAAGCGTCGATACTCCAGCTCGGTCGGGTACTCGGGGTTTTTTTGAATCTCGCTCACAGTTCGATTACGACCTTCCCGACCACGGCGCGTTCCGCCACCCGACGGTGCGCGTCGCCAATGGACTCAAGAGGAAACACAGAGTCGACGACCGGTCGCAAACGACCCGCGCCGACATGATCGACGATGCGGACGAGGTCGGCCAGCGGCCCCATCGTCGAACCCAAAAACGAAAGACTCTTGAAAAAGAGATGACGGACATCAAACGTGATCTCGTGTCCGCTCGTCCCGCCGCAGGTCACGAGCCGCCCGCCCTTCCGCAGCGTCTGCACCGAACCGGTAAAGGTGTCCGGGCCGACGTGATCGACAACGACATCAACGCCACGCTTCTCGGTGATCGCGCGCGCGGCTTTGGCAAACCCCTCGTAAGGCAGCGCGTGGTCCGCGCCGAGTTCGATCGCCCGCGCGCGCTTCGCCTCGGTCGAGGCGGTCGCGATCACACGACAGTTGTAGAGCTTGGCAATCTGTAAGCACGCCACGCCGACGCCCGATCCCGCGGCGTGCACAAGCACCCATTCGCCGGGCAGGACTTTCGCCTTGTTCACGAGCATGCCCCACGCCGTTAAAAACGTCAGCGGGAACGCAGCCGCTTCGCGCCACGAAATCGAGGCCGGCTTCGGAATCGCGCACTCGCGCGGCACCACAATGTAGTCGCAGTTGGTCCCGTCTCGCGTTTCGCCCAAGATGCCGTAGTCGCGGGCGAGGGGATCGCCGATTCCAGGCGATAGGATCACTTCCTGGCCCACCGCGCATCCATGCGCCGCGACGCCGACGGCATCGATCACGCCCGCCCCGTCGCAGCCGGGAATGATCGGGAGCGGAAACTTGAAGCCCGCGATCCCGCGCCGTACCCACGTATCTAAGTGGTTCAGCGCCGCCGCTTTGACCCGCACGCGCACCTCATCCGGGCCGGGTTCGGGTACCGGAAGTTCTTCTAAGCGTAGCTTTTCAAAGGATCCGTGTTCCCGGATGACGACGGCGCGCATGAGTCGCACAGTGTACGAAAGCAGCAGGCGGCGGCGAGTTGCGGGGCCGGGCCGACCGATTGCCGGCCATTTCGTCGACAGGGCCTAGCGAATCACGGTCGCGCGGGCGTGCGCCACCACCACGGGCGTCGTCTCCGCCGCGTCAAACATCCGCTTGAAGCGGGCGATGGCGGGAGCGTCGATCGCAAACAGCTCGGCGGCGAACCGCTCGGAAATCGGCTGATAGAGCAAGTCGGCCTCGATGAAATACACGGTCACGCGATCGGGAATCTCAACCTGGAAGTACACGCGGTCGCTGCCGCCCACAAAGTCGTCCTCGTCCTCGCCCAAACCAATGGGCTTGGTCGCCGCTGCATACTCGTGATCGGCCCGCCACCCGCGCGGCAGGAGGCGGTTGTCCTTGTAGTAGCCGGCGGCGCCATGGGCCGAGATCGTCTGTTTTCCGGCGGCGGACTTGAGCACGGCTTCGTAGACCTGCACTTGGTCCGGCTCGTCGATCGATACGCGGTGCGCTACAAGCGGCCCGCCGGCGCGTTCAGACGCCAGGACTTTGCCATCCTTGTCGATGAGCCGTCCGCGGCGATCGAATTCGCCGGAGCTGAACAGCAGCTTGCGATTGCGATCGTAGATGCGAATGCGCAGCCACGCGCGACTGCTCGGGTGTGCGGTCGGGAACTTGTGACCGGTCAGGTTCTCGACATCCACGGCGAACTCGTAGCCGGTGATGATGTCGGCAATGCGCAGTCGGGCCGTTCGCTCCTGCAGTTGCTGCTTGGTCCGTGCGATCACGTTGTCGAACGCGGCCGCCGGCGCCGTGACGCCAAGCTCCTTGCTGTGGTCGCGCAAGATGGCGGGCAAGAGCACATTGCCCCCCACGAAAATGTGGCGGCCAAACGGCGAACGCGCTTCGATCTCGGCGAAGTCGGAACCGTTGGCCTCGCGGGCGATGCGCGTGCGGACCGGCGCGCCCGACGTTCCCGTCGGCGGGGCGTGGCAGTCCTGACACGTTTGGGTCGTCGCAAAGCTCGAGTTGCGCCACTCCAAGTACGGCGTCTGCTCCGGTAGCTTGAGACCGGTCGGCTTGCCGGACTTGTCGAGCGTATCGACAAACAGCGTGTGGCAAGTCCCGCACAACCCGGCGTCGCGAATGTGGTCGCCGCGCTGCGGGTGGTAGTTCAGCACGTTGCGCATCGGAAGTGCAAACACTTCGGCGTGCGGTCCGTAGATCTCGCGGGAGCCGTTGATCGAAAAGTTACCGCTAAACGACTCCTTCTCGCCCAGGCCTTTCGCTTCGATCTGATGGCACACGGTGCATGACACGCCGTCGCGCGCGAGCGCGGCCAGCGGCGACGCCTGCTCAAACACGCCCGTCCCGATCGCGTCGGCTCCTTTGCGCCGCCGCAGTTCGTCGTGCGCCATCGGGGCGTGACAGCGGAGACACTTCGCTTCGATCTGCGCACGATGCTGCGGGTGCTGAACGACCTCGGCGGCCATCATCGCGAAGAAAAACGGGTCGCGCGCGGAGTTCGCCATCATCGTCGCGCGCCAGAGATCGTACGGCGCGATCGGGCGCCCCTGGTTATCGCGGAGCGCACCGGCGGTGCTGGTGTTGGAATGACAAAGCGCACAGTTGTCCGACGTCGCGAAGCGCCCGAAGCGAACCCGCTGGGGCCGTACCGCGCCATCCTGGGCGACGACGAACGCACCGCCCAATAAAGCGACGCCGATCCCAAGCAAAACAAGTGTGCGATGCATTCGTTTATTCCGTAGCCGATTCCGAATCCGGGCCCTCGCCGTCCATCCGGCGGTCCATCCACTGCGGCGCACGCTTCTCCAAAAACGCGCGCACGCCTTCGGCCGCATCGGGAAGCGCGAGCAGACGCTCGCGATACAACGTTTCGGCTTCCCCCAGCGTACCCGCTCGGAGCGCGGCCTTCGTCACACGCAAGACATCAGGGCTCTTCGTGAGCAACGTGCGGATCCCGCGCACCGCCGCTACGGAACCAACCTCGGTGACGAGCCCCGCCCGCCACGCGTCCTCCGCGCTCAGGCGCCGTCCCGTCACGATCATATCGACCGCGCGCGTCCAACCGACACGCCGCGGCAACCAAGCGGTCGCGACCGGCGGGAAACAACCAACGTTGATCTCCGGTTGTCCAAACTTCGCCCCGGGCGTCGCGTACACAAGGTCGCACACAGCACACAGTTCACACCCGCCGCCGAGGGCGGGACCGGCAACGTCCGCCACCACGATCGCGTCGAGCGCGAGCAGGCCGCGCACCGCGCGATGAAACTGAGCCAGCATGGCCGGCGCACGTTCGGGCGCGTGATCTTCGACCGCGTTGCCGGCGCTGAACGCGCGGCAGTCCGGGGCGGCGTCCAAGACCAAGATCGCAGCATTGGAAGCGGCGACGGTCGCGACGCGATCGCCAAGCAACGTGAGGTGCTCTTGGTCGAAAATATTAAGGGGCGGTCGCGCGAACGTAATGCGCGCGAGCCGCCCCTGGAATGAAAGTTCGATCGCCAAGGCTGGCGACGGGCTACGTGCCCTTGAAGTCCGGCTTGACCTTCTCGACGTAGGCGTTCAGACCGACCTTCGCATCACCAGACGAGAACAGTTTGGCCTGCAGCTCGCGCTCCAACGCCAGACCGTATTCGAGCGGGACCTCGCCGCCGGTTTGGACGGCACGCTTGATGTGCCCCACGGCCATGCTCGCCTTCGCGGGCGGAACGAAACCGCGCGCGTACTCGTACACGTTCTCCATGAACGCATCGGCCGTGTCGCCTTCGAAGATCTTGTTGATGATCCCCATCTCCATGGCCTCTTCGAAGCCGAAGTTGCGACCCTCGATCATGAGCTCGATCGCCTTGGACTTGCCGACCAAACGCAACAGGCGCTGCGTGCCGCCGGTGCCCGGCAAGACGCCGAGATGGACTTCGGGAAGACCGGTCTTGCCGCCGCCCTTGCGACCGATACGGATGTCGCACGCCATCGCGTACTCCAGACCGCCGCCGACGCAGTGGCCGTTGAGCGCCGCAATCGTGAGCTTGGGCGTCTGCTCCAAGCGCGACAGCGTCTCGTTGGCGTGCAAGCAGAAGTAGTACTTAAAGACGGGGTCGGCCGTCTGCAGCATGTTGATGTTCGCGCCGGCGCAGAAAAACTTCTCGCCCGCACCGCGTAACACGATGACATGCACGCTGGTATCGAACCGCGCCTTGAGGATGCAAGCATCCACTTGGGCGTTCATTTCGTGGGTGTAACCGTTCACGGGCGGGTCGTCGAGCGTGATCGTCGCGATCCCGTCCTTGACGGCGTAGCTTGCAAGTTCAGCCATGTCGTTGGTTCCTTTGGCGTCTACGAGGACGTGTTTTGATCTTGTTGATTTTGGGCGGCGATCCTATCACGGGGTCGCGGGAGAGCCCCGAAACTATGCGCGCAGCCCGAGGAGCAACGCGACAACGCCGAGAATCAACGTCAGCCAGCGGCCGAGCACCGCCATGCGCCACAAAAACGCCCAGTCGCGCTCCCACTTCTCGGTCCCGTCCGCGGCATCCGCTTCCTCCGTCGCGGCGAGCCGCCGGAGCGCCGCGTCCAGCGATGGCATGAGCACGGCACGGTCGTAAAGCGTGGCTGTGATCATGACCGCCAAGATTCCGAGAGCTCCGGCCCAAGCGAGCGAGAAGCCCTGCCGGCCGAGCGCCAACGCCACGCACCCGAGCGTGCCCGCCCACGTGCCGAACAAGTCGAGGAGCGGCGCAAAAATCTGGAGCGGCTCCCACGCGCGTGTGCGGCCGAGACGCTGCATCCAAAAGCGCACGGCCAACTTGCCGAGCACAAGACCACCCATCCACGCGACCACAAAAAAGGCGAAGAGGGAACGGTAGGGCTCCAGCACCGAATCGACTCCGCGTTAGGACGTGCAGGGTGGCGGAGTGAACGCGGACGGTTCGGCGGGCGGCGGCAAAAACGCATCCAAAGCGACGACGCCGCGTGGACCGCAGCCCCAAAGCGAACCCCCGACACGCACCAAGTCGCGCACCGGGGCCGCGACGCGTTTCGGCGCGGCCGGTCGTCCGCGTTCGACGCGAACCAGCGATTCGCCGGGCTCCAACACGACGTACAGAGCGCCGTCGGGTCCGACCGCGAGCGCGCGCGCCGGTCGCGGCAGCGCGACGGTGTGAATGGGCTCGTACCCGTTCGGCACGGGCCGCATGTACACCACGCGGCTCAGCGGCTGATCGCGCCCCGTTCCCGCCACCCAGACGCCGCCCGGATCGCACGTCACCGCCGTTGCATCAACCAGCGGCGCGTCGGTCCAGGCGAGCGGGTTGTCGCCCAATCGCTCCAACAACACGCCGTGCTCGGCAACGCCGTGGCGCCCGTACACCACGATGGCACTCCCACTCGGCGTGACCGCAAACGCACGTGGGTCGTTCTTGACGCGGATGGACGCCCCGCGGGACCCGTCCGCTTTGAGACGAACCAGCTCGTTGTCTGTGGTGAGCACGATCGGTTGCTCTTCGAAGAATCGAACGCAGCGCCCCGGTTCGACGAGCTCCAAAGCCAACCGATCGCCGCCCGTTTCATCGGACGGAACAAACGAAAGTCTCCGCCCCTGCCGATCCAACGCCGCGCAACTCCCGGACGTGGAACACGCCAACGAAAGCGGCTGCTCCAACTCTTCGCACCACGAGAACGCCATCGGTGCAGTCTAGCAGTTCGAGAAAATCGCCATCGCTCCTATCCAAAACGAAGAGCCCTCACCCAGCGCGCACGCCGGACAAGGGCTCTTTTGGAGAGAGATTGCTCCTAGCGCACGCTTCGCTTCTTGGGCGAAGCTGCGGTGATCGCGCCCTCAATCTGATCGACATATCTCTCGTTGGCCTCCACAAGAGCCGACGCCGTCTTCACCAACGCATTCATCTTCTTTTCTTTCGCAAACGTCTGGATATGCGCTTCCATTTGCGTGAGCAAACGCAGCGAGTCCCGCAGTTCGCGCATCCGTTGCCGCTCCGCGTCGGTGCGCGCCAGACTCGTCGCCTTTTGAATCCACGCGGCGTGTTCGGCGTGCGGCCGCTTCTTGAGCTGCCCAAGGCAGTTCACGTACGAAAGCTCTTTTACGACCTTCGGCTTCCGCAACTGTTCATTCGCACGGCGGAGCTTATCGATCTCGACCTGCAAAACGGCGATGCGCGCCTCATTCGCGTCACGGTCTGCCAACAGAAATTTCGGCATCCGCTTGATCTTGGACTTGACGGTCAACCACTCGTGATCGGCACGATGTTTGGCCACGGCGGCCTCCGCGGACGCGAGCTTTTTGCGCACCGCGACAGCCGAGCGTTCATACTTAGCCCGCTCGGCCTGCGACTTTGATGCCTCCGCCGCTTTCTCGACCGCGCTCAGCTCCGCACGCCATTGTTGAAGCTGGATCGTGGCGGCGACTACGAGGTTTTCGGCGGCCTCTACGGTGGGCTTCGGCACCCACGTCTTGATGGCGTTCGCGCGGGGTCTCGGATCGGCGGCGGCCGCTCCGCGCCCTCCCCCGTATCCAAAGCCAGGGATGGTCGGACTCACTCTCTTGAGCTCCTCCTCCGCCTGTCTCAGCGCGTTCTGCACGACCGCTTTCTCCGCGCTTAGGGCCGATGCGGCGCGCGCCAACTCCGCGATCCGCGCGCGCGACTGCGGCGAATCCTCAGGTCGGGCACGCGCATCCGCGACTTTTTGGTCCAGTTGCCTCTGCTTCGCTTCCAACTTCGTAAGGGTGCTCTGCAGCTTCTTCATCCCGCTCGTAAGTTCGGCCGCGCGAACGCCGTAGGCTTGGACCATTTTTTTAGATCGCGCCGCGTCAAACCGCGCGGGCGGCGCCGGGACACGCTCCCATTTCGCAAAGCGCATCTGCACGGACGCCAAACGCTCCTGCGCACGCGCCAACGCGTGCATCGCTTCGCTCAACTCGTGCCGCAACGTCGCTATGTCGTGGCGCGGCGCGCGGCGCAAGCGCTCGACGCGAACCGCCCGTTTCTTGTCCGCTTTGGCCTGGCCTTCGGCGTTCGCAACAGAAGCGCCACCGGCCAACAACGCGACGCTTAACGCCGCGGGAATTACTCGTTTCATCTTCGTTTCCTCCAGTTCCAGCGCGGCCACGACCGTGGAATCCGCGTTCAGTGAAATCTCTCCCAGTTCGGTCCGCACGCGCCCCGGCGCGATCGTTGTCAGCAAGACGCGGCCCGAAACGAGCCGCCCGGGACGTCCCGAGGCCTCCGGCAACACTTCGCAGTCGTTGAGCGCGGTCACCTCGACGCCGCCCATCGTCATGTGCGCCCCCTCCGGCAGCGTGATCGTTTGGGGCGGCGTCTCGCGCATCGCCCAGAACGCGGCCATGGGGATCAGCAAGAGGGCGGCGGCCACGGGCCACCAACCGCGCCACATCGGACGCGTGGACGCGGCGAGAACGGCATCGGCGGGCGGCGCGATCTCGGCCATGACGCGGTCGGAAAAGTGCCGGGGGACGTCGGGCGTCGGCAATGCGGCGCGCGCACTCTCGGCGAGCGCTTTCAAACGACCGGCTTCCGAGCGGCACGTCGAGCAGCGCTCCAGGTGAGCGGCAACGTCGCCGGACGGATCCGCCGCGCCGTCGAAGTCGCGACGCAACCATTCGCGGACATGAGTGCAGTTCATGAGTCCGTTACCTCGGCCGCTTTTCGAATGCGCGCGTGAATGCGCGACAAGCGGCTGTAAATGGTGCCTTCCGGCACATCGAGAAATTTTGCGATCTGCACGCACGAGAGCCCCTCGTGGTGGCGCAGTGCAAACACGAGCCGCGCATCGTCGGCCAGTTGATCCACGACGCGGCGCACGACGTCGAGCCGCGCGGTCGTTTCCGTCGGCGGGCCGTCGCGTTCGGCGGCAGGCTCCTCCAGCAGAGGAAGAAACGGCGCGCGCCGCTGGCGACGTCGAATGAAGTCCGTGGCTTTGCGCGATGCGATCGCTAGGAGAAACGCGCGAAACCGATTGGGGTCGCGCAACCGATCCAGGTGACGGAACGCGGCGACGAACGCCTCTTGGGCGAGGTCTTCCGCGTCGGCGTTTTGCCGCGCCACCGAGCGCGCGATGCGAAACACAGCGGCGGAGTGACGCTCCACGAGGTTGCGAAACGACTCGGTGCGTCCCGCACGGACCTCCTCAACCCACTGCTTGTCGTCGTGCCGCATCCCCTTTGGAGTCGCACGCCGGGCCGGATCCTTGCCAAAAAACCTGAATTTCTTGGGCGATCCGGCCCAGCGCGGCACGTTTTTTCCGATGGCGACGGCGGCCGCGCTACTCGGCGTCGCCGAGTAGGTACCGCTCCCGCGTCACTTTGTACCGCTCGGCGATGCGCGCGTTGATCTCGCCCAACTTGTCAACGGGAACCACGAAGTCCGTTTCCACGCCCTCGAACCGGAACACGTGAAATCCCTCTTTGCGGCTCTCCAGAGCGGTCGCGACGTCGGCAATCTCGGCAATCGGCTTGTCGTTGACCGAGACAATCGGTCGCTGTCGCAACGTCTCAAACCCCTTGTTCGACGTGTCGCGAAGCACATGGTCCACAAACACCACACGACGACGTTCGCCCATCGGGTCCCAAGTGTCGCGATCCGAATAACGGCGCAGAATCACGCCGCCCGTCGAACGGGAGATACCAATCTGATCCGTCAGCTCGAGCACGACCAGGCCGCCCACAACCAAAAATTGCGGGCGCGTTCCGGCGTGACGCTGCGGGACCAGTTCGCGCGCGGCGGACTGTCCTTTAAGCGTCATTTCCAGGTCGATTTCTTTGCCGCCGCGCAACATGCGTAACTTCACTTTGTCGCCGACGTACCGGCGCCCCTGAAGCAAGTAACCCGTGCGTAGCCGGCCGTGCGTTTCATGAATGAACTGACCTTCGTCGTCGAGGTCGTACCCGTCAACGCCGAGCAACACGTCCCCGGGTTGCATCACGCCGTCGGCGCTGCTTCCCGGCATCACGCGGCGAATGGCGATGCCATGTTGTTTCTCGGTTAGACCGTAGTACCGACGCAGGTCCTCACGCAAAAGCGGCTGGATCCAGATGCACGACCCGGGAAGCTCCTTGTAGCCATCGTCGGTAAACCCGTCGAGGTAGTGACGAATCGTCTCGACGGACAGGATCGTGCCTTCCTGGCGGCGAATACTTCCGATCAACAGGCCCACGACTTTGCCGGCGCGCACCGCCACCTGACCGTTTCCGGTCTCGGAGCTCGTTGTGTTCACGCGCAGTGTGAGGCGAGTGGAGGACGCTTGCGCGCGCACGACGCGCGCCTTCGCCCGCTGCAGCAGGTTGTCGCTGTTGAGCTCCCAGATGTTGAACTCGTCGTCGAGCTTGACGGAATCGCCGAGCGTCATCGGTTCGAGCTGGGCGTTCAGTTTCTCATCGGTGATCTGAACGAGCGCCAGGCCGATGCGCGAGTCCACATGCTGGAGCCGCGCCGGGTAGCTGCGCGCGCTTCCGTACGCACTCACTTCGATCTGCAGTTGGTCGCGCACCACGTTGGCGAGCGTCAAGATCACGCCCGGCCGGATCATGACGCCGCGGCCGGTGCGGGTGTTGACGCGGCGTTTTTTCCACGGCTCGCTGGTGTCCCACGACTGGGTCGTGACCTGAAGCGAGACGAGTGCCTTGCGCAACTTGGGTTGGACTTCGTCCGCCGCGTGCGCGCGCGGCGCTGCTACCGCGGTGAGCAGTGTGATGACAATCAGAACACGCATCTAGCGATCCTCCGGAGCGGACAGATAGCGATCTTCCGTGATACCGAAACGCTTGCAGATCGCAGCGTGAACACGTTTGATCTTTTCCTTGTCGAGGATCAGCGGCGCCGAATTCACGCCTTCGAACTCGATCTTTACGAGCGGCTTTTTCGCCTTGTCGACAAGCTCGACAAAGTGGCGGAAGTCCATTGGCACGACGCCGTCAACCGACTCGACGATCGCGTTGGAGTAGCGCTGGTAGCGTGTGCTCGGATGCGGCAGCACCCGGCTGAGCAACACGAGCTGCTCCCGCGTCTTCCCCTCCTGTGCGACCGTCCGGTAGTACTGCTGATAGTAGAAGCCGAGTTCTTCACTGACGCGCGAGCGCATCAAGTAGTTGGTCGTGAGCGGCACGAACAGATACCCGCCCGTCACCATGTACTCCGGCCGCGTGTCGTACGCGATCGACTGCTTCATGCGCGCTTCCCAGCCCTTGAGCTTGATCGGCACTTCAATGAGCTTGCCGTCGCGCCGGACGGTCAGCGTCACGCTGTCGCCGATTTGCTTGCCCTCGACGATGAAACTGAAGTCGAAGAACTCGTCGCCGATCTTGATTGTGCCGTCGTTCTGGATCGTAATGCCGTCGATCTTGTGGATCACGTCGTTGCGCCGGATCGCGCCAACCGCACTGGCATACGGCATCGCCTTGAGCGCGAGCACGCCGGTTTCGCCTTCCGGTACTTTGAGGAACTGCCGCAGCGAGTCGTTTTCCAAGGACGACGTGTAGATTCCGATTTCGGGGTACCCGTCGTACTTGCCATCGTGAATGTCATCGAGGAAGTGACGAATCACCGACGGCGGAATCATGTAGCCGATGTTTTGCCCAAACATCTGCCCCTGAAACGCCACACCCGCGACGCGGCCGTCCTGAATAACGGGACCACCGCTGTTGCCGGGGTTGATCGCAGCATCAATTTGAATCGCCAGATGCGAGTCGGCGCTCGAATGCACGTACGTGCGCACTTCGATGCGCGACACCACGCCCTCGGTCACCGAAAGCTTCGTGCCGCCCATCGGATAGCCGATCGCGCGCACCGTTGACTGCATGCCGGGTCGCGCACCAAAGCGCAGCGGCTCCATGCCCTCGAAGAAGCTCTCGTCGTCCACGGTAAGGATCGCCAGATCGCAATCGTCACCCTTGAACAGCACACGCGCCTCGTAACGCTTGGGGCGATCCGCGCGCTTCACGAGCAACGACTTCGCGTCGCTCACGACGTGCGCGTTCGACATCAACATCTTTTCGCCGATGTAGAACGCCGTCCCGCTCGACCCACCGGCGCGCGGACGTTGCCACGGACGCGAGTAGTCCTCGCTCTGGGAAGTAACAAAGACCTGCACGACCGACGCGCGGAGCTTTTTTAGATCAAGCCCGGGCGCCTTCTTCGCAGGCGCCTCGGCCGGCGCGGGCGCCTGAGCAAACGCGGAGGCTGCCAAAACAAAAACAAACAAAAGACAACGCATAAAGCCGAGTGTACCCGCGAACCAAAAACGAAACGCAGACCCAACAAACACACCCCACCCGGGTCGGCCAGAACGGGACCACTTCTCCTTCCCGGCCGACGTAACTCTTTTCTTTGAAATCTGTTATGGAAGCCGGGTGCGGGATTTTTCGCGCAAAATGTTGCGTTCCAACGGCAACTCCAACCAATCTATGGGATTCGCGCCCGCCTCGCGCCGGGTTTTGCGCGAGAATTCCCGCAGACCATCGCCGTAACCTGCTGCCATCAAACCGGTTATCACGACCCAATCGGTAAAGTGGTCCCGCACCGGGTCCCGCAGGGGGGGGGGCGCATCGGGTCTTGGGTTGGCGACGCGGATTGGGTGGTTTCGGTTGGGGGCCGGGGCGCGCGGCTATTCGCAGCAGCCGCCGTTTGCGTCAACGACGCAGTGGCCGGTCTCGAGTGGTTGCGCGCCCTTTGAGTTTTCTCGGTAGACCGCGAACGCCTTGATGCCGAGCTTGTGAGCGCGCGCGTACAAGCGTTCAATGTCTTCGACCGTGGCGTCTTCCGGCAAGTTCACCGTTTTCGAGATGCCGCCGCTCAGGAACGGTTGCGCGGCCGCCATCATGGCAAGGTGTCCGTCGGCAGCGATCGCGCGCGCTCCGCGACTCGGACGAAAGGCGCAGTCGAACACCGGCAAGTGCGCGTCGCGGAGTCCGGGCGCCCCCTCGATCATCTCGTGCTCTTCGACATAAGCGACGATGCGATCAACGTGCGCGTCGTCGTAACCGAGGCGGCGCAGCGCGGTCGGGACGGTACGGTTGACGAGCTTGAGCGTTCCGCCCCCGGCAAGGCGCTTGTACTTGACGAGCGACAAGTCCGGCTCGACGCCCGTGGTGTCGCAATCCATAAGAAAGGCAATCGTCCCCGTGGGCGCGAGCAACGTCGTCTGCGCGTTGCGCACGCCGTGCTTGTGCGCGAGTTGGAGCGCATCGCTCCAAGCTGCGCGCGCCGCGTCGAGAATGGGCGCGGGCGCACCGACAATGTCGTCCAGCGCAGCGCGATGCCGCTCCAAGACGTCAAGGAACGAGGCGCGATTGCTTTGCCAAGCATCAAACGGGCCGCGGTCGCGCGCCATGGTCGCCGAAGTCTTATAAGCCTCACCCGTCATCAACGCCGTGATCGACGCCGCCCACGCACGCGCTTCCGCGGAGTCGTACGGCAAACCCAACGACATGAGAAGCGCACCGAGATTGGCGTAACCCAATCCAAGCGGCCGGAAGCGGCGACTGTTGGCAACGATGTCGGGTGTGGGATAAGACGAACGATCGACGATCGCTTCCATCGTGCGCAGCAGTGCATCCGTATCGCCGCGAAACGCCGCGATGTCGAACGTGGCGTCCGCACGAAGGAACCGCAGCAGATTCAACGACGCCAAGTTGCACGCCGAGTCGTTCAAAAACAGGTATTCGCCGCACGGATTGCTCGCCTGGATCGACCCGGAAGCCTTGCAAGGATTCCAGGACTCAATCGTCGACGAGTACTGAATCCCGGGGTCCCCGCAAACCCAGGCTCCCTCCGCCATCTGCCGCAAGATCGAACGCGCCGGAATGCGTTCCACGACCGCGCTGGTCGTCGGCGCGCGCAACGCCCACGGGTCATCCGCCGCCACGGCCTCCATGAACGCGTCGGACACGCGCACACTCAAGTTGGCATTTTGAAACGCGACGCTGCGATAGGCCTCGCCATCCAGTCCACCCGCAAATCCTGCGGCGATCAGAGCGCGCGCCTTGTCTTCCTCACGCCGCTTCGCATCCACAAACTCCAAGATATCGGGATGATCGACGTCGAGGATTTGCATCTTCGCAGCGCGGCGCGTGCGACCGCCCGACTTTACGGCGCCCGCAAACGCGTCATACCCGCGCATAAAGCTCACCGGCCCGGACGCGCGTCCGCCGCCAGCAATCGCCTCCCGACTCGAACGCAGCGGACTTAGATTGGTGCCGCAACCAGAGCCACGCTGAAACACCAACCCCTCGGTCGCAACCAACTCAAGAATCGACCGCATGTCGTCGCGCACCGAAAGGATGAAGCACGCCGAACACTGCGGCTCCGCATCGACGCCGACGTTGAACCAAACCGGCGAGTTGAACGCCGCGCGTTGGCGCACCAAGATTTCAAGCAACCGGTACTCGAAGTCGTCGCCACCAAGTCCTTGCGCCACGACCCAAGACGCCAACGTCCCCCCGACACGCTGCATCATTTCGCGCACGGATGTCTCGCGCGGGTCGCCGCGAAAGTACCGGCTCGCGACCACGTTGACGGCGCTGTCAGACCAGCCCGCGGGCGCTTCGACGTCACCCAGCGCAAACACGCGCGCCCCGTCGTCGTCGGAGATGACTGCCTCCCGACGGTTCCAAACAATGCTGTCAAAGGGATGGGTCGCCGCGTCCATGCTTAGTGCGTATTGTAGGAGCGTGAGTTTCGACTACGAGGTCTTCGCGCTCGGCCAATGCGTTCTCGACCGCCTCGGTGTCATCCCCCGCGACCCGGGTTGGGACAACAAGCAGGAAATAGCGGAGCTCACCGAGCAGTGTGGCGGCCCCGCCGCCACAGCGACCGTCGCCCTGGCGCGTTGGGGGCGGAAGGCCGCTTTCGCGGGCGTGGTCGGGGACGACGCGGCGGGCCGAGCGATTGCAGCCGACCTCGAAAAAGAGGGCGTCATGCCCTTGCTCCTGGAGCGCGCCGCGAGCGAGTCGCAATTCGCATTTGTCGCGATCGAGCAGGGAACGGGCCGCCGCAAGATCTATTGGCGCCGCGCGACCGGAGCCGCGCCCGGGGCCGACGAGCTCGATTGGCCGCGCGCTCGCGTGTTCTTGACGGACGGGCTGTATCGCGCCCCGTCGATCGCGGCGGCCGCGCGCGCCGATCTGGTGGTCGTCGATGCGGGGACGCTACGCGACGGCACGGAAGCGATGATCCCGCACGCCGATGTGTTTGTGGCGTCGCAGTCGTTCGCCGAAGCGTTCGCATCCGACGGTCAGCCGACGACCGCGCTCCGTCGCCTGCGCGAGCTCGGGGTCGCCGTCGCCGGCGTGACGCTCGGCGAGCACGGCTACCTCGCGTCGTTTGGCGAGACGTGGTTGGAACGCCCGGCGCACGCGGTCGATGCGATCGACACGACCGGATGCGGCGACTTGTTTCACGCTGCTTTGGTCGAGGGTGCGCTCGCCTCGTGGCCGTGGGAGAGGACATTCGATTTCGCGGCGTGGGTCGGCGCGCAAGGCGCGACGGCCGTCGGAGGACGCGCAGGCATCCCCGATCGCGCCGACTATCCGGGTGGGCAGCGTTAGAATACGAACGACATGCCCGAGCCCGGAGTCCTAGAGCAGGTCGAAACGTCGACGCAAACGCGCCTCGCACCGCCGTGGAATGTGATCGTGCACAACGACCCGATCACACTCATGAGCTACGTCACGATGGTCCTGCAGCGCCTCTTTGGGTACGACTACGGGAAGGCGTACAGCCTCATGATGACCGTGCACCGCGAGGGGCGCGCGATCGTTTGGACCGGCCCGCGTGAGCCTGCCGAGATTCACGTGCAAAGACTCCATAGCTTTCAACTTCTGGCCACGATGGAGTGCACGCAGGAGTGAATCCCCCCCGGCTCCGGCGACGCCCCGATGGCGGCATCGTGTTCGATCAACTTACGCCGGCGTTCCTGCACGTCTTGCACGAGCTCCCCGAGTTGCTGGGGACCGACCAGCCGGACGTGGTGCGGCAACGCCTCTATCCGCCCCCCACCGACGATGATCAAACAAACCAGGAGTGGGAGCGCTTAGTCCACCCCGACCTGTTTTCGTTGATTGCGTCGGCGCGCGAGATCGTGCTCAAGGATTTGCAGTCTCTAGCGACGAGCGAACCATCGGACGATGCGCCGCTCGGCATCTGGAGTTTCGCCATTCCGGGTGCGCACATTCCGGGCTGGCTAAGCGCGCTCAACGCGGGCCGCCTCGCGTTGGGTGCGTTGCACGAACTCGACGAAGCGGATATGCAGGACGAGCTTGCGTTCGAAGAGTTTTCCGACAAGCAGTTTGCTATCGTCAAAATTTACTTGCTCAGCTGGCTGCAACAGATGCTGATCGAAGAGCAGGGGGACTACCCGCCCCAGACACTCGACGAGATCGAGCAGTGGGAGCAACATCTGAACGCGGATGACGACGGCCCCAACGACGCGCCTCAGGACGACAACCCCGAAGACGCGGATCCATCCGGCGACGGCGATGAGCCCGACAGCGATGACGACGAGCCCGAAACGCCCGGCTAGGCAATCAGTCCACTTGAAACCGAGCCTAAGCGCTCCGTGGCGTGACGCGGTAAGCGGGCTAAGGTACGCTTCCCCGCGATGAAGACGCTCAAGAGTTACGTTTGCGGCGAGTGGTACACCGCCGACAAAGCATTTCGCGACCTGCACGATCCGGTCAGCGGCGAGACCATCGCCCGTGCGTCGTCTTCCGGCGTTGACATCGAAGCTGTGCTTGAACACGCGCGTGACAAGGGCGGTCCCGCGTTGCGCGCGATGACGTTTCTGGAGCGGGGCGCGTTGCTCAAGGGCATGTCGAAAGCGCTTCACGCGGCGCGCGATGAACTGATTGAACTCTCGATCCAAAACACGGGGACGACCGTTCGCGACGCGGCGTTCGACCTCGACGGAGCCACGGGCACGTTGGGCTACTACGCGTACCTGTCGAAGAGTCTCGGTGACCGCAGGACCCTGTCAGAAGATGACGGCATGGCGCTGGCGAAAGAAGATGCGTTTTGGGGTCGCCACATCAAGGTGCCTTTGCGCGGTGTCGCGGTGCATATCAACGCGTTCAACTTCCCGGCCTGGGGCTTCGCCGAAAAAGCGGCCTGCGCCCTGCTCGCCGGCGTGCCCGTGATTTCGAAACCCGCCACGTCGTCCGCTCTGGTCACGGAGCGGTGCGTCGAGATCATTGTCGAGGCCGGCATCTTGCCCGAGGGTGCGTTCCAGTTCCTGTGCGGATCCACCGGGCGCCTCCTGTCGCTGCTGGGCAGTCAAGACGTGTTGGCCTTTACGGGATCTGCGGATACGGCGCTGAAGCTGCGCTGCGGCGAAAACCTGCTCGCATCGAACGCGCGCGTCAATCTGGAAGCGGACAGCCTCAACGCCGCCGTTCTGGCGCCCGACGTGGCCGCCGAGAGCGACACGTTCAGCCTGTTCATCAAGGACGTGGCGCGCGAGATGACTCAGAAGTCGGGCCAAAAGTGTACGGCCGTGCGACGCATCTTCGTGCCGGACGCACAGGCCGACGCGGTGCAGGAAGCATTGGGTGCCCGTCTGTCGAAAACGGTCACGGGCAACCCGCGCGACGAGTCCGTGCGCATGGGCCCGCTTGCCACGGCCGGACAGCTGCGCGACGCCATCTCCGGCGTCAAGTTACTCGGGGACGTCGCGGACATCGTGTTCGGAAGCGGTGAACGCGTCAACGGAGTCGGCGCGGATGCGAAGAAGGGTTACTTCTTCGGGCCGACCCTTCTGCGCGCGCGCGATCCGCGCGACACCCAGGTGATTCACGAGCACGAAGTGTTCGGGCCCGTCGCGACGATTATTCCGTATGACGGCAGTGCGTCCGCTGCCGCCAGTGCCGTGGCGCGCGCGCAGGGGACGCTTGTCGTCTCGCTCTACTCCGAAGACAACGCGTGGGTGGAGCAATATGTCCAAGAGGGCGGCGCGTTCACAGGCCGGCTTTATTTGGGATCGAGCGCGATGGCGAGCCAAGGCATGGGCTCGGGCATCGCGCTGCCGCAATCGCAGCACGGGGGCCCCGGTCGGGCGGGCGGCGGCTGCGAGCTGGGCGGCCTACGAGGCCTCGACCTGTACATGCAACGAGTGGCGCTCCAGGGAGCAAAACAAATGGTCGAGTCGCTCTAAGAAAAGACCAAACAAACAAACCGCACCCCACTCAGAGAGAGAGGGCACTCAGAGGGGGACCAGGTCCCGCGTTTGGTTGGTGTAACCTTTTGTTTGTTCTTTGGTTATGGATGTTGCCTGCGGGATTTTGGCCGCACTTGTCCACAGGTTATCCACAACGCTACGGGTACGGGTCGACCGGCTCGTAGCTGGTTTCGTCCGGCGGGCCGCCCGCGAACCAAAAGCGCTCGCCGGGCTCGATTAATGCGGACGCGACCGTGCCGCGCCACCCCGCACGCTTGCAGATCGCGTAGCCGCGCGGCAGGCGCGGCGTCGCATCGGCCAACGGTGCCTTCATTTCGTCGAGCGACGCGTCGGGAGCCAACCCCAGGTCAATCTCGTCGGAGTCGTGCAGATTGCTGAGCACGAGAATGCCGGCGGACAAGTCCTGAAACGTGTAGCGGTCGCCGTCGATCTCGCACAGCCACGACCCCGCGGCGTGCATCGCGATGATCTGGCACGGGTTGCGGGGGGCGGCGCGAAGCTGGGCATCCAACCACGCGCGCGCAGACGGTGCATCCGGCTGCGAGAGCACGCCGGTCACAAGATGGCCGCGACTCGCACGCCCCGGCTGTTCGGACAGGCGCGAGCGGTTGGTGATGCCGGCGATCAAGCCGCGACGATTGACTCCCACCCACGTGCCGCCCTCTTCGTCATCCACCGGCGCCCAAAACGGTGTCGGCCCGACCCACAAGCGCGGCGCACGGAACGGACGCGCGTAGTGCTCGTCCCGATTCGCAGCCAACGCGGGACGCTCTCCGATGCGGCAGATGAGAACGCACATGCAGAGATTGTAGGATGATGCCCCTTGGCCGACACGATCCATACCGCCGCGCTTGCCAGCGGGTTTGACCTCTGCGGCATCGCCGCGGCCCAACCGGGGCCGGAGGACACACGCCTAAAGGAGTGGCTCGACGCCGGCTTCCATGGCGACATGGCGTACATGGAGCGCCGCCGCGCGCCCGACGAGATCGTGCCTGGATGCCGGTCGGTGATCGCATTGGCGACGAATTACTACACGCCCGACGAGCACGCGGCGGGTCCGCGCGTGTCGCGCTACGCTTGGGGCGAAGACTATCACCTCGTGATGAAGCGACAACTCGACCGGTTGTTGCCGTTGCTGCAACAGCTTCATCCCGCGGAGCAGTTTCGCGCATACTCCGACACCGGACCGCTCCTCGAAAAAGCATGGGCGGAGCGTGCCGGGATCGGGTGGATCGGCAAGAATGGTTGCCTCATCACGCAGGAGTTTGGCTCGTGGGTGTTTCTGGCCACCGTGCTCACGACCGCCGCGCTCACGCCCGGGGCGAGCCACGCCGACCGCTGCGGAACCTGCACGCGTTGCCTGTCGTCATGCCCGACCGACGCGTTTGTCCAACCACGCGTGATCGACGCGCGCCGGTGCATTCCGTATCTGACGATCGAGCAGTGGAAACCGATCGCGCGGACGCTCGACCTAGACGAATGGGCGTTTGGGTGCGACGCCTGCCAGGACGTGTGCCCTTGGAACAGCCGAGCTAAAGACAGCGCGCGCCAAGAGTTCGCGCCGCGACCCGGTCAAGCCAACCCCGACCTCGCGTCCTGGATCACGATGACGAAGGGCGAGTATCGCGCAACGTACGGCGATACCGCGCTCGCGCGCCCCGGACGCCGCGGCCTCGCCCGCAACGCGCTCGCCGTATTGGGCGACGCGACGACGGACACACTGCTGGAGCACGCTGCGGCCGATCGCTCGGCGCTCGTTCGGGACCAAGGCAAGCTCGCGCGCGACCGCTGACCACGCCCGGGCGAACCTAGTACCTGTTCATCGAAGGATCGACGCGCGCGGCCCACGCATGAACGCCGCCGCTCATCGAAAACGCGTTCCCGTACCCGTTGATCCGCAAGTACTGCGCGGCCTCAAGCGATCGAATCCCGTGATGGCAAAACACGATGATCGGATCGTCTTGCTGCGCTTTGGTTTGGACGGTGCCCGTAAACAGGTGCAGCATCGGGATGTGCTCGGCGCCCGGCAGCGCGCAGATCGCGAGCTCTTGCGGCTCACGAACGTCCAGCAGCCAAATGGGCTGGTCCGCATCGAGAAGGCGTTTGACCTCTTCCACCGAGACTTCGAACATCGCAAAACAGGCTACCCGGCGCGCAAAGAAGCCGTGTGCGCAGCGTAGAATGGAACGCATGGCACTCGACGCGATCGCCGAACATCTCCGCTCGCTCGACATCGACGTATTGCACGAAGATCTCGAACAGTACGGACGCGACGAAACGATGGACCTGTTCGCGCCGGCCGGCATCGTGGTCCGCCCACGTTCCACGCCCGAAGTCGTCGAGGTCATGCGTTTAGCGCAACAGGAGCGCATTCCGGTCACGCCCCGCGGCGGGGGCACGGGCAAGGCGGGCGGCGCGATCCCGGTCCAGGGCGGCATCGTGTTGTCGCTGGAGAAGATGAACCGCATCAAGGAGATCGACGCGTCGAATCGGTACGCGGTCGTCGAACCCGGCGTCATTTTGTGGGATCTCCACGCCGCGTGTGAAGAGCAAAAGCTCTGGTACCCCGTCGATATGTCTTCGGGCGGATCGTGTTTGATCGGCGGCAACCTGGCGTGCGACGCGGGCGGCGAACGCGCGGTGAAGTACGGAACCACGCGCGCGCAAGTCACGGGCATCGAGGCCGTCTTGATGGGCGGTCGCGTGATCCGCTCGGGCGGCAAACTTGCCAAAAACTCGGCCGGTTACGCGCTGCACCATCTCTTGGTCGGAAGCGAAGGAACTCTCGGCGTCATTACGGAGGCCACGATCAAGCTCGTGCCGCTGCCGACGCACCGGCGCACGCTACTCGCCGCGTTCTCGTCCATGGACACCGCCGCGCAGGCCGCACTCGAAGTCGAACGCTGCGGCGCCACGCTGTCGGCCGTCGAGTTCATCGAGCGCGCCGCCGCAGCGCTCGCGGAAGAGATGCTCAAAGTCCAGCTCCCGCACTCCGACGCCGCCGCGCTGCTCCTCATTGAGATCGAAGGATTTAGCGAAGCGCGCACCCAAGACGAGATCGAACAGGTCGGCACGCTGCTGCTCGACGCCGGCGCCGACGACGTCGAACTCGCCCCCCGCGAAAAGGTGTGGGGCGTCCGTCACGCCGTCGCCGAAGCGACCAAGATGTTGCCCGCGTATAGCGCGTGCGACACGGTGGTTCCGCGCCGCTCGATGCCGAAGTTGGTGAGCCGCGCACACGGAATCGCGCGGCGGCGCGGCATCGAAGTCGTATGTTTTGGTCACGCCGGCGACGGCAACATCCACATCGATTTCATCAAGCGCAAAGAGGTGGACGCCAACTGGGACCAACAGATCGGCCCCGCCGTGCGCGAGCTCTTGAAAGCAACGATCGAGCTGCAAGGAAGCATCACCGCGGAACACGGCGTCGGCATCCTACGCCGCGAAGACATGCCGCTGCAGTTCGACGAAGACACGCTCAACGCCATGAAAGAGATCAAGCGCGCGTGGGATCCCGACAACCTAATGAACCCGGGAAAAGTGTTCCCGGAAGGCACCCCCTAGCGTCGTTTTACGCCATGGGACCGCGTGATGCGTGCACCAAGCGATTCTACGTCGTTGGCGGGCCCTAACGCCGGGTCTGCTGCACCAGGGTTAAGAACTCGGCGCGCGTTTTGGCGTCGGCGCGGAATCTTCCCAGCATGCAGCTCGTCACCGCGTAAGACGACTGCTTTTCCACACCCCGCATCCGCATGCAGAAGTGATCCGCTTCGATGACCACGCCGACTCCGAGCGGCTCCAGCACTTCCATCACCGCCTCAGCCACCTGACGCGTGAGACGTTCCTGCACCTGCAAGCGGCGCGCGAACATGTCCACAATGCGCGGGATCTTCGATAGCCCGATGATTTTGTCCTGCGCGAGGTAGGCGACGTGCGCTTTGCCGACAAACGGAAGCAGGTGGTGCTCGCAAAGGCTGTGCAACTCGATGTCGCACACGGCGATCATGTCGTCCGCCCGCTCCGTAAACACAGCGCCGTTGACGATATGCTGGAGATCCTGGTCGTAGCCCGCCGTAAGAAAACGGTACGACTCAGCGACGCGCTGCGGCGTTTTCTTCAATCCTTCGCGATCCGGGTCCTCCCCGATCGCTCGCAAGATTTCGCGGACGTGGTCGTGCATGGTGAGCCGACAGTCTACAAAGACCTTCGGTATCGCGGAAATCGGGTAGCCTCACCTCCATGCGGATTTGCGCGCATTGCGGCGATAGCTTCCCCGAGAGCAAGCTCGTTTGCCCGGGTTGCGGTGCGGACGCAGACCTCACGTGGTCGCCCGACATCACGCCGGATGAGATCGCAGCGGACTTCGGCGCGGATGGCGGCTATGACGACGCGCGCTTCACGGACTCCGAGTACGAAGATTTTTTGCGCCGTGAAGGGCTGGCGACTCCGAATGGGTCACCCAAAAAGCGGGGCGGCTGCGGGCTTTTCCTGCTGTTTGTGGTCCCGGGCATCTGGGCCTTGGTTCTGCTCTAATTAGCGCGAATAGCCAATGGTTGAGGCAAGTAAGGAGCCGCGTTCAGAGCCTTGCGAGGACGAGGTCCGCGCACTGGCCGCATGTCAACAGGGCGACCGCGGCGCTTACGAGCTAATCGTCAAGCGTTACGGGGCGCGCGCCATCGGTGTCGCACGCGCGATTATGCGCGATGCGAATCTCGCCGAGGATGTGGCGCAGGAGGCATTCGTCCGGGCGTACCGCGCCATCAAGAGGTTTCGACTAACCGAGCCGTTTTACCCGTGGCTGTATCGCATCTTGAAAAACTGCTGTTTCACAGCGCTCAAAAAGCGTGCGCGGTCTCGTGCGGTCAGCTTGGACGCGGAGAACGCGCCGCCGATCGCCGGCAAACCGAACGATCCGTCGGCCGCCGCCTCGCGCTCCGAACTCAAGACGCAAGTGCATTGGGCGATGACGCAGGTCTCGGACCATCACCGCGAGATCTTGCACCTCTCTCACTTCGATGGGCTTGCGTACAAAGAGATCGCAGCCTGTCTCGAGATTCCGATCGGTACCGTAATGTCTCGCCTCTGGGCGGCGCGGCGCGCGCTCAAAAAAGTTCTGGAGCCGTTGTTGAACGACGCCGGAACCAAGGAATCAGGTTCAAGCGATGACTGAGTCCGAGATCCAGATCCTCCTCATGGGCTACCTCGATGGCGAGCTGGACGACGCGGCGCGCGCGCGCGTCGAGCAAGCACTTACCGACGACGCGGAGCTGCGTGCGGAGTACGAATCGATGCGACGTCTCGCCGACGTGACCGCCGCGGTCGCCGCCGATGACGTGGGCGACGAAGCCCTCGCGCAGTTCTGGAACGACGTCTACAACCGCACCGAGCGTCACGCCGCATGGATCATGCTGCTGCTTGGCTTGGCCGGGCTGATCGCCGGCGCTTGCTACTTCTTTTTCACTTCCGAGCGCACGCACTGGGGAGTCAAACTCGCCGGCGCGAGCCTCGTGCTTGGGTCCCTATTGCTTTTGTGGAGCGTGTGGCGGGAGCGGCAACGCTTGCTCCCCCACGATCGCTACCACCGTGAGGTACACCGTTGATCGTCACTACAATGTTTGACGTTCCGGGTCAGCGCACTGTCAAAGTGCTGGGCGTCGCACGCGGCACGGCCGTTCGTTCGCGCCATATCGGGCGCAGTATCTTGGCTTGGTTTCGCGGCATGGTCGGCGGAGAGATCCACGACTACACCAAAGTCATCGCGGAAGCGCGCGAGCAGGCGTACGACCGCATGCTCGCCGACGCCAAAGAAATGGGCGCCAACGCGATCTTGGGGATGCGCTTTGCGTCCACGGAAGTCATGAGAAACGCCGCCGAGTTCTTAGCGTACGGAACGGCCGCGATCCTAGAAGCGCCGGGCGAGGAAGAAACCTAGTACGCCCCGCGACCCTCGCCGATCCCGCGGCGCGGGGGCGTCCTGTCGTCTTCTGGGCCCTAGCGCTGATCGACGACCTGCAGATTCGACTCGGTGATTTCGACCCAGCCCTTCGGAGCCACGTCGAAATCCCACGCGAGTTTGGTGAGACCGGCCACACTCCGCATGCGCAAGATACCGCTGCGATACGCGTAGCGCCCCGGCGTGAGTGGCGGCGACAACGCGCCGACGACGTTCTCGACACGAGCTTCGTCATCCACGTGAAAGCCCCATGCGTGAGACGCGTTGCCGGTCGCTCGTCGCAAGACCGCGGCAAACGGCGGGCGCCCGACCATCAGGACGCGGCGTGCCAATGAAAACACGACGTCATCGGGCTGATCCGCGTTGACGAGAACCGCGGCGTGGGCGCGGCCGCCCGCGGCGGGCAGCGCCACCCAACCGAGCTCGCGCAGCGCGAGCGCACGTATCTGCGCCGTGAACATGCCGCCGTGGGGAACGCTGACGGAAAAGTAGCCGTCTTGGCTCGTCTCCATGGACACGCCCCGGATCGAAAGTCTCGCCATCAACGCTTCGCCGTTTTCATCGACGAGCCGACGCCGCACCGTAAACGGGCCGGGTGCAACGGCGGTTTCGTGCGACGTCAGTTGATCGTTGACGAGGTGGATGTCGCGGACAACGAGAACGGTCACGTTCTTTGTGGTGGTTGCCCACAGCGCGAGCCTTTTGGTCACATCGCGTTTTTCACGCAACACGTACCGCGATCCCGCACCGTGCACATCGGGCAAGCCGTCGTCCAAGACGTCGCCGTCGCTGTCGGTCTGCTGCGGTCGCAGCAACGCAGCGGGGGCGGAAAAAACTTCCCGAGCATACGACCCGTCGGGGAGGCGCAACTTGAGAAGCAGCGACGGGTAGCGCGTGAGCGTGAGACGCCCGAGGTCGAGGCGCTCGCCGGTGTACGTAAGCTCCAGCGGTTTTTCCATGTAGACGTCGGACCCGCGTACGACCAAGCGCAACGGGACGTTGGCGGGAGGCGCAAACGCGAAGCTGAAAAACCCGTTCTCCACCTGCGTGTCGAGCTCCCAGTCCACGTCCCCGTACAGATCGACAACGCCGATATCGACGGAGGCGGATGCAACCGGCGCACCGGCCGCGACAATCTCCCCGAAAATTACGCCCGCCGCCTGAAGATGAAAGTCGACGCGCGGCACGACGCCGGTCGCGGGAATCTCGATAGTTTTGCGCTCGCGCGCCATGTCCAACGTGAGCCGGCCCTCAAGCAGGTACTTCCCGGGACGGGGAAACGTCAACTCGTAGCGACCATCCGATTGCGAAAACGTCACGCGGTACGGGCGCGGCGCGACGACCGAAACCTCGGCGCGAAACACGGGTTGGCCGTACGCGTCCAACACGCGCCCGGTGACGACGACCGGTTTTTCAAACGGCGGACCGGGCTCCTCCCACGTGACTGGAATGCGATCGGGACCCGTTTCCGCGATCGCTTGGGCCTTCGGTTCGCTCTCGGTCGCCGTGCGTTGCTTCGCGCGACGTAGGTTTTCCGATCCCCAGTACAGCGCGCACGTCGATACGGCGGCCAACACGGCGATCGCCCATCCCCATCTGCTCACGAGCCAAGTGTAGCACCACCCGGGGCGGCGATGAGGCCGGATTAGCGCAGGACGGCCGCGTAGAGTTCGCGATGCCGCGCGGCGCTTTGCTCGACTGAAAACAACGCGCGATTGCGCTCTTGAGCGTGTCGCGCGAGCGCTTGCAACGTGTCTTTGTCGCGCGCCGCCGCTTCCAGCGCATCCGCCAGCGACGACGGATCGTTCGGATCGACCAAGACGCCGCCCGCGCCTTGATCGAGAATTTCGGGAACGCCGCCGACCCGCGTTCCGATCACCGGCGTTCCGACGACCGTCGCTTCGATGACGGCGCGCGGCAAGGCGTCGATGCGCGAAGGGAGCACCATGAGGTCCACGTTCGGCGTGATCTCCATCACGTTCACGTGACCGAGCAACTCGATCGAGTCGCGCACTCCCAGCGCCGTCATGCGGTCGATGTCTTTCTCGTAACCGCGCCCGGCCACCAACAGTCGAAACCGTCCGCCACGTTCTTGAAACAACGCGAGCGCATCCAGCAGATAGTCAAACCCCTTCACCGGTCGCGAGTTTCCGACGTGCGCGATGAGAAGCGTGCTTGCATCGATGTTGTAGCGGGCGCGCAAGTCCACAGCGATCGGTTGCAACTCCGGACTCCAGATGCCGGTGTAGATGTTGACGAGCCGCTCGGGCTCCAAGCCCTGCGCCGCCATGTGGGCCACAAGATCCTTGGAGACCACCAGGAAGCGGTCCGCCCCACGGCGCCCGTACACGACGCGATCGGCCGGATCGAACCGACTGATCGGAGCGTAGGCGCCGCGACGCACAAATGTGGGGATCTTGCGCCGCCCCCGCGCTTTCAGGCCCACATAGGCGTCCCGGCCCGCGATCGTGTGCATCACGTCGATCGACTCGCGGTCGAGAATGCCGCGAACACGCCATCGGCACGCCAGGTCCAGTTTGTGCCGGACGCGGACGGGATGACACACAACCCCCTGGGCGCTCAGCGCCGTAAAGTCCTTATGGCGCGGGTCAGCGGCATAGTGCATCGCCAGCCCATCGCGCGCCAGGTGCGCAACCAGGCGACTGAGATACGGCGTTTGATCGCCACCATCGAGCATCAGAACCCGCACGCCGCGCATTATTCCCGAGACTCGGCCCGGGCCGCAATTTCGGAAGCGGCCGGAGAATCCACCGGAACCTTGTCACAAACGCCCAGGTTCTGATTGAATCTCCGGAGTTATGACGGAACGTCGCATCGCGATCACCGGATTGGGGCTCGTCACGCCGCTGGGCCTCGGGCGCCAAACGTTTTGGGATGGGATCTTGGAACGCCGCACGGCGGTCCGCCCGACCGAAGGGTTTGAGCACGAGTACCCCACGACCCACTACGCGCAAATCCCACCGCTCAACTTCGATGACCACTTGGACGCGCGCCAGACCGCGATGTGGAGCCGCGCGTCCAAACTAGCCGTCTTGACCGGGAATGAAGCGGTGGCCGACGCGGGCGCCAGCGATCTCGCCGGGCCGCGCACCGGCGTGATCTTGGGCACAGGCTACGGCTGCGCGCTGGAGTTCGAAGACCTCTACGACACGTACTTTCATAAGGGTTGGAAGCGCATCAAACCCATTACGGTGCCCCGACTTATGTCCAACGCCCCCGCGAGCCATCTCGGCATCCGATTTGGGGCACGCGGGGTCAATTTCACGGTTGCGACGGCGTGTTCGTCCGGCGCGATCGCCGCCGGACTCGCGGCGCAACAGATTCGCGCCGGCACGTTGGACGCCTGCATTACGGGCGGCGTCGACCTCGTGATTAACGCGTCAACCGGAGCGGCGTGGAATAACCTGCGCGTTTTATCGCGGCGCAATGACGCCACGGCAAGCCGCCCGTTCAGCGGCGACCGCGACGGCCTCGTGTTCGGCGAAGGGTGCGCCATCGTCATCCTCGAGGAATGGTCGCGCGCGGAAGCCCGCGGCGCCCGCATCTATGCGGAGTTAGCGGGCGTCGGCGCGACCAACGACGCCACCAACATCGTCGGGCCCGACACGGAGGGCGAGGTGATGGCGGTCCGCGAAGCGCTGGCCGATGCCGGCCTCACGCCCGATGACGTGGACTACGTCAGTGCCCATGGCACATCCACGGAAGCAAACGACAAGAACGAAACGGCCGTCATCAAGCAGGTGTTCGGTGCGCGGGCGGCGACGCTTCCCGTCAGCAGCATCAAAGGGCACATCGGGCACACGATGGGCGCAGCCGGCGCCATCGAACTCGCCAGCACGGCCCTCGCCATTCACCATCAGACGTTGCCGCCCACGCTGCACTACACGCCGGGCGATGACGGCTGCGACCTAGACTACGTGGCCGACGGACCGCGCGACGCGCACATCGGGACCGCCATCACGAACAGCTTTGGATTCGGCGGCCAAAACTCCGTACTCGTGCTGCGCCGTTGTTCGAAGTAGCTCCGCCGGAGTAGCCCGGCGCTAAGAAGCTGTGAGAGCTTCGTGCAGGCCGTCGATGATCTCACCGAACGTCTGAATCTCTTTGACGCGCTCTTCGGGAATCTGCACGTCGAATTTTTCCTCAAGCTCGTAGACAACCTCGATCATGTCGAGCGAATCGAGTTCGAGGTCGTCGCGCAGGTGCGTCCCCGTCGTTAATGCGTCGATCTTTTCCGGCTCCAGCTTCACCGTGTCGCGAAAGATCGTTTTTACGGCTGCTGTGATCTCGTCTTTGGTCGTCATTTTTTTTCGCTCACATCGAGCTGCTGCTGGATGCCCTTGTTGTCCGGGAAGAGCTTAAGCCCCTCACGCCAGATCTTGCGCGCCTTCTCCGCATTGCCTTGCTGCATGTAGAGGCGTCCGAGTTGTTCGTACGTCTGCGCGTGCTGCGGTTCCGGAGCACGCCGACTCTGAATTTCGCGGAGCTCCTCGAATTGTTTGATCGCAACCGGGCGCGTTCCGAATTGCTCGGGCACGAACGTGAGTCCGAACGCTTTGCCGTAGCGCGCATGCCAATGCTCGTTGTCGAGCTTGATCGCCGCGTCGTAGGCCCGCGAAGCTTGGCCCCAAACCACTCCCTGCGACGCGCCCGGCATCGTGTTGTAGTTGAGCTCGCCGATAAAGGCCGTCGCCAGCACTGTGTAGAGGTCGGCGGACGGACGTTCTTTTAGCCGCGCTTGGAGCTGCTCGATCAACGCCGGAATCTGTTTCTTGTTCGTCGTCATCCAATTCCAAAGCTGGCCGATGGTCCGCCCGTCGATCGACGCTGCGTCAAACGCGCGCATCAGCTCGTCAAGCTCCTCTTGCGCCTTGGCCTTAAGAGGTGCGCCCTTCTGCGGCGCCGCCGCGTCGGCCGGCTCGCCGTCAACATCGCCCGGTGTTTCAGTCGCATCGGGCGCGCGGCCATCCGGGTCCGGCGCGTCCGGGCGCGAACTCCAAGCTTGCTTCAAGCGCGCGTAGGCACGCTCCAGCGCTGCGATCCGCGCTTCGACCGCCGGATCGGTTCGCGCCGATGCCTCGCGCTCCTGGCGCTGCGGCGCGTCTTCTTGCAGAGCACGCGTCAAGAGTGAACCGGCCACGCCTCCAACCAACGCGGCGGCCAGAACGATGACCGGCTTCATTTCACAATCTTGAAAGTCTTCGCGAACGCGGCGTGCACTCGCTTGAGATCGTCCAACTTGGACTTCTTGCCGCTGGTGTGAATGCGGTAAACGCGCCCATTTTGCACGGTCCCGGTGATCAGCGTGACCTTGTCACCCTTGGTCAACGTGGACAAAAACGCCGTCCCGCCGAGCGCTTTCGCTTCCTCGTTGTCGACCTTGATCGCCGTACCGTAGTAATCGACCATCTCCTCGACATGGTCCGCCAAGATGCCGTCAAACGCGTAGGACCAGATGCTGATCGTGACTCCTAAGTTGCGACTTCCGAATCGCATATCCGCTTTCGCATTGCGCGGCGGAAGTGCCCCGGTGAGCTCGGCCGGCACCAAGCACTGGTACTTGCCTCGCTCGCTGTGGAAGCGATAGCCGGAAACCACTTTCTCTTGCGAACTCGAAACGACGAGCCCTTTGGCCGCGCGCTGGAAGAGGTCTTTCACGCGCTTTAGGCGCGAACTACGCGCCGTGCAGTGCACACGAAACAACCGGTTCGCCCCGTAGTACGTGCGGCTCAACACGGCGAGCTCGCGCTTTTTCCCTTCTTTGGTGATGCGCGCCAACTTGCACTCGACTTCGATGGCGGGAAGCTGCAAGCCGGCCCTCATTTGCTCGTCGCGAAACGTGGGCTCCCGGTACGACGACTCGCCCGGCTTGATATTCGCCGAGCCCGCTTTGAACTCCTCCTGCATCGCGCGCCGCAAGTCAGACAGCGCGGAGTACGGGTTGTCGCGCACAAGCAAAATGACGTCGGCATCGAACGCCGCTTCGCTGTAACGCGCCAGCTCGGTCCAGGCCGCCGAGCCGGTTGCTACCTGACGCTTCCAGCCGTAGACACCGGTGAAGCTCAAGCCGAGCTCGGCGTTTTCGTATTTCGCTTCTTGGTCGCCCTTGTCCTGAGCAGCGACCGGCGTGAGAAGAAGTGCGGCGAGAGAGAAGGCGGTGATGAACCTCATGGGAGCAAAATCCTAGCAGCACCGCGCCTCGACCGCATCCGCTGGCCCTGATTGCGTCGCTCGTTTCAGACCCGAATCGCGCCGAATCGAGCCGCCCCGCACGAACCCTCTTTGAATTGCCATATCTTGTTTATTCACAGATACTTATGTCCGTCTCGCACCTTGACGGAAACACCGAGCGCGTGCTACCATGCTGGCTTCCCTCTATGACCGATCAAGTCCCCCCCGCCGCGCCGGAATCCGGCCGTGATCCGCCCGACAAAATCCACGATCTCTTGATCGAGGATGAGATGAAAACGAGCTACCTGCGCTATGCGATGAGCGTCATCGTGTCGCGCGCGTTGCCCGACGTTCGGGACGGCCTCAAGCCATCGCAACGTCGCATCCTCGTGGCCATGAACGACCTGAATTTGGGGCCCAGTTCCAAGTTCCGTAAGTGCGCGAAGATCGCCGGCGACACGTCGGGGAACTACCACCCGCACGGCGAAGCGGTCATCTATCCGACGCTCGTGCGCATGGCGCAGCCGTTCAACATGAGCACGCTTTTGGTCGACGGCCAAGGCAACTTCGGTTCGGTGGACGGCGACCCGCCCGCCGCCATGCGTTACACCGAGGCGCGCCTCACTTCGGCATCCAAAGAGATGCTCGACGACATCGACCTCGACACGGTTGATTACATCCCCAACTACGACGAGTCGACAACGGAGCCGACGGTTCTCCCGGCGCGCTTCCCGAACTTGCTCGTCAACGGGTCGGTCGGCATCGCGGTCGGTATGGCGTCCAACATGGCGCCGCACAACCCGTCAGAGGTAGTCGACGCCCTCGACATGTACATCCGCAACCCGGATGTGAGTGTCGTCGATTTGATGACGGTGTTACCCGGTCCGGACTTCCCGACCGGCGGCATCATCTGCGGAAGAGAAGGCATCTACGACGCCTACACGACGGGCCGTGGCCGCGTCATCTTGCGCGGAAGGATTCGTTCGGAGGAAGAGAAGCCGGGCCGTTGGGCGCTGCACGTCGAAGAGATTCCGTACCCGCCGCGCCGCGACTTGATCATCAAGAAGATCGCGCAACTCGTCAAAGATGGCGTGATTGACGGAATCTCGCGCATCGAGGACTACGCGGACCGCACCAACCCGTACCGCATCTACATTCAACTCAAGCGCGGCGAAGATCCCAAAATCGTCGAGAACCTGCTCTACAAGCACACGTCGCTGCAGGAGACGTTTGGCGTCAACGCGATCGCGCTCGTCAACGGGCGCCCGGAAACGCTGACGCTGAAGCGCCTGCTCGAGTGCTACCGCGACTACCGCATCGTCGTCATCCGGCGCCGCACCAAGTTCCTCCTCGACAAGGCGGAAGCGCGCGCGCACATCGTGGAGGGCTTGCTCAAAGCGCTCGACGTGATCGACGAGATCATCAAGACGATTCGCTCGAGTCCGAATCCCGAGGTCGCGGAACACCGCCTCGTCGAGTCGTTTGAATTCACGACTCTTCAGGCGCAGGCGATCTTGCGCATGACGCTCTCGCGTCTCACCGGACTGGAACGCCAAAAACTCATCGACGAACTCGAAGAGTTACACAAAAAGATTGCGTACTACCGCGAGATCTTGGGCTCGGAGGCGCGTGTCCTGGAAGTGATCTTGGAAGAGCTCGCCGACATCAAGGCCAAGCACGGCCGCAAGCGCCGGAGCGAGATTTCAGAAGACGCCGTGGACTTCACGCGCGCGGAATTGATCACGCCCGAAGACGTGGTCGTCACGATGAGCCGCGGCGGTTATCTCAAACGCGTTGCGTTGGGTACCTATCGCGCGCAAAACCGCGGCGGGCGCGGCATCATCGGCGCCGATACGCGCGACGAAGATGTCATTACGCATGTCTGGGGCTCGCACACGCACGACTCGCTGCTGTTCCTCACGAACCAGGGTCGCGCGTTCGCCAAAATGGCGTTTGAGATCCCGGAGCTGAGTCGCACGAGCGCAGGACGAAGCATCCAAAACTTCTTGAACTTGCGCGACGGGGAAGAAGTCACCGCCGCGTTCTCGCTCAAGGAGTTCGACGATCGAGACATCCTGTTTGCGACCCGTGGCGGCATCGTCAAAAAGGTCACGCTCTCGCTGCTGCGCAACGCAGCCCGGCAGACCGGCATCATCGCGTGCGAGCTCGCCGACGACGATCGCCTGGTCGGGGCGGTGTTACTGGAAGGTAACGAAAACGTGATCATGGGAACCGCGGGTGGCATGGCGATCCGTTTTTCCGAAACCGACGTTCGACGCATGGGCCGGACGGCACGCGGCGTCCGCGGCATCAAGCTGCGCGAGGACGATCGCGTCGTCGGCATGGGCGTGGTGCGCGAGGGAGCCCAGCTCATCTCGCTCTCCGTCAACGGATACGGCAAGCGCACGCATCTCGCCGACTACCGCGCCCAGTCCCGCGGAGGCCTTGGATTAAAAGATCTGCAAACGTCCAAACGCAACGGCGCCGTCGTCCGCGTGGCCGTGGTCGATGAATCCGAGGAAATCGTGCTGATGAGCGCGGGCGGCATGATTATCCGCACCCGCATCGCCGACATTTCCGTGATTGGACGCAACACGCAAGGTGTCCGAGTCATGAATCTCAAAGCTGGGGATCGCCTCCTCGCTGCGGCCATCGTCGCGGCCAGCGAAGACGAGCCCGAAGACGGCGAGCCTGGGAGCGACCCCGAAGGCGATCCCGACGCGGGCCCGAATGACGACGCCGGCGCGCTAGCGAACCCGGAAACGGGCCCCGAAGCAACAGATACCGAAGCAGTAGATACCGAAGCAGCAGATCCGGGTGAGGACAGCGAGGACAGTGGATCCCCGGAAAGCTCCACCGACGAGCCGTCGAAGGGCAAAGGTACAGGTGACGGCGACGGCGCGGGCGCGGGCGACGGCGGTTCGTAAAAAACGCCGTCCCCCTGCCTTTTTTGCTGCCGGGAGCGGCAATCGAACGGTAGCAAGCTCGTATGGAGCCGGGACTGGGAACAGATCGGGCGGCAGCGGCATTCAAATTGCGGTAGCGATCAATCGCTTGCCGCCGGGACGTTACAATGCGGCCCGGATTTGTAGGACGTAGTTCCCCATCCAGCGCGGTGCAAATGGCGCGGGGAATCACAGAGATGCGCTCCCCGTTTGAGGATGCTGATTCCGCGGGGAGGAAATGGCAAGGAGAGAAGAAGATGCGTAAGTCCACCGTACTCATAACCGGGTTCGTCATCGTCACGCTGCTAGCTCCGACGTTGCGAGCGCAAGACGACGGCGAGAAGATCGTCGATAAGCGTTCCGGTTTGGTGGTTCACCTGCCGTCGGATTGGGACCGCGAAAAAGCGCGCGAAGCCGGCCCGGTGCGGTTTTCCGCTAAGCTTGACCTGCTCCCGAACAAATACGTGTTGCTGCAGGTTGAGGTCGGACCCGGCGACGGCTTCAATAAGGAGTCATGGCTCAAGTCTGAGGCGAAAGTCCTAGCAGCGGCGCTGAGCAAAGTGACCTCCGCATTCGCCGAGGACACAACGCTCAAAGCGGGCGGACGCAGCGACGTTGGGTTCAGCATCAGCGGCGTACTCGACGGGAGCACGAGCAACGTTCGCTTCCGCGGATGCGGCGTCGTTCACCAAGGCATTGTGTTTCGCATCTTAGAAACGAGCATCGGCGACGCGCACAAGGGGCAGGAAAAGGCTCTCGCCAGCATCTGGAAAGGCATCTCGTTCCAGGAGCGCGAAGTCGACACGAGCACCGAAGGAGACGGCGCCGACGGAGCCGACTCCGCGGCCAGCACGAAGCCGACGCCGCTCGAGGACAAATTCGGCAACGTCAAGATGACTCTGCCGGCCGGTTGGTCGCTCGAGTCCGCACTCGGCGAAGACAAAGACACGCTGCGGTTCACCGTGATGCGCAAGAACGCGGAAGGCAACGTGCTGGCCGTCATGCGTCTTTTCCGCATTGAATACAGTAGGACTGATATCTTCACGCAGGAGACACCGGGCAGCATGCTCGACCGCTATATCAATGGCGGAGCGTTCGACATCTTCTATGGTGACCGAGACAGCTCGAAGCTGGCGACCAAAGACATGAACGAGGGCCGGAGCATCACGTCGGCCGAGAAATCAGGTCAGTATGAGTTGCGCGGTCTTCGAGCCGAGCAGATCGCCGAGGTGCGCAAGCAAGAAGAGCTGAAGCGCCGCGGAGACCCCAAAGCCAAGGTCCCGGACTACAAGCCGACCGTGGTCCGCGGCGGCCTCGCCATGCTCTCGCCCCACATCTACCACTTCACCTGCGGCTTTCAGTCCTCGGTTGGCGACGACGGAACGCTCATCGCGGAGTGGGAAGAACTGCTCAAGTCCGTCACGTTCATTTCTGCCGGCGCCAAATCTCCGCCCCTGATCATCATGGGCGAAAACCCGGGCAACACGTTTGCCGATGTGGCGCCGGACGTCAACGTGAAGAAGGCCGCCGTCAAGGACTCGATGCTCAAGACGGAACGGGGCCGCAAGACACATAAACTTGAGGTTTCTTGGAAGCTCCCTCCGGGCTTCAAGATCCGCAAAGCGGCGGGCGGCAACGGGTCCATCAGCGTTTGGGCGCAAGACGGCGAGAACAACTGGGCGACGATCTCAATCTCGCACCAAAGCATCGCCGCGCTCGGCGAACGCAACGCGGTGCCCCAGGACAAAAAACTTGTGACCGCGGGCTGGAAGAGCAACTGGGAATCGAAAGCGCGCGGCGTGAAGAAGATGAACCCGAAGGGCCGTAAGGAAAGGATCGGCAGCTTCCGCGGTCTTGGGTTCGTGCTCGTCCCGGGCGATGTCGGAGGGTTTGACGGAACCTTCACTGCGCTCTTGGACGAGTCGAGCGGTTGGCGCAACTTTGTCGAGATGGAAACTCGTGGTGACTTCCACATTCGCTACAAGAAACACCTCGATGTGTTCTTCAAGTCGCTCAAGTTCCGGAAGAAGAAATAGACCGAGAGAATCGGAAAGAAGGCGAGTGCGATGAAACAATCAATTCTCTTAGCGTCGATCCTAGTGTTGGCCACGCGATCGCCGAACGCGGTCGCGGACGAAACCGACGTCATCGCGCTGAAAGAAGCGAATTTTCAGGTGACGAATCCCAATTCGATCGATTGGGAAGTCATGAAAATCGAAGATGTCTTTGCCAAGAAGGGCATGAAGTTGCATCTGCAGTCGGAGTACGCGGATTCGGATCCGCCGGCGGCCTGCAACGTCTACATCTTCGCGACGCCGCTCGCTCGCAACCAAGCCAAGCTCAATCCCGCCAAGCTCGGTGCGATGTGGAAGGACCAGATCGAATCGATCGTCGAGAACAAGGAGTACACGACGCAAACCGGCGGCAAGATCGGTGAAGTCGATTGCTGGGAAGTCGATGTCACCGGCACGCACGCCATGACCGGCGGCAAGTATCGCCTGTCGTGGATGGTGTTCATGAACGGCAGCACGCTCTACCAGTACTACGTGCATCGTTCCGCCGACGCGGTGGACGACGCGGACTTGCACGAAGAGCTCGAGGGCTTGCGCAAGTCATTTAAGTTTTTCGAGATCAGAAAACTCAAGGCCGATCCGAAAGCAAAAAAGGGCGAGGAGCCGGGTGCGCCGACGGGCGGCAGCGGCGTGAACTCGGACAAGATCGATCCCGCATTGCTTGAGCGCAAGGAAGTGAAGCTCAACTTCTGGAAGCTCCACTTGGTCAAGCCGCAGGGCTTGGTGATGACGCCGACCGATAAGTTCGACAAGTTCGAACAAGCCGGTGGCTGCGTCTTTAAGGCCGAAGCCATTCGCGGGCAGACGCGCATGATGATTCGTGTGTACGCCAAGTCACTCAAGGGCGGCAAGGGCGTCTACTCGCTCGACAAGCTCGCGGAGAGCAAAATCACGTACTTCGAGAAGACCTTCGACAAGAAGAAGCGCAAGAAGCCGACGATTGACAAGAAGTGGAAGTGCAAGCTCGCGAAAAAGAGCTTTTCCCTCTCGTTGCTCGGCCGGCGCACGGTCGTGGAAATGACCGACTGGTATTTCGCGGAGTGCAAGAACGACCGCCAGTATCAAGTTCAGATCTACTACACCGGTGGTACGGGTGCTGTGATCTGGAAAAACCACATCAAAGACTTCATCGATAACTTCGTCCCGGTCAAGTAGGCGGCGCATTCGTTCCTCGGCGATGCGAACCGCGCGGCGCGTCTTTCCGCGGTGCGCTCTTGCGCCTTGGCTGGCCGCGTGCGCACTAGCGGGCGCGTTGCTTGCGTCCATGCTCCAAGCCGCTCCGCGCGGCGAGATCGAACGCGAGGAGGCGTTTAACTATCGTCTCCTTGGGCCGCTCCCGGTCGGGTGGCAACGCCGCGGCGACGAGTTCGTTTGGGTCTACAAGAGAGAAGACATCGCGCACGCGTTCGTTCACTTCGCGCGCCAGCGATTGGAGCGCGACGTCGACACGCTCGTCGCGCTGAAGGCGCGCACCGCCCACTACCGTTTCCCCGGCATCCCCAAAGAAACCGTCGGCGCCGTGCGTGCAGTCACCTGGGGCGACCAGAAGGCGGTCGAGTACCGCCTGGAGGCCACGCTGCAAGGGACGCGCTGTTTGCGCCGCGTACGGGCGCTGTGCTTTGATCGCGTTTGGTACGAGTGCATCGAGACGGTGTACGGCCAAAAGACCGAGGAAGACGACGACGGCTGTCGCGAAGGTCTTGCCGCGTTCGACACCGGTTTTCGACTTTTGGTGGGGCCGCTGAAGGCGACTAAGCCCGGAGCGATCATCAAAGACTTGGTGCAGGGATACGCGCTCCCGCATCCCGCGGCGATGAAACGGACGCGGCCGTCGAGCGTGTCCGACCCCGGGTGCCGCGTGGTCTTAGAGACCGTCGATCCGGATCCGCGCCACCGATTGCGCGTGCGCCTGTTCGAGTATGGCGTACACGAACGCTTCGAACCCAAGACTTGGTTCGCGACGTTTTTTGGTGCGTTCGGCAACGATCACGAAGATCCGAAGCAGCAGACGATCGACGGCTTCGATCCGCCGGGCGCGACGTGTTTGCTCGCCATGCGGTTTTCGGGCGTCCGCGACAAGCAGCCGATTCATACCGACATCTATCTGTTTCGCACGACACGCGATAAGACCGTGTTCGCCTTGCGCGTGCGGAAGCGCGGCGAAGGCGGGGAACGATTCGCCGCACAGATTCGCGCGGTCCAAAAGGGCCTGCGCCTCGGCGACGCCGTCGAGGAATAGCCCTATTCGTCGATGCGGTCGAGCGCGTACTTCGCGCGACGCAAACTCTGCCCGCCGATCGGATCACGCTCCAGTTCGCCGATCAGTTGGACCAGGGCCGACCGCGCGCTCGCCAAGTCATCGGGTGTGCCGGCACTGTGAGCCAGTCGCGCGCGCGCGATCGTTGCCAGGACGCGCGGCGGTTTAGGCAAGGCAAGAATGGCGCGCCAGTTCGACACGGCTAGTGCCGCTTGCCCCACGGCGGCGAGTGAATCTGCCGAGTCGAGTAAGAGGATCGGAATCGGCTCTCCGAGAAAACGAAGAAGTTCTTGGTATTGCTTTAAGGCGACCTGATGCTCGCCGGCCTCTGTGAGTCGACGGGTCCGGCGTAGGAGAAGTTGCGTCGTCGTCGGATCGGATCGCTTGTTGCGCAGGAGCTTTGCGGCGCGGGTGAAATGAAACTGAAACTCCTCGTCCGGTCGGTGCAGCGCGTCGGCCAAGAGCGCCGCGCGTACGGACGCTTCGCGAAGGATAAGCTGCCGCTCAAACACGGCGATCGTATCCGCCCAGACCCGGTCCGTGATGGGAGAACGGGTTGCGGATCGCCAACCCAACCGCGCCAAGCTAAACCCTGCCGAGACACGGATCGTGCGGAGCGGATGCGACAGCAGGCCGACGAGAGTGGTCACGGCGTCAGGATTGGGATCCGGATTCACACTGAGTGCTCGCGTGGCCACTTGAATCACTTCTACGTGGTCGGACGTGAGCGCGGCGCGAATCGCCTGGCGCGCTTGCGGCTCGTCGATCCGGCGTGACAACTCAGACAACGCGGTCAGGCGAAAGAACAACTCGCTGGAAGGACGGGCGACGGTCGCGGCCAGCGCGTCGGTCGGAACCTGCGTCGCGTCTTTGCGCAGCGCGACCACTTGCCCGACGTCGTCGACAAGACGCCGCGGCGCCACGCCCCACCACGACTCTTTGTGCTCGCGCGCCCACTTCGGTGTTTGGTCTTTGTGACACACGTTGCACGCGTTGGGGGAGTTCTCTTGGCCGTATCGCTCCGTCAGCTCCGGTTGCGGACTGCGAATCCGATGGTCGCGCATGAAGTGCAGTACGCCGTCCATGAAGCGCGGCATATGGCAATCGACACAGCGCGTTTCCGGCTCGTGAAACGTGTGCGCGCGTGCTTCGTATTGCGGCGCCTCGTGACACTGCGTGCACTGCTGGTTGGAATTCTCGACCCAACGGAGCCCCCACTTCTCGCCGCCGTGCATTTGATGGCAGCTCAGACAACTCATGTCGCCTTTGAGAAAACAAGGGCTCTGCGATTGCGTCGAACCGTGATAGTTGAGACCAGTAAGGCGCCCGTCCGCCGTAAACCCCGCCTTGTCGTAGTTGCGTGTGTGCGCGATGTCGAACCGTTTCGTGCGCGGGTCGTCGCCGATCGCGTACTCCAAACCATGTTGGTAGTGGCAACGCCCGCACGACTCGAGCACACCCTGCGCGTCGAGGTCCTTGTGCGGGCGCAAGAGCGACACCCCCTCCGGAAGTTGTGTATCGGGCGCACGCTCGGCCTTGTACCAAGCCGCGTGGTCGCGACCGGGACCGTGGCAGGACTCGCACGCGACTGCGCCTTCCAAAAACGAAGACTTGTACGCTGTCGTCGAGTCCTCGCGGATGATGTGCCCGACGTCATAGTTCGTCGCATGGCATTGTCCGCACCCGTGATTGAAAATGCGCTCGCGTGAGTCGTAGTCTTCGGGCACTGCCTGCACGTGTCCCGCGATGTCCTCCAAGATCTCGTGAGTCTGGTGCCACGTCTTGTCGGTGATGCTCCAACAGATCGGAAGCACGCGCCACTCGCCGTTCGGTCCCGTAAACAGGTACGCCTGTTCAAACAAGCGCCCGACGACGGCCGTCACGCGGTACACGCCGGACGGACGATCGTCCAAACCGACAACGCGCACAAAATACTGCCCGTCGTTTTGATACGGCGTCGCTTCGTAGTACTTCGTCCGAATCGTCTTGCCATCAAACCGCCCAGCGACCGTCTCCGGGATCGCTTCGCGCAACGAGTAGGCGTGGCCGGTCTCAAGCCACGTAGCGTGCCGCTCCTGATGGCACTCCTTGCACGTTTCGGAGCCGACGAATGAGGGGCCTGACGGCGCGAACAAAGGCGTCGCGCCGCCACGCTCCTCTCCGTTCGCCGGGCCGGGAGCCACACTTCCGTCCCGCGTGGCAAACCACACGCCGACCCCAACGAGAACGAGGAGAGCGATCGGGAGCAGACGCACGTCCAAGATCGTACACTTCGCGCTTGTCTCTGTCGTACCTCACCGCTGATCTGCCCGGCACGGGCGGATCGATCAAACAAACCCTGGACGACTTCGTGGTCGACGAGGTGCCCCTGTATGAACCATCCGGGGAAGGGGACCACCTCTACCTCTGGCTGGAGAAACGTGGGCTCACGACGTTTGAGGCGGTGCGGCGTGTCGCGCACGCCTTCGAGGTGCGCGAGCGCGACGTCGGGTACGCCGGGCTCAAGGACGCGCGCGCCGTCACGCGGCAATGGATCAGCGTGCCCGGCGCCACGGTCGCGCAGTCGCAGGCCGTGACGATCGACCAAGTGCGTGTGCTCGACGCGCGCATGCACAAAAACAAACTCAAGTTGGGCCACCTGCGCGGGAACCGGTTCGAGATTGTCATCCGGGGGACGAACGCCGACGCAGCCGCGCACGCGCACGCGATCTTTGCGGTCCTGGCGGCGCGCGGCGTGCCCAACCGATTCGGCGGCCAGCGATTTGGTTCGCGCGGAACGAGCCACCACCTCGGCGCGGCACTCCTACGGGGAGATCACCAGGGCTTCGTCGAGGCACTGCTGGGCGGCGCGGAGGGGTTGGACACGAGTCCGATGCTCCAGCAAGCGCGCACGCACTTCAAAGCGGGTCGCCTCACCGATGCCCTCGCGGTCATGCCCCACAAGATGCGCGCGGAACGCAAGGCCCTCCATGCACTCGTACGGTTCGGCGACGTGCGGAAAGCAAGCCTCGCCGTCCCGGGGTCGATGCGGCGACTCTACGTCTCCGCCCTGCAATCGTGGATGTTTAACGAGATCCTCACGCAGCGGCTGGGCGCCTTGGATAAGCTGATGACGGGCGATCTCGCGTTTCTCCACCGCAACGGGAGCGTGTTCGCGGTCATCGATGCGAATGTCGAGCAACCGCGCTGCCAGACGTTTGAGGTGTCGCCGAGCGGACCGCTGTTGGGCACAAAGTCCCTGCTGGCGGACGGTCGCCCGGGCGAAATCGAACGCACGGTGCTCCGGGCCGCCGGGTTTGCGCGCGCCGACTTCGCTGTCGGCGCTGGCGTCAAACTGCAGGGGGCGCGCCGGCCGCTACGCATCCCGCTGGATGATCACGCGATCGAAGAGGTCGTCGACGGGAGTGAGCCCGCCCTCCGCCTTCGTTTCCGGCTGCCCCGCGGAAGCTTTGCGACGGTCGTGTTGGACGAAGTGATGAAAACAAACGACGGAATCTCGATTCAGCCGCTCCCGCCCCGTGCCGCCGTGGGGGATGAGGGGGACTTTTCGGATACGCTGTAGCCTTCCTTGCGTGTCATCTCGGTCTTTAATCACAAAGGCGGCGTCGGCAAGACGACGTCAGTCGCCAACCTGGGCGCGGGTCTCGCCCGCCAGGGCAAGCGCGTCGTGCTTATCGACCTCGACCCGCAGGCGTGCCTGACCGTCCACTTCGGCATCGAACCTGAGGACGCCCAGGACACGATTTACGAGGTGTTGGTACGCAACCTCGACATCGCGCGCTCGGTGCGAACGCTCGAATTCGAGCCCGGCCTGGAGCTGATCCCGAGCAACCTCGACCTGGCGGGCGCCGAGCTGGAACTGGCGACGGCTATGGGCCGCGACACGCTGGTCCGCGAGGCGCTCGACGGATACCTGCGCGCCAACACCGACATCGACTACGTGATCTTCGATTGCCCGCCGTCGCTGGGTCTGTTGACGGTGAACGCACTCGCCGCATCGAGCGAAGTGTTCGTGCCGCTGCAGACCGAGTTCTTGGCGCTCCGCGGCGTCGGCAAACTCCTAGAGGTTGTCTCGCGCGTGCAGCGACACCTCAATCCGCGCATTGAAATCACCGGCATCTTGCCGACGCTGTCGCGCACCAACACTCTTCTCGCGCGCGAAGTGCAGGAAGAGATCACCAAGTTTTTTGGGCCGAAGGTGTTTACGACGCGCATCCGCAGCAACGTGCGGCTCGCCGAAGCGCCGGGCCACGGGCGCTCGATTTTTGCGTACGCCCCGACGTCCAAGGGTGCGGCCGACTACGCCGCGCTCGCGGTCGAGGTCGACGCCATGCAGGTGCGCCCCAAATTCTTTCCCCAACGCGAAGAGTTCGTCGCGGTCGACGAGATCATGGCCGAGATCGAGCGACCCTCCGCGGGCGCTCCGTAGGCCGCTCCGCCGCTGTGGCCACATCAACGTCGGTCTTGTTTCCTGCGCGCCGCGCCACCGACGTCACGCTGGAAGGTCGATTGCTGGAGGGCGGGGCCGCATGCTGCGTGGTCAGCCATCCGCACCCACTCGCGTCGGGAACGATGGACCATCCGGTCGTCGTCGCGCTTTGGGAGGCGGCGGGGCGCGCGGGCTACCGGTCGCTGCGCTACAACTTTCGCGGCGTCGGTGCTTCGACCGGCTCCCTGACGCGCGCATCGCCGTTGGCGACCGACGACCTCGCCGGCGCGATCGACTTCTTGAGCGGGAACGCGTCCGATCCCGCGCTCTCCGCCATCGGATACAGCTACGGAGCGCGCACCACACTGCACGCGTTGCACGCGGGCGCTCCGATCCAACGCGCCGTGCTCGTCGGACTGCCCACGCGACTGCCCGGCAACCGCGCGGCGATGAGCAACCTGTTGCTCGGGCGGCGCATCAAAGACGAGCAGTACAAGGAGACGCCGGACCTCGACTTAGTCGCGTCCGCGCCCGTTCCGGTACTCGTCATCGCGGGCGCCAACGATCCCCTTGTGGAGCCCAAGGAGCTACGCTTGCGTGGCGTAGAGCCGTTGATCTTGCCGGGGCTCAACCACTTCTTTAGCCGCCGGCTCGGCAACCAGCCCGCCACACAAAAAGACCTGGCGCTGTTAACGACGCACGCCCTCGCGTTCTTGCAAGCTGATTAGGCCGTCGCGAGGCCCTTAGCGAATCAAAACGGCGTGCAACGCTTCGATGCGTCGGCGCAGACGTGTGGCCGCTTCCACGTACGCCTTTTGCATCGACGCCAGTTCCTTTTCGTCCTTGCGTTCCACCGCCCCGCGCAGCCCCGGCAAAACCCACGCCGCGTAGCCTGAGTATTCATCCGACGCGGCGTAGAGGTTGCGAAACCAGGGACGCCCCGGGAGTCCGCTGGCGCGATGCCAATCGCGCTCCATCTCGCGGAGCAAACGGTTCATCTCCATCCGCTTTTCGTCTTTGAGCGTGCCACGCTTCAGCGCGGCGCGCATGGCGTCACGCATGACGGCGGCGCGTTCGTGGTACTCCAACAGCACGGCTTGCAGCGTCGCGCGCGAGAAGGCGACGTCACGCGCCTTGGCGTCTTCCTCGAGTCGTTCGAGCTGCGCCTTGACGGGCTCGTAAAAGCTCGCGGGATCGAGCGGAACGAGATCGGCGTGCGCCAAACGAAGCATGATCCGTTGCACGACCCGTGTCAACGTGCGCGCGGGCTGGTAGGAGTCGCCGACGACGCGCCGGTACCAGCCCAGGTGGTCGTAAAGCGAATGATACGAATTGCCCCGTGCGCCCCGCGACGAAAGCCCCGCACTCGGAATCGAAAGATGACAGTAAAACCCGATGTGGTCCGATCCGCCGCCGAGGTCGCCGAACTTCGCGAGCGCGCGACCCGTTTCGAGCTTGACCGCGCGCTGGATGACCGGACGCAACGACGGCGCCGCACTCGCGCCGAGGTTTTTGCCCATCGTCGCCATGTCCAAGTTGAGATAAGCGATCCCGCCTTCAAACAACTTGCGCGCGTGAAGCTCGCACCACTCGACCGAACCGATGATGCCGAACTCCTCGGCCGCCCAAAACCCGAACGCCACGCTGCGTCGCGGCCGGTGGCCGTTTTTTGCGGCGAGACCGAACGCGCGCGCGGCTTCGAGTGCCACAATCGTTCCGCTGAGCGGGTCGCCGGCTCCGAAGTCCCACGCATCGTGATGCGCGCCCGCGATCACAAACGAATTCGGCTCTTCGGTGCCCCGGATAATTCCGACGACGTTGCTCGTCTTGACAAGCCCGCGCTTTTGTTTGACCTCAAGCCGTACGCGGAGTTTGTCGCCGCCTTCAAGACGGTACCGGAACGGAAGCGCGCCTTGCCACGCCTGCGGAACGGACGCTCCTTCCATGCGCTTTAGTATCTCTTGCGCCGCGCGCCAACCGACTGGCTGCACCGGAATCTTGGGAAACGCTAACGTATTGGGATCCAAGCGTTCCGCATCGGCACCGGCGGGAACAAACGGCGTCAACGGATCGCCGCGATACGGCAGCGTCAGAATGGAACCGCGTTGAATGCAGGACGGGTTGGCGTACCCGCCTTCGGGCCAACCGAGCCCGCGGAAGTAACCGTTGTCGTGCGGGTCCGTGTAGATGATTAACCCGGCCGCGCCGCGCGCTTCGGCAAACTTCGCTTTGTATCCGCGAAAGTTGCCGCCGTAGCGCGCGATGACGATCTTGTCTTTGACCGACACGCCCAACTTTTCGAGCCGGGCGAAGTCCTCTTTCGTTCCGTAGTTGACGTATACGACGCTCGCTTCCGCGACGCCGCTCCCACTGTAGGCGTTCCAACCGATCGATCCTTCGGGATGCGCGCTGTAGGTATCCACGACCTTCTCTTTGATCGGGAGCGCGACGCGCACCGGCGACACCAACGAAAGCGATGCGGAGATCGGTTCGGCGAGGTAGACCTCGATCTCTTGGACTTCGACTTCTAGTCCCCAGGCGCGCAGCGACTTCGCAAGGAATGCGACGACCGCTTGGTCGCCAGCCGATCCCGCGCGATGCGGCCGCGACGCCATCCGATCGTGAAAGCCGCGTAAAGATGCCGGGGAAACCGCGCCGATGAGCGCGTTCTCGTAAGCCGTAAACGCCGGCAGACTCGCCGGACTCACATCGGGATCGCCCGCACGACAAACAGAAGCCACGAGCAAAAAGAAAACAGCGAGGCGCATGCGCCCACCATAAACGTTTTGCGCAAAAGCTAGCGCACGACTTCCAAAGTGAGGCGCTTGCTGCGCGCCACTTGGTCGCGCCGGCTTAAGGCCTGCCTCAACGGTGTAGCGGGATCGGCGCGGACGACTCGTCGGCTCCAAATCTCAGCTTGGGCGACACCAACGACAGGCGCGTCCCATCGAGTGTCGGCCCCCATAACCGTTTCGTCGGCTTCCCAAGCGTGGCGACGCTCATAACTGCGACGACGAACCCGACCAGCGCACTACGCGTCATACATCTACTCTGTTGCAAAGCCGCACGTCGTCATGCCCGCGATTGCATTTGTTGCGGTTGCATGGAGTCGTTACGCTGGGCGCATGAGGATTTGGATCATCGCAGCCTTGCTCGGTTCGCTGGCGTGGGCCGACGAACCGGTGGCGGAGAAAGATACCGTCCGGTTGCCGGCCGACACCTACATCGCCGCACGATTTGCGTCGCCCGCGCGGCTCATGGAAATCGCGAAGATGTTGGAGCCGTTGCTCGTCGCCACCAAGGCCGAAACACGACCCAGCGAGGACGAGATTGTAAAGGCGCTGCTGGCGCGCCAGCTCCCATACGACCGCGATCAGCCCATCTTTGCCGCTGCGGGCAAGGAAGGGAACGTGCGCATCAGCAAACTCAAGCCGGACGCGCCGATCCCGGCCACGGCTCGCAAGTCGTTTGTCTCGGCGCGCGACGGATGGATTCGCTGCGCGTCCAGCAATGCGATGCTGGACGCGCCAAACGGCGACAAGTCGTTTGCGTTCCTTCCGGGTCAAGACTTTGCGTTCACCGTCCCCGTCGCCACGATCTTTGACGCCGAGGCGGAACTGATCAAAGAGGCGAAAGCGAACATCGAGGCGAATGACTTTGACCTCCAGCTCGGCTGGCCTCCGGCGCTGAAACGAATTCGAGCGCGCGTGATCAAGATCTTGGTGCGACTCACGGTCGACGCGGCCGCGAACACAGAGTCCATCCACTACGGCCTCCGTGTCCACAAAGGATCGCTCGACATCAACTTCGTGTGGCGCACTAAAAAAGACAGCGCGGCCCAGCGGTGGCTGCAATCGTTAGGCGAACCGCGCGCGCACAGGCTCTTGGACTACCTCCCGCACGAGACGCTCGTTTCGGTGGAGTCCGGCGGGATCGGCGCGTTCCTCGACAAAGCTCTGACGCGCACCATTGACGAAGAGTTCGGAAAGGGTTCGGCTGCACAAGCGCTCGCATGGCTCGGTGCAAGCTACGCGCTCGCGCCTCACCTGACCGGAGACTCCGCGGATGTGTTTTTCGCACCGGGAATGACGAGCAACAGCGTCGGCGGCATCCACAGCATCCGCAAAGACGCGCCGGTCGCCGAGGCGATCGCCGCGCTCGACCCCGCCCCGTTCAACAAGGTCTTTAAAGAACTCGGCGTCAACGTGAACGTGGCGTTTGACCACAAGTACCGCACGACTGGAGGCGTGGCGCTGCATCGCGTTCGTTGGAACACCGACATCCCGCAGCTCGCGATGATCTTGTCGCAGTTCGGCTCCGTATTCGCCATCCACAACGGCAAGCTCGTCCAGGCACAGGGCGTGCGCGCCGAACACACCGTGGTGAACACGATCGCGCGCCTGGACTCAGAATCCGACCGCGAACGTCATCCCCACGCGGCGTTAGCGGACACCGTGATGCGGCGCCGCCATGGCGTCGTCGTTCTCGACCTGGGCGCAATCAAGCCGTTTCTGCTGTTGGGCGCGATGGCTGTGCCGGAACTCGCGCGGGTGGCCCAGCATTGGCCGCGGACGCTGCCGGTCGTTTTTGCGATCGCCGTCAACGACGGTCACCTGCACGTGCGCGGTCGCATTCCGCTCCAACAAATCTTGGACCTCTCGGTCAAAGTGGCCGACGCTGAGGCCCAGCGCTAGCTCGAACAGCCCAACGCTTCGCCGCGGCCGGAGCCGCGCGGCAGCGGGCGCACGCCGTTCCCCACGACGCGCCACAAGATGATGATCTCGACGACGTTCGCGATGTTCCAAATGAGATAGGCGTTCAGCGCGCCGTTATCACCAAACGGCAACACCTCGAACGCGATCGCGGCCATGACCAAAGCCAGCGACACGATGTTCACCATCGTGATCGCGCGACTCTTGCCGCGGGAGATGAGCGTGCCCCGCAGCGTGAACCGCACCGCGTTGAACGCCGGCATCAAGATCGCGGCCATGAGCGCCGGGGTAATCACAGCCATGACCGGCCCGCCCGCCTTCTCCTTGAGCAGGTCGATCAATAGGAAGTCGCGCAGCGGCGTAAACACCACCAACGCAAACAGCATCGAGAGTCCGGCGCCAACGTACAGGCCGAAGCGGAGCATCCAACGCTCGTCGCCGGGCTCCCGTACTTTCGCCGTTGTCAGCGACTGCAGCGCGAACCCGCCGGCGCCCAACAGCCAGTGGATCGACTTCACCTCTTGAAACGCGGCGAGCGAAATCTTTTGGAGGTCGAGCGGAACCATGCCGGCGATGCGGAGGTAGCCGAGCGACACCGCGACGCCTAAGAAGTTGGCGATCATCAACGGCACGCCGAACCGCACCGGATCCATCGTTACTTCTGTGCTGGTCGCGGGCGGTCGCGACGAGTGGCGCGCGCGGAAAAACGCGAACACGGTTTCGACAATGATGCCGCCGAGCACGCACCAGGCGCCCAAAGTCGGTCCGTCCAGCCCGGTGCGCGGCGCGAGAACCAAACCGATGACGGCGGTGAGCGCGATGCGCACGCCCGTGCCGAGGCCAACCCACACGGTGTCGTCGGCGCGAATCTGATGCGCTTGGTACACCGCCCGGATCGCGATGAAGAAGGGGACCGGCGCGATGAGCAGGAACGCGGGTTGCGCCATCGCCACCAAGTCAGCGCGTTGCGTGAACCGCGAGAGGACCCACGTCCCGAACGGCGTAAGCGCCATGATGACTTCAAACGCCGAAACGAAAACCGCGGCGAACAGCCCGAAGCGGAGAGCGCGGCGGGAGCCGTCGGTATCAACGGAGAGCTTGATCGCGATTTCGCGCGTCACGAACAGCGGGCTGTGGATCACGATCATGCACACGAGTAGCAACGCGAACGAGGCGAGTTCGGCTTCGTGCACGCGACCCGGCAATCGGTTGATGGACGCATTCACGACGGGTGTGGAGCCCGTGACGAGCAAGAACGTCGCCGCGAGCGGAGCCCAAACCCGAACGAGTCGGTTCGGCGCCAGGTCGGCGCGCATCAGTTCGGGAGCGCGACGCGCGGCGCCCACGTCCCGATTTCAGCGTGCGGCGGACGCGTGAACACTTCCAACTGCGGCGCTTTGGCGCTGGGGCGCAGGATCAAGACGACCCACATCTCATGCTTGACGTTGAGCTCGCGCCGGGCCGCGAGGCCGCGTGTGCGTTCCGCGAACGAGAACGTGTGCTTGCCGGTCGGGGCGCGGAGCGTGGCGACCTCGCGGGCGCGCGGGCGGCCGCCTCCAAGCGTCGGCTGGCTCTCCGCGATGGCCCTGCCGCCAACGGAGCAGCGCACCTGCAACGTTAGCGGGCGGCGCGGCGCGGGGTCGGTGACGACGATCACGTGGATCTCGTGCCCCGGATCGAACGCTCTACCCGGAGGTCCAGCGCACGCCGCAAACAGCGCAAAGCAGCAGAGTCCAATAAGCCGGGCCATCAAGCCGCGTTTTATACCATCGGTACTCCCCGCATCCGCCTCGTCGCGCGCGGTCCAGCCCGTGAGTCGCGTGAAATCGGTGAAATGTCCGGCGTCAAACCTCGGGGTTTGACACAGGCGGGGCGGTCGTTAGGCTGATCGTTTGTGGTCTCTGTTTCGGACTTTGCCGGGCGTGACGTCATCACCGTCAATGAGTTTCGGCGCGACGAAATCGTCTTCCTTTTGGACGCCGCCGCGCAATTTGAACAGGTCACAGGCACATTGCTGGCCGGCCGCGTCATCGCGACGCTGTTCTTTGAGCCCTCCACGCGCACGCGCTTGAGCTTTGAGAGTGCCGTCGGGCGCCTCGGCGGCAGTTGCGTCGGATTCGCCGAGGCGGGCGTCTCCTCGCAAGCAAAAGGTGAAAGCCTGGCCGATACGGTGCGCGTTGTCGAGGGATACAGCGACCTGCTGTTGTTGCGCCATCCACTCGAGGGTGCGGCGCGGCTCGCGGCGGAAGTCGCCCAGATCCCGGTCGTCAACTGCGGCGACGGCGCGCATCAGCACCCCACGCAGACGTTTGTCGACCTCTACACGATGCAGCGCGAATGCGGTCGGATCGATGGGCTCCATGTGGTCTTTGCTGGCGACCTTCGCTACGGACGAGCCGTGCACAGCTTGGTGTCTGTCCTCACGCTGTTCAACGCGCGGATCACGCTCGTGTCTCCGCAGTTTTTGCGGCTGCCGGAAGAACAGCGGCGCACGCTCGAAACGCTCGGCGTCGAGTATCGCGAGATGGAGAGCTTGGAAGCGTCGCTGCCGGAGGCGGATGTCTTGTACATGACGCGCGTCCAGCGCGAGCGCTTTACCGATCCGACCGAGTATGACAAGTTCAAGGATGCCTACACCCTCGACATGTCGGTGCTCCAGAACGCGCGGGACAGCTTGGCGATTTTGCACCCGCTCCCGCGCGTCCAAGAGATTGCGCGCGAGGTCGACGTCCATCCCCACGCGGCGTACTTTCGCCAGGCGCACTACGGGGTGGCCGTTCGCAAGGCGCTGATGGCGCTCATCCTCGGTCACGCGGACAAGGTGCTCGCATGAGCGAAACCTATCTCGTCAACAAGCTCCGCGACGGCTCCGTCCTCGACCACCTTCGCGCCGGGACCGCACTCCGCGCTTTGGGCGCCCTCAACTTGCCGCCCGAGCGCACGATTTCGGTCGGCATCTACTTGAAGTCGGGGCGGTTGGAACGCAAGGACATCATTAAGATCGACTCGCACCAACTCACGGAGGAAGACGCGGCCAAGATCGCGCTCATCAGTCCGCACGCCACGCTTTCACTGATCCGCAACTTCAAGGTCGTGAACAAGATCGAACTCCATCCGCCGCTTCGATTTCGCGGCCTGATCCGATGCCCCAACCACGCGTGCATCACGCGCGCCGAATCGGTCCGGGGCTCTTGGCTGGTCATGGAGCGAGAGCCGGTCTCTGTAAAGTGCGAATACTGCGACCGAACGGTCCCCTCCGACCTCTTCCGCTTCGGCTAAGACCCGACTGCAGCGAAGCAAAGCGGCCCCCCCCCCCCAGAGGCGACAGGCCCAGCACGCCAGCAAATCCACGCGACCCCAGTAGCGGGCAAATGCGAGCCCCAAATGCGGGACGAATGCGGGACCAGGTCTCTGTGGATAACTCCATAACGTATTGATGGAAAACGGCTTATGAGGGCGCTCTGCGGGATTTTTCGCGCAAAAAAGGCGGTTTTGGCCGCAATTGGGCGTGATTTGCGGGAAAATTCCCGCAGATGGCCGTCCTAACCCAAGCCACACCAATAACTTACAAAGTTATCCACAGAGACCTGGTCCCGCATTTGGGTCCCGCTTTGGGTCCCGGGTCCCGCTTTGGGACCCGGGTCCCGCTTTGGTTGTGGTCCTGTTTTGGTTAGGCGGACGCGCTCTTTTGTTTGGTTCTTTTTCTTTTGTAGAGCGCTTTGTCGGCGTTTTCTACCAGCGATAACGGGTCCTGGTTGGACTGCAAACTGGCCGCTCCGGCGGCGACCCGGACCACGATTTTTGTGCCGTCGGGGAGGTCGATCGGATGGGTGCACGCAATACCTTCGATGCGCGCGGCCACCCGCTCCGCGTCTTCGCCATCGGCGTTGGGCAAGAGTGCCGCGAACTCGTCGCCACCGATACGCGCAACCGCTTCGCCGGTGCGTAGTTCGCAAGCCAAGAGCTCGCCGATCCGGCGCAGGACCGCATCGCCCGCGGGGTGCCCATAGGTGTCGTTGATCGCTTTGAATTGATCGATGTCAATCAAGACGAGCGACAGCGGCGTGTCGTAGCGATCAGCGCGCATACACTCCTCGCGGAGACGCTGATCGAAAAGACGGCGGTTCCCGACGCCCGTAAGCGGATCCGTAACCGTCGCGGCGGCCAAACGGAACCATGTGCGATGCTGCCGCAGGCCGGCGCGAACGCGCGCCAACAGCTCGCTGTCATCGCACGGCTTAAGCAAGTAGTCGTCCGCACCCGCGTCCAGCGCGGCGACTTTGTCTTCGACGCGATCCTTGGCGGTAAGCAGGATGCAGTAAACGGTGTGTAGCGTGTCGTGATCCTTCATCCGACGGCACAACTTGTGACCATCGAGTTCCGGCATCATCCAATCCGTGAGCAACAGCTCGGGCGGGTCGTCCAAGATCGCGGCCCAAGCCTCCTCGCCGTGCTGCGTAAGCACAACGTCGTGGCCCTCAGCCGCGAGTCGCTTGGCGAGAATCTGTCGGTAAAAGCGATCGTCTTCCGCGACCACAATCCGCCCCTTCGGCAATGTCTTGCTTTCCATATCCCCTGATCCTTATCGGTATCAGCGGAGCCGCCATGAGCCGGCTTTTGTGCCCTGTAAGCCGTTCTGGAAAGGTTTCCAGCCGCCGGAGGGCCGCGCTCACGGCGCTTGCGCACCGCACAACGGAGATGGCGGGAACGGGGCGGGGTCTCCTGTTGGGACAGGGTGGGGTGCTAGCGGCTCAGAAGTCGCCGCCAAAACGAAGGTTGCGTCGTTTCGTCCGGCGTCGCGAGATCGAAATGATCGGCGAGCAAACGCCGCACGACGTCAACGCCGCGCACGCCCTCGGCCGTCGCGTGGTAGTTCAAGACGAGACGGTGGCGCACAATGTCTGGCGCCAAAACCAGCACGTCTTCCAACTCGACGCGCGTCCGGCCATGCAGGAGCGCGCGCGCGCGAGCCGCGATGGCGAGCGCCTGCGCCGCCCGCGGGCTGGCGCCAAACGCCACCCATTCGCGAATGAAATCGGGGGCGTTCTCGTTGTCGGGCCGCGTCCGACGCACCAACGCGACGACTTGCTTCCGCAATGCCTCCGGCATGTCGACACGCGTCAACTCATCGCCAAACGCCAAAACATCGTCCTGGCTCAGAATCGGTGCGAGTCGCTCCCGGTTCGGCCGCGCGAGTTTGCGCGCGATGCGCGTTTCGACGTCGTGCTCGGGGTACTCGACGCGAATGCGAAACATAAACCGATCGAGTTGCGCGGCGGGCAACGGGTACGTGCCCTCCTGATCGATCGGGTTTTGCGTCGCCAAAACAAAGAACGGCTTCGGCAGCGGGTAGCGCGTACCGACCGATGTGACCTGACGCTCCTCCATCGCTTCCATCAACGCGGATTGCGTCTTGGGCGGCGTGCGGTTGATCTCGTCCGCCAAAATGATGTTGGCAAAGATCGGACCCGGGAGGAATCGAAACGCGCGCCCGCCCTCGACGCCTTCGCCCCTGTCATCGGCGAGCACTTCGGTGCCGGTGATGTCGGACGGCATCAGGTCCGGCGTGAACTGAATGCGCGCGAACTTCAGATCCATCAGCTCGGAGATCGACGAGACAAGCAGCGTCTTCGCTAAGCCAGGCACGCCAACGAGCAACGCGTGGTTGCCCGTCAGAATGCACAGCAGCACCTTCTCCGTCGCATCGTCTAAGCCGACGATGCGCGTGGCGAGTTGCTCCCGGACGCGCCGGGCCACATCCTGCCAACGCGTCATCTAGTTGCCGAAAGCTTTGTCCATGCGCTTGAGCACGGCGTCGGTAATGTTGAGCTTTTCGTCCGCGCACAAGACACGGCGGAACACGACCTCGTCTTGGAGGTCCTTGTCGGAGTTGATCTCGATCACGCCCATGCGGGACACGATCACCATCGCACCGCCACGTTGCTTCATGACTTCGCGCGACTCCTGTTGCACGCCGCGAATGAGTTCATTCAAGCCACGCGCAATCTGATCGTTGAGTTTCGCGATGAAGAACTGCTCGGCCGCTTTGAGTTGGCCTTGGCGATCAAGCGCCGCCTTGACGTTCTTGTACCAACCTTCGTCGCGGTCATAGAGCTTGCGCTTCATGAGGTTGTTGACGTTTTCCTGCAACGACTTCACATCCCGCGCGATCTCCTCTTTCTTGGCCGCCATTTCAGCGCGCACCTTACCGACGATCTCGCGGCCCTCTTTGGAGTCGTCAATGATCTTCCGGAGATGAACAATCAGGATCGGACCGCTGTTGCCTTGGGCGAGAGCGGGCTGAATCAATTCGCGACCGAGCAACGCGCCCAGCAATGCGAGAACAACAAGCGACTTCTGCATGACGACTCCAAGCAGCGCCGATCACGGCGCTGCGTTCAGAACAAACGGCTCATGGGCAAGACATCGAAGCCCATAGCCTACCCAACACCCCCCGATACGCCCGGGCTGGGAACCGCCGGCGGATTTTTCCAGATTCTCTCGAGCTCGGCGATCACCCGCTCCGGCGCAAGCCTCGTCATGCAGGGGTGTCCATCCAGAGGACACTCCTTGAGATGGCAGGGTGAGCACTCCAAGCCCTCGACGCGAAGGACGGTTTGGGTTTCCATGTCCGTATCGGTGTACGTCGGGTCGGTTGACCCCATGACGCAGACCGCAGGCACCCAAAAAGACGACGCGATGTGGCGCGGCCCGGTGTCGTTGGTCAACAGGACGCGGCTCCGCGCGATGATCGCTTTTAGGATCTCGATCGTGAGCGGATCGAGGCCCGTGTCGAACAACGGCTCGCGGGCGAATTGGCGGACGGCGGCGCCGATCGGCTCCTCGCCGGGCGCGCACAACAAGATGACGCGCGCGCCGTGCTCGCGCGTCATGTGGTCGGCCGCCTTCGCAAAGTACTCGGCCGGCCACAACTTGCTCGGTCCAAATTTCGCGCCGACACACATCGGCAGGAGCGGATCGTCGAGCCCGATCCCTTGCTGGGTCAGCCACGCGGCGGCCTTCGCTTCGCTCTCGTCGCTCAGCGGCAGATGCACGCGCGGGCCCGGCTCGGTCGCACCGATCTTGGCGACCAAGTCGATGAAGTAGTGCTTGGTGGGGTAGGGCGCTTTGACGCCGCCGGGACGCGGCCTGTGCCAATGGGCGGTCAGGAGCGGCGTACGTCCGCTCCACTGGTAGCCGATGCGATGTTGGATACGGGCGAGGAACGGCGGAACCGCCGTGCGAAACGATCCCGTCAGCAACAAGCAAGCATCGAACTTCCCGGCACGCAACAAACGCGCTTGATCACGATTTTTGTGCCCCTTCTCCGACACGATGAACGAGTCGAACCACGTGCTTCCGGAGTACAGCATCTCCGCGGCGCGGCTACCGTGACCGGCGATGTGGGCGTTCGGGTAGCGCTGCCGGATCGCGTCGAGCGCGGGCGTCGCCATGATCTGATCACCGAGCCAGTTGGGCACGCGCACAACCAACCGTTCGAACTCGCGCTCGGCGATTTTGGAGTCAGAGAACGGCCACATAGCGGGGTGTTAGCGCGTGGCGGATCCGAGCAAACGCACGAGCCGCTCCGCCAGCGACGAGGCAGCATAACGTCTCGCCACAAAAGCGCGACCCTTCGCGCCCAAAGCGGCGCGGCGCGCAGGATCTACCTTGAGCGCACAAACGGCGTGAACCCACTCGGTGCTCGCGCGGGCCAAGATCGCGCCTCCCGCGGCAAGGGAACGGTTGACGCCGACCGGCGACGCGATGACTGGAATCCCCGCGGCGTAATACTGCAGCAACTTGTAGCCGCACTTGCCGCGCGTGAACGGCGTGTCGGGGAGCGGCATCAATCCGACGTGACTCGCGGCGAGCAGGCGCGCTTCGGACTCCTGCGACCACGCGTGAAACTCCACGCCATCAGGCGCGCGGTCGGCAATGACGCGCACGGCGATCCCGGCATCGAGCAACGCTCCGCGCACGATCTCCAAATGCGGAAGCGTCGCGCTCTGGCCGATCCACACAGCCGTGAACGGCATCTTCGACGTGTCCTGAGGCTCGTACTGCTCGACATCGATCGCCGAGGGCACGACCCGCACTTTGTCGGCGCGCAGACGGGCGAGGCGTGCGAGGTGAGCGTTGCCGGCCAGCACCAAGTCGGCAGCGGCGACGGTTTCGAAAAAACGGCGTTCGCGTTGGCGCGAACGAAACGGGGCGCGGTCGCGATAGCACAGCGCATCGTCCACGTCATAGATCAGGACACGCGCTTGGCGCCGCAGGCGCGCGAGGTCGCCGCTCCGCAACAGCCGTCGGTGGAGCACGACGACATCCGCGCCCTGCCACACCTGGCGCTTGTTCCGCTTCGGGATCTCGCGCACGTCCGGCATAAACCCGGCTTCGCGCAACGCAGGCAGATACCGTTCCCAGCGCACGCGAAACGACGCGTCGGCGCGACGATGCGTTAGGAGCAGCATGCGAGCGCCTCCACCACGGCATCAAGCATCTTGGTTTCGTCGAACTCTTCCGCGACGGCGCGCGCACGCTCAACGGACGCTTGCGCGAGCACTGTTTCGACGAGTGTCGCCAACGCGCGATCGTCGCGCGGATCGTTCAGCACCGCCCCTCCGCCGCGCGCCGCGAGATCCGCGTTTCCGTCACGCACGGTCGTGATCGCGGGGCGACCGGACGCGAGCGCTTCGAGCACAACCAGCGAAGCGGTGTCATAAAACGTCGGATGCACCAGCACGTCGGCCTCGTGATACAGAGCGGGCGTGAACGCGCGATAGGTGACGCGTTCGTGCTTGGGTCCTTGGCCCGTCGCAATCAGGCGCGCGCGCGGCAGATGGCGCAGCGCGCGCACCGCCGTCGCCCATCCCTTGAGTTCGTGGTTGTGGGCGACAAACAACAGGACGGGTCCGGCGCCTCGCGGCCGGGCCGGCGCCGGCTGAAACCGAGCCAGATCCACCCCGTTGCGATGGAGCGGAACGGACACGCCGGGATAAAAACGCGCGATGTCATTCACGATGCGCGGAGACAGCGCCCACGCGCGGTCGATCACCTGCGCCTCGAATTTCTTGAGCGTACGAAAGTGCCACACGCGGTGTGGATTGACGCGACGCAAGTGGCGCCACCCCCAAACGACAGGATCCAAGTGCGCGGGAATCGACGCGGCGTAAATGCCGTGGTGCGGTTGATAGACATCGCACCCCGGAACCGGCGTCGTGGCCAACACGACGTCTGCTCCCTCGTCGCGCAAGCGCGGGAGGAGGGAGCGCGCGTAGTAGGCCGGCCGGCGCGCAGCGGGCGATTTTCGCGTCGGTGTGGCGTGCGGTCCCGTGCGCGAGCGGACCGAGACCGCGTGCCCGTGGACGAGCAATCGTTGGCGCAACGCGTCGAGGTATCGCTCGGCACCGCCGCGCGCAGGATCGGAGTGCTCACACAAAATGCCTACGTGCATGGCGTGTGCGGAACATGCGTCCCGTCCGAAACGTTGCGCGGCGTGTGGCGCGCCATCTTCGCGGCCTTACGCAGAACGGCCCGCGCGAGGCGTTTGTCGCCGCCATAGCGCAGCAGACCGCGCCAGAGATCGGCGCGTGTGCACAGACCCTTCGCGCTCATCACCAGTGCCGCGAGGTCCTTCACGCGTCGTCGTCGCGAGCGTGTTTTCTCCAGCCGCGCCAGATCAATCAATGTGATCGCGTCGTCGCCGGGCCGCACAAACAGGTGGCACAGATACAGGTCGCGATGCGCCAAGCCGCACTCATGCAGCCGCCGGGCCAAGTCGGCGACGCCGCGGACCACGCGCCGTCGATCAAGTTGCTCCCACACGTCGTCGATCGGATGCTGTCCTTCCAACCGCACCGTTGAAAAGAAGCCGCGGCCATCCTTCAGCACTCCCCCATACGCGGGTTGCGGAACGCGGAACGCCGCCGCCATCAGAAGCCGGTGATTCTCCCACTCCCGTTCGGCCTCGCGCGCATCGTTTACGACTTTGACGACGAGGTCGCCGTCCTCGCCATTCACGCGGTCGCGCAGCGTACGCTTCACGCGCATCCGCGCCGCGATTGCGTCCAAGTCCGCGGAACCGCGTTCGGCTCCATCGACGAACGGCGCCCATGGCAAGCAGGCCCGCACGCGATCGGCTTGCGGCGCCCAGCGATACGGGCGAAACCGACCACGGTGGCCGATCTTTCTCAAACGCGGCGGCGGCGCGTCGCCGGCGAGGCGCCGCCAAAAGCGGAGGCGATCGGCGCGGGAGACCGTCGGCTCCTCCACCGACCAAAACAGCGCGGACAAATCGAGACGGCCGCGTTTGAGACGCGCCGGATCGAGCACGGCCACCGCGCCGTCGCCGATGAACAGGTGGTAACTCACGAGATCGGGCCACGCCAACCCGGCCGTCCGAAGCTTCTTGCAAACGGCGACGCAACCGTCGATGACCGCGTTGCGCTCGCCGCGCGTGGCGCCGCCCCACCGCTGCCGAATCCACTCGTCGAGGGGCTGCCCTGGCAAACGGCGGGTCACAAAGTGGCGTGCGCCGGTTTCGAGAATCTCCGGCACCGCGACCCCGGCGTCCCGAAGCCAGCCCAATCGTTCCAGCTCAGCCGCGCATTCCGAAGCGTCGCGAAACTCTTTGCGAAACCGGTCCCCATGGTCTTCGACCACGCGGTCCTTGTGGTGACTCACAACCTTCGGCATCAGCCGCGGGCTCGCCGAATGAGGTCGGTCACCGAGTGATCTTTGGGGTCGCCCACAATCGCGATTTCGGCGCCGACGGCTAGTGCGACGTCGCGTTCCGGCACGGTCTCTTCGGTGTAGTCGCGTCCTTTCGCGTGAACCGCGGGACGGAGCGCGCGCAGCACTTCGCACACGTCCGGCTCGCCGAACACGTACACGGCATCGACGCATTGGAGCGCCAGCAGCACTTCGGCGCGCTCATCTTGAGGGACCAAGGGTCGTCCCGGGCCCTTCAGTGCACGGACCGACGCGTCGGAGTTTAGGGCCACGAGAAGTCGGTCGCCGCGCGAACGCGCATCCTGGAGTGCGCGCACATGTCCGACATGCAGCAGATCGAACACGCCGTTCGTGAGGACAACGCGTTCGCCCCGCTCTCGTGCATGCGCGCCAAACGCGATGAGGTCGGCGGGGGATCCGATCGGCCCGAGCATTACAGCGCCTGCAGCAACTCGTCGTGCGCGACCGCACACGCACCGCTCTTCATCACGGCGAGTCCAGCGGCGACATTCGCCAACTGCGCTGCGTCCCACGGCGCGGCGCCGACCGCCAGCGCGAGCGCCGCGGTCGCAACGACCGTGTCTCCCGCCCCGCTCGGATCCACAATATCCTTCGAGCCGACGATGGGCAAGGCGCGCACACCGGATTCTTCGGCCAACACCATGCCGCGATTGCCGCGCGTCAACAAGACGGCACCCGCGTTGCAGTTTTGGCGAATGGTCGCGGCGGCCGCATGCGCGTCGCCGTCGCCATCGATGGGACGCCCTAAAAACTGCCCGGCCTCCCACTCGTTCGGCGTGAGTAGATCGACGCCGGAAAATCCACCAAGTTGCAGCCGCGAGTCCACGCACACGAGCACGTTTTCGGCAGCCGCGCGCACAGCACGCAGGAGCGCCGGCGTCGCCGACCCGTACCCGTAGTCCGAAACGACAATCGCCGCCGCCCCTTCGGCCGCGCCGGCGCGCGCGATCAGTTCGAGGATCGAACCCTCACTCGGCGACTCCTCCGGCTCCAAGTCGATACGCAGCACCTGTTGGAGCGGTCGCGTGTAATCGCCGCTCACAATGCGCACTTTGACGACGCTGCTTCCACCCACCGCGATGCCGTGTACCGGCACACCGGCTTCTTCAAACTGAGCGAGCAAAGCGGCGCCGGCGTCGTCTCTGCCGACGATTCCAATCGGGACCACTTCGGCGCCGAGCGCACGCAAGTTCATCACCGTATTGGCGGCGCAACCCGGTCGAAACCGCCGCTCGCGATACTTCAGAATCGGGACCGGCGCTTCGCGCGAGAGCCGCGCGGGCCGCGTTTCGACGTAGCAATCGACCGCTAGATCGCCCAAAACCACGACACGCTGGCCGGAAAATCGTGTCGCAATCGAGGACAGTCCCATAGGACGGCCATCCTACTCGATGTCCGGGCTCCCCAAGTTTTAGGCAAAACCATGTATCTGAGTCGGGGTGCGGGCCTCCTTTCGGGCACTATGAGGACAAACACCATGCGATTTATTGCGACACTCCTCGCCCTTTCGCTGGCGGCATGTGGTGGCGGAGGTACGAGTACCCCCGCCCTGCAGACCGCCGCGTTGCAGGGCCTTGTCTATGAGGTCGACGGCCAAACCGCAGACCGCTCCGGCGTCATCGTTGAAGTTTTGGAGACGGGTCAAGCCGCCGTCACGACCATCGATGGCCGCTTTGCATTTCCCGACGTCCCGGCGGGCGCCATCACGCTTCGTTTCGGCAGTGGCGCCATCATCACCGCGCGCCAGGATGGGGACTCCGGTTCCGACGAAGGCGAGGGTGAAGGAGAAGGTGAGGACGAGTCGGATGACGACGAAGACTCCGACGAGGACGAAAGCGACGACGAATCGGATGACGACGAGGACTCCGACGAGGACGAAGACGGCGACGATGAGTCTGACGACGACGACGAAGAGAAGCGCGACGAAGATTCTGAGGGCAACCCGATCCTTGAGACCGAGTGCGGTGATCTCGTGAACGTGCGTCTTTCGATCCGCAACGGGCGCGTAGCCGAGTTTTCAGCCACCTGCTCGCAGCGCCAGCGCGCCGATGCGCGCCTCGAACGCGCCGCCGACTCGCCCGACGGCGACGTCGAAGGCAAAGTCAAAATCGACACGCGCGGCGGCGATCAGGAGTTCGAGGTCGAAGCGGAGCACCTTGCTCCGGGAACGATCGTTGAGATTTTCCTGCGCGCTCCCGGCGAAGACACAGCCTTTGTGTCCGTCGGCACCGCCGCCGCCAACGCGGACGGCGAAGCCGAGTTCGAACGTGACACCGGCGACGGCGATACGCTTCCGCTCGGTGTCACCGAAGTGGCCGCGCTGGAGGGCTATGATGTCTCCGTGCGCCTCGCAACGACCGGCGACGTTTTGCTTGTCGGCGAAGTTCCGAGCTTGCCCGAGGTGGACTTGGGTGATTTCGACGACGTCCCGAACTCAGGCGACGACGCACGCGGCAAAGCGCGCCTCGAAGCCATCGCCGGAGTGGAAGCCTCGGTGGAGATCCGCCGGCGCCTGGGCAAAGACGAATCCCAACGGTTCAAGATGGAGATCGAACACCTGGAGCCAGGTACGGTTGTCCTGTTCCAGATCGAAGATCCGGAAAACCTGGGCACGTTCCTGACGTTCGCCGACGGCGAGGCCGACGGTGACGAAGGCGAAGTCGAGGCCAGCACAAGCGACGGCGCGCGCCTACCCTTCGAGTTCGAAGATGTTTCCGATCTCGTCGGTCTCCGCGTGCGCATCATCGACGCGGAAACCGAAACGGTTCTTGCAAGCGGCGAGGTCCCCTCGTTGGTTGCGGACTAATCGCGACACTCACAAGAATTTCACAACTTCATTCAACGCGTCCGGCGGAGCGATCCGCCGGACGCGCACTTGATGCATGACCAAGCTCGACGACGCCACCCTCATTGCCACCTGTGTAGCGGGAAACGAGGCGGCGTGGGATGAACTAGTCGAGAGATACGGCGCGCTGATCTGGTCGATCCCGCGGCGTTACGGACTACGGCAGCCGGCCGCCGAAGATGTGTTCGCCGACGTTTGTTTGGCGCTCGTACGTTCCCTCAAAACGCTGCGCGATCCGGCGACGCTTCCGCAATGGATCATCAAGACGACGACGCGCGCGACATGGGACGTCGCCAAGAAGGAGTCGCGTCAGCGCGCGCAGTCGCTGCCCGAGAGCGATCTCCCGGCTCTCAACGGCGCCGCCCCACCCGACGCATTCGTCGCTTCGCTGGAAGCCGAACATCTGGTGCGCGGTGCCCTTCGCGCCGTCTCGGGCCGTTGCCGACAACTGCTTGAGATGCTGTACTTTCGCGCGCCCAGCCCGTCTTACGACGAGATTGCGGCTCAGCTCGACATCGCGCGCGGCTCCATCGGCCCGACTCGCCGGCGCTGTATGGACAAGATGCGAACTTTTTTGCCGCCCGAGTTGGCCGGTGATGTATCCAATCGCACGAAGGGCGCTCCTAGTTCATAGCGTGCAACGACCCGTCTCTTTCTCCCGCCTTCTCGACCACCTCGCCGGACGTATCGATCCCACGGTGGAACGACTCCTCCAAGACCATGCGATCGATGCGGCGACCGTCGATGCAGCACACGCGCTACTGACCGCCGGAAGGCGCGCCGTTGCCGTTTTAGCTCCTTCGGCAAACGCGCGGCGGCGCGCGCGGCAAATCTTTCGCGAACACCACACAGAGGGGCCGTCCCGCCCCCGCACACGGGGCGTACTTCAGCTGGTCCTGGACACGCTTCTCGGCCCCCTCCCGTCCGTACGCTCGCAAACAGAGGCTCCGCCGCGATTTCTCCGGTTCACCGGTGCGTGGACGCTGGAGCTGCAGCTGGTGGTTGACGGTGCGCGCGTGACGATCCGCGGCCAGGTCACACCGCCCGCCCGCGCGACTACGGTCACTGCGACGGCGGGCAACGTCAGCAAGACCGCGCGCATCGAAAGCGACGGAACGTTTGTGCTGCGCGGCCTTCCCGTCCAGCCCACCCATCTCGATTTCGGCTCCGCCGGGAACGTGGACTTCGCACCGTGACCGTGGACGAAGTACGCGCCGCCTGGCCGCGCACCCTGCGCGAAGACGTGCCCGCTGCACGCAAACTCGTCCAACAGTTTGCGCGGCACGCGGACCGCGACGACGATGCGCATCTCCGCGCGGAGGCGCTGCGCATGCGCGCGGAACTCGAAGACGTCACCCACCGGCCCGCCCGCGCCCGCGCGCTGTATCAGCAAGCACGGCGCGCGTTCGCCCGCATCGGCACGCCGCTCGAACGCGCCGCCGTCGAGGTCGGCCTGGTCCAAATCAACGCGGAACTCGGCGACAAGGCGCGCACGCGCCAAGCACTGCGACGGTTGGAAAAACTCAAGCTGGAAAAACTCGCGCGCGCGGGCGCCGCGATCGCCGCCGGCACGGCGTACGAAACGCTGGGTGATGCGCGACTCGCTGAGAAGCAGTACCGGACCGCGCTGCAAACGATCGGGCGCGGCCGTCAAAAGAAAGCGCCGTTTCTCCGCGCGACCGCGGCGGCCAACTTGGCGGTGTGCCTAGGGCGGCGCGGCGCGAACGCGGAGGCGAGGCGGCACGCAGCGCGCGCTGCCGAGACCTTTGGTGCACTGGACATGCACGCGCCCGCGCGTGTCACGCGGTTCACGCATGCGTGGCTCGTCGGGCAAGCCGGCGACATCGAGACGGCCCTCGCCGAACTCGACCATTGCAGCGCGGCGTTTGCCGAACACAACGAACACCGATGGTCCGGACTCGCGCGCCTCGACCACGCAGAGCTCCTGTTGCGCATGGGCGATTTCGACGCGACGGCGACGGGCGCGGCGGAAGCAGCCCGAAGCCTCAAGCGCGCCGGTTTCGCCCCCGACGCCGCCCGCGCGCAACTCCTCGCCGCGCGGGCACATCACGCCGCCGGACGACGCGGACGGGCTCGGCAAATCGCGCGGCGAGCCCAAACAACGCTGCGCCAAGCAGGGGATCGCGCGGGCAGCGCGCACGCGGCGGTGCTGACGGGCGATGCGACAGCGCGCGCCACCCGCACGCTCCGCGAACAAGGTCACTTCGTTGCTGCGCTCGATGCCTTGGTTGCCCAAGCGCGCCTGGCACGCCCGGCCGCGGGCGCCCGGTTGCTCGCCGACGAGAGTCGCACGTTTCCCGTCGCTTTGCGCCGTTGGGTGCAGCCGGAACTGTGGGCGTTGCGTGCACGCGGCGAACCGGAGCGACGCATCGCGCATCTGCGCCGCGCCGTCGCGCACTCCGAATCACTGCGCGAACTCGCGCCGATCCCGCGGTGGCGCGCAACGACGTTGGCAGCCCATCTCTCGCATTACGAATCGTTGGCGACCGCACTCTTGGCGCGCGGGCGCGCCGTGGACCGACGCGAAGCGTTTTGGGTTCTCGATGCGGCACGCGCCCGCACGCTCCACGACGAGATGGAGCGTGTGGCGCCGGGCCTTGGCAAGACGGGCCGCGTCCGCAAGCTGCGTAAGCAACTTGAAACGCTTTGGCGCGCGGTCGAACGCGAGGAGGGGCGCCGCGACAACTTGAGGAGCGTCGCGCCGCAACTTTACGCCGAAGTCGCGTCGGCCGAACACGAGCTTCTCGCAGCGATGGAAACGGAAACCTCACGCGGAAGCGCACCGGCGATCAAGGAGCGACCGGCGCTACGCCATCCGTGTCTCGCCCTCGCCGTACTCGACGCGCGCGTCGTCGCGATGCTCGCCAACGGCAACAGCGTCCAAACCTGGGATGCCGGCGCGCTCCAACCGTGGCGGGACGATCTCGCTGCGTTCTCGTTTCAAGTGGTGCGCCGACTGCACGGCGCCACGGATCACGACGCCGCGGACGGCCTCCTCCAGACGATGGCGGCGCGCCTGTTCGACAAGGCGCCGGTATGGCCTGAGTCAACCTCCCTCGACGTCGTGCTGCCCGCAGAACTCGGATCGATTCCGGTCGCGGCGCTCCCCTATGAGGATGTGCCGCTCCTGGAACGATGCGCCATCACCCTGGCGCCGCGTGCCGGCGCCGTCCATCAACAGTGGCGCCGCGACAACGCGCCGCTCATCGTCGGATCGGCGGACGAGAGACTTCCCGAAGTAGCGCGCGAAATCCACCACGTTGCGCGCGAGTTCACCCACGCGGAGCTTTTGTCCGATCAAGACGCCGCCCGCGACGACATCCTTGAAAAGCTCGGAGGACGGTCGTTGATCCACCTGGCCGGTCACGCACGCGCGCGCCACGATGCGCCGTCGTTGAGCGCGCTCCGCGTGGGCGACGGATGGCTAACCGCCGCCGACCTTGCGGACGCCCGTCTGCAGCGCTCGCTGGTGGTGCTGAGCGCATGCCGGACGGGCGATCCCGCCCTCCGCTGGTATGGCGAATCGCTTGCCGGGTTTCCGCGCGCGCTCCTGGCCGCGGGCGCCGCAACGATCGTGGGAAGCCGGTGGGACGTCTCCGATACAAGCGCGGCATCGTTTATGCGGTACTTCTACACCGCGCTCAAAAAACAAGAGCCGGCGGCCGCATGTCGTACGGCCGCATTGCAACTTCGTCGGTCCCAAAGGCATCCGGCCGACTGGGCAGCGTTTCTTTGTGTTCATCGTGGGGTACTCTAGCCCCGAGGGTTTGACTCATGACGCGAGGTATCTGGTTTACGTTTTTGCTGACTTGCGCGGTCGCGTGCGGCGGCACAACAACGCCTGCCGCGACGGACTCGGAACCCGAACAAGAAGTTCCGGATGACACATCGCCCGTCGAAAACGACGAGGACGAAACGCCGTCCGTCGAGATGGAATCGCCGCGCATCGAAGGCCAAGTGCTCCTCACGTTGGTCGACAGCGACGACGACGAAGACGAGATCGAAGAACTGATCGAGGAGTTTGAAGGCGCCGAAATCGAACGCATCGGCGACAACTATTTTCTGGTCGATGTGGGTAACGACGAAGCGCTGCAAGAGATCCTGGAAGAACTCGATGACGACATCCGTGTCGTAACCTCGGAGCCGAACTATCTTGCGGAGTCGCCGGAAGGCGGCCCGGGGACGATTAAAATACTCGGCGGCGACCTCCTCTCCGCGATTCCCAACCAACCGGCGTACGCGGGCTTGCAGCTCAACCTGGCGCATCAACTCAGCACCGGCGCGGGCATTGTCGTGGCGGTCATCGACACCGGGATCGACCCGACGCACCCGTTGTTTGCGGGGCGTATCGCGCCCGGCGGATTCGATTTCTTAGATTTCGATCAGGATCCGACCGAGGAACGCAACTTCCAAGACGACGACGGGGACGGGTTGGTGGATGAACAGTTCGGCCACGGCACGTTTATCGCATCGCAGATCCTGACCGTCGCTCCCGACGCGCGCATTCTTCCCATCCGCGTTCTCAACGACGACGGGTTCACGAGCACGTCGAACTTGGCGGCGGCGATCACACACGCGGTGAACAACGGCGCGCACGTGATCAGCTTCTCGATCTCGCTTCCGCGCAAGTCCAACGCCGTTCAGGACGCCGTGAATTTCGCGGTCGACCGCGGCGTGGTTTTTGTCGCGGCGGCCGGCAACGGCAGCACCGAGCGCGTTGACTTTCCGGCGCGCTTCGGCGACGTGCTTGCCGTCAGTGCGATCGGTAGCACGAATGCGTTCGCGAGTTTCGCGAACCGCGGGAACGGGCTCGACCTGGTCGCGCCGGGCGTCGACATCATCGGCGCGGCGCCGCTTGAGTTGGGCGAGGCGGGCACGGCACGCTGGAGCGGAACGAGCTTCGCCGCTCCGTTAGCCGCGGGAACGGCAGCCCTGCTCCTCGCGTTCGACCCGGAGCTTAGCGGCGGCGCGGTCCACGAGCGAATCCTCGAAAGCGCGCAAGCCATCGGCGAACCGTTCGGCCACGGCCTCCTGAACCCGTGGGCCGCGCTCAATTTCGACGACTAGTCTTCGTCGAGTTTCTCGAGCGTTTTCGTCGTCGAGTAGCCGTCGAGGAGCTTCACAAGTTCCACGCGGCCGCCGTAGCTTTCCACGAACTCGCGGCCGACCACACCCTTGTCTTTCCAGTCCTCGCCTTTGACCAAGACATCGGGCTTTACCCGCTCGATAATCTGCGCGGGCGTGTCCTCTTCGAATGAAACGACGTAATCAACGGACGCCAGCCCGCCGAGCACGGCCGCGCGCGCGCGCAGTGCGTTGATCGGACGCGACTCGCCCTTTAAGCGGCGCACCGACGCATCGCTGTTGAGACCGACGACCAACAGGTCGCCCAGATCGCGCGAGCGACGCAAGAGATCCACATGCCCGACGTGAATAACGTCGAAGCAGCCGTTGGTAAACACGATTTTGCGGCCCGCCCGACGCGCCCCGCTGAGCAGGCGTTCCAAGCTCGCCGGATCGAGCAGCTTGGCGTCGCCGCCGGACCCGGTCGCCAACCGCGTCGCAATCTGATCCCAGCCGACCGTGACCACGCCGAACTGTTCGACCGCGATGCCGCCCGCCACGTTGGCCAGGACCGCCGCATGAAACGCGCTCATGCCGCCGGCGAGCGAAAACGCGAGCGTCGCCAGCACGTTGTCGCCCGCGCCCGTCACGTCGAACACTTCGCGCGGATCGGTGCGAATCGCTTGCGCTTCCTCGCCGCGGCGTTGGACCAAAATGCCGTCGCGATCGAGCGTCACGAACACGGTATCCAAGTCGTAGCTCTCGATCAGCTCCCGCGCAGCCGCAGCCGCATCACCCGCGCTGCGAATCACGCGCCCCGTCGCCGCGCCCGCCTCCGCGCGGTTGGGCGTGATCGCCGTCGCGCCGTTGTAGCGCTCGTAGTCCGTCCCTTTCGGGTCGATCAACACGGGCACGTCGGCCGCGCGCGCGCTTTCAATCATCGCCTCGCACACACCCGTCGCAAGCACGCCTTTCGCGTAGTCGCTAAACACGGCCATGTCGCACGTCTTCAACGCTTCGCGAAACGCGGCGAGCAAAGCCTTGCGCGCCTTGGTGCTCGGCGGCGCGACGGTCTCGCGATCGACGCGCAAGATCTGTTGCTGCCCGTGCTGGCTTGTCGCGACAAAGCGCGTCTTCACGGTCGTCGGCCGCGCATGCTCCGCCACGATGCCCGCCGTCTCAATGCCGTCGGCCGCAAGCGCCGCTTGCAGGGTCGCGCCCGCATCGTCTTCCCCGACAAGTCCGACCACCGTGACCTCGGCCCCAAGCCGCGCAAGGTTGCGCGCCACCGCCGCCATGCCGCCGGGCGCCTCGTGGTCGCGTTCGTGCCGCAGCACCTGTATCGGCGCCTCCGGCGAAATCCGCGCGACGTCGCCCCCCACGTAGCGGTCCAAAATCAGATCGCCGACCACGAGGACCCGGGATGCCGGCAATTCCTCGATCGCGCGCAATAGTTCGCTGCTCATCTGCCCCTAAGCCTACCCGCTGCGCTTAGCGATTCCCGATTCGTTAATCCAGCCGCCGCCGCTCCTCGAGCACAGCCATCCGGAACAGCGGCATCATGATTTCGTGGTGCCCCGCGAAATCGTAGCCCTTCGCCGCGGGTCGCTCGACAACGTTGACGCGCGGCCGGTAGTGACGCAGCTGATCGAAGTTCGCCGTCGTGATCCGCAGCGGCTTGCCGCGCAGGTTGTTCGCCAGCGTCACCGCTTTCACGAACACCTCCGGCGCCAGCACCGCCGAGCCCCAGTTCAGGTACGCACCCTGATCCAGTTCTCCGCAGATCGCGGCGAACGACAAGAAGTCACGATGCGACGCCGCGCCGATCGCCGCGCCGTCGCAACGCGGATGCATGTGCACAATGTCGGTGCCTACGGCGACGTGAACGGTGATCGGCACGTCGTACTTGTGCGCGGCGGCAATGACCGACAGGTTGCGGTGCTCGAATTTTTGGGCCGCGAGCGTTTGCTTCAGCCCCGCGCCCAATCCGATCTCGGCGCCGACGGCGGTCGCCTCTGCGAAGAAGGAACCCGTCTCTTCGGCCATGCCAAACGTGCCGTCGGCGACGCCGGGGCCCACTTCCTCCGAGGTCTTACCCATCATGGCAATCTCGACATCGTGGATCGCGGCGGCGCCGTTCATGAGCAGTGACTTCACATAGCCACGCTTCATCATGTCGGCCAGGAGCGGCGCCAACCCAACCTTAATGACGTGCCCGCCGATGCCCCACGTGGTGGCGCGGCCCTTCGCGTGAATCTGCGCGATCGTGGCGGCCAACGCACGCAACGAGCGAGCGTTCAAAATGTCCGGCAGCGAATCGTAGAACGCACGAAAGCCCGCCGACGGGCCAAGCGGGCGTGAGAACTCCTTGGTGTTGACCTTGCTCTTGCGGCGCCGCGCGGAAACGGTTTTTAGTTTGCTGCGGTCGATGGGTTTCACGAACTCGGTCCTTTCTGCTGCGCCGCCGCGCGTCCGGTTTTAGCGACGTGTTCTTCGCCGTGCAGGCCGCTGCGCTTCCATCGGCGGTGCGTCCACAAGTATTGCTCAGGACGGCGCCGAATCTCATTTTCGAGCCGCATCACAAGTTGACGGAGGATCGAGTGGAGATCCTCATTGCGATCATCGCTCTGTTTCGTGAGATCGAGCAACTGGCCGCGCGCCTCGTAGCGCAAGAAGTCGCCGCGGCGCACGACGGCGCCGAAAAACGTCTTGATGCCGTGATCGCGCGCCAGGATCGCGGGTGTCTTGTGGGTCCGCGCCTCCATGCCAAAGAACGGAATCGCCAAACCGTGCACCGCTTCCTGATCGAACAGGAATCCGACGTTGCCGTTGGCGTCAAATCGTTCCAGCATCGCACGCACAGCGCCCCGTTTTTCGATGAACGAGTACTGCGAATCCAATCGCATGCGCCGGAGCAACTTGTCGAGGTACGGGTTCTTGGGAGCGCGGTACACGGGATCGATCCGCACGCCCAGTAACCCGAAGAAGCCCGAGCCGATCTCCCAGTTCCCGAAGTGCGCGGTGCAGAACAGGACGCGTTGCGCGCGACGGCGGAACCCGGCGATGCCGTGTTCGTCCATGTAGTCGCGCGTCCATCCGGTGAACTTGATCTTTTGCAGGACGTTTTTGCGAGTGAGCATGCGCGTCTGCAACACGAGGTCAACGACCATGCTCGCGAAGTGCGCATACATCCGGCACGCGATGGCGGAGCGTTCTTCTTCGGTTTTCTCGGGAAACGCGACGGCCAAGTTCGCCAGCGCGATCTTCCGGCGCACGCCCATTCGAAACAAGAGCCTCCCCAGCCCGCGCGCAAACGCCCACGCGAACGCAGGGCTCATCGCACGCACGCCGTACACGACCATCAACGCGAGGGCGTACTCAATCCGGTAGCGAATGAGAAACCGGCGGTTGACGCGCCACCACAGATCCTTCATGCGAGCGGCACTCCCGCGTCGCTAAGCGCATGCCCCAGCCGTTCGGAGCGGCGCGCCTTGAAGCGGCGGTGAAACCACCACCATTGCTCTGGGTGCGCGCGCACGAAGCGCTCGAGGATCGCATTGAGTTGCGCTGTCATCGCGGTCTCGTCGCCGGCGAGATGCACTCGTTCGGCGTGACAACGATAATGAATGCCATCCCCGAGCCTCGTTGAATATCCCGCGTAGACCGGAACGTCCGCTTTGCGCGCCAACAAAACCGGGGCGGGGAACGTGGCGACGGGACGTCCAAAGAACGGAGCGGGAATGCCGTGACGGCCCGCCGCTTGGTCGTTTAGGAACACAACGTTCTTGTTTTGGCGGAGAGCGCGCAGCGCCAGCGGCAACGCGTTGCGTTTGTCGATCACGTCTTGCCCGTGACGCCGGCGAAAACGATCCAACCAACCGTCTAACCGCGCTCCCACACCGCGCCCCGCGATGGGGCGCGCGACGGGCGCGACGGGAATCCCAAACTGGCGCATCGCCACGCCGAACAGCTCCCAGTTCCCGAAATGGCCCGAGACAAACACCGCGCCGCGCTCTGGATCGTAGTCGTCCCACGCGTCGCCGGTCCTCTCAAAGTGCTTCTCGTGGGCTTGATCGTCGTACAGGCGCTCGAACCACGCCAGGTCAACGGCCGCCGACGCGAAGTGACGAAAAATCGCGCGCCAGAGTGTCGGGTCGATGTGGCCGTACGCGAGGCGCAGGTTCTCGCGCACGACACGCGACGCACGCGGCCAGTGTTGCGGCGCCCAATCGGCCGCCGCGCGCGCAGCCCGCAGCGCCGCGCAATAAGAACCCGAGGGCCGCGTTCGCCTACGCATTGTGTTCAGAGACGAACTAGCTATCCAAAACCTCGCGCAGCTCGGCCGGGATCGGGATGGACGTACCCTCCTCGCCGACGCACACCATGGTGACGCGCGCTTGTGCGGCGATCTTGCCGCCGGAGTAAGCGATGCTTTGCACGAACGTAAACGACGACGTCCCGAACTGCTCGATGCGGCTGATCATCTGAAGTCGGTCGCCCAGGCGGACCTGCGACTGATAGGACACGTCCTGCCGGACGACGACGATGTGCACGCCGAACCTCTCGGGAACGGTCGCGTAGGTCTCGCCGCGATCGCGGAGATAGCACAGTCGCCCCTGCTCCAGCCAGTTCACGTAGACCGCGTTGTTTAAGTGGCCGTACGCGTCCAGCTCGTAGGAGCGGGCTTCCATTTCGGTGGTTGAAGGGGACGTCAAAGCGGGCCCAGGATAGCCTCCCCGGCTCCATTTAGCCCCATCCGCTTTCGGCGAGGCGTTTGCCGTTGCAATCCTTGGGATTCAGCCTGATATTTACGAGCGTGGCAGCTGATCCGATTCATGACCGCTGGAGCGCCCGCGACGGCCTCGACCTCTACAACGTCCCTCTGTGGGGCGCTGGGTTTTTCGATGCCAACGCGGAAGGCAACCTGCTCGTTCGACCGCACCGCGCCAAGGGCCCGGGCGTCGACCTCAAAGAACTTGTGGAGGACCTCAAAGATCGAGGTCATCAGCTCCCGCTCCTTCTGCGCTTCACCGACATCTTGCGCGGACGCGTGCGCGAGATCACCGAGTGCTTCGGCAAGGCGTGCACCGAGTACGAGTACGACGGCAAGTACCGCGGCGTCTATCCCATCAAGGTGAACCAGCAAGCACAGGTCGTCGCCGATCTGTTGGCCGTCGGTCGCGAGTTCGGACTCGGTCTCGAAGTCGGAAGCAAGCCGGAGATGCTCGTGGCGCTCGCCGTGCACGACGCGCCCGACGCGTTGATCATTTGTAACGGGTACAAGGACCGCGCCTACGTCGAGACCGCGATGCTTGCGCAGAAACTTGGCCGACATCCCGTCCTCGTCATCGACCGCTTCCGCGACTTGGAAGTCATCTTGCAGGTCGCGCGCGAGCACGGCTATCGACCGCAGCTGGGTGTACGCGCGAAGTTGCAAGCACGCGGCGCGGGACGCTGGGCCGAGAGCGGCGGCATGAAGAGCAAGTTCGGACTCTCCACATCCGAAATCATGCGCGCCGTCGCCATGCTCCAAAAAGAGGGAATGCTCGACTGCTTGGAGCTGCTCCACTTTCACATCGGCAGTCAAGTGCCCGCGATCCGCGTGATCAAAGACGCGCTCAAGGAAGCGGCGCGCATCTACGTGGAACTCCGCAAGCTCGGAGCGCCTATGTCGTTCTTTGACGTGGGCGGCGGACTAGCGGTGGACTACGACGGGTCGAACACGAACTTCCACTCGTCGATGAACTACTCGGTGCAGGAGTACGCCAACGACGTGGTCGATTCGATCGCTCAGGAGTGCGAGAAACACGGACTCGCCGGCCCCACGATCGTGACGGAGTCCGGACGCGCCTTGGTCGCGCATCACGCGGTGTTGGTCTTCGACGTGCTCGACACGGGCGCGCGGCGGGTCACCCGGCTCCCCGAGAAGGACGAGGACGATCACGAAGTCGTCCAACAGCTTCGCGAGACGTACGACTCGATCAAAGTGCGTAACCTGCTTGAGCCGTATCACGACGCCATCAGCCATCGGGATAGCGCCAATCAGTTGTTTAGCCTCGGCTATCTCGATCTCCGCGGGCGCGCCAAGGCCGAGGATCTGTTCTACGCGTGCTGCTCGCGCATCGACAGCTCGCTCAAGAAACTCCCGCGCGTCCCCGAGGAGCTCGAAGGGCTGGACCGCGCGCTTGCCGACACGTACTACTGCAACTTTTCGGTGTTTCAATCGATGCCGGACTCGTGGGCGGTTGGGCAGCTGTTCCCGGTGATGCCGATCCACCGCCTCAACGAGCGCCCGACGCGCCACGCCACGCTCGTCGACCTGACATGCGACAGCGACGGCAAGCTCGACAAGTTCATCGACATCCACGACGTCAAGAACGTGATCGAACTTCACAGCCCGGATTCACGCCCGTACTACCTGGGTGCGTTCTTAGTCGGCGCGTATCAGGAGATCCTCGGCGACCTGCACAACCTGTTCGGCGACACCAACGCCATTCACGTTTCGCTGGTCGGCGATCGCTTCCGCGTCGATCACGTCCAGCGCGGCGACACCGTGTCGGAAGTGTTGAACTACGTCGAATTCGATCGGCGCGAACTCCTGAACAAAGTGCGGCGCGCCTGCGAGCAAGCGCTGTGGGACGACCGCATGACGTCGGCCGAGTCCGCTTTGCTCCTGCGACGCTACGAGGAAGCGCTGGATTCGTACACGTACCTGGTGGACGACTCGTCCGCTTCGAAGCGCCGCGCTCCTACGACGCGTCCGGCGACAACGCGCGCGCCAGCTTCGGAAGCGACACCTCATACCGGTAACTGATCGATCGGTGCGAGTCCGGAAACTCTTCGAGCTCGTACGCAACCCCCGCCTCGTCCAGCCGTTTCGCCAACAGCCGCAAGCCTAGGTGGTGCTGCCACTCGTCCTTGCTGCCGCAATCCAAAAAGAGAAGCTTGAGCGAGCGGAGCGCGTCCGCGTGCTTGGTTTCGCGCACCATCTCGACGGGATCAAACGCCTTCCATCGCTCCCACACGTCTGGAATCAGCGCCCCGGTTTCGAGATCCATCGGTAGCGCAAAGCCAAACGGCTGACTGGCGTCGGGTGAGTAGCACGCGGCCATGCCGAGCGTGCCCATGGCGATGAAGTCATGCTTTTTTTCGTGGCTCTCAAGCTTCTCGACAAACCGTTCGACGCCGCCCGCTGCGGCCAACGCGGCGACCGTGGCCGCGAACGTCGGCTGGTAGCAAAACCAAAACCCGGCGTCGCCGCTGTGGCTCACGACGGCCCCAAAAAGACCAGGACGCCGCATCGTCAAGCGCAGCGCGCCGTAGCCGCCCGATGACTTGCCGAACACGCCGCGGTGCGCGGCGTCGGGCAGCGTCCGAAAGTTCGCATCGACGAACGGAATGAGCTCATCGCACACGTAGTCTTCGTACGGCCCCTGCGCGGCGGAGTTGACATACTGGCTGCCCCCAAAACGCGTAAAGCAATCGGGGAACGCGACGATCACGGGCGCGCATCGTCGTTCCGCGATCATGCGATCGAGGCGCGCGGCAAGCCCGGGCGACCAACGGTTGCCTTGCACGGCGTTGGCGCCGGTACCGGAGTACCCCACAAGGCACCAAAGGACCGGGTAGCGCCGCGCCGGATCGTCTTCGTAGCCGGGCGGTGTGTAGACCCAGAGCTCGCGCCGCGCGGGGTCGCCGCACGGGTTTCCCGCCAGCAGGGCGCTGTCGTGTTCGAGAATCGAAAGGGGCATGACGGCGAGTGTACCGAGTTGAGACGGCGGGCGAGAAGGTTGGAGTCTTTCGCCCTGCGACCCAGGTAGGATGCGCGGATGAATTGGCAGCGGCGTGCGGTCGTGTTGTGCCTGCTCTTTGCCGTCACCGTCATCTACTTAGCGATCCGGTACCCCGGATTGTCGATGGCCGCGATGCTGGGCTTCGCCACAACGCACTTGGTCATCTTCTTGGTGGCCTTGCTCGGGATCACTTTGATCCTAACGCCGTTCACGGGAATGGCGGTCGCCCGCGTCCTCCCGGAGCAACCCATCGTCACGCCATCGCTCGATCCGGAAGTGCCGCAGGAGCTGCGCGCGCTCGACGCCGCGTGGCGCATTCAAGGCCTTACGCCGGCTACGCCCGTCGTCTTAAACGCCGCCCCTCCGATTCACATCTTTTGCTACTTGCATCCCCGGCGCGCGTTGATGGCGACGTTGACACGAACGGCCAGTCAGCAACGTGTGGTTACGGGTGTGCTGTCGATGGAACGCGGCGGGGCACGCTTCCTCGAAACGATCGCCGCGCTCGATCTCGACCTCTACCCCATCCCGCATCAAGTCACGCGGCAGGTGCTTCCCGACGCGAATCCCGCCGAGCTACTACACGAGCACATCGACGCCATGGACGGATTGGGGTGGGAGTTCGAGCCGCTCACGACGGACCAAGTGGGCATCCTTTTGGCCCGCAGCTATCACCTCGTTCGCTCGCTGTACGTGCGACACCCCGTGCGCACAGGGGTCCGGCTCTGGGCGCGACTCGTTTTGCGTCAAACGCCCAACAAAGGGTCACTCGTCCAACGCCTCTCCCTTTAGCGCCGGAGGGCGCGACGTCGATGAGAGACCATGTCATGGATTGAGGTGACCGCAGCGAGCGTCGGCTGTGCGGGATTCGTGATGTTCGCGCTCAAGAATTCGATTCGAGCCGGGCTCCCCACGTCGGTTCGGATTGACGATGCCGACGAAGGGGTCATTCCCCCGGCCATGCGGGAGCACGTGCGGGCGTTGGAGGCGCTTGGATTTGCCCGGAGCGGCCCGGCCCGCACGGTCCATCTCCCGCAAACAGCCATCATGGTGCCGATGCGGCGCCTCGACGGGACGGCGTTCGCCGCGACGTACCGCATCCTCGCGGGCCAACAGACGCGCACGGTGTGCGACGTCGTTTCGATCCTGGAAGGCCCATCGCACGGCCTCACGACGACGATGGACATTGGTGCGGGCTGCCTCGATCTGGCGGATGGCTCGTTCTTGCAGATCTTTCGCAACGCGTCGCCCGATGAGTTGTGGCACCGGCACACGCTTGGCTTGCGGTTCCTGAAAGAACACGGACGTCGTGCGCGCCACGTGACCGACGACGAGTTCGACGATCTGCTGGCGGCATCGTTTCGCCAATTCCGCGAAGTGTTCGAGCGTGCGCCGTGGCGCAAGACGCTCATCGCGCTGGGCCGCGTCCTGTTTAAACGTTCGCCTTACCGCGGTCCGATTGCGGCGCAAAAGCGAGCGCTCGAAAGCGTAGGCAACAAGACGTTCGTCTACGAAGCTGCGGGGTCGAACCCGCGCGCCAAGATCAAGTCGTAGCAACGCGACGCGACATCAAAATCACGTCGTCATCGCCGTGATCTTGCCGCACGAACCCGGCGCGCCGACCCTCGACCACAAATCCGGCCGCTTCGTAGAGCGCGAGCGCGGCGTCGTTGGACGAAAACACCTCCAACGTGACGATGTCGAGCAACGGACACGCTTGGGCAACATCTAAGGCGGCTTCGACGAGCGCACGCCCCACCCCTTGCCGGCGCACGCCACGATCGACGCGCATCCCCAACTTGGCCACGTGCTTGGTCTTGCGGTAGCGACCGCCGCGCAACGAAAGCGAGCCGAGGAGGTCGTCGCCGGCCCGTGCGACCAAGAGCACGCCGTTGGACGACTCCAGAAGTTCGCTCGTCATCGACGCCACGGCTTGAACCGTGATGGAGACCTCATCGGGGTCCGGCACGTCCGCCGCGGGGTCGGTCGTGCGCGCCACAACAAGCTGGTCGAGCAAACGTCCGATATCGCGGGGCTCCGCGGAGCCGATCTCGAACGGGCGACCGTCGCGGCGTACGCACGAACGCGGCGCTACGCGCAAAACGTGTCCCAGGCGGCCGCGATGTCGGCCGCTCCGTCCATGGCTTCGAACTCAATGCGCACAACATGCAACGGTGCGCCGTCCTTGGGCCAAATCGGCTCCAGCTTCACGGCGTCTTTTTCGGTGACGACGACCGGGCCCGCACGCGCCGCCAACTGCCGCGCGTCCCTGGCATCGAATGCATGGTGGTCGCGAAAAAATCGCGTGTCGATAACGCGCGCCCCGAGCTGCTCAACGGTCGCAACGAACGCCCGCGGGTTGCCGATCCCGCACGCAACCGTGACGTCGAGCCCTACAAGCGAGGTCGGAACGGTCGGTCGAAATCGCCCTGTCGCCACGGGCGCGATCGCGTACTCGCGCACCTTGCGCATCACGGCGCCGAGCTCGTCTCTAGAAACGAGGTCCGCGCGCGTGATGACGACGAGGCCCGCACGCTCAAGCGCCTGCAGCGGTTCGCGCAAGCGGCCGCCCGGAGGACAGTGGCCCCCGCCGAACGGCCGCGTCGCGTCGATCAACACGACATCCAGTTCACGTGCCAGCGGCATGTGCTGAAAGCCGTCGTCTAAGACAAAGCAGTCGGCTTGCCCCGAGAGTGCCTGCCCTCCGGCAAAGCGATCCGGGTTGATGCCCTGCGGCACGTCGGGCAACCAACGCGCAAGCACACGTCCTTCGTCGTTGTTGCCGTAGCCGCGGCTCAAGATGGCGGGGCGTTTGCCGCGGGCGATCAGCGCGCGGCAAACGTGCACGACGAACGGAGTCTTGCCGGTGCCGCCGAATGTGAGGTTGCCCACGGACACCACGGGAAACGGCAAGCGGCGCGCGTCCCGCGCCCACCGTTGAGCGCGGCGACGCGCGCCGCATGCGTAGAGAAACGAAAGCGGACTAACCGCCGCTCGATACAGGCGCGTCCTTATCGCGGGACGGCGACTTATCGGTCTCGGCGGTGTTGTCGGATCCGGGCTCAATTTCGGTCTTGTTGCTGGGCGCATTCTCAAGCTGCTTGAGACGCGCTTTGATGAGGTCCCGGAAGTATCGCACGAACAAGCCTTCGTCACGCTTCAGAGCGATATTATCGATCACCTGCTTGCGCTTAAGGGCGCGGTACCGCTTGCGATCCCAGCCTTCTTTCGCCGGGAACGTCTTCAAGAGGTACGCCGCCAACTGCACTTTCGTCAGCTTCGCCAGCTGCGCGTCGAGATCCTCGGTCGGCTTGACCTTGGGCTTGTTTTCCTCGATCGTTTTGCCCTGACGCGCTGCTTCCAAACGACGCAGGATTTCCGCGCGCTCTTTCGCGGTGAGCTTACCCGTGATCGAAATCGACAAGATGTTCGAGTAGCGGAAAAACATCCAACCATCCGAACCGCCGATCCACCACAAGCGCACGCCGGAGCGATTCGCTTTGATCGACTTCAGCGCGACGAAGTTGCGACCCACGAAGCGCTCGATCAACTTGCCGTTGCGAATAACGCCCTTGAAGATGGCCGGCTTGCCGTGATGCGGCTTCACCGTGATCTCCGCTTTGATGTCCGCTTTGGACTTCAAGCGCGCAAGCTCCTGCGGAACCTCGTCGGGGCGAAGAACTTTGACTTGGTCCTTTTTCTTCACCTTCACGACGCGCTCGCCCTTCTCCGGCGCGGACTCCGGCTTCGCCGAAGCGTTCTTGCCGTTCGGCTTTGCCGCCGCGTCGCCTTCTTTCGGCGCCTTGTCGTTGTTCGACTTAGACGGCGTGTCCTCGGACGGGTCCTGGCCGAGGCTGAACGTGGCCAAAAGGGCCAATAAAAGGGTAATCCGCATCGCAATAGGCATGCTGTCGTTCTCCGATCGCACGGAACTCCGTGCATAGTTCGTATCGGGACTTTGGGGGTCCGCCTAAAGCACGAAAGAGGCCGCCCGTATCGGGGCGGCCTTAGACTCTCGTAAGTTGTTTGCTGAAACTACTTTGCGGGGAGCAAGAGCTTCATGCCGGGCCGGATATTGGTCGGTTTGACGCCCGGATTGAGCTTTTCAATCTCGATCCAGCGCGTGGAGCGGCCCAGGTGCTTGGACGCGATTTCGCCCAACGTGTCACCTTCTTGAACTTCATACGAACGCGTGGCGCTCGCGCGCTTGGGACCCGGCGCGGCCTTCGGCCGTTCAAACTTCGCCGGGTCCGGGATCTTGATCGTCGCGCCGGGGCGCAACCGCTTGGTGTTTTGACCTGGGTTGGCGCGACGTACCTCATCCACAAACGAGTCGCTGAGCCCCCACCGGGTAACGATCGTCCAGAGGTTGTCTCCGGACTTGATCACGTACTCCTTGGGATGACCCGTTTTCCACGTGTCGCCGGACACCTTCGGCGTGTTTTGATCGCCCTTGCCGGCCCCGCCCCCGCGCTTCTCAAAGGGATCGACCTTGGGGATGATGAGCGTTTCGCCCCGTCCCCCCAGATCCCCTTCGCCAACCGGCAAAGGATCACCGGTCCCACCCCACTGGTAAATCGCTACGGCCAAAATCATCACGATGATCACGACGATCACGAGGATTCCGAGTTTCTCGAACGTACCCAAGGCACGCCTCCCAATTCACACAAGGCACCGAAACAAGGTCCCAACGGCCAACACCGCGGTCATACCCACCGCGACCGAAAGGGCCCCGCTGCGAGGCAACCAGCACCGCGCAGCCAGACCAACCCAGGCTCCTTTGCGATTCACCCGTCAAGGTGACAGCGGATCCCGGAACAACAACTTGGATTTTCTACCATATCTGGCGGATAGAAAGTGATTTCTCCACTACCGGTCGCCCTTCTGGCGCGTGCGGGCGTGAAGAAGGAGCCGTCCTTCGCCGTGATACACTTCAAAGTTGATCCCATGCGCGTATCCAAGCCTTCCTCGCCCCTGTTTTTGAGCCTGTTGACGACTCTGATGTCGGCTCTTCTTTTGATATCGGTTCCGAGCGCGGTGCAAGCCCGCCCCGGCGAGAAACCAAACGAGAAAGCGAAGCCGAACCCGCGGGTGCTCCCGCCGCTTCCAGGATTCGTGACGGTTCCGAAAGGCACCTTGCATCCGGGTGCGTCGGCCAAAGACATCGCGCGTCGATCGACCAACCAACAGCTCACCGAGACGCTGATCTACGAGCAGTGGAGCCCCAAGCTCGGTGTGATCAAAATGCCGTCTTATTACTTCGGCAAGTTTGAGGTGACCAACGCGCAGTGGAAACACTACCTCGACAAAAACTTCAAAGAGGAATACATCGCCGCCGGCGGTGATTCGCTGCGTTTGATCTCGGGCAAGTTCTATCGCGTGGGCGGCAAGCCGATCGAGTCCGAATGGCTCGCGATCTACGCCATGAACTGGCGCACGTTGATCAAAGCGTGGAAGCGACCGACGGCCCACATCGACCCCAAAACCAAAGAGAAGGTGACCACACCCAAACTTTGGCAGGACGGTTGGATGCCGCACGAGCCGCCCCACGACGCCACGCAAAAAAAATTCGATCTCTCGAGCTTCCCGATCCCCAAGGGCACCAGACTAAACGTGTATCGCCATCGCGTACCCATGCATTGGTACGGCTGGTGTCGCCTTTCAAGACTCCAGGTCGGTCGTGAATACTTCGACCCCACCAAGGAGGCGGCGAAGGCGTTTGAGGTTCCGGGCGATGCGTTCTTTCGGGAGATGTCACCGGGCCTCCGGGCCAAAGACTTCGCGGCGTTCCCGGTTCGATCGGTGTCGATGAACGAGATCTTGGCGTTTTGCGAATGGGCCGGCCTGCACCTGCCTTCTGAGTTTCAGTACGAGCGCGCGCTGCGCGGCAATCGCGCCAACTCCTTTGTCCATACGACGCCGGGAGCCTGGAACAGTCACGAACAAAAGAACTACTACGCGTGGCAAAACAACAAAGCTGTGCGACGCGGCCCGATGGCTGTGGACGACCCGAGCGTCGCCAAGGGCGACACGATGTTGGGTGCGCGCCACGCGCTCGGCAACGTCTGGGAGGTGATGCGAACGTTTTACGACGTTCACCCGCGGCTGAATCCGAAGCCCGCACCGCCCAACCCCGACCTTACAAACTACGCCTTGATTGCGAAGGGCGGGAGCTTCGGCGACCGCAGCGCATTCGTTCAGATATCCGCACGCACACCCAACGTCGGCAAGTACGGCGACCTCTCCCTCGATGCGGAGAACCGTATCGACACCGTGGGTTTCCGACTCGTCCGCGACACGCAGCCGGGCATGGATCTGATCCTGCATTCGCGGCTACGGATGGTCTACGACAAGGGCAATTCAAAGTGGTTCGAACCGTATCCGCACCAGTTTGCCGTCGCCCGCATCGGCGGCGTGGACAGGATCCACATGGTCGACGCCCCCGCGCCCTACATCCACGTGATGGACAAGGCCAGCGGGATTGCGTTCTTGCCGCTGCACCAGACGAACTTCGACGCCAGAGCGCACAAGTTCTTCATGAAGAAGGGCAAGAAGTTCGACCCCGATAGCAAGATCATCTTGGGGATCTTGCGATCAGACGTCGCGCTCCGCGTCGGCCGCAGGATGAGCGCCGCGGACCGGAAGAAACTGATGGACCAGCGCAAGGCGTACAAGGATTGGGAGCGCAAGTACAAGGCGGCATCGAAGAAGAAGAAGGCCGAGATCAAAGCGGAGGAGCCGATAAAGCCGCCGCCGCCCGACGAGTACGAGAAGTTCTCAAGGCCCCTCGAGGCCCAAATTGGACTCTGGCGCGAGGCCGACCTCAAGCCCGGCGAGTGGTTCGTTGTCTACTGGAACGGGACCATCGGCCTTCTCAACAAGGCATTGATCATGCCGCCGGAGGGAATGGTGTTCGTGGACCCGCGCAAGGACATCAAGCGGTTGCGCCAACGCCCGACCCAAACGCAGTTCGAGCTGGACATGAAAGCCGCCGAGATAAAGATCGCGTTTGAAGTCGAAGAAATGGACGCGAAGCCCAAACGCGGGCAAACTGCGCCCGGTCCCGACCGATCGGAAGAGTGGGCGCTTGCAGAAGCGCGTCCCGACGGCTGGTTGGACCGACCGATCAGCAAACATTGCTGGCATTTCAAGGTGACTTTCCCCGTCAAGAACGGCGTGGACCTCAAGCCGTTTGGTGAAGGCTAAGACTGCATGCCCCGTATCATTCTCGATCCCAGCCATCTCGAAACCATTCAGCAGGCGCTGAAAGCCGACCGCGGCGTGGACTTCAACACGTCCAACGAAGAGGCTGTTTTCTCGATGCTTAAGTACTGGTGCCGCGAAGCCGCCAAGGGCTCCGCGGACGTGGAGTCGGTCGCGAGCAAAGACGACCGCTTCATGGTGATCGGCAACGCCGATTTCTTCACCGCGCTGCAGACCGTCCTTTAGACCGTCCTTCAACACCGATTCGATCAGGATCGACCCGGCCGACCGCGAACGTTTTGGGCCAGGGTCACTTGTTCGGCGCAGCTTCATGCAACGTGTGCCGACGACGACCCTCCACACTCATGATGAGTCCCCAGACCCCGCGAGAAGAACGGACTACTGTTTCAACGGACTGCTAGGCAATGGCACCCACGCATCCGACAGGGTTGCGATTGAGAAACCACAGCCCAAGGTTACGGACGACGAGATAAACGACTCGAGGGCGCCACGCGGCGGCGACGAGCGCACCTATCCCGAGCTCCAGTACGGCAACGCATTGGTACAACGCGGTCCGATGCGACCAAGCGCGAACCTTCGCAACACCCAACGGAAAAAGGAACCGTGCGGCCGACGCTCGACACAGAGCCCTTGATCTCAATGGAGCACTCTCCGGAGTTCGCAGAGAACTCCTTGTCGTCCACGTCCGTCCCGCTTCCTCGGAGTTTGGTCAGGGCATAAAAAAAGCCCGGCTTTAAGGCCGGGCGCTCAAACGCCTGAAACGAATGGTTGGGCTCTCAGTTAAGGAAAAAAGGGTACAAACGAAATCACTCTCTTTACTTGTTCTGGGTGTCCCAGGCATTGAACTCTTCTCTCTATCGCAAGCGGGGTACCATTCGTTTCGCCAAGCTCGCGCAAATGACCTAAGCGCATCATCCACAGTCGCTTAGGTCTATCAGAGAGAGGCGTCCCGATCGCCGCACGATGCGTTTCGTGCGGGAACGCACATCCCTTGCCGGTGCGTGGGCGCACGATCCGCATCGCTAGGGTTCAACGCGAAGTTCAACCCCGAGCTCCAACCCCGAGTTCCAACCCCGATGGCGCCGATGGCAACGATGGCAACCGTCGACGTGTCGATGTCGACGTCGATGTTGACGTCCGATGGTTGCCGCGCGAATTCGGGCGCGCCGAACCAAATTTTTTAGATCGCACGTGAGGGATACCCCCGGCTGCTCCTGTCTTGAGAGATAGAAGCACCGTCAGGTGGGCGCGTAGCCCATCTGTTCCAAGCGGAGCCCGTGTTGATGTGAGCCGACGTCACACGGGCTTCCGCTCTTTTCTTACGGTTGCCGGGTTGGCGGGGTTCTGGGGGGCCCAGGTCGCCGGGCTCTGCGTCTCTCCTCGTTGACGACCCTTTCGGGTCGCCTTCCTCGTCGTTTCTTGATCCCGACGACCTGGACTCCCCCAGAAGCGCTCGCACTGATCGGGGAGCGCGCCCTGCCGCGCACACACTCCGACATTTCGATCCCTTGCACCGATCCCCGACAACCGCAAGAAACTTACTGCCCCGGCCGACACTTGATTTTGCCGGGCTCGGCGTCTCTCCTCGTTTGACCCGCGCCCGTCTTACCCCGTCTTACGGCGTACGCGGGTCGCTTCGATCGCTTTCGAGGTCACTTCTGATCCGCGCTACGAGTTCGGCGCCGGCACGCGCGATCTGTGCTGCGATCACTCTCGCCGTTGGTGCCTGGGCCACCCGGCGCAACGCGCCACATCGCCCCGCCAGCGCGGAGGATTGATTCTCAAGCTCCCACGCCAGGTCGGACTTTGATTGAAAATCAGCGGATCCGTGTTGGAGATTGCGCTGCACCCGCCGCAAAGCGCCGAGCAGCGCGTCGGCGGCGGTCTCGACTTGAATACACCACGCCTCCACGTCGCCATCCAAGCTCCGCCCGAGAGCGAGCTCGAAGGCATCCAATGACGGTGCCAATCGACGCGGCTGACCCCAGTTCCACACACGCTCATTGTTCCGCTCTCGCTCCCATCGCCTAAGAATTTCGGTGTGCCCGAGCGGACCCTGACCAAGGCGTTTGTTTGGCCGCTTAAACTCTTTGCTCGTGTTTGCTCGTTGGCGCCTGGTTACCCGTTATCTCCCGCCCTACCGGCGCATTTTGGTCGGAGGCGTGCTCGCGCTGATTTTGGGCGTGGGGTGCCAGGTCGTGGCGCCCCTCTTCATGCGCGACGCCATGGAGGCCATCGAGGTCCCCTACCGCGACGGCATGCCGGTGGTCTTGCGCGCCGTCGTCATCAGCGCCTCGATCGGGGTCGCCATCAGCCTGCTCGCGGGCGTGCTCGCGTTCATCAAACGCTTTTTGATCGTCGGCATGTCGCGCCGGGTCGAAGCGGACTTGCGCGCCGACCTGTTTCGCCACATCCAGCGGTTGCCGATGCGCTTTTTCCACCGCACGCGTACCGGCGACCTGATGTCGCGCGCCACCGCGGACCTCGACTCGGCGCGCATGGCGATCGGCCCCGCGATCATGTATCTCGGTGACTCGATCCTCCGGTTCACGGGCGTCTTGATCGTCATGCTTTCGGTCAACGCGGAGGTCACGCTCTACGCCCTCGCGCCCTTACTCGGCATCGGCGCGGGCCTCTTCTTTTTCGCACCGCGCATCCACAAAGCGTCGCGCGCGGTGCAGGATCAACTCGCCGAAATCTCCGCGCGGGCGCAGGAGTCATTCGCGGGCGGACGCGTCGTGAAGACGTTTGCGACCGAGCACCGCGAGCAGGAACAGATCGAAAAGCTCGGCAGCGCGTATGTCGACGCCAACATTCGCCTCGCCCGCATCCGCGGCCTAACGACCGCATGGGTCGTCGGCATGGGTGCGGCCGCGATGGTGCTGATTTTATGGGCCGGCGGGCGCCAGGTTATCGCCGGAACGTTCGATATCGCGGACCTCTTGTTGTTCAACACATACCAGGTCATGCTGGTCTGGCCGATGATGGCCTTCGGTTGGGTGCTTTCGATCGTGCAGCGCGGCGCGGCGGGCGTGGACCGAATCGCTGAAGTGTTTGAGCGCGACATCGAAACGGAAGGCGACGACGCAGGCGCATCGACCGGCGCGCTTTCGTTGCAAGGCCTCACGTTCGCGTATGACGAGGGCAAACCGGTCCTGCACGACTTGACGTTGGAAATTGAAGCGGGAACGACACTCGGCATTGTTGGGCCGACCGGCAGTGGAAAATCCACGTTGGTGTCGCTGATCCCGCGCCTGTTCGATCCGCCCCCGGGCACGCTTTTTTGCGACGGCGTCGACGTGTTAGACGCGCCGTTGGAAACGCTCCGGCGCTCGGTCGCAATGGTGCCGCAGGAGGCGTTCTTGTTCTCGGCGACGATTCGCGAGAACGTCGCGTTCTCCGACCCTGCCATGGACGAGGACCAGCTCCAATCCGCGGTTACGGATGCACAGCTCGCGTCGGACCTCGCGGACTTCCCCAAGGGCCTTGACACGCGCGTCGGCGAGCGTGGCGTGACGCTGAGTGGCGGACAAAAGCAACGGACGGCGTTGGCCCGCGCGATCGCCGCCAACGCGCCGATCCTCATCCTCGACGACTCCTTGAGTGCTGTCGATACCGAAACCGAAGCCGCAATCCTGCGCGGTCTGCGCCGGGTTCGCGAAGAGCGCACGGTCATCATCGTCGCGCACCGAGTTTCCGCGCTCCGCGACGCCGACAAGATCTTGTACCTGCGCAACGGACGCATCGTCGAGCAGGGAACGCACGCCGAACTCGTCGAAGCGGACGGCGAATACGCACGCCTCGCGCGCACGCAAGCGTTGGAAGCCGAGATCGAGGCGATGCCGTGAGCGCGTATCGAGGATTGAACGAGGGCGGCCGCGCGGACTGGCGCGTGCTGGGCCGGCTGCTGCGGTTTATGCTTCCGCACCGCTGGCTGTTTTCGTCCACGGTTTTCGTCTTGGTCTTTAGTTCCGTGCTCGCGATGTCCACGCCATGGGCGGTCAAAAACGCCATCGACAGCGGCATCGTGCCCAAGAGCATGAGCGGTCTGCTGACCTGGGTCAGCGTCGTCGCTATTCTCAGCTTCGTCGGAGCGATCACGGAATACGTCCGGACGCGCCTCACGATCCTGACCGGTCAACGCGTCATCTTCGATGTGCGCAACCGATTGTTTCGCCACATTCACAGCCTGCCGTTGCGTTACTTCGACAAGACGCCGGTCGGAACGTTGGTGACGCGCGTCACGAGCGACGTCGAAGCGCTGGCGGAGATGTTCTCCTCGGGCGTCGCCGCCATCTGCCATGACCTCCTAAGCCTCGTCCTGATCGTTGCGATCCTGTTTTTGATCAACGCCAAGCTGGCGCTGGTTTCGCTCGCGCTGCTCCCAATCGTCGTGTTCTTCTCTCTGTGGTTCGGTCGGCGCATGCGGCGTGCGTTTCGCAACGTGCGCGGCCGCATCTCGGCGCTGAACGGGTTTCAACAGGAGTCGTTTACGGGCGTGAGTATCACACGCTTGTTCGGGCGCGAAGAGCGCATGGAGGAGCTCTTCGACGAGCGCAACGACACGCTGCGCGACGCGCACTTCGAAACGATTTTCAACTTCGCGTTCTTCTTTCCGGTCATCGAAGGGCTCTCGGTCATCGCCCGCGCGGGCATGGTCGTGCTGGCCGCGCAACTCATCGCCGGCGGCACGCTGACGTGGGGTGAGTTCGCGTACTTCTGGTTTGCGATGGCATTTTTCTTCAAGCCGATTCGCGAGCTCTCGGAGCGGTTCAACATCCTGCAGGCCGCGCTCGCGGCCGCCGAGCGCATCTTCGGCGTGTTGGATTCCGAACCGGAAATCGCCGACAAGGAGAGCGCGCAAAACGCCGTTTCTTTGAAGGGCGAGGTCGAGTTCGACAACGTGACGTTTTCCTACACCGAGAACGAACCGATCCTGCACGAGATATCGTTGCGCGTGAATGCGGGCGAGACCGTGGCGCTGGTCGGACCGACGGGCGCGGGCAAGACGTCGATCATCTCGCTGCTCAGTCGTCTTTGGGATGTCGACAGCGGCGCGGTGCGCGTGGACGGCGTCGATATCCGTGACTACCATCGCCGCGAACTTCGGTCGCGCATCGCCGTCGTCATGCAGGACGTGTTTCTGTTCGCCGGCACGATCGAAGACAACATTCGGATGGGCAATCAGGACTTGCCGTTCGAAAAGGTCAAGGAGGCGTGCGAGACCGTGCACGCCGCCAAATTCATCGAAAAGCTCGACGGCGGGTACCAAGCCGAAGTCCGCGAACGCGGGAACAACCTGAGCGTGGGCCAAAAGCAACTACTGGCGTTTGCCCGCGCGCTCGCCGCGAATCCCGACATCTTGATCCTGGACGAGGCGACGTCATCGATCGACACCGAGACCGAAACGCTCATTCAGGATGCGTTGCGGCGTTTGATCGTCGGACGCACCGCGATCGTGATCGCGCACCGAATCTCCACGATTCGGGAATCCGATCGGATCCTATGCCTGCACAAGGGACGCGTCGTCGAGAGCGGAACCCACGAAGAACTGCTCGCGCACAAGGGGCTCTACGCCCGTCTGCACCAGCTCAGTTATTCTTCGCCGACGTCTTAGCGCGGCGGTCACCGTCGATCAGAGCGAGCGCCGTCTCGACGAGCGCGAGATCGGAATCCAGCTCGCCGTTTTCGAGTTTCGCGCGCACTTCCGCGATGAGTTGCGTGCGCGCTTCCGAAGGCATGGCGGCATTCGTTGGAATGCGAATGCGCACGTCCCAGGGGAGCGAAACTCGGTCGGCCATGACTCCATTGTCGGAGCCATGCGCGCCGAATTTAGCCCGTTCCCAAAAATGTCGGGCCCGAACTGTCTCGACGCTTACGCGTCCGCCGTTTCGCTCTCTTCGGGCTCCACCAACATCTCTTTGAGCCGCCGCAACGCGCGCGAGTGAATCTGCGAAACACGCGACTCGGTCACGCCGAGCACGACGCCAATCTCGCGGAGTAGAAGTCCTTCGCGGTAATACATCGTGATGACGCGCCGCTCGGACTCCGGCAGGTCCCGGATGCGACGGGCGACCACCTCGATCAATTCGGCCGTCGCCGCCGCGTCGCTGGGGTCGATCGTCTTGGGACACGGCAAGATGTCGCGCACCATCAGAGCGTCCGGCGACGAACTGGAGTCGTCCAAGCTGAGCATGGCGACCGTGCGTGCGGCGCGCAGGAGGTGATCCACGACCGAGACGCCCACTTCCATGCGTTCGGCGATCTCGCTCGCGCGCGGCGGACGCCCAAACTCCTGGGCCAGGGCTGCGGCCGCGGTGTCCAGCGCCCGAATCTTTTCGCGCGTGGAGCGCGGCACAAGGTCCAAACGGCGTAACTCGTCTAGGACCGCGCCGCGAATCAGCGCGAACGCGTACGTCTTAAACGCCACGCCCCGGCTCTCGTCGAAGCCGCGCGAGGCGTTTACAAGCCCCACCGACCCCACTTGGAACAACTCGTCGGTGTCGACGTGGTTGGGCAAGTTGATCGCGATACGGGAAACGACGTGCCGCACGAGCGGCAGGTACTCCTCGGCGAGCTTGTCGCGATCAAGCTTCGAGCCGGGGTGAATGCGCGGATAACGAGTCGCGCGTTTCGTAGGTTTAGGGGTTCGTCGAGCTGTCGAGGCCATGGTGTATCCGCACGTTGCTGCAGTGCGCCTATCGACGTGGCAAGACGACGCGCTAAACAAGAACGCGGACGCGCTCGTCACACATCGGGACGCGCGGCGGACAGGAGGGCAGCCGCGCGTGCGGAAATCGGAACGTAGACGGCCGCGCGAGGGCGACTACTTCGCGGGGGCGGGAGGAAGCTTGCCCATCAAGAACGGCGTAACATCGCGGTTTTTGCGGGCGTACTCGAGGAATTCGCGGATCGGAATCTCACGAAAAACCCGGTCGGAGCGAGTGTCGAGAACGCGCAACACTGTCCCTTCGCTCCCCGTTTGAACTTGGAAGATATAGCGGGCCCGCTGCCGGGTCCGGGTCGGCGCCGGCGGCGCGTCGCTCGTCTGTCGCCCCATGATCTGTCCGAACAAGATGTTCGGCGCTTTCGATCGACCCTTGAGGTGCCCGATCTCGAAAAACGGCGCTACAATAGAGGAATGCGCCGGTACGTGTTTCCGCTCCTCGTGTTCACCGCCATCGGGGCCATCTTCGTAGTTTGGTGGCGCTCCCGGGACACCATCACGCCGCGTCCTCTCGAGAAGACCGAAAAAAACCGCGAGCAAGAGGTGGACCGGCGCAAAGACACCGGTTTCAAGCCGGCGAAAACGCGCACGAGCATCGACGACGATCGTTGGCTACGCGAACTCGAACGGGCGCTGGGACGCAAGGACCTGAGCCGCGCCCTTCAGTTCCGCCAAAAGGTCTGCGAGAACCTCGATACGCTTCTCAAAAACGAGAAGCTAACGCGCAACCTCCTCGACTTAATCAAGGAGAACGCGGACTCGGACGACCTCCGCCGTCGCGATGTCGTGATTCCGATGTTGCGGGTGGTCGCGCATCCGGAGGCCACAGACCTCATCGAGGAGCTCTATTACACCGCCAAAAATGACGATGAGCGCATCACGTTGCTCAACGCGATGGCGCGAGAACACCACGACGCCAGCCGCGCCCGCGAATGGATGGTGGAACGCGCGCTCAACTCGACGGAGAAAAAGCACCGCGAGGCTGCGGGCTACGTCGTCTACCACTACGTCACCGACGACAAGCTCATGGTGGACGTGGCGGGTCAGATCTACTCGTCCACGCTCGACTCCGTCCAGGCGAACCGCATGATCGAGGCCATCTCCACGCGCGCCCCCACGTCGGCGGAAGCGGTAGGATTTTTGCGCAAGCGCTTGGCGAATCCGCGCGGAAACGAACTCGACGTCGTCACCGAACTCATTACGCAATGGGGTAAGGACGAAGACGCCGACCGCCTGGTGCAACTGGCGCGCGAGTTTCCGCGCAAGGCGCACACGCTGCTTCATACCGCGGTCACCATCCGCGCCGAACAGCGCAGTCGGCGCATGGCCAAGGCCGCGCACGATAGGGGCGAATCGTACGACCCGAGCACGGTCGATCGCGAACGCCAAAAAGAGCACGAACGACTCGAGAAAGAGCAACGCGAACGCGAAGAGGCCGCGAAGGCCGCCAACGGCGGCTAGGGACTCTGCGTCGCTCCGCGCCTTCGGTTCGACTCGCGCGCCCGGTCTCTTACGATGGTTCCAATGAGCTGCTAGGCGACCATCCAAAAGTCGCGCGTTTCGACGAGTTCCCAGTCCGTTAGCCGCTGGCGAATGGCAGCGCGCGCGCCGGCCGCACCCACGGCGGCCAAACACAAGGTGCTCCCGGGCCGCCATGCTTCGGGAGCAAGCACCGGTCGCCCGTGGCGCGTCCGTCCGATCTTTTGCGGGTCGATGTCCAACACGGCAACGGGAACCCGACCGGCCTGGATCAGCAGTTTGATCAGCCGACGCCCCAACATCCCCGCGCCCCACACAACAAACGGGCTGTCGTCGGCGAGCGGGCCACGCAGCAATGCCGCGACTTTCGCGCGCAAAAAATTCTGCACCGAGTAGCGCGGGTGCGTGCGCGTGACGCGTTGCGGATGCTCACGCCAATAGTGGAGCACTTCGGGAACTTTGGCGAACCGCGCACCGCTCTGCCAGGCGCGCAGCCAAAAGTCGTAGTCCTCCGGCAAGCCGTCGTCGCGATACCCCCCCGCCCGTGTAAACACCTCCCGCCGCATCATGGCGCTCGGGTTCGGAACAGGGAGTTCGACAAAAAATTCGCGGTCGATCTCTTCAGCGGTGCGCGTCTCGTTGAGCCAGGCCTCATAGCGGCGGCTGCCTCCGCGCACGTCGGCATCAGGAAAGTGGCGCACGAGCGACGACACGACATCGAGCTTGGGGTCGCGGTCCAGCCACGCGACCTGCAGCGCCAGCCGCTGGGGATCCATCCGGTCGTCCGCGTCAAATCGCGCCCAATATTCCCCGGTCGCGGCGTGGGCGAGCTGGTTGGCCGCCTCGATCAAGCCCACGCGCCCCGGCGCCAGGACCCGCCAACGCGGATCGCTCGCCGCGAACGCGCGCAAAATGTCGCCGGAATCGTCGGTCGACCCGTCATCGAGGCAAACGACCTCGTAGTCCTCAAATGTCTGGGCGACCACCGACGCCAGCGCTTCTCTGAGAAAGGGTGCGGCGTTGTGCACCGGGATCATGACCGTGACGCGGGGCATGTGACCACTGGGGAAGACAGCGCCCCCCGAAGTGGACACCCCTGGGGAGGACACGTTGCGAAGGCGTAGCCTACCAGCGACGCTTTGCGTTTTGGCACCCGGTGTGCTTTCTGGTGGCGCATGCGAACGGCGATTGTGCTTTTGGTCATGGCGGCGGCATCTTGGGCCGGCGCGCCCGACCCCGATCTCGTCCGCGTCCCCCGCGCCGACGGCGAGACGCAGCTGAGCCGCACGTCGTCGGAGGTGGTCCAGGTCAACGCCGCAGGCCACCTGCGCCGCTCCCGCCTCAACGCCGCCGGTGTGCGCCGTCCCGTACTTGCGTTCCCGGCGCCCGATACCCTGGATGCCACGGATCTCGCGGCCGCCACCGCGACCAGCGTCACGGCCGACTTCACGCAAAATGTCTCCGACACGACCCCGCGCACGCGCCGCGTTCGGAACCGCAAGCGCGACCAGGGGCGTCGCGGCTTTTTGGCCGACTCGCATCGCCAAGCGAGCCCGCAGATGAGCGTCACGCGCTCGACGCACCCGACCGCTCGCCCCGGCTTCGCAGTCCGTCGCTTGGGGAACGCCGTCCGGCGCCCGGGTGCCGCGACCGACCGCCCGCACCATCCGACCGTGCGCCTCAGCCATCCCACGGGACGCGGCGGTCATCCTGTGTCCCGTCCCGGCGCTTCGGTGTCACGGCCGGGGTTCTCGATCGCGCGGAGCGGGTTTGTGACGCGCCGCAGCGGCCATCCCGTCCAACGGGCGGGCACGTTTGTGCAACGCAGCAGCGCTCCGACATCGCGCCCGTCGATGTTTTGCCGCAAGTGATCTGCCGCCCGTGATCCGCGATCGGTCGTTCGCCCGCCTGTGAATCGCCCCAAGTGATTGGGCGATCCCGCGTACAGTAGCGACGTGAACACATCGCGCGCGTTGACCCTCTCGCTTTTGTTCTTGTTGGGCGCACCCTTCGCGCAGGCCGAAGATGCGCCGCCGCGCCCGCAGCGCATTGTTGTTTTGCACACCAACGACATCCACGGGCAGTTTGCAGCGTTTCCGATTTCGCCGGCGCGCCCGATTCTGCGCCGCGAACGCGCGGGCGGGCTCCCGAATCTGGCGCGCTTAGTCGCTAAGGAACGTGCCGCCGCCCGCGCCGCCGGACACGCCGTCCTGCTCCTCGACGCCGGCGACGTGTTTCAGGGCACACCCATCGGCAACGAGTCGCGGGGCCGCGCCATCATCGACGCCATGAACGTGATGGGCTATGACGCGGCCGCGGTCGGCAATCACGAGTTCGATTTTGGCGTTCCGAACCTGTTGGAGCTGGCCCGGCGCGCGCGCTTTCCGTTCTTGTGCGCCAACGCGGCGCGGCTCGACGGTTCGTTCGCACCGGTCGTGTCCTGCACGGTGCTCGCGCCGCCGCGCGTGCCCTGCCGCGTTGCGTTGATCGGTTTGATCACAACCCGCACGCCCGACGCGACCACGCCCGACTTGACCGGCATCATGCAATTCGCCGATCCCGTACCCGTGCTGTCCGCGTTGCTCGCGGAAACGAAAGCCGACCTCTACATCGTGATCAGCCATCTCGGCACCGAGGATGAGCTCCGCCTGGCGCAAGCCGTGCCGGGCGTCACGCTGATCGTCGGCGGTCACAGCCACGCCGCACTGCAACGCCGCATCGGCAACGTGACGATTGCGCGCACGCACGCCAAGACGCTGTCGCTCGGCCGCGCGGAAATCGATTGGGACGCCGCGAACAAGAGCGCGCGGGTCACGAAGTCCGAGTTGCTTCCGGTTACGGTTGCCGACGACGACGTGAACAATCCACTCGCCAAAGTCCAAGACGCGTACGGCGCGCGCATCGCCGCGGTTTTGGCAAAGCGCGTGGGCACCTTGCGCGGACCGCTGCGGCGGCGGCGCGGCCCGGGCTCGTCGATCGCGGGCAACTGGATGTCGGACGCGTTGCGCGCCGCGTCGAAGGCCGACATCGGGTTCATGAACAAGGGCGGTATGCGCTCGGACATCGAGAAGGGCCCGGTTACGTACGGCGACTGCTATCGCATCATGCCGTTCGACAACACGGTCGCGAGCCTCTCGCTGACCGGCGCGCAGATTCGCGCGATCGTGACACGTCACCTCAACGATGCCGCCGCGCCGTCGTTGGAATGGAGCGGCATGAACGTTACGGTCGCGCGCGAGGGTGAAGCGTGGCGCGTTCAAGCGATCATGGTCGGGAACGCGCCGCTGGACCCGACCGCCACGTACCGCGTCGGCACGCATTCGTTTCTGGCGCGGGGCGGCGATGGGTACACGACATTCACGAACGGCACGAAGGTGACTCGATCTGAGACACTGGTGCGCGACGCGCTCGCGCGGGACTTGGAGAAACGAGGCCCGTTCACACCAAAGCTGGACGAGCGACTGTCCGTCGTCGCCGCCGCCAAGCGGTAGTTCTGCTCCGTTTCGTGCCACGGGGCGCCTTGATCGATCCGGGGATCGGCCTGAACCCGGCCTCCTCCCCGCTTAGTTCCCGCCTTTTCGCGCCGCCTAGGACTGCTAAGTTGGCGCGCGTCAACGTCCGATAGTTGTTTGGTCCAACCGCCCCGGGCGCGCGGACTGAGAACGCATGATGTTGGTAGGAACCGAACTTGGCATTTGGTCGCTCGTAGCGGCAGCAGTACTGGGCCCCATCGTGGCCGTCCTGTTCGCCATCCGCGAGCGGCACCGGCTCGTGGGCCGGTTGGGCAACCTCGAAGATGTCTTGCGCCGGCTCCGCACCGCGGATCCGACCACCGGATTCGACGAGCGCGAAGAAAACTCGCTCGCCTTGAGCCGCGAACGGTTGGTGCTGACCAACTTGTTGGACCGGTTCCCCGAGGTCACGCAAAAATTCGTGAACGTGGAGACGCTGGAGGCGCTCGGCGCCTGCGTGCTCTCCGCGTTTGAGCGCGTCTTGGACTGCGAGTACGGCGTCGCGTTCGTTCGCGAAGGTGAAGACCTGCGCCTTCTCGCACAGTCGGGTCTTCCCGAGCATGAAGCGTACAGCGGCATGACGTTGCCGTTGGGTCATGGTCGGGTCGGCTACTCCGCCGCCAAGTGCCTCATCTTGCGGCCCGGCGACTTCGCGACGCTCGACGAAGCGCATCATCAGCAGGTGGAAAATACGCGCAAGTTCGAGCGCGACTTCGACTTCTACGTCCCGATGGTGCACCGCGGCCGCTCGATCGGCTGCATCGCGGTCGGCGGCATGAAGAAGATCGTGCAGAAGGCTCACTCGGTTTCGATGGCGTTGGCCAACCTCGGCGCGCTCGTGACCGTGAACATCCAACGCGCGGCCGAGATTCGCGCGCTGTCCGAGACGGACCCGCTCACGCGCCTCTCCAACCGCCGTCACGCGTACGCGCAGTTGGAACAGCGCTTGCGCCACCGACGCACTTCGCCGTTTGCCATTTTCTTGTTCGACATCGATCACTTCAAGAAGACCAACGACGAACACGGCCACGCCGTCGGAGACGCGGTTCTCGTCCACGTCGCCAACCAGGCCCGCGAATTCGTGCGCAAAGAGGATGGCGAATTCGCCTGCCGATTCGGTGGCGAAGAGTTTCTCTGCGTCATCAACAGCGAAGACCTCCCCTCTTTGACGGCGCGCGTCGAAGCGTTCCGCGAGCACCTCGCCAGCAGGGCGTGGGACGCCGGAGACGGGAAGGCTCCGATCATGGTCACCGTCAGCGGCGGCGTCGCGTTCTGCCCGGCCGAAGAGGAAGAAGCGGACAGTTTGATCCGCCTCGCCGACGATCGCCTCTACACCGCGAAGGAATCCGGGCGCAACCGTTTGTGCTTGGAGTCCCAGCGCGAGCCGCAGAGGTAGCCGTTGACCGGTTCGTTCCTTCCTCACCGTCGCTTGGTTGCCGCCCTGTTTGGCACGCTCAAGTTGATGCAGATGTATGGGCGCGAACACGACGCGAGTCGGGACGGGCTCAGCAACTTGTTGCAGACCATCCACGCCGCGATTGAAGACAACGAATCGCGCGTCGGCATTCGTGGCTCGCGCGTTCAGGTGAACGGGCGCACGATGCGCACCGCGGACTGCGGCACGCTCGCGCTTGGATTTCTCTCGGCCGAATGGTCGCGGCGCATGATCGAGATCGTTCGCTTCCGGTCCGACATTACCTTAGACGACCTCTCCGGGTTCGGCATCGCGTTTCTCGACGTTGATGTGAGTCGCGACGACGTGTTCGAACAACTCGTCAAAGAGTGCGCGCGACGCGGTGTTCGCAATGTCACCATCGAGAAGCTCGAAGAGATCACGCCCGAGCCCGTCGTCCTAGAAGATCGCCGCCAAAACGCCATGCGCGGCTATCTGCGCGGGCTACGCGCGTTCAAGGAAGTACTCAGCTTCAAGGGACTCGACGACAAGAAAAACCAGCGCCGTGCGCGACGCGCCGTGCAGGGTCTGGTCGATCGGTTCTTAGAGGACGAGACGGCCGTCTTGGCGCTCGCCCAAATTCGCAGCCACGACGTGAAGCTGTTCCAACACAGCCTCCACGTTTGCCTGTACTCGTTGCTCGTCGGCCAACGCCTCGGGATGTCGCGCCGTCAACTGGGCGAACTCGGCCTCGCCGCGCTGTTCCACGACCTCGGCAAGACCGAGCACGAGGAAAACCGGACCCGGCCGGGGCCGAAGAAGCAATGGTCCACGTTCAAAGACCACCCCGCGGTCGGAGCGCGCTTGCTGCTTGAAGAAGGCACGGTGCACGAGGGCATGCTCAAGGCGGCGATCGTCGCGTATGAACATCACGCGCAATTCGATCGCAATGGGTTCCCCCGCGTTGACTACGCGCTCCACCTCACGTCGCGCGTCGTCGCGATCGCCGACTGCTACGAGTCGTTGACGACCACGCGCGCCTACCGCGAAATCCCGTACACCACGCAGGAAGCGCTCAGCCTCATGCAGGCGAAATCGGGCACGCTGTTCGATCCCGTCTTGTTTAAGGTGTTTGTGAACGCGCTGGGCGTGTACCCCGTCGGTACGCTCGTGGAATTGTCGACGGGCGAGGTCGGTATCGTGCAAGTCAGTCCGAGCGGCGACGCGAAGCCGAGTCAACCGACCGTCCGCATCGTCGTCACGGCCACCGGCGAGTTGCCGCCCGAGACCGACGTCAACCTCGCCGAAACCGACGAACGCGACGAACCCCTGCGCTCGATTCTCCGCACCCTCGCCCACCACGAGGTCTTCGGGAGCGTCGGCGATTACGTCGCCGCCATGTAGGCGCTGCGAGTACCTCGCCGCGATTACGCGACGGGTTTACGCGACGGGCTTATTCGACGCTTCTATTCGATGGGCACATAGATGTCGGTCTCGCCGTCTTCGGGGTTGAACCGTTCGTCGTAGAGTTCAAGGGTGGGATGCGCCCGCTTGGTCGCACCACACGCCGGGAACCACTCCTGCGTGATCCGCTGATACGTCGCCCCAAACTCCTGAATCGGTCCCTTGTGGGTCCAGACCGCGTAGCGTGACGCCGGAACGATCTTCCCGACAAATGCGTCCGGGATGTGGTCCAGGTTCGCCACGGGCAAACCGGCCATGTAGTGGAACCCCTCGCCATCGCAAAACGAAACGCCGAAGCTCTGCTCGCCGGGCAACGATTCGATCTCCGCCATCCGCGGTGCAAACCGGCCCCACATCTGCCCGATCTCTGGAACTCGTTCGGGCGTAACCCACGTGCACATGCCCACTAACTTGAGCTCCGGTAGCTCTACATACTGCGGTTCCATCGGCTCCTCCTCGCTTGTTGCAACCAAACACCATCTTGCACGACCGCGGCCCAGTTTCGCCAGATCATCTTTCCAACGCGTGCCCCCCCGCGTGTAGACTCTGGCCCCGCCATGAGCAAGAAGAGCAAAGATCGCAACCGGAAGAGGAAGAAGAATCCGGCACGCACCGCCGGCACGAGCGATCCGTGGGCGCTGTACGAGCTCTCGGTCCAAGAACCGGAAGCGGAGTGCGACCTGATCGAGCAGGTTTGGCGCGAGATTCGGGGCTCGAAACCGCGGACGATTCGCGAGGATTTTTGCGGCACCGCACTCAATTGCATCGAGTGGGTTTCGCGCAACGAGAAGAACAAAGCCGTCGGGATTGACATCGCGCCGGACGTGCTAGAGCGCGCGCGCAACCGCATCGAGACGCGCCTCACGCCGGAGCAGAGCGAACGCGTCGAGCTCATCGAAGGCGACGTGACGGCAGCGAAAACCGAGCTCGTCGATTCCGTTCTCGCGTTCAACTTCAGCTACTACTTGTTCAAGACGCGCGCTTCGCTACAGGGATACTTCAAGCAGGCGTATCGCTGCTTGCAGCCGGGCGGCCTCTTCCTGCTCGATGCGTACGGCGGCTCCGACTCGTTTTTGGAGATGGAAGAGCCGCGGAAGGTGGACGGGTTCACCTACATCTGGGAACAGGCCCACTACAACCCGATCACGGGCGACGTGATCAACCACATTCATTTTCGCTTCCCGGATGGAACGAAGATCCGCCACGCGTTCACCTACGAGTGGCGCCTGTGGACGCTGCCCGAGATTCAGGAGGTCTTGCTCGAAGCGGGATTTTCCAACGTCTCGGTGTACTGGGAAGGCTCCGACGAAGACGGCGACGGCAACGGCGAGTGGGCGATCAGTCGCATCGGCGAAGCGGCCGCCGGCTGGATCGCGTACTTGGTCGCGGAGAAGTAGCGCGTGCTTGCGGCGCTGCTTGAGCGCTACGCCCGCGGCGAGACCGACGCAGCGGAACAACTCCTCGATGAGATCGAGCCGACGCTTTACGGATACGCGCGCTCGCTCTGCCCCGGCGCCGACGAAGACCCAGCCCCAGCCCTGGACCACGCGCAAGCTCTGACGCTCGCGTTTCATCTCTTGGCGGAACAGGGTCGCATCGAGGCGGCGACCAAAAACGATCTGCGCGGATGGAGCCACAAGTGGGTGCTGGCGCGCCTCGCCGACCCCTCCCCCCTCGCGGTTACCGGACTCGCGGACGAAGCGACCGGCAGCGCACGCCTTGGCTGTATCAGCCTGGGCTGGACGCTGGAGGACCAACTCACGCCTCAAGAACGCCTCGCGTTCGCCGAACGGCTCCGTGGCAACGAACTGGGCAACGAACTGGGCGCGGCGTGGTCGGCGGCGCACAAAAAACTCCAAGCGCTCGGCGTCGTCTCGTAGTCATCGCGTTCGCTCAAAAAACGAAATAAGGGCGGGTAACATCCCCGCCCTTTTGGCCATGAGCCGGTCCCGACTTAGCTCATTGGCCGGAAAATTGTTTTGATTGTTTTAGCGCTCGTGCACCGCTGTGAGTCCGGCCAGTTCCGGCGCAAACGCACAGACGCGGTCCTTGGCGACGGCTTGCACCGAGGCGACCCAGGTCAAAGCGCGGCGCAACGCCGGCATGTGCTGAAGCACCGAACGGTCTATGCCCAGTTGTTTGACGTAGACGCCGAGCATTTTTTGCAGCGCGTCGAAAGGACCGCCGCGACGGGGGTACTCCACAACGTGAAATCCCTCACCCTCGACGAGGTTGGCGTCGATGGCTGCCTTGGCGCGGGCGTGGGCCACCGCGTCACGCAGTCCACCCATCTGATCGACAAGGCCGTTGCGGAGAGCGGCACGACCGGACCAGATGCGGCCACGGGCTAGCGGCTCCACCTCGGCCGGAGTCATACCGCGTCCCGCCGCAACCTTGGCGACGAAGTCGCCGTAAAACGCCTTCATGTAGTCGCGCAGCATGACGCGCGAGTCTTCATCAAGTCCCTTGGACGTGCCCAACGCTTCGGCACGCTTACCGCGCGACAGACGCTGCGGGGTAATGCCGACCCAGCGATACAGGCCATCTAAGTTCGGCATCATGCCGACAACGCCGATCGATCCGGTGATCGTCTGCGGCTCGGCAAAGATGCGGTGCGAATTCATGGCGATGTAGTAGCCGCCGCTCGCCGCGACATCGCCCATCGAGGCGATGACCGGCTTCTCGGCCTTCGCGCGCTCAATCGCGCGCCACATCATGTCGGACGCCAGGCCCGACCCGCCCGGACTGTTGATGCGCAAGACAATCGCCTTGATGGACTTGTCTTTGCGCGCCTTGTCGATCGCTTTCACGATCGTTTCCGAGCCCATCGAGGCGATCGAGCCCTGCCAATCGTATTGGCTGGAGCCGCTCGTGATCGCGCCGGTGCAGTAGATGATCGCGACCTTCGGTCCGTTCAACTTCGGCTCGCGTTCGGATCCCATCATCTGCGAAAAGATGACGGAGAGCGCGGCCATCGGGTTGTTCGGATCGATCGCGTTTTTGTTCTTTTTGCGGTAGTCGTCGGCCCACTTGAGCTTCTTGCCCGGGAAGTGCGCCCGAATACCTGCCTTGAATTCGTCGCGGTACTCAATGCGGTCGATCAGGCCCATCTTTTTGGCTTCGCGAGCACTCATGATGCCCTTGTCGATCGCCGCTTTCACCGCGTCTTTGCTCAGGCCACGGCCCTCGGAGATGGAATCAACCAACCCGCTGTAGAGCTCATCCAAGATCGGGTTCAGCGCTTCTTTGAGCGCATCGCTCATGGTGTCGCGCACCATGGACTCGCCCGCGGTCTTGTACTCACCAATATGAACGACGTCGAACTTGACGTGCACTTTGGCGAGCATCTCGCGCATGTACAGGCTCTCGGTAGCGATACCGGGCAAGAACACGCTGCCTGACTCGGGAATCGAGATACGATCCGCGACACTCGCGATCACGAGGTCCGCCGACTGCATCGACTCCATGTACACAAAGACCTTCTTGCCGGACTTGCGCAGCTTCGAGAGCGCGGTGCGCACCTCAAGCAAGCGCGCCCATCCGACACCGTACGTCTTCGGCGTGAGCAAGATGGCATCGAGCTTGGGGTCCGCGGCCGCATCCTCCACGAACTTCAAAAAGCCGTGGTAGTTGAGTTTGGTCTTCCCAAACGGGTTGCTTGCCGCCGGATCTTCGGTGCCGTCAATCGACACCGTGATCTCGGCAATGCGAGCCTGCGGTTGCTCGGTCTTGGCGGGCGCGACCTTGGTCGGCACATCGGCCGCCGGCTTGGCGGGCGGCGCATCCTGCGCGACGCCGTACGGCGCGAGCAGACACAAGCCCAAGAGTGTTTTGCGGATGGGTGAATTCCTCAGCTTCATCGTTGGCCCCTATTACGAATAACGTGCCGCAAGTGCGACCGCTGTATCTCCTGCTGAACACGCCACTTATAGCACTTTCTCCGGGCGCCAGATTGTGCGGAATCCATACACGACGGCGAAACGAGGCGATTTCCGGACATCGCATGCCCCCCGATCCGCGTCATGGCGTGACGGACTGAGCCCGCATTGGTACCGTTCGACCATGGCGTACGAAGCCCCCGACTTTTTCGATATCGATAGCTTGTTAACCGAAGACGAGCGCATGATCCGCGACGCGGTCCGCAGCTGGGTCAGCGAACGCGTGGTCCCGATCATCGCGGATCACTACATGGCCGGGACGTTTCCCGACGAGCTGATTCCCGAGATGGCGGAACTCGGCCTCTTAGGCGCCGGCATCGAAGGCTACGGATGCGCGGGATTGGGCGCCGTCGCGTACGGCTTGATCCTGCAAGAGCTCGAACGCGGCGACAGCGGCCTGCGCTCGTTCGCATCGGTTCAAGGCTCGCTCGCCATGTGGCCGATCCGGGCGTTCGGGAGCGAGGAGCAAAAGCAGCACTGGTTGCCGCGCATGAATAGCGGTGAAGCGATCGGCTGCTTCGGGCTCACCGAACCCGATCACGGCTCCGATCCGGGCGGGATGGAAACCAAGGCCGTCAAAAAGGGCGACAAGTACATCCTGAACGGCACGAAGATGTGGATCACGAACGCATCGATGGCGCACGTCGCGGTCGTTTGGGCCAAACTCGAAGGACGCGTGCGCGGGTTCCTCGTCGAGAAGGGAACGCCCGGGTTCTCCGCGCAGCAGATGAAGAACAAGTACTCGCTGCGCGCATCCGACACGTCCGAGCTCATCATGCAGGACGCCGAAGTTCCGGAAGGCAACTTGTTGCCCGGCGTGGACGGGCTCAAAGGACCGCTCAATTGTTTGAGTCAAGCGCGTTCCGGCATCGCGTGGGGCGTGGCGGGCGCCGCGATGGCTTGTTTTGACGAAGCGCTCCAGTACGGGCTCACGCGCAGGCAGTTCGGCAAACCGATCGCACAGTTCCAACTGCAGCAGGCGAAGCTCGCGGAGACGCTCACCGAGATCACCAAGATGCAGCTCATGAACCTGCGTCTGGGTCGCATGAAGGAAGAGGGACGCGCCACACCCCAACAAGTCTCGATGGCGAAGCGCAACGCGTGCTTCCACGCACTAGAAATCGCGCGCCGTTGTCGCGACATGCTCGGCGCCAACGGCATCACGTCCGAGTACCAAGTGATGCGCCACATGTGCAACCTCGAGTCGGTGAAGACGTACGAAGGCACCCACGACATCCACACGCTGATTTTGGGGCACGCGATCACCGGGCTGGACGGCTTCCGCTAAGACCCCATCTCGCGCGCCCCCCGCCGTTGCCCCAAATTCCCGCCCTAAGTTTTTGTGAGGCAGAAGCTTAGGCGCACTGAACTCCGGGCCGTTTCAAGCCGATAGGACACTGCACCGTCATGTCGGAACGTCTCGGAATCTATTCGCAGGTCGAATTAAGCGCGGCCAAGGACCTCGTACGCGAACTCATACGCGTCGTGCGGAGCTTCCGTCTCTACGAAGCGTCCCATCCAGCGCTCTCCGAGATGCAGATCACACTGCGCGAACGGTGGGATGCCGCGACGGCGGGCGGCCCCGTGCATCTCACGTTTTGCGAACGCAAAGTGCTGTTAGAAGACGAGGTCGTATACAGCGCGACGACCAGCAACCAGATCATTCCCACCGCGCTTTACGACGACGGTGTCGTGGGGTTTGTCTTAAACCGCGGCCTCGATCCGAACGAGACGCGACGGTTGGTCGAAGTGCTCGCGGTCGAACACGACGCCAACATCGACTACGCGGCCGCGCTGTGGGAAGCGGACCTCACGCACGTGCAGGTGCTTCTCGACACAGACGACGGCGAGGACTGGGAGGATCCCGATTCCCCGCAGGAGTTCGCGCAACAAGTCGAAGGACTGGGCGACGACAGCGATCCGCAAGTGGGCAACGACTACGACGACGAGCGAACCGAGCTCGGTCAGATGGTCGCGCACGGAGTTCCCGGGGAAGACGACGAAGATCGTTTCGAGCTCACCGACACCGAGTCCGCGCAACTGCGTGTTGAGCTCTCCGCGGATACGTACCGCTCCACGGCGTTGCACGCCATGCGCGTGGTGCACAACATGTCGCGGCACGCGACACCAGGCGAAAACTTTGAGGTCTTAGCGCGCGCGGTCCAATCGCTGATCCGTACGATCACGGGATCGGGCAACCTCGACGCCGCCGCCGAGATCTTGGGGCGCGCGCAGGTGATGATGGACTCGGAACGACAACTCGAATCGCGACTGGGCGAGTTGACGCGGGAGTGTTTCCGCGAACCGCCGCAGCTTTGGGGCTTCCTCAACGCGATCGATCGCCGCGAGACCATCGACGAGCGCCGTCTCTACGAGTTCCTGATTCAAATCGGGCCCAGCGGCGCGGCCACGATCGGCGACTGGTTGGTCGAGACCCGCTATCCCACGATTGTGGCGCGCGCGATGCGGAGCTACGGCGACGACGCGGTGAAGGTGCTCGTGCCGTTGTACCTACGCAGCGGTGAGAATGCGCGCGCGCGCATTGCGCCGAGTTTGCTTGGGATTGGATCCCCCGAGGCGCTGGTGGCGCTCGTCGGAACGCTGCAACATCACTCCGAAGAAAAGCGCGCGCAACTGCTGCAAGCGATCGCGCGCAGCCCGGAGCCCGCGCTGCGCCGCGTCATCCTCGATGCGCTCAAGGACACGGCCGAGCCGGTGCGCCGCATCGCCGTCGGAGCGCTGCGCAAGCAGGACGCGCCGATGGTGGCAAAAGTCATGCGCGATCTTTTCGCGAACGGTGACTTGGAAGAGCGGTCGTACGAAGAGGCGGAAGACTTATTCGAGATGTTGTCGCGCATGGGCGACGGCGAAGTGGCGTCGGTGATCGCAGACTTCTGCGTGCCGCGCGGTTTCCGATTTGGACGCTGGCGCCCGAGCCCGCTCCAGAAGCTGTGCCTTCGTTCGCTGCGCCGGATGCGCGCCCCGTCCGCCCGCGATGTCGTTCACGAATTGCGCATGAACGGCCCCAAGGGCATTCGCGACCTCCTCGACAGCGCGCTCAACGACATCTAGTCAAACGGCTACACTGGTGCACGTGCGTTGCGCTATCCCCCTACTCGCTCTCGTCATGTTTTGGGGCGCGTGCTCGCGTTCGCAAGTCGGCGCGGCGACGCCCCGCGCAGCCATGGAGTGGTTCACGGCTGCGTTTGCCAAGGGAGACCTCGCCGCACTGGAGTCCATCGTCCACGGCAGCTCCGAAGAATTCGAAGCGTTAGCGGCGATGGTCGAGTTTCTTCGAGCGGGCGATGCGTTTCGCGACGCGATGGTCAAACAGTACGGCGCCAAAGGCTGGACTGAGTTTCAGGACGCGGCCGACGCGCAGTTGCGCCTCGTAACGCCGGGAAGTTTCGACCTCAACAAGATGAAGCTTGAGGTCACGGGCCACCTAGCGCACGCACGCATAGAAGGCGCAAGCGTCACCCGACTCGAACGCAAGGACGGCCGCTGGTGGATTCCGCTCGATCAATTCATGGGCGGCAACGTCGCCCGTGCGACGCGCGTGTTTCGCGCGACAACAAAATGCGTCCGCGAATTCCAACTACGCATCGGCACCGAAGGCGAAACAGCAGACACGATCGACGCTGCGATGGCGCCAGCATTGTTGCTCGCCTCTCGGACGCGGTAACCGCCACACGACCCGACGACGACACACCCGAGCGAGTAGAATCCGAGTGTGAACGGAAAGACCTTTTGGGGACTTTGCGGAGCGACTGTCGGTGCCGTCCTCACTTTGGTGGTCGTCAACGCCCGCGCCGAGTCCCGCCCGCAACGCGCCGAGCGCGAACCCAAACCCGGTTCTGAGTTCGCGAGTCTTGTAAACGAAAACAAGCGGCTGACGCGCGAGATCGAACGGCTCCATGGTCGCCTCGAAGTGACGAAGCGCGAGCGGGCGCACGAAGTTGCGGAGATCACCAAAGATGAGAAGGCCGACGTCGCCGCAACGGACAACGACCAGGACGCCCGTGCCGGCAAGGCGCCGAGTGCCGCGCCGAGTAACCGCGAGCTCAGCGTCGTGCGCTGGATCAAGCGCGTGTCCCCCTCGGAGTTTCGAAAGCTCGACGACAACCAGATACGCGAGCTGAAATCACTAAGCCTCAAGGACGCAGACATCGACCCTAAAAGCCTGCGACATTTGACGGAACTCCCGGCGTTGGAGTCCATCGACTTTCGACGGGGTGGACTCGACGACGCATGGATCCGTGCGCTCCCTGACCTCAGTACGCTGCGCGGATTGCGTTTGCGTGGCCCGGGAGTCACCGACGAAGGCGTCGCACTCCTACATCGTTTTCCCTCGCTCCGAGAACTCGACCTCACCGAAACAAGCGTGACGATAGACACGATTTCGCGCCTACCAAATCAGCGGCTCCTAACGACACTCCGGCTCAACGGCTTGGCGTTTACCGACGCGGACGTCGAGCGCCTTGCGGGCATGACGGCGCTGGTGCATCTCGAAGTGGACCGCACGCCGCTCACCGACCACGGCTTGGAACGGATCGGCGCGCTCCTACCGGGGCTGCGACGTCTCGAGATCCGGCGCACCAAGGTCACGCGCGAAGCAGTCGATCGCTTTCGCCAAACACATCCGCGGTGCGAGATCGTGACGCGTTGACTCGAACGTCAACCTCAACGCGTCAAGCTGATCAATCGTCCGCGGTGAAATCGCAAAGACACTTTGCCCGGCGGGTTGACAAGATCGTACTGCCAGAACTCTGTTCCCTGCCCACCATGCACTTGGTGCGGCGTGCCCAACCACTTCAGCACGTCGCGCTCTGTGCGAAACATCCACGTACGCCGCAGGGTGTCGTCGTTAGTAAACGGCCGCAGCGACCCGAGCACGGTGAGTCGGGGTGGCGAGAGCAACGCGGCGTCATCTGCATCGCGAGCGCCATCGGCCGGCGGACTGTCCTTGTCGGCCGACGTGGTCTCTTGCGTGGGCTCCCGCGTGGACGATGTCGTTTCACCGCGCATTTCAATGCGTACCGATGCGAGGGCGCGGCGGAACGCTGCCTCAAGGGCTTGCGTGTCCAAGGTTTGCGCGCGAGCCGACGCGCGGCCCACCGAAACCGGCTTTTCGATTAAGAGCACGGCGGTGGCCGCACCGATCGCAGCGGACGCAACCGCCACCAGCAACGTCTGTTTCATAGCGCCATTGTAGCGCGGCAGCGGGTTCGCCCGTTGGGGCGATCCACATGACGCGCAGGTCCGTGGGCATCGTTGACCGAATGATCGTGTTCCAAAAAAAAAACGGCGGGGCGGCGAGTAGCGACAACGTGCGGGCGCTGCGCGGCTAGACAGCGGGCTGTCTGGCGCGGCGAATTCGGTACGATGCACCGATGCAATGGCTGGGGCAATGGCGTGCGGCAAGTGGACTCGTACTCGGACTTCTCGCAACGGTTGGGCTCGCCGAGCCTCCTGCGGTATTGGATGGGACTTTGGCGGCGCCCACGCGTTGGCCGAATCCACGTGGCCCGGCTTCCGGCGGCGGCCTCTCCGCGGCCCGCCCCATCGTCGGCGATATCGAGCTCGCGTGGACGTTGTCGCTCTCGCCCAAAGACGGCGCGATCGTTTGTCCGCCGGTTCTTTGGGACGGCGTCGGCTACTTCTTAACGAAAAACCCCAAGGGGCTTACTTCGCTCATCGCGTTCGATGTTCGAAGCGGTAAGCGCCGCGCCGCGACAACCTTCACAGACAAAAAAATAAGGATTCGTTCACGCCTCATTGTGATGGCCGGAATCGTCGTGCTGGAATCGGTCGACCGAGAACTTGTCGGGTACCGGCTGCGCGGGAGCAAAATGTCGCGGGCGTGGCGCGTGTCGAAGCGGCATGTCGATGGGTCCACGCCGACGATGCCGATCGGCGAAGACGGGCTCGTGTACGTTCCCGCTCGTGGCAGCGAGGAGATCTTCGCGTTTCGTCCCGGCTCCAGCTTTCCGCTTTGGTCAACGGGAGCAGGGAGAGACGTGTTCCACAGAACGATGGGCGCACCTGTTGTCGCTGGCGACTACGTGTTTCAGGCGCGCGGCAACAACAGAAGCGTGTCCGTGACGGCGTATCACCGCTCCAACGGTGAGCTGAAGTTTCATCAGATCATGGGGTACCTCGGAAAGGGAGGGAACTGGCGTCCACGCCCAATTCAACTCACCGTGACACGCGACTCGCTCTACCTCAGGTCGTCTTCGCCCCTACAAACCACAAAGGGCAACGCGTACTGGTCAATGCAGGAACTGACCTGGAAAGGCAACGCTGTCGAGCTCAAAGGCAAGGTGGGCCTGTTACCGGAGGTTCCCGTCGCACCGGTCTACCACCGCCGCGGCACGTTGATCTTGGAGGATCGGCCGCCAAACCGCGCGTGGTCGTTTATGCGTGACCGCAAGATTTACGCACTCACCGACGTCAAAATACAACCCGATCTGTTTCGCCACACCGTTGCGCCAACGCTCCTTGGTGACATCGGGTACTTCGGAAGCTGGGCAGCAGATCTGGAGTCACTAGAAATCCTCTGGCGGCTACCCGTCAAAAGCGTCGTCTACCGACCTGTACCCACGGACAATCTCGTCTTAATCGTGGACGGCGTATTCACCATCAAAGCGTTTCAGGGAGCGGCACAATGAGCGCGGCGATCCGACTCGCCCTCGTGTTCGTGCTCGTCGCAGCGACCACGCACGCGGGTACCGCCGTCACGCGTGAAGGAAAAATCAAACGCGGCGACTTCGTCGTCTCGGGCAAGAAAGTCCTCAACGGCGACCGCGAAGTCGATCTGTCCGAGTACTGCCTCATCGAAAAAGACAACGGCACGCTGTTGTTTGCTCCCGATCGCGCTTGGAGGATTCGCGCGTACGCGTTACTCGCGCGGCACGCGCGCCTAAAGGCGCTGCCGCGGCTCGCGGCAGCCGCATTTAAGACCCACGACGCGCCACTTACCCAACGCATCTTCAATCAAGCCCAGGAGGACGGGTGGATCTCGGCGCAATCGCTCACGTTTCAGCGCAAGCTCCTCAAGCTCGTTTCGAAATGGCCGAATGGGCTCCTTAAAGTCGACGCCGCGCGAGGTGTCGCCAAGAAGTTCGACGCGGTCATGAACACGTACGCCGACATTCTCGTCGCGCGTGCCGGCACGGCGAAGCTTGCCGATGCCCTCTACATCCTCCGCGTCGCTTTGCAGTCGAAACCCAAACACAAGGGCGCGCTGGATGCCGTCACCAAGCTCGCACCAAAAAAGTTCGCGCTCGGCGGTCCGCTGCAATGGTTGGATTTCCACTTAGACGTCGAGAGTCGCGGCGCCAAGCTCGCCACCAACCGACACGAAGTCAAACGCGCGCGCGCCTTGTGGCGCAAAGACGTCTACGCAGTGCAGTCGGGGCCCATGCTGTTGGTGACGCCGCTTCGCCACACGCGCCCGGTCGGGCGTTGCTTGGATTACGGCCGTGTCGTGTGCAAAGCGCTCTCGGATCTGTTTCCCGTCACACGGCAGCGTCGCTCCGGCGTGCTTCAGATCATGCTCTTCGAAAACAAAGAAGAATACGTAACCACCAGCGGCACGGAACGTCCCGTCTCACCTGGCCTGGAAGTGAGCGCGGGCTACTACACACCGTTCGAGGGCCTGACGCGGCTCTTCTGGCACGACAACCGCGACGCGGAACGCCGAGTTGTCAGCACGTTTGTCCACGAGCTTACGCACCACTGGACCGACCGCGTGTGTCCGCGTTTCACCGACAAAGAGCGTGTGTCCAATCCACTCATGCCGGGCTACTGGATCGTCGAGGGGTTCGCCGTGTTCATGCAGGAGGCACACTACGACGTGGAACGACAGACATACAACCTGACCGCCAAGCACGTGAGCTCCATGGATGTTGTCGTCTCATCGCCCAAGAAAGTGCCGTGGTCCGAGCTGTTTGAGGGGGTGACGAACGCCAACGTGCGTCAGCTGGGAACGGACCCGTCGTTTAAGTTTGTGCGCCGCTGGGCCATCGGCGCGCGCCCACAGTCGATGATGCGGATGTTTTATGACCAGTCCGGCGCCACATGCCACTACCTCTACCGCAACGGCTTCAAAAAACAGCTCATCGACTACATGGTTCACTACCAAACGGGCAAAATCCAAGAGATGAGCATCCAACGCGCGTTCGGCATGTCGCCCGAAACGCTGGGCAAGCGCGTCGAGGAGTTCTGCAAAGCGCAGAACTAATCCGGTCCAAAAATGAAGTCGGTGGGTCGCCGCCTCGCGATTCCACTACTCGTGAGTGCCCTTCCAAAATCGACGCGTCCGGCACCTTCAGCTCTCAAGGCGTACACTCGGACGCATGAACCGTTGGATTTGGGCGTGTGTGTTCGCGGTTGCCGCGTGCGGCGGCGCAGCGGACGGGGACAAGACGCTCCCCGCAACCGCCGAGTCGGACGCCACGCTTTCCGCCGAGGCGTCCGGTTGGATTCCGAAGTCGGCACGCGTGGTCATCACTATCGCGTCCATCGAACAATTCGAGCGCGCATTCCTGACGTCGTCCGTCCTTTTGGAAACGATCAAAGACGGCGCGCGGCTTAGACCGAGCGTCGCCCTCCGGCCGAGCCGATCGCTGCGATGGCACTGGATCGATCGCACCGAGCCGTTATTGTACTGCGTCCGAGGGGACGGAGACTCCGCGTGGATTCTCCCGCTCGTCAAGGACGCGACGCCGGACGACAGCTTCGCGCGACACGGCCGCTACCTGGCGACGACGAACTGGGATTGGGATGGCGACCGCGCGTCGCGACCGCGGCCGGCACGCACGATCGACATCCGCGCGTCGCAGGCTGCCGTCGCTTGGATCGCACGGTTTCTCCCCGCCTTTCGCGGCGGCGAGTCGCTCCATGCCGAGTGTTTCTTCGAGGACGGCGCCGTCCATATGACCGCAGAGATTCCCGGCGCCACGGGATCGCAGCGGCCCGGCGAGTTGGCAACGATGGTCGGCGCGATGACCGCGGGCGGCTTTCGAACGGTGCTCGCGGCCGATCTCGACTTTGAAGCACTTCTTCAGTTCCGCGAAGCCGATCCCGACGGCGAGGCCTACCTGAGTATGTTCGCTTCGGTGCTCGATCACGCGGTGTCGCCAGTCGCGTGGGGCGTGGATCTTTCGTCCGGGATCCGCTTCGCGGAGCTCGCGCACGCCAAGGATGCAACGCGCGCGATCGAGCTACGCCTCGAAGGCGCACGAAAGGGAGTGTTAACGGCCGATCTGGCCCTCCGCGAACTCCCAACGGAGCGGTTGGATGACACGCCCATCCACGCCTTGGAGTTCCGGCCCAAGGCGCCCCCCGCCGAGGAGAGCCAAGCCCTGTCGTTCCGATTCGCGAAGGGGGCCGCTACGAAAGAACGGTTGATCGCCGCGGTCAACGCGCTGCGGAGTTTCGCCCGAAGTCGAGACCTGTTTGGCGTCGAGGTGACGCACGACGGGACCCAAATCATCGTGGATGCCGCCCCAGAGCAACGCTCGCTTTTCGATCGCTTCGCGGAACCGATGAAGAGAATGCGGATCCGCGCGGCGGTCTCGGCGAAGTCCGAAGCGTTTCCACACTACTGGCGAGCATTCGTCACATCCGGCAAGAAGCAACGAGATGTCGCCGCGGGCCAGCGTCGCGAAGAAGACAAACAACGCGGCGTTTTCGCGCGCGGGCTTCGTTGGTATCCGCTCCACAAGACCCATAGCGCGCCGGCCGAAAAGGACTTGGCGAAAGACAGCTGGCTGCTCGTCGAAATCGACGCGCACAACGTCTCACAGTCCGACTACGGGCCGCTCGAGAATGCCGAACGCACCGACCGTCGGCTGCGCTTTCGCCCCGACACCAAGCGCGGCCAGGCGTTTCACGCCGCAGTGGCACGCTGGGCGGTAAGCGATCCCGAAGCCGCGCTTGCGCTGATCGTGGGCGACGAAGCCTGGTACGTCGCGAGGATCCCTGGGTTCGGCATGGACGCCGATTTCGGCGAAGTGCCCAGCGCCACGTTCGACGCGGTCGCCGACGCCGCGTGTTTCTCGCCGGATCATCAGTTGGTTCGAGGGGCTGCGGTCCCGAGTCCCAGCACCCAAGCGTTCGTCGCCGAAACGGAGGCGATGTTTGCGAAGCTGTTTGGAGCGAAGTCCGTCCGGTTTCGGGCGGGACATGTGGCGGACCGGATTTTAGCGACGCTCGGGAGCACCGACGATCAATTGCGGGCGATCCGCGACGGACTTGTCGCTCGGCCGACGACGGAAGCGAACACGCACATCCACGTGGATGTCGACGTCGGAGAGATTTACAGCTTCGCCACGCGGTTGATCGGCACTTCAAACGCTCCGGCCGCGCCGCGCGCCAAGCTTGAGATTCGCGGAACGAAATCCGCGGACGCGCTCGAACTCCATGGGACGGCGAGTGAGGAGTGGTTGCGATTCGCCGCCGAGCAGACGCGGAATACGTTGCGACGACGCGCGCGCGTCCTCCAAGAAATCGTCGTCGACCTTTCGCGAGCGAAGCGTGCGGAGTTCCCGAAGACGGTGCGCGGCTTCGTGTTCGAGATCGGCGAGTCGGCGAGCGGCCGACTCGCGACCAAGGACCCACAAGACGCGTGGGGCCACGATTGGAGGATCGAGTCTCTGGCCGGGTTCGACGAAAAGGCCGAAACCAAGATGGCGCTTCGCGTTCGCTCCCGCGGACCGGACGGCAAGCGCGGAACGAAAGATGACATCGCGTGGCCTCCGCTCGGAGAGGCGTTGGCCGACCTCACGCCCGACGCCGGGAAGCGATGGGTCGAGCGCTATGTGGATCTGCTCAAGAGAGGCGACCTTGATGCCATCTTCGCTCTTCAAACGAAAGACACCGCGCGGCGCGCGGAAAGACACACCCGAATCGCTGGCATCATGTTGCGCATGTGGCATCAGGCGCTCGACAAGATGCTCCGAATCGACGAGGACAAACCGCTTAGCCCACGGAAAGCATGGCGCTCGCTCCACCGATCGTTCGGAGAACTCTTCCGCGACGGCAAGATTCGCGTCGATACGGTGACGGAGCGCACGGCAGCTGATTACCGGATCGTTCGCTGCGAGTTCTCGGTTCAGGGCGGCGAACCGTACACGACTCGATTCTTTCTTCAAAGGCACGGCGGGCGCCTTCTGCTGAGTGCTAGTGGCAACCACTCGATTCCTCTGGCGCCCACGCCGCCGGAGTAAGACCGATACGGCACCAAGTCAACGAGCACCGGCGGTCCGCGGCTGGATCGCCACGAATCCAAAACGCAAGAAGGGCGAGCACCTGCGCGCTCGCCCTCTTTGCTTGGATTCTTGGATCGCGTTAGTCGAAGTCTTCTTCGTCTTCGGCTTCTTTGAGGCCCTTTTCGGCGTCTTCGGAGTCCGTCATTTCCGCGACTTTCGCGAGAAGGCCCTTCATCTCTTGGAGCGGCCACTCGCCCTTCCAGGAGATGTCGCCGTCGTCCATGCGAATCGCTGTGGACAAGAGCATTTGTTCGGGGATCGCGTTCATTATCTGCCCGGCTTCCGGCGCCTGCATCGCAAACAACATCGCAAACGGCTTCAGCGCGCCCACGTTAATGGTGAAGGCGACGTGATAATCACCCAAACGCTGCAACGCGGTTAGGTGCGGATGATCGGCCGACTTCTTGCCGGCGCGCAGACGATCGATCAGGTCGAGCAGTTCCGTTTTCGCGCCGGTCCCGCTCGCGCTAAGCAGCATACCGCTGTCCACCGCGATCAGGGTTTCGGTCATCGCCAACATGGCGCCAAACTGCTGGTTGTCAGACTCAAACGAGAGGCGGTGCACCTTCACATCGTCGTGTGTGAACACCTCTTTCTCCCAGTTGATCTTGAGCGGGATATTGAGCTCGACCAGCATCTTGTTGGATTCGGCCGGCGAGTACGCTGCCAGCGCCTCTTTCGCCTTGGCGTCATCGGTCACCTCGGCAAGTCCCACCGCGCCGACATTGAACATGCCGCCCATGGTTGAAACGGATGCGGTCTTGTTGCCCATCACGCTCGAAAGCAATGCCGTCGGTCCCATCAAGGCTTGGACCGCTTCGCCGGCGTTCTCGCCCATCGTCTTGTCCAGCAGCGTCTTCAGCTCCTTGGAAATCCAATCGGCTTTGCCGTACCCCACCGATGCGGAGAATGCCTGACGCGGGAGAAAGCGCAGGAGCTCGTGGGTTCCCGGCTTGCCCGTCGAGCGGAGCATCTCGCGCACTTTGGAACGCGGCTTCGTAGCGATGCGTCCGGTACTGAACAGCCGCCCTTCTTTCGAAAGGCTAAGCGAGTACGTGAAGGAGTCGATCTGGTCGAGGGTGGAGCGCGAGATGCCCAGCACCTCGGCGTAGAGATTTTTGACGTTGTCCGGCAACGGGATCGGGAGGTCTTTGATCTTCTCAAAGCCCTTGTCGATGTTTGCTTTGTTGTCCGCGATGAGCCTCGCGAGCGGCACGTGAAAGACGAAGTCGCCCTCGGGCAACGTCACGGCCACGCCGGTCGTGGGCGCGCTGACGTCTTCTTTCTCACCGACAACGAAAAACGTACCGCGACGCGTCACCAACATGCCGTTGGCGTCTTTGTCCTCAGTCGTTGTGGCCGTCGCCGACGCGGGGAGGATCGCCACAGCGTCGCCCGCGCGCATCGCGAGCAAAATCGGCCGCGTCTTGTCGAACTCCGCATCCGCAAGTCCGACGAGGCCCGCGATGAGTTTCGACGGCGCCTGCTTCCGAATCGGCGCAGCGGTGTCGAATTTTTCGAAGAACGGCTTGAGGCGCAGCGCCAACTCGTCCATTCGCTCCAGCGAGGGCAGCTTGACCCAGAACTTGCAGTCGACCGGCAAGTGAACAGACGGGTTGTCCTCGACGGGTTTGGGGGTTTGGGGCTCCTCGGCCTGCGCCATCGGCGCGAAGCAGAGAAGAAAAACTCCCCAAGCAGCAGCGAATTTCATCACGATCGAATCCTCTTAGTGGGGAACACCCCCTACCCATAAATCCTCACACACCGTGCCAAACAAAAAAGCCATGGGACGCGGAAAATCGCACCCCATGGCTGTGTAAGAACTTCACACTGGACCGAAATCGCGGCCCTACCGCTCGGTCTAGGGCCTAATCAAACTCTTCGTCGTCCGATTTGGGCTTCGCGCCCCCGCCGTTCATGACTTCGGCGATCGCGGCGAACTTGCCGAGCGGCCAGTTGCCTTTCCACTCGATGTTGCCGTTTGATGTGGTGACGGCGGTCGAGACAGCAAGGTCATCCGGAATCGCGTTGGCGAGCTTGGCCATTTCCGGCGCCATCATGGCAAACGTCATGAGCACCTGCTTGAGCGCCGAGACGTTAAGCGTGAGGCCCATGGTGCGTGCGCGGCCGAACCGGTCCATCTGTTTGAGATGAAGGCTGTCGCGCGCCTTGCCTGCGCTGATGCGGTCGAGAAGCGTGCGCACATCGTCCGCACCCGTCGGCGACATCACAGCGATCAGGTGCCCGTGGCCGGCCGCAATGTAGTGCTGCATCATGCCGGCGACCATCGCGATGTTGGGATGATTGCTCTGCATGACCAACTGGTGCATGTTGATCTCGCCGTGCTTGAGAATGTTTTTCTTGAACTCAAACGTGAGCGGGATGTTGAGGTCCGCGAATTCTTTGTTCATCGCCGCGACGTCGAGCTTGTCAAACATCTTGCTGACGTCGACGCCCTGTTTGAGCTTCGCGATCGACGTTATGTTGGCGCCCATCATGCCCGCCATCGCGAGCGAACCGGCGCTTTCGCCCGTGAGCGATTCGCTAAACGCACTCGAGAGGGAAAGCAATCTAAGGATGGCGGCACCCAGCTTGCCCTGACCGGCTTCACCGCCGGCCGCGGCGCCCACGTCGGCCAACGGCCAACCCGGAGCGGCATGGAGATCAAACATGAATATCGCGTCCCCGGGCAGATAGCGCGCCAACTGTGACGCACCCGCCGGACCCGACTTCTTGAGCATGGCGTGGAAGTTCGACGCCGGATCCGTGGCGATCAATCCGTGGCCGAGCGCATGATCGCCCTTCCAGGTGAGTGCGTAACCGATCGACGTGGTCGCTTGCACCGCGCCTTGGATGGACTTCATGATCGGCGCGATCATCTTCTGAGCGACGGGCGGCAGCGGCATGCCTGCCGCGCGCATCGTGCCCATCGCAAAGCCTGCATCGATCTGTTCTTTGTAGATTCGATTCAGGTTCGCGGCGTACGCGTGAAACACGAGATCGCCTTCGAGCATCTTGGTCGGCTTGTTGCTCGGCGCGAGTTGCAAACTCGGCGGAAGCCCCGCCATCATGGTGCTGCCCCGTTGCACGGCAACCGCGCCGTTCTTTAACTCCTTTTCGCCCTCCCAAGTCACACCCGCCGCGGTGTTGGCTACGACCATGACCTCGCCCTTGCGCGGATCGGCGGCGACCATGTAGACCGGCTTTTTCCGATCGAGCCACTCCAGGTTGATGCCGGACTCGGCGCCGGCGATCGTCGACAGCGGCGCCTTGCCGAGCATGTCGGCCTCTTCGGTGGCGCCAAGCTGACGCAACAACGGAATCATTTCGCGTGTGATCGCGTCGAGTCGATCCAACGACTTGATCCTAAAAGTGAAGTGAGCGTCTTGCGGGAAGAGTTGGGTAAGGTCGACTGCGGACTCGGCGCGAATCGCGGCCGGTAGCAAGCAGAGCAACCCGAGAACAATACAGGTCAATCGCATAAGGGAATTAGCATACCCGCCGTGACGAACCGTGGGACGAATCCTTGTCCGATGGCCTCCGCCACGCCCGCCAGGCCCGGCCGCCGTCGATGGGACCAAACGGGATCAGATTGAGCGTTCCCATCGCGAGATGGGCCGTCAAGAGCAGCGTTCCGGGCTCGGCCGTGGCCAACTCCAGCGTCGGCCTCAGACCGGCCAGCGCGAGCCCCCCCGCGATGACCAGGTTGGCGCTGGGCCCGGCGAGCGCAACCCACGCTTCGCGGCGATCCGGCATGCTTTCGACGTCCGCCCGGCCGAAATAGGGCCAGATCTTCACAACGGCGCGGGTCCCACCGAGGCGCAGCGAGACGAGGGCGTGCGCCAGTTCGTGCGCGCACAAAACACTCAAAAGGAGGAGATAGCGCGGCCCGAGCGGCGGCCGCAACCACCACAAAACCGCCGCCAGCAACGCGATCCCAACCGAAAACTCGACGCGCAAGCGCCCGATCGAGAATCCCAGCCATCCCATCGCGCCCGCATTATTCCCGACTCTTCGTTCTTCGTGTTGCGCCGATTCCATCCATTTGGACGATGCATAGAACGTAAGGGTCACAACGTCCCCGACTCAGGACAGCGCGCGGCGTTTAGGGCGCATGAGGAGCGGGGTGCTGGCTGGCCCTCGTTTTGCGTTTCTTCTCAGCGCTCACCCGTGTCCCAGCTTCCTTCGTTCTCACGTTTCGACCCGCTCGCGCGGCTCGCGCTCGCGCTGCTGCTTGGCGCCGTTGCGTCCGCAGCCCGTGCCGACGAAGGGGCCACCTACAAGAGTGTGGTCCAACTCCGCGATCTCGCGCTGGAGCAGGCTGCTCCGCGGACGGGGCCCGCGGCGGACGCTTTTGTGGCGGCGGCGCGCAAGTACGTGCAAGCGGATGGCCCGGACAACGCCCACCGCGATCGCGTCCGCGTTTGGCTAGGCTGGTTTTTGGAGACCCGCGATGTGCGCGCCGCGTACCAGCTCTATCGACAAGCGAACTCCGCGGCGGCGCGTCAGCACGAAGCGCGTTTGCGCGCGCGCCACGAACCGCCGCCGCCCCTCACGATGGACCGCTGGATCGGCATTCCCATCCATCCGCAGGCGACCAAGGACGACGTCGTCGCGCTGATCTTTTTATCCGTGTCGCACCCGCAGACGCGTAGCGTGTGGCCGCGTCTCTTGCGCCTGCACCAACGCCTCCCGGCCAAGGGGTGCCGCCTCGCCGTTGTGGCCACGGTCATCGACGACCGCGACAACCAGCGGCCGGAACGCATCGAAGCAGCGATCAAGCGGCTCCGCCCTCCGTTCGCGGTGGGCATCGATAAGCAATCGCGCCGCGGACCGAGCACGACGTTGCGCGCGTATCGCGGTGCATCGTTGCCGTGGGCGGCTGTGATCGATCGGTACGGACGCCTCGCGTGGAGCGGCGGCGTGCCGGCGAGCGCGAACGCGTTGCAGCAGTTTGAGCAGCGCATTACGACGATCGTGGAGCAACCAAGTTTCGCCACGCTGGTGAAGCGCGTGCGCAGCGGCGACACGAAAGCACTCGCAACCCTTTGCGGCATCCGAACGAAAGCGACGATGGATCACCTGCTCGCTCTCCACGCAAAACCCGGGTCGATCTCGCACGCGCTGGTGGCCAACGCGATTCGCGGGCTTGGTCCGGCGCACCTCGCGCTCATGGCCGAAGCTCCGGCGTGGTGGAAGCGCGAGCGCCAGTCGTTTCGCTACTCCCTTGAGCAAAACCGTCTCGTGCGCCAACGTTAGAACCCGCGGCAAGAGTCTTCGGCGCGGCGGACCGATCTCACTTCTTCGGAAGCACGGCGTGATACTCGCCGCCGTTTTGCTCCGCTAGTGCGCGCAAGAAAATCGCGTTGTGACTGCGACCGATGCCGATCGTATGAATCGCGACGCGCTGGAGTGCGTTCCATTCGCGCACCGCCTGCAGCGTGCGCGCCGGGTCTTCGACCTTTCCGTTTGGGCCCGTGGGCGAGCCGTCGGAAATGAGATAGATCGCGTCCGCCTTCGCCGCGCCGGGCTTGGCGTCCGGGTGCACGTTGGCCAGCCGCAGCGCGTAGTCGATCGCGGCGTAGATGTTGGTCGATCCGCTGGGTCCCGTCCGCTCCAGCGACGTTTTCACGCCCGCGACGGCTTCCTTCGTGGCCGGCACGAGTTCGTCGTGCAGCGGTCCCACTTCGTCGGAGTACAACACGACGGCAAAGAGTGTGTCGCGTCGGAGCCTCGAGATCGCGGCCGCCAACTCGCGGCTCGCGGCGTCATAGCGCGAGTCCTCGTCGTCGTCGGCAGGAATCGCGCCGCCGTCCAAAAAGCGCGGGCGCCGCATCGACACGTCCATGGAACCCGAACGATCAAACACGTAGATGATGCGGTCGGCTTGTTGCGGGATGCCGTAGATCCGACCCTGATCGAGTTTTTTTGTGTCGCGCGCTTTCGACTTGTGGCGATCCAATTCGAGATCGACCTTGCCGTCCATGATCGCCTGCTCGTTGTCGCGCCACCACTTCTTCCACGCATTCGGAAACGGCCCGAGCGTTTGGCCCGTGAGCGCTTGCAACGCGTCCGCAATCTCACGCTGCGCGCGGGATCGCTCTGCTTGCTTGCCGAGCGTCCGGATCATCGGCGCGATGGCTTCGACGCGCCCTGTGTGCGCCAACACATGCGCGGTGGCGACACGCACGCCCCAGTCCTTGCTCCCGAGATGCGCCAAAAGCACCGGCAGGCGTTCGTCCGGATCGAAGTCCTTCACCTCTTTGAGAGCACGGAGCAGCGGGATCAACTCGCTCGCGTTGCGCGCGACCGCAATTCGATCCAGCAACGCCGTGACCCCCGCGGCAACCGTACCGCCCTTGCGCGCAAACATTTCGCGCAACACCGCGGACTGCGCCAACCGCAACCCGTCGCTCACCATCCAAGCCGCCACGCTGGGCGCCTTCATGGACTCGAGCCCTGCCACGATCGCCGCCATCTCCAACTCGATCGTGCTGACGCGCCCGTCCATCACCGCGATCTTTTGGTTGAGGACGGCAATCTCCGACGCGCTGTCGCCGCGCTTTTGCGGCTTGCGACGAGCGCGCCGCACTTTGCTGCGCGCTTTGTAGAGATCGCGGCGCAATTTCGGGAGCGCGCGATGCGAGGTGTTCCAAAGTTTGGTGAGGTACGCCGCCGCCTCCGGGCTGTCCACCGCCGCGATGCCGGCGATCGCTTGGGCGCGGGCCGTCGCCCCCTTCGCCGCGCGGAGTCGCGCTACGGCTTCGTTGTGGTCGCCCCCTGCCGCGAGGGCTGCGAGGACGAAGAGGACCAAGAAGCGTCGCGCGTATTCAATCACTACTTTCTTTCAACGAAGACGCCGCCGTTTTGGCCGGCAAGTTGTTTGAGAAAATACGTTCCGACCTCTTCGGTATCGACGGCGATCGCATGGATCACGACGCTCTTGTCTTTGTTCCACTCGCGCACTTGCTCGAGAATCGGGTCGGGTTCCATCGGCTTGCCGGTCGTTCCGTCCGTCGGTCCGCCGTCGCTCAACACAAAGATCGTGTCGATGCCGTTCCCGTCTTTTTTGGTCGCGCCCTTTGTGCTCGCCGAGCCCGCCATGATGAACGCCTCGCGCAACGCGCCAAGCGTGTACGTTGTGCCGCTGGGCGTGATGAGCTTCACGTCGGCGCGCAGTTCTTTTTTGGTCTTGGGCACCGCGGGCGTCAGTTGCGGACGCCACGGTTTCGCGGCCTGATTGAAGAAAATAATCGTGAACTGCTTCTCCGGGTTCAGGTTGCTAACCGCGCGGAGTAGCTCGTTGCGCGCCACCTCCCACCGGGTCTTCCCTTCGGTCGGCGTGTTCTTTTTGCGGGTCGGGCCGGTGACGACACCCTTGTCTTTGAACTGCTCCACCTCTTTGTTCATGGAGCCCGACATGTCGATGATGAAACAGATGCGCCGCGATTCCGTCGGGATCCCGTAAAAGCGCGCCGCGTCTTTTTTCAGCTTCTCGTTGTCCGTCTTGTCTTTCGCCGGCGGGCGCTTCGGCGGAATAATCTTGCCGACGCTTTGCCACCAGCGGTCCCAAACCTCGGGGTACACCAGGACTTCGCCCGTGATCTGTTCGAGGATCGTGTTGATGTCCGCTTGCAGGCGACCCTTCTCGCGCTGCATCGCCTCGATGAGCAACGTCACCGCGATGTTGTTGCGGATCTTTGCCAGGGATCGAATCGCCGCGAGACGCACGCGCCAATCGCCGTCCTTGAGCGAATAGCGCAACATCTCGTACCCGTCTTTGGTCTCAAACGATGCCATCGACTGGGCCACCGCGATGCGCACCCGCGTCTCTTTGTCGTGTGCCATCTTCGACAGGATCCGAAAGAACTTTGTCGCGCGCTTGTTGTCGGACAACAGGAGATGCCACTTCGCGCACGCCCGTGCAAGCACGACGCGTACGGCGGCGGAGCCATGGCGCCCAAACGTGCGGACCATGGTGTCGATCGTCTTGGTGTTTTTCATCCCCGCGACGGCGTGAATCAAAAGGTCCTCGGAGCGCTGCGCCAGCGCCCACGCACGTTCCTTCGCTTCGACTTTGCGCAGCAAGCTGTTCCGGAGACCTTCTTCTTGTGCGGTCAACGCGGCGCGGCCGCGGAACTGGTCAAACCGCGACTGCAACGCTTTCATCTGTGCGCGCAAGCTCGACAGGTGCGCCCCATAGAGGGCAGCGATCGACGCGATCGGCGCCGCGGCCTTCGGATCGTCCCAGACGCCGAGCTGGCGAAACATATCGTCGCGCTGTTCGCGAGGAAGCTCGTCGAAGTAAGCGTCTTCGAGTTTTTTGACCGTCGCGAGGAAGTCCTCTTTGACGCCGGCTTGGGCCGGGACAGAGCCCAGGCCCAGCATGAACAGAAGAATGGATAGAGCGGGACGCATCCCCCCATTGTATCCAACCCCTGGTCCGGTCCGGACAACGCTCCGGCGCAGAATCCGCCAGCAGTCCAAGAACGTCGAAATCCTTGTGTCTAGGAGCACGGCACAAACTCACCGCACAATCGAATCAAACAAGCATCCAACGCAGATGGGGCACGGCGCAACCCAAACGAGAGGGCAAGCCCGCGCACACGCCGAAGGCGGCAGGGGGCAACCGAGTTGGTGCCGAACGAACCGATCGTGAGCCGGGGGCGTCGAAGGGCAGTCGAATTGGTGCTAAACCGGCCGAGCTTCAAGGTCTCACTGTTGAACCCAGAAACACGCGGCACGCGTCCAACGCCAGAGGCGCCACGGTGCAACCGAATTGGTGCTAAACCAACCGAACGTCAAGCTCCAACATCGTCAGATGTTGGGCAGAAGACACTACGAACCGGTGGCCCAAACACGCCGCCAGAGGCAGCACGGGGCAGCCGAGTTGGTGCCAAACCAACCGATCGTGGGCCGGATGCGTCGAAGGGCAATCGAATCGGTGCCAAACCGCCCAAACGTCAAGGTCCCGGTCTCAACATCGTCAGATGTTGAACCCAGAGACACTGATCGTCAGATGTTGAACCAAGAGACACCGATCGTCAGATGTTTTTTGAACCAAGAGATCTACCGAGAAAACGCCGCCGCCAGCCCTTGGCCGCCGGAAATGCACAGCGTGGCCAATCCCGTGGACGCTCCGTGGCGGCGCATCGCGTGCAACAACGTCACGACGATCCGCGTACCCGTGCAGCCGATCGGATGGCCGAGCGCGATGGCGCCGCCATGGACGTTGAGTTTGGCGCGATCAAACGAAAGGTCTCTGTCGCACGCGAGCACCTGGGCGGCAAACGCCTCGTTGAGCTCGACGAGGTCGAACCCATCGAGCGCACGCCCGGTCTTTTCGACAAGGCGCTGCACCGCCGGCACGGGTGCGATGCCCATGACCTTGGGGTCCACACCCGCCACCGTGTAGTCCTCAAACCATCCGAGCGGCTCCACTCCCAAGCGTTCGACTTCGGACTCGGCGACGAGCAGCACCGCCGCGCCGCCGTCCGTAATGCCCGAGCTGTTGCCCGCGTGCACCGTGCCGTCCTTTTTGAACACCGGAGGTAGCTTGCCGAGCTTTTCGAGTGTCGTGCTCGGACGCATGTGCTCGTCGCGATCGATCGTCGTCTTCTCGTCGACGACAACCGGCACGATCTCGTCGGCAAACGCGCCCGCATCCCACGCACGCCCGGCGCGTTGTTGCGACTCGAGCGCGTACGCGTCCTGCTCGTCGCGCGTTATTCCGTACTGCTCGGCGAGCGTCTCTGCGGTCGCTCCCATCACCTGATCGGCGAGGCGGCAGTGAAAGCCGTCGTCGTACATATCGTCCACCAACTTGGCGTGTCCCAAGCGGTAGCCGGTCCGCATTTTCTTGAGCAAAAACGGCACCTGCGTCATCGATTCGACGCCGCCCGCCACGATCGCTTTCGCGCGCCCGAGCCAAATCTGTTCCGCGCCCAACGCGATCGTTTTGAGGCCGGAACCACACGCCATGTTGATCGTGTGTGCCGCGACATCGTCGCCGAGGCCGGCGCGGATCGCGATCTGGCGGGCCGGATTCGGCCCCTGACCCGCCTGCCGCGCACAGCCGAAGATAACCTCGTCGATCGTCAGGTTAAGCCCGTCCAGCAGCGACTTAACGACCGGCGTGCCGAGCCCGGCGGCGTCCACTTTCGAGAGACCGCCGAAGAACTTTCCGATCGGAGTGCGCTGGGCGCACAAGATGGCCACGCGTTGCATGGGCCCATGCTATCGCACCGCGGTTGGCGCACCAACCGCACGCCGTCTCTCTTTTGAACGGCACGGCGACGCCGTCTCTATTAGCAGGGTCGATAATGAGCCCGTGCGCAATCTGGTTCTCTTCAGCGGCGTGGCGCTCGCCGTCATCATCGCCATCTCGTGGTACTCGTCGTCCATTATTCGCGACTTCGAAGATCAAAAGCTCGAAGTGGCGCGTGACTTTGTGGAGGCCAAGACGAAACTGCGCGAGACGAACACGCTCTTTCCGTATCGCGCGAAAGCAACCAAGCTCTCCGCGAAGCGCTTTGCGACCTATCTGCAAATCCGGAGTGCGCTCGCCGCCGAGTTGCGGGCAAAACACGCCGCCAAAGAAGAGAGCCAAGGGTTCTCGCCGCAACGCGCGCGCAACCACGTGCTTGCGCTGATGCGCGGGCTGCTTGCGGAGCACTCGATGAGTTTGGACGAATACCTAGCGATCCGAGATCGCTTCGCCGCGATCTTGGCGCACGGCGAGCCGACGGGGCTTTTTAAGATCTGGCGCGAGCAGACCGCGAACCCGAAAACGCTGCCGCGCGGACTTCCGCTGCCGGTACCGGCTCCCGATGTGACCGCCGCCGAACGCGCCCTCATCACCGCGCATCTAAAGACGCTCCAAGACGATCTCAGCGCTGAGCTTCTCGAGCCCGCCATGCGCGAGGCGCAAGCAGCACCCGCTCCGGTTTCGGTTCCGCTTCCGATCCCGGTTCCCGTGCCCATGCCGGGCGGGTAGCAACCCTAGCCGTCGTCTTTTTTGGGCTCTTCGGGTTTCTTAGGCTCTTCCGGCTCGGGCTCGCCAGCGCCGCAGCCGTCTTTCTCGGTTTCTTTCTCGGTTTCTTTCTCTGTGCCCGCGTCTTCCTCTTTCGCGGTTCCATCGTCAGCGGGCTTGTCGGACTTCGATTTGTCGTCGCCCTTCCCGGTGTCGTCTTTGCCGGTGTCGCCCTTCCCGGTGTCGTCTTTGCCGGTGTCGCCCTTCCCGGTGTCGTCTTTGCCGGAGTCGCCCTTCCCGGTGTCGTCTTTGCCGGAGTCGCCCTTCCCGGTGTCGTCTTTGCCGGGTCCCTCTTTGCCGGGTCCGTCTTTCTTGACGTCTCCGGGGGCGCCGGGGCCGTCGTCGGGCGGCAGCTCCTGCCGGAACTCCTCGATCGCTTTCTTGAGACCGCTGATCGTGTAGTCGTTGACGAAAAAGACCCACTCACCGAGCGCGCGTTCTTCGTCGCTGTCCGCATCGCTCGAAACGCGGATCGCATAGACGTCTTCCGTCTTGATCTCAAACGTTTCGCGGTCGTACTCGCGGATGCGGGTGACCTTGTTGCCCACCTCGACCACGCGCTTGATCGTGACGTACTCTTTTTTCTTCTCTTTAGCCTCTTTGTCGTCGCCTTCTTTCTCGTCGCCCTCACCCTCGCCGTCACCTTCGCCGTCACCATCGCCGTCTTTGGGATCGCCGTCTTTGGGATCTTGGTCGTTAGGAGGCTCCGGCTTCTTTATCGCTTTGCGCATCTCCATGACAAGCGTCGCGCCCGGTTCGTCGAACCCAAAGCGTTCCCGCACGTCGCTATAGCGACCGGCCACGCCGACGTGATAGAGGTTGTTGAGCTGGCTCGCGATCGCATCCACTGCGTCGGCATCCGCCTTTTCAGGCTCCTTGCCCTTTTCCGTGAGCTGCCACTCGTCGTCGGCGATCTTTTTGAACTTGGCGTCTAAGTCCTTGCGCGTAAGCCACAAGCTCTGTGCCTCTTCGCCCGAAATCGACCACACCTTGGTGTCGAGCCACTTGCTGTACGTCTTGAACGTGTAGTTATGCCAATCGAACGCCCGCCCCGGACCCATCGGATTTCCGAGCGGGTCGATGCCACCGTCGTTCTCGCTCCCCGGAATCGTACGCGTGCGATACACGTGATCTTGACCGGCGGGGCGAATGAACACTTCTTGTTGGCTCCATCCCTTCGGGCTCTTCCCGATTCGGAACGAGGCCATCGTGGTCGAACCCTTATAGATCGTGACCAACCGACCGTTTTTTTCGTCGGTCCGCGTCTGCGCGTGCACTTGTTCGCTGGTGCCAACGAGGTTTTGTTTCCGCAAGGCGCCGACGGCCTCGATGAACTTGTCGGCCTCGTCACCCTTCGCGTCGTAGCCGCCGTGGGAATCCATCAACCAGTTGGAACCGAGGCGACTCAACGAAAATCCGTCGTCTTTGAGCCAGCCGCCGCTGACTTCAATTTTGTCAACAGCCTCCGGGTTGAACCCAGGGAACATGCGCGCGGCGACTTTGTTTTTTTGCGGCCCACTCCAATCGCGGCGGGAAGCCCAGAACGCGACCAGCAAAGCCAGAACGGCGAGCAGGATGATATTGGTTCGGTTCATCGGTTCGTCCTATGAATCCAAGTCCGTGCTGTCGGGCGCAACACCCTTCGGCAGTCGGGTGAGGCTTGAGCGCATCGAGGATCGAAGGATCCAAACAAGCGCACCGGCCACAAAAATGACAAGGCACGGCACCAAGACGTTGATCCAGCGCCATGACCGAAAGCTCGACTTCTTTTTTTCCGCGAGCTGATGGAACTCGGTCTCGTATTCGTCGCGCGTGATCTCTTGATTCTCGGCGCGCTCGTCGAGCGATTCCTTGCGCTCTTTGTAGTCCGGATCTTCAAGCCTGCGATCGTTGTACTTTTTGGCGCGGAGGGCGATGAGGTCCTTGGAGCGCGCCAGCCAGTCGACGAGGTTGAACGCAAGGAGCGCTGCGCCCTTGGAGTTCTCATTCGCCTGCTGGCCGCCTAAGACGTTGTCGGAGATGACGATCGCGTTTCCGATCACCACCAGTTGCGTGGACGTCGTCGATGCTTTCACGACCTCAGGTCCGCTCTTTTCCTCTTTGTTCTTGGGCTTGCCGTCCGGGTTCTCGTCGGGTTTCTCGCCGGGCTTTTTAGCGCCAAGCGAGGGCGGAACCGCGTTGTCCGCGTAATACGACGTGAACTTCCCTTCGAGCGCCACAGCGACGGGCGACCGTTGCATCGCCGCACGCGGCGGTACATCCTTCACCGTTAGATGACGGCGGTCGATGCGGTTTTTGTCCTTCCAACGCCACGACTCTTTGTTGTGCGACTGCAAAAGAACGGTCGCGGTCTTACCATCGAGGTTGTCGTCTAAGACGTCGATGGGATGGGGCCACAACATGATCACGCGACTAAGCGTTTGCGTGGCGGGGTTGTCCTTGTTGATCGAATCGTCAAGGCTGAACACCGGCCAAAACCAGTTGGCTTTTTGTTCGTAGACGCCGGTGCGCCCAAATCCCGGAATCTCGCGGATGGCGAAAATTTCGGTGGGATACGCGTGACCGGATTGCACGACGAATTCGTTGGGGATCCGTAGACCGTGATGCTCCAACCACTTGTCCAAGCCGGTGCTGAACGGCGTGTATCGATAGAGGCCGCGTTGGCGTGAACCCGGCGGCGGATACGAGGGCTGCACTTCGCCCTGCGTCACAAACATCAAGACGCGACCGCCCTTCATGAGGTATTGGTCCAAGCGGTACGTTTCGACGTCGGAAAATTCCTTGGGGCGGACGACGAGCAGCAGCGGAATTTTGCCGGCGTCGGGTTCCTCTTCGCGCAGGTTGACGTTTTGGACCACGAACTCTTCGCCGAGGAATCGGCGCAGTCCCTCAAACTCGGGACGCGGCTGCCCACCGCGACCGGGCATGCCTTGCTGCGGCGGCGTGCTGGCTAAGTAGCCGCACAGTCCGATCGTCGGCTTGTCGTTGATGAGCTGCCAGATCTTGCTCGAGATCTCGTACTCGAGCACCGACAGCCCCTCGTAGCCCTGCGGATAACGCTTCGCGATATCGATGATCTCCGCTTTTTGATCGCGGTAGATCAACGCAATGCTGCCGAACACTTCGAGCGCGGACAGATCGACGCCGTCTTGCACCCGAAGTTGAATCGGGCGCACGCCGTACTCGCGCGCTTCGGCGGCAGCCTGCGTGCTCTCGAGCGGGTTGATGCGCTCGATCTTGATCTTGCCGTTGCCGTGCGCTTCGTATTCGGCCAGCACGTCGAATACGAGCCGCTGCATCGGCACGATGTACTCGGGGATGTTGTCCGAGAAAAAGGCGCGGATCGTGAGCGGGTCTTCGATCGAGTTCGCCAACTTGTGGCTCGACGCTGAGATCGAAAAGCGCGCGTCCTCGGTGAGGTCGTGGCGCACCACCATGCCGTCCACGACGAGGAAGCCGAAGACAACCACCGCAATCACGAGCAGCGACTGGATCCCGACGCGGTTGAGGAGATACGAGAAGAATTTGCTTTGTTTCGCCATGACTTTATTTCCACCGACGCAGGTCAATGACGCGAACGTTTAGGTACAAGAATACGCCCATCATCGCGACGAAGTAGTAGATGTCACGCAGGTCGATCACGCCGCGCCCGATGGACTCGAAGTGCGTCGTGGGACTGATCGTGCGCGCCATGGCACCCACCCAGTTGCCGGGGCCGAACTCGCTTGAGATAAACGGGTGCCCCAACAAGACGAGCGCCATGAGGACGGCCACGCCTGCAAGAAAGCTCACCACCTGGTCTTGGGTGAACGCGCTTAAGAACATGCTGATCGCGATGCACGTCCCGCCCATGAGGACGGCGCCAAGATATCCGCCGATGACGGGTCCCATGTCGAGATCGCCGTAGCGGCCGACCGTGTACGGAACGAGAAACGTCACGACCAAGCACAGCGCGACGAGCGAGAGTCCGCCGATGAACTTGCCGAGCACGATGTGCCAGGTCTCGATCGGCGACGTCATCAAGTACTCGAGCGTTCCCTGCTTGCGCTCCTCGGCCCACATACGCATCGTGACGCCGGGGATGACGATCGCGTAGGCCATCGGCATCAGGTCGAAAAAGCCCGCCATGCTGATCGACTGCACGAGGAAAAACGACCGGAAGAACATGAACGTCATGAAAAACGCGAACACGAACAGGAACGCGTACGCGATCGGGCTCAGAAAGATCTGGCGGATCTCCTTGCGCGCCAACGTGAGAACACTACCCATCGCTTGAATCTCCATCTTCAACACCCGCCGGAACGGGCACGCTTGCACCGACCGTTAGTTCGCGGAACGCCTTCTCGAGGTCGCCGAAGCGCGTCGACAGCTCCGGCACGTCCGAGTCCGCGACCGTGCGCCCCTCATTGATGATCACGACTTTGGTCGCCAGCGCTTTGACTTCTTGCAGGATGTGAGTCGACAAGATGATCGTCTTGCGCTGCGCGAAGCTTCGAATCAACGCGCGAATGTCGATGATCTGATTCGGGTCGAGGCCGGCGGTCGGTTCATCGAGGATCAACACCTCGGGGTCGTGCATGATGGCGGCGGCAAATCCGACGCGCTGTTTTTGACCGCGGCTCAAAACGCCGATCGGCTTTTTCCAAAACGGTTCGAGATCGCAAATCTCGGCGACCCACCCCATGCGACCCTCGCGCAGATCGCGCGGGATCTTGCGCAAGCGCGCGGTGAACGCCAAGAACTCGTTGACCTGCATGTCGTAGTACAGCGGCGTGGTCTCCGGCAGGTAGCCGATGCGTCGCCGCACTTCGATGCTGTGCGACGTGACGTCTAAGCCGCCGATGGTCGCCGTCCCCGATGTCGGCGAGATGTAACCCGTGAGGATTTTCATCGTCGTGCTCTTGCCCGCGCCGTTTGGCCCGAGAAACGCCAAAATCTCACCTTGCGGCACGGAGAACGAGACGTCGTCCAACGCCGCAAACTCCCCGTAGAGTTTTGTAAGTCCTGCTACCTCGATCATCGCTTCGCGCCCCACCCCGCTTCTCTAACTCGATCGAAAGAAACAGCGGGCCATCTTTGTTTCTGGTCCTATCATCCGTCGACGTTGGAACCTGACATGAAATTCGGTGACTTCAACTGGTGATGTTTCGATGCGGCGCGCTGCCGCACCCTCGTTGGAAATACGCGTCTCGTCGGCGAACCGGTCGTAAAAACCGCGCAAGACGCCCGCCTCCACGTGCGAGTAGGCCCGCCGACGGGCAGAGCGATCTGCCCATCGGACGCGCCTTGTGGTGGACCTGAGGAGACTTGAACTCCTGACCTCTGCATTGCGAACGCAGCGCTCTCCCAACTGAGCTACAGGCCCATCAAGCGGGAAAGTATAGCGGGGGATTTCCAAAGGTGTAGAAGTCCTCCCCCCGCGGGACGTGGGAGAATACGCGGATGCGCGGCTTGCTTCGAATGGTGTTTTTGGGGGCGTTTTGGCTCTTGGGAGCCGGTCGCAGCGGCGCGCCGGCGGCGGGCGAGGAGCCGACCAAAGGCCCTTATCCCGGGCCGCCCGTGGATGACTCCAAATCGTCGGCGCCCGACACCCCCACCAAGGGTGCGGCGGACGGATCGGATGCGCCCGGGCACAGGCTGGACAAGACCAACAGCGAAGCCGCCGAGCGGGTGCGGCGCACGGTGGCCAAGGAGGGGCCGGATCTTGCAAGCCTCCTCCGCGGCCTTCAGGAAAACGACGTCGTCGTGGTCGGCGGCCTCTTCGATTTCACACAAGAGATCCTGAAGGCGTTCGGCGTCAAGCACCGCGTCCTTACGCCGGCGGAGTTGGAGCACCTAGCCATCGATGCGCCCGAGCGCATGGTGTTTTTTCTCAATTGCCATCTGATGGACCGCAAGTTTCCGGCGAGTCAGACGAGCGCACCGCGGCCGGATCGGACGACGGCGCGCGCGCGGTTGGAGCGCGAGCTCAAGGCCGCCGGACTCGACGGACCGAGTGCGCCGGGGCAAGCGATCCGCAAGCGATTTGAGGAAGTGATGTTTTTCGCGGGCAGCGAGTACAGCGTCGCGGGGCTCAAGAAACTTGGTGCGGCGGTGCGCGCGGGTGCGTGGGTTGTGTCGATGGACTGGGCGATCCTCGCGTTGGAGCGTGCGTTTCCCAAGACCATTCGCTGGACCGGTCACACGACGTTTGAAGAGACGATCCCTGTGAAACTATCCGCGGCGGGACGACGTCACTCGCTGATGCGCGGCGTGTTCCCCGCCAAGCAGGAAGGCCGCCCCGCCCCCAAACCCAAGTGGTGGTTAGAAGCCGAGAGCTATCTGTTTCGACTGACGACGCGACACACGACCTTGGTCGAAAGCCAACCGCTGGCGGCGCGCTACCACGGACACCGCAAAGTGGTCGTCTTGTTTGAGCCCGGCAAGGGGCGCGTGCTCCACGCGCTCGCGCACGGCTACCTGCAGAGCGGGCGGGCGGGCGACGCGGCGGTGATGCAACGCCTCCTGCTCAACTTCTTGCTGGAAAAATCCCTGCAAAACTGGCGGCGGCCGGCCGCCAAGGACGACAAGTCCAAGCGCGGCAAGAACAAGTAGGCATCACTCCGTCTCGGGAATCACGAGGCGGACCTGCAGCACGCGTTTTTCGCGTACGCGCACGACGACCAAGCGCGCATCGTCGATTTCGACGACATCGCCTTGGTGCGGCAGGCGGCCCAGCGCTTCGGCGCAATAGCCTCCCACCGTGCGCGCCTCCTCCTCCGGGAGGTTGACGCCGGTGCGGTTTTCGAGATCTTTGACGCTCACGTCGCCGCGCACGAGCCAGAGGCCGTCGCGCAACTGCACGACAGGCGACACTTCGTCGTCATCGTGCTCGTCCCGAATCTCGCCGACAAGCTCTTCCAGCACGTCCTCCATGGTGGCAATACCCTCCGTGCCGCCGTACTCATCCTTCACGACGGCAAAGTGCACACCGCTGCGTCGCATACGCGCCAACAGTTCCGGGAGTGCAAGCGACGCGGGGACGCGGAGAGCCTGACGCGCCGCCTTCTCGGCGGTCCACGCAGCGCGCTGCGACTGCGGCAACAGGATCAGATCCTTCGCCGCAAGATAACCAAGGTCTTGGTCGGCGGTTTCGTCGATTACGAGCAACCGCGAGTAGCCGTAGTCGCGAAACATCTCCAAGCACTCGCGAAAGCCGCGATCCTTCGGCACGCACACAACGTCGACACGCGGCACGAGGATGTGCCCGACCTGTTTCCATTCGAGGCTGAGCCCACCCTCCAGCACGCGCGCCGTGGTCGGCTCGAGTGAACCCGTGCGCACGCCGTCCGCCACCGCGAGACGCACCTGCGCTAAGCTCGACGCCTCGACGCGACCGTGACCGATCAGCATGGCGAGCGGGCGCGTAATCGCATCGAGCAGTCGAACCAACGGCCAAAGCAGAATCAGCGTCCATCGCACGGGCTTCTCGACGCGGCGCGAAAACGAGATCGGATGCAACGCCGCGATCGTCTTGGGCAAAAACTCGCTGAACAAAACGAGCATCGGCGTCGCCACCGCCGTCGCGACGACCGGACCGAGGCTCGGGTTCAGCATGCGCGTGAAATACGTACCCGCCACCACCGCCGCCAAGACGTTGACGATGTTGTTGCCGACCAGGATCCCGGCGAGCAGTCGGCGCGGGTCATGGACGAGTTGCAAAACACGCTCGGCGGCTCCGTCCCCACCGTGCGCAAGCTGGCGCAAGCGCAACCGGTTCGCACTCAAGAGAGCGATCTCAGAACCGGAAAAAAATCCACTCGCAACCAAGCAAAAGAAGAAGACGGCGATCTCGTGGGGCATGCGGTTGGCATTGTCCCATGAGCGAAGGAACAGATCATGAACACGGCCCGCCCGCGGCGAGGATTGGTCCGAACCAGCTTCATGACGCGTTGGACGGGTGGCCCACGGCGACGCTCAAACGCCATGCGTGGTGAACCCGCGAACACGGCGCCCGGCCCCCACGCGGCCGTAGTCTCGCCTACGTCCCGCCTACGCCCCGCCGATGCGGAGGCTACGGCGGGTGGATGGTCGCTACGCGCTCATCAACAACCGAGCATGCGAAGGCCCAGACACGTCGGGCAAAAAAAAGCGCGCGCATCGCCGGGAGGCGACACGCGCGCACGTAATTCAAAATCGATCACCAACGGTCAAGTCAAGCACCCAAAAACGCCATCAAAGGCGACAAGGACGCACACCGATGCCGCACCCAAAAAACGCCGCCAAACGCGACGCGGCGCACACCGATGCCGCACCCACAAACGCCGCCAGAGGCGACAAGGCGCAACCGAATTGGTGCCAAACCAAACGAGCATCAAAGCTCCAACATCGTCAGATGTTGGGCCAATCAACACCGCATCGTCAGATGTTGGGCCAATCAACACCACATCGTCAGATGTTGGGCCAATCAACACCGCATCGTCAGATGTTGGGCCAAGTGACACCGTTGGGCCATAGACAACGCAGCGCTAATGCGTAATCGTAGGCTCGGTCGACTTAGCCTTCTCGATCCAATCCGAAATCATCGTCGGCGCCGGAACCGACTTCGCGAGGTTCTTCGCGCCGTTCACCTCCGCCATCTTCGTGGCGAGGTTTGCGGAGTTGCGCATCTTGAGTTCTTTGACGGTGTCCACGCCGGACGCCTGCAAAAGCTCAGCGAACTGCGGCCCGATGCCGGAAATGCGCATCAAGTCAGCCTGGTTCGCCCAGGTGAGGATCAGCGACTCGCTGATCTCGGTCTTGCTCGCAATCGTCGTCCGGCCCTTCTTGTCGCAGCAAAGCGTCAAGAAATCGCTCGTGTTTTTGATGCCGGCGCCCGCCAGCTTCTCGCTATACGCGGGGCCAATGCCTTGCACTTCTTGGATGGGGTAGCTCATGTTTTCCTCTCGACAGGGAGTCGTCGCGGGACGCCAGCCGTCTCCGCGACCCCCAGTCTCCAAGAGGGATCCGGTCGCTGTCAAGCGGGGCCGGTCGGAACGGCCAAACCGTGCGCGTTTAAAAAACTCGCTAATTTGTCGCGATAGCCCTGGGAGCTGCCAATCCAATCGAAGCGGCAGGCGACTTCTGTGCCGCTCTCGTCGGCCGCAGCGACGCGCATGACTTCGCCGAGAAAATAGAGCGGCGCCTCAAATCCGGGCACCGTGACCTCGAGCGCGACGTGATCGCCGACCACGGCGTTGCTACTCGGGGCGACAAAACGCAGGCCGCCCAGCCCCAAATCCTTGGTAAACCCCGGGATTTCGCGGCGATTGCGGCCGCAGATGCTGCATCGCACCTGAAACGGAGCGATCACTCGGGGGTAGTCCCGTCGCTCCACGGTGACGCCCGGACTCCGATTCAACTCACTCACTCATCGGTTATCGGCTGATTCTGCGCGCGGTCAAACCCCGCGCCGCCGTTCGGCGCGCGAGAGGTCCGTTGCGAGACGGAAGACGACGAAACCGCGCCACAATTCCGAGGCGCGGGCCGTCTCGGCATCAATTTTTGCCGCCGGATCGGGAATAATGCGGGTCGTGCTCGCCGTCGCCGCCCTCCTTTTGCTGGCTCCTTCCTCCGAACTCGTCGCCGCCGAGGAGCAGGCGCGGGCGGCGTTGTCCGCCGGCCGCAAGCTCGAGGCGTTGGCGTCTTATGAGACGGCGCTCCGCAGCACCGAGGACACCAAGACAAAAGCGCGCCTGCGCGATGCGTACTTGGCCGCCGGTTGGGGGACGCCGCGGCGGATCAACGCGCGCGAGCGCGCGAAGCTTCGAAGTCACTACCTAGCGGAAGTGCACCGCGTACTCGGCAAGGCGGCCGACAAACTCGCCGGGGCGAGCAAGCGACACGCGGCGATCATCGTGCGCCGCGCCATGATCGAACAGTTGGGCGGGCCCGAAACCGACGCGGGTAAGCGCGAACTCGGCAAGATCAACAACCTGATCAACCAGCTCACAAGACCGTCGCGCGCCGACCTCAAGCGTTTCAAGCAACTCAAAGCGGACAAGAAAACCGACAAAGCGATCTTGAAAGAGGCGCAGGCGCTGTTGGAGCAACGCGCGTACGGCGCGGTCGTCGCGCTCGCGAAAGACTTAGCGGTGCACGGCGACGGGCACGAGATCAAGGAGGCGGCGCGCAAGCTGCGCGTCGAGGCGGAGTTGCGCGCGGGCCGCGACTACCCGCCCGCCGAGATCCAAGCGGCCAAGATCGTTATCAATGACGAGCGTTTCGAACGACTCGCGGTCGTGACGTCGCGCCACTTCATGTACCTCGGCCCCAAGAAGTTTGTCGAAGCGCTGACCGCGCGCGATCGCATGATGATGGACCTCGCGTACATCTTTCAATCGGACCTGACCAATCAGCCGCTCACCAATAACGGCGTGCGTATCGCGATCTATTACCAAGAGACATTCGCGTTCGGCGGCGGCATGGGCGGCGGCAAAATCATCCGCATCGGGGATAGCGCGATTCGCGCGCCGGTTTCGGGAACGCTGCACTACCACGAGCTCGGCCACTGCATCTTTGGTCGCGGCTGGCTGCACCAGGGGTTCACCGAGGGGCTCGCCGACTTCGCGGCCGGCTTTACACTCGATTCGCTCAACCAAACGAAGGCGGCGCAAAGCTTCATCACGGCGTGCCGCGATCAGTTTGTGCGGTTTTATCTGGGACGCGCCCAACGCTATTTCCTGGTGCAGCCGTACCGTCCGTCCGCAGGATTTCTGTTTAGCTTTCTGCCGCCGGGCGAGGCTCCGTACGACTGGGCGCCCTATCGCAGGGTGCTGCACCGCATGCGCGAGGCGCAGATGGGGGCTTGGCCGGAGCGCGAGCACCAGCTGATGCGATATTTCGGCTACATGCTCGCCACCGAGTACGGCGCCGACGTCTTGGATCAGCTCAAACGCTGGGGATGGCCCGTGCGCCGCGGCGACTACTCGCGCGTGCCCGGGGAGTCGCAGAGCTTTCTCTACGCGACCCGCGTCGGCGAAGAGATGCTGATGCGCAACGCGTACCCGGACGCCGAAGCGCACTTCGAAGACATCTTGCGCCAGCGGCCGGACGGGTGGATCGCCGCGCGCGCGCGCTATGGCTTGTTGCGCGCGGTGATGCAGCAGCAAAACCACGACAAGGCCGCGGCGGTTCGCAAACAGCTCGGCATCATCGAGGCGTACCGGATCCTCGGTCCGTTTCACGCGCGCGGCCAAACAAAGTACGTGGTCTACCCCGTCGAAACGCACTACGACCCGACGCAAAAAGAAGTGTTGTTCAACAAAGAGGTCGGGACGTGGCGCGATGCGAACGTCCGGCCCGACGGCTACGTCGATCTCGATCAGCAGGGATTTGGATATCCCGATTTCGCGTGCGCGTTCGCGCTCAGTTACGTCTACGTCGACCGCGCAACGGACGCCACAGCTTGGATCGGGAGCAATGACGGGCACGCGCTCTACGTTAACGGCGAGCTCGCGGAGAAGCGGGAGACTTCACGGCGCTTTCGGTTCGACGACGACTTTGCGGACATCACGTTGCGCCCCGGATGGAACCGACTTTTGTTGAAGGTCCATAACGAGAAAAACCCGTGGGGCTTTTTGATGCGGGTCACGGCACGCGACGGCTCGACGCTGCCGTCGCTGCGGCACTCGCTTAAAAACCACGAGGAGAAGCTCGCCTATCGCGAACCCAAGACGACGTCGCACAAACTCCTCGTCGATGAATTCAAGAGCTTCGCGCCCGCGCGCTGGACGACTGGCGTCGGTGGATTTCAGGCGCAGGGTGGACGGCTGCGCCCCAAAGAGACCGCCAAGCGCGGACTGTGGTTCCGGTTCAAAGTCGATCCGGACAAGCCGAAGGATGGGCCGGCCAACATCATGTGGTTGCAGTCCGAGGAACTCGCGAAGACACGTTCGATGGAGCTAAAACTCACGATCCCGGGCAAGGGTCTGCCCGCGAAGTTCGGCGTGACGATCGACGGGGAAAACGAGAACGACGGCCAGTCCGGGCACAGCCTCGTGTTCGATCAAGCGGATAAGAAGATGCGGTGCCACTGGTACCGCTACGATCGCCTCTACTACCTCCAGCGCGGCGTCGCGGTCAAGGAAGCCGAGGAATACGAGCTGGTGATCCGGCGGATCGGGCGCAAGTGGTGGGTCTCGATCAACGGCGTGATGCTGTTCGACCGCGTGGACGCCGAAGCGCTCCCGTCATTCGGCGTTGGGCTGATGACTTGGGGCCGCCAGCCGCTGTTCGAGTCGTTTTCGCTCCACAGACTCAAGGTCCGAAAGCGGTAAAACGCGGTTCCGCCGCGCTACGCGGCTCCGCGAGCGGTTACGATCTCCCTATGGCGCTCCGTCAGGTATTTGCTGCGCTTGCGCTGACTACATGTCTTTCCCTCTCGCCGGTTCCGGTACTGGGAGACCAAGCGCCGGTCACCGGACGCTGCCTGTCCGCGGAGCAGCCGACCCGCGACGAGTTCTTCGAGGACACGGGCAACGCGGAAATCGATCGCGCGATCCAACGCGAAATGGCAAGTCTGCGCGAGCGGTTCGGTGTGACGCCCGACGTTCGCATTTTGGATGACCGCCCATCACCTCAAGCGTGGGCTTCTCTCTCATCGATCGCACCCAAGACGTTGGGAACGATCGCGCTGGGGCGTCGTCTCTTGCGCGAGCAGGTCTACGTCGGGGATCACGCCGCCATTGCGTTGGCGGGCATCATGGCGCACGAGTGCAGCCACATTGTGCAGTGGCAGCGCGGCAGTCGCCTGGTTGGAAGGGAACGAGAACTTCACGCGGACTATCTCGCGGGTTGGTACCTCGGCCGACGCGCGGGCAAGGATTTCAAGAGCCGTCGCAAGGTGCGCGCGTTTGCCAAGACGCTCTTTGCAAAGGGCGACCACGCGTTCGCGTCGCCGCACCACCACGGGACGCCTCACGAGCGCTCCGCGTCGTTCCTGCTCGGCTTCCGGCAGTCCGTCGGAGACCTGGACGCAGCCTATCGCGCGGGCGAGGAGTTCATCGCGCGCGGCGCCTTGCGCCCGCTTCCGGCCGATGTCAAAAAACGCCGGAGCCCGATTTGGGATCGCGTTCAAGTGGCCTGCACCCATCGCACCGACTGCGAACACAGAACGGCGTGCGTGCACAAGGTTGACTGCCGTCACCTAAAAGACTGCGAACACAAAATGGCTTGTAGCCACCGCGTCGATTGCACCCACTACGAGAAGTGCCGGCACAAGATGGCGTGCGTGCACCGCGTCGATTGCGAGCACCGCGTGCCGTGCGTGCATCGCAGGCATGCGTTTGATCTCAACGCGGACGGGCGTCGGGTTGCCTGCGTGCATCGACTCCACAACTGGGATCCAAAACACGAGTTCGACCTCGCCCACGAATACGACCTGCAGCACCCCGACGGGGACAGAAAGCACGACTTCGATCTCGAACACGAATTCGACGTGCAGCACCCCGAAGGGCATCCGATCCACAAGTTCGACCTCGCGCACGCCTTCGACACCAAGCACGAGTTCGATCTCAAGCACCGGGCCGACACCCGCTCGACCCCGAAGACGAAGTAGCGGCCCGCGCCGGGACCCGAAGACATGTCCGCATAAGTTTTTTCGTGGACTTGATTTAGGTCGCCAGGCTGCGGCCCGACCGCCTCGTTTCAGCAAGGCGGCACGCAATTCCGATAGGAGAGCGGAGAACTGCACAATATGCGTCGCTACGCCCTCGTTTTGTTTTTGCTCGTCGCCTCGTGCGGCGATACCGGATTCCGGGATCGATCGCTTTCCGCCAAGTTGCAAGTGGAAGCGCGCCAGCGCTCGGTTGGCGACCGCATCCTGAGCAACAAGCGCAACCCGACCAAAGGCAAGGCTTCGCTATCGGTCGTCGGGCTGGTTCCCGATCCGTTAGCCACGTATTACCCGGAAGGCGCGCACACCGTCGTTCGGTTCGACGCGTTGGTCGTGTTGCAGCGTGAAGCCGCGACCGCGCTGAGCAAGATCCGCGAAATCGCACCGGACCTAGGCCTCCCCGACCTCTCCCCCGGCCATGCGCTCAAGAGCCTTCTCGGGATCTCGTCCGACGTGCGGATCAGCGCGACAAAACCGTTCGCCCTCGTGTTCTCCGAGTCGAGTTGGGTAGCAATCTTGCCGTGCACGGACGCAAAGGCCGGCGGTGCGCGCATGCGTGCGGTGGACGCGCTGTACGCCGTGGCGGGCGAACCCGATGCAATCGCTGCGTACCGCGCGAGCTACCGCAAAGGATTTTTCCTGCCAGGCGATTGCAGCGTAATCACGACACCCGAGGGGCTTCAGTCGATCGGGACGACCTTTACGCGCGCACTCGAAAAACTGCGCATCGATCTCACGCCGCTCAATCGCCTCGTTCCCAAACTGCCGATCCACGTCGAGCGCGTGGATCTCACCGCTCGGTTCGCGGTGGCCGGCGTGCGCATCGACATGCGCGCGGGTTCGCGCGGCAACAGCGAGATGGCACAGCTCCTGCGTCACCCGGAGCTAAGGCCCACGAACTCCGCCGCACTCAGCGCGCTTCCTCCGAAGGGGACGCTGTACGTGGAGACGGGCACGGACGCCGCGTTGCTCGCGCAGATCATGGAAGGCATACTCGACCCGCAGGCGAAGTACGCGGAGCGAACCGAAAAGCAGGCAGCGTTTCGTCGGGCATGGCAGCGCGCGCTCACTGTGCTCGGCCAAAACGCCGGCATCGTTCTTGATCTCGAGCCGGATGGGTCCGGCGTGGCCATGCTTGTTTCGCACGCGCCCAATCGGTCCGTGGACGGATTTTTCGGCAGCGATGAAATGCAGACGCTCCTCGATGCGGCGGCCGGAGAACCGGGCGCGTTGCAGTTCAAGCGCGCGGTCTTCGAGCGCGCCGGCTGCAAGGTTTCGTCGATCAGAGGATCGATCAACCACGAGCGCAACCTCGCGTGGCGTCGCTCGGGCGGACCGTTTCTGGCGACGCTCAGCATGTTGTTGCGCGGCCCGGTCCTGATGCACGTGGCGCGCGTCGACAACAAGATCTGCGTGGTCGTCGGCAAGCGCTCGCGAGCGGCGATGGAAGCGCTCATCGATCAGCTTCAGTCAGGCAACGCCTCCACAACGGCCAAGGATCTGGACGTGAGCGCGCTGTTCCCGCAGCGGTTGGTTTCATGTACGGTTGATTTGGCGGCGCTGTTCGACGGGCTGCGCGATGCCGCGCCATACTGGCACGAGGACGGCGCGCGGCTGCAAAACCACCGTTTGCGTTGGTCCATCCCGGCGGCATTCGCCGCAACGGTCGAAGGCGACGCGATGCGCTTCACGCTACGGCTAGCACCCAAATCAATCGCCGATGCATGGATGCGCCTGCGCGCCGCGCTAGCAACGGAAAGCGACTAGAGAGCAAGCTCGCTCATACGGAGCCAGGTCAATCCGCGCGGATCGCGGGGGGCGTTTCGCGCCATTTCGCGCCAATCGGGTCCTCGGCCCGTTTTTTTTGGGGCGCGGCGTGTGAAAAATCTGGCTCCTGATCGGGGCTAGCCAACTGCGCGGA